>NZ_LMNT01000003.1:0-590615 GCF_001423055.1 Rathayibacter sp. Leaf299
CCCACGAACAACGAACCCGCGACTACCGCGACGCCCACCTCGCCGCAGGCAAAACCACCAAAGACACCCTCCGCCTCCTCAAACGAGCCCTCTGCCGCTAACTCTTCCCCCACCTCTGCCGACCTTGACAAATAGAAGCTTCGAGACCCTTGCACCCGCGCAACGGATCCCAGGAGACCCCGTCCTGCTCGTCGGCACCGACGCGACTTCGCTCCGCTGCCCGTAGATGATCTGCCCGCGATGTCCCGGAGCGACCGGCGACAGCCCGCGAGCAGAGCCGCCCAGCGCGCCCGCAGCGCCGGAGGGCGGCGGGGGCGGCCGGTAGACTGGGGCGGCCATGATCCAGACTCTCGACCTCCGCGGCCGTCGTCCCTCCTCCGCCGAGCTGCTCGCCCTCGTGCCGCGCAACCCGGGCACCTCCGCCGACGTCGGACCGATCGTCGCCGAGCTCATCGCCGACGTCCGAGCCCGCGGCGCGGAGGCGCTCCTCGACCAGTCCGAGCGACTCGACGGAGTCCGTCAGCCGCACCTGCGGGTGCCGGCCGAGCACATCGCCGCCGCCGTCCGCGACCTCGATCCGGCCATCCGCTCGGCCCTCGACGAGGCGATCTCCCGGGTGCGGAGCGCGAGCGCCGCGCAGATCCCGCCCGAGCGGACCACCGTCCTCGACGACGGCGCCACCGTCGTCCAGCGCTGGACGCCGGTCGCCCGCGCGGGCCTCTACGTCCCCGGCGGCAAGGCCGTGTACCCCTCGAGCGTCGTGATGAACGTCGTCCCGGCTCAGGCCGCAGGCGTCGAGTCCATCGCGATCGTCTCCCCGCCGCAGAAGGCGTTCGGCGGCGCCGTCCACCCGACGATCCTGGCGGCAGCGGGTCTCCTCGGTGTCGACGAGGTCTACGCCGCAGGCGGCGCGGGCGCCGTCGCCGCCCTGGCCTACGGTGTCGAGTCGATCGGCCTCGAGCCCGTCGGCATGATCACCGGCCCCGGCAACATCTGGGTCACGACCGCGAAGCGCCAGGTGCTCGGCCAGGTCGGGATCGACTCCGAGGCCGGCCCGACGGAGATCCTCGTCATCGCCGACTCCACCGGCGATCCCCGTCTGATCGCGGCCGACCTGGTCAGCCAGGCCGAGCACGACGAGGCGGCCTCGGCCGTGCTGGTCACGGACGACGCCGAGCTGGCCCGCGCGGTCGGCGCGGAGGTCGAGCGTCAGGCCGCGACGACCCACCACTCCGCGCGCGTGGCGATCGCGCTCGACGGTCCCCAGTCGGCACTCGTCATCGTGGACGACCTCGAGACCGCCTGCGCCTTCAGCGACGCCTACGGCCCCGAGCACCTCGAGCTGCACACGAGCGACCCCGGGGCGACCGCCGCGCTCATCCACGACGCGGGCGCGATCTTCCTCGGCCCCACGGCGCCGGTCAGCCTCGGCGACTACCTGGCCGGCTCCAACCACGTGCTGCCCACGATGGGCCAGGCGCGGTTCTCCTCCGGTCTGGGCGCCTACACGTTCCTGCGCCCGCAGCAGCTCATCAGCTACGACCGCGGCGCCCTCGCTCGCGTCGCCCCGCACATCCGCGCGCTCAGCGACGCCGAGGCGCTCCCCGCGCACGGCGACGCCGTCGACGCGCGCTTCGCCTGACCCGAGAGGCACTCCGCGATGTTCTGCCCGTTCTGCCGGCACCCCGACTCCCGGGTGATCGACTCGCGCACCAGCGACGACGGCCTCTCGATCCGACGCCGGCGCCAGTGCCCCTCGTGCGGTCGCCGCTTCTCGACCACCGAGACCGCCAGCCTCGTCGTGATCAAGCGCAGCGGAGTGGTCGAGCCGTTCAGCCGCGAGAAGATCGTCAGCGGCGTGCGGAAGGCCTGCCAGGGCCGCCCCGTCACCGATTCCGATCTCGCGGTGCTCGCCCAGCGGGTGGAGGAGAGCATCCGCTCCACCGGCGCCTCGCAGATCGACGCGAACGACATCGGCCTCGCGATCCTCGCGCCGCTGCGCGAGCTCGACGAGGTCGCGTACCTGCGCTTCGCGAGCGTGTACCAGGCCTTCGACTCGCTCGACGACTTCGACTCGGCCATCACCCTCCTGCGCGCCGAGCGCAGCGGGCCTGCGCGTGACGTCGAGGAGCTCTGATGGCCGCCGTCTACCCGCTCCTGTTCCGCACGGTCCTGCGACGCATCGATCCGGAGCGCGCGCATCACCTCGCCTTCCCGGTCATCCGCGGCCTCGCCCTCGTCGCGCCCCTCGCGCGCCGGTTCACGTTGCCGAAGCACGACACCTCGGTCGAGACCCTCGGGCTGCGCTTCGCGACGCCGTTCGGAGTCGCCGCCGGCTTCGACAAGAACGCCACGGCCGTCCTGGGGCTGGGCGCGCTGGGCTTCGGGCATGTGGAGGTGGGCACGATCACGGCCCGCCCTCAGCCCGGCAACGACAGACCGCGCCTCTTCCGCCTCGTCGCGGACCGCGCCGTCATCAACCGGATGGGCTTCAACAACCTCGGGGCGCGGGCGGCCGCGGGTCGATTGGCCCGACTCCGCGGGGTCCGCGGGCGTCCGGTCATCGGCGTCAACATCGGCAAGAGCCGCGCGGTCGACGTCGACGACGCGATCGAGGACTACCTGATCAGCGCCCGGATGCTGGCGCCTCTCGCCGACTACCTGGTCGTCAACGTGAGTTCTCCGAACACCCCCGGCCTGCGCGGGCTGCAGGAGATCGACAGGCTGGAGCCCCTGCTCGCCGCAGTGAAGGACGCGGCCGACACGACTCCGCTGCTCGTGAAGATCGCCCCCGACCTCTCCGACGACGAGGTCGTGCGCGTCGCCGAGCTCGCCGTGCGCCTCGGGCTCGACGGCGTCATCGCCACGAACACGACCCTCTCCCGCGAGGGCCTCGAGACGGCCGCCTCCGTCGTCGACGCCGCCGGTGCCGGAGGGCTCTCGGGAGCCCCGCTCGCCGCCCGCTCGCTCGCCGTCCTCCGCGTGATCCGCGCCGTCGTCCCCGCGGAGTTCTGCGTCGTCTCGGTCGGAGGCGTCGAGACCGCCGCCGACGTGCAGGAGCGTCTCGCCGCCGGCGCCACCCTCGTCCAGGGCTACACCGCCTTCATCTACGAGGGCCCCCTGTGGGCTGCGAAGGTGAATCGCGCGCTGCGCTGATCCCGAGCCGGTCCCTGCCCGCGGTGCTGATCCCGAGCCGGTCCCTGCCCGGCTCGGCGCAGTCGGCCTCCCGAGGCGGTCGCGTCCTGCAGAGCGTCTTGCGCTCGGCTAGGGCGATTCGCTGACACGCGAATCACCCGTTCGCCTCCGCAAGATCTCCTCGCCGAAGACCGAACAGAGGTTATCGGTCGGACGCGTCTCGTGCTCCGCAGAGCTCTGCTCTCGGACCTCGACCGTGAGCTCGACTTCCCGACGTCGACGGATGTCGGAGGTGCTGCGAGGAGAGCAGAGGGCAGCCGCCCGACGACTCCATCATGTCGCCGTTGGAGACGGTGGAGATCAGGAAATCGACGGCATCCCGGTTGGAGGGAGCGACGACCGCTACGAAGCTCGTCGCTCCGTCGTCACTGCCCGTCCCGCGGCCGAGTCACCTCACCACTCGGGCGCGAAAAGACGAACGGTCGATCCGACCGCCAGCGGATCGACCTAGTCGGAGGCGAGACGCTCCTCGGAACGCGACCCCCTGCTCATCCGACTGCGGCGAGGCCGCAGGCCGAGCAAGCGAGCACCAGTTTTCCGAGCGAGCGCTACGCGCTCACTCGGGGAACGCCCCGCGCTTCACCTGGGGCTTGGGGAGGCGCATGACGCGGAGCTGGAGGGCGCGCATCGCGGCGTACCAGCGGATGCCCTTCTCGACCTTGTCGGCTCCGTAGCGCTCCCCGAGCTTCTTCCGCATGCGCATGCCGAGCAGCACGCAGTCGAGCACGGCGACGAGGAAGAACGCCCAGAGGACGATGAGGGTGACGTACTGGAGCTCGGGCTGCGGGAAGAAGCTCAGCAGCAGGACGACGACCATCACGGGGATGAGGAACTCGCCGAGGCTGAAGCGCGCGTCGACCCAGTCGCGCACGAACTTGCGCTGCGGGCCCTTGTCGCGCAGCGGCAGGTAGCGCTGGTCACCGGCGGCGAGGCCGATCCGGGCCTGCTCGCGCGCCACGGCGGCCTTCTCGCGGGCGTCGCGCGCGGCCTGCTTGCGATCGGTCGTCACGAGCGGACGCTGGTTGGCGAGCTCGCGCTCGCGCCGGGTCGGCGTCGGCCGCCCCTTGCCGGTCGACGGGGCCGAGTCGGCGTCGTCGGGCGTGTCGGTTGCGATCGGGTGCTTGGCCACGGTGAACGTCCTTGGAATCGAGGGTCTCTTAAGATTACCTGCATGGCCCACGACGCTCCGACTCCGACGTCCACTCTCCCAGCAGCCGAGGAGGCGGTCCTGGCCGCCGTCCGCGACGACCTGCCGCGCTCGCTCGCGGAGCTCGGGCGCCTCGTGCGCATCCCCTCCGTCTCGTGGGACGGCTTCGACGCCACCCGGGTGGCCGCGAGCGCCGAGGCGATCGCCGAGCTCGCCCGCGAGACCGGGGCCTTCGAGGACGTGTCGATCCGCCGGTCGACGATCGGCGACTCGGGAGTCCTCGGGCAGCCGGCCGTCCTCGCCACCCGTGCCGCGCGCAACGGCGCTCCCACGGTCCTCCTCTACGCGCACCACGACGTCCAGCCGCAGGGCGCCGAGACCTCGTGGGAGACCCCTCCGTTCGAGCCGACCGTGCGCGGCGACCGCCTCTACGGCCGGGGCGCGGCCGACGACAAGGCCGGAGTGGTGTCCCACCTCGCCGCCGTCCGCGCGCTGCGCGAGGTGGCGGGTGACGACCACGACCTCGGCCTCGTGCTCTTCATCGAGGGCGAGGAGGAGTTCGGCTCGCGGTCGTTCCCGACCTTCCTCCGCGAGCACCACGACGCCCTGCGCGCCGACGTCATCGTCGTCGCCGACAGCGACAACTGGGACGTGGACACTCCGTCGCTGACCGTGGGCCTGCGTGGAAACGTCACCTTCACGCTCACCGTCCGGACCCTCGACCACGCCTCCCACTCCGGGATGCTCGGCGGAGCGGTCCCGGATGCGATGCTCGCGACGGTGCGCCTGCTCTCCACCCTGTGGAACGAGGACGGCTCGGTCGCCGTCGACGGTCTGCGCGAGCACGACGGCGCCGTCCCCGAGATCACCGAGGGCGACCTCCGCCGCGACGCCGGCCTGCTCGACGGCGTCTCGCCGATCGGCTCCGGCCCCTTCCTCTCGCGGATCTGGTCCAAGCCGTCGATCACGGTCACGGGGATCGACGCCCCGAGCGTCGTGGACGCATCCAACACCCTGAGCCCCTCCGTGCGGGTCAAGATCAGCGCTCGCATCGCGCCCGGCCAGGAGGCGCCCGAGGGCTTCGCCGCGCTCGAGCGCCACCTGCGCGATCACGCTCAGTTCGGCGCCCACCTCGAGATCGACGACGTCGACACGGGGGAGCCCTTCCTCGTCGACACCTCGGGCTGGGCCGTGGGCCTCGTCAAGCAGGCGATGGCGGACGCCTGGGGCCGCGACGCACTGGAGACGAGCGCGGGAGGCAGCATCCCCTTCATCGCCGACCTCGTCCGGGAGTTCCCGGCCGCCCAGATCCTGGTGACCGGCGTGGAGGACCCCGACTCGCGCGCGCACAGCCCCAACGAGTCCCTCCACCTCGGCGTCTTCAAGCGGGCCGCGCAGACGGAGGCGCTCTTCCTGCTGCGCGCGGCGGCCCACCGCGGCTGACGCGGCCGCACGGATCCGGAATACCCGGCTCCGCGGAGCAGTTGCCACCGTAGAATCGTGTGGCATCACCGACGGCAGCACGCCGTCCCCCCGACGCCACGCCGTCATCACCGCACCGACCCCCTCGAGGAGTGACATGTCCGACACGACATCGACCGTCGACCAGAAGACCGCGCACGGCGTCTCGATGACCCCCGTCGCCGCCGCGAAGGTCAAGAGCCTCCTCGAGCAGGAGGGCCGCGACGACCTGCGCCTGCGCGTCGCCGTCCAGCCCGGTGGCTGCTCGGGTCTCATCTACCAGCTCTACTTCGACGAGCGCACCCTCGACGGCGATGCGGCGGTCGAGTTCGAGGGCGTCGGCCTCGTCGTCGACAAGATGAGCGTCCCGTACCTCGACGGCGCCTCGATCGACTTCGAGGACACCATCCAGAAGCAGGGCTTCACCATCGACAACCCCAACGCGGGCGGCAGCTGCGCCTGCGGCGACAGCTTCCACTGATCGGCGGCGGCGACACGCCGCTCCAGCACCTCCCGGACGGCGTCCGACGGCTTGCAGAAGCGGGCGGTCGGGCGCCGTCCGTCGTTCTTCGCACCCTCGGCCGCGGAGGTCAAGAGCGGCCGGCGGTGCACTCCGGTCCCGACGGGGAAGGTAGGCTGGAGCCGGTCTAATACAGTTTCGTGTGAACTGGTCCCCAGTCTTCCGAAAGGTCACCGGTGCGCTTCAATCGCCGTCTCCGCAGATGGGTCGCTGCCCCCGTTGCAGGAGCCCTCGCCCTCGTTCTCGCGGGCTGCACGCAGGAGCAGCTCCAGGGCTGGCTCCCCACCGAACCCGGCACGACGAACCACGTCGACCGGGTCATCGGGCTCTGGGTCACCTCCTGGATCGTCCTCCTCGCCGTCGGCGTCGTCACGTGGGGGCTCACGATCTGGGCCGTCGTCGTGTACCGGCGCCGCAAGGGCCAGACGGGCCTCCCGGTGCAGCTGCGCTACAACATGCCGATCGAGATCTTCTACACGATCGTGCCGCTGATCCTGGTGATCGGCTTCTTCGCCTTCACCGCCCGCGATCAGGCGGCGATCGAGGAGCCCTACGAGAACCCCGACGAGACCATCCAGGTCTACGGGAAGCAGTGGGCGTGGGACTTCAACTACGTCGACGAGGACGTGTACTCCGCTGGCATCCAGGGCCAGTACGAGTCCTCCGACGGCGACGCCAACGGCTCGCTCGTCGAGTCCGAGGTGCCCACCCTCTACCTGCCCGTCGGCGAGAAGATCAAGATCCAGCTCGACGCCCGCGATGTCATCCACTCCTTCTGGGTCGTCGACTTCCTCTACAAGAAGGACATGATCCCGGGCAAGACGAACTACATGTACGTCACGCCGCTGAAGGAGGGCACGTACGCCGGCAAGTGCGCCGAGCTCTGCGGCGAGTACCACTCCGCGATGCTCTTCAACGTCGAGGTCGTCGACCGAGACACGTACGACGACTACATCCAGTCGCTGCGCGACGCGGGCCAGACCGGCCAGCTCGGCGCGGAGTACGACCGCAACAGCAACCTTCCCGGAACCGGTGCGCCGGTCCGCACCGAGAACGAGGAGTAGGGGAGCATGAGCACCGCCACCGCACCCGCCCCGTCGTCCCGCACCTTCGGCACCCCGCCCGTCGAGCGCAAGGCGAACGTCCTCGTTCGCTGGATGACGTCCACCGACCACAAGGTCATCGGGTACATGTACCTGATCACGTCGTTCATCTACTTCTGCATCGCAGGAGTGATGGCGCTGGTGATCCGTGCCCAGCTCTTCCAGCCCGGCCTGGCCGTCGTCGAGACGCGCGAGCAGTACAACCAGCTGTTCACCATGCACGGCACGATCATGCTGCTGATGTTCGCGACGCCGCTGTTCGCCGGCTTCGCCAACGTCCTGATGCCGCTGCAGATCGGTGCCCCCGACGTCGCCTTCCCGCGACTGAACGCCTTCGCCTACTGGCTCTACAGCTTCGGCTCGCTCATCGCGGTCGCCGGCTTCGTCACTCCGCAGGGCGCCGCCTCGTTCGGATGGTTCGCCTACGCGCCGTTGTCGAGCACGACGTTCTCGCCAGGGTTGGGCGGCAACCTCTGGGTCTTCGGCCTGGGCCTGTCCGGCTTCGGCACGATCCTCGGCGCGGTGAACTTCATCACCACGATCATCACGATGCGCGCTCCGGGCATGACCATGTTCCGCATGCCGATCTTCACCTGGAACATCCTCGTGACGTCGATCCTCGTGCTGCTGGCCTTCCCGGTCCTCGCAGCGGCGATGTTCGCCCTCGGTGCCGACCGCGTCTTCGACGCCCACATCTACGACGCGGCGAACGGCGGCGTCCTGCTCTGGCAGCACCTGTTCTGGTTCTTCGGCCACCCCGAGGTGTACATCATCGCGCTGCCGTTCTTCGGCATCGTGTCCGAGGTCTTCCCGGTCTTCAGCCGCAAGCCGATCTTCGGCTACAAGACGCTGATCTACGCGACGATCGCCATCGCGGCGCTGTCCGTGACGGTCTGGGCGCACCACATGTACGTCACCGGCTCGGTGCTCCTGCCGTTCTTCTCGCTGATGACGATGCTCATCGCGGTCCCGACCGGCGTGAAGATCTTCAACTGGATCGGCACCATGTGGCGCGGGTCGGTCACGTTCGAGACCCCGATGATCTGGGCGATCGGCTTCCTGATCACCTTCACCTTCGGTGGCCTCACCGGCGTCATCCTGGCGTCCCCGCCGCTCGACTTCCACGTGTCCGACTCGTACTTCGTGGTCGCCCACTTCCACTACGTCGTGTTCGGCACCGTCGTGTTCGCGATGTTCTCGGGCTTCTACTTCTGGTGGCCCAAGTGGACCGGCAAGATGCTGAACGAGACCCTGGGCAAGTGGCACTTCTGGCTGCTGTTCATCGGCTTCCACACCACGTTCCTCATCCAGCACTGGCTCGGCGTCGTGGGCATGCCCCGCCGCTACGCGAGCTACCTCCCCGAGGACGGCTTCACCTGGATGAACCAGTTGTCGACGATCGGAGCGATGATCCTCGCGGTCTCGCTGATCCCGTTCTTCCTCAACGTGTACATCACGGCCCGCAAGGCGCCGAAGGTCACCGTGAACGACCCGTGGGGCTTCTCGCGCTCGCTCGAGTGGGCCACCTCGTGCCCGCCGCCCCGCCACAACTTCACCTCCATCCCGCGCATCCGCAGCGAGGCTCCGGCCTTCGACCTGAACCACCCCGAGGCCGGCATCCCCGTCGGAATCGGTCCGGCGAAGGACGCTCCGGACGCCCCCACGTACGACAAGTCCGAAGGCACGGTGAAGTAGGGCCATGCGCGCCAACGTCAATCTGTTCTGGCTCCTGTCCGGCTTCTTCCTCCTCGCGGCCGTCGCGTACACCGTCTGGTCGCTCATCGACACCGAGCAGGTGGAGTGGGTCGGGACCGTCGGCATCACCCTCTCAGCCGTGCTGGGCGCGTTCATCGCGTTCTACGTCGGTCGCGTGCACAAGGCGCAGGGTGCCGAACTGCCCGAGGACCGCCTCGACGCCGACATCGACGACGGGGACCCGGAGCTCGGCTTCTTCAGCCCCTGGAGCTGGTGGCCGCTGATCCTCGGCGGTGCCGCGGCTCTGGCGTTCCTCGGCCTCGCCGTCGGAATCTGGATCACGTACATCGCGGCCGGCATCTTCCTGATCGCGATCACGGGCTGGGTCTACGAGTACTACCGCGGATACTTCGCCCGCTAGGCGGAGGGCATCGGCTGAGGGCCGGGTGCGCGGGAGCGACAGCTCCCGGCACCCGGCCCTTTCGCTGTGCCCGGCAGGGCCCGCTGCCCGACAGGGCCCGCTGCCCGGCAGGGCCCGCTGCCCGGCAGGGCCTGCTGCGCGGTCGATCGGCGACGGAGGTGCACGGAATGCTCGGCGCCACGTGCCGCGTCATGTCAGCGAGCAGTTCGCCGTCGACGGAGGAACGGTCAGGGTCCGACCGTGTGGTCGCCGCGGCGCCGTGGGCCCTCAACCGTGGGGCCATGAGTGAGCCCCACGGCCGCCTCCACGGCATCCTGGACCTGTCAGCGCCACCTGGTGCTCGGAAGGC
Organism: Rathayibacter sp. Leaf299; assembly: GCF_001423055.1. Taxonomy (NCBI): domain Bacteria; kingdom Bacillati; phylum Actinomycetota; class Actinomycetes; order Micrococcales; family Microbacteriaceae; genus Rathayibacter; species Rathayibacter sp. Leaf299. The sequence continues at coordinate 9,892 of NZ_LMNT01000003.1, forward strand.
AGGAACGCGGACGGCGGTGGCCACGACGGTGGGCGGTGGCACGGCGGAGACGTGGACGAGCGGTCACCGGGTGAGCGCCCTCTCGCGCGCCCTGTCGACGTCGGATCCTCATCCCGCGCCCCGGATCGACGAGAGCCGACGCCTAGAGTTCGTTCGACGCCGACGAGAGCATCGAGCACGCCACACCGTGTCGGCCGCGTGGGAATCATGTTCGGCGGAGGCGGATGGACCCTTCAGAAGGATCGGTGGGCCGTCCCTCCGGTGTTCATCCACTCGTGAGCAAGGACGCTGACTCCAGGCTTCCCTGGTCATCAGTGACTCGCTGGCCGCCGGTGCGGATGCCCCCGGGCATCGACCACCCCCATCGTGCCACGTGACGCCGCCGTAGCCGAGATCCGGAGACTCACGGCGACCGGGGACCGCAATCTACTGATGGTCGGCCGCGCGACGACCTGGAACCCTCTGCTGCGCGAGGGCCTCGTCGACGAGCTGATCGTGCTCGTCAGGAGCCGGACTCGCCCGAGACGGCTCCTCTGTCTGCTTCGGGCCGCCCAGTCCGGGCTGCGGCTCGTCGACGCCAGGCCGCTCTCCGACTCCCGGCTCGTGCGCCTCCGCTCACGGCGTCGGCACCGATGGATCGCAGCATCGACAACCACCACCTGGCGCCCTCACCGGGCCGTCATACGACCGGCCGAGTACCACCGCCACGGCGACTCCGTCCCGACGATCACCTGCCCGGCTCTGAGAGCCGATCCGACTGCAGTGATGACGACGAACCACAGGCGCAGGTGTCATCGCGACTCGCGGCGGACGGCAACGGGGGAGAAGCGCGGAGTTCGCCCGGGAACGACGAAGGGCCCGGACGACGGATCGTCCGGGCCCTTCGGGGAGGGAGGTCAGTGCTCGCTGTGCGAGCTCTCGAGCTCCTTCTGGGTGACGGGGGTGATGCGGTCCTCGAAGAACCAGCGGGAGAGGCCGGCACGCACGCGCTGCGGAGCGGTGATGCGTCCACGCGAGTTCGGGCGGATCATCAGCGGCTCGTACTCGTCCTGGCTGACCAGCTTCCAGCGCTCGTACTCGTCGAGCTGCTGGTGCACCTCGATGAACTCGCCGCCCGGGAGGCGGACGATGCGGCCGGACTCGAAGCCGTGCAGAGCGATCTCGCGGTCCTTCTTCTGCAGGGCGAGGCAGATGCGCTTCGTGATGAAGTACGCGACGAAGGGGCCGACGATCAGGCAGAACTGCAGGGCGTGGATGACGCCCTCCATCGTGAGGTGGAAGTGCGTGGCGATGATGTCGGAGGACGCAGCAGCCCAGAGGACCGCGTAGAACGTGACTCCGGCGGCACCGATCGCCGTGCGGGTCGCGGCGTTGCGCGGGCGGTCGAGCAGGTGGTGCTCGCGCTTGTCACCCGTGATCCACGCCTCGAGGAACGGGTAGAGCATGACCGCGACGATGAACAGACCCAGGCCGACGAGCGGGATGAGGATGTTGAACGACAGCGTGCCGAGGCCCGGGATGGCCCACTCGAGTCCCGGCGGGACGAGGCGCAGCGCACCGTCCGCGAAGCCGATGTACCAGTCGGGCTGGGTGCCGGCGGACACGGGCGAGGGGTCGTAGGGGCCGTAGTTCCAGATCGGGTTGATCGTGAACAGCGACGCGATGAGGACGACGACACCGAAGACGATGAAGAAGAATCCACCGGCCTTCGCGGCGTAGACCGGGAGCACCGGGTAGCCGACGACGTTCTGCTCGGTCTTGCCCGCACCGGGGAACTGGGTGTGCTTGTGGACGACCACGAACACGAGGTGCAGGGCGATGAACGCGAGCACCAGGGCCGGCAGCAGCAGGATGTGCAGGGTGTACAGGCGGCCGACGATGTCGGTGCCCGGGAACTCGCCGCCGAAGAGCAGGAACGAGATCCAGGTGCCGACGACCGGGATGCCCTTGACCATCCCGTCGATGATGCGGAGGCCGTTGCCCGACAGCAGGTCGTCGGGGAGGGAGTAGCCGGTGAAGCCCTCGGCCATCGCGAGGATGAAGAGGACGAAGCCGATTACCCAGTTGAGCTCGCGCGGCTTGCGGAACGCGCCGGTGAAGAAGATGCGCAGCATGTGGAGGCCGATCGAGGCCACGAACAGCAGCGCCGCCCAGTGGTGGATCTGGCGCATCAGCAGGCCGCCGCGGATGTCGAAGGAGATGTCGAGCGACGAGGCCATCGCCGCGGACATCTCGATGCCCTTCATCGGCAGGTAGCTGCCCTCGTAGTGCGTCTCGACCATGGACGCCTGGAAGAAGAACGTGAGGAAGGTGCCCGACAGCAGGATGATGACGAAGCTGTAGAGCGCGACCTCGCCGAGGAGGAAGGACCAGTGGTCGGGGAAGATCTTGCGGCCGAACTCCTTGACGACGGCCGAGATGCTCGTCCGCTCGTCGATGTAGTTCGACGCTGCTCCGACATAGCCCTTCTGCAGCTTGCCGCTGCCGAGGATGACGCCGTCGTCGTTGCCCTGGGGCGACGACGAGGGTCGTGACGGTGTGGTGGTGGACATGTGAGTCATCGCTCCCAGAAGGACGGTCCGACGGGCTCCGTGAAGTCGCTCTGCGCGACCAGATAGCCCTCGTCGTCGACGGTGATGGGCAGCTGCGGAAGCGGGCGCTTCGCCGGGCCGAAGATGACGGCAGCCTCGTGCTTGATGTCGAACTGCGACTGGTGGCACGGGCACAGCAGGTGGTGGGTCTGCTGCTCGTACAGCGCCACAGGGCAGCCGACGTGCGTGCAGATCTTCGAATAGGCGACGATTCCGTCGTAGTTCCAGGTCTCTCGACCCTCGCTGACGACGAGGTCCTCGGGCTTCAGGCGCATCAGGAGGACGGAGGCCTTGGCCTTCTCCTCGAGCTTGCCCTCGACCTGCTCGAGGCCTTCGGGGATGACGTGGAAGGCGGAGCCCAGGGTGACGTCCGATGCGAGGATCGGGGCACCGGAGGGGTCCAGCGTGAGCCGGGTCCCCTCCTTCCACATGGTGGTCTTGAGGAGGGCGACCGGGTTCTGGTCCTGCGGACCGAGGCCGCGGAACAGGATGACCGCCGGCAGCGGGAAGACGACCAGCGAGGCGATCAGGCTGTTCCGGATGACGGAGCGGCGGCCGAAGCCGGACTCCTTGTCGGACTGGTCGAAGATCTCGAGGGCGCGGGCCCGGGTGTCCTCCGACGAGCGGACCGGGTGGCGGATGTCGATGCCCTCGTGGTCGGACATCAGCTGCTTGCCCCAGTGGACAGCGGCGATGCCGATCGCGAGCAGGGCGAGGGACATGCCCAGGCCGATGAACAGCGTGTTCAGGCGGACGGACTCGATCTCCTCCGTGATGGGGAAGGCCATGTACGCGGCGACCGCGAACAGGGATCCCGCGAAGGAGAGGTAGAAGAGCGTGTACACCGTGCGCTCGGCACGCTTCTCGACCTTGGGGTCGAGATCGGTCATCCGGGGGCGGTGCGGCGGGAGTCCCGGGTCCTGGACCCGGCCCCGTGTGACGACCGCGGTGCCGGCCGGAGCCGAACCGTGCCCGGTGGCCGACGAGGTGGCGAGGTCCGTGCCACCCTCATCGTGCTCTGCCATGGTTCTCCTTTTCACGCCTATCGGCTCCGGTCGGAGCCGTGGGGGTTGTCACGCCCGTCAGGGCGCGGATGTTCACTAGTTCGATCGGGCGGTGATCCACACCGTGAGCGCGACGATGGCGCCGAGGCCGAAGATCCAGAGGAAGAGGCCCTCCGCGACCGGCCCGAGGGAGCCGAGCGCGAATCCGCCCGGGGACGGGTTGGCCTCGATGTACTTGAGGTACGAGATGATGTCGCGCTTGTCCTCGGGCGAGATGTTCAGGTCGTTGAAGACCGGCATGTTCTGGGGGCCGGTGACCATCGCCTCGTAGATGTGCGCCTCGGTCACGCCGCCCAGCGGGGGAGCGAACTTGCCCTCGGTCAGCGCGCCGCCGGCTCCGGCGACGTTGTGGCACATTGCGCAGTTGATGCGGAAGAGCTCGGCACCGCTGGCGGTGTCGCCGCGGCCGTCGAGGACCTCGCCGGTGGGGATGGCAGGGCCGGGCGCGAGGGAGGCTACGTAGGCGGCCAGTTCGGCGACCTGCTCGTCGGTGAACTGCACCGGCTTCTCGAGCGCCTGCGGGCCGTGCATCTGCATCGGCATGCGGCCCGTGCCGACCTGGAAGTCGACCGAGGCGGCGCCGACGCCGATCAGCGACGGCGCGTTGTCGGTGCCCGCGGCGTCGAGGCCGTGGCAGGTCGCGCAGTTCGCGGCGAAGAGCTTCGAGCCCTCGTCGATCGTCTGCTGGCTGTTGGCGGACGTCTCGGCGGAGGCCGACGTGGCGACGCCGACGGCCGCGTAGGTGCCTCCGGTGAGTCCGAGGCCGATGGCGATCAGGGCCAGCGTGGCCAGGGGGTGTCGGCGACCCTTCTTGGCGCGGCTCTTCGTCTTCGGGGAGGCCATCGAGGCAACCTTCCTGCGGGGATCGGGGGTGGAGGAGTTCATCGGGGCGGCACCCATCACTTGAGGAAGTAGATGACCACGAAGAGGCCGACCCAGACGACGTCGACGAAGTGCCAGTAGTACGAGACGACGATGGCGCTCGTCGCCTCCTTGTGACCGAAGTTCTTGACCGCGAACGCGCGGCCGATGACGAGGAGGAAGGCGATGAGCCCGCCGGTGACGTGCAGGGCGTGGAAGCCGGTCGTGATGTAGAACGCGGAGCCGTAGGCGTTGCTCGACAGGCTCACACCCTCGGAGACGAGGGTCGCGTACTCGAAGACCTGGCCGCAGACGAAGATCGCGCCGAGCGCGTAGGTGAGGAAGAACCACTCGACCATGCCCCACTTGAACGGGCTGAGCCCGGTGGAGCGCGCCTGGAGCCGCTCGGCCGCGAACACGCCGAACTGGCACGTGAACGACGAGGCGACGAGGATCACCGTGTTGACGCTCGCGAACGGCACGTTGAGGATGCTCGTCTCGGCCTCCCACAGCTCCGGGGAGGTGCTGCGGAGGGTGAAGTAGATCGCGAACAGGCCCGCGAAGAACATGACCTCGCTGCCCAGCCAGACGATCGTTCCGACCGCGACCGGGTTGGGTCGGTTCACTACGGGCGCGGTGGCCGTGGGGGTAAGAGTGCTGCTCGTCACACAGACCATTATGGACGATGCCCGGAGGGGTGATTCGCACTTCCCGTATGCCGTTCGTACCCGGATAATCTGAGTGCCATGTCGGAAACCCTGTCCTGGCCGCGGATTCTCAGCGCTCTCCTCGAATCCTCCGATCTCAGCGTCTCGGAGGCGACCTGGGCGATGGAGCAGGTGATGCGGGGCGAGGCCACTCCGGCGCAGCTGGCGGGGCTCCTGGTGGCGCTGAGGGCGAAGGGCGAGACGGTCGACGAGATCGTCGGCTTCCGCGACGCGATCCTCGAGCACGCGGTCCCGCTGGACGTGGATCCGATGGCGCTGGACATCGTCGGGACGGGCGGCGACCGCTTCGGCACCGTCAACATCTCCTCGACCGCGTCGATCATCGCGGCGGCCGCCGGCACTCCGGTGATCAAGCACGGGAACCGGGCGGCCTCGTCGTCCTCCGGCTCCTCCGACGTGCTCGGCGCCCTCGGCGTCGACCTGAGCCTGTCGGCCGAGCGCGTGGCCGAGGCGTTCCGGCGCACCGGCATCGCGTTCGTCTTCGCGGCGATGTTCCACCCCGGCTTCCGGCACGCGGGCCCGGTGCGGGCCGAGCTCGGGATCCCCACCGTCTTCAACTTCCTCGGGCCGCTGTGCAATCCGGCGCGACCGGAGGCGTCCGCCGTCGGCGTGGCGCACCTCGACCGCGTGCCGCTGTTCGTCGGCGTGTTCCAGACCCGCGGTGCGACCGCGCTGGTGTTCCGCGGCGACGACGGGCTCGACGAGCTGACGACCACGGGGCACAGCCACATCTGGGAGGTGTCGCGCGGGCTCGTCGTCGAGCACGACCTCGATCCCCGCGATCTGGGCCTGCGCCGCGCGAGCATCGACCAGCTCCGCGGGAAGGACGCCGCGTACAACGCCCAGGTGGTCCGGTCGGTGCTCGCGGGCGACGGCGGGCCCGTGCGCGACATCGTGCTGCTGAACGCGGCGGCCGGTCTCATCGCGTTCGATCTCGCGCGCGACCCGTCCCTCATCCAGACCGCGATCCTCGACCGCTTCCGGAGCGCCATGGGGCGGGCGGCCGATGCGGTCGACTCCGGTGCCGCCACGGCCAAGCTCGACGCCTGGGTCGCGGAGACGCGACGGCAGGACTGACGCTGCGCCGGGACCGACGCGAGGGCGCGGACCGGCCCTGCCCGGACACGGCGCCAGGGCGTAACGTGGGAGCGCTGTCCGCGACGGAGCGGACCGCGATCCACCCCGAGCCGGATCGCCCCGGTCCGCGAGTGGTGGTCGGACCCTGGAGGAGACCTCGATGAAGAAGCTCATCAACGACCCCAAGAACGTCGTCGCCGAGTCCGTGGCCGGTTTCGGCCTCGCCCACGCCGATCTCGTCCGGGTCCAGGCGGACCCGCTGTTCGTCGTGCGCGTCGGCGCGCCGCGAGCGGGGAAGGTCGGCATCGTCAGCGGCGGGGGCAGCGGCCACGAGCCGCTGCACGCCGGATTCGTCGGGCACGGGATGCTCGACGCCGCGGTGCCCGGCGCCGTCTTCACCTCGCCCACTCCCGATCCGATCGTCGCGGCGACGCAGGCGGTCGACGGCGGTGCGGGCGTGCTGCACCTCGTGAAGAACTACACCGGCGACGTGCTGAACTTCGAGACCGCCGCCGATCTCGCGGCGGCGGAGGGCGTCGAGGTCCGCTCGGTCGTCATCGACGACGACGTGGCGGTCAAGGACTCGCTCTACACGGCCGGGCGCCGCGGGGTGGCGGGCACCGTCCTCGTCGAGAAGATCGCCGGCGCGGCAGCCGAGCGCGGCGACTCCCTCGACGAGGTCGCAGCGATCGCCGAGGCCGTGAACGCGAACGTGCGGTCGATGGGAGTCGCTCTCTCGCCGTGCATCGTGCCGCATGCGGGAGAGCCGAGCTTCGAGCTCGGCGAGGACGAGATCGAGATCGGGATCGGCATCCACGGCGAGCCGGGCCGCGAGAAGATCGCGCTCGAGCCGGCGGACCGGATCGTGGACCGCATCCTCGGCCCGATCCTCGAGGACCTGCCCTTCTCCTCCGGTGACAGCGTGCTGCTGTTCGTGAACGGCATGGGCGGCACGCCGCAGATCGAGCTCTACATCGCGTACCGCCGGGCCGCGGAGGTGCTCGCGGAGAAGGGCATCGAGGTGACGCGCAGCCTCGTCGGCAACTACGTCACCTCGCTCGAGATGCAGGGGTTCTCGCTGAGCGTGCTGAAGCTGGATGCGGCGATGACCGAGCTCTGGGACGCCCCTGTCGAGACGGCCGCGCTGCGCTGGGGACGCTGATCGACGAGGACGGCGCTCGGGCCGCACACGACACGACGGCCGCGGGAGCGGTCGCAGGAGAGGGAACGATGCAGGACGGACGGACGGCGCTGGACGCCGAGTGGGCACTCGCGTGGGTGCGCGCGGCGGCGGAGTCGATCTCGCAGCACCGCGTGGAGCTGATCACGCTCGACCGGGCGATCGGCGACGGCGATCACGGCGAGAACATGGACCGCGGATTCCAGGCGGTGGTCGCGAAGCTGGACGCCGTCGGCGGCGGGGCGACCCCCGCCGAGGTGCTCAAGCTGGTCGCGACGACGCTGATCTCGACGGTGGGCGGCGCCTCCGGTCCGCTCTTCGGCACGGCGTTCCTCAAGGCCTCGGGAGCGGTCGCCGGTCTCGAGCAGCTGGACGGGCCTGCGCTGGTGGCGCTGCTGACCGCCGCGCGCGACGGGATCGTGCTCCGGGGGAAGGCGGAGGCTGGGGACAAGACGATGGTCGACGCGTGGATCCCGGCCGTGGAGGCCGCGGAGGCCGCCGTCTCGGCGGGTGCCGCGCCGGGCGCGGTGCTGAGCGCGGCGGCGGACGCGGCGCAGGCCGGAGCGGAGTCGACCGATCCGCTCGTCGCCCGCAAGGGCAGGGCCAGCTACCTGGGGGAGCGGGCCATCGGGCACCGCGACCCGGGGAGCGTGTCGACCGTGCTGCTGCTGCGCGCGGCGGCCGAGGCGGCGGCATGAGCGTCGGGCTCGTCCTCGTCTCGCACAGCGCACGCCTCGCGGAGGGACTGGCGGAGCTCGCAGCGCAGATGGCGCCCTCCGTCGCGCTCATCGCCGCGGGTGGCACGGACGACGGCGGGATCGGCACCAGCTTCGACCGGATCACGGCGGCTCTCGCCGAGGCGGACTCGGGCGAGGGCGCCGTGGTCCTCTGCGACCTCGGATCCGCGATCATGACGGCCGAGACGGCGCTGGAGTTCCTGGACGACGACGCGAGGGACCGCGCGCGCCTGGTTGACGCTCCGCTCGTCGAGGGCGCGGTGGCGGCGGCGGTGGCGGCCGAGACGGGGGCTTCGCTCGACGACGTCGTGCTGGCCGCGGAGTCGGCTCGGGGAGGCGCGGGGTCCGCCCCCCAGGAGCAGCTCGCGGCGGCGCAGGTCCGGCGCAGCGTCGTGCTGATCAACCCGAACGGGCTGCACGCGCGGCCGGCCGCCGAGTTCGTCACGCTGGCGAGCGCGTTCGATGCGCGGATCGACGCGAACGGCAAGGACGCGACCAGCCTGCTCGGTGTTATGTCGCTGGGCTTGAACCGGGGGGACGAGGTCGTGATCTCGGCGACGGGCTCCCAGGCCGACGAGGCCGTGCGACGACTCGGCGACCTCGTCGAGTCGGGCTTCGGCGAGGTCTGACGCACCGGCGCTCCGTCAGGTCGCGGCTCCTAGGCTGTGGCCATGGCCCTGCGCGGAACCCGACCCCCGATCGTCCTCCTCCGCCGCCTCACGGCGGTGCCGCGGGCGGTCCGCCGCGCGGACGCCCGCGCAGCGCGGCGGTTGAACGCTCGACGCGCCTCCCCGGCTCTCGACGGCGCGCTCGTCGGACTCTCCCGTGCGGCTGATCACGGCGTGCTGTGGTTCGCTCTCGGTGCGGTGCTGCTGGCCGCCGGGCGCCCGCGGGAGGCGGCGCGCGGCGTGCTCTCGCTGAGCGCGGCGAGTGCGGCGGCGAACCTGATCGGCAAGCGCCTCTTCGGCGGCGACCGCCCGCTGGTCGTCGATGTACCCGTGGGGCGCAGGCTCGCCCGCGTGCCCACGTCCCCGTCGTTCCCCTCCGGCCATGCGGCGAGCGCCGCCGCCTTCGCCGCGGGCGTGGCTCTCGAGAACCCGAAGGTCGGCGCGGCGGTCGCTCCGCTGGCCGCCGCGGTGGCCTTCTCGCGACTGCACGTGGGCGTGCACTGGCTGTCGGACGTGCTGGGCGGTGCCGCGCTCGGCGCGGTGGTCGCGACGCTGGGGCGAGTGCTGGTGCCGGCCACTCCGCGGCACGTCCCGGTCTCGGAGCGCGCGACGCTGCCGCCGGTCGACACCCGCCCCCTCGGCGACGGCGCGTCACTGCTCGTGGTGCTGAACCCGGGTGCGGGTCGCGACTCCCACCGGCCCGATCCGGAGCCGATGATCCTCGAGCGCTTCCCGAAGGCCCGGGTCCACCGCCTGGAGGACGGGGAGGAGCTCGCCGACGTCGTGCGCGCGGCGCGGGCGGGTGATGCGCCCCCGGAGGTCCTCGGCGTCTACGGCGGCGACGGGACGATGTCGGTCGGCGCCGCGCTCGCGAGGGCCGAGGGGATGACGCTGCTGGTGCTGCCCGGCGGCACCATGAACCACTTCGCCAAGGCGCTGGGGCTGCTGACGATCGAGGACGCCCTCGACGCGGCCGCGCACGGCGAGAGACGGGACGTGGACGTGGCGGAGGTCGTCGCGGGCGACTCCGAGCCGGTGACGGTGCTGAACACGGTCTCGGTCGGCGTCTACCCGGAGTTCGTCGCCGCGCGCGAGAAGCACGAGAAGGTGCTCGGCAAGCCCGTCTCGGCGGTGCTCGCCGCTCTGCGGGTGGTGCGCGGCACCGACCCGTTCGAGTTGCGGCGCGAGGGGCGGAGCGAGCTCGTGTGGTCCTACTTCGTCGGCGTCAATCAGGAGCACCCGCGGACGGCGACCCCCCTCGCGCGTCGACGCCTCGACGACGGGCAGCTGGACGTGCGCATCCTGCACTCGGGTCGTCGGCCGCGCACCCGGGGCGCGATCTCGCTCGTGCTCGGCCGCACCGCGACTCCGATCGTCGGGCGGGTGCCCGGCTGGCGAGCTCCCGTCGTGGAGTCGTACTCGACCGACCGGCTGACGATCTCGGTGCGTCGACCGGGCGGGGAGGACCCGGGCTGGGCGCACGACGGCGAGACCGAGGTCTTCGACGGCCGGCGCGACGGCTACGAGGAGGCGTCGGTGCGGATCGTGCGGCTGGCGCTCCGGGTCTACGCGACCGCCGACTGAGACGCGGCCGGGCGCGACTCCTGGGGCCGGTGCGGCTTCTGCCGGGCCGGCGCGCCGGCGGCCGGCTACGACGACGGCGAGCCGCTCGAGAGCCCCGCCTCGAGCGCGTCGAGGATCGGCAGCTGACCGGCGACGATCCCGCCCCGCGCCTCGGCCGCGCTCATCCAGCGAGCCGTCTCGATCTCGGGGTACTCGCGGACGACGCCCGAACCTCGCGGCCACTCGAGCTCGAAGGTGTTGCTCGTGACGAAGCGCACGTCGTCGCCCCCACCGCCCGCGAACACCGTGACGATCTTGCCGGAGGACTGCCGGAACGCGCCGAGGCGCCGGTAGTCGAGGTCGGGAGCGGGAACGCCGATCTCCTCCTCGAACTCGCGCCTCGCCGCGTCCAGCGGCGCCTCCTCCTCCGTGTACAGGCCCTTCGGGATCGACCACGCGCGCGGACGCCTCGTCCACAGCGGTCCGCCCATCCGTCCGAGGAACACCTCGAGACCCTCCGGGCCGGTGCGGTGCAGGAGGAGGCCCGCGCTCGTCGGGGCGGTCATCGCGGGCACCTGGTCATCCCGCCATCCTGCCCCTCCCGCGTGGAAGGATCGAGAGGATCGACCGCGACGCACGGAGTGGACCATGGACAGCACCGAGATCCTGCGCGGACTGCAGGACGCCGTCGGCGAGGCGCTCGTCGTCGCCGGACCGGACTTCGAGGCGGTGCACACCGACAAGTCGGGCTTCGCCACGGGGGAGCGCGCGCTCGCCCTGGTGCTCGCGCGCTCCGTCGAGGACGTCCAGGTCGTACTGCGCCTCGCGACCGCGCACCGCGTGCCGGTCGTCCCGCGGGGAGCCGGCACCGGGCTGGCCGCCGGGGCCGTCGCCACGAGCGGCGCGATCGTGCTCTCGACCGCGCGCATGGACCGGATCCTCGAGATCTCGCTCGAGGACGAGCTGGCCGTCGTGGAGCCGGGAGTGATCAACCAGGCGCTCTCGGACGCCGTCGCCGCCGACGGGCTGATCTTCTCGCCCGATCCCGCGAGCAAGGCGATCTCGAGCATCGGCGGCAACATCGCCACCAACGCCGGCGGCCTGCTCTGCGCGAAGTACGGAGTGACGCGGGAGGCCGTGCTGGGCCTGGCGGTGGTGCTGCCGGACGGGCGGCTGGTGCGCACCGGGCGGCGCAGCGTCAAGGGCGTGACCGGCTACGACCTCACCGCGCTGCTGACCGGGTCGGAGGGGACGCTCGGCGTGATCGTCGAGGCGACGGTGAAGCTGCGTCCCCTCCCGCAGGGGCCCGTCGTGACGATCGGCGCGTACTTTCCGAGCGTGGTCGCCGCCGCAGCGGCCGCCGCGGCCGTGACCGCGGCGCGGCTCCGACCGGCGGTCATGGAGCTGATGGACGAGGCGGCGCTCGCTGCGATCGGCCGCTACACGGGCACGGTGCTCGACCGCGGTGCGGCCTACCTCCTCGTGCAGACCGACGACGGGGGAGCCCGCGACGAGGCTCGGCGGATCCTCGGGATCGTCGTGCGCGCGGGCGGCGACGCGGAGTCCACGGAGGACCGGGCCGCCGGGGAGGCGCTGCTCGCGGTGCGCCGAGCGTTCCACCCCGCGCTGGAGGCCGAGGGCGAGGTCCTGATCGAGGACGTCTGCGTGCCCCGCTCGGCGCTGCCCGCGATGTTCGCGGCGATCAGGGGCATCGAGGAGCGGACCGGACTGTCGATCCCCACGGTCGCCCACGCGGGCGACGGCAACCTGCATCCGAACTTCGTGCTGCCCGCGGGTGCGCACGAGGTCGGAGAGGAGGTCTGGGAGGCGGCCGCCGAGCTCTTCCGCACGGCGGTGTCGCTCGGAGGCACCCTGACCGGCGAGCACGGCGTGGGGCTCCTCAAGCGGCGCTGGCTCGAGGAGGAGCTGGGGGAGGACTCGACGGCCCTGCAGCGGGGGATCAAGGCGGTGTTCGACCCGCTGGGGATCATGAACCCGGGGAAGGTCTTCTGACGCGTCAGGCGGGCAGGAGCTCCGAGACGAGCAGCGCGGCGGTCAGCACCGTCGTCGCGGCGGACATCAGCCAGTAGAGGATCGTCTCGCGCCACGAGCCGGCCGAGCCGAGGACCGGCAGCGCGGCGTACCCGCCGGAGGTCCAGAGGCGTCGCAGCACCGGGATGCGGCGGACCGCCCGGGGCGCCCGGATCCGCAGCGGCCAGAGCCAGTTGATCCCCTCGGTGGTCAGCGCGTCGCCGGCGATGTGCACGAAGTAGCCCAGGGTGGCCGCCACGCGCAGCCACGCCCAGCTGCCGTCGGCGAGGCCGATCAGGAGCCCGGTGACCACCGCTGCGACGGCCCAGGCGAGCGGCCAGGACCGGGCGGTCCTGGTGGCCTTCGCCGCGAAGGCGAGCGCGGGGAGCGTCAGCAGCGCCGCGAGGGACACGGTGCCCAGCGGAGGGAGCGGGAAGCGCACCGCCGTCAGGACCGGCACGAGGTACCAGACCACGGCGACGGCGAGCAGCGAGTGCATGCCGTGGCGGTGCCCGCCGCTGATGCGCCCGGCGGTGGCCGTCAGGATCGACGCGCCCGGTGCGGAGCGGGAGATGGTCGCACGGGCGTGGTCGGCATCGGGGGCGAGCGCCCATCCCGCGGCGACCCCGAGACCGACGAGACGGATGTCGAGCGGCAGATCCGCGACTCCGAGCGGACCGGCGATCGCCGGCACGGAGGTGGCCACCGACCAGGCGAGAGCGCCGGAGACGGCGTGGGAGCGGCCCATCACGGCGGGTGGCACCTCGTGGTCGGATCGGAGCGGGACGGCGATGCCCGGGAGGGGCACGAGAAAACCCCCGGTACCGCGCTGCTGCACGGGCCGGGGGTGAGGGTGGGCGATACCGGACTCGAACCGATGACCTCTTCCGTGTGAAGGAAGCGCGCTACCATCTGCGCCAATCGCCCAGGAGGCCGTCTTGTGAACGACCCGAGAGACGATGTTAGCGGATCCCGGAGCGCGCGGAGCACCACGGCGGCGCGCCACGCCCGGGTGAACGGGGCGTGTCGGGGCGGTTTCCGGCGGAAAGACGGGCAAGTCGTCGACACGGCCCGGATCCGCGTCCGCTCGATTTGGTTTCTCCCGCGGCCGTCCTATAAAGTCTTCTAGGTCGAGCCGGGCAGCGAAAGCGCCGGGGAGGCGAAGACGGGAAGCGTCCGGCAAGACGTGGCTCCGAAGTAGTACAACTGAATACGACCAACATGCGGATGTGGCGCAGCGGTAGCGCATCACCTTGCCAAGGTGAGGGTCGCGAGTTCGAATCTCGTCATCCGCTCGAATATCGGCCTCCGGGCCGATGTTTCTGAGGGGGCCTCCGGGTCTTCTCCAACCGGTCGGCTCGCCTCGCGGGCCGCCGACACCGAACCCAATACACGGTGGATTGGCCGAGAGGCGAGGCAGCGGCCTGCAAAGCCGTATACACGGGTTCGAATCCCGTATCCACCTCGATCGTTCCGACGAACGAGGCGCTCCTCCTGGAGCAACGGGCGATTGGCGCAGCGGTAGCGCGCTTCCCTGACACGGAAGAGGTCACTGGTTCGATCCCAGTATCGCCCACCACCTGGAACCCCGGCCCTCGGCCGGGGTTCCGTCGTTAACGGCGGCCCCCGCCTGCGGCCCCCGCCTGCGGCCCCCGCCTGCGGCTCGCCTCGAGGTTCTGCGCGGGCGGCCGCGCGGGCTACCCTCGGGACGTGCCCGCTCCGATCCGCCTCGACGAGAGCACGGTGCTCCGCCTCGTCGCCCGAGAGGACGGACCGGCGCTCTCGGCGGCCTACCGCCGCAACCGCCGCCACCTCGCTCCGTGGGAGCCGTTGCGCTCGACCCGGTTCTTCGAGGCGGGCGGGCAGACGGACGCCATCGCCGACTCGCTGTTCGCCCACCGCTCCGGCAGCGTGCTGCCGCTCGTCCTCGTCCAGGGCGAGGAGATCGTCGGACGGATCACCCTGTCGAACATCCTCCGCGGCGCCTTCGAGAGCGCTGAGATGGGCTACTGGCTCGACGCCCGCCTCGAGGGGCGCGGTGTGATGACCCGCGCGGTCGGCGAGGCGATGGGGATCGCCGGCGGTGAGCTGGGCCTGCACCGCGTCCAGGCGGGGACCCTCCTCCACAACGTCGGCTCGCAGACGGTGCTCGAGCGCAACGGCTTCGAGCGCATCGGCATCGCCCGCCGCTACCTCCGGATCGCGGGCGAGTGGCAGGACCACGTGCTGTTCCAGCGACTGCTCGAGCACGCGCCGAACGCACCGCTGACGCCGCCGGAGGGGCCGCAGCCGCCTCCGAGTCGTCTCGTCTAGGGTGGGCGACGGCCGCGCCGGTGATCCGTCGGCGCTCGCACCGAGAGGGACGGCTGGAGCATGACCCGCACCATCGGCGGACGCGAGTTCGACTTCGAGCGGCAGGTCGCCGTGATGGCGGTCGTGAACCGCACCCCCGACTCCTTCTACGACAAGGGCTCGACCTTCGCGCTGGATCGAGCGGTCGCCGCCTCGGTGCGGGCGGCCGAGCAGGGCGCCGACTGGGTCGACATCGGGGGAGTGCCGTTCGGCCGGGGCCCGGCCGTCTCGCTGCAGGAGGAGATCGACCGGGTGGTGCCCGTCGTCGCCGGCATCCACGAGCGGAGCGACGTGGTCGTCTCGGTCGACACGACGCGGGCCGAGGTGGCCCGGCTGAGCATCGCCGAGGGCGCCTCCGTCGTCAACGACACCAGCGGGCTGCACGACCCGGACATGCTCGCCGTCGTCGCGTCGTCCGAGGCGCAGCTCGTGATCACGCACAGCCTGGGCGCACCGCGGAGCGAGCCCGTGCGGCCCGAGTACGACGACGTCGTGGCCTCGGTGATCGCCCACCTGCGCGAGAGGCGGGACCGGGCGGTCGCGGGCGGCGTCCCGGACGAGCGCATCATCCTCGACCCCGGTCACGACCTCAACAAGAACACCTTGCACACCCTGGAGCTCACCCGTCGCCTGGGCGAGATCGCGGCGCTGGGACTCCCGGTGCTCGCAGCGGTGTCGAACAAGGACTTCATCGGCGAGACGCTCGACCGCGCGCAGGGCGAGCGGCTCGAGGGATCCCTCGCAGCGGCGGTGATCTGCATCCTCAACGGTGCGCGCATCGTGCGCATGCACGACGTGCGACAGGCCGTCGACGCGGTCCGATTGACCGAGGCCGTTCTCGGCTGGCGGGCACCCGCCCACCTCCGTCACAACATCGAGGAGGAGCCCGTCGCATGAGCGCCGCGATCGACCGCCTGCACCCGTCCCCGCTCGCCGCGCTCGATGACGAAGCACTCCTCGCGCTGTACTCGGTCGAGGTCTCCGAGCCGTGGCTGCGGGTGAATTTCGTCTCGAGCATCGACGGAGCGGTCACCCGGGAGGGCGTCTCGGGCGCGCTGGGCGGGGACGCGGACGAGCGGGTCTTCGACCTCCTCCGTCGTCTCGCCGACGTGGTGCTGGTCGCGGCGGGCACGGTCCGCACCGAGGGCTACGGGCCGATGGTGCTGGGGGAGGAGTCGGCCGCGGCGCGCTCCGCCGAGGGGCGCGCCGCGCATCCGGTGTTCGCGATCGTCTCGGGCTCGCTGGACCTGGACCCGGCCTCGCGGATCTTCACCGAGGCCCCGGTGCGCCCGGTCGTGGTCACCACCGGAGCGTCTCCCGCCCGTCGGCGCGAGGAGCTCGCCGAGGTGGCGGACGTGCTGGTCTGCGGCGAGGAGGATCTGGACGCGGTGCGGATGCGCGACGCCCTCGCCGATCGCGGTCTCGCCAGGATCCACTGCGAGGGCGGACCGGGGCTCCTGGGCACCTTCCTCGCGCACGACGTGGTCGATGAGCTCGACCTCACCGTCAGCCCGACGCTCGAGGCCGGCGACGCCGGCCGGATCGCCCGGGGCGAGGCGGAGGCGAGGGTGCAGCGCCTCGCGCACGTCCTCGCCTCCGGTGACACCCTGCTGCTGCGCTACCTGCGCGCACGCTGAGGTCGGGGCGTCGGCCGGGCGCCCCGACGGAGCCTCAGTCGGCGAGCACGAACTGCGGAGAGACCGCGCGCGGCACCAGACGCTCGAGCTGCGTGACGTGCGAGGGGTTCAGCTCCTCGAGCGAGTTCACGCCCAGCAGGCGCATGGTGCGCGTGATCTGCTCGGACAGGATCTCGATCATCCGGTTCACGCCCGCCTCGCCGCCGGCCATCAGGCCGTACAGGTAGGCGCGGCCGACGAGGGTGAAGCGCGCGCCGAGGGCGATCGAGGCCACGATGTCGGCGCCGGACATGATGCCGGTGTCGAGGTGGATCTCCATGCCGGACGTGCTGCCCGTGCCGACCTCGCGCACCACGTCCGGGAGGAGGTGGAAGGGGATCGGAGCGCGATCGAGCTGGCGGCCGCCGTGGTTCGAGAGGACGATGCCGTCGACGCCGAGCTCGGCCACGCGACGTGCGTCGTCGACCGTCTGGACGCCCTTGACGACGATCTTCCCGGGCCACTGGTCGCGGATCCAGGCGAGGTCCTCGAATCCGACGGTGGGATCGAACATGGTGTCGAGCAGCTCGCCGACGGTGCCGGACCAGCGGTCGAGCGACGCGAACGACAGCGGCTCGGTCGTCAGGAAGTCGACCCACCACCACGGGCGCGGCATCGCGTTCACCACGGTGCCCAGCGTCAGCTGCGGCGGGATCGAGAAGCCGTTGCGCTTGTCGCGCAGGCGCGCACCCGCGACGGGGACGTCGACCGTCACCAGGAGCGTGTCGAAGCCTGACGCGGCCGCGCGCTCCACGAGCGCCATCGAGCGGTCGCGGTCCTTCCACATGTACAGCTGGAACCAGTTGCGGCCGTCGGGGTTCGCGGCCTTCACGTCCTCGATGGCGGTGGTGCCCATGGTGGAGAGCGAGAAGGGGATGCCCCACTTGGCCGCGTTGCGCGCGCCGGCGATCTCGCCCTCGGTCTGCATCATCCGGGTGAAGCCGGTCGGCGCGATGCCGAAGGGGAGCGAGACGGGAGCGCCGAGGACGTCCCAGCCGGTGCTGACCTCCGAGACGTCGCGCAGGATCGCCGGGTTGAACTGGATGTCCTCGAACGCCTGGCGCGCACGGCCCAGCGAGATCTCGGCCTCGGCGGCTCCCTCCGTGTAGTCGAACGCCGCCTTGGGCGTCCGGCGCTTCGCGATGCGCTGGAGATCGTGGATCGTCAGCGCCTTGTCGAGCCGGGCCTTCTTGAGGTCGAGCTCGGGCTTCTTGAACTGCATGAGGGGCGCGAGGTCGCGCACCTTCGGGATTCGTCGGTCGACCATGGTCAGTCCTTCTCCGCTCCGGTGGGTGTCAGGTGGGTCTCGGCGTAGTAGCCGGAGATGTGGGCCTCGACGAGCGCGCGGGCGCGGTCGGGGTCGGCGGCCGCGATCGCGGCGACCAGGGCGCGGTGCTCCGAGCGGAGTCGATCCCGGGTCCGCGGCCAGTCGGGCAGGGTGCGCGCGGCGGTGATCACGTAGCTCTCGACCGCGTCGCGCAGGCCCGCGGTCATCGCCGCGATCACCGCGTTCCCGGACGCCTCGGCGAGCGAGAGGTGGAACTGCGCGTCGAGGGCGAGGAACGCGTCGTGGTCGAGCACCTCGGCATCCATCGCATCGAGGAGCTCGCGGCTCTCGCCCAGAGCCGGACGGTGGGTCCGGGCCAGGTCGTCGACGACGGCGGTCTCGAGCACGAGCCGGGTGCGGACGACGTCCTCCACCGCGAAACCGCTCGCGGCGACCTGGAGGCGCAGCAGTGCGCTCATCCCTCCGGTCGGCCGCGCCACGATCACGGCGCCCGCCGCCGGCCCGGAGCCGGAGCGCGTGCGCACCAGCCCCATCACCTCGAGGACGCGGACGGCCTCGCGGACCGAGGACCGGCCGACTCCGAGCTCGAGGGCGAGGGCGCGCTCACCCGGGAGGCGGTCACCGGGCGCGAGCGCTCCGGTGAGCAGGAGGCCCTCGACGTGGGCGAGGACGGCCTCCCACGCGCGTTCGCCGGTGTCGCTCATCCCGCTCCTCCTCGTGTGGTCTGACCACACCGTAGCATGTGGTCGGACCACAGGGCTCGCGCAGTGCCTAGGCTGGCGGGATGACCGGTCCGGACCTCTCGCGGCAGTACTCGCTCGAGGGTGCGGCGATCCCTGCGATAGCCCGACGGCTCGGCGGTGGCGGTCCGGAGCTCGCGTGGCGCAACCAGGCCGGCGGGCTGACCTTCCGCGTTCCGACCGGGTACCTCAAGTGGAATCCCGCGGGCACCGGCATCGACCTGCGGCGCGAATCGGCGCGGCTGCGCTGGCTGGAGGGCCATCACCCGTCGCCCCGCGTGCTCGACGAGGGGGACGAGGACGGCGGCCAGTGGCTGCTCACGGCGCCGGTCTCTGGGTGCAGCGCCGTCGACCCGCTCTGGCTGGCGCGGCCCGAGACGGCGGTGCGGGCGATCGCGCAGAACCTCCGGGCGTTGCACGCCGTCCCCGCCGGTGATCTGCCGGAGGAGCTCCGCCGCGACTCCTGGTTCCACCGCGGGGCGGCACCGGAGCCCGAGCGGCCCGTGCTCGTCCACGGCGACGCCTGCGCGCCCAACACGCTGATCGGCGACGACGGAGCCTGGAGCGGCACGGTCGACCTCGGCGACCTCGGAGTGGGCGACCGCTGGGCCGACCTCGCCGTCGCGGCGATGAGCCTCGACTGGAACTACGGAGACGGATTCACCGGCCTCCTGCTCGAGGAGTACGGCATCGCGCCGGACGAGGAGCGCGCCGCCGCCTACCGCGCGCTCTGGGCCGCGGAGTCCTGAGACCCGCGGCTCACTTCGCGGAGTCGTCCTTCGTCTCGTCCTGCGCCGACTCCTTGTTCTCGGACGCGAGTCGCAGCCACCGGCCGTCGCGCAGGTCCTGCTCGTGCACGGCCGCCTTCTTCTCACTGGCGGCGGTGTCGCGCGGCGGGAGCTGGATGGTCTCCTCCGCCTCGATGCCCGCCTGCAGCTCGCGACCGCGCTCGAGCTCCGCGTCGAACTCCGCTCCGAAGAGCAGCGCGATGTTGGTGATCCAGATCCAGAGGAGGAAGACGATCACCGCGCCGAGCGAGCCGTAGGTCTTGTCGTAGTTCGAGAAGTTGGCGACGTAGAAGCCGAAGCCGATCGAGGCGACGAGCCAGATCAGCAGAGCGAGGACCGAGCCCGCTCCGATCCAGCGGAACTTCGGTTGACGGATGTTCGGCGCCCAGTAGTAGAGGATCGCGACGATCACGATCGCGATGACGAGCAGCACGGGCCACTTCGCGATGTTCCAGACCAGCAGAGCGGAGGAGCCGAGGCCGACCACGTCGCCCACGGCCTCGGCCACGGGGCCGCTGAGCACGAGGATCAGCGCGGCGACGACGATCAGCACGACCGTGGCGAGCGTCACGCCGAGCATCGTCGGGCGCAGCTTCCAGAACGGGCGGCCCTCGTCGATCTCGTAGACGCGGTTCATGGCGCGGCCGAACGCGCCGACGTAGCCGGATGCCGACCAGAGGGCGCCGACGATACCGGTGACGAACGCGACTCCCGCGGCCGGAGAGCTCGTCAGCGACTGGATGGGCTCGCGCAGGACGTCGACGACCTGAGCGGAGGCGAGGTTCCCGACCAGCTCGAGCACGGTGTCGGTGGTGGCCTGCGCCTGGCCGAAGAGGCCGAGGACCGAGACGATCGCCAGCAGCGCCGGGAACAGTGCGAGGACGGCGTAGTACGTGAGTGCTGCGGCGAGGTCGGTGCACTGGTCGGCGCCGAACTCGCGCATCGTCTTCTTCAGCACGTAGCCCCACGACCGCTTCGTCAGGTCGCTCAGCTCGTCGGGCTTGCGCCTGTCGTCGGGTGCGGGCGCGCTCTTCTCGCGGGTCGTGCTCTTCTCGGCCATGCGGCCACGCTACGGCGCTCGGCGATCCGGCGGTGGCCCTTGACGGCGGTGCCCCGCGCTGTCAGGCGGCGCTCAGCCGACCGGGGGTCGCGGGGCCCGCCGCTGCCTCGCGGCGGCGATCGTGCCGAAGACGAGGAACGAGGTCGTCGACGCGAGGACGACGAGCAGGGGAGCGTCCCACCCGCCGCTCGTGTCGTGCGCGATGCCGAGGACGGTGGGCGCCGTCGCGGCGACCGCGTAGCCGATGCCCTGGACGGTCGCCGAGAGCCGGGAGGCGTGGGCGTCGGACTGCGAGAGCCGGACCACGAGGACGAACACCACCGTGAATCCGCCGCCCTGCGCGATGCCGCCCAGAGCGCACCACAGCGCCCAGAGGTCGGGCGCGAGCAGCAGGCCGGCGGGGACCGTGCACCAGAGTGAGCCGACGAGCGCGATGCTGCCCAGCGGCGCGAGCCGGCGGACGAGCAGCGGGACGCCGAGCGCACCCACGACGGCGGCGACCTGGAAGACGGAGGAGCTCGCTCCGGCGGTCTCGACCGAGAAGCCGTTGCGGTCGACGAGGAGGCTCGGCAGCCACGCGGTCACGCCGTAGTAGGAGAACGCCTGGCTCGAGAAGCAGACCGCGAGCGCGAGCACCGTGGCGCTGCGGAAGACGCGCGGGGGAGCGGCGGCGAGGCCGGCGGGCGGCACCGGCCGGGGGACGGGCCGGAACGCGCCGGAGGGGCCCGCGACGGCGAGCCAGCCCAGCAGTGCGAGTGCCGACAGGAGGAGCCAGGCCAGCAGGGCCCCGCGCCAGCCGAGCGCGTTCGCCAGGGGCGCGGTGCCGAGGGAGGTGATCGTCGAGCCGATGTTGAGCGCCGCCGTGTAGACGCCCGTGGTGAGGTCGACCCGCCGGGCAGGGACGTCGCGCCGGATGACGACCGGGACGACGACGTTGCCGATCGTGATGAAGACGCCGACGAGGATCGTCCCCGCGACGACCGCGACGGTGTCGCCGGCCGAGCGGACGACGGTGGCTAGGGCGACGCCGAGGACCGTCGCCGTCACGGCGGCGTCCGGTCCGGCGCGCCGGATGACGAGGAGGGCGAGGGGGGTCGCCAGAGAGAAGCAGAGCACGGGGATGCTCGTGAGGATCCCGGCCTGACCGGAGGACAGGGCCAGGTCGTCGCGGACGGCGTCGATCACCGGGGCGACCGCCACGATCGGGCCGCGGAGGACCAGGGCGACGAGCGAGACGGCGACGACGAAGAGCCAAGGGGCGCTCCGGCGCGGCGTCATCGGCGCATCGAGGAGGGGCCGGGGCGGCGCACCCGGCTCAGCTGCCGAGCTGGGCGAGGAACCCGGCGACGTTGACGAGGAACATGAGGCCGCCGACGGCGATGCCCACGATGCCCGTGATCAGACCGGCGGTCGCCATGCCCCGTCCGATCCCGGTCGCCGTCGCCGCGGCCCGGCCACGGACCGCGAAGACGATGGCGAGGATCGAGGGGACGAACAGGACGTTGAACACGAGGCTGAGGATCCCCATCACGAGGCTCGCGACGGCCATCGGGTTGCGGCCGGAGGCGGCGGTGGAGTCGTACGGGTTCGCGGCGTACGGGTTCGCTCCGTACGGGGCGGCCGAGTACGGGTCCGCTCCGTACGGTGCGGACGGGACCGCCGGGTCCGTGCCGTAAGGCGCTGCCGGAGGGGTGCCGTACGCCGTTCCGGGCGAACCGGCTTGGGGCGCGCTCGGCGTGCCGTAGAGCGGGGCCTGCGGAGCGGAGGGCCGTGACCGGTCGGTCCAGGCCGAGCCGTCCCAGTAGAGCTCCGAGCCGATGTCGGCGGGGTGCGGATACCATCCGGGCGCGGGAGTGCGGGGGGAGTCGTCGGACATGGGGCGATTCTAGGGCGCGCTGATCGCCTCGACGGTCAGTCCTTCGGCTGCTCGATGCCCAGCGCGTTGCCGTCGGGGTCGAGGATCCAGGCCGCCCAGACGCTGCCGCGATCGGCGACGCCGTCGACGGTGCGCAGCTCGTCGCTGTCGTAGTCCTCCGGCGTCACTCCGCGCGCCGCGAGGGCGTCGAGCTCGGCGCGGAGGTCCTCGACGCGCCAGGCCGCCTTCGTCTGCTCGTCCTTCGAGCCCGTCGTGCTGGCGGTGACCGTCAGGCGCGTCCCTCCCGTCGAGTAGGCGATGGCGGAGTCGGACTCCTCCAGCACCTCCAGGCCGAGGGCGTCGGCGTAGAACGCGCGCGAGGCGGCGAGGTCCTGGGAGAGGAGGACGGGGCCGATGGGTGAGTCGGAGAGCATGGCTGCGCCTTTCGTCGAGAAGCCGCACGGCGGCGGTGGGAGGAGTCCAGCCCACGCCGGATCCGGATCATCGACAAGAGGGTTGCCAGCGGCGCTGTACCGAACGCGCACCGGGGGGAGCGCTCCCCGGTGGTCCGCGCGCAGACTGTCCCGGGCGCGAGGAGGCGTGATGGACGGGCTCGATCGACGGGACGCGGCGGCACTCGCCGATCTCGTCTCGATGCTGGAAGGGCTCGTCGCGGCGGACGCCCTCGACGATCGGCAGCGGGACGCGCTCGCCCGCGCACTCGCCGCGCAGGAGTCCGACGTGCTCGGTCGGGAGCTCGACGCGCTGGCGACACGACTCCGCGCCTCGGACTGACGATCAGTCGCGGATCACGGCCCGCTCGAGGGTCGCCGCCAGGAGGACGAGCGCTCGGCCCGGAGTGGTCCCGCTCCCGCGCACGAGCATCCGCAGCCGCAGTCCGTCGACGAGCGCGAGGATCAGCTCCACGTGCTGCTCGAGCGGACCGCGCCGCAGCACGCCCTCCTCGGCGAGCAGATCGATCCAGCGCACGGTGCTCGCGCGGCTGCTCGCGTCGAGGGCGGCGACCAGAGCGCGGCCCTGCTCCGTCGAGCCCGGACCGGCGGACGCCGCGTGGAGCGCGAACCAGCCGCCCAGGGCGGGAGGGGCGTCCTCGGCCGGAAGGAACTGCCCGACGCACTCCAGCAGTCTCTCGAGCGGATCGACGCGCCGGTCGTCGATCCGCAGATCGCCGAGACCGGGGTCGAAGAGCTCCGCGACCACCGCGTCGTAGAGAGCACGCTGCGTGGGGAAGTGGTGGCGCAGCGTGCTGGCCCCGATGCCCGCGCGCGCCGCGACGGCACGGACGCTCAGCGCCGCGACTCCGTGCTCGGCTGCGAGCGCCCGGGCCGCCCGGAGGATCTCCTCGCGTCGGTTCATCGGATCCTCCTCCTGATCGGTCTGTCCGCGTCCCACCCCGACACTGGCACGGTGTTCCGGTACAGCGTGCCGGGCCGGTCTCGCACACCGTACCAGCGCGGAGTCGAGCCCGAGGAGCGGAGCCCGCCCGTCCGCGGGCCTGTACGGGAAACGAAGCCGCCGGGCGTTCTCCGGCTCTCTCCGCCGAGGGTTTTGCCAGGGTGGAGGGGACCCAGACGGACGCACGCGACCTGCGTCCGGGATCGGATGCATGGACACGGACCGCAGCGCGCTGCCGCTCTCCGTCGACGACGCCCTCGCGGTGGTGGCGGTCCTCGCCGTCCTCGAGGGCGCCCTCGTCTCGGACGCCCTCCCCGAGGGGGTCGAGGCCGTCCTCGTGCGCCACCTCGTGCAGAACGACCTGCTGCTCGACGGGGCCGACCGCGGCGAGCTCGTCGACGCCCTCCGCGGTCTGGACGAGCGCGTCCGGGCCGTGCTCGGCTGACGTCCGTCCGTCGCTGCCGCAGCCGGCTCCGGAACGTCCCGGCGCACACGGGCGACTAAAGTCGAGGGGTTGGCGAAGCCCTGAGGAGTGTCCGCGCGTGTCGAACGAACCGTCGAATCCGTCCGAGAACGAGTCCGTCGCGGTGGTGACCGAGGCCGGGACGGGCTTCACGCACTTCTCCGACCGGGCCGTCGTCGCGATCCGGGTCAACGGCGAGCTGAAGGACCTGGCCGCCGACGTCGTGCCGGGCGACCGCATCGAGCCGATCCTGATCTCCTCGCCGGACGGGCTGAACATCCTCCGCCACTCCGCGGCGCACGTGCTCGCCCAGGCGGTGCAGCAGATCAACCCGGAGGCGAAGCTGGGCATCGGCCCGCCCGTCACCGACGGCTTCTACTACGACTTCGACGTCGAGGAGCCCTTCACGCCCGAGGCGATGAAGGCGCTCGAGAAGGCGATGGACCGCATCGTCCGCCAGGGGCAGCGCTTCGTGCGCCGTGTGGTGACCGAGGACGAGGCCCGCGCCGAGCTGTCCGGCGAGCCCTACAAGCTGGAGCTCATCGGCATCAAGGGCAGCGGCGGTGACGAGGAGTCCGTCGAGGTCGGCGGCGCCGAGCTGACGATCTACGACAACGTCGACCCGCGCTCGGGCGAGACGGTCTGGAAGGACCTCTGCCGCGGTCCGCACCTGCCCAACACCCGCATGATCGGCAACGGCTACGCGCTCACCCGCAACGCCGCCGCCTACTGGCGCGGCTCCGAGAAGAACCCCCAGCTGCAGCGCGTCTACGGCACGGCCTGGCCGACGAAGGACGAGCTGCGCGCGCACCAGGCCCGCCTCGAGGAGGCCGCGCGCCGCGACCACCGCAAGCTCGGGCACGAGCTCGACCTGTTCTCGTTCCCGGACGAGATCGGCTCCGGTCTCGCGGTGTTCCACCCCAAGGGCGGCATCATCCGCTACGAGATCGAGCAGTACATGCGGGAGCAGCTGCTCGCGCACGACTACGAGCTCGTGTACACGCCGCACATCACCAAGGGCGACCTCTTCACCACCAGCGGGCACCTGCAGTGGTATTCCGAGGGCATGTTCCCCCCGATGCACCTCGACGAGCTGCAGGACGAGGACGGCAACGTCACCCGCCAGGGCCAGGACTACTACCTCAAGCCCATGAACTGCCCGTTCCACAACCTGATCTTCCGCTCGCGCGGCCGCAGCTACCGCGAGCTGCCCCTGCGCCTGGCCGAGTTCGGCACCGTCTACCGCTACGAGAAGAGCGGGACCCTGCAGGGCCTCACCCGCGTGCGCGGGCTCACCCAGGACGACGCGCACATCTACGTGACGCAGGAGGACGTGGCGGCGGAGCTCACCCGCAACCTCGAGTTCGTGCTCCAGGTCCTCCGCGACTACGGCCTCAACGACTTCTACCTCGAGCTGTCCACCAACGAGGAGGGCAACCCGAAGTTCGTCGGCGCCCCCGAGCAGTGGGAGGCGGCCATCGAGTCGCTCCGCGCGGTCGCGGTGGAGTCGGGTCTCGAGCTGGTCCCGGATCCGGGCGGAGCCGCGTTCTACGGTCCGAAGATCTCGGTGCAGGCGCGCGACGCGATCGGCCGCACCTGGCAGATGTCGACGATCCAGCTCGACTTCAACCAGCCCGAGCGCTTCGAGCTGGAGTACACCGCGTCCGACGGCACCAAGAAGCGCCCCGTGATGATCCACCGCGCGCTGTTCGGCTCGATCGAGCGCTTCTTCGCGATCCTCACCGAGCACTACGCCGGGGCGTTCCCCGTCTGGCTCTCGCCCGTGCAGGTCGTCGGCATCCCGATCGCGGACGAGTACCTGCCCTACCTCGAGGAGGTCGTGGGCGAGCTCAAGCGCGCCGGCGTCCGCGCCGAGATCGACTACTCCAGCGACCGGATGCAGAAGAAGATCCGCAACGCCACGCTGCAGAAGGTGCCGTTCCAGATCATCGTCGGCGAGAAGGACCGCGACGCCGGCGCGGTCAGCTTCCGCTTCCGCGACGGCACCCAGGAGAACGGCATCCCCGTCGCCGACGCCGTGGCGCGCATCCGCGAGGCGATCGCGTCGAAGGCGCAGGTGTGAGCGTGGACGAGCTCGTCCCCGAGGGAGCGGAGGGGTCGGCGCGCCTCGCGGGCGTCCCCGACGAGTTCCAGCGCCTCTGGACCCCGCACCGCATGGTCTACATCCAGAAGGGGCAGCCCGGAGCCGACGACTGCCCGTTCTGCGTCGCGCCCACGCTGAGCGACGAGGAGGCGCTGATCGTCGCCCGAGGCGAGCACGCGTACGTGCTGCTCAACCTCTTCCCGTACAACTCCGGCCACCTCCTCGTCTGCCCGTACCGCCACATCCCGCTGTACGACGAGGCCACCCCGGAAGAAGTGGCCGAGATCGGCGCCCTCACGCAGACCGCGATGCGCGTGATCCGCGAGGTGTCGAACAACGACGGCTTCAACCTCGGGATGAACCAGGGCGCGGTCGCCGGAGCCGGTATCGCCGCGCATCTGCACCAGCACGTGGTTCCGCGCTGGGCGACCGACGCGAACTTCTTCCCGATCATCGCCCGGACGAAGGCGCTGCCGCAGCTCCTGGGCGACGTCCGCGCGAGCATCGCCGCCGCCTGGCCCGCCGAGTAGGCGGGGTCCGCGCAGGCGGACCTCGGTAGACTGGACGGCGCTGTCGGCGGCACGAGCGGCAGCGCCTCCGACGCGAGACGCCGCCCGGCCGTCGGCCCAGACAGAGCCCAGCCGTCGGCGGGCGACAGAGCCCAGCCGTCGGCTGGAGACACAGCAGAGAAACAGGACCCGCGATCATGACCGACACCACCACTCCCTCCTCCTCCGCCGCGTCCGAGCAGTTCGGCTCGAGCCGCGTCAAGCGCGGTCTCGCCGAGATGCTCAAGGGCGGCGTGATCATGGACGTCGTCACGGCCGAGCAGGCCCGCATCGCCGAGGACGCCGGCGCCGTCGCCGTCATGGCGCTCGAGCGCGTCCCGGCCGACATCCGCTCGCAGGGCGGCGTCGCGCGGATGAGCGACCCCGACCTGATCGACGCGATCGTCTCCTCCGTCTCGATCCCCGTCATGGCGAAGGCCCGCATCGGCCACTTCGTCGAGGCGCAGGTGCTCTCGGAGCTCGGCGTCGACTACATCGACGAGTCCGAGGTCCTCTCGCCGGCCGACTACGTGAACCACATCGACAAGTGGAAGTTCACCGTCCCCTTCGTCTGCGGAGCGACGAACCTCGGCGAGGCGCTGCGCCGCATCACCGAGGGCGCGGCGATGATCCGCTCCAAGGGGGAGGCCGGCACCGGCGACGTCTCCGAGGCCACCAAGCACATCCGCACCATCTCGGCCGAGGTGAACCGCCTCAAGGCGATGACCAAGGACGAGCTGTACGTCGCGGCCAAGGAGCTGCAGGCGCCCTACGACCTCGTCGCCGAGATCGCGCAGACCGGCAAGCTCCCGGTCGTGCTGTTCACGGCGGGTGGCGTGGCCACTCCGGCCGACGCGGCGCTCATGATGCAGCTCGGCGCCGACGGCGTCTTCGTCGGTTCCGGCATCTTCAAGTCGGGCGACCCGGCCAAGCGCGCCGCGGCGATCGTCAAGGCGACCACCTTCTACGACGACGCGAAGGTCATCGCGGAGGCGTCCCGCGGACTCGGCGAGGCGATGGTCGGCATCAACGTGTCCGACGTCCCCGCGCCGCACCGCCTCTCCGAGCGTGGCTGGTAGCACCGGGCCCCGCGTCGCGGGGGAGGGCGAGACCCGCGAGTCCCTCGAGGGGCTCCGGGTCGGCGTCCTGGCGCTCCAGGGCGACTTCCGCGAGCACGCGGCCGTGCTGCGCGAGCTCGGCGCGGAGGTGGTGCTCGTGCGCCGCCCGGCCGAGCTCGCCTCGGTCGCCGGCCTCGTCATCCCCGGCGGCGAGTCGACGGTCATGGACAAGCTCTCGCGGCTCTTCGGACTCGCGGAGCCGATCGGCGAGGCGATCGCGGCGGGCCTGCCCGTCTACGGCACCTGCGCCGGCCTGATCATGCTCGCCGACCGCGTGCTCGACCGGATCGAGGGCCAGCACAGCTTCGGCGGCCTCGACGTGACCGTGCGCCGCAACGCCTTCGGCAACCAGCTCGACTCCTTCGAGACCGACCTCGACGTGCCGGTGATCGGCGACCCTCCCGTGCACGCGGTCTTCATCCGCGCGCCCATCGTGGAGGAGCTGGGGGAGCGGGCGACCGCCCTCGCGGCGATCGCGGACGGCCGGGTCGTCGCGGTCGAGCAGGGCAACCTGATGGGCACGTCGTTCCACCCGGAGATCACGGGGGACTACCGCTTCCACGAGCTGTTCCTGCGGAAGGTCGCGGCGACGCGCTTCGGAGCCTGACCGTCGCGCGGGGGTGGACCGCGTCGGTGGTGCGCGGCAGTGTAGGGCCATGCCCGAACTCCCCGAAGTGCAGGCGCTCGCGCGCGATCTCGACGGGCGGCTCGGCGGTCACGTCCTCGAACGGCTCGACGTGTTCGCGATCTCGGCGCTCAAGACCGTCGCGATCCCTCCGTCCTCCCTTGCCGGGCAGCCGGTGCACGGAGTCGAGCGGCACGGTAAGTTCCTCGACTTCGCGGTGGGCGACGCGCACGTGCTCCTGCATCTGGCCCGCGCGGGCTGGGTGCGCTGGCGCCCCGAGCGGCCGACCGCTCCCGTGAAGCCCGGCCGCGGACCGCTCGCCGCCCGTTTCGTCCTCGAGGACGGCTCCGGGATCGACGTGACCGAGGCGGGTACCAAGAAGAGCCTCGCCCTCTCGATCGTGGCCGACCCGCGCGACGTCGAGCGCGTCGCCCGACTCGGACCCGATCCGCTGGACCCCGCCTTCACCCGCGAGATCCTCGGTGCGATCCTGGCGACCGCCGGTCGCGCCCAGCTGAAGGGCGTGCTGCGCGACCAGTCGCGGATCGCCGGTATCGGCAACGCCTACTCCGACGAGATCCTGCACGTCGCACGCATGTCGCCGTTCAAGCCCGCGACGCTCACCGCCGAGGAGCTCGACCGCCTCTACTCGGCTCTGCGCTACACCCTCGAGGAGGCGCTCGGCCGGGCCGAAGGGCTGCACGCCGCCGACCTCAAGAAGGAGAAGAAGCTCGGCATGCGCGTGCACGGTCGAACCGGCGAGGCCTGCCCCGTCTGCGGCGACACGATCCGCCAGGTGATCTTCGCCGACTCCACCCTCCAGTACTGCCCCACCTGCCAGACCAACGGGAAGCCCCTCGCGGACAGGGTTCTCTCGCGGTTGCTGAAGTAGCCGGCGCAGCCGGCTGCTTCAGCAACCGCGTCCGAGCCGGTCCCTGCCCGGCTCGGCGCAGTCGGCGCGGTTCCCCTGTCCGAGCCGGTCCCTGCCCGGCTCGGCGCAGTCGGCTTCTCGGCGTGGTCGCGCAGGTGGAGCGTCCTGCGAACGCCTACGGCGATTCGCTGGCACGCGAATCGCCGGTTCGGCTCGCGGGTGGTCGCCGATCCGGCCCCTGCCAGTCGGGACACTGCCTGCTGCTGGTCGAGCAGGCACGCAGCGCCGTATCGAGCGGAGGGGGCGCCTTCGGTGCCAGTGCAGGGCGGGGAAACGGCGGATTTTCTGGAGGACGCGGGTCTCGATACGCCCCTTCGGGGCTACTCGACCAGCAAGGAGGTGGGGATCTCAGGAGGCGCACCCTCACCGATCGTGCGGGAGCCGACGCCGCGTCCGTCCGTCCGGCATCCCACCGCCGCTGCTTCACGGCCACACCCCCCCCTGCTGGTCGAGTAGGTGCGCAGCGCCGTATCGAGACCCACCTTCCCGATCCTGCGGGAGCGTCCTGGCCCCGACGCCCGCATCGGACCCTGTCCTGCGAGCGGCAGCCCGATCACCGCGCGAGGCGAACCGCCGATCCGCGTGCGAGCGGATCGGCGTAGCCGGACGCAGGACGCTCCACCTGCGGGACCGCCTCGGGAAGCCGACCGCGTGGAGCCGGGCGGGGACCGGCTCCGAGAAGCGCTGTGGACCGCCTGGAGCCGGGCGGGGACCGGCTCTGGAGAAGCGCTGCCGACTGCGTGGAGCCGGGCGAGGACCGGCTCCGAGTGGGCGCCGTAATTGGCGGGGGCCGGCTCTCTCCAGGTCGAGGCGAACCGGCGATCCGCGTGCGAGCGGATCGGCGTAGCCGGACGCAGGACGCTCTTCCTGCGCGACCACCCTCGGAAGCCGACCGCGCGGAGCCGGGCAGGGACCGGCTCCGAATCAGCACAGCCGGCTCCGGATTAGACTGATCCAGCTATCAGCGGCGCCTGCGGGGGTCGCATTACGACGATTTTCCGAGGGAGCACCGTGTCCGGGCATTCCAAGTGGGCCACGACCAAGCACCAGAAGGCGATCAAGGACTCGCGTCGCGCGAAGTCGTTCGCCAAGCTGATCAAGAACATCGAGGTCGCCGCCAAGATCGGCGGAGCCGACCTCTCAGGCAACCCGACGCTCGTCGACGCCGTGCAGAAGGCGAAGAAGACGTCGGTCCCGAACGACAACATCGACCGCGCGATCAAGCGCGGCGCCGGCCTCACCGGCGAGGTCATCGACTACACGACGATCATGTACGAGGCGTACGGCCCGAACGGCATCGCCCTGCTCGTCGAGTGCCTCACCGACAACAAGAACCGCGCGGCGGCCGACGTCCGCACCGCCATGACCCGCAACGGCGGCACCATGGCCGACCCGGGCAGCGTGGCCTACAACTTCGCGCGGAAGGGCGTCATCAGCGTGCCCCACGGCGAGAGCGTCACCGAGGACGACGTCCTCGGCGCGGTCCTCGACTTCGGCGTCGACGACGTCCTCGACCACGGCGAGAGCTTCGAGGTCCGTGTCGAGCCGAGCGAGCTCGTGCCGGCCCGGTCGGCGCTGCAGGAGGCGGGCATCGACTACGACTCCGCCGATGTCGAGTTCGTCGCGTCGCTCCAGGTCGAGGCCGACGCCGAGACCGCCCGGAAGGTGTTCCGGCTGATCGACGCGCTCGAGGACTCGGACGACGTGCAGAACGTCTACACGAACCTCGACATCACCGCTGAGGTGCGCGCCGAGCTCGAGAACGAGGAGTGACCCGGTGACCCCGGGTCGACGGGGAGGCGCGCGCTGATGCGCGTCCTCGGGATCGATCCGGGGCTCACCCGGTGCGGCGTCGGCATCGTCGACGTCGCCCGCGATCGGCGGGCCACTCTGGTGCACGTCAGCGTGCTGCGCACTCCCGTCGACGACCCGCTCGAGCGGCGCCTGCTGGCGCTGGGCGACGGCATCGAGGCGCTCCTCGACGAGCACCGCCCGGACGCCGTCGCGATCGAACGCGTCTTCGCGCAGAACAACGTGCGCACCGTCATGGGCATAGCCCAGATCAGCGGAGTGGCGCTCGTCGCGGCGGCCCGCCGCTCCCTCCCGGTCGGCATGCACACGCCGAGCGAGGTGAAGGCCGCGGTCACCGGCTACGGAGCCGCCGACAAGCGGCAGGTCACCGCGATGATCCAGCGCGTACTCCGCCTGGACACGCCTCCGACTCCGGCCGACGCGGCCGATGCGCTGGCCCTCGCGGTCTGCCACGCGTGGCGGGCTCCGCTCGCCGCCGGGCCGTCGTCCGCGACGGAGGGGGAGACGCCGGCGCAGCGTGCGTGGCGCGCCGCGGAGGCCTCCACTCGAACGCCTGTTCGAGCATCTAGACTGACGCGGTGATCTCCTCCCTCCGCGGCACCGTCCTCTCCGCCCGCGGGAGTCTCGCCGTGATCGACGTCCACGGCGTCGGCTACGCGGTCAACGTGACTCCGCAGCACGCGCTCGAGATGCGCGTCGGCGACGAGACGACGGTCACGACCACGCTCATCGTCCGCGAGGACTCGCTCACGCTCTACGGCTTCCCGGACGAGGAGCAGCTCGAGATCTTCGAGCTCCTCATCGCGGTGACCGGAGTCGGGCCGAAGTCGGCTCTGGGGGTCCTCGGGGCTGTCGAGCCCGAGCGCGTCGCGCAGGCGGTCGCCGACGAGGACGACGCTGTGTTCCGCAAGGTCTCGGGCATCGGCCCGAAGACGGCGAAGCTCATCATCCTGTCGCTCGCGGGCAAGCTCGCGGTCCGCCCGCGCGCCGCCCGCGGCTCGGGGCCGGGAGCGACCGCCGCGCAGAGCGTGCTGTCGGCGCTCGTCGGCCTCGGCTGGCCCGAGCGCATCGCGGCCGAGGTGGTCGACGAGATCCTCCTCGACGCCCAGGCGTCCGACGCCACGAACGTGCAGGCGCTCCTGCGCCTCGCACTCGCCCGACTCGGGCCGGCGGCCCGCTCGTGAGCGGCGACGGACTGCTCGGGCCCGAGGTCGTCTCCGAGGCCGAGATCGCCTTCGAGGGCGCGTTGCGGCCCAAGAGCCTCAGCGAGTTCGTCGGGCAGCGCAAGGTCCGCGGGCAGCTCGAGCTGCTGCTGAAGGCCGCGGCGATGCAGGCGCGGACGCCCGACCACATCCTGCTCGCCGGTCCTCCCGGCCTCGGCAAGACCACTCTCGCGATGATCGTCGCGGAGGAGAGC
The DNA here is from genome assembly GCF_001423055.1 of Rathayibacter sp. Leaf299. Lineage (NCBI taxonomy): Bacteria > Bacillati > Actinomycetota > Actinomycetes > Micrococcales > Microbacteriaceae > Rathayibacter > Rathayibacter sp. Leaf299. The sequence goes on from NZ_LMNT01000003.1 coordinate 42,585, forward strand.
TCGTCGCCGCTGCGCCTCTCGAGCGGCCCGGCGATCCAGCACGCCGGCGACCTCGCCGCCGTCCTGTCGTCGCTCCTGCCCGGCGAGATCCTCTTCATCGACGAGATCCACCGCATGGCGCGCTCCGCCGAGGAGATGCTCTACCTCGCGATGGAGGACTTCCGGATCGACATCATGGTCGGCAAGGGCGCCGGAGCGACGTCGGTGCCGCTCGACCTCGCCCCGTTCACGCTCGTCGGGGCCACCACACGGTCGGGCCTGCTCCCGAACCCCCTCCGCGACCGCTTCGGCTTCACCGCGCACCTCGAGTTCTACGCCGAGGACGAGCTGCGCCAGGTCCTCGCCCGCGCCGCCCGGCTGCTCGAGCTCGACATCGACTCGGACGCGATCGCCGAGATCGCCGGTCGCTGCCGGGGCACGCCCCGCATCGCGAACCGTCTGCTGCGGCGCGTGCGCGACTTCGCCCTCGTGCACGGCGGCCGCGCCGACGTCACGGCCGTCCGGGCCGCGCTCGATCTCTACGACGTCGATGCGCTCGGCCTCGACCGCCTCGACCGCGCCGTCATGGAGATCGTGCTGACCCGGTTCGACGGCGGGCCCGTCGGGCTCAACACCCTCGCCGTCTCGGTGGGGGAGGAGGCCGAGACCGTCGAGGCGGTGGTCGAGCCCTTCCTCGTGCGGATCGGCCTGCTGACCCGCACTCCGCGCGGCCGCGTGGCCACTCCCGCGGCCTGGCGGCATTTCGGGCTCGACCCGCGCGGGGCCGCCGGGTCCCAGCAGTCGCTCTTCGGGGATGACCTATAATCTTCAAGGCCCGACGGGCCGCTCGATCCCGCGCACCCGGCTGAGACGCCGCGCGGAGTCGCCACCCACTCCGGAAGGCTCACCCATGGATCCGACGATCATCCTGCTCGTCCTGCTGCTCGCCGTGATGATCATCTTCATGTTCCGCAACAACAAGAAGCGCCAGCGCGACGCGGAGAACATGAAGAACAACCTGGTCCCGGGGGTCGAGCTGATGACCGGCTCCGGCCTCTTCGGCACCGTCGTCTCGATCGACGACGACGCCAACAAGATCGTCATCGAGTCGACGCCCGGCACGCTGCTGACGATCCACCGCCAGGCCATCGCGCGCCTGATCGACCCGAGCGAGAACGAGATCGCGGCCGACGAGGACGAGACCGTCGCCGTCGACGGCACCGCCCCCGCGTTCGGCGAGCGCGACGCCGCGCACCAGGCCGACCCGCTGGTCGACCCGATCGAGCGCGACCGCAAGCCCGACGCGCAGTAGTCTCCTCGGCGGGCACGGGCGCACGAGCGCCCGGCCCGCCCCTCGTTCCTCCGGGTCCGTCCCGGCACGTCATCGCCGACCGAAGAGAAAGCTGAGCCCTGGGTGGCCGCATCAACCCCCGTCCGGAAGGCCCGGCGCTCTCTGAGCTGGCTCGGTGTCCTGATCCTCGCTCTCGTCGGTCTGAACACCGCCGCCGTCCTCTGGGGCGGCGGGTCCTGGACTCCGAAGCTCGCCCTCGACCTCGAGGGCGGCACGCAGATCGTGCTCCAGCCGCAGCTGAACGACGGTGACACGGTCTCGTCGGAGCAGCTGACCCAGGCCGTCTCGATCATCCGCCAGCGCATCGACGCGTCCGGCGTCTCCGAGGCCGAGATCACGACCCAGGGCTCGAGCAACATCGTCGTCTCCATCCCGGGAACTCCCGACGACGAGACGCTGCAGCGCATCGAGGCGTCGGCGAAGCTCGACTTCCGCCCCGTCCTCGTCGGCAGCCAGGCCACGAACAGCGCGGTCGGAGGCGACGCCACGTCCTCGCCGACGCCCACGCCGGTCGATCCCGCGCTCTCGACCGAGCCCACCGCGGAGCCGACCGACGCCAGCGACCTCGCGTACATCACTCCTGCGCTCGAGGCGCAGTACACCGCGTTCGACTGTGCGTTCCTCAACAGCCAGGATCCGAACCTCGCCCCCGCGGACCAGCCGCTGATCACCTGCGACGACACTGGGACGGTCAAGTACATCCTCGGCCCGGTCGAGGTGACCGGCGAGGACATCGCCGACGCCTCGAACGGCCTCGTCACGACGCAGTCGGGAGCCAGCACCGGCACCTGGGCCGTGAACCTCTCGTTCGACGACGCCGGGACCACCGCCTTCTCGGATGTCACGACCCGCCTCGTCGCCCTGCAGGGCGCGCAGAACCAGTTCGCGATCGTGCTCGACGGACGCGTCATCTCGGCGCCGTCCACCAACGCCGCGATCACCGACGGCAACGCGCAGATCACGGGCTCCTTCACCCAGGAGTCGTCGAAGACGCTCGCGGACCAGCTCAAGTACGGCGCCCTGCCGATCGGCTTCCAGGTGCAGAGCTCGGACAGCATCTCGGCCACGCTCGGCACGGCTCAGCTCGCGAGCGGTCTGCTCGCGGGCCTGATCGGCCTGATCCTCGTCGTCGTCTACTCGCTCGCCCAGTACCGGGTGCTCGGAGCGGTCACGATCGCGTCGCTGATCGTCGCCGCGGTCGTCACCTACCTCGTCGTGACGCTCCTCTCGTGGCGGGAGGGACTGCGCCTCTCGCTCGCGGGAGTCGCGGGTCTGATCGTCGCGATCGGCATCACGGCCGACTCCTTCATCGTCTACTTCGAGCGCATCCGCGACGAGCTCCGCGACGGTCGCGGCCTGGAGTCGGCGGTCGAGGCCGGCTGGCGGCGTGCGCTGCGCACCATCTTCGCCTCCGACATGGTGAACCTGCTCGCGGCGGTGGTGCTGTTCATCCTCGCCGTCGGCAGCGTCCGCGGCTTCGCCTTCACCCTCGGCATCACGACGCTGATCGACCTCGTGGTCGTGATCCTCTTCACGCACCCGATGCTGCAGCTGCTCGCCACGACACGGTTCTTCTCGGACGGGCACAAGCTCTCCGGGCTCGACCCCCGGGCCCTGGGCGCCGTCTACCGGGGCCGTGCGGCGTTCCGTCCGCAGGACGCCGTCGTCGCCGGCAAGGGCTCGTCCGCCGCCCGTGAGGCCGCGAAGCGCCAGACCATCGCCGAGCGCAAGGCCGCCGAGGCGGCGCGCACCCCCGGCTCCTCCGACTCGACCAAGGACGCGTGATGGCCAGCTTCTCGCAGTTCGGCAACGACCTCTACACCGGCAAGCGCTCGATCGACTTCGTCGGACGGCGCCGCACCTGGTACCTGATCTCGCTCGTCCTGATCCTGATCACGGTGCTCGGCACGGTCGCCCGCGGCGGCTTCAACTTCAGCATCGAGTTCACCGGCGGCTCCGAGTTCACGGTCTCCTCGCCGTCGAGCCTCGACCAGGCGACGGCGACCGACGCGGTCACCGCGGTCTCGCCCGAGACCGTTCCGCGCGTCTCGGTGGTCGGCGACGACTCGATCCGCGTGCAGACCGATCAGCTCTCGACGGACGAGTCGACCGCGGTCCGCAACTCCCTCGCCGAGGCGTACGACGTCCCGAACGACCAGGTCACGTCCTCCTTCATCGGAGCATCGTGGGGCAACGACATCACGCAGCAGGCCCTGCGCGGTCTGATCATCTTCGTGGTGCTCGCCTCGCTGGCCATGTGGGCCTACTTCCGCACCTGGAAGATGTCGCTCGCCGCGATCGTCGCCCTCGTGCACGACCTCGTGATCGTCGCCGGCGTCTACGGCATCACCGGCACGGAGGTGTCGCCCGCCGCGGTCATCGGCCTCCTGACGATCCTCGGCTACTCGCTCTACGACACCGTGGTGGTGTTCGACAAGATCCGCGAGAACACGGCCGAGGCGCTGGGCAGCACGACGAAGACGTTCGCCGAGACGGTGAACCTCGCCGAGAACCAGACCCTGGTCCGCTCGATCAACACGTCGATCGTGGCGGCGCTGCCCGTCGGCGCGATCCTCGTGATCGGCGCGTTCGTGCTCGGAGCCGGAACGCTCCGCGACATCTCACTCGCCCTGCTGATCGGCATCATCGTCGGCACGTACTCGACGATCTTCGTCGCGGCGCCCCTCTACGCGCAGCTGCGCGGCCGGGAGGTCGACGTCGCCCGCAATGACAAGCGCGTCGAGGCGGCGCGCCTGAAGGCGGGCACGCCCGCCGTCGAGCAGAGCGCGTAGGAGCAGCGATGGCCGAGTTCTCGCAGGTCTCCGCGGCCGACGCCGTCGGACTCGTCGCGCGCGACGAGGTGTGGCTCCTGGACGTCCGGGAGCCGCACGAGTGGGCGCTCGGCCACGCCGCCGCCGCGCACCACATCCCGATGAACCAGATCGGCGCACGCCAGGACGAGCTGCCCGCGGAGGCGCCGATCCTGGTCGTCTGCCACTCCGGGGTCCGCTCCGCGATGGTCGTCCAGGCCCTCGAGGGCGCGGGCTACGAGGCGGCCAACGTCGACGCCGGGATGACCGCGTGGGCGGCCGCCGGGGGAGACGTCGTCGACGACGAGGGGCGCCCCGGACGCATCGACTGACGGCTCCGGGTTTCGCCCCGGGCGGATCGGTCGGCGGCACGTTCCGCAGGCGCGATAATGGGGCGATGGAGATGCCCGCGTGACGGAAACCACGACCACGTCGTCGACCGCTGCCCTGCGCAGACTGGTCCCCCGGATCTTCTCGCGCGCGCAGCCCTCGGGTGCGGTCGACACCCTCGTGCGCACGGTGCGGATGCACCACCCCAAGAGCGACATCGCCCTCATCGAGCGCGCGTACTCGGTCGCCGAGCGCGCCCACTCGGGGCAGAAGCGCCGGAGCGGCGAGCCCTACATCACGCACCCGCTCGCGGTCGCGCAGATCCTGGCCGATCTCGGCATCGGCTCGAAGACCATCGCCGCGGCCCTCCTGCACGACACGGTCGAGGACACCGACTACAAGCTCGACGAGCTCCGCGCCGACTTCGGCGACGAGGTCGCGATGCTGGTCGACGGCGTCACCAAGCTCGACAAGGTCAAGTACGGCGACAGCGCCCAGGCCGAGACGGTCCGCAAGATGATCGTGGCGATGTCGAAGGACATCCGCGTCCTGATCATCAAGCTCGCCGACCGCCTGCACAACGCACGGACCTGGGGCTTCGTGCCCGCCGAGTCCGCCGCCCGCAAGGCGACCGAGACGCTCGAGATCTACGCGCCCCTCGCGCACCGCCTCGGCATCCAGGCGATCAAGTGGGAGCTCGAGGACCTGTCGTTCGCGGTGCTCTATCCCAAGATCTACAACGAGATCGAGAGCCTCGTGAAGCGCCGGACGCCTCAGCGCGAGGAGTTCGTGCAGAGCGTCATCGACCTGATCGGCGAGGATCTGCGGGCCGGCAAGATCCGCGGGCGCGTCGTCGGGCGTCCGAAGCAGTACTACTCGATCTATCAGAAGATGGTCGTCCGAGGCCGCGAGTTCGACGAGATCTACGACCTGGTCGGCATCCGCGTGCTCGTGAACTCGGTCCGTGACTGCTACGCCGTGCTGGGGTCGATCCACGCGCGCTGGACGCCGATGCCGGGCCGGTTCAAGGACTACATCGCGACCCCGAAGTTCAACCTCTACCAGTCGCTGCACACGACGGTCGTCGGCCCCAAGGGCCGGGCCGTCGAGATCCAGATCCGCACCAACGAGATGCATCAGCACGCCGAGTTCGGCATCGCGGCGCACTGGAAGTACAAGGAGCAGATGGCGACGGGCAAGGTGCCCACGTCCGGCTCGAACGACACCGACCTCGCCTGGCTGGCGCACCTCTCGGACTGGCAGTCCGAGACGACCGACCCGAACGAGTTCCTCGACTCCCTCCGCTTCGAGATCGGCGCGAAGGAGGTCTACGTCTTCACTCCGAAGGGCCGGGTCATCGGCCTGCCCACCGGAGCGACCCCGGTCGACTTCGCCTACGCCGTGCACACCGAGGTCGGCCACCGCACGATGGGCGCCAAGGTCAACGGCCGTCTGGTGCCGCTCGAGTCCTCGCTGACCACCGGCGACGTCGTCGAGGTGTTCACCTCGAAGAACCCCGACAGCGGCCCGAGCCAGGACTGGCTGAACTTCGTGCAGAGCCCGCGGGCCCGCAACAAGATCCGCCAGTGGTTCACGAAGGAGCGCCGCGACGAGGCGATCGAGCAGGGCAAGGACTCCATCGCCCGCGCGATGCGCAAGCAGAACCTGCCGCTGCAGAAGCTGATGAGCCAGGACACCTTCACCGAGGTGGCGAGCCAGCTGCGCTACAACGACGTGGAGGCGCTCTACGCGGCCGTCGGCGAGGGGCACGTGTCGACGCAGTCGGTGCTCGAGAAGGTCGTCGCGTCGATCCAGGGCGATCCGGAGTCGGACGAGAACGAGGTCACGCTCCCGCGCTCCCCGCGACCGCGGAGCCGCAGCAGCGAGTCGGGCGTCCTGGTCAAGGGCGCGCCGGACATCCTGGTCAAGCTCGCGAAGTGCTGCACCCCGGTCCCGGGCGACCAGATCGTCGGCTTCGTCACACGCGGAGCCGGGGTCTCGGTCCACCAGGCCAACTGCCACAACGTGCAGGAGCTCCTGAAGGAGCCCGAGCGGATCGTGGACGTGGAGTGGGCGCCGTCCTCCAAGAGCATCTTCCTGGTGCAGATCCAGGTCGAGGCGCTGGACCGCTCCGGTCTGCTGAGCGACGTGACGCGCGTGCTCTCGGAGCACCACGTCAACATCCTCTCGGCGACGGTGTCGACCTCCAGTGACCGGCTCGCGATCAGCCGCTTCGTCTTCGAGATGGGCGACACCACTCACCTCGACCGCGTGCTGAACGCCGTCCGGCGCATCGACGCCGTCTACGACGTGTACCGGGTCAACGCGGGCTGAGAGGCCCTCACGGCGGCCGCGCGCCCAGCGCGGCCGTCAGTCGGCGTTCGGCGATGCGGCGTCCTGCCACGGCGCTTCCCGCCGACTCGAGTGCGGCGAGGACGTCCTCCAGAGCGGTGCCGGTCGTCAGCGCGAGCGACCGGAGCAGGGAGTCGTCGCAGGCGTCCGGGACGCGGGTCAGGTCGATCAGGGTGCGCACCGGAGTCGTGACCGGGCAGCCGCCGATCGAGACGACGTCCGCGGCGGGCAGCCGGACCTCGTGGAAGCGCACGCGGGCACGGGGCTGTGGCCGGAGGCGATGCTCGCGGTCGATCGAGGCGCTGTGCAGCGCGGGCGGCTCGGTCGTCGCTCCGTGCACCCAGGCGGCGCTCGAGCGGTCGGCGACCGTGCCGCGCGGCAGGACCGCGAGGAGCGCGGCCCCCCGCTCCGCTGCTCCGGTCGGCAGATCGCACAGCACGAATCCCTCGTCGAGAGCGCGGAGCTCGCCGTCGAGGCGGGCGGCGCACAGCTCCGCGAGCGGGAGATGGCCGGGGAGCAGAACGGAGGGGAGGCGCGTCATCCCTCGAGAGTGGACGACGCGCCTCCCCTCCGGAGGCGTTCACGGCGATCTGTGGAGGGATCGGCGCAGGGGAGGGAGGACCCTCCGATCAGCCCAGGGCGTCCAGCCACACCTTGCGGGCGTCGAGCGCCTCCTGCGCCTGGGCGATGGCCGCGCGGTCGCCGCGGGCCTTCGCCTCGTCGAGCTCGTCCTGCAGCTTCTGGATCGCCGAGGTGAGCTGCGAGGCGAGACCCTCGGAGCGCGCCTTCCGCTCGGGGTTGCTGCGGTTCCAGTGCTCCTCGTCGAGCTTGCGCACGTGCGCCTCGACCTTGCGGAGCCGGTCCTCGATCGTGCGGACCTGCTCGCGGGGAACGCGGCCGACCTCGTCCCATCGCTCCTGGATGGAGAGGAGCGCGCGCTTGGCCTTCTCGCGGTCCTGCTCCTGCAGGAGCGGCTCGGCCTCCTCGAGGAGGGCGAGCTTGCGGTCGAGGTTCTCGGTGTACTCGACGCTCTCCTGCGCGACGATCTCGGCCTTCGCGCCGTAGATCGCATCGCCGGCCGCCTTGAAGCGGGCCCAGAGCGCGTCGTCGAACCGCTTGCCGGCGCGTCCGGCGACCCGCCAGCTCTCGAGGAGGGTGCGGTACTCCGGGATCGCGTCGGCGCCGCGCGGCACGAGCGCCTCGGCCTGGTCGATCAGCGACTGCTTCGCCGCCTTCGCCTCGCGGTGCGCGGAGTCGAGGTCGGCGAAGAACGCCTTGCGGTTCTGCTCGATCGTGGTGCGGGCACCGCGGAAGCGGCGCCAGAGCTCGTTGGCCTCGTTCTTGGGCAGCCGGGGACCCTGCTGCTGGTGGCTCTGCCAGCGGGCGAACAGCTCGTCGATCGCGGCGCTCGCCTGCTTCCACTGCGTCTTGGCGGGGTCGACGGCCGCGAGGGCCTCGGCCTCGGCCACGATCGCCTCGCGGTACGCGAGCGCCTCGGCCAGCACGGCCTTCGACTCGGCGGCCTGCTGCTCGGTGAGGTCCTCGACCGATCCGCTCAGTGCGCTGACGCGGGCCCGCAGGGCCTCGAGATCGCCGACGGCGTGCGCCTCGGCGATCGCCGCGGTCAGCGACTGCACGGTCCGGGCGACGTCCGCGGCGGGTGCTCCGCGCTTCGCCCGCTGCTCGAGCAGGGAGACCTGCCCGGCCAGCTCGGTGTACTTGCGCTCGTAGTAGGCGAGCGCCTCCTCGGGGGTGGCGTCGGGGTACTGGCCGACCTCGCGCTCCCCGTCTCCGACTCGGACGTAGACCGTCCCGTCGTCGTCGACTCGTCCCCACGGCTGCTGGTCACTCATCGCTCGGAGCCTCACCTTGCTGTTCGATGTCGTGCTGTTCGATGTCCGTCGCGTCGGGTGGCCGATCGGGCTCGACGGCCGGTAGGCCGGGTACCGCGCTCGGCCGCGAACGGGCAGTGACGATCAGCCTATTGCACGGGGGCGCCCCCGGCTCCTGCCCGCGTGGGCGGCGGCCGGCCTCAGCGCGTCTACTGGAGCGTGACGGAGGTGATCGCGACCGGCTCGGCGGGAGCGCCGTCGGTGGATCCGTCGGCTGTGCCCTTCGCGACGACGTCGGCCACGAGGGCGTCGAGCCCGGAGGTCACCTGCCCGATCACGGTGTAGCCGCCGGCCGCGTCGGCGGGGAGGGTCGTGTCCTCGTAGACGACGAAGAACTGGCTCCCCTGGCTGTAGCCGTTGCCCGACTGCCGCGCCATCGCGATGGTCCCCGCGGGGTAGAGCCCGTCCTCCGGGGCGTTCTCGACGGGGCCGTAGCTGTAGCCCGGTCCGCCGGTGCCGTCCCCGTCGGGGTCGCCGCACTGGAGGACGAAGAGGCCCTCGGTGGTCAGGCGGTGGCAGGAGACGCCGTCGTAGAAGCCCGACTGCGCGAGGGAGAGGAAGGAGGAGACGGCCTGCGGGGCCGCAGCGCCGGCGAGCGTGATCCCCAGTACGTCCGTGTTGATCGTCATCTCACCGGTCCAGTCGCGGCCCTCGGCGATGTCGGCCGAGGGCACATCGCCGGTGTTCTCGCCGGTGGCGGCGGGGGTCGGGGTCGCACTCGCGCTCGAGGACGGCTCGGCGACGGGGGTGCCCGGTCCGCCGGAGAAGTAGAGGACCTGGGCGAGGACGGCGAGGGCGATCACGACGACTCCGGCCACGGCGGCGATCACGTTGTCGCGTCGGCGGCGCTCCGCCCGCGTGCGGTGGAGGGCCTGGCGGGCCTGGTAGGCCCGGAGCCGGGTGCGCGCCTCGCGATCGTTCGACTTTCCCTGGGCCACGTGTTCCTCCGACGTCTCCGGTCGCGCCCCGGCGGCGCGGCGCTCCGCGCGCAGGCGCAGACCGAGAGGAGCCTACGAGAATCGGCGCGGCGACTCCACACGGCGCTCCGCCCGCGCCGGTGCCCGTGTCGGAGCCCCTGGTTACGCTGGTGCGCATGACCATGCAGCAGGCAGGACTCCGCTCGGGGGCGACTCCGCTCGCCGTGCGGATGCGCCCGCGCAGCCTCGACGAGGTCGCCGGGCAGCGCCACCTGCTGACGCGGGGCTCGCCCCTCGTCGCCCTCGCCGCCGACACCACGGGGGAGCGCGGCGCCGTGTCGGTCATCCTGTGGGGGCCGCCGGGCACCGGCAAGACGACGCTCGCGCAGGCCGTGGCGCACTCGAGCGGGCGGCGGTTCGTCGAGCTGTCGGCGGTCACGGCCGGAGTGAAGGACGTGCGGCAGGTGATGGAGGAGGCGCTCTCCACGCGCGATCTGTACGGCACCTCGACGGTCCTGTTCCTCGACGAGATCCACCGCTTCACCAAGGCGCAGCAGGACGCGCTGCTGCCGGGGGTCGAGAACGGCTGGGTCATCCTGATCGCCGCGACGACCGAGAACCCGTCGTTCTCGGTGATCGCGCCTCTGCTGTCGCGCTCGCTCCTGCTCACCCTCGAGCCGCTGAGCGACGACGACCTCGGGATCCTGGTCGATCGCGCCCTCGTCGACGAGCGCGGGCTGCGTGGCACGGTCGCCCTCGATCCCGAGGCCCGGGCGAGCATCGTCCGGCTGGCCTCGGGCGACGCGCGCCGCGCGCTGACGGCGCTCGAGGCGGCGGCGACGTCCGCGCGCTCCGACGCGAGGGAGGCGGACAGGGCCGCGCGCGCGTCCGACTCCGACGAGGAGGACGACGAGGACGAGGACGTCCCCGTCGAGGACGACGCCCCGGCCCCGGAGCCCGAGCTCCCGCTCATCACGACCGAGGTCGTCGCCCGCGCGGTCGACCGGGCGCTGCTGCGCTACGACCGCAACGGCGACGAGCACTACGACGTCATCAGCGCGTTCATCAAGTCGATCCGCGGCTCCGACGTCGATGCGGCACTGCACTACCTCGCTCGGATGATCGAGGCGGGGGAGGATCCGCGGTTCATCGCCCGGCGGATCATCGTCTCGGCCTCCGAGGACATCGGCATGGCCGACCCGCAGGCGCTGGTCATCGCCGTGGCGGCCGCCGACGCCGTCCAGCTCATCGGCATGCCGGAGGGGCGGATCCCGCTCGCCCAGGCCGTCGTGCACCTCGCGACCGCTCCCAAGTCGAACGCGTCCTACACCGCGCTCGACGCGGCCATCGCCGACGTGCGCGCGGGCAAGGCGGGCCGGGTGCCGCCGCACCTGCGCGACGCGCACTACCCGGGCGCCAAGCGGCTCGGCCACGGGAAGGGCTACCGCTACCCGCACGACGCCGACCTGGGCGTCCTGCAGCAGCAGTACCTGCCGGACTCGCTCGACGGCGCGCGGTACTACGAGCCGACCGAGCACGGCAACGAGCGGGACGTCTCGGCTCGGCTGTCGAAGCTGATGAGGATCATCCGGGGCTCCTGAGCAACCGAGTGAAGGCCGATCGGCGCCGAAGCCGATCCGGGCGGAGACCGCGCAGGGCTGAGGAACGCGGCTCCTCCGTGATAGTCTTCTCCGGTTGCCCACCGCTCTGTAGCCGAGCGGAGCAGCGCATCCCTCTGAATCGCGCAGCTCGTCACCGCGGTCACCCTTCCGCACGCACCCGCGAGCGGACACGACCACGGCGCCCGCGCTCCACCCGGAGCGCGTCGGCGAGAGCTGCGACCGAACCTCTCAGACCTTGGAAGGACCACAGTGTCGACCACCTCCCGTTCACGCTCGAAGACGCGCCTCTCGCGCGCCCTCGGCATTCCGCTGACCCCGAAGGCCGCCCGCTACCTCGAGAAGCGTCCCTACGCTCCCGGTGAGCACGGCCGCTCGAAGCGCAAGGCCGACTCCGACTACGCGGTCCGCCTGCGTGAGAAGCAGCGTCTGCGCGCCCAGTACGGCATCCGCGAGAAGCAGCTCCGCATCGCCTTCGGCGAGGCCCGCCGCACCCAGGGCCTGACCGGTGAGAACCTGGTCGAGCTCCTCGAGATGCGCCTCGACGCCCTCGTCCTGCGCTCCGGATTCGCCCGCACCACGGCGCAGGCCCGCCAGTTCGTGACCCACCGTCACATCCTCGTCGACGGCAAGACCGTCGACCGTCCCTCCTTCCGTGTGAAGCCGGGCCAGGTCATCCACGTCAAGCAGCGCTCCGAGGGCACCGAGCCCTTCCAGGTCGCCGCCGCCGGTGGACACGTCGACGTGCTCCCCAAGACCCCGGGCTACCTCGAGGTCGAGATCGACAAGCTCCAGGCGACGCTGCTGCGTCGTCCGAAGCGCGCCGAGGTCCCCGTGACCTGCGAGGTCCAGCTGGTCGTCGAGTACTACGCCGCCCGCTGATCCACTCCTGACCCGGTCGCTCGACCGACGTCCCAGAAGGCCCCGGCTCACCGCCGGGGCCTTCTGCCGTCCCGGGGGTGCATCGGCCGGAGCGCACGCCCGGCCGGTGCTCCTGCCGACCCGGCCGCGCCTCGTCGCTAGGCTGGAGTGCCGCAATCGGGCGGCGCCGAACGGAGGTCACCGTGTCCGGTGGAGACATCGCAGGGCTCATCGCCGCAGGAGTGTTCGCGATCCTGGTCGCGATCGCCGCGATCCCGCTGTGGAAGCTGGGACGCGTGTTCGACAGCACCAGCGAGGCGATCAAGCAGGCCAGCGACGGTCTCACCCCGATCCTCGACGAGTCGGCCTCCACGCTCCGCGAGGCCAACCAGCAGCTCGCCCGCGTCGACACGATCACCAAGGACGTGGCGGAGGTGACCGGCAACGTGAACGCCCTCGTCGCCCTCACCGCGGCGACCATCGGCGGGCCGCTGATCAAGCTCGCCGGCTTCACGGCGGGCGTCCGCGCGGTGCTGGTGGCCGGACGGACGGCCGACAAGGTCGGCGAGGCCGCCGGGCGGACCGCGGCGAAGCGCTCGAAGCCCACCCGCAGGTCCTCCTCCCGATAGCCGCAGGCTCGCGCCCTAGAATCGATCCGGTCGCCGCGCACCGCCGCGCCGCCCGCCACCCACCGCCGCGGAAGGAACCACCGTGAAGAACCTCGTCCTGGTCGTCGTCGGGATCGGCCTCGGCTTCGCGCTGGCGCACCAGATCGCCCGCACCACCGCCGGCGCCCGCCTCTTCGAGGACATCAACCGGAAGGCGAAGGAGCTCGGAGACGCCGTCTCCGAGGGCTACCACCAGCGGGAGGCCGAGCTGAAGGCCGCCATCGGCGAGGGCTGATCCCGCCCGCACTCCCGGCCGTCCGGCCACTCCCGCGTCGACACCGACCGAACACGTAACGGAACCCATGCAGACCGCCGAAATCCGCACCCGCTGGCTCGACTTCTTCGGAAGCCGCGGTCACACCGTGGTGCCGTCCGCCTCGCTCGTCAGCGAGGACCCGAGCCTCCTCTTCACCGTCGCCGGCATGGTGCCCTTCGTGCCGTACCTGACCGGAGTGGTCCCCGCGCCGTACCCGCGCGCGACCAGCGTGCAGAAGTGCATCCGCACCAACGACATCGAAGAGGTCGGCAAGACCCCGCGTCACGGCACGTTCTTCCAGATGAACGGCAACTTCTCCTTCGGCGACTACTTCAAGGAGGGGGCGATCGGCTACGCCTGGGAGCTCCTGACCGGCGCCGAGGGCGACGGCGGCCTGGGCTTCGACGAGAAGGACCTGTGGGTCACCGTCTACAAGGACGACGACGAGGCCATCGCGCTGTGGAAGACGATCGCGGGTCTGCCCGACGAGCGGATCCAGCGCCTGGACAAGGACACCAACTACTGGTCCACCGGCCAGCCCGGTCCGGCCGGCCCCTGCTCCGAGATCTTCTTCGACCGCGGACCCGCGTACGGCATCGACGGCGGCCCCGCCACCGACGACGACCGCTACGTCGAGATCTGGAACCTCGTCTTCATGCAGTACCTGCGCGGCGAGGGCACGAGCAAGGTCGACTTCGACATCCTGGGCGAGCTGCCGCGCAAGAACATCGACACCGGCATGGGGCTCGAGCGCGTCGCGTTCCTCAAGCAGGGCGTCGAGAACATGTACGAGATCGACCAGGTCCGCCCGGTCCTCGACCGCGCGGCCGAGATCTCGGGCCGCCGCTACGGCGCCGACCACGACGACGACGTGCGCATGCGCGTCATCGCCGACCACGTGCGCTCCTCGCTGATGCTGCTGTCCGACGGGGTCACTCCGTCGAACGAGGGGCGCGGCTACATCCTGCGACGCCTGATGCGCCGCACGGTGCGCGCGATGCGCCTGCTCGGCGTGGACACCGCCGTCTTCCCCGAGCTGTTCGCGGCCTCGCGCGACGCGATGGCCGCCGCCTATCCCGAGGTGCAGACGGAGTACGAGCGCCTGTCGACGAGCGCGTTCGGCGAGGAGGAGGCGTTCCTGCGCACCCTCGCCGCGGGTACCGAGATCCTGGATCTCGCGGTGCTCAAGACCAAGAAGGCCGAGGCGGAGACGCTCCCGGGCGACACGGCGTTCCTCCTGCACGACACCTTCGGCTTCCCGATCGACCTCACCCTCGAGATCGCCGAGGAGTCGGGGCTGAGCGTCGACCGCGAGGCGTTCGACTCGCTGATGTCCGCGCAGCGCGCCCGGGCCAAGGCCGATGCGAAGTCGAAGAAGTCGGCCCTCGCCGACCTCTCGGTCTACGCCGCGTTCCGCGCGCACGGCGAGACGCTCTTCACCGGCTACGACGTCCTCGACACCGAGTCCCGCATCGTCGGCCTCGTCGTCGGCGGGCAGTCCGTGACCACGGCGTCGGCGGGCGACATCGCCGAGGTGATCCTCGAGGCGACCTCGCTCTACGCCGAGTCCGGCGGGCAGGAGGCCGACGCCGGCCGCATCGTCGGCAACGGCTTCGACCTCGAGGTCCTCGACGTGCAGAAGCCCGTCAAGGGGCTCATCAGCCACACCGTCCAGGTCGCGAGCGGCGAGGTCGGCGTCGGCGACGCCGCCACATCGGTCGTCGACCGCGACTGGAGGCGCGGAGCGACGCAGGCGCACTCGGGCACGCACCTGATCCACGCGGCCCTCCGCCAGGTCCTCGGCCCGCAGGCGCACCAGTCCGGCTCCTACAACAAGGCCGGCTACCTCCGTCTCGACTTCTCCTGGAACCAGGCGCTGTCGCTCGACACCCGCAGCGAGATCGAGGACATCGCGAACACCGCCATCCGCGACAACCTCGAGGTCGTCACCCGCGAGCTGCCCCTGGACGAGGCCAAGGCGCTCGGAGCGATGGCCCTCTTCGGCGAGAAGTACGGCGACGTCGTGCGCGTCGTCGACATCGGCGGGCCCTGGTCGCGCGAGCTCTGCGCGGGCACCCACGTGGGGAGCTCCTCCGAGATCGGGCTGATCAGCCTCGTCAGCGAGTCGTCCGTCGGATCCACGAACCGCCGGGTCGAGTCGCTCGTGGGCCGGGAGGCGTTCCAGGACCTGGCCGCCGAGCGCGCGCTCGTCAGCACGATCTCGTCGTCGCTGAAGACGCCGCGCGAGCAGCTGCCCGAGCGGATCGCCGACCTCGTCGCGAGCCTCAAGGCCGCCGAGAAGAGGATCGCCGCCTTCGAGGCGAAGGCCCTCGCCGACCGCGTCCCCGCGATCGTCGCGAACCAGCGCCGGATGAACGGCGTCACCGTCGTCGCCGAGAACGTCGGCACGGCGGGCTCGAGCGACGAGCTCCGCTCGCTGGTGACCTCGGTGCGCGAGCGCCTCGGCTCCGAGCCGGCCGTCGTGGCCCTCGCGGCCGACGTCTCCGGCAAGCCCGCCGTGATCGTCGCGACCAACCAGGCCGCGCGCGACTCCGGTGCCAAGGCGGGCGTGCTCGCCAAGCTGGCTGCGGGCGTGCTCGGCGGCGGCGGCGGCGGCAAGCCGGACCTGGCCCAGGGCGGAGGCTCGGACGTCTCGGCGATCGGCGCGGCCCTCGAGGCCGTGGTCGCGGAAGCGACCCGCTGAGCATGGACCGGTTCGGCGTCCGGCTCGGCATCGACGTGGGCCGCGCCCGCATCGGTGTCGCCCGCTGCGACGCCGACGGGCTGCTCGCGGTGCCGGTCGAGACCGTCGCCCGCGAGAAGGACGCCGAGGGGGACGCGGACATCGCGCGCCTCGCGGCGATCGCCGAGGAGCACGGAGCGGTCGGCATCACCGTCGGACTGCCCCTGTCGCTCTCGGGGGCCGAGACGGCCTCCACCGACGACGCGCGCGCGTTCGCCGTGCGTCTGGCCGCGGCGGTGCCGAGCGCACCCGTCCGGCTCGTCGACGAGCGTCTGTCGACGGTGACGGCGCAGAGCGCCCTCCACCGCTCCGGACGCGACACCCGCGGCTCCCGCGCCGTGATCGACCAGGTCGCCGCCGTGGTGATCCTGCAGCACGCCATCGATTCCGAGCGCTCCAGCGGTCTCCCCGCCGGCTCCCCGCTCGAACCGAACGAAGGACGACCCACCCGTGACCGACGTCCCCCCGAGCCGCCGCGACGCCCGCGGCGCCGATCAGCCGAGTCAGCTCCCTCCGAACCGCGGACCGCTCCCCGGTTCGACTGAGACCGAGACGACGTCGTCCGGCGCGGATCAGCTCGACCGCCTCTTCTCCGGCCCCGACGTGCCCGTCGCCCGCGACCGCGGCGACGCGGTGGAGCCAGCCCACCCCGACGCGCGTGCGTCGACCCGACGCCGCCGGGAGCGCTCCGGCGGAGCGACCCGCACGCGCCGCAGCCGTCGCGGGCTGATCGGCGGACTCCTCGCGTTCGGCGTCTTCGTGGCGCTCGTCGCCGTCGCCGTGACGATGTTCGTCGAGCCGGTCCGGGCGCTCTTCGCCGAGCCCGAGGTGGCCGACTACGCGGGAACCGGCACGAGCGAGGTCGTGTTCACGATCCACCAGGGCGACGGCGGCAGCGACATCGCGAGCAACCTCGTCGCGGACGGGGTCATCAAGTCGTACGCGCCCTTCTACGAGCTCCTGGTCTCCACGAGCCCGGAGCCCGTGTTCCAGCCCGGCGCCTACTCGCTCAAGGCCGAGATGAGCGCGAAGTCGGCCCTGGCCGCCCTGCTCGACTCCGAGTCGACGCGCCTGGCGAACACTTTCGTCATCCCGGAGGGGACGGCTCTCGCGGGCGCCCTCCCACTGATCGCGGACGGCACGGGGGTCCCTCTGGAGGAGCTCCAGGCGGCGGCTGCGGACTTCGGCTCCTACGGGCTGCCCGCCGAGGCGACCAGCCTCGAGGGCTTCCTCTTCCCGGCGACGTACGACATCGATCCGAGCACCCCCGCCCACGACATCCTGCAGACGCTCGTGACGCGGATGTTCCAGGCGCTGGACGAGGCGCAGGTCGCGCCGGAGGACCGCTACCGGGTCGTCGTGTTCGCGTCGCTCGTGCAGCGCGAGGCTCGGATCGCCGAGGACTTCCCGAAGGTCGCGCGCGTCTTCCAGAACCGCCTCGACCAGGGCTGGCGGCTGCAGTCCGACGCGACCGTGGCCTACGGCACCGGAGCGACGGACCGCGTGTCGACGACCGACGCCGAGCGCGCCGACGTGAACAACGTCTACAACACCTACCAGCGCGACGGCCTGCCGCCCGCTCCGATCTCGAACCCCGGCGACGTCGCGATCGAGGCCGTCCTGCGTCCCGCCGAGGGCACCTGGATGTACTTCGTCACGGTGAACCTCGAGACGGGGGAGACGGTCTACTCGACCACCGACGCCGAGCACAACGCCGCGGTCGACCAGTGGCAGGCGTGGATGCGGGCGAACCCGGAGTACCAGTGACGGCGGGTGCGCGCCTGGCGGTCCTCGGATCGCCGATCGCGCACTCGAAGTCACCGGCCCTGCACGCGGCCGCGTACCGCGTGCTGGGGCTCGACTGGAGCTACACGGCCCTCGAGACGACGGAGGCGACGCTCGCGGCCGTGCTCGCCGATCCGGTCGCCCGGTGGCACGGGCTCTCGCTGACGATGCCGCTGAAGCACGCGGTGCGGCCGCTGCTGGACGAGGAGGACCGGGTCGCCCGTGCGACCGGTGCGGTGAACACCGTGCTGCTCGAGCGCGGGGCCGGCGTCGTCCGGCGGAGGGGCTTCAACACCGACGTCGCCGGGATCGTCCGGGCGCTGGGCGAGGCGGGGGTCCCCGCCTCCGATCGCGTCGAGATCCTCGGCGCGGGAGCGACGGCCGCCTCGGCGATCGCCGCCGCGGCCGAGCGGGGGGCGAACCGCATCACCGTCACCGCACGGTCACCGCAGCGCGCCGAGCCTCTGCGCCGGGTGGCGGCGGCCCTGGGCGCGGAGCTCGACATCCGCTCGTTCGACGACTGGGAGTCGGGGGAGCCGCATCCGCTCGTCGTCTCGACGCTCCCCGGCGGCGCGTCCGGAGCGCTCACGGTGCCCGACGCCGTCGTCGCCGCCTCGACGCTCTTCGACGTCGCCTACTCGCCGTGGCCGAGCCCCCTCGCCGTCCGCTGGCGGGCCGGAGGCTCTCCCGTCGTCTCCGGGCTCGGGATGCTGCTGCACCAGGCTCTGGTCCAGGTCCGGATCTTCACGGCCGGGGATCCGGCCGCGTCGCTGCACCGCGAGGACGAGGTCCTCGCGGCCATGCGCGCCAGTGTGGACGACGGGGACTGACCGGCCGAGCAGCGAGCGCGAGCCCGTGGCCCGGCGGTGCGCTCCGGCCCCGTGTGCGAGAATCGGAGGATGCTCCGTTGGCTCACGGCCGGGGAATCCCACGGTCCCGAACTCATCGCCGTCCTCGAAGGACTCCCCGCGGGGGTCCCCGTCTCACTCGAGGACATCCGCAGCGATCTCGCTCGGCGCAAGCTCGGCTACGGCCGCGGCGCGCGGATGAACTTCGAGCAGGACGAGCTCACCGTCTCCTCCGGCATCCGTCACGGCGCCACCATGGGCAGCCCGATCGCCCTGCGCATCGGCAACACGGAGTGGCCGCGGTGGGTCGATGTGATGTCGGCCGAGCCGCGCGATCCCGAGACCCTGCCCAAGGGGCGCGGAGCGGCACTGACGCGCCCGCGGCCCGGCCACGCCGACCTCGTCGGCATGCAGAAGTACGGCTTCGCCGAGTCGCGCAACGTCCTCGAGCGCGCCTCCGCTCGCGAGACCGCGGCGCGCGTGAGCCTGGGCGCGATCGCCCGCCGCTTCCTCGGCGAGCTCGGCATCGAGCTCGTCAGCCACACCCTCGCGATCGGCCCCGTGCGCGTCCCCGAGGGCTCGCCGCTGCCGTCCGCGGCCGACGTCGACGCGCTGGACGCGGATCCGCTCCGCTGCCACGACGCGGCCACGAGCGCGCTGATGGTGGCCGAGGTCGACCGGGCGCACGACGACGGCGACACGCTCGGCGGCGTCGTCGAGGTCCTCGCCTACGGCCTCCCGCCGGGCCTGGGCTCCTACGTCCACTGGGACCGCCGCCTCGACTCCCAGCTCGCCGCCGCGCTCATGGGCATCCAGGCCATCAAGGGAGTCGAGGTCGGCGACGGCTTCCTCACGACGACCCGCCGCGGCTCCGAGGCTCACGACGAGCTGTTCCAGGACGCCGCCGGCATCTCGCGCTCCAGTGACCGTGCGGGCGGCACCGAGGGCGGGATGAGCACCGGCACGGTCCTCCGCGTCCGCGCCGGCATGAAGCCCATCGCCACCGTCCCGCATGCCCTGCGCACGGTCGACGTGGCGACCGGTGAGGCCGCCGGCGCGCACCACCAGCGGTCCGACGTCTGCGCGGTGCCCGCCTCGGGCGTGGTCGCCGAGGCGATGGTCGCCCTGGTGCTCGCGAACGCCGTGCTCGAGAAGTTCGGCGGCGACAGCATCGGCGAGACGCGCCGCAACCTGCGCGGCTACCTCGACGCGATCCCCGACGAGCTGCGCACCGCCACGGCGAGCAACCCGGCCCTCGGAGCCTCCTGATGCCCGCCCCCGCCGCCCGGCGAGAGCGCTGATGGCCGGACACGATACCGGCGCGGCCCGCGCCCGAGTGGTGTTCATCGGTCCCATGGGGGCCGGGAAGACGACCATCGGGAAGCGGGTCGCGAAGTCCCTCGCCGCGCCGTTCGTCGACTCCGACGCCGACTTCGTCGCCGCTCACGGCCCGATCACGGCCTACTTCGACGCCCACGGTGAAGCGGCCTTCCGGCGGGAGGAGCGGCTCGTCGTCGCTCGCGCGGTGCGCCGCGACGTCGTGCTGAGCCTGGGCGGGGGAGCGGTGCTCGATCCGCTCACGCAGGCCGACCTGGCCGACGTGCCCGTGGTCCTGCTGACCACGACCGCCGAAGCCGTCCGCGACCGCCTCGGCTCGGGCAGCAGACCGCTCGTGCGCGGCGGAGTCGCGGACTGGACGCGCCTGCACGAGCAGCGCCGTCCGATCTACGACGCGCTGGCGGACCTCACGGTCGACACCTCCCGCCGGCCGATCACCGCGATCGCCGCGGAGATCGCCGAGTGGGTGCGCGCGAGCGAGAACGACTCCCGACACGACGCGACCGCCGCCGGCGGCCGTGCAGACGACCCGGCGGCCGCCTCCGGCCGCCCGAGCGGAAGACTCCCATGAACGACGGCTCCACCGCCATCACCGTGACAGGCGCCACCGGCTACGACATCACCGTCGGCCGGGGGCTCCTCGACGGCCTCGCCGACGCCATCGGCCCGCGCGCGGCCAAGGTGCTCATCGTGCACCCGCCGACGCTCGCGGTCCTGGCCGCCGAGATCCGCGAGAGCCTGCTCGAGCGCTACGAGGTGCTCCTGGCCGAGGTCCCCGACGCGGAGGCGGCCAAGCGCGTCGAGGTCGCGGCCTTCTGCTGGCAGGTCATGGGCCAGTCGGACTTCACCCGCACCGATGTCGTCGTCGGCTTCGGCGGAGGATCGATCACCGACCTCGCCGGCTTCGTCGCAGCGACCTGGCTCCGCGGTGTCGGCGTCGTGCAGGTGCCGACCACGGTGCTGGGGATGGTCGACGCCGCCGTCGGCGGCAAGACCGGGATCAACACGGCCGAGGGCAAGAACCTCGTGGGCGCCTTCCATGCGCCGCGCGCCGTGGTCGCCGATCTCGACGTGCTCTCGAGCCTCCCGCGGAACGAGATCCTCGCGGGCTTCGGCGAGATCGTGAAGTACGGCCTCATCGCCGAGCCGCAGATCCTCGACATCATCGAGTCCGACGTCGACCTGGCGACGGATCCGACCTCCGAGGAGTTCCGACGCCTCGTCGAGCTCTCGATCGGCATCAAAGCCCGCGTCGTCGGCGAGGACTTCACCGAGCAGGGACTGCGCGAGATCCTGAACTACGGCCACACCCTCGGCCACGCGATCGAGCACGCCGAGCGCTACCAGTGGCGGCACGGCGCGGCGGTCTCGGTCGGGATGGTCTTCGCGGCCGAGCTCTCGCGGCTCACGGGGTCGCTGAGCGACGCGGCGGTCGATCGCCACCGCAGCGTCCTCGAGTCGCTCACGCTGCCGACCAGCTATCCGCTGGGTCGCTGGGAGACGCTCCTCGCGGCGATGCAGCGCGACAAGAAGTCCCGGGCGGGCATCCTCCGCTTCGTGGTGCTCGACGACATCGCGCGCCCGAGCATCCTGCAGGGACCCGAGACGTCGCTGCTGTTCGCCGCCTACCAGGAGATCGGCTCCTAGGCTCGCGCGGCCGCTCCGGTCAGGTGCGGCCCTCGAGCGCCGCGCGCCTCGCCGAGGCGTGCTCCTCGTCGCTGAGAGTGCCGTCGGCGTGCAGACGGTCGATCTCAGCGAGGCGCTCGCTGAGCGGTCGGCCGCCGCCGAAGCCGTCCTTCGCGAGCTTCGCCGCGAGATCGGTCTGGAGAGTGAGGGGATTCACTCCGAGCTTCTTCGCGCGTCGCAGGTTCACGACGATCAGCACGACCATGAGGACGACGATCGCGGCGATGACGATCGGGACCGCGGCGAACGCGGCGTCGACCGTGCTGGAGTCGAAGTGCGTCGTGACATCCGCCATGGCGGGTCTCCTCTCGTGACGTCCTCCCACCCTCCACCCTCCGCGAGGACCGGGTGCGGATTCGCACCGGCCGTCCAGGCTCCCTCGGCCGCGCCGTGCCCATCGACTACACTCGACGGGTCAGCCGTACCGGCCGATATCGCCGCGCCCGGAGTCGGGCCCACCGGCAGCAGACTTCCACCGAAACGGATCCCCCTTCGCATGGCCTCTACCACCGACATCAAGAACGGCACCGTCCTCAACATCGACGGTCAGCTCTGGAACGTCATCGACTTCCAGCACGTCAAGCCGGGCAAGGGCGGCGCGTTCGTCCGCACCAAGATGAAGAACGTCCTCACCGGCAAGGTCGTCGACAAGACGTTCAACGCGGGCGCGAAGATCGACACGGCGAACGTCGACCGCCGCGACTTCCAGTACCTCTACCGCGACGGCCAGGACTTCGTGTTCATGGACACGTCGGACTACGACCAGATCACCGTGCCCGAGGCGGTCGTCGGCGACGCGGCCAACTTCATGCTCGAGAACCAGAACGTCACCCTGGCGCTGCACGACGGCGACCCGCTCTACATCGACCTGCCCGCCTCCGTGGTGCTCGAGATCACGTACACCGAGCCGGGCCTGCAGGGCGACCGCTCGACCGGCGGCACCAAGCCCGCCACGGTCGAGACCGGCTACCAGATCCAGGTCCCGCTGTTCCTCGAGCAGGGCACCAAGGTCAAGGTCGACACCCGCACGGGCGACTACCTCGGCCGCGTCAGCTGAGCCGGGCCGTCCGTGAGTGCACGCACGAAGGCGCGCAAGCGCGCCCTCGACATCATCTACAACGCCGACGTCCGGCAGATCTCCCTCGCCGACTCCCTGCGGGCCGAGGCGGAGCGGGCGGTCCACGAGCCCGCCCGTGAAGCCTCCTGGCTCTACGCGCGGGAGATCGTCGACGGCGTCATCGACCACGCCGCCGAGATCGACGCGCTGATCGAGCGCCTCTCGAAGGGCTGGACGCTCGCGCGGATGCCCCTCGTCGACCGCGCGATCCTCCGGATCGGCGTGTGGGAGATCCTGCACAACGACCAGGTGCCCGACGGCGTCGCGATCTCGGAGGCCGTCGAGGCCGCCACGGTGCTCTCGACCGACGACTCCGCGGGCTTCATCAACGGCCTGCTGGCGTCGGTGGCGGAGTCGCGCACTCCCGCCTGACCCTCGCGTCCGAGCACTGCACCGCCGACCGGGCGGTCCGTCCCCTCAGGGGAACGGGCCGCCCGGTCGCGTCTCAGGAGACGACGATCGCGTCGAGGATCAGGTTCGAGCCGCTCGAGGCCGCGTTCCTGGTGCTGCCGCGCTTGATCGTGATCGTGTGCGTGCCGGCGGGGAGCGCGTCGCTCGTCCACACGGTCTGGTTGTACTTCGTCGACGCGCTGTAGCGGTCGACGGTCGTGACGAGCGCGCCGTCGAGGTAGACCTCGTTGGTCCCGGAGGACGACGTGCGCCGGCTCACCCAGCTGACCTTCGTCCCCGAGAACGTCAGTGCCGCCGAGGCGCCGACGCTGGTCGAGTACGAGATGCTGCCGCCGTTGTCCGCGGAGGACGACAGCGACGACCAGTTCCCCTCGGTGACGATCGCCGCGTCGCCGTTCTGGTAGGTGCCGGGTCCGGCCGCCGTCGGAGTCGGAGGGGTCGTGACGGGGGTGTTCTCGACGACGAACGCGTCGAGGATGATGTTCGATCCGCTCGAGGACGGGTTCCTCGTGCTACCGCGCTTGATCGTGATGGTGTGCGTCCCGGCGGCGAGGGGGCCGCTGGTCCACACCGTCCGGGCGTACGCGGTGGACGAGCTGTAGCGGTCGACCGAGGCGACGAGGGCGCCGTCGATGTAGACCTCGTTGATGCCGGAGGAGCTCGTGCGACGGCTGACCCAGCTCACGGCGGTGCCGGTGAAGGTGAGCGTCGCCGAGGCTCCCGTGCTGGTGGAGTAGGCGATGCTGCCGCCGTTGTCCGCCGAGGCGGAGAGCGTCGACCAGGAGCCCTCGGTGACGATGGACTCCGACCCGTTCTGGTAGGTGCCCGCCCCGGGTGCCGTCGGCTGCGGCGGGTTCGGCGTCTCGTCGACGGGCCCCTCGGCCAGCCAGCGGTCGAACAGATCGAGCATGTCCTTGTTGGTCGCGCTCGGCACCACGTGACCGTAGGGAGCGCCCTCGCCGGAGTGGCGGAGGACGCTCGTCTCCTTCGCGACCGGCAGCGCCTTCTCGTGCAGCGCGAGGCCGTGCTTCGCGAACGGGACGATGATGTCGTCGTCCGAGCCGCTGATCCGCAGCCGCGTCCCGGCCCAGACCGACTGCGGCAGCAGTGCCGGGTTCGTGGCCGGGACGGTGGAGAGGTCGTTGTCGTAAGCGGGCAGGACGCGCAGCGGATCGCGCTCGGCGATGTCGGCCATGTCGAAGGTGCCGCTGGCGATGTAGGCACCGCGGATGTTCGGCACGAGCCGGTTGCCGTACGCCCAGCTCAGCAGGGTGCCGCCACCGGAGTTGGAGCGGAGGAAGCTGGCTCCGACCTTCCACTGCGCGGTGACCCACTTCACGGCGTTGCCGTGAGCAGCGATCGCCTTGGGCCCGGTCCACTCGCTGCCGCCGTAGTTCGGGCAGATGCAGACGAAGCCGCGGTCGACGGCCTGGTCGGCCGCGTACTGGAAGGCGCCCGAGAGCGCCGCGTAGCTGCTCCCGTTGGCGTGGTAGTACCAGAGGACGGTCTTCGCGGAGGTGAGGCTCGGCGCGGCGGTGTGCGGCACGAAGAGCCGGGTCCGGTCGCCGCCGATCGAGACGTCGATGACCTCGTAGGGGGTGCGGCCCACGCGCGAGAGGACCGTGTCCGTGCGCGAGATCTCGCCGAGGAGCTTGGGGATCACCGAGTAGTTCGGCGCCGCGGCGGCGGGGGAGGCCAGCACGATCGTCGCGCCGATCCCCGCGATCGATCCGGCGAGGACGGTGCGGCGTGAGAGCGGGGCTGCGCCGAAGGAGGACGTGGTCATGCGGGGATCCTTACTTCCGGCGGGCACAGCGGCCGGGACGTGAGCGGGTCGCTCGGGGGAGTGCGCCGGGGGCGTTCCGCGGGAGGGGGATGGGCGGAACCAGCGACGGGAGGGGGGGCGGCGCGCCGTCGTCACCGGTTACAGGCTATCGGGGACGGGGCGGGAACGGGCGTTCTCTTTCCCCGGATCCGCCTCCCGAAAGGGGGACCCGTGGTGGTGTGCCGCCGCTCCGCCGCCGGTGCCGGTCCTCGGCGGGAACGGGGCCGCGACCGGTCGAGCGACCTCTATACTCGGGGGGACATTTCCTTTAAGGCCGTCCGGAGAGACGGGGAAGGAGGTCGGTGTGACGGCACGAATCGTGCTCAACGGCGCTGACATCTCGCGTGCTCTGACGCGCATCGCCCACGAGATCCTCGAGTCGAACCGGGGAGCGCAGTCGCTGGTGATCCTCGGGATCCCCACGCGCGGCGTGGTCCTCGCCCGGCGGATCGCCGATGCCATCGCCCGCATCGAGCCCGACGCCGCCCCCGTCTTCGCCGGCGCCCTCGACGTGACGATGTACCGGGACGACCTCTCCCGCCACCCCGTGCGCACCCCCGCGAGGACGACCGTCCCCGCGAGCATCGACGGGCGCACCGTCGTGCTCGTCGACGACGTGCTCTTCTCGGGGCGGACCATCCGCGCCGCGCTGGACGCCCTGAGCGACATCGGCCGCCCGCGCGCCGTCCGCCTCGCCGCCCTGGTCGACCGCGGCCACCGCGAGCTCCCCATCCGGGCCGACTTCGTGGGCAAGAACCTTCCGAGCAGCCTCAGCGAGAGGATCAACGTGCGCCTGGTCGAGACGGACGGAGAGGACCTCGTCGCCATCGAGTCCGCCCGCGACGGTGGATCCGACGGACGGAGCGACGCGTGAAGCACCTCCTCTCGACCCGCGACCTCGACCGCTCCTCCGCGATCGGCCTCCTCGACATCGCCGAGGACATGGCCGACGTGCAGAACCGGGAGGTCAAGAAGCTGCCGACTCTGCGCGGGAAGACGGTCGTCAACCTCTTCTTCGAGGACTCCACCCGCACCCGGATCTCGTTCGAGGCGGCCGCCAAGCGGCTCTCGGCCGACGTGATCAACTTCAGCGCCAAGGGCTCGAGCGTCTCGAAGGGCGAGAGCCTCAAGGACACCGCGCAGACCCTCGCCGCGATGGGCGCCGACGGAGTCGTCGTGCGGCACAGCGCCTCGGGCGCCCCGGCCGTGCTCGCGGCGAGCGGCTGGATCGACGCGTCGATCCTGAACGCCGGCGACGGCACGCACGAGCACCCCACGCAGGCGCTGCTCGACGCCTTCACCATCCGCCGGCGCCTGCACGGCCCGTCGGCCTCCCGCGGCAAGGGCCTCGACGGAGTCGCGGTGACGATCGTCGGCGACATCCTGCACTCGCGGGTCGCGCGGTCGAACGTCTGGCTGCTGACGGCGCTCGGCGCCGAGGTGACCCTCGTCGCCCCGCCCACCCTGGTGCCGGTCGACACCGCCGGCTGGCCCGCGACCATCCGCTTCGACCTCGACGACGCCCTCGACTCGGGCCTGCCCGACGTCGTGATGCTGCTGCGCATCCAGCTCGAGCGGATGTCGAGCGGCTTCTTCCCCAACGGCCGCGAGTACGCGCGCATCTGGGGTCTCGACGACGAGCGCCTCGCCCGGTTGGGCCCCGATACCATCGTCATGCACCCCGGACCCATGAACAGGGGCGTCGAGATCTCCTCGGCCGCCGCCGATTCGAGCCGCTCCACGGTGCTCGAACAGGTCACCAACGGAGTCTCGGTCCGGATGGCCGCGCTCTACCTGCTGCTGTCCGGCGAACGGGAGATCCACTGATGAGCACGCCACTGACCAGCACCCGCGGACACGGGCGGATCCTGATCTCGGGGGCGACCCTCGCCGACGAGAGCACCGCCGACATCCTGATCGACGGCGGAGTCGTGGTCGACATCGGAGCCGACCTCGACTCGAGCGGGGCCCGCGTCGTCGACGCCGACGGCCTGCTGGCGCTGCCCGGCCTGGTCGACCTGCACACCCACCTCCGCGAGCCCGGCTTCGAGCAGAGCGAGACCGTGCTCACCGGATCGCGCGCGGCCGCCGCAGGAGGCTTCACCGCCGTCTTCGCCATGGCCAACACCTCCCCGGTGCAGGACACGGCCGGGGTCGTCGAGCAGGTGCAGAGCCTGGGCGAGGACGCCGGCTACGCGACGGTGCGGCCGATCGGAGCCGTCACCGTGGGCCTCGCGGGGGAGTCCCTCGCCGAGCTCGGCGCGATGGCCCGCAGCCGTGCCGCCGTGCGGGTCTTCTCGGACGACGGGAAGTGCGTCTCGGACGCGCTGCTGATGCGCCGCGCGCTCGAGTACGTGAAGGCCTTCGACGGAGTCGTCGCGCAGCACGCTCAGGAGCCGCGGCTCACCATCGGCGCGCAGATGAACGAGGGAGCCGTCTCGAGCGCGCTCGGACTCACCGGGTGGCCCGCAGTGGCGGAGGAGGCGATCATCGCCCGCGACGTCCTGCTGGCCGAGCACGTCGGCTCCCGCTTGCACGTCTGCCACGTCTCGACCGCCGGCTCGGTCGACGTGATCCGCTGGGCGAAGGCGCGCGGGATCGACGTGACCGCCGAGGTCACTCCCCACCACCTGCTCCTGACCGAGCAGCTGATCGCGGGGCAGGACGGGGGCGGCGGCTACGACGCGCGCTTCAAGGTGAACCCGCCGCTGCGCCGCGACGAGGACGTCCTGGCCCTCCGCGAGGCCCTCGCCGACGGCACGATCGACATCGTCGCGACCGACCACGCCCCGCACCCCGTGGAGTCGAAGGACTGCGAGTGGGACGCCGCCGCGTTCGGCATGGTCGGTCTCGAGAGCGCGCTCTCGGTCGTCCACGCCGCGGTCGTCGACGACGGCCGGATGACCTGGTCGGACATCGCGCGCGTCCTCTCCGCCGCTCCGGCGCGCATCGGCCGGCTCGACGGCTACGACCGCGGTCTCGCGGTCGGCGCGCCGGCGAACGTCGTGCTCTACGACCCGGAGGCGCGCCGCCGCTTCTCCACGGCCGACCTGCGCGGCCGCAGCGCGAACTCGCCCTACCTCGGCCGAGAGCTGCCCGGTCGCGTCGTCGCCACGTTCCACGACGGCTACCCCACGGTGCTCGACGGCCAGCTCGTCGACGCCGTCGAGGTCGCCGCCGCCGCGAGGTCCGCCCGTGGATAGGACCGTCATCACGATCGTCATCGCCGCGGTCGTCGTCCTGGTGTTCGCCGGGATGATGCTCTCGTGGCGAGCGCGCCGCCGCCGCTCCGCCGACCTCGCACCGGAGGCCGTGCCGGCCGAGTCGCTGGGCGCCGAGCTCGAGTCGGTCGAGCTGCCCTACGTCGCCACGACCCGCTTCGAGCAGCCGCTCGAGCGCGTGGTGCTGCCGGGCCTCGGCTTCCGCGGAAAGGCGACGCTGCGACTCCACGAGCGCGGCGTGGTCCTCGCGCCGGTCGGCGAGCGCGAGACCGTGATCCCGGCGGCCCTGCTGCGCGGGGCGGGCGAGGGCAGCTACGCCATCGACCGCGCCGTCGAGGAGGGCGGCCTGCTCGTCCTCTCGTGGTCGCCGCGCGGTGCCGAGACGGTCGACTCCTACCTCCGCGTCGCCGAGCCGCCCCTGCGTCGGCACCTCGTCGCCGAGATCCGCCGGCTCGCCGGCCCCTCCTCCTCCCCCTCCACCCCGGGAGCCGCCGACGGCGACTCCTCCCCGACCCAGAAGGGCTCCTAGTCCGTGCCAACGTCACGCCTCAGCACCGAACCCACCGCCGTCCTCGTCCTCGAGGACGGGCGACGATTCCCGGGTCAGGCCTACGGCGCGCGCGGGCGCACCCTCGGCGAGATCGTCTTCGCGACCGGCATGACCGGCTACCAGGAGACCCTGACCGACCCGTCGTACGCCGGGCAGATCGTGGTGCAGACCGCACCGCACATCGGCAACACCGGGACCAACGACGAGGACAAGGAGTCGCGGCGCATCTGGGTCGCCGGCTACGTCGTCCGCGATCCCTCCCGTGTCGTCTCGAACTTCCGCGCCCAGCGGTCGCTCGACGACGACCTCGAGTCCGACGGCATCGTCGGGATCTCGGGTGTCGACACCCGCGCGATCACGCGCCACATCCGCTCGGCCGGCTCGATGCGCGCCGGCGTCTTCTCGGGCGACGACCTCGCCCTGGGGGAGGAGGAGCAGCTCGCGCTGGTCCTCGGCGGCGCGCAGATGGAGGGGATGAACCTCTCCTCCGCCGTCTCGACGACCGAGCAGTACACGGTGCCCGCCCAGGGCGAGCGCGTGGGCTCCGTCGCGGTCATCGACCTCGGAGTGAAGACCTCGACCGTGCACTACCTGTCGGAGCGCGGCTTCGACGTCCACGTGCTCCCGGAGTCGGTCACCGCCGACGAGGTCCTCGCGCTCGACCCGTCCGCCCTGTTCTTCTCGAACGGACCGGGCGACCCGGAGGCCTCCGACCGCCACGTCGACCTGCTGCGCACGACGCTGCGCGCCGACCTGCCGTTCTTCGGCATCTGCTTCGGCAACCAGCTCCTGGGCCGGGCGCTCGGCTTCGGCACGTACAAGCTGCCCTTCGGCCACCGCGGCATCAACCAGCCGGTGCTCGACAAGCTGACCGGCCGCGTCGAGATCACCGCGCAGAACCACGGCTTCGCGGTGGACGCGCCCATCGAGGGCGAGCTCGACTCGCCCGAGGGCTTCGGCCGCGTCGAGGTCAGCCACTACAGCCTGAACGACTCCGTCGTGGAGGGCCTGCGCTGCCTCGACATCCCCGCCTTCTCGGTGCAGTACCACCCCGAGGCGGCCGCCGGACCGCACGACTCGAACTACCTCTTCGACCGCTTCCGCGCCATGGTCGTGCAGCGCACGACCGAGCAGGGCGGCGCCGAGCCCGCGAACGACATCCTTTCGACCAGCACCACCGGAGAGCAGAAGTAATGCCGCGCAGGGAAGACATCAACAGCGTCCTCGTCATCGGCTCCGGCCCGATCGTGATCGGCCAGGCGGTCGAGTTCGACTACTCGGGCACCCAGGCCTGCCGCGTCCTGCGCGCCGAGGGGGTGCGCGTGATCCTCGTCAACTCCAACCCGGCGACGATCATGACCGACCCCGACTTCGCCGACGCCACCTACGTCGAGCCGATCACCCCGCAGGCGATCGAGGCGATCATCGCCAAGGAGAAGCCGGACGCGATCCTGCCGACCCTCGGCGGCCAGACCGCTCTCAACGCGGCGATCCAGCTGCACGACCTCGGGATCCTCGAGAAGTACGACGTCGAGCTGATCGGCGCGAGCTTCGAGGCGATCAACCGCGGCGAGGACCGCCAGATCTTCAAGCAGCTCGTGCTGGATGCGGGCGCCGACGTGGCGAAGTCCTACATCGCGCACACCGTCGAGGAGGCGATCGAGTTCGCCGAGGACCTCGGCTACCCGCTCGTGATCCGTCCCTCCTTCACCATGGGCGGTCTCGGCTCCGGCTTCGCGTACACCCGCGAGGAGCTCGTGCGCATGGTCGGCGACGGGCTGCACCAGAGCCCCACCACCGAGGTGCTCCTCGAGGAGTCGATCCTCGGCTGGAAGGAGTACGAGCTCGAGCTCATGCGCGACACCGCCGACAACACGGTCGTCGTCTGCTCGATCGAGAACGTCGACCCGGTCGGCGTCCACACCGGCGACTCGATCACCGTCGCCCCCGCGCTCACGCTGACCGACCGCGAGTACCAGAAGCTGCGCGACATCGGCATCCGGATCATCCGCGACGTCGGAGTCGACACCGGCGGCTGCAACATCCAGTTCGCGGTCGACCCCGCCGACGGCCGGATCATCGTCATCGAGATGAACCCGCGCGTCTCGCGCTCGTCGGCGCTCGCCTCCAAGGCGACAGGCTTCCCCATCGCCAAGATCGCGGCGAAGCTGGCCATCGGCTACCGTCTCGACGAGATCCCGAACGACATCACGAAGGTCACCCCGGCGAGCTTCGAGCCCACGCTCGACTACGTCGTGGTCAAGGTCCCGCGCTTCGCGTTCGAGAAGTTCCCGGCGGCCGACAAGACGCTGACGACCACCATGAAGTCGGTCGGCGAGGCAATGGCGATCGGCCGCAACTACGCCCAGGCCCTGCAGAAGGCGCTCCGCTCGCTCGAGAAGCGCGGCTCCTCCTTCCACTGGGGCGAGCAGCAGCATTCGGTCGAGGAGCTCCTCGAGATCGCGAGGACTCCGACCGACGGCCGGATCGTCACGGTGCAGCAGGCGCTGCGGCTGGGCGCGAGCGTCGAGCAGGCGTTCGAATCCACCAAGATCGACCCCTGGTTCCTCGACCAGATCGTGCTGATCAACGAGATCGCCGACCTGGTGCGCGAGCACCCGTCGCTGGACGCCGGGCTGCTGCGCCTCGCGAAGGACCACGGATTCTCGGACCTGCAGATCGCGGAGCTCCGCGGCCTCGAGGAGGCGGAGGTGCGCGCCACCCGTTACGAGCTGGCCGTCCGCCCCGTCTACAAGACCGTCGACACGTGCGCGGGGGAGTTCCCCGCGCTCACGCCGTACCACTACTCCTCCTACGACGAGGAGACCGAGGTCGTCGCGGCCGACCGCCGCAAGGTGGTCATCCTCGGCTCCGGCCCGAACCGCATCGGCCAGGGCGTCGAGTTCGACTACTCGTGCGTGCACGCCTCGTTCGCCCTCTCGGAGGCCGGCTACGAGACGATCATGATCAACTGCAACCCCGAGACGGTCTCGACCGACTACGACACCTCGGACCGCCTGTACTTCGAGCCGCTGACCCTCGAGGACGTCCTCGAGGTGATCCACGCGGAGTCGCAGTCCGGCGAGCTCGTCGGCGTCGTCGTCCAGCTCGGCGGCCAGACCGCCCTGGGTCTGGCGAAGGGCCTCGAGGAGGCGGGGGTCCCGATCCTCGGCACGACTCCCGCGGCGATCGATCTCGCGGAGGAGCGCGGCGCGTTCTCCCGCATCCTCGACGAGGCCGGTCTGCTCGCTCCGCGCAACGGCACGGCGATCGACCTCGAGGGCGCGCTCGGCGTCGCGACCGGCATCGGCTTCCCCGTCCTCGTCCGCCCGTCGTTCGTCCTCGGCGGCCGCGGCATGGAGATCGTGTACGGCGCCGCGCAGCTCGAGGACTACTTCGAGCGGATGGCCGACCAGGGCATCATCGACGCGACGCACCCGCTGCTCGTCGACCGCTTCCTCGACGACGCGATCGAGATCGACGTCGACGCGCTCTACGACGGCGAGCAGCTCTACATCGGCGGCGTGATGGAGCACATCGAGGAGGCCGGGATCCACTCCGGCGACTCCGCGTGCACCCTCCCACCCGTGACCCTCGGCCGCCGGCAGATCGACGAGGTCCGCGACGCGACGCTCGCCATCGCGCAGGGCGTCGGTGTCCGCGGACTCCTCAACGTGCAGTTCGCGATCGGCCAGGGCGTGCTCTACGTCCTCGAGGCGAACCCGCGCGCCTCGCGCACCGTGCCGTTCGTGTCGAAGGCGCTCGGCATCCCGCTCGCCAAGGCGGCGTCGCGGCTGATGGTCGGCGAGACGATCGCCGAGCTCAAGGCCGAGGGTCTGCTGCCCGAGCGCGACGGCTCCGATGTGCCGATGGACTCGCCGATCGCGGTCAAGGAGGCGGTCCTGCCCTTCAAGCGGTTCCGCACGAAGGAGGGCCAGATCGTCGATTCCCTCCTCGGCCCCGAGATGCGCTCGACCGGCGAGGTCATGGGCATCGACCGCGACTTCCCCCGGGCCTTCAAGAAGAGCCAGGACGCGGCCTACGGCGGCATGCCCTCCTCCGGCACCGTCTTCATCTCGGTCGCCGACCGCGACAAGCGGGCCATCGTGCTGCCGGCGCTGCGCCTGCGCCAGCTCGGCTTCGAGATCCTCGCGACCGAGGGCACCGCGGAGGTGCTGAACCGCAACGGCATCCCGACCCGCATCGTCCGCAAGTACAGCGAGGAGGCCGTCGGCGACTCGCCGTCGATCGTCGAGCTGGTCAGCCGCGACGAGGTCGACGTCGTGATCAACACGCCCAGCGGAGGCGCCTCCCGCGCCGACGGGTACGAGATCCGCGCCGCCGCGGTCGCCGCCGACAAGCCGCTCTTCACCACCATCGCCCAGCTGGCGGCCGCCGTCGCCTCGCTCGATGTGGCCGACGAGCCCTTCGAGGTCACGAGCCTGCAGGACTACGCGCTGCGTCGGGCGGAGCGCCTGGCGTGACCGAGTCGTTCGGGGCGCGCCTCGAGCGCGCCTTCGACGAGCACGGACAGCTCTGCGTCGGCATCGACCCCCACGCGTTCCTGCTGGACGCGTGGGGGCTCGGCGACGACGCGACGGGGCTGGAGTCGTTCGGCCGCCGGGTCGTCGAGGCCGCTGCGGGGCGCGTGGGCGTGGTGAAGCCGCAGGTCGCGTTCTTCGAGCGCCACGGATCGGCGGGCTACCTCGCGCTCGAGCGAGTCCTCGCCGACGCGCGCGCGGCCGGGCTCCTCGTGATCGCCGACGTCAAGCGCGGCGACATCGGCACGAGCGTCACCGCCTACGCCGAGGCGTGGCTCCGCCCGGGCTCGCCTCTCGAAGCGGATGCGATGACCGCCTCCGCCTATCAGGGGCTCGGCTCCCTCGACGGCATGCTCGAGCTCGCCGAGGAGGCGGGGAAGGGCGTCTTCGTCCTCGCCGCCACCTCCAATCCGGAGGCCGGACCCGTGCAGCGCGCGCTCGTGCAGGACGGCGAGCACGCGGGATCCCCCCTGGCCAGCGCCGTGCTGGCGGACGTGGCATCCTGGAACGCGCACCACGCGCGCTCCCCGATCGGCTCGGTCGGCGTCGTCCTGGGGGCCACGGTCGCCCTGGGCGACTACGGCATCCGGACCGACACGGCGCTCACCCCGGGGCTCCCGGTGCTGGCACCCGGCTTCGGCCACCAGGGCGCCGGCGTCGCGGACGCGCCCCGGCTGTTCGGGGCCCTCGCGGCGACGACCCTCGTGAGCGAGTCGCGCAGCGTGCTCGGCGCCGGTCCCGACGGGATCGCCGCCGAGATCGACCGCCGCGCCCGAGACATCCAGGAGACCCTTGTCCGCTGAAGCCGCCCCCGCCGATCCCGGGACCGTCGCCGCCCCCCGCCGGCCGTCGCCTCCCGAGGTCGACCGCCGTGCCGCCTCCGCCGCGGCCATCGCCGCCCGGCGCGCTCGTGCCGGCGTGAAGAAGGACGTCGCCTCCGGCGAGCGTCCGGCGACGGCCGTGCTCGCGGCCGCGCAGAGCGACCCGACCGGCGTCGAGGGGCGGATGCGCGTGAGCGAGCTCCTGCGCTCGGTGCCAGCCCTCGGCGTGGTCAAGACCCCGCGCGTGATGGAGCAGCTGCAGATCGCTCCGTCCAAGCGCCTGGGCGGCCTCGGCCGCCGCCAGGTGGAGGGACTCCACTCCTTCCTCGAGCAGCGCGAGGCGCGTCAGCGTCGCGGGGAGCGCACCCGCCTCGTCGTCCTCGCCGGACCGACGGCGGTCGGCAAGGGCACCGTGTCCACCTACATCCGCGAGAACTACCCCGAGGTGCTGCTGTCGGTCTCGGCGACGACCCGCGCGCCGCGCCCGGGCGAGATCGACGGCGTCAGCTACTACTTCGTCGACGACGCCGAGTTCGACCGGATGGTCGAGGCGGGGGAGTTCCTCGAGTACGCGACCGTCCACAACGCCTACCGCTACGGCACTCCGCGCGGGCCGATCGACGCCGCCCTCGCGCAGGGGCGCCAGGTCATGCTCGAGATCGACATCCAGGGCGCGCGGCAGGTGCGCGAGCGCATGCCGGACGCCCGACTCGTCTTCCTCCTCCCGCCGAGCTGGGACGAGCTCGTGCGCCGACTGGTCGGCCGCGGCACCGAGAGCCCGGAGGAGCAGCAGCGCCGGCTGGCGACCGCGCGCATCGAGCTGGCCGCGCAGGACGAGTTCGATTTCGCCGTTGTGAACAGCACCGTGCCCGAAGCGGCCCGCGAGGTCGTAGAATTGATGTCGCCTCGTTCCGACGGCGCGCCCGCCGACCCGGGCCGCTGACGTCCGGGCCACCGACCACCTCCGGGCCGACGCCCCGATCGCCGACTGGGCTCCGCCCTCCGGTGCCGCGGCGTCGAGCGCCTCCGGAGCCGCAGATCGGCGCTCACGCGCCCCGCAGCGCTGACAAGCTGACAAGCCAACAAGGAGACACCATGGCCAACAACCTCGGCATCATCGACCCGCCCATCGACGAGCTCCTCTCGAAGGTCGACTCGAAGTACGCGCTGGTGATCTTCGCCTCCAAGCGCGCGCGTCAGATCAACGACTACTACGCCGACCTCCACGAGGGCAGCCTGTTCGACAACGTCGGCCCGCTGGTCGACTCGACCATCGACGACAAGCCGCTGTCGGTCGCTCTCCACGAGATCAACGAGGACAAGCTCGTCGCCCAGCCCCTCGCCGAGTAGTCCGGCCCCCTCCGGGTGCGCTCCTCGCAGAAGACCGCTCGGCGGTTGCACGTCGTCGTCGGGATCACCGGCGGCATCGCCGCCTACAAGGCGGTCGGAGTGGTGCGCGCCCTGGTCCTCGAGGGGCACGACGTCCACGTCGTGGCCACCGAGGCCGCTCTCCGCTTCGTCGGGAAGCCGACGCTCGAGGCGATCTCGCGGAACGCCGTGCACACCGAGCTCTACGAGGGCGTCGCCGAGGTCCGGCACGTGGCGATCGGCCAGGCGGCCGATCTCATCGTGATCGCCCCGGCGACGGCGCACACCCTCGCCAAGCTCGCGACCGGGCTCGCCGACGACCTCCTCGGCAACACCGTCCTCGCGAGCACCGCTCCGCTCGTCGTCGCCCCGGCGATGCACACCGAGATGTGGGCGAATCCGGCCACGGTCGCGAATGTCGAGACCCTCCGCTCGCGCGGGGTCCACGTCGTCGGCCCCGCCTCCGGCCAGCTGACCGGGTCCGATTCCGGGCCGGGTCGGATGGAGGAGCCCGCGACGATCGTCGCCGAGGCCCTCGCCGTCCACCGGCGCGCGGTCGGCGCGAAGCGCGACCTCGAGGGGCTCCGCGTCCTCGTGACCGCCGGCGGCACCCGCGAGCCGATGGACCCGGTCCGTTTCGTGGGCAACCGCTCGAGCGGTCGCCAGGGCGTCGCCCTCGCCCTCGCCGCCGCGGCCAGGGGAGCGAGCGTCACCGTGCTCGCCGCCAATCTCGACGTCGAGGCCCCCCGCGGGGTCGAGGTCGTCGCCGTCGGCACGGCGCTCGAGCTGCGGGAGGCGGCACTCGCGGCCGCCGCCGACGCGGACATCGTCATCATGGCCGCGGCCGTGGCCGACTACCGGCCTGCCGACGTCTCGGAGTCGAAGATCAAGAAGGAGCAGCAGGGCGATCGTCTCGTCCTCGAGCTCGTCAAGAACCCGGACATCCTCGCCGAGATCGCGGCGGCGAAGGCGGGGAACCAGCTCGTGGTCGGCTTCGCCGCCGAGACGGAGCCGGATCGCGAGGCGATGCTGGCTCTCGGACGCGCCAAGATCGCGCGCAAGGGCTGCGACCTGCTCGTCCTCAACAGGGTCGGCTGGACCGAGGGTTTCCAGAGCGACAGCAACGCCGTCGTCGTCCTCGATCGGGCCGGGGATATAGTGATCGAGGCTTCCGGCACGAAGGCGTCGGTGGCCGACCGCGTCCTCGACGTGGTCGCGCGCTAGCCGACGGCGGCTGCTCTCAGGCGGTCCCGTGCGTGCGCGGACGAGGTCCGAGCGCGGCACCTCCGCCGGTCGAGCGCGGAACACCCCTGAGCTCGGCGATCCGTGTCCGCACGACTCCGCGCCCCGCTGCCGTCGCCGGTGGTCCCGCTCTCCGTGGGCGCGCTCGACGCCCCGGCCACTGCCCCCGGAACGAAATGAGACCCCCCGCATGACCTCCTCCGGATCGCTCCGCCTGTTCACCTCCGAGTCCGTCACCGAGGGGCACCCCGACAAGATCTGCGACCAGATCTCGGACCGCATCCTCGACGCGCTGCTGCGCGAGGACCCGAAGAGTCGGGTCGCCGTCGAGACGCTCGTCACCACCGGCCTCGTGCACGTGGCCGGTGAGGTCTCGACCACCGGCTACGTCGAGATCCCCAAGATCGTGCGCGACACGATCGTCGAGATCGGCTACGACTCCTCCGAGAAGGGATTCGACGGCCGCTCCTGCGGGGTCTCCGTCTCGATCGGGCAGCAGTCGCCCGAGATCGCCGCGGGCGTCGACACCGCGCTCGAGGTGCGCACCGACTCCTCCGACGACGACGCGTTCGACCGTCAGGGCGCCGGCGACCAGGGTCTGATGTTCGGCTTCGCGACCGACGAGACCCCCGAGTACATGCCCCTGCCGAGCTGGCTCTCGCACCGGCTCGCCGAGCGCCTCGCGGCCGTCCGCAAGTCGGGCGAGCTCGACTACCTCCGCCCCGACGGCAAGACCCAGGTCACGATCGGCTACGACGGCACGACCCCGCGCTCGATCGACACCGTGGTGCTCTCGACGCAGCACGCCGAGCACGTGAGCACCGAGACGATCCACGCCGACATCGAGGCGCACGTGATCCGACCGGTCCTCGAGACGGTCGACCTCGACTCCTCCGCCGTCCGCCTGCTGATCAACCCGACCGGACGCTTCGAGATCGGCGGCCCGCAGGGCGACGCCGGGCTCACGGGCCGCAAGATCATCGTCGACACCTACGGCGGAGCCTCGCGGCACGGCGGTGGCGCGTTCTCGGGCAAGGACCCGTCGAAGGTCGACCGCTCGGCGGCCTACGCGATGCGCTGGGTCGCCAAGAACGCCGTCGCGGCGGGTCTCGCCCGGCGCCTCGAGGTGCAGGTCGCCTACGCGATCGGCAAGGCCGCCCCCGTCGGCCTCTACGTCGAGTCGTTCGGCACCGGCACGATACCCGACGAGCAGATCACGGAGGCGATCCGCTCCGTCTTCGATCTGCGTCCCGCCGCGATCATCCACGCGCTCGACCTGCTCCGCCCGATCTACTCGCAGACCTCGGTCTACGGGCACTTCGGCCGCGAGCTCCCCGACTTCACCTGGGAACGCCTCGACCGCGTCGACGACCTCCGCTCCGCCGCGGGCCTCTCGTAGCGGGCGCGGCGCAGGCGGTGGAGACCTCCTCCGGCGCGTCGGACGTCGTCGCGCG
The DNA here is from genome assembly GCF_001423055.1 of Rathayibacter sp. Leaf299. Taxonomy (NCBI): domain Bacteria; kingdom Bacillati; phylum Actinomycetota; class Actinomycetes; order Micrococcales; family Microbacteriaceae; genus Rathayibacter; species Rathayibacter sp. Leaf299. The sequence continues at coordinate 80,570 of NZ_LMNT01000003.1, forward strand.
CGTCCTCCTGGACTCCCCGCTGCCCCAGCTCGACCGCCTCCTCGACTACGCCGTCCCCGAGTCGATGCTCGCGGACGTCCGGCCCGGCGTACGGGTCCGCGTGCCGCTGCGCACCGGCGGGCGCATCGCCGACGCCTTCGTGGTCGAGGTCGGCCAGGGGTCCGAGCACGTCGGGACCCTCAGCGATATCGAGGAGCTGGTCTCCCCGGTCGTGGTCCTCACGCCCGAGGTGTGGGCGCTGGCGCGCCGCGTGGCCGACCGGGCCGCCGGCGGCGCGAGCGACGTGCTTCGCCTGGCCGTGCCGCGCCGGCACGTCCGGGTGGAGCGCACGCACCTCGGGGCGGAGCCGGTCGTGGTCCCGGTGCCGGTGGCAGCGGCTCCCGTCGCGGGGTACGCCGCCGACGCCTTCGACTCCCTGGCCGTCGGCGGTCGCCTCGCCGTGGGCGCGGTTCCTGCGCCGGTGCAGCTCTCGACGGGAACGTGGGTCGGCGGCTGGGCTCTCACGCTCGCCGAACTCGCGCGCAACACCGTGGTCGCGGGCGGCGACGCGATCCTGGCGGTGCCGGACTACCGCGATCAGGAGCAGCTCGAGCTCGCGCTGGCGGATCTGCTGCCCGCGGAGCTCGTCGTGCGGCTCGACGCCCGGCAGAAGGGAGCGGAGCGCTACGGCGCGTTCCTCCGCTGCCTCGGTCCGGGGCCGCGGGTGATCGTCGGCAACCGCTCCGTCCTCTACGCACCCTCGCGGGCGCCGCGCCTGATCGCGCTGTGGGACGACGGCGACCCGCTCTTCGCCGAGCCGCTCGCCCCGTACGCGCACGCCCGCGACGTCGCCCTCGTGCGCCAGGAGCAGAGCGGAGCCGGACTCGTTCTCCTCGGGCACACCCGCACCGTCGAGGTCGAGCGCCTCGTCGAGATCGGCTTCGCGGTCGAGGTCGAACCGCGCCCTGCCAAGCGGCCGCACGTCGTGCCGACCGCCCAGCAGTCGTCGGCCGACGAGCACGACGCCGCGGCCCGCATCCCGTCGTCGGCCTGGCGGCAGGCGCGCCTCGGACTCGACTCGGGCCCCGTCCTCGTCCAGGTCGCGCGCCCGGGCTACGCGCCCGTCGTCGCTTGCGCCCGCTGCTGCACGGTCGCCCGCTGCAACCGCTGCCAGGGTCCACTCGCCGTGCACGCCGCGGGCGCCCGGCCGAGCTGCGGCTGGTGCGGCCTGATCGCCGCCGAGTGGCGCTGCTCGGTCTGCGAGGCCACGGCGCTCCGGCTGGTGACCCTCGGCGCCGGTCGCACGGCGGAGGAGCTCGGCCGCGCGTTCCCGGGAGCGAAGGTCGTCGTCGCCGACGGCCAGCGCCCGGTCCTGACCCTGCCCGACGAGCCCGCGCTCGTCGTCGCGACTCGGGGAGCCGAGCCCCGGGTGGACGGCGGCTACCACGCCGTCCTCCTCCTCGACGGCGAGCGGATGCTGGCGCGCGAGAGCCTGCGCGTCGCCGACGACGCCCTGCGCACCTGGTCCAACGCCGCCGCCCTGGCCCGGCCCGGCGCCCCGGTCCTGCTCGTCGGAGTCGGCGGACGGATCGCGACCGCCCTGGCCACCTGGCGCCAGGCCGAGTACCTCCGGGCCGAGCTGCTGGAGCGGCGCGCCCTCCGCTTCCCGCCCGCAGTGCGTCTGGCCACCGTCAGCGGCGACGCCCACGCGGTCGAGGAGGCGCTCGATGCGCTGGACGAGAGCGACCGGCACGAGGTGCTCGGCCCGGTCGGACTGGAGGACGGCTCCGTCCGGGCCATCGTGCGGTTCGACTACGCTCGCGGTGCGGAGGTCGCCGCTCGGCTCCGCTCCGCGGTCGTGCGGAACGCCACCCGTCGCCGCCGGCCGCCGACCACCCCCGGCCGCTTCCGCCCGGCCCCGAAGCTGCGGGTCCGCCTCGACGATCCCGACATCCTCTAGTCCCACCCGCACCACCGCCACCCAGGAGCCCCTCGTGCGCCTCGTCTTCGCCGGCACCCCGGCTCCCGCCGTCCCGACCCTGCGGGCCCTCGCCGCCTCCGATCACGAGATCGTGGCCGTCGTCACCCGCGAGGACGCGCCCGTCGGGCGCAAGCGCGTGCTGACGCCCTCGCCCGTCGCGGCCGTCGCGGAGGAGCTCGGGCTCCCCGTGCTGAAGGCGAACCGCCTCGACGAGGCCGTCACCGACCGTCTCGAGGCGCTGGCTCCCGAGCTCGGCGTGATCGTCGCCTACGGCGGGCTCGTCCGCGCCCGGCTGCTCGCCGTGCCGGTGCGCGGCTGGATCAACCTGCACTTCTCGCTCCTGCCGCGCTGGCGCGGAGCGGCGCCGGTGCAGCGCGCGCTGATGGCGGGGGAGGGGACGATCGGCGCGAGCGTGTTCCAGCTGGTCGCGGAGCTCGACGCCGGGGACGTCTACGCCGAGCTGTCCGAGGAGGTGCGCGACCGCACGGCGGGGGAGCTCCTCGAGGTGCTCGCCGACTCCGGCGCCGCGTTGACGGTCGAGGTCGTCGAGGCGATCGCGGCGGGCACCGCCCTGGCCGTCCCGCAGTCCGGCGAGGTGACGCTCGCTCCCAAGCTCGACGTGGCGGACGGCCGCCTGGACTGGTCCGCGCCGAGCGCCCGCGTCCTCGCGCTGATCCGCGGCACGACCCCGGAGCCCGGCGCCTCCGCGGCCGTCGGCGACGCGCGGCTGAAGGTGCTCGCGGCTCGCGCGGTCCAGGAGGCCCCGACCCTCGAGCCCGGCCGGGTGCTCGTCGAGCAGGGCCGCGTGCTGGTCGGCACCGGCGACGGAGCCGTCGAGCTCGTGACCGTGCAGCCCGCGGGCAAGAGGCCCATGGCCGCCGCCGACTGGGCCAGAGGCCTGCGCGAGAGCACGGTGCTGCGATGAGCGCCCGCCGCGAGGCCGCCCCCGCCCGCCGCGTCGCCTACGACGTGCTGCGCGCCGTCAGCGGATCCGACGCCTACGCCAACCTCGTCCTCCCCGGCCGGATCCGCGCCGCGGAGCTCTCGCCCGCCGACGCGGGCCTCGCGACCGAGCTCTGCTACGGCACCCTGCGGATGTCCGGCTACTACGACCGGGTGATCGTGCTGGCGGCGGGCCGCCCGATCGAGTCCGTCGACGCGCCCGTCCTCGACGCGCTCCGCCTCGGAGTGCACCAGCTGCTCAGCACCCGGGTCGCTCCGCATGCAGCGGTGAACGAGAGCGTCGCGCTCGTGGCCGCCGACGGCTCCCGGGGCGCCGTGGCCTTCGCGAACGCCGTGCTCAGGACCGTCTCGCGGGGCTCGTCCGAGGAGTGGCGGGAGCGCGTCTCGGCCGCCGCCGTCTCGGCTGACGACCGCATCGCCGCGCTGAGCTCGCATCCGCTCTGGATCGTCAAGGCGCTGCGCCGCGCCCTGGCCGCGGAGGGGCGCGCCGACGAGCTCGACGCGCTCCTCGCGGCCGACAACGCGGCTCCGCGGGTGAACCTCGTCGCGCTCCCGGGTCTCGCTGAGGCGACGGAGCTCCCCGACGCCGCAGCGGACCGCTGGTCGCCCGTCGGCCTCGTCAGCACCGGCGGCGATCCCGAGGCCGTCGACGCCGTGCGGGAGGGGCGGGTGCGAGTGCAGGACGAGGGATCGCAGCTCGCGGCGCTGGCGCTGTCGCGCGTCCGACCGATCCGCCAGGGGGAGCGCTGGCTCGACCTCTGCGCCGGCCCCGGCGGCAAGGCCGCTCTTCTCGCGGCGGAGGCGCGTCTCGGCGGGGCCTCTCTGCTCGCCAACGAGGTCGTGCCGGGCCGGGCCGGCCTGGTCCGGCAGGCTCTCGCCGCGGTCGACCCGGACGTCGAGGTGCGCACGGGCGACGGACGTGACCTCGGCGCCGAGCAGCCCGGCGCGTTCGACCGGATCCTCCTCGACGCCCCCTGCACCGGCCTCGGAGCCCTGCGTCGGCGACCCGAGGCGCGCTGGCGCAAGACCGCGGCCGACGTCGAGCCGCTCGCCTCCCTCCAGGGCGAGCTCCTCGACTCGGCGCTCCAGGCCCTCGCACCCGGCGGCGTGCTCGCCTACGTCACCTGCTCACCGCACCTCGGCGAGACGCGGCGGGTCCTAGCGCTGGCCCAAGAGCGCTACGGCGACGGCCTCGAGCTGATGGACACTCCCGAGGTCCTCCGTGGCGTCACCCTCGACGAGCTCGACCTGCCGGAGGGAGCGCGCCACGCGCAGCTCTGGCCGCACCGGCACGGCACCGACGCCATGTTCATCCAGCTGCTGCGGCGAGCCGAGCCGTCCGAGTCGATCTCCTAGGCTGGTCGGCATGCCTGCACGGATCAACCCCAGCATCCTCTCCGCCGACTTCGTCAACTTCGAGGCCGAGCTGCAGCGGATCGCCTCGGCCGATCTCGTGCACGTCGACGTGATGGACAACCACTTCGTCCCGAACCTCACGTTCGGGCTCCCCATGGTGCAGCGCCTCCAGGAGGTGTCGCCGCGGCCGCTCGACGTGCACCTGATGATCGACGACCCGGACCGCTGGGCGCCCGGGTACGCCGAGACGGGCGCGTTCTCGGTCACCTTCCACGCCGAGGCGGCGCGCGACGCCGTGGCCCTGGCCCGGCGCCTCCGCGACATCGGCTCACGCGCCGGGATCGCGCTCAAGCCCGGAACGGCCGTCGAGGAGTACCTCGACCTGCTGCCCGAGTTCGACCAGGTGCTCGTGATGACGGTCGAGCCCGGCTTCGGCGGCCAGTCCTTCATGGAGGAGACGATGCCCAAGCTGCACGCGCTCCGTCGCGCCGTCCGCGACTCCGGACTCGACGTCTGGCTGCAGGTCGACGGCGGGATCGCCCCGGGCACCATCGAGATCGCCGCCGAGGCGGGCGCCGACACCTTCGTGGCCGGCTCGGCCGTCTTCGGCGCCGACGACCCCGAGAAGGCGATCGCCGCCCTCCGCGACACCGCATCGTCGATCCTGCACCGCCACTGATCCTGCCCCGGGGCGCCGCGCGTATAGACTTCCCCGGTGAAAACTTTCGACGACCTCTTCGCTGAGCTGGGCGAGAAGGCCGCCGCGCGACCCGAGGGCTCGGGCACGGTCCGCGAGCTCGACGCCGGTGTGCACTTCATCGGCAAGAAGATCGTCGAGGAGGCCGCCGAGGTCTGGATGGCCGCCGAGTACGAGGGCGACGAGCGCACCGCCGAGGAGATCTCGCAGCTGCTCTACCACCTCCAGGTGCTGATGCTGGCGAAGGGCCTGACGACGGCCGACGTCTACCGACATCTGTGAGCCTCCCTCCGATCGCCGGAGTGCGCCGACGCTCCGTCGCCGCGCGCTCCCACGCACATCGAGGCGCGTCCGCGACCGCAGCGTCGTCGACGAGACCGCCGCTCACCGAATCACCCTCGAGCTCCAGAGGACGTCCTGCCGTGACCACCACCCCGCCCGCGCTGCTGCGCGTCGCCGTGCCCAACAAGGGCTCGCTCTCCGAGACCGCCGGCCAGATGCTGGCCGAGGCCGGCTACGTCGGCCGCCGCGACCCGAAGGAGCTGCACGTCGTCGACGAGCGCAACGGCGTCGAGTTCTTCTACCTCCGTCCGCGCGACATCGCGACCTACGTCGGCTCCGGCGCCCTCGACGTCGGAGTGACGGGCCGCGACCTGCTCATCGACTCGGGCTCCGAGGCCCGCGAGATCGCGAGCCTGGGATTCGCGAACTCGACCTTCCGCTTCGCCGGTCCGGCCGGCCGCTACACCGAGCTCTCCGAGATCGACGGACTGCGCGTCGCCACGAGCTACCCCGGCCTCGTCGGCTCCTTCCTCCGCGAGCACGGCGTCGAGGTGTCCCTCATCCGCCTCGACGGAGCGGTCGAGTCGGCGATCCAGCTGGGCGTCGCCGATGTGATCGCCGACGTCGTCGAGACCGGCACCACCCTCCGCAAGGCGGGCCTCGAGATCTTCGGACCGGTCATCCTCGACTCCACGGCCGTGCTCGTGTCGGCCGCGGGGGAGCCGGAGGGCATCCCCGTCCTGCTCCGCCGGCTGCAGGGCGTCCTGGTCGCCCGCGAGTACGTGCTGCTCGACTACGACTGCCCGGTCGCGCTCCTCGAGCAGGCCACAGCGATCGCTCCCGGCTTCGAGTCGCCGACGGTCTCGCCGCTGCACGACGCGGAGTGGGTCGCCGTCCGCGTCATGGTTCCCCGCGCCGACATGAACCAGGTCATGGACCGCCTCTACGACCTCGGCGCCCGCGCGATCCTGGTCACGTCGATCCACGCCGCGCGCCTCTAGGACGGCAGCGATGAGCCTCGCCGTCCGCGTCATCCCGTGCCTCGACGTCGCCGCCGGGCGCGTCGTCAAGGGCGTCAACTTCCAGAACCTCCGCGATGCCGGCGACCCGGTCGAGCTCGCCCGGCTCTACTTCGAGCAGGGTGCCGACGAGCTCACCTTCCTCGACGTCACCGCGACCGTCGACGACCGCTCCACCACCTACGACGTGGTCCGCGCGACGGCCGAGCAGGTCTTCATCCCGCTGACCGTCGGAGGAGGGGTGCGCGCCGTCGACGACGTGTCGCGCCTGCTCGCCCACGGCGCCGACAAGGTGGGCGTCAACTCCGCCGCCCTCGCCCGCCCGGCGCTCGTCGGCGAGATCGCCGACGTGTTCGGCGCGCAGGTGCTCGTCCTCTCGCTCGACGTCAAGCGGAGCGACGCCACGCCGTCCGGCTTCGTCGTCACGACCCACGGCGGTCGCCGCGAGACCACGGTCGACGCGCTCGCCTGGGCGGCCGAGGCCGTCGAGCGCGGGGCGGGCGAGCTGCTCGTCAACTCGATCGACGCCGACGGCACGAAGCAGGGCTTCGACCTCGAGCTCGTCGCCGCGATGCGCGAGGTCAGCTCGGTCCCGGTCATCGCCTCCGGAGGCGCCGGTGCGATCGAGCACTTCGCTCCGGCGATCGAGGCGGGCGCCGACGCCGTGCTGGCGGCCTCGGTGTTCCACAACCGCGAGATGACGATCGGCGATGTGAAGCGCGCCCTCGACGGCGCAGGCCTGGAGATCAGACGATGACCGAGACCGAGCTCGACGCCGTCCTCGACCGTGCCTCCTTCGACGCGACCGGACTGCTGCCCGCGATCATCCAGCAGCACGACACCCGCGAGGTGCTGATGATGGGGTGGATGGACAGGGAGGCGCTGCGCCGCACCCTGACCGAGGGCCGCGTCACCTTCTGGTCGCGCTCCCGGCAGGAGTACTGGCGGAAGGGCGACACCTCCGGGCACGCCCAGTACGTCCGCGGAGCCGCCCTCGACTGCGACGCCGACACCCTGCTGGTGCAGGTGGAGCAGATCGGCGCCGCCTGCCACACCGGCGAGCACTCCTGCTTCGACGTCGATCCGCTCGACCCGGTCGCCTCCGCGGAGGCGTGAGCCGGTGAGCGGGCGCAGGCTCAAGTACTCGGTCATCCTCGGGATCGTCCTGCTCGCGGCGCTCGAGTTGACCTCCTCGACGCAGCCGTGGTTCGCGCTGGAGCTCGCGGACGACTCCGGAGCGCTGGACGTCTCGGGCACCGTGGCCGCACCTGCGCTCTCGGCTCTCGCGCTGGCGGGACTCGCGCTGGCGGCCGCCCTCGCGATCGCCGGCCCCGCCTTCCGCATCGTGCTCGGACTCCTGCAGGTGCTGCTCGGCGGCTCCGTCGTGCTGGCGTCCACGACCGCGCTCGGCGACCCGGTGCGTGCCGGCTCGGCCGCAGTGACGGAGGCGACCGGCATCGCGGGCGAACGGTCGGTGGCGGCGCTCGTCGACTCCTGGAGCTCGACCGCCTGGCCCGTCCTCGCGGTGATCGCCGGCGCCCTGACCGCCCTGCTGGGCGTCCTGGTCCTCGCCACGGTCCGCCGCTGGCCGGACGCGCGGAAGAAGAAGCGCGTGTCGCGCTTCGAGCCCGCCGACGGCTACGGGCACGGCGCCTCGAGCGTCGAGACGGACGACGGCACGATCGATCCGGTCGTCTCCTGGGACGAGCTCTCCCGCGGCGACGACCCCACGTCCCGGCGCTGACAGGGAGCCCGCGACCCGCCTCCCCGGCGCGGGGGGCCTCGGGCGCGAACCGCTAGACTGCTGTGGTCCCGATGCCCGTCCAGGAGGAGAACCATGAGCACCGAGCACGACGAAGACAGCCACGGCCACTCGCCGGCCGCATGGACGGCCGTCGTCATCATGCTGGTCGGGTTCACCGTCGGCACGATCGCCTTCTGGTTCGACGTCCCGCTCGTCGTCTGGCTCTCCGCCGGTCTCGTGATCGTCGGCCTCCTCGTGGGCATGGGCATGGCCAAGGCCGGCTACGGAGTGAACGGCTCCAAGGCCAACCCGAAGGCGCGCGCCTAGGTGCTGACCGATCTGACCGCCGGCGCCCTGGCCGACGCGGCGACGCGCCGCGAGACCGTCCCCCTCGCCGAGGTCGAGCGGCGCGCAGCCCTGCGCGCTCCCGCGATCGACGCGCTGGCGGCGCTGGCTCCGGCCGAGCGCGTCCGCGTCATCGCCGAGGTCAAGCGCTCGAGCCCCTCGCGCGGCGCCCTCGCCGAGATCCCCGATCCCGCCGCCCTCGCCGCGCAGTACGAGCAGGGGGGAGCGAGCGCGATCAGCGTCCTCACCGAGCAGCGCCGCTTCAAGGGGTCGCTCGACGACCTCGAGGCGGTGCGCGCCCGGGTGTCGATCCCCGTCCTGCGCAAGGACTTCATCGCCGAGCCCTACCAGGTGCTCGAGGCGCGCGCCGCGGGAGCCGACCTCGTGCTCCTCATCGTCGCCGCCCTCGAGCAGAGCGTGCTGCGCGAGCTGCACGCGCTCGTCCTCGAGCTCGGCATGACCCCGCTCGTCGAGACCCACTCGGCCGACGAGCTCGAGCGCGCCTCCGACCTCGGCGCCCGCCTCATCGGCGTGAACGCCCGCGACCTGTCCACCTTCCAGCTCGACCGCGACCTCTTCGGCCGCCTCTCCGAGCGCTTCCCCGCCGACGCGGTGAAGGTCGCCGAATCGGCGGTCCTCTCCGCCGACGACGTGGCCCACTACAGGCGCTCCGGCGCCGACGTCGTCCTCGTCGGGGAGGCCCTCGTCACCGGCGGCGACCCCGTTTCCACCCTCGCCAGCTTCCTGGCGCACTGACACCGACTGGCGGTACTGCCATGGCCCTCCGAGACGAACTCGGCCCCTACTTCGGCGACTTCGGCGGTCGCTACGTCCCCGAATCCCTCGTGGAGGCGCTCGACGAGCTGAGCGCCGAGTACGAGCGCACCAAGGTCGACCCGGAGTTCCACGCGGAGCTCATGGAGCTGCACCGCAGCTACACCGGGCGCCCCTCGATCATCACCGAGGTGCCGCGCTTCGCCGCGCACGCGGGCGGTGCGCGCATCATCCTCAAGCGCGAGGACCTGAACCACACCGGCTCGCACAAGATCAACAACGTGCTCGGCCAGGCGCTGCTCACCAAGCGCATCGGCAAGTCGCGCGTCATCGCCGAGACCGGCGCGGGACAGCACGGCGTCGCCACCGCGACCGCCGCGGCCCTCTTCGGCCTCGACTGCGTCGTGTACATGGGCGAGGTCGACACCGAGCGCCAGGCGCTGAACGTCGCCCGCATGCGCCTCCTGGGCGCCGAGGTCGTCTCGGTGAAGACCGGCTCGCGCACCCTCAAGGACGCGATCAACGACGCCATGCGCGATTGGGTGACGAACGTCGAGACGACGAACTACATCTTCGGCACCGTCGCGGGCCCGCACCCGTTCCCGGCGCTCGTGCGCGACTTCCAGAAGATCATCGGCGAGGAGGCGCGCGAGCAGGTCCTCGAGCTGACCGGCTCGCTCCCCACGGCCGTCACGGCCTGCGTCGGCGGCGGCTCCAACGCCATGGGCATCTTCCACGCCTTCCTCGACGACCCCGAGGTCCGCCTCGTCGGCTTCGAGGCCGGCGGCGACGGGATCGACACCCCGCGCCACGCGGCCACGATCAGCAAGGGGCGTCCCGGCGTCCTGCACGGCGCGCGCAGCTTCCTCCTCCAGGACGAGGACGGCCAGACCGTCGAGTCGCACTCGATCTCGGCCGGTCTCGACTACCCGGGCGTGGGCCCGGAGCACGCCTGGCTCGCGAGCATCGGACGCGCCGACTACCGCGCGGTCACCGACGGCGCCGCGATGGACGCGCTCAAGCTCCTCAGCCGCACCGAGGGCATCATCCCCGCGATCGAGTCCGCGCACGCCCTCGCCGGCACGCTCGAGCTCGGCCGCGAGCTCGGCCCCGAGGCGACGATCCTGGTCAACCTCTCGGGACGCGGCGACAAGGACATGACGACGGCCGCGCACTACTTCGGCCTGATGGACCAGGGAGCGGTGCAGTCGTGAGCGGAGTGGGACCGAGCGTCGCCGAGACCGTCCGCCGCCGCAACACGGAGGCGGCGGGCGCCCTGATCGGCTACCTCCCGGTCGGCTTCCCCGACCTCGCGACGAGCATCGACGCCGCGGTCGCCATGGCCGAGAACGGCGTCGACGCGATCGAGCTGGGCCTGCCCTACTCCGACCCGGTGATGGACGGCCCGGTGATCCAGGAGGCGACCCAGACCGCGATCGCCGGCGGCTTTAAGCTGCGCCACGGCTTCGAGGCCGTGCGCGAGATCCGCGCCCGGGTCGACGTGCCTGTCCTCGTGATGACCTACTACAACCCCGTGCTGCAGTACGGGGTCGAGCGGTTCGCGACCGACCTCGCGGAAGCGGGCGGATCGGGCCTCATCACGCCCGACCTCATCCCGGACGAGGGCGCCGAGTGGATCGCCGTCTCCGAACGCCTCGGTCTCGACCGCGTCTTCCTCGCTGCCCCGTCCTCCACCGATGAGCGCCTGCGCCAGGCGGTCTCCTCGAGCCGCGGCTTCGTCTACGCGGTGTCCACCATGGGCATCACCGGCGCCCGCACCGACGTCGACACCGCCGCGCGCACGCTCGTCGACCGCCTGCGCAGCGCGGGCTCCGACAGCGCGTGCGTGGGCCTGGGCATCTCGACGGGGGAGCAGGTCGCCGAGATCCTCGCCTACGCCGACGGTGCGATCGTCGGGTCGGCGCTGGTCCGCGCGCTCGCCTCCGGGGGAGTCGACGCGGTGGCCGAGACGGCACGCGGTCTGGCAGCCGGAACGCGTCCGCGCGCCTGACGCCTCCCACTACAATCGGGATGCCCGTCGGGGCGCGACGTCGTCGTGCCCGGGGAGCCCCTCCGTTCGAAAGGTCGACGTACCGGTGTCCGTACCGCTGAGCATCCCGAGCCCGCCCGAGGCGTGGAGTCAGTACGACTTCACGCTCTTCGAGCGGACCTTCTCGATCCACACCTACGCGCTGTGCATCCTCGCCGGCATCGTGGTCGCCACGATCATGACGAACGCGCGCCTCAACCGCCGCGGTGCCGAGCCGTGGGTCGTGCTCGACATCATCATCTGGGCCGTCCCGCTCGGCATCGTCGGTGCTCGCGTTTACCACGTGCTCACCCACCCCGGCGACTACTTCTTCGAGGGCGCCGATCTGCTGCGCACCCTCTACATCTGGGAGGGCGGCAACGCCATCTTCGGCGGTCTGATCGGAGGCGCGGTCGGCGCCTGGATCGGCTGCCGCTGGACCGGGATCCGCTTCTGGACCTTCGCCGACGCCCTCGCGCCCGGCATGCTCGCCGCGCAGGCCCTCGGCCGCCTGGGCAACTGGTTCAACGTCGAGCTCTACGGACTCCCGACCACTCTGCCGTGGGGGCTCGAGGTCCCGTCCTCCAACCCCGCCTTCCCCGTCGGACTCCCCGCCGACACCCTGTTCCACCCCACGTTCCTCTACGAGATCCTCTGGAACGTCGTCGGCATCGGCGTCATCCTCGTCGCCGAGCGCCGCTTCCGGCTCCAGTGGGGCGACGTCTTCGGCGTCTACCTCGTCTGGTACGGCATCGGCCGCATCTGGTTCGAGTCGATCCGCATCGACCCGAGCGAGGTGTTCCTGGGGCTCCGCACCAACGTGTGGGCCGCCCTGATCGCCGTCGTGATCGGCCTCGCGATCGTCATCGTCCAGGGTCGCGAGCACACCGGCGACGAGCCGTCCCCGTACCGGCCCGGCAAGGAGTGGAAGCCCGAAGCGGCTGGGGTAGAATTCGAGGACGTCGAGTCCGACTCGCACGCACCCACCAGCACTGCTTCCGGCGACGACGCCGACACGAAGACGGTCTCCCGCACCTGACGGAGGCCGCGGAACTCCGCGGCCTCCCGTCCGATGCCCGACAACCGCACGATCGCACTCCACGGCTCAGCCACAAGCGCTGCCGCGTGTCGTCCGTGCGGTCACGCCGACGGCGCGTGACCCCCACGACACGGCCCTCCCGATCGGGGAGCCGACCCTCCATCACCACCCTGCGGGCCAGCGACGTCCCCATCCGCCACAACTCTCGTGAGGACGGTTCCTGACATGGCACCCGCCCAGCCCTCGCCCCGCGTCCCCGTCGTGCCGTTTCTCGGCACTCCGCCCGCCCAGGGGATGTACGACCCCAGCGCCGAGAAGGACGCGTGCGGACTCGCGATGGTCGCCACCATGCGCGGCACCGCCGGGCACGACATCATCGACGCCGCGCTCGACGCCCTGCGCAATCTCGAGCATCGCGGCGCGGTCGGCTCCGATGCGGGCACCGGCGACGGCGCCGGCATCATCACGCAGATCCCGGACGACTTCCTCCGCGCGGTCGCGACGTTCGAGCTGCCCCCGCTCGGGCAGTACGCCGTCGGCAACGCGTTCCTCCCGGTCGACGTCTTCGAGCGCGAGCGGGTGAAGTCGACGATCGCCGAGATCGCCTGCGAGGAGAACCTGACGGTCGTCGGCTGGCGCTCCGTCCCGGTGCAGCCGGACGAGATCGGCACGCTCGCGCGCGCCGCGATGCCCGCGATCGAGCAGCTCTACGTCCGGAGCGACCTGACCGACGAGACCGGCACGCCGTTCTCCTCCGTGCGCCTGGACCGGCTGACCTTCCGCCTCCGCAAGCGCGTCGAGCGCGAGCTCGAGGTGTACTTCATGTCGCTGTCGAGCCGCACGCTCGTCTACAAGGGCATGGTCACGACCCTCCAGCTGGAGCCGTTCTACCCCGACCTGCAGGACGAGCGCTTCACCTCGAAGCTCGCCCTCGTGCACTCGCGGTACTCGACGAACACGTTCCCGTCGTGGCCGCTCGCGCAGCCGTTCCGGATGATCGCGCACAACGGCGAGATCAACACCGTGCAGGGCAACCGCAACTGGATGCGCGCCCGCCAGTCCCAGCTGAAGAGCAAGGAGCTGGGCGACCTCTCGCCGCTGTTCCCGATCGTCTCTCCCGGTCGCAGCGACTCCGCCTCGTTCGACGAGACCGTGGAGCTCCTCAACCTCGCCGGCCGCTCGCTGCCGCACGCGATCATGATGATGGTGCCGGAGGCGTGGGAGAACCAGGCCGCCGCGATCGACCAGAAGCGCCGCGCGTTCTACGAGTACCACTCGATGCTCATGGAGCCGTGGGACGGTCCCGCCGCGATCGTCTTCACCGACGGCGAGCTCGTCGGCGCCACGCTCGACCGCAACGGACTCCGCCCGGGCCGCTACGTCGTCACCGACGACGGTCTCGTCGTGCTCGCGAGCGAGATCGGCGTGCTCGACATCGACCCCGCGAAGGTGGTCCGCAAGGGACGCCTGCAGCCCGGACGCATGTTCCTGGTCGACACGGAGCAGGGCCGCATCGTCGAGGACGAGGAGATCAAGGGCCAGCTCGCCGAGTCCGGCCCCTTCGAGGAGTGGCTCGACAAGGGCCGGATCAACCTCAAGGACCTGCCCGAGCGCGAGCACATCGTGCACACGCCGGCGTCCGTGAACCGCCGTCAGCGCACGTTCGGCTACACCGAGGAGGAGGTCCGCCTCCTCCTGCTGCCCATGGCGAAGGCCGGCGCCGAACCGCTCGGAGCGATGGGCTCGGACACGCCCGTCGCCGTGCTGTCCAAGCGCCCCCGACTGCTGTTCGACTACTTCACCCAGGCGTTCGCGCAGGTCACCAACCCGCCGCTCGACTCGATCCGCGAGGAGGTCGTCACGTCGTTGCGCCTCGGGCTCGGCCCGGAGCGCAACCTGCTGTCGGCCGGAGCCGAGCACGCCCGCCAGGTCGTCCTCGACTTCCCGGTGATCGACAACGACGAGCTGGCCAAGATCCAGCACATCGCGCCGCGTCCGCTCAGCCACATCACGACGACGATCCGCGGCCTCTACCGCGTCGATGCCGGGCCGCGCGCCATGCAGGACCGCATCGACGAGATGTGCAGCGAAGCCGACGAGGCGATCGCCGCCGGAGCGCAGTTCCTGGTGCTCTCGGACCGCGACTCCACGAAGGACCTCGCTCCGATCCCGTCGCTGCTGATGCTCGCCGCCGTGCACCACCACCTGATCCGCACCGAGAACCGGATGCGCGTCGGGCTGGTCGTCGAGGCCGGCGACGTCCGCGAGGTGCACCACGTCGCGACGCTGATCGGCTACGGCGCCTCCGCGGTCAACCCGTACCTCGCGATGGAGACCTGCGAGCAGCTCGTCCGCAGCGGCATGCTCTCGGACATCTCGCCCGAGAAGGCCGTGAAGAACGTGATCAAGGCGCTCGGCAAGGGCGTCCTCAAGATCATGTCCAAGATGGGCATCTCGACCGTGTCGAGCTACGCGGGAGCGCAGACCTTCGAGGCCGTCGGCCTCAGCCAGGCCTTCGTCGACCAGTACTTCACCGGCACCGTCTCGAAGCTCGGCGGCATCGGGATCGACGTCGTCGCCGAGGAGAACGCCGCGCGCCACCGCGCCGCTTACCCGGAGGACGGCGCGGTCGTCGCGCACGAGCGCCTGGCGGTCGGCGGCGAGTACCAGTGGCGCCGCGACGGTGCTCCGCACCTCTTCAACCCCGACACCGTCTTCCGCCTGCAGCACTCCACGCGCAACCGCCGCTACGACGTGTTCCGCGAGTACACGAAGATGGTCGACGACCAGGCGAGCTCGCTCATGACCCTGCGCGGCATGTTCACTCTCGACACCGAGGGCCGCACGCCGGTGCCGATCGACGAGGTCGAGCCGGTCGAGTCGATCGTCAAGCGCTTCTCGACGGGAGCGATGAGCTACGGCTCCATCTCGCCCGAGGCGCACGAGACGCTCGCGATCGCGATGAACCGCCTCGGCGCCAAGTCGAACACCGGCGAGGGCGGCGAGGACACGGAGCGACTGCTCGACCCCGAGCGCCGCTCCGCCATCAAGCAGGTCGCCTCCGGGCGCTTCGGCGTCACGAGCATGTACCTCACCCACGCCGACGACATCCAGATCAAGCTCGCCCAGGGCGCCAAGCCCGGCGAGGGCGGTCAGCTGCCGCCGACCAAGGTGTACCCGTGGATCGCGCGCACCCGTCACGCCACCGCCGGTGTCGGCCTCATCTCGCCGCCGCCGCACCACGACATCTACTCGATCGAGGACCTCAAGCAGCTGATCTTCGACCTCAAGCGCGCGAACCCCTCGGCCCGCATCCACGCCAAGCTGGTCAGCCAGTCCGGCATCGGCGCGGTCGCGGCGGGCACGGCGAAGGCCCTGGCCGACGTCATCCTGGTCTCGGGTCACGACGGCGGAACGGGCGCGAGCCCGGTCAACTCGCTCAAGCACGCGGGAACCCCGTGGGAGCTCGGCCTGGCCGAGACGCAGCAGACCCTCATGCTCAACGGCATGCGCGACCGCGTCGTGGTGCAGGTCGACGGCCAGATGAAGACCGGACGCGACGTCGTGATCGGCGCGCTGCTGGGAGCGGAGGAGTTCGGCTTCGCCACCGCTCCGCTGATCGTCGAGGGCTGCATCATGATGCGCGTCTGCCACCTCGACACCTGCCCCGTCGGCGTCGCCACGCAGAACCCGGAGCTGCGCAAGCGCTTCTCGGGCAAGCCCGAGTTCGTCGTCAACTTCTTCGAGTTCATCGCCCAGGAGGTGCGCGAGTACCTCTCGCAGCTCGGCTACCGGAGCATCGACGAGATCGTCGGCCACCGCGAGCTGCTCGACGTCAACCAGGCGATCGAGCACTGGAAGGCGAGCGGTCTCGACCTCACGCCGATCCTGGTCGGCCCCGTCTTCACGGCCGAGGAGCCGCGCCGCCACGGACGCGCGCAGGAGCACGAGCTCGAGAAGCACTTCGACAACGAGCTCATCCGGCTCGCGGCGAACGTGCTCGACCACCGCGGCACCGTCGCGATCGAGCGCGAGATCAAGAACACCGAGCGCGCCGTCGGCACGATGCTCGGCCACGAGGTCACCGTCCGCTTCGGCGAGAACGGGCTGCCGGCCGACTCCATCGTCGTGTCGCTGCGCGGCTCGGCCGGGCAGTCGCTCGGCGCCTTCCTCCCCGCGGGCATCACCCTGCGGCTCGAGGGCGACTCGAACGACTACGTCGGCAAGGGTCTCTCGGGCGGTCAGATCGTGGTGCGGCCCGACCGCCGCAGCACCTTCGACGCGTCGACCAACGTGATCGCGGGCAACGTCATCGGCTACGGGGCGACCCAGGGCACGATGTTCATCCGCGGCATGGTCGGCGAGCGCTTCCTGGTCCGCAACTCCGGAGCGACCGCGGTCGTCGAGGGAGTGGGCGACCACGCTCTCGAGTACATGACCGGCGGACTCGCCGTGATCCTCGGCGACACCGGGCGCAACCTCGGTGCCGGCATGTCCGGCGGCACGGCCTACGTGCACGGCCTCAAGCGCGAGCTCGTCAACCGCGACGCGCTCGCCTCCGGGGAGCTCACGCTCTCGGCGCTCGACAGCGCCGACGTCGAGATGCTCCGCGACCTGCTCGAGCGACACGTCGCCGAGACCGAGTCCACCCTGGCCCAGGGCATGCTCGACGATTTCGACGGAACCGTCTCGCGTTTCGTCAAGGTACTGCCCCGCGACTTCGCCGCGGTGCTCGCGACGCGCGCATCCGCTGTCGAAGAGGGGCTCGACCCCGACGGCGACGTCGTCTGGGGACGGATTCTGGAGGTGACCGGTGGCTGATCCCAAGGGGTTCCTGAAGGTGCAGGACCGGGAGCTGCCCAAGCGGCGCCCGGTGTCCGTGCGGCTGATGGACTGGAAAGAGGTGTACGAGCAGGGCGACTCCGCCGTGCTGCGTCGCCAGGCCGGACGCTGCATGGACTGCGGCATCCCGTTCTGCCACAAGGGCTGCCCGCTCGGGAACCTGATCCCGGAGTGGAATGACCTGATGTGGCGCGGCGAGGGCCGCCAGGCCATCGAGCGCCTGCACGCGACGAACAACTTCCCCGAGTTCACGGGCCGGCTCTGCCCGGCTCCCTGCGAGTCGTCCTGCGTGCTCGGCATCAACCAGCCCGCGGTCACGATCAAGCAGATCGAGGTCTCGATCATCGACCAGGCCTTCGGCAACGACTGGGTGCAGCCGCACCCGCCGGAGCGCCTCACCGGCAAGACCGTCGCGGTCGTCGGCTCCGGCCCCGCGGGTCTCGCGGCGGCGCAGCAGCTCACCCGCGCCGGGCACACCGTCGCCGTGTACGAGCGCGACGACCGCATCGGCGGCCTCCTGCGCTACGGCATCCCGGACTTCAAGATGGAGAAGAAGCACCTCGAGCTGCGACTGAACCAGATGAAGGCGGAGGGCACCCGCTTCCGCGCGGGCGTCGACATCGGCTCGGACATCACCTGGGACGACCTCCGGGCGCGCTACGACGCCGTCGTGGTCGCGACCGGCGCCCTCGTGCCGCGCGACCTGCCGATCCCGGGCCGCGACCTCTCGGGCGTGCACTTCGCCATGGAGTACCTCGTGCAGTCCAACCGCGTGCTCGCTGGCGACACCGTCTTCGAGCAGATCAGCGCGGAGGGCAAGCACGTCGTGGTCCTCGGCGGCGGCGACACCGGAGCCGACTGCATCGGCACGGCGCACCGTCAGAAGGCCGCCTCGGTCACCAACCTGGCGATCGGCAAGCAGCCGCCGTCGGAGCGTCCGGACAGCCAGCCCTGGCCGATGGACCCGACCGTGTT
Source organism: Rathayibacter sp. Leaf299 (assembly GCF_001423055.1). Lineage (NCBI taxonomy): Bacteria > Bacillati > Actinomycetota > Actinomycetes > Micrococcales > Microbacteriaceae > Rathayibacter > Rathayibacter sp. Leaf299. Next base: position 98,595 of record NZ_LMNT01000003.1, read on the forward strand.
CGAGGTCTCCAGCGCCCACGAGGAGGGCGGCGAGCGGATGTTCCTCGCCTCCACCGTGGAGTTCCTCTCCAACGAGGTCGGCGAGGTCCGTGCGGTGCGCGTGGCCGAGACCGAGTACCTCGACGGCCGCCGCGTCCCCAAGAGCGGCACCGAGCGCGAGATCCCGGCCGACCTGGTCCTGCTGGCCCTGGGCTTCACCGGCCCGGAGTCGGACCGCCTCGCCGGTCAGCTGGCGGTCCCGTTCACGGACCGGGGCAACGTCGACCGCGGCGCCAACTTCGAGACGACCGCGCCCGGCGTGTTCGTCGCCGGAGACGCCGGTCGCGGCCAGTCCCTCATCGTGTGGGCGATCGCCGAGGGCCGCTCCGTCGCGGCCGAGGTCGACCGCTACCTCGAGGGCACCACGCAGCTCCCCGCGCCCGTCGGCCCGAACGACCGCGGCTTCACCCTCTAGTCCCGCCGAGGCGATAGTCTCGCGCTGGCAATCCCTGCTCACCCTCCCCGCTAACGACGCGCCTCCGGGCGCAGAACAACGGAGCACCCCCTCAATGAGACGAGCGAAAATCGTCGCCACCCTCGGCCCGGCAACGTCGTCGTACGAGACCATTCGTGCGATCATCGACGCCGGCGTGGACGTGGCCCGCATGAACCTCAGCCACGGCAGCTACGACGTCCACGAGGGCATCTACCGCATCGTCCGCAAGGCCGCCGACGACGCCGGCCGCGCGGTCGCGATCCTGGTCGACCTCCAGGGCCCGAAGATCCGCCTCGGCAAGTTCGAGGGCGGCCCGTACGCCCTCGCCGAGGGCGACGTCTTCACCATCACGACCGAGGACGTCCTGGGCACCAAGGAGCTCTCGGGCACCACGTTCAAGGGCCTGCCCGACGACGTGAACCCCGGCGACATGCTCCTCATCGACGACGGCAAGGTCGCGGTCCGCGTCACGGCCGTCGAGGGCCCCCGCGTCGTCACCGAGGTCGTCGTCCCCGGCAACGTCTCGAACAACAAGGGCATCAACCTGCCCGGTGTCGCCGTGAACGTCCCCGCGCTGTCGCAGAAGGACGAGGACGACCTGCGCTGGGCGATCCGCCTGGGCGCCGACATCATCGCGCTCTCCTTCGTGCGCAACGCGAGCGACATCACCCGCGTGCACGAGATCATGGCGGAGGAGGGTCGCAAGGCCCCCGTCATCGCCAAGATCGAGAAGCCGCAGGCGGTCGACAACCTGCAGGAGATCATCGACGTCTTCGACGGCATCATGGTCGCCCGCGGCGACCTCGGAGTCGAGCTGCCCCTGGAGGCCGTGCCGATCGTGCAGAAGCACGCCGTCGAGCTCGCCCGCCGCTGGGCCAAGCCCGTCATCGTCGCGACGCAGATGCTCGAGTCGATGATCGAGAGCCCCCGCCCGACCCGCGCCGAGGCGTCCGACGTTGCGAACGCGATCCTCGACGGCGCCGACGCGGTCATGCTCTCGGGCGAGACCAGCGTCGGAGCCTGGCCGGTCGTGACCGTCCAGACCATGGCGCGCATCGTCGAGTCGACCGAGGAGCACGGCCTCGAGCGGATCCCCCCGCTCGGCAGCAAGCCGCGCACTCAGGGCGGCTCGGTCACCCTCGCCGCCGCCGAGGTCGCCGAGTTCGTCGAGGCGAAGTTCCTCTGCGTGTTCACCGAGTCGGGCGACTCCGTGCGCCGCATGACCCGCCTGCGCCACGGCATCCCGATCATCGGCTTCACCCCGGAGCCCGCCGTCCGCCGACGGATGGCGCTCAACTGGGGCGTCCAGTCCTTCGTCACGCCGCGCGTCAACCACACCGACGCGATGTTCGCGCAGGTCGACGCCGTGCTGCTCAACAAGGGCCTCGCGAAGCCCGGCGAGACGGTCGTCGTCGTCTCCGGCTCGCCCCCCGGACGCGCCGGCACCACCAACGACATGCGCGTGCACGTCGTCGGCTCCTCCAGCTCGGTCGAACCGGTGGAGAACTGGGACCACTGAGTTCCTGAAGGGCCCGGTCGCTGTGCGACCGGGCCCTTCGACGTTCTCCTCGTTCCTCGTCGATCGTCGCGCGGTCGGCATTCGCATGGGGTCGCGCACCAGGGAGCGGGTCGCGTTCCGGGTACGACGATCCGCTCGCACGCGGATCGCCGGTGACCCTGGGAGGGGTGAGGGTGGTCGTCCGCGGCACTGCGGGACCAGGAGCCTGCGCCACCTCTGCTCGTCGAGTAGGCGCGCAGCGCGTGGACCAGGGGCGGACGCCACCCCGGCTGGTCGAGTAGGCGCGCTGCGCCTGGACCAGGGGCGGACGCCACCCTTGCTGGTCGAGGAGCCGCGCAGCGGCGTATCGAGACCCACGTCCTCCCGGCTGTCGGACCCCGCTCACGCGGTCGTCCTGCTGATCTCGCCGCGCGAAGGGAACGGCTCCTGAGGCCGCATCGACTCCGGACCTCAGTCGCGGACCACTCAGGCGTGTCCGGAGCGCGGGCGGCGCCGCGCTAGCGTGGGCGCATGAGACTCGGCGTGCTCGACATCGGCTCCAACACGGTCCACCTGCTCCTCGTCGACGCTCATCCCGGAGCCCGCCCCGTCCCGTACCGCTCGCACAAGCGCAGCCTCGCGCTGGTCGCGTACCTGGACGCCGCAGGGGACATCACCGAGGAGGGGCAGCGCGAGCTGATCTCGTTCGTCACGGAGGCGCGCGACGTCGCTCGCGAGCACCGCGCGGAGGACGTCCTCGCCTTCGCGACCTCGGCGATCCGAGAGGCGGGCAACGGCGCCGAGGTCCTCGCCCGGGTCCGCGAGGAGACCGGCGTGCACCTCCAGGAGCTGGGTGGAGAGGCCGAGGCGTCCGCCACCTTCCTGGCCGTCCGTCGCTGGTTCGGCTGGGGCGCGGGCTCGATCCTCGATCTCGACATCGGCGGCGGCTCCTTCGAGCTGTCGATGGGAGTGGACGAGGTGCCGGAGCTGGCCGTCTCGGTGCCGCTGGGCGCGGGACGGGTGACGCGCGACCTGCTGCAGGGCGATCCTCCGTCGGCGGTGAGCGTCAAGGCGGCTCGACGGCACGCCCGAGACCTGCTCGCCGATCCCGCCCGCGCGTTCCTCGCGCTGGGCCGTCCCGATCTGGTCGCCGGCACCTCGAAGACGTTCCGCTCGCTCGCGCGCATCACCGGCGCCGCTCCGAGCGCCGCTGGCCCCCTGGTGCGCCGCGAGCTGCACCTCGTCGACCTCCGGCTCTGGAGCTCGCGACTGGCGGCGATCAGCGCGGCCGACCGCTCCGCGCTGCCCGGCGTCTCCTCTCTCCGCGCGCCGCAGCTGCTCGCCGGCGCCCTGGTCGCCGAGGCGGCCATGGATGCGCTCGGCGTCGAGAAGCTCGTGATCTGCCCGTGGGCCACCCGCGAGGGGCTGATCATCCGCCGCTTCGAGCTCCTCGACGCGCAGCTGCAGCGCGAGGACCTTCAGCTGAGCGCGATGCTGTAGGAGAAGGCCCGCTGCTCGCCCGGTGCCAGCACGAACTGCCTGGGCTTGTCGACGATGTCGCCGTCCCAGCCCGCCGGCGTGGGGATGCTGCGCCAGGGCTCGATGCAGACGAACGGGGCGCCGACCGGCTTCCAGATGCCGACGACGTCGAAGTCTCCCGCGTCGACGGTGATCGAGCGGGCTCCATCGGCCTCGAGGGTCATCACTCGGCGCTTCGGAGTGTCGAAGATCACCGCGTCCTTCTCGAACCAGGCGTCGACGACGACGAGGGCGCCGTCGACGAGCGGTGAGGGGAAGCGCGGCTCGGCGAGCAGGTTCCCCGGCGCGCGGCGGAAGCCCTCCGGCTCCTCCTCGGCGAAGCGGATGCGGTGCTCGCCGTTCCCGCCGGGGAGCGGCAGCGCGAACGCCGGGTGGTTGCCCACCGACGCGCCCAGCGGCCCGGTTCCGCGGTTCTCGACGGTCTGCGTGATCCGCAGCGTCGATCCGGTCACGGCGTAGGCGACGAGCAGGGTCCAGTCGAACGGGAAGACCTCGCGGGTCGCGGCGTCGCTGCGGAGTCGGAACACCGCCTCGTCGCCCGAGGCGCCCACGAGCTCGAAGGACCGATCGCGGGCGAAGCCGTGCTGCCCCATCGGGTAGGAGACGCCGTCGTGGTGGAGGGTGTCGTCGGGCAGGCGGCCGATGATCGGGAACAGGACGGGCGCGTGCCGCCGCCACTCCGGGCCCGCCTGCCAGAGGTACTCGAGTCCTCCGGCATCGCGGAGCGACGTGAGCTCGGCTCCGGCCGTGGTGACGGAGACGCGGAGCTCATCGCTCCCGATCTCGAGGCGGACAGGGGTGGGGGAGTCGCTCGTGGTCATGCGCCGATTCTCCTCGCCGCAGCGGTCCTGCGGGGGACCGGCGAGCGTGTCGGAGGGCCGTGGGAGCATGGGGCCGTGCCTCCCGAACCGCTCCCGTCCGCCTGGCGTGCCCGTCTCGGCGAGCTCAGCGGCTCGGAGGAGCGGCCGGACGTCGTGGCCGGGCCGCTCACTCCCATCGGGCTGCAGTTCGAGCTGCGCCGTCTCGTGCGACGCGCCGACGATCCGTGGCGGGCGCCGTCGAGCGAGCGCGTCGGCGCGAAGGACTACGACCCCGCCGCCCGCGACGACCACCGGCTCGCCACGCGGCCCGTCGTCCCGGGGCGCGGCGGGGCCTGGAACCGCTCGACGCTCACCTGGAAGTCGCTGAACTTCCAGACGCACCGCCTCTCGCTCGATCCGGCCCACCAGCGCTGGTTCGCGGAGTTCGCCGCCCTGCACCGCGCGACGCGGACCGTGCACCTCGGGCAGGACCCTGACTGGATCCACCTCGACGACTACGAGAGCCCGCTGCTCTGGCGCCTGCTCGAGCAGGCCCCCACCCTCGGGATCCCCCTGCTGGCGCCGGACCGCCGCGCGGTGCGCCTCGGCCCCGCTGCGCACGTCGCCCTCCTCGCGACCGATCGGTCCGGAGCGCTCGAGCTGAGACCGGTCCTCCGCCTCGGCGAGGAGGACCGGCAGCTCGACGAGGTCCGCCCGGTCGCGCGCCACGGCGTCTACCTCGTCGAGGGCGGGGATCCGTCCGCACTGCTCCTCGCGCCGGCCGCGGCTGCGCTGGAGGACGAGGAGCTGCGTCTGCTCCGTCATCCGGAGGCGACGAGCGTGCCCGCGGAGGACGTCGACGAGTTCCTCCACGACCACCTCCCCGCCCTGCGCGGCCGGGTCGCCGTCCGGCCGAGCGGACCGGGCGTCGAGATCGACGAGCCGGAGCCGCCGAGGCTGGTCTGCACAGTGTCCTTCGAGCCCCGCCGCGCAGTGCGGGTGAGCTGGCGTTGGCGGCGCAGCGCCGATCGCTCGAGCGAGATCGACGGCGAGGGCACGGAGTTCCTCGAGGCGGCGATCCTGCGGCGCGCGACCGCCGTGCTCGCGGAGGCCGGGTCCCCGGTCGTCCCCGATCTCGAGGCCGGTGTCCTCCTGCGCGGAGCGGACGCCGCGGTGTTCGTCGTCGAGCACCTGCCGCGTCTCGAGGAGGTCGGCGGGGTGCGGGTGGAGCGCGAGGGCGTCCCGCCCGACTACCGGCTCCTGAACGGCGATCTCACCCTCACGGTGACGGCGGTCGACACCGCCGACGCCGACTGGTTCGACCTCGCCGTCGTCGTGACGATCGGCGATGTGAGCGTGCCGTTCCTCCCGCTGTTCCGCGCGCTCTCGGCCGGTGGCGACCGCATCCGGCTCGTCGACCACTCCTACCTCTCGCTCGCCCATCCGGGGCTCGATCGACTGCGCGAGCTGCTGAACCGCGCCGATCAGCTCGACGAGTGGGAGACGGGTCCGCGGCTCGGCCGGCACCAGACGGCGCTGTGGGAGGAGCTGGAGGAGCTCGCCGACGACAGCGTCGCCTCGGACGCGTGGCGGCAGGTCCTGCAGCAGGCGCTGGCGGCCGGGGTTCCGGGAGACGTTGCCGCTCCCGAGGGCCTCCGCGCCGAGCTCCGGCCCTACCAGCAGGAGGGGTTCTCGTGGCTCGCCCATCGCCGACGGCACGGTCTCGGCGGGATCCTCGCCGACGACATGGGGCTCGGCAAGACCCTGCAGGCCCTCGCGATGATGCTGGAGGCGGTCGAGCAGGCGCGCGCGTCGGGGGAGCGGTGCGCGCCGTTCCTCGTCGTCGCTCCGACCTCGGTGGTGCCCGGCTGGGCCTCCGAGGCGGCGCGCTTCGCCCCCGGGCTGCGGGTGCACACGGTCTCGAGCGCGAGGACCGGTGTCGCGGGGATACCGGACGAGGCCGATCTCGTCGTCACGAGCTACGCCGTCCTACGCCTGGCCGCGGAGGAGTGGGCTGCTCGGAGCTGGTCCGCCCTGGTCCTCGACGAGGCCCAGTTCGTCAAGAACCCCGCATCGCAGACCCACCGGGCGGCTCGCTCGCTCGGCGCGCCGATCGTGCTCGCGCTGACCGGCACTCCGCTCGAGAACTCGCTCGACGAGCTCTGGGCGATCCTCGCGCTGACGGCGCCCGGCCTCCTGCCCCCGCTGCGCCGATTCCAGGAGGAGTACACGCGGCCGATCCAGCACGCGGAAGCGCCGCTGGGCATCGCGTCGCCCGACCTGTCCGAGGGGCGGACCGTCTCGCAGGAGGAGGGAGCGCGCCGCCGGCTCGAGCGCCTCCGCCGACGCGTGCGCCCGTTCCTCCTGCGCCGGACGAAGGAGGCGGTCGCGCCCGAGCTGCCCGAGAAGCAGGAGCAGACGATCGAGGTGACCCTCGCTCCCGCGCACCGCGTGCTCTACGACGGCTATCTGCAGCGCGAGCGGAGGAAGCTGCTGGGCCTGGTCGAGGACCTCGACCGGCAGCGGTTCACCGTCTTCCGCTCGCTCACCCTCCTGCGGATGCTGGCGCTCGACGCCTCCCTGGTCGATCCCTCCTACCGGCACGTGCCCTCGGCCAAGCTCGACGCTCTGGTGGAGCAGCTCGACGACGTGCTGGCCGAGGGACGGCGCGCGCTCGTCTTCAGCACGTTCACCTCGTACCTGGAGCGGGCGGCGGAGCGACTGCGGGCGCGAGGGGTCCCGTTCGTGCAGCTCGACGGATCGACGCGCGACCGGGCCGGAGTCGTCGAGTCCTTCCGCTCCGGCGACGCGCCGGTGTTCCTCATCAGCCTGAAGGCGGGCGGCACCGGCCTCACCCTCACGGAGGCGGACCACGTCTTCATCCTCGACCCCTGGTGGAACCCGGCGGCCGAGGCCCAGGCCGTCGACCGGGCGCACCGCATCGGGCAGCAGCGCCGGGTCAACGTCTACCGTCTGGTCGCCCTCGACACGATCGAGGAGAAGATCGTGCGGCTGAAGGAGCGCAAGGCCCGCCTCGGCGCCGCCGTCCTGGACGACGGGGAGCTGTTCTCGCAGGCGCTGACGGCCGACGACGTGCGCGAGCTGCTGGCCGAGTAGCGAGGCGCGTTAGGCCGAAAGGGTGACAGACAGCCGCGGTACAGGGGGCGAGCGCACACTGGCCGGATGAGCCGCCGCCGCCCCCGTCCCCGCCCCGACTGGGTCGTCGCACTCGAGCAGGGCGAGGGCCCGGGACTCTTCGGTCCCGGCAGTGCGGTGTGGGCGGTCAACGGAGCGATGCCGACGATGATCGCCGGTGTCAGGGCGCTCCTGATGCAGACCCTGCACGCGGGCGCGATGGCCGGGGTCCACGACCATTCGACGTATCGCCAGGATCCGATGGGGCGTCTGGACAACACCGTCCGCTGGGTGCTGACGACGAGCTTCGGCGACCGCGCCGCCGCCACCGGGGCCGCCCGCTGGGTGACCGGCGTGCACGAGCGGATCACCGGGACCTACGAGGACGCGGCCGGCGCCGAGCGCCCCTACTCGGCGCAGGATCCGCACCTGCTGCTCTGGGTGCACGACGCCTTCACCGACGCCTTCCTCAGTACCCACGAGATCTGGGGTCGTCCGATTCCGGGCGGTCCCGACGCCTACGTGCGCGAGTGGGCGGAGTCGGGCCGCCTGCTCGGAGTGCCGAACCCGCCCGAGAGCGTCGTCGAGCTCCGGGAGCAGCTCGCGGGCTTCGCGGCGGAGCTCAAGCCGGACGAGCGGGTCCGCGAGGCGATCGGGTTCCTCCGCGACATCCGCCTCCCCGGCGAGGCCGGCGTCGTCTACCCGCTGCTCTTCGCCGGTGCCGTCGCCTCCCTCCGTCCGGAGGTCCGCCGGCTGCTCGGGCTCCGCCGCCCCTGGTGGCCGGCGATCACGGCCAACCGGCTCCTGATGCGGGGCCTGGAGCTCCACCTCGGTCGTCTCTCGCCCAGCGAGCGGGCGGCGAGGACCCGACTCGGCCGACTCGAGGAGGCGCACCGCCGCTGACGGCAGCACCACGTGGTCCCCACTCCCGAACACCTGTCCGGGAAGTGGTAGACTGTCGTCGATGACTTCCGCTCGCGTCGCCTCCCTGCACGGAGCGGGCGCACCCCACGGCCCCACGTCGGCCGATCCCCGGGCCCGCCGGACGCGTCGCCGCGTCTTCGATGCGGTCGAGCGGCTCGTGATGCACGACGGCGAGCAGCGGACGGAGGGCATCGCCGTCAGCGACATCGTCCGCGAGGCCGGCATCAGCCGCAGCTCGTTCTACGCGCACTTCGAGGACGCGGCGGCGGTCGCCTCCGCTCTGCTGCGCGAGGACCTCGTCGTCGCCGAGGTCGCCGAGGGGGACGCGGAGGACCGCACCGGGTCCACCGCCCTGCGGCGCGGCTACGCGCGGCTCGTCGAGCGCCTCGTCGACCGGCACGCCTTCCACGCCCGGCTCCGCGCCCGCGCGTCCGCCCGCGTCGCCTCGGACGACGCCGTGCTCGACACGGTGCTGGGCCTGCACCGCGAGGTCCTGGCCCGTGCCGGCGTCCCGGCGTCCGTCGACCCGGAGCTCACCGCGACCTTCGCCGCGGGCGGCGTCCTCGCCGTCGTCGGAGCCTGGCTCGCCGGCTCGATCGACGGCACTGACGAGGAGCTGGTCGAGCAGCTCGTCGCCCTCCTTCCTCCGTGGCTGGCCGATGCGCCGCTCGGATCCCCGATTCCTCCCACCACAGGCCCCACGATGAAAGGCACGACATGATGACATTCGAGGTCGGCGAGACCCTGGTCTACCCGCACCACGGAGCGGTGACGATCACCGGGCTCGAGAAGCGCTCGGTCAAGGGCGTCGAGAAGACGTTCATGACCATGAACGTGCACACCAGCGAGCTCACGATCACCCTGCCCGTCGAGAACGCCGAGCTGGTCGGCGTGCGCGAGATCATCGACGACGCCGGAGTCCAGGCGGTCTACGACGTCCTGCGCAGCGACGTCGCGGAGGAGGCCAGCAACTGGTCCCGCCGCTTCAAGGCCAACCAGGAGAAGATGGCCAGCGGCAGCGTGTACCGCGTCAGCGAGGTCGTCCGCGACCTGTGGCGCCGCGAGCAGGCCGGCGGAGTGTCGGCCGGCGAGAAGCGCATGCTGCTGAAGGCCCGTCAGATCCTGGTCTCCGAGCTGTCGCTCGCGCTCAAGGGCTCCGACGAGGAGGCCTCGGCCAAGCTCGACGAGGTCCTCGCCTCGGCGATCTGAGCCGCCGTCGCGGCGTGCCCGGTCACTCCGATCGGCACGCCGCGGCCACCCGTCGGGCGACCTCGTCCTGCCCGGCGCTGCCGTCGACGCGGACGAGGATCCCCGCCTCGGCGTAGACCTGCTCGAGCGGAGCGGTCTCCTGCTCGTACACCGAGATCCGGTGACGGATCACCTCGGCGTCGTCGTCGGCCCTCTTCTGCTGCACGGCGCGCGAGAGCAGCCGGTCCACCACCACCTCCGTATCCGCCACGAGCAGGACCGCCCGCGCCAGTTCCACGTCGCGCTCCCGGAGCATCCGGTCGAGCTCCGCGACCTGCGCGAGCGTCCGCGGGTACCCGTCGAGGATGAAGCCGTCCTGCGCGTCCGATTCGTCGAGCCGCTCCGCGACGAGCGCGTTCGTGATCTCGTCGGGGACGTAGCGGCCCGCCTCCACGATCGTGCGCAGGCGCCGTCCGAGGTCCGTGCCGTCGGCCACGTGGGCGCGGAAGAGCTCGCCGGTCGAGATCGCCGGAACGCCGAGCGTCCCGGCCAGGATCGCCGCCTGGGTGCCCTTGCCCACGCCGGGCGGTCCCATCATGATGACGCGCATCGCTCGTCCTCCCTCGGTGTCGTCAGGCGATCGTATCCGGGCCCGTCCGCCCGGCCCGCCGATTCGGATCCGCTCTGCCACCCGTTCTAGGCTGGCCGGAACGGACCGGAGGAGGCCCATGACGCACTCGACCGACGCGGCGCGGGCCGCCGAGCGCCTCGGGGAGGTGCTCGCCTCGATGGTCGCCGAGCTCGAGAGCCGGGGCGTCGCCGATCAGGCTCTCGCCGAGCTGCGCCGGCCCCGGGCGATCCTCGGCTTCCGCCGCGCTCCCGTCATGGCTCCGGTCACCAGGGCCTGGCGACTCGGCGTCCTGCTCCTGGAGAGGACCGGTTCGCTCTACGCCGTCGGATCGGTCACCCGCGCGGTGGCGCCGCTGCACGCGAACAACCAGTCGGAGTCGCAGGAGGCGCGCCGCGAGATCCGCCGCGCCGCCTTCGACGGACCGTTCCGCGAGGGCGAGATCGTCAACTACGGCTGGCGGAGGCTCGCGCTGGACGCGGACGGCCTGAGCGCCGATCCGGAGCCGCTCGCCCTGCGGGGCGCGGACGTCCTGGTCCGCTGGGCACCGGGCCTCGGCGAGCAGGGTCTCATGCCGATCGAGCGCTACCTCTCGGAGCGCCTCGATCTGCAGAGCGGGACGTGATCCGCGCTCACTCCTCCTCGGCCGCGACCGGGTGGAACCAGGGCGGGTAGACCGCGACGCGCGGTGAGGCGGAGCTGCCCTCGAAGAGCGCCTTCACCTTGTTGCGGGTGGTGACCGAGGGCACGCCGACCACGGCGATCTCCTCGAGCGGGAACCGCTCCGGCACGAGTGCCTCCGCGCTGCGCAGCGCGGGCTCGTCGACGAGCAGGCGGGCGAAGGTGCGGACGAGGGCGTCGCCCTCGGTGAAGCGGGTCAGGACGTGGGACGCGTCGCCGTCGCTCAGGACCGGTGCCGAGGCCAGCGATCCGACGAGGACGACGTACTGCGACGCCGTCGTGTCGTGGGCGCGGGGCGACCAGTGCGGCAGCACCCGCTCACCGCGGAGATCGGCCCAGAGGGCCGCGTCGGGGGAGAGGAAGAAGGGGACGAAGCCGGCGACGCTCGCTCCGTCGCGGACCTGGACGGCGCGGCGGTGCTCGCGCGTGGTCTCCGCGCTGACGTCCATGGCGGGACGCTCGGGGAGGTGCTCGTCGGCCAGGATCGCTCCGGCCGCCACGATCGCGGCGAGGTTGTCGATGTGCGTGACGTGGTAGATCCGCTGGGCGGCGATGTCGACCTTGGGCAGGGGCTTCTCGCGGGCCGTTCCTCGCGCCGCCGCTCGCGCGGTGGCCGCGCGGGAGGTCCCGGGGACGCGCGCCGGGGTGCGCGTGCGCCCGGCCGCGGGCTCGGGAGCCTTGGCGGGGGAGCAGACGTCGCAGAGCGCGATGTCGAGGCCGTGGATGCATTCGGTGGGCACGCTGGATCCTTCTGCGCACGGTCTCGGGGGGTCCGGCGCAAGGACGACGTTACGCGACCGACGGGTCGGCGTGCCGCCGGGGCGGTGATCCGCGGTCGCGGGACGCGGAGCCGCCGGGCATCGGCTGGGAGGCGGAGGACCGCTCGGCGGTGGCGCGTAGCGTGGAGGGATGAAGCGCGTACCGCCCGCCGAGGGCCAGGAATCCGTCTGGGACTACCCGAGGCCGCCGCGGGTCGAGGCGAGCTCCGAGCACGTCGTCGTGCGGCTCGGCGGGGTGGTCGTCGCCGACACCCGCGCCTCCATCCGGGTCCTCGAGACCAGTCACCCGCCCGTCTACTACCTGCCCCGCTCCGCTTTCGCGGACGGCGCGCTCGAGCCGGCTCCGGGGCGCAGCGTCTGCGAGTTCAAGGGCGCGGCCTCGTACCTGAGCGTCCGCGGCGGCGGATCGATCGCCGAGAGCGCGGGCTGGACCTACCCCGAGCCGATGCCCGGCTTCGAGGTGCTGCAGGACACCGTCGCCGTGTACCCGGGGCGGATGGGCTCGTGCACGGTCGACGGCGAGACGGTGCAGCCCCAGCCGGGCGACTTCTACGGAGGCTGGATCACCTCCCGCGTCGTCGGACCCTTCAAGGGCGCGCCGGGCACGATGTTCTGGTGATCCGGTCCGGTCGTCACCGCCTCTGCTGAAGGAGGCCCGGCACCGGCTCCGGCCCGTCCCGCGTGCTGCACGTCACGCCGGGTAACGTCCGCGACCCTCCGCTGTGTCGCATGCCATCGTGGGGCACCGCCGCGGGGCGGGGACGGGAGGCGGAGCAGGATGAGCGAGCGGACGCACGACTGGGGGTTCTCGACCCGCCAGCTGCACGAGGGGGCGGCGGAGGACGCGCTGCACGCCAGGCGCACCCCGATCTACCTCACCGCCGGCTTCAGCTTCGACTCGTTCGACGAGGCGCGCGACCGGTTCGCGGGAGCGGACGGATACACCTACACCCGCGTCGGCAACCCGACGACCGATGCGGTCGAGCGCCGTCTCGCCGCGCTCGAGGGCGGTGCGGAGGCGCTCCTCGTCGGCAGCGGGCAGGCCGCGGTCTCGGTCGCCCTCCTCGCCCTCGCCTCGGCCGGCGACCACGTCGTGGCCGCCGCGAGCCTCTACGAGGGCACCAGGAACCTCCTGCTCGAGAACCTCGCGCGCCTGGGCATCACGACCACCTTCGTCGAGGACGCCGACGATCCGCTCGCGTGGGAGGACGCCATCACTCCGCGGACCCGGGTCGTCCTCGTCGAGTCGATCCCCAACCCGCGGAACGACGTCGTCGACCTCCGCCTCGTGGCCGATGTCGCGCACCGCGCGGGCGTCCCGCTCGTCGTGGACAACACGTTCGCGACCCCGTACCTCCTGCGCCCGATCGAGCACGGGGCCGACGTCGTCGTCCACTCGGCGAGCAAGTTCCTGGCGGGGCACGGCGCCGTCATCGCGGGAGCGATCGTCGACGCCGGCCGGTTCGACTGGAGCGCCCGGTCCGGCGCGTTCCCGCACCTCGCGGCGACGTCGGCCGCTCCCGACCGGGCCTTCCTCGCCTACGCCAGGGACGTGGTCGCCGGCCGCATGGGCCCGACCGTCTCCCCGCTGACGGCGTTCCTGCTCGAGCAGGGACTCGAGACGCTCTCGCTCCGCGTGCGCCACCAGTCGCGCAGTGCACTCGTCGTCGCGCGCTGGCTCGAGGGCCGTCCCGAGATCGAGAGCGTCGACTACAGCGGGCTGGCCTCGAGCCCGTCGCACGCACTCGCGCAGCGCTACCTCCCGCGCGGGCAGGGCTCGGTCTTCTCGTTCACGCTGCGCGGGGGAGCGGAGGCGGCGCGCCGCTTCACCGACGCCCTCGCCCTCTTCACCCGCATGACGCACCTCGGCGACGTCCGCTCTCTGGTCCTGCACCCGGCGAGCACGACGCACACGGGTCGGACGGAGGCGGAGCGCGCGGCCGCCGGGATCGGCCCGGGCCTGCTCCGCCTCTCCATCGGCATCGAGGACGTCGAGGACCTCCTCGCCGACCTCGAGACCGGACTCCTCGCCTCCGCCTCCCCGCTCGTCCTGGCGGTGGCCTCGTGAGCAGGCTGCAGCACTTCGCCTGGTTCCTCTCGCGCGGCTTCGGTCCGCAGGCCTGGGGGCAGCCGAACTGGGACTGGGACCGGCGCTGGACCGGGCCCGACCTCTACCGGCAGAGCGCCCGCGAGCTCGAGCAGGCGGGCTTCGACCTCGTGATCATCGAGGACGCCCTCTCGCTCGGCAGCGCCGACACTCTCGATCTGCGCGTGCGCCGCGCCTACGGCGGTCCCAAGCACGACCCGCTCCTGCTCGCTCCGTACCTCTTCGAGGCGACGCGGCACCTCGGTGTCGCGCCCACCGTGAATCCGATGGCCTGGAGCCCGTACCAGGCGGCGCGCCAGTTCGCGACGCTGCAGCACCTGAGCGAGGGCAGGCTCGGGCTCAACGTGGTCACCGACGTCGGCAGCAGCCGGCACTTCGGGCTCGAGCCGCTGCCGCACGACGGGGCCTACGACCGCGCGCACGAGTGGCTCGACTCGATCCGCGAGCTCTGGCGCAGCTGGGACGACGGCGCTCTGATCCAGGACGCGGCGACCGGCGTGTTCGCGGACGGCACCCGATTGCGCCCGGTCCGCCACCGCGGCGAGCACTACACCTTCGACGGTCCGCTGAACGCGCTGCCGTTCGACACGGGGGAGCCGGTCATCGTGTCTCCCGGAGGCTCGCCGCGCGGCATCGACTTCGCGGGAGCGCAGTCCGACGTCCAGCTCGCCCTCGCCTCGCTCGACGTCGCCACCGTGCGCGCCTACCGCGAGAAGGCGCGGGCGGCGGCCGCGTCGCAGGGCCGCGATCCGGACGACCTCACGGTCCTCTTCGTCGTGAAGCCGATCGTCGTGTCGAGTCGGGAGGAGGCGGAGCGCCTCGTCGCTGCGTCGGCGCACCCGGACGAGGCCGCGCTCCTCGCGATCGCCTCCGCCTGGTCCAGCGATCTCGAGACCGACCTCACCGCGCTCGACCTCGATCGGGCGATCGATCCCTCCGTCTTCGGCGGGCACGTCTCGCGCGGCAGCATCGCCGGCCTCTACGGCTCGGCGGACTCGGATGCGCCCCTGCGGGAGCTGCTCACGGCGAAGGCGCGGCTCGGACTCGTCGCCGACCGGGCCGGGCTCGTGGGCACGGCGGAGGAGGTCGCCGACTTCGTCCAGGAGCTGGGCGACGACGCCGACAACGACGGCATCGCCTTCTCCGGCGACTTCCATCCCGTGACGCTGCACCGGATGCTCGACGAGCTGGTCCCGATCCTGCGGCGGCGGGGGATCCTGCGCCGCGAGCATCCGGGCGGCGGCCTGCGGCGGAGCCTCACGGGGTTCTAGTCCGCCGGATGGCCGAGCAGGACGCGGCGCGCGTCCTCCACGCCGCCGACGTCGAGGGTCCACGAGGGCCTCACGAAGGTGTCCGGAGTGACGCGGAACCGGGTCTCCTCGACGCCCGCGCCGTCCGCTCCCACGGTCCGGCTCATCCCGTTGGGCTCGTAGCCGAGCGCGGAGGAGACGCGGATCGAGGCGTCGTTCCAGGCCAGGGCACTGCTCTCGGCCACCTCGGCGGCCAGGTGGTCGAACGCCAGCATCAGCACGGCGGCCCGCATCTCGCGCCCGAGTCCGCGCCCCTGCGCCGGGCGGGTGAGCCAGGATCCGGAGGAGACGGAGCGGGTCGCGCGGAAGCGGTCGGCGAGCAGGTCCTGGCAGCCGATCACGACGCCGTCCTCGAGGATCGCGAACGCGACGCGCCAGGAGTCGTGCGTCGTCGCGGCCCGCAGCGACCAGTGGTAGCGGGCGAGCTGCATGGGCAGCTCCTCAGCGGGCGCCTCGGCCCAGGGCGCCGGGAAGGGCGACCGTCCCGGCTCGTGGATCCCGGCGGCGGCGGCCTCCGCGAGTCCCGGCAGATCGCTGTCGCGCACCGGGTGCAGCTCCAGCCGCGGCGTCCGCAGCACGAGATCGAACAGGGGCCAGGTCGAGGTCCATCCGCTCATCCGTCGACGCTAGCGGACCCGCCGGGTCGGGTCGGGCCGCTCCGACCGCATCGGTACCGGTGGTGGGACTCGAACCCACAAGCCCTCTCGGACAGAGCATTTTGAGTGCCCCGCGTCTGCCATTCCGCCACACCGGCTCATCACGAGCCCGTCGAGAATACCGTAGGCTCGTCCGCGTGACAGACCAGGAAACCGCGCCGACCGCACCCCGTCGGGTCGTCGTCGCCGAAGACGAATCGCTCATCCGCCTCGACATCGTGGAGATCCTCCGCGACAACGGCTTCGAGGTCGTGGGCGAGGCGGGCGACGGCGAGACCGCTGTGGCCCTCGCCACCGAGCTCCGCCCCGACCTGGTGATCATGGACGTGAAGATGCCCCAGCTCGATGGCATCTCCGCGGCCGAGCGCCTCTCGAAGGCGCACATCGCCCCCGTCGTCCTCCTCACGGCGTTCAGCCAGAAGGAGCTCGTCGAGCGTGCGAGCGAGGCCGGCGCGCTGGCCTACGTGGTCAAGCCGTTCACGCCGAACGACCTGCTGCCCGCGATCGAGATCGCCCTCTCGCGCTACGCCCAGATCCTGACCCTCGAGGCCGAGGTCGCCGACATGGTCGAGCGCTTCGAGACCCGCAAGCTCGTCGACCGGGCCAAGGGGCTCCTCAACGAGAAGATGGGCCTCACCGAGCCCGAGGCGTTCCGCTGGATCCAGAAGGCGTCCATGGACCGTCGGCTCACGATGCACGATGTCGCCCAGGCGATCATCGAGCAGCTGAGCCCGAAGAAGTAGCCGCCGGGGCGACGTCCCCGATCACGGCCAGAGGCGGGTGCGCTCCCACGGGGAGCCGCCCGCCTCCGTCGTTCCCGGGCGGTACTCGAGCCGGACGTGGTCCTGCTCGGGTGCGCTGGACCCCTGCCAGAACTCGATGCGCTCGGGGACGACCCGGTAGACGGCCCACTCGCGGTCGAGCGTCGCGGGAGAGCAGCTCACGGCCACGCTGGTCTGGAGTGTGACGAGGCCGAAATCGGCGGCGGAGGCCATCGGCTCGCTCTGGCGACCGACCAGCAGCGCGGTCCGCCCGGCCTCCGAGCGGCGGCGGAAGTCCTCGGCCGACTCGGTGGCGGAGCCGCGCTCGACGCGGCCCTCCACGCGCACCTGGCGCCCCTGGACCGGCCAGAAGAAGGTCAGCGCGGCGTGCGGGTTCTCCTCCATCGCGCGGCCCTTCGGGCTCGTGGCGTGGGTCGAGAACGCCCAGCCCTGCTCGTCCGCGTTCCGCAGCACGAGGATCCGCGCCCCGACGACTCCGTCGGCGTCGGCCGTCGAGAGGGTCGCGCCGTGGGGGAGGAGCTGCCCGGCGGCGGCGGCCTCCTCGAGCCACTGCCCGAACAGCTCGAGCGGCTCCTCGGGAGCCGCGTCGACGTCGAACGCGGGGAGCTCGGAGGGCATGGACGGGAGGCTCTTGAGGAGATCGCGGAAGGTCACGCTGCGAGCCTAGGCTCCGAGCTTCCCATCGACCGGGGCTTGCGTTCGCGCCCGGGCCGGTCGCCTCACCGCAGGATGTTGGTGATCCGCACCGTCGAGAGGCGGCGTCCGGCCTCGTCGCGCACCACGATCTCGTGGGTCGCCAGCGTGCCCCCGAGGTGGATCGCGTCGCAGGTGGCGATCACGAAGCCGGAACGGACGGAGCGGCTGTGGCTCGCGTTCAGCTCGATCCCCATCGCGATCCGGCCCTCGCCGGCATGGATGTTCGCGGCGATCGAGCCCATCGACTCCGCGAGGACGACGTGGGCGCCGCCGTGCAAAATGCCGACCGGCTGGCGGTTGCCCTCCACCGGCATCGAGGCGACCGAGTGCTGCGGGGACAGTTCGTGCCAGACGATGCCCATCCGCTCGGCGAGCTCGCCCATGCCGCGACCGATGCCGGCAACGAGGTCGAGCGCCGGAGGACGGACCCAGGGGCTCTCGAGGGGGGCTGAGTCGGTCACGGATCTCCTCGTCGTCGCGTCCTGCGAGGCGCCCGACGAGCGGCTCGGAACCGTCCTGATCCGGTGTCGGAGGCGCTGTGTAGTCTTGCCGTGTGTCAGATCCGGAACAGCCTACCCTCCTGCTCGTCGACGGCCATTCCCTGGCGTTCCGGGCGTTCTACGCGCTCCCGGTCGACAGTTTCCAGACCCGTGACGGCCAGCACACGAACGCCATCCACGGCTTCCTGTCGATGCTGATCCTGCTGCTGAAGAACGAGAAGCCCACGCACCTCGGCGTCGCGTTCGACATCTCCCGGTACTCGTTCCGCACCCGCGAGTACCCCGAGTACAAGGGGACGCGCGGCGAGACGCCGCCGGAGTTCAAGGGCCAGGTGCCGCTGCTCGAGCAGGCGCTGCACGCCATGAACATCCGCACCGTCTCGAAGGAGGACTTCGAGGCCGACGACATCCTCGCCACCCTCGCCAAGCAGGGCGCCGAGGCCGGCTACCGGGTGCTCGTCGTCTCGGGCGATCGCGACACGATCCAGCTCGTCACCCCCGACGTCACCCTTCTCTACCCCTCCACTCAGGGGGTCTCGCAGCTCACGCGCTACGACCGCGACAAGGTGTTCGAGAAGTACGGAGTCGAGCCGCACCAGTACCCCGAGATCGCGGCCCTGGTCGGCGAGACGAGCGACAACCTGCCCGGGGTCGACAAGGTCGGGCCCAAGACCGCGGCCAAGTGGGTCAACCAGTACGGCACGGTGGCCGACATCATCGCCCACGCCGACGAGATCAAGGGCGTCGTCGGAGAGAAGCTGCGCGAGCAGAAGGAGAACGCGCTCCGCAACCGCCGCCTCAACCGGCTCGTCACCGACGTC
Organism: Rathayibacter sp. Leaf299; assembly: GCF_001423055.1. Taxonomy (NCBI): domain Bacteria; kingdom Bacillati; phylum Actinomycetota; class Actinomycetes; order Micrococcales; family Microbacteriaceae; genus Rathayibacter; species Rathayibacter sp. Leaf299. The sequence continues at coordinate 117,114 of NZ_LMNT01000003.1, forward strand.
GAGCTCCCGCTGGGCCCCACCGACCTCGCCCGGCAGCCCATCGACCCGGACGCCGTCCGCGAGATCTTCTCGCGCCTGGAGTTCAAGACGCTCCAGGAGCGCGTGCTCACGATCGCCGCCGACGAGGGCGTCGAGGGCGCGGCCGCCGCGCTCGCGGGCGACACCGTCACGACCGCGGCCCCCGCGGTGCGGACGATGGTCGACGAGGAGCTCGCGCACTGGCTCGCCACCGTCTCCGGCAAGGGCACGACCCCCGTCGCCGTCCAGGCGCAGGTCGGCCCCGACGGCCTCGAGGGCATCGGTCTGTCGGTCGAGAAGGAGTCGGCGTACGTCCCCTGGGCGGCCGACCGCCCCGACTACACAGGTCTCGAGCAGTGGCTGGCGAGCGACGCTCCCAAGTACTTCGCCGACGCGAAGCCGCAGGTGAAGGCGTTGCGCACCGCCGGTCTGCCGGTCGCCGGCCTCGCCTTCGACACCCGTATCGCGGCATGGCTTCTGCAGCCCACCGGGCACGCGGCGACGCTGCCCGCGCAGGTGTCGCAGTACCTCGACGAGACGATGGCGCTGGGCGATCCGAACCAGCTGGTGCCGACGGTCGAGCCCATGAGCCCGGCGACCGAGGCCTGGTACGCGTTCCGCCTCGTCGGAGCTCTCACCGAGCTGCTCGGCGAGGGCATGCTGTCGGTCCTCGTCGACATCGAGCTGCCGATCGTGCAGGTCCTCGCGACGGTCGAGCTCACGGGCGTGGCGATCGACCCCGAGGTGCTCGCGCGCCTCCGGGGCGAGCTGACCACCACCTCCGCCGACCTCGCGAGCCGCGCGTTCGCCGAGATCGGCCACGAGATGAACCTCGGCTCGCCGAAGCAGCTCCAGCAGGTCCTCTTCGAGGAGCTCGCGATGCCGAAGACCCGCGCGACCAAGACGGGCTACACGACCGACGCCTCCGCTCTCGCCGATCTGCAGGAGTCGCACCCGCACCCGTTCCTCGGCCTCCTGCTCGAGCACCGCGACGCGACCAAGCTCAAGCAGATCATCGAGACGCTCGAGAAGTCGGTGACGCCCGACCGGCGGATCCACACCAGCTACGACCAGACGGGGACCGCCACCGGTCGCATCTCCTCGAACGACCCCAACCTGCAGAACATCCCCGTGCGCAGCGAGGTGGGCCGCCGCATCCGCACCGCCTTCGTGCACAGCGACGAGGCGAGCACCCTGCTCACCGCCGACTACTCGCAGATCGAGATGCGGATCATGGCGCACCTCTCGGGCGACGCCGGGCTCATCGAGGCGTTCCACAGCGGCGAGGACCTGCACCGCTTCGTCGGCTCGCGCATCTTCGGTGTCGAGCCGGGCGACGTCACCTCGGCGATGCGCAACAAGGTGAAGGCGATGTCCTACGGGCTCGCATACGGACTCAGCGCCTTCGGCCTGTCGAAGCAGCTCCGGATCTCGAGCGCCGAGGCCAAGCAGCTGATGACCGACTACTTCGTCCGCTTCGGGGCGGTCCGCGACTACCTCCGCAGCGTCGTCGAGCAGGCTCGCGAGACCGGGTACACCGAGACGATCTTCGGCCGGCGCCGTCCCTTCCCGGATCTGCAGAGCGCCAACCGGGTGCTGCGCGACAACGCCGAGCGCGCGGCGCTGAACTCGCCGATCCAGGGCTCCGCCGCCGACATCATGAAGATCGCGATGATCGGCGTGCAGTCCGACATCGACGAGCAGGGCCTGGGCTCGCGCATGCTCCTCCAAGTGCACGACGAGCTGATCTTCGACGTCGCCCCCGGCGAGGAGGAGGCGCTCGAGAGCGTCGTGCGGGCGCGGATGGCGCACGCCGTCGACCTCTCGGTGCCGCTCGAGGTCCAGGTCGGTCACGGAGCGAACTGGGACGCGGCCGCGCACTGACCCGTCCCGTCGGTCGCGCCGTGGTCGTGGCTAGGCTCGCAGCATGACCGTCACCCCCCGCGAGCCCACGTCCGTCGACCAGGTCGCCGAGCGCTGGGTCGACACCCTCGTCGAGCTCGATCCCACCGTCGGGACCTGGCTCGGCCGGTCCGGCGGCGGGCTCGCCGATCTGTCCCCGGTCGGTCTCGAGCGTGCGCGCGGCGCGACCGCCGCGGCGCTGGCCGATCTCGAGGCCGCGGAGCCGGTGGACGACGTCGACCGCGTCACGGTCGCCGATCTCGGCGCCGAGCTCCGCCTGACCCTCGACGCGCACGAGGCCGGCCTCCCGTTCCGCGATCTGAACGTCATCGCGTCGCCCGCGCAGGAGTTGCGCGACGTCTTCGACCTGATGCCGACCGCCGCGGTCGGCGACTGGGAGGACGTCGCCGAGCGGCTCCACGCACTGCCGGCTGCGCTCACCGGGTACGCCGAGACCCTCCGCGAGGGCATCCGCAGGGGAGTGGTCCCCGCGCGACGCCAGGTCGGCCTCGTCGCGGAGCAGGCCGCGAAGATCGCGGCACCCCGCGGCTTCTTCGCCGAGCTCGCCGCTGACGCGGCGCCGGCAGAGGGTTCCCTGCCCGCCTCGCTCGCCGGTCGGCTCGAGGACGGTGCGAGGCGCGCCGCCGCCGCCTACGGCGAGCTCGAGCGCTTCCTCCGCAGCGAGCTCGCACCCGCCGCGACCGAGCAGGACGCCGTCGGTCGCGAGCACTACGCGCTGCAGTCGCGCCGCTTCCTCGGCGCGGCGGTCGACCTGGACGAGACCTACGAGTGGGGGATCGAGGAGCTCGCCCGGATGACGGCGGAGCAGGAGGCCGTCGCCCGCGAGATCCTCCCCGGCGCCTCGGTCGCCGAGGCGATCGCGCACCTCGAGGCCGATCCCTCCCGCACGCTGCACGGTGTCGAGGCTCTGCAGCGCTGGATGCAGGAGACCAGCGATCGCGCCGTCCGCGAGCTGGCCGGCACGGCGTTCGACATCCCGGACGAGCTCCTCGCGCTCGAGTGCCTGATCGCGCCCACCCACGAGGGCGGGATCTACTACACCGGCCCCAGCGACGACTTCGCCCGCCCTGGACGCATGTGGTGGTCCGTCCCCGACGGCGTGACCGAGTTCGCGACCTGGCGCGAGCTGACCACCGTCTACCACGAGGGCGTCCCCGGACACCACCTGCAGGTGGGCCAGGCCGTGTACAACCGGGCGAGCCTGAACACCTGGCGTCGCCAGCTGGCCGGGAGCTCGGGCCACGCCGAGGGCTGGGCCCTCTACGCCGAGCGGCTGATGGAGGGCTTCGGCTACCTCGACGACCCGGCCGACCGTCTCGGCATGCTCGACGGCCAGCGGATGCGCGCCGCGCGCGTCGTGCTCGACATCGGCGTGCACCTGGGCAAGCGGATGCCGGGGACGGACGAGATCTGGTCCGCGGACTCCGCCCTCGCCTTCATGAGACGGAACGTGAACATGGACGACGCCTTCATCCGCTTCGAGGTCAACCGCTACCTCGGCTGGCCGGGGCAGGCGCCGTCCTACAAGGTCGGCCAGCGGATCTGGGAGCAGCTGCGCGACGACGCGGCGGCCCGCGAGGGGGCGTCCTTCTCGCTCGCGGCGTTCCACCGGCGGGCCCTCGACCTCGGGGGAGTGGGCCTCGACACGCTCCGCGCGAGTCTCGCCTCCTGACGCGGCACCGCTCCGTCTCCCGGATCGCTCCGAGCGGAACCGCGGACGATTGCCACTGCGCTCCCGGGTTCGATAGTCTTGACCGTCACGTTTGTGGCGCCGCCGTGCCACGGCGAGCGAAGAGGCCCCGGGTCACGGCCCGGTGGCGTTCGGAGCCGCCTCCGGCCGACGGCACATCCCCTCACACACCGCGGTGGTCACCACTCGGTCGCGTCGCCAGTCGCGCCGGTGCCCGCCGCCCGATACCCATCCATCCTGGAGCATCCCTTAATGACAACCGCAACGACCGAAAAGGCAGCCAAGCAGGTCGCGATCAACGACATCGGGTCTGCTGAAGACTTTCTTGCCGCGGTCGAAAAGACTCTGAAGTTCTTCAACGACGGAGACCTCATCGAAGGCACCGTCGTGAAGATCGACCGCGACGAGGTCCTCCTCGACGTCGGCTACAAGACCGAGGGCGTCATCCCCTCGCGCGAACTCTCCATCAAGCACGACGTCGACCCCTCCGAGGTCGTCAACGTGGGCGACAGCGTCGAAGCCCTCGTCCTGCAGAAGGAGGACAAGGAGGGTCGCCTGATCCTCTCGAAGAAGCGTGCGCAGTACGAGCGCGCGTGGGGCGACGTCGAGAAGATCAAGGAGTCCGACGGTGTCGTCACCGGTTCGGTCATCGAGGTCGTCAAGGGCGGGCTCATCGTCGACATCGGCCTCCGCGGCTTCCTCCCGGCCTCGCTCATCGAGCTGCGCCGCGTCCGCGACCTCACCCCGTACCTCGGCCAGGAGATCGAGGCGAAGATCCTCGAGCTCGACAAGAACCGCAACAACGTGGTCCTGTCGCGCCGTGCGCTCCTCGAGCAGACCCAGTCCGAGAGCCGCACCACGTTCCTGAACAACCTGCACAAGGGTCAGGTCCGCAAGGGCGTCGTGTCCTCGATCGTCAACTTCGGTGCGTTCGTCGACCTCGGCGGAGTCGACGGTCTCGTCCACGTCTCCGAGCTCTCCTGGAAGCACATCGAGCACGCCTCCGAGGTCGTCGAGGTGGGCCAGGAGGTCACCGTCGAGATCCTCGAGGTCGACCTCGACCGCGAGCGCGTGTCGCTCTCGCTCAAGGCGACCCAGGAGGACCCGTGGCAGGTCTTCGCCCGCACCCACGCGATCGGTCAGGTCGCCCCGGGCAAGGTCACGAAGCTGGTGCCGTTCGGTGCGTTCGTCCGCGTCGCGGACGGCATCGAGGGCCTCGTCCACATCTCCGAGCTGTCGGGCAAGCACGTCGAGCTCGCGGAGCAGGTCGTGTCCGTCGGTGAAGAGGTGTTCGTCAAGGTCATCGACATCGACCTCGACCGCCGTCGCATCTCGCTCTCGCTCAAGCAGGCGAACGAGAACGTCGACCCCGAGGGCACCGAGTTCGACCCGGCCCTCTACGGCATGGCCACCGAGTACGACGACCAGGGGAACTACAAGTACCCCGAGGGCTTCGACCCGGAGACCAACGAGTGGCGCGAGGGCTTCGAGTCCCAGCGCGAGGCCTGGGAGCAGGAGTACGCCGCTGCTCAGGCTCGCTGGGAGGCCCACAAGGCCCAGGTCGCCAAGTCGCAGGAGGAGGCGGCCACCGTCTCCGAGGGCGTCTCGGTCGGCGGCGGCTTCACCAACGAGTCGACCACCGGCGGCACCCTCGCCGACGACGAGTCGCTCGCCGCACTGCGCGAGAAGCTGTCCTCGAACAACTGATCGAGTGCACACCACGAACGGCCGGTCCCCTCGGGGGCCGGCCGTTCGGCGTTCCCGGGGGCGCTGGGTAGGGTGGCGGCGTGCATCTCGTAGCCCTGACCGGAGGCATCGCCTCGGGGAAGTCGACCGTCGCCCGCCGTCTCGCCGAGCACGGGGCGGTCGTCGTCGACGCGGACCGCCTCGCCCGCGAGGTCGTCGAGCCGGGCGAGCCCGCCCTCGGCGCGATCGCCGAGCGCTTCGGCGCCTCGATGCTCCGGAAGGACGGCACCCTCGACCGCGCCGCGCTCGGAGCACTGATCTTCTCGGACGCTCAGGCGCGCGCGGACCTCAATGCGATCACGCATCCCGCGGTCACGACCCGGTCGCAGCGGCTCTTCGCCGCGGCCGCCGAAGCCGACCCGCACGCGGTCGTCGTGTACGACGTGCCGCTGCTCGCCGAGGGGCGCGGCGTCGGCGAGTTCGACGAGGTCGTGGTTGTGCACGCCCCGCAGGACGTCCGCATCGAGAGGCTCGTCACCCTCAGGGGCCTCAGCGAGACGGAGGCGCGCGCCCGCGTCACCTCCCAGGCGAGCGACGAGGAGCGGCTGGCTCTGGCCGACCGCGTCCTGGACTCGAGCGGAACGCTCGAGCAGACGCTGGCCCGGGCGGACGCGCTGTGGGCTGAGCTGAGCCGGGGACGCTGATGGTCGCTGGCAAGGGCTGAAGCGGGACCGTTCGCCGCCAGCGCACGCCGCCTCCGGTGTCGGTGGTCGCGGCTACGCTTCGAGTCATGGAGCCCACCCGTGCCGTGCACCCGTTCGAGGTCGTCAGCGAATACAAGCCGAGCGGCGATCAGCCCCGCGCCATCGCCGATCTGAGCGCCCGCATCACCGCCGGCGAGACCGACGTGGTGCTCCTCGGCGCGACCGGCACCGGCAAGTCCGCGACGACCGCCTGGCTGGTGGAGGCGGTGCAGCGGCCCACTCTCGTGCTGGCGCACAACAAGACCCTGGCCGCGCAGCTCGCGAACGAGTTCCGCGAGCTGTTCCCGAACAACGCCGTCGAGTACTTCGTCTCGTACTACGACTACTACCAGCCCGAGGCCTACGTCCCGCAGACCGACACCTTCATCGAGAAGGACAGCTCGGTCAACGCCGAGGTCGAGCGCCTGCGGCACTCCACCACCAACTCGCTGCTCAGCCGGCGCGATGTCATCGTGGTGTCGACGGTCTCGTGCATCTACGGTCTGGGCCAGCCCGAGCAGTACCTCGAGGCGATGGTCGCCCTGCAGGTGGGGCAGCGTGTGGACCGCGACCGGTTGATCCGCAAGTTCGTGTCGATGCAGTACGCGCGCAACGACGTCGACTTCGCCCGCGGGACCTTCCGCGTCCGCGGCGACACGATCGAGATCATCCCGATGTACGAGGAGCTCGCGATCCGCATCGAGATGTTCGGCGACGAGATCGAGGCGCTGTACACGCTGCACCCGCTCACCGGCGACATCGTCCGCAAGCTCGACTCCGTCTCGGTGTTCCCCGGCTCGCACTACGTCGCCAGCCAGGACGTCATGCACCGGGCGATCGACACGATCCAGCAGGAGCTCGAGGTGCGCCTCTCCGACCTCGAGAAGCAGAACAAGCTGCTCGAGGCGCAGCGCCTGCGGATGCGCACCACCTTCGACCTGGAGATGATGCAGCAGATCGGCTTCTGCTCCGGCATCGAGAACTACTCGCGCCACATCGACGGCCGCGAGTCCGGCGAGGCTCCGCACTGCCTGCTCGACTACTTCCCGGACGACTTCCTCGTGGTCATCGACGAGTCGCACGTCACCGTGCCGCAGATCGGCGCGATGTACGAGGGCGACGCCTCGCGCAAGCGAACCCTCGTCGAGCACGGCTTCCGCCTCCCGTCCGCGATGGACAACCGCCCGCTGAAGTGGGAGGAGTTCAAGGAGCGCGTGGGCCAGACGGTCTACCTGTCGGCGACCCCGGGCCGCTACGAGATGGGCATCGCCGACGGCATCGTCGAGCAGATCATCCGCCCCACCGGACTCATCGATCCCGAGATCGTCGTCAAGCCGACCAAGGGCCAGATCGACGACCTCCTCGAGGAGATCAAGCGCCGCACCGAGCGCGACGAGCGGATCCTGGTCACGACCTTGACCAAGAGGATGGCCGAGGAGCTCACCGACTTCCTCACCGAGGCGGGCGTGCGGGTGCGCTACCTGCACTCCGACGTCGACACCCTCCGCCGGGTGGAGCTGCTGTCCGAGCTCCGCGCCGGCGTCTACGACGTCCTCGTCGGCATCAACCTGCTCCGCGAGGGCCTCGATCTCCCCGAGGTCTCGCTGGTCGCGATCCTCGACGCCGACAAGGAGGGCTTCCTCCGCTCGTCCACCTCGCTCATCCAGACCATCGGCCGCGCGGCCCGCAACGTGTCCGGCGAGGTGCACATGTACGCCGACAAGGTGACGGACTCGATGCGGCTCGCGATCGACGAGACCGATCGCCGCCGCGAGAAGCAGGTGGCCTACAACCTCGAGCACGGCATCGATCCGACCCCGCTGCGGAAGAAGATCGCCGACATCACCGAGGTGCTCGCCAGGGAGGGCGCCGACACGGCGAAGCTGCTCGCGGGTCGCGACGCGAAGAAGAAGAGCCCCACTCCGAACCTGCGCCGTCAGGGTCTCGCCGCCAACGGCGGCAACGACCTCGAGGCGATCATCGGCGACCTCAACGGGCAGATGCTGCAGGCGGCGGGCGAGCTCAAGTTCGAGCTCGCAGCGCGCCTGCGCGACGAGGTGTCCGAGCTCAAGAGGGAGCTGCGGCAGATGGAGAAGGCCGGTCACCTGACCTGATCCGCAAGCTCGGAGGGGCCGGATCAGCGCCCAGCGAACGCCCGCCGGCGATGTCGGTGGCTCCGCATACACTTTCGAGGTGTCGATCTCGAACGCTGTCAAAGACCCTGCTCCCGCTCCCTCCGAGCACTCCCACCACCCCCACCGGTTCGTCTCCCAGCTCGACGACTCAGTCTCGAAGCTGGTGGTGAGCGGCGCCCGGGTGCACAACCTGCAGGACGTCGATCTCGAGATCCCGCGCGACTCCATGGTCGTGTTCACGGGCCTGTCCGGGTCGGGCAAGTCCTCGCTCGCGTTCGACACGATCTTCGCGGAGGGGCAGCGCCGCTACGTCGAGTCGCTCTCGGCCTACGCCCGCCAGTTCCTCGGGCAGGTCGACCGACCCGACGTCGACTTCATCGAGGGCCTCAGCCCCGCCGTGTCGATCGACCAGAAGTCGACCAACCGCAACCCGCGGTCGACCGTCGGCACGATCACCGAGATCTTCGACTACATGCGCCTGCTCTGGGCGCGCATCGGAGTCCCGCACTGCCCCGTCTGCGGCGAGAAGATCTCGGCCCAGACCGTCCAGCAGATCGCCGATCAGCTGATGGAGCTCGACGCCGGCACGCGCTACCAGATCCTCAGCCCCGTCGTCTCGCAGAAGAAGGGCGAGTTCGTCGACCTCTTCAAGGAGCTGACCGCGGGCGGCTACTCCCGCGCCATGGTCGACGGCAAGCTGATCCAGCTGAGCGAGCCGCCGACGCTCAAGAAGCAGTTCAAGCACGACATCTCGGTGGTCGTGGACCGCCTCGTCGCGGGGCCCGACATCCTCGGACGCCTGACCGACTCGCTCGAGACGGCGCTCCGCCTCACCGACGGCATCGTGCAGATCAACTTCGTCGACGGCGAGGGCGACGGCGCCTGGACCACCTACTCCGAGAAGCTGTCCTGCCCCAACAACCACCCGATCTCGCTGACCGAGATCGAGCCGCGCACCTTCTCGTTCAACGCGCCGTTCGGCGCCTGCCCCGAGTGCTCCGGCCTCGGCACGCGCATGTCGGTCGATGACGAGCTCCTGCTCGGCGACCCCGACCTCAGCATCGCCGAGGGCGTCATCATCCCGTGGACCACCCAGGGCAAGGGCCTCTTCCAGTACTACGAGAAGCTCCTGGACGGCCTCTCCCGCGACCTCGGCTTCTCGCTGTCCACCCCGTGGAAGCGCCTCAGCTCCGAGGTGCAGCAGGCCGTGCTCCACGGCGACAACTTCGAGGTCAAGGTCAAGTGGAAGAACCGCTACGGCCGCGAGATGAGCTACACCTCCGGGTTCGAGGGCGTCGTGCCCTACATCGAGCGCCAGTACGTCCAAGCCGAGACCGACGTGCAGCGCTCGCGCTGGGCCGAGTTCCTCCGCGAGGTGGCCTGCCCCGTCTGCAAGGGCTCGCGGCTGAAGCCCGAGGTGCTCGCCGTCCTCGTGCACGGGGCGAGCATCGCCGACGTCGCCGACCTCAGCCTCGGCGACGCGCAGGAGTTCATGGGCAAGCTGGAGCTGACCGATCGCGAGGCGCACATCGCCGCGCAGGTGCTCCGCGAGATCAAGGCCCGCCTCGACTTCCTGATCGAGGTCGGGCTGAACTACCTCAACCTCTCGCGCGCCGCGGGATCACTCTCGGGCGGTGAGGCCCAGCGCATCCGTCTCGCGACGCAGATCGGCTCCGGACTGACCGGCGTGCTCTACGTCCTCGACGAGCCGAGCATCGGCCTGCACCAGCGCGACAACCGCCGCCTCATCGACACCCTGATCAAGCTGCGCGACCTCGGCAACACCCTGATCGTGGTCGAGCACGACGAGGACACCATCCGCACCGCCGACTGGATCGTCGACATCGGCCCCGGCGCGGGCGTGAACGGCGGCAAGGTCGTGCACTCCGGGTCCTACGAGGAGCTGCTCGAGAACACCCACTCGCTCACGGGCGACTACGTCTCGGGGCGCAAGTCGATCGAGGTGCCGAAGAAGCGCCGCAAGATCGACCGCAAGCGCGTCATCAAGGTGGTCGGCGCCTCGGCGAACAATCTGCAGAAGGTCGACGTCGAGTTCCCGCTCGGCGCCTTCGTCGCGGTGACCGGCGTCTCGGGCTCGGGCAAGAGCACGCTGGTGAACGACATCCTCTACCGGGTGCTCGCCAACCAGCTCAACGGCGCCCGCAAGGTGCCGGGCAAGCACACCCGCGTCACCGGGCTCGAGAACCTCGACAAGGTCGTGCACGTCGACCAGAACCCGATCGGCCGCACCCCGCGCTCCAACCCGGCGACCTACACGGGCGTCTTCGACCGCATCCGCAACCTCTTCGCCGAGACGACCGAGGCGAAGGCCCGCGGATACCTGCCGGGCCGGTTCAGCTTCAACGTCAAGGGCGGCCGCTGCGAGGCGTGCTCGGGCGACGGCACGATCAAGATCGAGATGAACTTCCTGCCGGACGTCTACGTCTCCTGCGAGGTGTGCGGGGGAGCGCGGTACAACCGCGACACCCTCACGGTGCACTACAAGGGCAAGAACATCGCCGAGGTCCTCGACATGCCGATCGCCGAGGCGGCCGAGTTCTTCGAGCCGATCACGGCGATCCACCGCTTCCTGAAGACCCTGGTCGACGTCGGTCTCGGCTACGTCCGGCTCGGACAGAGTGCCACCACCCTCTCGGGCGGCGAGGCCCAGCGCGTGAAGCTCGCCACCGAGCTGCAGCGCCGCTCCAACGGGCGGAGCGTCTACGTGCTCGACGAGCCGACCACCGGTCTGCACTTCGAGGACGTCCGCAAGCTCCTCCTCGTGCTGAACGGCCTCGTCGACAAGGGCAACACGGTCATCACGATCGAGCACAACCTGGATGTCATCAAGTCGGCCGACTGGCTGATCGACATGGGACCCGAGGGCGGTGCGGGCGGCGGCCAGGTCGTCGCCATCGGCACTCCCGAGAAGGTCGCGAAGGTATCCGAGAGCCACACCGGCTCGTTCCTCGCCGAGATCCTCGAGTGACCGGGGCGGACGGACAGACCGAGGCATGACGCAGACCGTCGACTACCGGCCCAAGGCCGGCGAGATCCCGACCCTCCCGGGCGTCTACCGCTTCAAGGACGCCCGGGGCCGGGTGCTCTACGTGGGCAAGGCCAAGAACCTCCGCGCCCGGCTGAGCAACTACTTCGCGCCGCTCCCGTCGCTCCACGAGCGCACCCGGCGGATGGTCACCTCGGCGTCCGGCGTCGAGTGGACCGTCGTCGGCACGGACGTCGAGGCGCTGCAGCTCGAGTTCACCTGGATCAACGAGTTCGACCCGCCCTTCAACGTCAAGTTCCGCGACGACAAGTCCTACCCCTACATGGCGGTGACCCTCGGCGACGAGGCGCCCCGGGTGATGGTGACGCGCAACGCCAAGATCCGCGGCGCCCGTTACTTCGGGCCCTACCCCAAGATCTGGGCGATCCACGAGACGATCGACCTGATGATCAAGGCGTTCCCGATCAGGACCTGCAACGACTCGAACTACAAGCGCGCGATGCAGAGCGGCAAGCCCTGCTTCGCCTCGCAGATCGGTCGCTGCGGCGGACCGTGCTCGCACCGGGTCACCTTCGCCGAGCACCGCGCGATGGTCGATCGCTTCGTCGCCTTCATGGGGAGCCACGACCGCCGGATGATCGGCGAGCTCGAGAAGGAGATGCGCGAGGCCGCAGCCGATTTCCAGTACGAGCGCGCGGCGAAGCTGCGCGACCAGGCCGCCGCACTCGACGCCGTGCTCGCCAAGAGCGCCGTCGTGCTGAAGGACAACGTCGACGTCGACCTCTACGCGATCGTCCACGACGAGCTCGCGGCCTCGGTCCAGCAGTTCCGCGTGCGCGGTGGGCGGATCCGCGGCGAGCGCGGCTGGGTGGTCGACAAGGAGCTCGACATGAGCACCGCCGAGCTCGTCGACACCGCGCTCCAGGCCGCGTACGAGACGGGCGACATCCCTCCGCGCGAGGTCGTCGTGCCCGAGCTGCCCGAGGATCACGAGGCGCTCGAGGAGTGGCTGAGCGGCCTGCGCGGCGCGAACGTCAAGCTCCGTGCCGCCCAGCGCGGCGACAAGGCCGCGCTGCTCGAGACGGCGACGCAGAACGCCGGTCACTCGCTCATGCTCTACAAGACCCGGCGCTCCGCCGACTTCACCGCGCGCACCCAGGCGCTGGAGGACATCCGCGACGCCCTCGGCATGGAGGAGGCGCCGCTGCGGATGGAGTGCTACGACGTCTCGCACCTCAGCGGTACGAACATCGTCGCCTCGATGGTCGTGTTCGAGGACGGGCTGGCCCGGAAGGACCAGTACCGCCGCTTCTCCATCGCCGACTCGACGGACGACACGGAGTCGCTGCACCAGGTGCTCACGCGCCGTCTCGCCTACCTGAAGGAGCCGGTCGAGCCGGCCGCCGTCGATCCCGAGACGGGGGAGGCGAAGCGGCGCAAGTTCGCCTACCCGCCGAACCTGCTGATCGTCGACGGCGGTCAGCCGCAGGTCGCCGCCGCCCAGCGGGCGCTCGACGAGTCCGGAGTCACGGGCATCACGCTGTGCGGCATCGCGAAGCGGCTGGAGGAGATCTGGCTCCCCGACTCCGACTTCCCCGTGATCCTCCCGCGCAACAGCGACGCGCTCTTCCTCTTCCAGAGGATCCGCGATGAGGCCCACCGCTTCGCCATCACGCACCAGCGGCAGCGCCGCAAGCGCGACATCTCCTCGCAGCTGAGCGAGGTCCCGGGCCTCGGCGGCACCCGCGTCCGCGACTTGCTGAAGCACTTCGGCTCGGTCGCTCGACTGCGCGACGCGAGCGATGCCGAGATCGCCGAGGTCAAGGGCATCGGCCCCACCCTGGCTGCCGCGATCCACTCCCACCTCCACCCCTGAGGGGCGGCCTCGCAGGGCGCACACCCTAGGCTGGACCTCCGGGCGCCCGTCCACCGGGGCCCGACACTTCACACACGAGCACGGAGACACCATGAGCACGGAGAGCGAGCAGCAGGACGTGCTGATCGTCACGGGGATGTCCGGCGCAGGCCGATCGACGGCCGCGAACGCCCTGGAGGACCTGGGCTGGTACGTCGTCGACAACCTGCCGCCGCAGATGCTCCGGCCGCTCGTCGACCTCGCTCAGCGCGCGGGCGACACCCTGCCCAAGATCGCCGCGGTCGTCGACGTCCGCGGGCGCGACTTCTTCGCCGACCTCGGCGAGATCGTCCGGGAGCTGCGAGCCGGGGTCGATCTGCGGGTCGTGTTCCTCGAGGCGACGGATGCGGCGCTCGTCCGCCGCTTCGAGCAGGTCCGCCGCCCGCACCCGCTGCAGGGCCGCGGCACGCTCCTCGACGGCATCTCGGCCGAGCGGACGCGGCTGGCGCAGCTGCGGGAGTCGGCCGACATCGTCATCGACACCTCCGACCTCAACATCCACCAGCTGGCGACCTCGATCACCGAGCGCTTCGCCGAGGCGGGTCGCGCCGGCCTGCAGGTCACGGTGATGAGCTTCGGCTTCAAGTACGGACTGCCCACCGACGCCGACATGGTCGCCGACGCGCGCTTCCTCCCCAACCCCTACTGGATCCCCGAGCTGCGACCGCACACGGGGCTCGACGAAGAGGTGCGAGAATACGTGCTGGCCCAGCAGGGCGCGGAGGAGTTCATCGACTCCTACTCGCGCGCGCTCCGCCCGGTCCTCGACGGCTACCAGCGCGAGAACAAGCGTCACGCGACCATCGCGGTCGGATGCACGGGCGGGAAGCACCGCTCTGTCGCCATCGCCGGCCGCGTCGCGGCCCGGCTGGCCGAGCTCCCCGGAGTCGCCGTCAACGTGGCGCACCGCGACCTCGGCCGAGAATGATCCCCGCGCGCTCCGCCGCGCACCCGACGTAAGGAAGACTCCGTGGCCCTCACCGCAGACGTCAAGGGCGAACTGGTCGCGATCGTCTCGCGCAAGAACACCGTCCGCGCCGCTGAACTGGCGACCGTCCTCCGCTTCTCCGGAGGACTGCACATCATCTCGAACCGGCTCGCGGTGGAGGTGGAGCTCGACTCCGCGCCTCTCGCGACCCGCGTCCGCCGCGACCTCGCCGAGCTCTACGGGGTCCGCAGTGAGGGCAGCATCGTCTCGGCCGGCGGCTCGCGCCGAACGACCAGCTGGCTGGTGCGCGTGGTCGAGGGCGGAGACACCCTCGCCCGCCAGACCGGACTGCTCGACCAGCGCGGGCGCCCCGTGCGCGGGCTGCCCAACCGCCTGACCACCGGATCCCGCGAGGAGCTCGCGGCGGTCTGGCGCGGGGCCTTCCTCGCGCAGGGCACGCTCACCGATCCCGGACGCTCCGCCGCGCTCGAGATCGTCTGCCCCGGGAACGAGGCCGCCATGGCGATCGTCGGAGCGGCCGGCCGCCTCGGCGTGCAGGCGAAGTCGCGCGAGGTCCGCGGCGTGCACCGCGTGGTCGTCCGCGACGGGGAGAGCATCAGCGCGATGCTGACCCTCATGGGAGCGACCGCGACGGTCGCCAGCTGGGAGGAGCTGCGCCAGCGCCGCGAGGTCAGGGCGACGGCGAACCGGCTCGTCAACTTCGACGACGCGAACCTCCGCCGCTCGGCGCAGGCCGCCGTCGCCGCCTGCGCCCGCGTCGAGCGCGCGATGGAGATCCTCGGCGACGACATCCCCGAGCACCTGCGCTACGCGGGTCGTCTCCGCCTGTCCCACCGCGACGCGAGCCTGGACGAGCTGGGTCACCACGCCGATCCGCCCATGACCAAGGACGCCGTCGCCGGACGCATCCGGCGCCTCCTGGCGATGGCCGACAAGCGCGCCTCGGAGCTCGACATCCCGGGCACCGACGCGAACCTCCCCCCGGAGCTCCAGGACCTGTGACCGGCTGAGACCGGTGCGCGAACGCTGAGTGTCTCCTGGTTGAACGGCGGAGGGACTCCGAGTGCGAAGGGCCCTCGTCACTAGACTGGGTGGGTCGCTCAGGTCGCCGCCGGCGCCCGTCCTCCTCCCCGTGAGGAGACGGATCGAGGCCGGCCGACCTCTCGAGATCGACGATCACGAACAGGAGATTGCGAATGGCTGACTACACGCTCGCCGAACTGCCCTACGACTACTCGGCCCTCGAGCCGAACATCAGTGGGCGGATCATGGAGCTCCACCACGACAAGCACCACGCCACCTACGTGACGGGCGCCAACACCGCCCTCGCCGCGCTCCAGGACGCTCGCGACAGCGACAACCTCGCGAACGTGAACAAGCTGCAGAAGGACCTCGCGTTCAACCTCGCCGGTCACGTGAACCACACGGTCTTCTGGAACAACCTCTCTCCCGACGGAGGCGACAAGCCCGCCGGAGAGCTCGCCGCGGCGATCGACGACTCCTTCGGGTCCTTCGACAAGTTCCGCGCGCACTTCACCGCCTCGGCCCTCGGCATCCAGGGGTCCGGCTGGTCGATCCTCGCCTGGGACTCGCTGGGCGAGAAGCTCATCATCGAGCAGCTCTACGACCACCAGGGCAACCTCGCCGCCGCCACCGTGCCGGTGCTGCTCCTGGACATGTGGGAGCACGCCTTCTACCTCGACTACGTCAACGTGAAGGCCGATTACGTCAAGGCTTTCTGGAACATCGTGAACTGGGCGGACGTGTCCGCGCGCTTCGAGAAGGCCCGCGAGAAGACTTCCGGCCTGCTGCTACTGTCGTAGCGATGTCGGCGTCCCGGGCCCGGCCCGGGGCGCCTTCTCGCAGCGTTCCAACCCTCCACTGCACCGTCCGGGTGCCCTTCCTCACCAGGAGAAATCTGTGTCCGTAAAGATCGGCATCAACGGCTTCGGCCGTATCGGCCGTAACTTCTTCCGTGCGGCCCTCGCCAAGGGCAGCGACCTCGAGATCGTCGCGGTCAACGACCTCACCGACAACAAGGCGCTCGCGCACCTCCTGAAGTACGACTCCATCACCGGCCGTCTGGACGCCACCGTGGAGCTCGACGGCGACAAGATCGTCGTCAACGGCAAGCCCATCATCGTGCTCGAGGAGCGCGACCCCGCCAACCTCCCGTGGGGCGAGCTGGGAGTCGACGTCGTCATCGAGTCGACCGGTCGCTTCACCAAGTCGGAGGACGCGCGCAAGCACATCACCGCGGGCGCCAAGAAGGTCATCGTCTCGGCTCCCGCCACCGGCAGCGATGTCGCGACCCTGGTCCTCGGCGTCAACGAGGGCACCTACGACCCCGCGACCCACGACATCATCTCCAACGCCTCCTGCACCACGAACTGCCTCGCGCCGCTCGCCAAGGTGCTGCTCGACAACTTCGGCATCGAGCGCGGCCTCATGACCACGGTCCACGCGTACACCGCCGACCAGAACCTGCAGGACGGCCCGCACAGCGACCTCCGCCGCGCCCGCGCCGCCGCCGTCAACATCATCCCGACCTCGACCGGTGCCGCCAAGGCTCTGGGCCTCGTCATCCCGGAGCTCGTCGGCAAGCTCGACGGCTACGCCCTCCGCGTCCCGGTCCCGACCGGCTCGATCACCGACCTCACCGTCGAGCTCTCGAAGCCCGCCACGGTCGAGGAGATCAACGCCGCGTACAAGGCCGCCTCCGAGGGCGACCTCAAGGGCATCCTGAAGTACACCGAGGACCCGATCGTCTCCAGCGACATCGTGACCGACCCGCACTCCTCGATCTTCGACGCCGGCCTCACGAAGGTCATCGGCAGCCAGGTCAAGGTCGCGTCCTGGTACGACAACGAGTGGGGCTACTCCAACCGCCTCGTCGACGTCACCGAGTTCGTCGCCGGCAAGCTCTAGGGCCTGACGCAGTGACGTTCCGCACCCTGGACTCACTGGGCTCCCTGGCCGGCAAGCGCGTCGTCGTCCGCTGCGATCTGAACGTCCCCCTGAAGGACGGAACGATCACGGACGACGGCCGCGTGCGCGCCTCGCTGCCCACTCTCCAGCGGCTCGTCTCCGAGGGTGCCCGAGTCGTGGTCGTGAGCCACCTCGGGCGCCCCGACGGGGAGCCGAACCCGAAGTACAGCCTCGCGCCGGTGGCCGAGCGCCTGGGCGAGCTCCTCGACGCTCCGGTGTCGTTCGCCGAGGACACCGTCGGCGACTCCGCGGCCTCGGCCGTCGAGGGCCTCGCCGCGGGCGAGGTCGTCGTGCTCGAGAACCTCCGCTTCAACGCCGGGGAGACGAGCAAGGACGAGGCCGAGCGCCGCTCCTTCGCCGAGAAGCTGGCCGCCTTCGGCGACGCCTTCGTCTCGGACGGGTTCGGCGTCGTGCACCGCAAGCAGGCCAGCGTCTACGAGCTCGCGCAGCTGCTCCCCAGCGCTGCCGGTACGCTCATCGCAGCCGAGCTCGAGGTGCTCGACCGGCTCACCGAGAAGCCCGAGCGCCCCTACACGGTCGTCCTCGGCGGCTCGAAGGTGTCGGACAAGCTCGGCGTGATCGACCACCTCCTCCCGCGGGTCGACTCGATCCTCATCGGCGGAGGCATGCTGTTCACCTTCCTCAAGGCCCAGGGCCACGAGGTCGGCTCCAGCCTGCTCGAGGCCGACCAGATCGACACCGTGCTCGGCTACCTCGCGAAGGCGGAGGAGCTGGGCGTCGAGATCGTGCTGCCCACGGACGTGGTCGTCGCCTCGAAGTTCGGCGCCGACGCGGAGTACGAGACGGCGTCGGCGGACGCGATCGAGGGCACCCCGTGGGGCGCCTCCGGTCTGGGCCTCGACATCGGACCGGACACCGCGAAGCGGTTCGCCGGGATCGTCGCGGCCTCGAAGACCGTGTTCTGGAACGGGCCGATGGGCGTCTTCGAGATCGAGCCGTTCGCGGCCGGCACGAAGGCCGTCGCCCAGGCCCTCACCGAGGTCGACGGGCTCAGCGTCGTCGGCGGCGGCGACTCGGCAGCCGCAGTGCGCGCCCTCGGATTCGAGGACGAGCACTTCGGCCACATCTCGACGGGAGGCGGAGCGAGCCTCGAATTCCTCGAAGGCAAGCGCCTCCCCGGACTGGAGGTCCTCGGATGGCAGTAGACACCCGCACCCCGCTCATCGCCGGCAACTGGAAGATGAACTTGGACCACCTCCAGGCCATCGCGTTCGTCCAGAAGCTCGCGTGGAGCCTCAAGGACGCGGACCACGACTTCGACGGTGTCGAGGTCGCGGTGTTCCCGCCGTTCACCGACCTGCGCCCGGTGCAGATCCTCGTCGACTCCGACAAGCTGCCGCTCAAGTACGGCGCGCAGGACCTGTCGAAGTTCGACAGCGGGGCCTACACCGGTGAGATCTCGGGGCAGTTCCTCAAGCAGCTCGACTGCGACTACGTGATCGTCGGCCACTCGGAGCGTCGCACGCTCCACGGCGAGACGGACGCGGACATCGCCGCGAAGACGGCCGCGGCCGTCAAGCACGGCGTGCCGCCGATCGTCTGCGTCGGAGAGACCGCCGAGGACCTCGAGAAGCACGGACCGTCCGCGGTCCCGGTCGCTCAGCTGAAGGAGGCCCTCACCGGCCTCCCCGCAGACGCCGACCTGGTCGTCGCGTACGAGCCCGTCTGGGCCATCGGCTCCGGACAGGCTGCGACGCCCGAGCAGGCCCAGCAGGTCTGCAAGGCGCTGCGCGGCGTCGTCTCCGAGATCCTCGGAGCCGAGACCGCGGCGAAGACCCGGATCCTCTACGGCGGTTCGGTGAAGTCCGGCAACATCGCCGGCTTCATGCGCGAGCCCGACGTCGACGGCGCCCTCGTCGGAGGCGCGAGCCTCCAGGTCGAGGAGTTCGCCGCGATCGCGCGCTTCCGCAACCACGTCGGGGTCTGAGTTTCTGCGACAAGAGGGGCGGGCCCATCGGGCCCGCCCCTCTTGCCGTCCACGCCGCTCCTCGCGCGGCGTGGCGCGGTCGGCTGGTCGACGTGGTCGCGTTCCGCGGAGCGTCTTGCGTTCGGCCACGACGATTCGCTGGCACGCGAATCGCCGGTCGGCCTCGCTGCGCGAGGGCCGTCGTCCGATCGATCGTCCGGACGGGGCCCATCGGGCCCGCCGCCTTTCCGTCGTCGACGCCGCTCCTACGCGGCGTGGCGCAGTCGGTTGTTCGAGGTGGTTGCGTTCCGCAGAGCGTCGTATGTTCGGCCACGGCGATTCGCTGGCACGCGGATCGCCGGTCGGCCTCGCGGCGCGAGGGCCGTCGTCCGATGGACCGACCGGACGGAGCCGATCCCATCCCATTCTCTGTTCCAGGTCGTTCGCCGTTACTGCTGGTGGGAGAGCCTCGCGGCACGCGGGCGGAGGGGGTGGTCTCGTCGCGGCGACCGGCTCGGGTCTGGCGGGCGCCCCGCAGGGGCGCGGGAGGGCGCCGCGACGAGGCCACCCCCTCCGCCCACTCCAGCAGTCGCACGACGCCGTATACAGCGAGCCGAACACGGGTGGACGCATTCCGCGCGGATTCGCAGGCGCCGTTATACTCGTCGGGGCGCGCAATGCGCCGGAACTTCGAAAGGTACCGCGTGGACATCCTCCAGGTCGTGCTCCAGGTCATCCTGGGCATCACGAGCCTCCTGCTCACCATGCTGATCCTGCTCCACAAGGGGCGCGGCGGCGGACTGTCCGACATGTTCGGCGGTGGAGTCACCTCCAACCTCGGCGCCTCGGGTGTCGCGGAGCGCAATCTCAACCGCATCACCGTGATCCTCGGCCTCGTCTGGCTGGCGTGCATCGTGGTGCTCGGTCTCATCACCAAGTTCGACACCGGAGCATAGGGGTACACGGAATGGCATCAGGCGGCAGTGCAATCCGCGGTTCGCGCGTCGGCGCGGGACCCATGGGCGAGCAGGACCGGGGCTTCCACGCGGAGCGAGTGGCGGTGTCCTACTGGGACGCTCTCGGTAACGAGACGGTGCGCCACTTCTCGGCGGCCCTCCCCGAGGACGAGATCCCCGAGGTGATCGACTCACCCCAGTCCGGTCTTCCCGCGGGACGCGACCGTGCGAACCCCCCGCAGGTCGCGAAGACCGAGCCCTACAAGACACACCTCGCCTACGTGAAGGAGCGTCGCACCGAGGCCGAGGCGGCCCAGCTCCTCGAGGAGGCGCTGCAGCAGTTGCGCGCCCGTCGCGGCACCGCGACTCCGTCCTGATCCTGCTCCCGCAGGAACGAGGAAAGGCCCGATCCGCTGAGGATCGGGCCTTTCGCCGTGGTGGGCCCGGATGGACCGGGCGCGCTCAGTAGCTGGGCGCGATGAGAGACTCCGGAACCTCGGCCGCGGCCTCCTGGTCGACGAAGAAGACCGTGCGCTTGCGGCCGAAGGCTCCGGCGACCGGCACTTCGTTCGTGTTGGCACCGGCGAGCGCGAGACCGAGAGCAGACGCCTTGTCCGCTCCCGCGAGCACCATCCAGATCCGGTCGGACTGGTTGATGAGCGGGAGGGTCAGGGTGAGGCGCTCCGGAGGCGGCTTGGGGGAGTTGCGCACCGGGAGCACCCCGGCCTCGGTGGAGCGGATCGCCGAGCGCTCGGGGAACAGCGACGCGATGTGACCGTCGGGACCCACTCCGAGGAACGTGATGTCGAACCGGGGGTAATCGCGACCCTCCGTCGCGTGAGCGCGCAGCTCCGCGTCGTAGAGGGTCGCGGCCGCGTCCAGGTCGATCCCGTCGTCGGATGCGGGGAACGCGTGCACGTTCTCGGCGGGGACGTCGAGGCGGGTGAACAGATCACCCG
Organism: Rathayibacter sp. Leaf299; assembly: GCF_001423055.1. Lineage (NCBI taxonomy): Bacteria > Bacillati > Actinomycetota > Actinomycetes > Micrococcales > Microbacteriaceae > Rathayibacter > Rathayibacter sp. Leaf299. The sequence goes on from NZ_LMNT01000003.1 coordinate 138,010, forward strand.
CCTGGACGTCGTTGCGGTCCTCGTGGCCGCGGGGAACCCAGCGCTCGTCCCCCCACCAGAAGTGGACCCTCGACCAGTCGACGTTGCCGGAGGCGGACGACGTCGCGATCTCGGCGAGCGTCGCCGCCCCCATGGTCCCGCCGGTCAGGATCACGTTGGCGGACCCCAGATCGTCGAGGATGTCGATCGTCTTCGTGATGAAGCGGGCGGCGACCGACCCGGCGAGGGTCTGCTTGTCGCGGTGGACGAGCACTCGACGTTCGGTGGTCATGAGAGGTCTCCTTCGGGTTCGAATGCCGATCGGCGGATGGTCGGCTCCGTGTCAGGAAGCGCTGCGGGCCCCGGTCTGCTCGGTGAGCATGTCGACGCCGCGCGAGATGACTTCACCGTACAGGTCATCCGGGTCGAGCCTGCGCAGCTCCTCGGCCAGGCAGTCGCGGAGGCTGCGGCGGGGGAGCGAGATGTCGTGGACGGGCTGCTCCGGCTGCGTCAGCGTCGCCACGTTAGGGATCGAGCGCTCCAGCTCGATGGTCCCCGACGCGCGGATCAGCTTGACGCCGTGGATGCCGCTCGACCCTGTCGCGCTGATGGTCAGCTCGTGATCGACCGGGATGTCGAGTTCGAGCTGGAGCCACGCGGCGAGCAGGATCGTCGACGGCGAGTCGGGAGCGCCCGACACCTCGACGGCCGTGATCGGCTCGTACGGCGGCTGGTCGAGGACCGCGGCGAGCTGCGCGCGCCAGAGGGTCAGCCGCGTCCAGGCGAAGTCGGTGTCGCCGGGGGCGTAGGTGGAGGCGAGGTGGTGCAATGCCTCCGCCGGGTTCGACTGCGCCGAGGCGTCGGTGATGCGCCGCTGCGCGATGCGGCCGATGGGCGACTTCGAGGCGCTCTCGGGCGCACTGTTCGGCCACCAGGCGACCACGGGGGCGTCGGGCAGGAGGAGGCCCGTGACCAGGCTCTCCTCGTCGTTCGCCGCGTCGCCGAAGGGGCGGAGCACGACGACCTCGCTCGCGCCGGCGTCGCCGCCGACCCGGATCTGGGCGTCGACCCGCGGGGTGGCGTCCACGGGGACCGTGGTGAGCCCGTCGTCCTTGGAGACGACGATGACGCGCATCGGGTGCTCGCGCGAGGCGTCGTTCGCCGCGTCGATCGCCTCCTCCTCGTGACCCCGGGAGGTCGCGATGATGAGGGTCAGCACGCGTCCGAGAGCGACGGCGCCGCCCTCCTCGCGGATCTTGACGAGGGTCTTGGAGACCTCGCTGGTCGTGGTGTCGGGCAGATCGACGATCATGGACGCCTCCAGGTACGGCCGTCGCGGGCGAGGAGCTCGTCGGCGGATTCGGGGCCCCAGGTTCCGGGGCGGTACTGCTCGGGCTGGCCCTGGGTCTCCCAGAACTCCTCGATCGGGTCGAGGATCTTCCAGGAGAGCTCGACCTCCTCGTGGCGGGGGAACAGCGGGGGCTCGCCCAGGAGGACGTCGAGGATCAGACGCTCGTAGGCCTCGGGGCTCGCCTCGGTGAACGCGTGGCCGTAGCCGAAGTCCATCGTCACGTCGCGCACCTGCATGCCGGCGCCCGGGACCTTCGAGCCGAAGCGCATGGTGACGCCCTCATCCGGCTGCACGCGGATGACGAGTGCGTTCTGACCGAGCGAGGTCGTCTGGCTCTCGGCGAAGAGCTGCTGCGGAGCCCGTTTGAAGACGACCGCGATCTCGGTGACGCGACGACCGAGGCGCTTGCCTGCGCGCAGGTAGAACGGGACACCCGCCCAGCGGCGCGTGCCGATGTCCAGGCGCATGGCTGCGAACGTCTCGGTCGTCGAGGTGGGGCTCATGCCGTCCTCCTCGAGGAAGCCGAGGACCTTCTCGCCGCCCTGCCAGCCGCCGGCGTACTGCCCGCGGGCGGTGGCGGTGGAGAGGTCCTTCGGGAGGCGGACCGCTGCGAGGACCTTCTCCTTCTCGGCGCGCAGGTCGGCGGCGTCGAACGAGATCGGCTCCTCCATCGCCGTGAGGGCGAGGAGCTGGAGGAGGTGGTTCTGGATCACGTCGCGCGCGGCCCCGATGCCGTCGTAGTACCCGGCGCGGCCGCCCACTCCGATGTCCTCGGCCATGGTGATCTGCACGTGGTCGACGTAGTTCGAGTTCCAGAGCGGCTCGTACATCATGTTGGCGAAGCGCAGCGCCAGGATGTTCTGGACCGTCTCCTTGCCGAGGTAGTGGTCGATGCGGAACACCGAGTCGGGCGGGAAGACCGACTCGACGACGGCGTTCAGCTCACGGGCGGTCGTGAGGTCGCTGCCGAAGGGCTTCTCGATGACGACGCGCCGCCACTGGCCCTCCTTCTGCTCCGCGAGACCGGAGTTGCGCAGCTGCTCGGTGACCTGCGGGAAGGACTTCGGGGGGATGGAGAGGTAGAAGGCGAAGTTGCCCATCGTGCCGCGCTCGCGATCGAGCTCGTCGACGGTGGTCTTCAGGCGGGTGAACGCCTCGGGGTCGTCGAACTCGCCCTGCACGAAGCGGATGCCCTGCGCGAGCTGCGCCCAGACCTCCTCGTGGAACTCGGTGCGCGCGTACTTCTTGACGGAGTCGTGCACCACCTGCTCGAAGTCCTGGTCGTCCCAGTCGCGCCGGGCGAAGCCGACGAGCGCGAATCCGGGGGGCAGCAGTCCGCGGTTGGCGAGGTCGTAGACCGCCGGCATCAGCTTCTTGCGCGAGAGATCGCCGGTGACGCCGAAGATGACGAGGCCGCTGGGCCCCGCGATCCGGTTCAACCGCCGGTCGAAGCTCAACCGCAGGGGGTTGAACTCGGGGGTGATGTCCACAGACATGTGCAGTGTCCTTCTGTGTGCCGGCTTCTCCGGCGCACTGCTCTCGATGAGGAGTGGGTGGGACCGATCGCGGGCACGCCGCCCCGCCCCGGTGGGGGCGGAGCGGCGTGCCCGTCGGATCAGCTGTTGAGGGCCTCGAAGAGGGCCTCGAGGTCGGCCTCGGGATCGGTCAGCGTCAGCGTCAGCACCGGTCGGCCGTGCTCGGCGAGCACGCTCGCGTCGCCGGCCGCCTGCGCGAGGATCAGCTGCCCGAAGGTGAACGGGCTGTCCGGGATCTCGAGATCGGCGGTAGCGCGCTCGGTGATCTGCAGGAACACGCCGGTCGGGGCGCCGCCCTTGTGGTACTGACCGGTCGAGTGCAGGAAGCGGGGACCCCACCCGAAGGTGACGGGCCGCTGGGCCTGTGCGGCGAGGAGATCGCGGACGCCCTCCAGCTGCGGCACGGCGAGGCGGTCGACGTAGGCCTGGATGGCCACGTAGCCGCCCTCGCCGAGCTGGGCGAGGAGGCGGTCGACGGCCTCGGCGACGGTCGAGACGCCCTCGGTGACCACGGGGTTGCCCGTGACCTCGATGCCGGCGTCGGTGAAGGCCGGTGCCTCGGGCTCGGGACGCTTCTCGAGCAGGGCGCGGGTCGCGATCTTCGCGGACTCGACATCGGGCTGGTCGAACGGGTTGATGCCGAGCAGCCGTCCTGCGACGGCGACCGCGTACTCCCAGGTCAGCATCTGCGCGCCGAGCGAGCCCGAGAGCAGGATCTCGCCCTCGTGGCGGTCGCGCGGGAACAGGTGCAGCGCGGTCGCGTCGTCGACCAGGCGGACGACCTGCACGTCGGGCAGGTCCTCCGACAGCTCGGGGGCGAGCGTGCCGAGGACGACCGGCAGGATCCCGGTGCCGTCCTTGCCGGTGGACTCGGCGATCAGCTGCTCCGCCCAGTCGGCGAAGCCCACGATGTGGGTGCCGTCGGCGACGATCGCGAGCTTGTCGCGGCGCGGGCTGGTGGCGGCGATCGCCGCTCCGAGCACGAGCCCCGGGTTCTCGGGGGAGTCGACGGCGAGACCGAGCGAGGCCTCCGCGGCCTCGTCGAGGAGGGCCTCGATGTCGGCGCCGGCGAGTCCGGAGGGGACCAGGCCGAACGCGGAGAGCGCCGAGAAGCGGCCGCCGATGTTCGGGTCGGCGTTGAACACGCGGTAGCCGGCCTCGCGTGAGGACGTGTCCAGCGGCGAGCCGGGGTCGGTCACGATGACGATGCGCTCGAGAGGGTCGATGCCCGCCTCGGTGAACGCCTTCTCGTAGGCCTTCTTCTGGCTCGCGGTCTCGACGGTCGAGCCCGACTTCGACGAGATCACGACGGCGGTCGAGGAGAGGCGGTCCCGGAGGGCCGCCAGCACCTGACCGGGAGCGGTCGAGTCGAGGACGGTCAGCTCGACGCCGGCCGTGCGCGTGATGACCTCGGGGGCGAGCGACGATCCGCCCATCCCGCCGAGCACGATGTGATCGATGCCCTTCGAGGCGAACTCCTCGCGGAGCGCCAGGATCTCGGGGATCAGCGGGCGCGACACCGACGTCGACTCGGTCCAGCCGAGGCGCTTGGCCGACTCCTCCTCCGCGGCGGCGCCCCACAGCGTGGGGACCTGCGCGGTGATGCCCGAGGCGACCTCGTCGGCGACGAGATCGGGGACGACGCGGTCGACGGCCTTCTCGGCGTCTCCGCTGACGTGGATCTGGATCGCCATGCTCAGGCCTGCGCCTTCGCGCCCTCGAGAGCCGCGGTGACGGTGTCGAGCAGCTCGTTCCAGGAGACGATGAACTTCTCCACGCCCTCCTTCTCGAGCAGCTCGGTGACCTCGGCGTACGAGACGCCCTGCGCCGCGACGGCGTCGAGGACGGCGTTCGCGTCGGCGTAGGCGCCCGTGACCGTGTCGCCGGTGATGACGCCGTGGTCGAAGGTCGCCTCGAGGGTCTTCTCGGGCATCGTGTTGACGACGCCGGCCGCGACGAGCTCGGTGACGTAGAGCGTGTCGGGGAGATCGGTCGACTTCACGCCGGTCGAGGCCCACAGCGGACGCTGGCGATTGGCGCCGGACTCCTGCAGGAGCAGGGCGCGCTCGGTCGCGAACGCCTCGACGAAGACCTCGTAGGCGAGCTGGGCGTTGGCGACGCCCGACTTGCTCTTGAGCGCCTTCGCCTCGTCGGTGCCGACGGCCTCGAGGCGCTTGTCGATCTCGGTGTCGACGCGCGAGACGAAGAACGAGGCGACGGAGTGGATGGTCGACAGGTCGATGCCGGCCTCCTTGGCCTTCTCGAGGCCGGCGAGGTACGCGTTGATGACGGCGCGGTAGCGGGCGAGCGAGAAGATCAGCGTGACGTTGACCGAGATGCCCGAGCCGATGACCTCGGTGATGGCCTCGAGGCCCTCGACGGTCGCGGGGATCTTGATCATGGCGTTCGGGCGGTCGACCTTGGCCCACAGGGCCTTGGCCTGCTCGACGGTGCCCTGCGCGTCGTGCGCCAGGCCGGGCTCGACCTCGATCGACACGCGGCCGTCGTAGCCGTTGGTGGCGTCGTAGATCGGACGGAAGACGTCCGACGCGGCGGCGACGTCGTCGGTGGTGATCTCGAAGACGGCGTCGGTGACGGAGGTGCCGGAGGCGGCGAGCTCGCGCACCTGGGCGTCGTAGGACTCGCCGTTGGCCAGGGCCGCGGCGAAGATCGTGGGGTTCGTCGTGACTCCGACGACGTTCTTCTCGTCGATGAGCTTCTGGAGCCCGCCCGAGGAGATGCGCGTGCGGGAGAGGTCGTCGAGCCAGATGCTGACGCCGGCGGCGGAGAGGTCTGCGGTGGGGGTGTTCTCGGTCATGTCTCTTCTTCTCTTCTTCGTTCGGAGGTGATGCGGGCGTGGAGCCGGAGCCCCGACGGCGAAGGCCGCGTCCGTGTGGACGCGGCCTTCGACTCAGGAGGCTGCGAGCGACTCCTTGGCGGCGGCGAGTGCCGCCTCCGTGGTGATCCCGAACTCGCGGAACAGGGTCTTGTAGTCGGCCGACGCGCCGAAGTGCTCGATCGAGACCGAGCGGCCGGCGTCGCCGACGTACTTCTGCCAGCCGAGGCTCAGTCCGGCCTCGATGGAGACGCGGGCCTTCACAGCGGAGGGCAGGACCTTCTCGCGGTAGGCCGCGTCCTGCTCCTCGAACCACTCGAGCGACGGAGCCGAGACGACGCGGGCGTTCACGCCCTCGGCCTTCAGCTTCTCGCGCGTCTCGACGGCGATCTGGAGCTCGGACCCGGTCGCGATGAGGATGACGTCCGGCGTGCCGCCGGGCGCCTCGGCGAGCACGTACGCGCCCTTGGCGACGTTCGAGGCGTGAGCGAAGGTCTCGCCCTCGGCCTCGCCCTCGCCGCGCTCGAACACCGGGATGTTCTGACGGGTCAGCGCGAGGCCCGCGGGGCCCTCGCGGCGCTCGAGGATCGTCTTCCAGGCGTAGGCGACCTCGTTCGCGTCGCCGGGGCGGACGATGTCCAGTCCCGGGATCGCGCGGAGGGACGCGAGCTGCTCGACCGGCTGGTGCGTCGGGCCGTCCTCGCCGAGCGCCACGGAGTCGTGGGTCCAGACGTAGATGGCCGGCGCCTTCATGAGCGCGGCGAGACGGACCGCCGGGCGCATGTAGTCGGAGAAGATCAGGAAGGTGCCGCCGAAGGGGCGGGTGTTCCCGTGCAGGACGATGCCGTTGAGGATCGAGCCCATGGCGTGCTCGCGGATGCCGAAGTGCAGCACGCGGCCGCCCTTCTTCCCCGTCCACTCGTGGGTCGAGAACTCGGACGGCACGAACGAGCCGGCGCCCTCGATGGTGGTGTTGTTCGACTCGGCGAGATCGGCCGAGCCGCCCCACAGCTCCGGGATCACTCCGGCGAGGGCGTTGATGACCTTGCCGGACGCGGCGCGGGTCGACACCTCCTTGCCGGGCTCGAACACGGGGAGCGCGTCCTCGACGCCGTCGGGGAGGTCGCCGCTCAGGACGCGGTCCAGCAGGACCTTCTTCTCGGGGTTGGCCGCGGCCCACGCGTCGAACTGCTCGGTCCACTCGGCGTGCTGCGCCTGGCCGCGCTCGACGGCCTTGCGAGTGTGCTCGATGACCTCGTCGGCGACGTCGAAGGTCTTCTCGGGGTCGAAGCCGAGCACCTCCTTGAGGCCGCGGAGCTCATCGGCGCCGAGGGCGGAGCCGTGGATCTTGCCGGTGTTCTGCTTCTTCGGCGAGGGCCAGCCGATGATGGTGCGCAGGATGATGAGCGACGGCTTGTCGGTCTCGCCCTTGGCCGCCTCGATCGCGGCGTGGAGCTCGGCGACGTCCTCGTGGTACTCGCCGGTCTTCTTCCAGTCGACGATCTGGACCTGCCAGTCGTACGCCTCGTAGCGGGCCTTGACGTCCTCGGTGAAGGCGATGTTGGTGTCGTCCTCGATCGAGATCTGGTTGGAGTCGTAGATGACGACCAGGTTGCCGAGCTGCTGGTGGCCGGCGAGCGAGGAGGCCTCGCTGGTGACGCCCTCCTGCAGGTCGCCGTCGCCGGCGATCACGTAGACGAAGTGGTCGAACGGCGAGGTGCCCGCGGCGGCCTCGGGGTCGAACAGGTCGCGCTCGAAGCGCGAGGCGTAGGCGAAGCCGACGGCCGAGGCGAGGCCCTGGCCGAGCGGGCCGGTCGTGATCTCGACGCCGTCCGTGTGGCCGTACTCGGGGTGCCCGGGGGTCTTGGAGCCCCAGGTGCGCAGCGCCTTCAGGTCGTCGAGCTCGAGGCCGTAGCCGCCCAGGTAGAACTGGACGTACTGGGTCAGCGAGGAGTGGCCGACCGACAGGATGAAGCGGTCGCGGCCGATCCAGGTGCTGTCGGAGGGGTCGCGGCGCATGACCTTCTGGAAGAGGAGGTACGCGGCCGGAGCGAGGCTCATGGCGGTCCCGGGATGACCGTTGCCGACCTTCTCCACGGCATCCGCGGCGAGGACCCTCGCCGTGTCGACTGCCTTCTCGTCAATGGATTCCCATTGCAGTTCTGACACTTGGTACTGACCCTTCTCGAGACGTGGGGCAGACGCAGACCGTCCGCCCTCTCGCATGGTGGAGCACGCCGCGCGACGACTTCGGCACGATGCTCCGGCGGCGACCCTCTGGGCCTCGCGGCGACCGATCGGTCGGGGCGGGCTCGGGTGCGTGCCGGGCGCTCTGGCGAGCAGTCCCGAGTATACGGAGGGGGGTGCGCTCGCCGACGGGGGTTGCGGGATGCATATGTAGGGAGTCGTTTGGGCAAGCGTGCACGCGGCGGGAGCGGTGTGACGGAACCGATGGACCGGGCCCGGGTCCAGCCTTCGCGCATTACACTCGTTCGGGATTGTCGAACGTTAGAGGAGCAATGGACGTAGCCGTAGAGACCACCGCGATCGAACGGGGCGGATCGCCCGGGGCGACCCTGTCTCGCAAGGTGAAGGCCTTCGTCTCGCTGACGAAGCCCCGCGTGATCGAGCTCCTCCTCGTGGTGACGGCCCCGACGATGATCCTCGCGCAGGGCGGCATCCCGAACCTCTGGCTCGTGCTCAACGTCCTCATCGGCGGAGCGCTGAGCGCCGGGTCGGCCGGCGCCTTCAACTGCTACTTCGACCGCGACATCGACCGCATCATGAACCGGACGAAGAACCGCCCGCTCGTGACGGGCGAGATCTCGGACCGGGCCGCGCTGGTGTTCGCCACGACGATCGGTGTGCTGTCGATCGTCTGGCTCGGCCTGACGGCGAACTGGCTGGCCGCCGGCCTCTCGCTCGCGGCGATCCTCATCTACGTCGTCTTCTACACGCTCTTCCTCAAGCGCCGCACTCCGCAGAACATCGTCTGGGGCGGCATCGCCGGCTGCATGCCCGTGCTCATCGGCTGGGCCGCCGTCACGAACTCGCTCGACTGGGCGCCCGTGATCCTCTTCTCGGTCATCTTCCTGTGGACCCCGCCGCACTACTGGCCCCTGTCGATGAAGTACCGCGACGACTACCAGGCCGCCGGAGTGCCGATGCTCGCCGTGGTCCGCGGCCGCACGGTCGTCGGGCTGCAGGTCATCCTGTACGCCTGGGCGACGGTGGCCTGCTCGCTCCTGCTGATCCCCGTGGCCGGGATGGGCGCGGTGTACACCGTCGTCGCGCTCGCGAGCGGCGTCTGGTTCATCGCCGAGACGCACCGCCTCTACAACCTCGCGATCCGTCACGAGCACGTCTCGCCGATGCGCGTGTTCCACGGCTCGATCGGGTACCTCACCCTGCTGTTCCTCGCCGTCGGCATCGATCCCCTGCTGCCGTTCTGATGGTGACCCCCTTCTCGTTCCTCGCCGAGCGGGTCACGCTCTCGCCGCGGGCCCTGCGCTGGGGCACGACCGCGGCGCTCGTCGCGAGCATCCTGATCATCTTCTTCGGGGGAGTGGTGCGACTGACCGGGTCGGGCCTCGGCTGCCCGACCTGGCCGGCCTGCGACGCGGGATCCCTCACATCGACCCCGGAGCTCGGGATCCACGGCTTCATCGAGTTCACCAACAGGGCCTTCACCGGCGTGCTGATCGTCGCCGTCGGCTGGGCGATCACCGCGGCGCGACTCCAGAAGCCGCGCGACCGGACGATGACGCGACTGGCCTGGTCGCAGTTCTGGCTGGTCGTCGCGAACGCCCTCGCGGGCGGAGCGACCGTGCACTCGGGTCTGAACCCCTACATCGTCGCGGGGCACTTCGTCCTGGCCATCGCCCTGCTCACCACGACGTCGCTGACGTGGCACCGCGCCCACCGGTCGCAGTCCACGGACTTCGAGCCGGACGCTCTCACCCGCGCCGTCAGCATCGCCCTCGTCGTGGTCACCCTGCTGGTGATCCTCGTCGGCACGCTCGTGACCGGCACCGGTCCTCATGCAGGCGACTCCGCGGAGGTGCCCCGGATGCGCTTCCACTGGGAGAGCGTCACCGTGGTGCACGGCGTGCTCGGCTCGGCGTCGCTCGTGCTCGGCATCGTCCTGTTCGCGCTCCTGCGCCGGGTCGCCGGTGCGGAGCTCGCGCGCCGACGGGCGGCGACCTACATCGCCGTGGTCGTGCTGCAGGCGCTCGTCGGGGTCGCGCAGTCCCTCCTCGCTCTCCCGGAGGCCCTGGTCGCCGTGCACCTGCTGGGTTCGGCGCTCGTCTGGGTGGGCACCGTGCGCGTGCTCCTCGACGTGAACCCCCGGCTGTTCACCGTCCGTGCTCAGCGCCGCCGGGCGGCGGAGGAGCTCGAGCCCGTCCACTGACACCGCCGGCCGAGCTCCCGACGGGTCCCCGCGGCTCATCGACCGGCGCCTCCTCGCGACGGCCGTCGCAGGTGCCCACGGAGTCGCAGCAGGGCGAGCGGCAGCGCCCGGACGGGCAGGTCTCGCGCGAGCGCGGTGCCCAGGCGGCGGTGGAGCGCGGCCTCCGCGGGCGGGAGCCCGAGGCCTGCGGAGGCGAGCAGGAGGCGGGGGAGCAGTGGGATCGAGTCGTCGTTCGGCATGCCCGAAGATCATCACGGACCACCGACACCGGTATGGCCACCATCGTCTGGTGGCGCGGGACGTCGCACCCGGCCGACACCCAGGTGAGCGGGTTCCCATCCGGGCGCGCCTCTGTAGAATGAGTAGTTGGTTCAGGTACGACGTGAGACCCCGGCATCCGCGCGGACACGGCGTCGACAGGGACCATCGGCCCGATGACGCGCCGCAGCACTTCTCTTAGGACATCTCAGGCACGCACATCAACCGCCCCCGCGCATCGTCCACGATCGCGACCAGCCGGAATGTGCTCCGGGTCGCCCCACGGGGAATGACTCCGGAACCCGACCGGTTAGCAGTGGGTAGGAAACGAGGTACACATGTCAGACATCCTGATCGACCGCCCCGAGCTCGAGAGCCTCGGCGTCTACGAGTTCGGCTGGGCCGACTCCGACTCCGCGGGGGCGTCCGCGCGCCGCGGTATCTCGCCCGAGGTCGTCTCCGACATCTCCGCGCTCAAGAACGAGCCGGCCTGGATGCGCGACCGCCGCATGAAGGCGCTGAAGCTGTTCGAGCGCAAGCCCATGCCGACGTGGGGCGCCGACCTGTCGGCGATCGACTTCGACAACATCAAGTACTTCGTCCGCTCGACCGAGAAGCAGGCGCAGACCTGGGACGACCTCCCCGACGACATCAAGAACACGTACGAGAAGCTCGGGATCCCGGAGGCGGAGCGCCAGCGCCTCGTCGGCGGCGTCGCGGCGCAGTACGAGTCCGAGGTCGTCTACCACCAGATCCGCGAGGATCTGGAGGAGCAGGGCGTCATCTTCATGGACACCGACACCGCGCTGCGCGAGCACCCCGAGATCTTCGAGGAGTACTTCGGCACCGTCATCCCCGCGGGCGACAACAAGTTCGCGGCCCTGAACACCGCCGTGTGGTCGGGCGGTTCGTTCGTGTACGTCCCCAAGGGCGTGCACGTCGACATCCCGCTCCAGGCGTACTTCCGCATCAACACCGAGAACATGGGCCAGTTCGAGCGGACGCTGATCATCGCCGACGAGGACAGCTACGTGCACTACATCGAGGGCTGCACCGCGCCGATCTACAAGTCGGACTCGCTGCACTCGGCCGTGGTCGAGATCATCGTCAAGAAGAACGCCCGCGTGCGCTACACGACGATCCAGAACTGGTCGAACAACGTCTACAACCTCGTCACCAAGCGCGCGATCGCGCACGAAGGCGCGACGATGGAGTGGATCGACGGCAACATCGGATCCAAGGTCACGATGAAGTACCCGTCGATCTTCCTGGTCGGCGAGCACGCCAAGGGCGAGACCCTCTCGGTCGCGTTCGCGGGGCCCGGGCAGCACCAGGACGCCGGCGCGAAGATGGTCCACATGGCGCCTTACACGCAGTCGTCGATCGTCTCGAAGTCGATCGCCCGCGGTGGCGGTCGAGCGGGGTACCGCGGAGAGGTCCGGGTCGACGCCAACGCGCACCACTCGGCCAACACCGTGCGCTGCGACGCACTGCTCGTCGACACCATCTCGCGCTCGGACACCTACCCGGCGATCGACATCCGAGTCGACGACGTGCAGCTCGGCCACGAGGCGACCGTGTCGAAGGTCAGCGAGGAGCAGCTCTTCTACCTGATGTCGCGCGGCCTGCCGGAGGACGAGGCCATGGCCATGATCGTCCGCGGCTTCATCGAGCCGATCGCCCGCGAGCTGCCCATGGAGTACGCCCTCGAGCTGAACAAGCTCATCGAGATGGGGATGGAGGGCAGCGTCGGTTGACGCCCGCCTCCCCCCTCGAAGGGGCGCCCGGACGGGGCGCCCCGCACCCATCGAAAGGAACCACCGCCTGATGACGGTCCCCACGAGCGCCGCGACCCCCGAGATCGACGGCGCTGCCGCTGCCGAGCGCCTGGGCATCAGCGCCCACTCCGACGGGGCCTTCACGCCCGTGCAGACGCGCTCGGAGCGCTTCGCGTCGGTCGACGTCGACGCCTTCGAGGCCGTCACCGGGCGCGAGATCGCCTGGAAGCTGACCCCCGTCGCCCGCCTCGCCGATCTCATCGACGGACCGCTCGACGGCTCGCCGACCGCGTTCGAATACGCCGCGGTCGACGGCGTGGACGTCTCGTGGGTCGGCCGCGACGACCAGCGGATCGGCACCACCGGACTGCCCGAGGACCGCGCGGCCGCCAACGCCTGGTCGAGCTTCGAGCAGGCCCTCGTCGTGCGCATCGCGGGCGAGGACGAGAAGGTGGCGACCCTGGTCCGCTCGGATCTCGGGTCCACTCCTCGCGCCGCTCACACGATCATCGAGGCGGCGCCGTACGCGCGCGGCGTCGTCGTCCTCCAGAACGACGGCCCGGCGACGCTCGCCGAGAACGTCGAGATCCTTGTCGGCGAGGGAGCCCAGCTCACCGTCGTGTCCGTGCAGGAGTGGGACGACGAGGCGCGCCATCTGGCGAACCACTTCATCCGCGTCGGCCGCGACGCGAAGGTCAAGCACATCGTCGTCACCCTCGGCGGCTCGATCGTCCGGGTCAACCCCTCCGCACACCTCGTCGAGCGCGGTGCCGACGGCGAGCTCTTCGGGCTCTACTTCGCCGACGGCGGCCAGCACCTCGAGCAGCAGGTGTACGTCGACCACGATGCCCCCGACACCCGCAGCCGTGTGACCTACAAGGGCGCGCTGCAGGGCCAGGGCGCTCGCACGGTCTGGATCGGCGACGTCCTGATCCGCAACAGCGCGACCGGCACCGACAGCTACGAGCAGAACCGCAACCTGGTCCTCTCCGACGGCACCCGTGCCGACTCCATCCCGAACCTCGAGATCGAGACCGGCGACATCGCCGGAGCGGGCCACGCCTCGGCGACCGGCCGGTTCGACGACGAGCAGCTCTTCTACCTGCAGTCGCGCGGCATCCGAGAGGACGAGGCGCGCCGCCTGGTCGTCCGCGGCTTCCTCAGCGAGATCGTGCAGCAGATCAAGGTCGCCGAGCTGGAGGACCGCCTGCAGCTGGCGATCGAGGCCGAGCTGGCGGGCAGCGCCGGCCAGACCGGTTCCGGCAACTCGGCGGTGTCCGCATGAGCAACGCCGCGATGATCTGCTCGGTCTCCGAGCTGGTCCCGAACCAGGCCATGCGCGTCGAGGTCGACGGAGTCGCCATCGCCGTCGTCCAGGACTCGGCCGGCGAGATCCACGCCATCGGCGACACCTGCACGCACGGCGAGATCTCCCTCTCTGAGGGCTTCGTCGAGGGCGACAGCCTCGAGTGCTGGGCCCACGGCTCGCAGTTCTCCCTCCGCACCGGGACGCCCCTCAACCTGCCGGCCTACGAGCCGGTCCCCGTCTTCGTCGTCGAGATCATCGACGGCGACGTCTACATCGACCCGACCGTCACGAAGGAAGTCTGAATGTCCGTTCTCCAGATCAGCGATCTCCACGTCAGTGTCGAGACCGAGCAGGGGACCAAGCAGATCCTCCGCGGTGTCGATCTCACCATCAACCAGGGTGAGATCCACGCGATCATGGGCCCGAACGGGTCCGGCAAGTCGACCCTCGCCTACACGATCGCGGGCCACCCCAAGTACCACGTCGACGGCGGCTCGATCACCCTCGACGGCGTCGAGGTCCTCGACATGTCCGTCGACGAGCGCGCTCGCGCCGGCCTCTTCCTCGCCATGCAGTACCCGGTCGAGATCCCCGGAGTGACGAACACCAACTTCCTCCGCACCGCCAAGACCGCGATCGCGGGCGAGGCTCCGGCGATCCGCACCTGGACCAAGGACGTCAAGGCGGCCATGGGCAACCTGCGGATGGACCCCTCCTTCGCGGCGCGCAACGTCAACGAGGGCTTCTCGGGCGGCGAGAAGAAGCGCAACGAGATCCTCCAGCTCGAGCTGCTCGCCCCGCAGTTCGCCGTGCTCGACGAGACCGACTCCGGCCTCGACGTCGACGCGCTCAAGATCGTCTCGGAGGGCGTGAACCGCGCCCACGCCAACACGGGACTGGGCGTGCTGCTGATCACGCACTACACGCGCATCCTGCGCTACATCGAGCCCGACTTCGTGCACGTCTTCGTCGCCGGCCGCGTCGCCGAGCAGGGCGGCAAGGAGCTCGCCACCCGACTCGAGGACGAGGGCTACGACCGCTTCCTCACGACGGCGACGGCCTGATCATGGCCGTCACGACGCTCGAGCCGAAGCTCTTCGACCAGGTCGAGGAGGCGCTCAAGGACGTCATGGATCCCGAGCTCGGGATCAACGTCGTCGATCTGGGCCTGATCTACGACCTCGGGTGGGACGACGAGAACGACGCTCTCGTCATCCACATGACGCTCACCTCGGCGGGCTGTCCGCTGACCGACGTGCTCGAGGAGCAGACCGCCGAGTCGCTCGACGGCATCGTCGAGGCGTTCCGGATCAACTGGGTCTGGATGCCGCCGTGGGGTCCCGAGCGGATCACCGACGACGGCCGCGACATGATGCGCGCTCTCGGCTTCTCGATCTGAGACCGGTACGGCGAAGGGCCGGGAGGATCATCCTCCCGGCCCTTCGCCGTACCGTCGTGCGGGCTCAGTTCGAGCGGCGGCGGAGCAGAGCCCAGGTCGTGGGGAGCAGTGCGGCGGCGAGCACGATCTTGAGGGCGTCGCCGATCAGGAACGGGACGAGACCGGCGGTGAGGACGGAGCCGAGATCGGCGGGGTAGCCGAGCGAGCCGAGCGCGGTCGCGAGCCAGGGGAGTCCGACCAGGTAGATCGTCGCGGTGCCCGCGAGGAAGGTGACCAGGGTGCCGACGACGCGGCGGTCCCACTGACGCTGCGCCAGCCATCCGGTGACGATCGAAGCGAGGACGAAACCGACGATGTAACCACCGGTCGGGCCGGCGAGGACGGCCCAGCCGCTCGAGCCCTCGGTGAAGACCGGGGCGCCGAGCACGCCGACCAGCGCGTAGACGCTCATCGCGAGCGCGCCGCGGAGCGCGCCCAGCGTGGTTCCCGCGAGGAGCACGGCGAAGGTCTGGCCGGTGATCGGCACGGGCCACATCGGGATGTAGAGCTGGGCCATCCCGGCGGTGAAGGCCGCGGCGGCGACCACCAGGACGAGATCGGTGACGATCGAGCGCGCGAACAGTCGGTCCGCGAGGACCGGCCGCGACGGGGCGAGCGAGTAGCTGGACATGAGTGTCTCCAAAGACCGTGGCGCCCGGTGGCGACGAAGGACGAGCTCGACGGGGTCGAGCCTGCAGGTGGCCGAGCGCAGGGGTCCGGACGCGTCCGCGGACAGCGGACGTGAACCGGCCCCGCGGCTCAGGAAATATACTAGAGGGCTGCCGCATCGCGGCCCCTTGCCCCACACCTCCCGAAGCGACCGCCATTTCTTGGCGAGAACGGACAGCACTGTGCTGAGCGTCCACGATCTCGAACTCCGAGTCGGCGCCCGACTCCTGATGGAGAACGTCTCCTTCCGGGTGGGCGACGGCGACAAGGTGGGCCTCGTCGGCCGCAACGGGGCGGGGAAGACGACGCTGACCAAGGTGCTGGCCGGCGACCTCATCGCCGCCAAGGGCACGGTCGATCGCGGCGGTGAGATCGGCTACCTCCCGCAGGACCCGCGCTCGGGCGACCCGGAGGAGCTGGCGCGCACGCGCATCCTCGACGCCCGCGGTCTGGGCTCCCTCGTGGTGGGCATGTCGGAGGCGACCGAGGCGATGTCGAGCAGCGACCCGGCGATCAGTGCGGCGGGGATGAAGAAGTACGGCAACCTGACCGACCGCTTCCTCGCGCTCGGCGGTTACGCCGCGGAGGCCGAGGCGGCCTCGATCGCGAGCAACCTGAACCTGCCGGACCGGATCCTCGATCAGCCGCTGAAGACGCTCTCGGGCGGTCAGCGCCGGCGCATCGAGCTCGCGCGCATCCTGTTCTCGGATGCCAGCACCTTGATCCTGGACGAGCCGACCAACCACCTCGACGCGGATTCGGTGGTGTGGCTCCGCGAGTTCCTGAAGAACTACCGCGGCGGATTCATCGTCATCAGTCACGACATCGAGCTGGTCGGCGAGACGGTCAACCGCGTCTTCTACCTGGATGCGAACCGCCAGGTCATCGACGTCTACAACATGAACTGGAAGAACTACCAGCGCCAGCGCGCTGCCGACGAGGAGCGCCGCAAGAAGGAGCGCGCGAACGTCGAGAAGAAGGCGGGCGCCCTGCAGCTGCAGGCGGCGCGCTTCGGAGCGAAGGCCTCCAAGGCGGCGGCCGCGCACCAGATGGTGGCGCGCGCCGAGAAGATGATGAGCGGCCTCGAGGAGGTGCGCGCCGTCGACCGCGTCGCCAAGCTGCGCTTCCCGACGCCGATGCCCTGCGGCCGCACCCCGCTGCAGGCCGAGAACCTGTCGAAGAGCTACGGCTCGCTCGAGATCTTCACCGCCGTCGACCTCGCGATCGATCGCGGATCCAAGGTGGTCATCCTGGGTCTGAACGGCGCGGGCAAGACGACCCTGCTGCGGATCCTCGGCGGGGTGGACGCGCCGGACACCGGGTCGATCGAGCCCGGCCACGGTCTGCGGATCGGCTACTACGCCCAGGAGCACGAGACGATCGACGTCAAGCGCTCGGTGCTCGAGAACATGGTGTCGAGCAGCCCGAACCTCACCGAGACC
Source organism: Rathayibacter sp. Leaf299 (assembly GCF_001423055.1). Lineage (NCBI taxonomy): Bacteria > Bacillati > Actinomycetota > Actinomycetes > Micrococcales > Microbacteriaceae > Rathayibacter > Rathayibacter sp. Leaf299. The sequence continues at coordinate 155,016 of NZ_LMNT01000003.1, forward strand.
GAGGCGCGCCGCGTCCTGGGCTCGTTCCTGTTCACCGGCGACGACTCGCACAAGCCGGCCGGAGTGCTCTCGGGTGGCGAGAAGACCCGTCTGGCCCTCGCGATGATCGTCGTCTCCGGGGCGAACGTGCTGCTCCTGGACGAGCCGACCAACAACCTCGACCCGGCGAGCCGCGACGAGATCCTCGACGCGCTCGCGCACTACGAGGGCGCGGTGGTCCTGGTCAGCCACGACGAGGGCGCCGTCGAGGCGCTGAACCCCGAGCGGGTGCTCATCATGCCCGAGGGCACCGAGGACCACTGGACCGCGGACTACCTCGACCTGATCACCCTGGCCTGATCACTCCGACCTGATCGCGGTCCGTCCCCGCCGGGCGCGGCGGCTCAGCGGTGGGCGTCGAGCAGCTCGTCCTCGATCTCGGAGTCGCTGCGACCGCGCTTCAGCCGGCGCTGCTCGCGCCGTTCCTCCGCGGCGATGACCTCGGGATCGTCGGCGTTGAGCAGCCGGAACTCGTGCCGCACGGCCCAGCCCAGTCCTCCGAAGCCCATCAGCGCGAACAGCACCCACTGGATCGCGTAGCTGATGTGCAGGCCTTCGTCGGCCACCGGCTTCAGCGCCGCGAGAGGAGGAGCGTCGACGGGTGCGGGGGATTCCGAGACCAGCAGGCCGTAGGCGCTCGTGCGCACCGGCTCTCCCAGCTGCGCACGCAGGTCGTCGAGCTGGATGGTCGCGATCTGACCGGCGGGAGCGGAGCGCCCCTCGATGCGGCCCTCGCTCGGCTTGATCCTGGCCGTCACCGTGACCTCTCCCTCCGGAGGGGCGGGCACGGCATCGGGGGAGTCCTGCTCGGATCCGACCGGGACCCAACCGCGGTCCACGATGAACAGGCTGCCGTCCGCGAGTCGGAGCGGTGTGAGCACCTCGAATCCGGGATTGCCGTTGTAGGGCCGGTTGCGGACGAGCGTCTCGTCCTGCGTCTCGTAGACGCCCGTGACCTCGACCGGCCGGAACTCGAGCGCGTCGTCCCACGCGCCGTCCTCGCCGATCAGGTCGTCGAGAGCCACGGGGTCGGCCGTCCAGTTGGCCGTGACGAGCCGGTTCGTCGAGGCGGCCTCGTCCAGGCGCGCCACCTGCCAGCGCGACAACAGCACGCAGGCGACGGCGAAGACCACCGCGAGGGCGAGGTAGCCGAACCAGCGGCGCGAGAGCACGAAGCGCCAGGAGGGACGCGGCGTGGAGTCGGTCAACGCGAGGTCCCCCGGTCGATGGTCTGAAGCGGTCTCACCTCGAGCGGGAACTCCCGTGCGGCGAGGAACTCGCGGAGGAACTCGAGGTGCTCACCGCAGGCGAGCCAGGTCTTGCGCCGGTCCTCCGCGTGGATCCGCGGATTCCGCCACTCTACGGCCCAGGTCGCGATGCTCGTGCAGCCCGCTCTCGAGCAGGTGTGCTTCTCGGGCGCTGTGCCGAGCGGGATCACGGTCGATCCGTCGTCGCTCCGCCGCCCTCGGCCCGGTCGTCGGTCGAGGAGCCGGACTCGGGGGCGGATGCGGGCGGCGGCACGGGGCGCGACAGGACGATCGCACCGGGGCGCTGCACGTTCCCGCTCTCGCCGACTCCGCCGACGTTCGCGAGCACCACGGCGAAGTAGGGGAGGACGATGGCGCCGATGGCGAAGAACGCGAGCCACCACCCCTGCGCGAAGATCAGGCAGATCACGCAGATCATGCGGATGCCCATCGCGATGGAGTACTTGATCGCGCGGGAGCGACGTTCCGCGGTCGGCGACGGCGGGAGGGAGGTGAGCGATTCGCGGGGTTTCACAGCTGTACAACCCTACGTCGCGGGGGAGTCGCGGAGGCTGGGCGGACGGGATCTCCCGATGTGTTGCGCCGCGCGCCCGTAGGATGTACGGGTCGTCCGGCGCCGTCCGCGCGTCGGCAGGAGGGACACCATGACCACGCCCCGCACCGTCCTCGTCACCGGAGGCAACCGAGGCATCGGCTTCGCCATCGCCGAGGAGTTCGTCGCCGCGGGGCACCGGGTCGCCGTCACGGCTCGGTCCGGATCGGGTCCGGCCGGATCGCTCACCGTCGTGGCCGACGTCACCGACTCCGCGTCCATCGATGCCGCCTTCACCCAGGTGGAGGCCGAGCTCGGTCCCGTCGAGGTCGTCGTGGCGAACGCGGGGATCACCCGCGACACCCTCCTCCTGCGCATGACCGAGGACGACTTCACGTCGGTCATCGACACCAACCTGACCGGGGCGTTCCGTGTGGTGAAGCGCGCCTCGAAGGGCATGCTCAAGCAGAAGTTCGGGCGCGTCATCCTGATCTCGAGCGTCGTGGGCCTCTACGGCGGACCGGGTCAGATCAACTACTCGTCGTCGAAGGCCGCCCTCGTCGGCTTCGCCCGCTCGCTCACCCGCGAGCTCGGGGCGCGCAACATCACCGCGAACGTCGTCGCTCCGGGCTTCATCGAGACCGACATGACGGCGGAGCTGCCGGCGGAGCAGCAGGCGGAGTACCGCAAGAGCATCCCGCTCGGCCGGTACGGGACCGCCGCCGAGGTGGCGAAGGTCACCCGCTGGCTCGCCGGCGACGAGGCCGCCTACATCTCCGGTGCGGTGGTCCCGGTCGACGGCGGCCTCGGGATGGGGCACTGATCGCTTCAGCTGTGGGCTTATATCCGCCGGATATCAGCTGTAGGCTTATCGGATGAGAGAAGCGCCGGTCGTCGCCGTTCTGATCGATCTGGTCGGTTCGCGCAGACTCGAGCGCCGCGATGTGGCGCAGCACGAGATCGAGACCGGCTTCGCCTCCGTCGATGGAGTCGTCCCCGCGATCGAGCCGCTGCACCCGACGGTGGGCGACGAATTCCAGGGCGTCTACCCGTCGCTCACCGCCGCCCTCACGGCCACCCTGCACGCGCGCCTGTCCCTGCCCGCCGGGGTCGACTGCCGAGTCGGTCTCGGCCGGGGGGAGATCAGGGTGATCGGTTCGGGAGTCGCGGGCGGCCTGCAGGACGGCTCGGCGTGGTGGCGCGCCCGCACCGCGATCGACCGCGCCCACGAGCTCGAGGACGGCGCCGTCCCGAGTGCGCGGGCCTGGTTCGTGGGCTCCGACGAGCCGGGGGCCGAGGAGGCCGCGGTGAACGCCTACCTCCTCGCCCGGGACGCGCTGATCGGCCCCTTGAGCGCGCGGGACCGCCGACTCGTGCTCGGGGCAGCGCGGGGAACGCCGCAGAAGACGCTGGCGGAGCAGGAGTCGATCTCGCAGTCCGCGGTGTCGCAGGCGCTGCGTCGCGCGAGCGCGGGCGCGCTCCTCACCGGCGCGAGGCTCTTCGAGGACGCGTGCTGACCGCCCTGCTGCTCGGCCTCGTCGGCGCCGCCGACGTGCTGCGCACCCACCTGGGCCTCCGATCGGTGGCGATCGCGATCATCGTCGTCGACGTCGTCGCCGCAGTCGCCTCCGCCGTGGGGCTCGGCGCACCGGTCATCGGAGTCGTCGTCGTCGTGATCCTCTCGGCGCTCTGGCTCCCGGTCACGACGACGGAAGCGGGACGCCGACCGCCGGGAGGACTGCGCGCCGTCGTCGGTCTGGCGGCCGCGGTCCTCGTGCTCACCCTGGTCGACAGAGCGGGAGCCGCATCCGAGGGACCCCTGGTGAACGCGTGGTCGCGACTCGACGGCACCGCCTCGGGCTGGCCGCTGGAGCAGGTGCTCCTCGCCGTCGGAGCAGGACTGCTCCTGCTCGAGACCGGCAACGTGATCGTCCGCGCGGCCCTGCACCGGGAGCTCGCGCCGCATCCGGAGCCCCGCCGTTCCCTGTCGCTGCGCGCTCGATTCCTCCGCCCGCCTGCGGAGACCGCGCCGCTGCCGGACCTGCGCGGCGGACGCGCGATCGGCCCGCTGGAGCGCGTGCTGGTCGCGGGGCTCACCCTGACCGGCGCGGTCGGCCTCGCGGGAGCGGTGTTCGCGGCGAAGGGGATCGTGCGCTTCCCCGAGATCTCGCGCGACGGCGACAGCGGGACGAAGGCCGAGTACTTCCTCGTCGGCTCCCTCGTCAGCTGGACGCTCGCCCTCGCCTGCGCAGGGCTGGTCGCGCTCTCGGGGGACTGACCGGGGTCAGCCGCGCAGACCGAGCACCGGGAGGAGCTGGCTGAGATCGATGCCGTCGACGACGAGATCGGCGCGCTCCCGCACGAGGGGCTTGGCGTTGAAGGCGACCGCCAGTGCGGCGACGGCCATCATCTCGAGGTCGTTCGCTCCGTCTCCGATCGCGATCGTGCGCTGCGCGGGGACATCGGCGTCGGCGGCCCACTCGAGGAGCGCCGCGGCCTTCGCGTGCGCGTCGATGACCGGGCCGCTGACCGCGCCGGTCAGCACACCGGAGTGCGAGGCCAGGCGGTTCGCCCGCGCGTAGTCGAGACCCAGCTCGCGCGCGACGGGGTCGAGCACTTCGTGGAATCCGCCGGACACCACTCCGATGCGCCCGCCCGCGGCGTGCACGCCCGCGATGAGCTCTTGCACGCCGGGAGTGACGCGCAGCCCTGCCCGGACGCTCTCGCAGACGGAGTCGGGGACGCCCGCGAGGGTCGCCACCCGCTCCCGCAGGCTCTCGCCGAAGTCGATCTCGCCGCGCATCGCGCGCTCGGTCACCGCGGCGACGAGGTCCTCGGAGCCCGCGTGGGCCGCGAGGAGCTCGATCACCTCGTCCTGCAGCAGGGTCGAATCGGCGTCCAGGACGACGAGGAAGCGGGCAGGCGTCGCAGGACGCTCACTCATGACGGTCCGATCGGTCGGGCCGCGCGCCGGTGACGCCGGACGCGCGGAAGCGCAGTGCTCTCGGCCCGTTGGGGTGCTACGGGCGGACGACGACGCCCTTGCCGACCACGGTGATCCCCGAGTCGGTGACGGTGAACCCGCGCTCGCGGTCGTGATCGTGATCCACGCCGACCCGCGCGCCGGGCTCGACGACGACGTCCTTGTCGAGGATAGCGCGGACGACCAGCGCGTCCGGGCCGATGCGGACCTTGTCGAAGACCACCGAGTCGGTCACGGTCGCGTTCGACTCGATGACGGTCCACGGACCCACGACGCTGCGCTCGATGTGCGCGCCCGAGATGACGGTGCCGAGCGAGACGACCGAGTCGACGGTCGAGCCCATGTTGCCCTTGCCGTCCCGCACGATCTTCGCGGGGGGCGAGTTGAGCTGCGACGAGAAGATCGGCCACTGCTGGTTGTAGAGGTTGAAGACGGGCAGCGCCGAGATGAGGTCCTGGTGCGCCTCGAAGAAGGAGTCGATGGTGCCGACGTCGCGCCAGTAGTAGCGGTCGCGATCGGTCGATCCGGGGACCTCGTTGAGCTTGAGATCGTAGACGCCCGCCTCGCCGCGCGCGACGAAGTCGGGGATGATGTCGCCGCCCATGTCGTGGTCGGAGGTCGACAGTTCTCCGTCGCGGATGACCGCGTCGATCAGCGCGTCGGCGTCGAAGACGTAGTTGCCCATCGAGGCGAGCACCTCGTGGGGCGAGTCGGCCAGGCCGACCGCGTCCTTGGGCTTCTCGAGGAACTCGGCGATCTTGGTGGGGACGACGCCGTCGCCCGCCTCGTCGCCCGCGAGCTGGATGACTCCGAACTGGTCGGCCAGCTCGATCGGCTGGCGGATCGCCGCGACCGTGGCCTTCGCACCCGACTTGATGTGGGCGTCGATCATCTGCGAGAAGTCCATGCGGTACACGTGATCGGCGCCGACCACGACGACGATGTCGGGCTTCTCGTCGCGGATCAGGTTGAGGCTCTGCAGGATCGCGTCGGCGGAGCCGCTGAACCAGCGCTTGCCCAGACGCTGCTGCGCGGGCACGGAGGCGACGTAGGAGTTGAGCAGACCCGAGAGGCGCCAGGTCTGCGAGACGTGGCGGTCGAGCGAGTGCGACTTGTACTGCGTCAGCACGACGATCTGCGTGAGCCCCGAGTTGATGAGGTTCGACAGCGCGAAGTCGATCAGGCGGTACTGGCCGCCGAACGGGACCGCGGGCTTGGCGCGATCGGCCGTGAGGGGCATGAGCCGCTTGCCCTCGCCGCCGGCGAGGACGATGCCGAAGATCTTCTTTGACTGCATGGCTCAACAGTAGGGGGTGGGGCCCCGCCGAAGACCCCTGCTGTCGCCGGGGAATCGGCTGTACTACGGTTCGGGGTGTGCGAGTCGATCTGCTGACCAAGGAATACCCGCCCGAGGTGTACGGAGGAGCCGGCGTCCATGTCGCCGAGCTCACCAAGGCGCTGCGCCACGACATCGAGGTCGTGGTCCGCTGCTTCGGAGCTCCCCGGGACGAGCCGGGAGCGTTCGCGTACCCGGTCCCCGCCGAACTCGCCCAGGCCAATGGAGCACTCCAGACCCTCGGCGTCGACCTGCAGATCGCGCAGGACGCGGCGGGAGCCGATCTCGTGCACTCGCACACCTGGTACGCGAACGCGGCGGGCCGTCTCGCCCAGCTGCTCCACGGTGTCCCGCACGTGGTCTCGGCGCACAGCCTCGAGCCGCTGCGCCCCTGGAAGGCCGAGCAGCTCGGCGGCGGCTACCGCGTCTCGAGCTGGATCGAGCGCGAGGCGTACGAGACCGCGGACGCCGTGATCGCGGTCTCCGGCGGCATGCGCGCCGACATCCTCCGCTCCTACCCGGCGCTGGACCCGGCGAAGGTGCACGTGGTCTACAACGGCATCGATCTCGACGCGTGGCACCCCGTCGAGGACGAGGCGGTCCTCGAGAGCCTCGGCATCGACCCCTCCCGCCCGTCGGTGGTCTTCGTCGGCCGCATCACGCGGCAGAAGGGGCTCCCGTACCTCCTGCGCGCGGCGGCGACGCTCCCTCCCGAGGTGCAGCTCGTGCTGTGCGCGGGTGCTCCCGACACCCCCGAGATCATGGCGGAGGTCACCGCGCTGGTGCGCGGGCTGCAGGAGGAGCGGACCGGCGTCGTCTGGATCGACCGCCACCTCCCTCGTCACGAGCTCTCCGCGGTGCTGACGGCGGCGACGACCTTCGTCTGCCCGTCGATCTACGAGCCGCTCGGCATCGTGAACCTCGAGGCCATGGCGTGCGGCGCCGCGGTCGTCGGCACGGCCACCGGCGGCATCCCCGAGGTCGTCGTGGACGGAGTGACGGGCCGCCTGGTCCCGATCGAGCAGGTCACCGACGGCACCGGCACCCCGGTCGACCCCGACCGCTACGTCGCGGACCTCGCGGCGGCTCTCGCCGAGGTGGTCGCGGATCCCGAGGCGGCCAAGCGCATGGGAGCGGCGGGCCGCGAGCGGGCGCAGAGCGATTTCAGCTGGACGCAGATCGCGCGGGACACCCGGGCGATCTACGACTCGCTCGTCTGATCCCTCCGCGCTCGCCCTTTAGGATGGGACGCATGCCCAGCGTCGTCTCGTTCTCCGATGTCTCCTTCGTCCGGAACGGCAAGCGGATCCTCGATCACATCGAGTGGGCCGTCGCCGAGGAGGACCGCTGGGTCGTCCTCGGACCCAACGGCGCGGGCAAGACGTCGATCCTGCAGATCGCCGCGGCGCAGAACTACCCCTCGACCGGTACCGCCGGGATCCTCGACGAGACCCTCGGCCGCGTCGACGTCTTCGAGCTGCGCCCGCGCATCGGCTACGCCTCGACCGCGATGGCCCGCCGCCTGCCGGTGGACGAATCGGTCCTGGACGTCGTGATGACCGCCGCCTACTCGGTGACCGGTCGCTGGAACGAGTCGTACGACGCCGTCGACGAGCGCCGCGCCCGCCGCGTGCTCGCCGAGTGGAAGCTCGACCACCTCGCGGACCGCACGTTCGGGACGCTCTCGGACGGCGAGCAGAAGCGGGTGCAGATAGCGCGTGCGATCATGACGGACCCCGAGCTCCTCCTGCTCGACGAGCCGGCCGCGAGCCTCGACCTCGGCGCCCGCGAGGAGCTCGTCGCGCTCCTCAGCGGTTTCGCGAAGGACCCGGCGTCGCCCGCGATCGTGATGGTCACCCACCACGTCGAGGAGATCCCCGACGGCTTCACCCACGCGCTCCTGCTGCGCGACGGGAAGGCCGTCGCCGCCGGGCCGCTGGCCGAGGCTCTGACCGAGCAGACGCTCTCCGAGACGTTCGGACTCGACATCGCCCTCACTCGCGAGGACGGCCGGTACTCGGCTCGCGCCCGCCGCTGATCGACCGGGTCCGCCGCGCCGCGGATCCCCTCGTCGACGGCCGCACGATCTGCTACTCTCGATAGCTGGTTCGGGCCCGTTCGCGGTGCGCCCACCACCCTTCCACCCGTTCCCGTCGACGACAGGTGCGGTTCAGGACCACCAACGACAGGACACGCCATGAAGACCGACATCCACCCCGAGTACGCGCCGATCGTCTTCCGCGACCTCGCCTCCGGTGAGACCTTCCTCACCCGTTCGACGGCGAAGAGCAGCAAGACCATCGAGCTCGACGGCGTCACCTACCCGGTCATCGACGTCGAGATCTCGTCGGCCTCGCACCCGTTCTACACGGGCAAGCAGCGCATCATGGACTCGGCCGGCCGCGTCGAGAAGTTCAACAGCCGCTACAAGAACTTCGGCAAGTAGCCGCTCCTCGAAGGGCCCTCGACCTCACGGTCGGGGGCCCTTCGTCGTGTCCCTGGCGACGCCGGTGCGGTAGCGTCCGGGCATGGTGTCCTTCGCCGACAAGCCGATCCTCCCCGTCGTCACCGCGGAGGAGTGGGAGGCGTACCTGTCGGACTCCCCGGATCCCGGCGGGGTGCGTCTGAAGCTGCGCAAGAAGGCGGCGGTCGATCCCGGCCTGACCTACGCCGAGGCCCTCGACGTGGCGCTCTGCCACGGCTGGATCGACGGGCAGGCCAGCGCGTTCGACGAGCAGTTCACGCTGCAGGCCTTCACCCCGCGTCGCCGGGCCAGTCCGTGGTCGCAGGTGAACCGCGAGCACGTCGTCCGGCTGGTCGAAGAGGGCCGGATGCGCCCCGCCGGACTCGCGGAGATCGAGCGCGCCAAGGCGGACGGCCGCTGGGACGCGGCGTACCGGCAGAAGGGGGCGGAGGTGCCTCCGGACCTGCTGGCGGCCCTGGAGGCCGACCCGGAGGCGGCGGCGTTCTTCGCGACCCTGGGCGGGCAGAAGCGCTTCGCGTTCCTCTTCCGCCTGAAGCAGTTGAAGCGGCCGGAGTCGCGCGAGCGCCGGATCCGCGAGTACGTGGCGCTGCTGCGGGAGGGGCGCACGCTCACCTAGGTCCTGCTGAACCCAACCCGGCGCTGGCGCGGCGTCAGTGGCGTACGGGCCAGGCGCCGTCGGCGACGAAGGCCTCGTCGCGGACGCGGCGCATGTACTCCTGGAACGACTCGGCCTGGTCGCGGCACCAGTCGATCTGCAGCGCGTGCAGGGCGTCGGCGCCCACTCCGAGCTCGTCGGCGAAGGCGCGGCCGAGCGCCTGGGCGACCCTGCCCGCCGCGACGGCGTCGGCTCCGGCGTCGTGGGCGTCGGTGAGGCTCACTCCGTAGTGCTCGGCGGCGAGGGTGAGGGTGCGCTTGCCCTTGCGGTAGCGGTCGACGGCCTTGTCGATGACGAGGGGATCGACGACCGGGCTCGGATCGATCAGGACCGGCACACCCCAGCGTCGCGCCTCGTGGGCGAGCAGCGAGAGGTCGTAGGGGGCGTTGTAGACGACGACCGGGATACCGCGGGCGAGCAGGGAGCGGAGCGCCTCGGACACCTCGGCGACGACCTCGCCCGCCGGGCGGCCGTGCTCGCGCGCGTGCTCGGTGCTGATGCCGTGCACGGCGCTGGCCCCCGCGGGGATCTCGACTCCCGGATCGGCGAGCCACGTGGTGCCCTCGATCGCTTCTCCGTCGGCTCCGATCACTCCGACGTGCGCGGTCACGATGCGGCTCGTGCGGACGTCGATGCCCGTGGTCTCGAGATCGAAGACGGCGAGGAGGTCGAACCAGGGCGCGCCCTCGGCGGGCGCGAGCTCGGCGGGTGCCGGAGCGGCGCGAGCCTCGTCGGACGGGAGGGCCTCGAACGCGCCGTCGTCGAACAGGGTCGGCTCGGTCGTTGCGGTGATGCTCACGCGGACAGCCTAAACGGGGCCTCCGACATCGGTCGGAGGCCCCGCGGCGTGCTCACGAGTGGTTCATCGGTCGTGGTCCGCCTTCGCGACGTGCAGCCAGAAGAAGCCCTGCGTGCCGAGGGTCATCGTGAGGGTGCCGTCCGCCGAGAAGCCGGGGAAGCGTCCGCCGCCGAACAGGTCGCTCAGCGCGGAGCCGGGGTTCTCGGGGTCGGTGATGGTCACCGACACGGGGTTGTGGTTGAAGCTGAAGACGCAGAGCACCTCCTCGGGCTGGTCGCCCATGGCGGAGCCGGACCCGGCGTAGTCGCGCACGAAGGCGAGCACCGACTCGTGGTCCGTCTCGAGCACGCGCATCGAGCCGAGGCCGAAGGCCGGGTGGCCACGGCGTACGTGCAGCACGTTCCGCATCCAGTGCAGGAGCGAGCGGGACTGCGCGAGCTGAGCCTCCACGTTCACCTGGTTGTAGTGGTAGACGAGCGATTGCACGATCGGCTGGACGAGCTTGCCGGGGTCGGCGGCCGAGAAGCCGGCGTTGCGGTCGGGGGTCCACTGCATCGGCGTGCGGGAGGCGTCGCGGTCGTTCAGCCAGATGTTGTCGCCCATCCCGATCTCGTCGCCGTAGTAGAGGAACGGACTGCCCGCGAGCGAGAAGAGGAGGGCGTTGATCAGCTCGAGCTCGGCGCGGGAGTTGTCGAGCAGCGGGGCGAGGCGACGCCGGATGCCGATGTTGGAGCGCATCCGCGGGTCGTAGGCGTACCAGCCGTACATCGCCTGGCGGTACTCCTCCGAGACCATCTCGAGCGTGAGCTCGTCGTGGTTGCGCAGGAACACGCCCCACGCGGCTCCGGTGGGGATGTCGAAGGTCTCGGAGAGGACCTTCTTCAGCTCGTTCGCCGTCTGCGCGCGGAGGGAGTAGAAGATACGCGGCATGACCGGGAAGTCGAAGGCCATGTGGCACTCCGGCTCCTCCTCGGTGCCGAAGAACGCGGCGACCTCGCGCGGCCACTGGTTCGCCTCCGCGATCAGGATGCGGCCGGGGTAGTCGCGGTCGACCATCTGCCGGAGGTTCTTGATGAAGTCGTGGGTGGGCGGCTCGCCCTCGCCGTTGCCCTCGTCGGACTCGTAGAGGTAGGGGATCGCGTCCAGCCGGATGCCGTCGACGCCGAGGTCGAGCCAGAACTTCACCACGTCGTGGATCGCCTCGCGGACGGCCGGGTTCTCGAAGTTGAGGTCCGGCTGGTGCGAGAAGAAGCGGTGGAAGTAGAACTGCCGGCGCTCGGAGTCGAACGCCCAGTTCGAGTCCTCGGTGTCGACGAAGATGATGCGGATGTCGGGGTAGCGGTCGTCGGTGTCGTTCCAGACGTAGAAGTCGCCGTACGGGCCCTCGGGGTCCGACCGCGACTGCTGGAACCACTCGTGCTGGTCGCTCGTGTGGTTGAGCGGGAAGTCCATGACGATGCGCATGTTGCGCTCGTGCGCCTTGCGCACCAGGTCGCGGAAGTCCTCCATCGTGCCGAACTCGGGGAGGATCGCCTTGAAGTCCGAGACGTCGTAGCCGCCGTCGCGCAGCGGCGACATGTAGAAGGGCGGCAGCCAGAGCGCGTCGATGCCGAGCCACTGCAGGTAGTCGAGCTTGGAGGCCAGTCCGTTGATGTCCCCGGCGCCGTCCCCGTTCGAGTCGTAGTACGACCGGATCATGACCTCGTAGAACACCGCACGGCGGTACCACTGGGGATCGAGGGCGAGTCCGGGGAGTTGGATCGGCGACGTGAAGCTCACGGTGCTCCTTCTGCTGCTGCCTGAGCGGATGACCGTCACGGAGGACGGGGCGGTGCGTCGCGAAGCGAGCGCGTCCTCATGCTCCCGGCTCGGATCGCGGCCACGCAAGGCGTTGCGGCGAGAAGTTCGGGCGGTCTTGCCTACGATGGGGACCGAGATGACCGTCGCTTCGCCCTACGCCGCCGACCTCGGACGACTCCCGATCCGGGAGGCCTCCGCGGCCGTCCCGGGGGCGTCCACCGCCTACTGGAGCTACGGCTCGGACGACGCGGCGACGGTGATCGTGCTCGTGCACGGCTTCCGCGGCGAGCACCACGGTCTGGAGCCGGTGATCGCCCGTCTGCTCGGGGGAGGGGCGGACGTCCGCGTGATCGCTCCGGACCTGCCGGGATTCGGCGCGTCCCCGCCCATGACGGCGCACGCGCACGACGTGGAGGGCTACGCGGCCTGGCTGGGGGAGTTCCTGGACGTGCTCGGGCTCCGCGGCGAGGCCGTGGTGCTCGGTCACTCCTTCGGCTCGATCGTGGCCGCGGCGGCCGTCGCGTCGGGGCTGCCGACTCCGCTGCTCGTGCTCGTCAATCCGATCGCGGCTCCGGCCCTCGCCGGCCCTCGGGGAGTGCTGACGCGGCTCGCGGTGCTCTACTACCGGCTCGGAGCGGTGCTGCCGCGGACTCTCGGGTACCGGCTGCTGCGCGATCCGCGGATCGTGCGCGTGATGAGCCTGTCGATGGTGAAGACGAAGGACGCCGGTCTGCGGCGCTTCGTGCACGACCAGCACGACCGCTACTTCAGCGCGTTCGCGTCGCGCGACACGGTGCTGGAGGCGTTCCGCGCCTCGGTCTCGCACGACGTGAGCGAGTACGCGGCGCGCCTCACGGTGCCGACGCTGCTGATCGCGGCGGCGCAGGACGACATCACGCCGCTCGCCGCGCAGCACCGCCTGCTCGCGGCGCTCCCGCACGCCCGGCTGCACGTGATCGACGGGGTCGGCCACCTCATCCACTACGAGACGCCGGACGAGGCCGCCGCGGTGCTCCGCCGCGCCCTCGAGGAGGGGATCGACCGATGAGGATCGTCGTCGACTGCCGCTACACCCGGCTCGAGCGCCACGACGGCATCAGCCGCTACACCTCCGAGCTCGTGCGCGAGCTCTCGGCCCTGCACGCCGTGACGATGCTGATCAGCGACCGACGCCAGCTCGCGCTGCTGCCCGACCTGCCGTGGGAGAAGGTGACGTCGCCGACCGGTCCGTTCGAGCCGTTCGTGGCGCTGCTCGTGAACCGGTTGAAGCCGGACGTGGTCTTCTCGCCGATGCAGACCATGGGGTCGCTCGGTCGCCGCTACCGCCTCGTGCTGACCGTGCACGACCTCATCTACTACCGCCATCGCACGCCCCCGCGCGATCTGCCGCTGCCCGTCCGCGGGCTGTGGCGGCTCTACCACCTGTCGTGGTGGCCGCAGCGCCGACTGCTGCAGCGGGCCGACGCCGTGGTGACGGTGTCGGAGACCACCCGCGAGCTGATCCGGGAGCACCGCCTGACGACCCGCCCGATCGTGGTGGTGCCGAACGCGGCCGGCGACCCGGACGAGGCGAGCGCCGCGCTGGCCGCGTCGCTGCCCGACCGCTCCGACGCCCGCTCGCTCGTGTACATGGGCTCCTACATGCCCTACAAGAACGTCGAGACGCTGGCGCGCGCGATGCGGCTCCTGCCCGACTACGAGCTCCACCTGATGAGCCGGGCGAGCGACGAGACGGTCGAGACGCTGCGCTCGCTCGCCCCGACGGCGAAGCTGGTGTTCCACCAGGGCGCGGACGACGCCACGTACCGGTCGGTGCTCGCGCGCGCGACCGCCCTCGTCAGCGCGAGCCGCGACGAGGGCTTCGGGATCCCGCTGGTCGAGGCGATGGCGCTCGGCACCCCCGTCGTCGTCAGCGACATCCCGATCTTCCGCGAGATCGGCGGGGACGCGGCGGTCCTGGTGGATCCGGGCAGTGCGAAGGACGTGGCGCGCGGAGTCCGCTCGCTCGAGGATGCGGCGGTGTGGACGGAGCGTTCGGAGCGGTCGCGCGAGCGCGCGGCGGCGTACTCGTGGCGCGACTCCGCCCGGGTGCTCTACGAGCTGCTGACCTCGCTCGACAGGTCCTAGGGAGCGGTGGGGCTGAGGACGTCGTCGAGATCGGCGTCCACGATCACCACGTCACCGGAGTCGTCGAACGCGACGATCCGCAGGGCGCCGTCGACGATCGCGAAGTCGTGCCGCGACCCGTTGCCGACGGTGATCCCCTGCGGCGGCAGCGCGTCCTCGCTGAGCGAGCGGAGGAGGCTGCCGATGACGGCGCCGTGCGTCGCCACGATCACCCGCTGGTCGGGGAAGCGCTCCGCGACCTCGAGCAGCGCCTCCGTCGCCCGTGCGACCACCTCGGCGCGGGTCTCGCAGCCGGGGATGCGCTCACCCTCGATGCCGCCGGGGAAGAGGGCGCGGAGGTCGTCCCCGGTCATGCCCTCGGCTTCGCCGTAGGCGCGCTCGGCCAGCCCGGGCACGACGAGCGGCTCGTCGAGGCCCAGACCCCGGGCGATGACGGCACCCGTCTCGTAGGCGCGCTGCAGCGGACTCGCGACGACCGCGTCCCACTCCCGCTCGCCGAGGATCCGCGCGGCCGCCCGCGCCTGCGAACGGCCGGTGTCGTTCAGCGGGATGTCGCTCGCTCCCTGGATGCGGCGCGCCGCGTTCCAGTCGGTCTGGCCGTGGCGGACGAGGGTGAGCTGGGTCACGGGAGCCTCTCGAGGTGCGGGGAGGGGAGGACGCCCGGGTCAGCGGGCGGGGAGGCGGTCGGCGAGGATCCGCAGGACCTCGCTCGTGCCGCCGTCGATCTTGATCGCGGCGCGGCCGTCGCCCTTGGTCGTGCCGCGATTGACGATGACGATCGGCATCTTGCCGCGGCGGGCGATCTCGAGGAAGCGGATGCCGGAGTTGACGACGAGGGAGGAGCCGGCCACGAGGAGGGCGTCGGCGCCGGCGACGATGGCGCGCGCCTCCTGGAACCGCTCGGTGGGGATGAACTCGCCGAAGAACACGATGTCGGGCTTGAGGATCCCGCCGCAGACGGTGCAGTCGGGCACGGTCATCGCCGAGACGTCGTGCACCTCGGCGTCGCCGTCGGGGTTGAGGGAGGAGACGTCCGGGTCATCGAGCCAGGGGTTCGCCTCGGCGATCCGGTCGGCCACGGCGTCACGGGCGAAGTACTGCCCGCAGGTCATGCATCGGACGCGGTCGGCGGACCCGTGCAGGTCGACGACGCGCCGGGATCCGGCGCGGACGTGCAGCCCGTCGACGTTCTGGGTGACGACTCCGGTCAGGACGCCCCGCTCCTCGAGTCGGGCCAGGGCGCGGTGCCCGTCGTTGGGGAGCGTGCTCGTGAAGCGCCGCCAGCCGATCTGGCTGCCGGCCCAGTACCGCTTGCGGTAGTCGGGGTCGGCGACGAACTGCGAGTAGGTCATCGGGGTGCGCACCGGCGCGCCGGCTCCGCGGTAGTCCGGGATGCCGGAGTCGGTGCTGACGCCCGCGCCGGTGACGGCGGCGATGCGCCGCCCGCTGAGGAGTTCGACGGCCTGCTCGATCGCGTCGGCACGGGTGCCGTCCTCGACCGGTGTCGGACTCGACTCCATCCGCGCCTCCCGTCGGTGATCCCTCCGCGTGCGCGGCGGGCCCGTCTCGAAGTCTAGAGCGCCGCGGTGCCCGAGGGCTGTGAAGAGGGGATCGCCGTCGCGTGCGCGGCATCCCGTTCGACAGGCCCTAGGGTGCCGGGATGCCGATCGTGCACATCGCGGACCTCGACCACCCCCTCCTCGCCGACTACCACCGGCTGACGGACGTCGCCCTGCGGCGGGTGCTGGAGCCGGAGGGCGGGCTCTACATCGCGGAGTCGGCCAAGGTGATCGGCCGGGCCCTGGACGCCGGGCACCGCCCGCGCTCGGTCCTGGTGCAGGAGAAGCGGCTGGGCGACGCGGCGGACGTGCTCGAGCGCTTCCCCGAGGTCCCGGTGTTCGTGGCGCCCGACGAGATCATCGAGGAGCTGACCGGGTTCCACCTGCACCGCGGGGCGCTGGCCTCGATGCACCGGCCCGTGCTGCCCACCGTGACGGAGCTGCTCGCGGACGCCCGCCTCGTCGTGATCCTCGAGGACCTCGTCGACCACACGAACGTCGGCGCGGTGTTCCGCGCGGCCGCCGGGATGGGGGCGGACGCCGTCCTCGTGACGCCGCGGTGCGCGGATCCGCTCTACCGCCGCAGCGTGCGGGTCAGCATGGGCACGGTGCTGCAGGTGCCGTGGACCAGGACGCCGGAGTGGGGGCCGGCGCGGGACGAGCTGCTCGCCTCCGGGTTCTCGATCGCGGCACTCGCTCTGGCGCCGGACGCGGTGCCACTGGACGTCTACGCCGCCCGGCGCCCCGAGCGCGTGGCGATCGTGCTCGGAGCAGAAGGGGACGGGTTGAGCCGGGCCGCTCTCGACGCGGCGGACACCGTGGTCACGATCCCGATGCTGCACGGGGTCGACTCGCTGAACGTGGCGTCCGCCGGAGCGGTGGCGCTCTGGGCGCTGACGCGCGCGGCCGCACCCTCCGAGGATCGGGCGGACACCGCGCCTACGATGACGGAGTGAGCTCCCCGACGCGACCCGACGACTCGCCGATCGACGTGCTCGGAGCGGTCCTGCCGGAGCAGCCTGCCGGCCCTCCGCCCCGTCGGCGCCGCATCGGCGCGATCATCGGGGGCGCCCTCGCCGTCGTCCTGGTCGGCGCGGGCGGCGCCTACTCCGCGACCGCGGCGAGCGCCGCGCTGCCCGTCGCGACCGCCCTCGTGGCGCAGACGCCCGGGGCGACGACGGAGGCTCCGGTGCTCGCCTGGCCGGCGTACGGCTCCGGGGCGATCGGGGCGGTCGGATTCGACGACGCCGAGCAGGACGGCGTGCTCGCGAGCTACGGCTCGACCGAGCCCGTGCCCACCGGGAGCATCGCGAAGGTCGTGACGGCGCTGGTGATCCTCGCCGCGCGGCCGATCGCCGACGGGACCGACGGCGCGGACATCACCTTCACGAGTGCCGACGTCGGCTACTACAGCGACTCGCTGGCCGAGAACGGCTCCGTCGCGCCCGTCTCCGCGGGCCTCGAGCTGACGCAGCGCGAGGCGC
Organism: Rathayibacter sp. Leaf299; assembly: GCF_001423055.1. Classification (NCBI taxonomy): domain Bacteria; kingdom Bacillati; phylum Actinomycetota; class Actinomycetes; order Micrococcales; family Microbacteriaceae; genus Rathayibacter; species Rathayibacter sp. Leaf299. The sequence goes on from NZ_LMNT01000003.1 coordinate 172,083, forward strand.
TGACGGTGCTGATGCTGCCGTCCGCGAACAACTACTCGAAGTCCCTCGCGATCTGGGCCTTCGGCTCGGAGGAGGCGTACCTCGCCGCCGCGCGCACCTGGCTCGACCAGCAGGGGCTGACGCGCACGGTCGTCACCGACACGAGCGGGCTCTCGCCCGACACCGTGAGCACCACCTCCGACATGGTGCGCCTGGGCGAGCTGCTCGTCGCTGATCCGGTGCTGGCGCCGATCGTCGCGCTGCCCCGCGCGGACGTCCCCGGGGTGGGCGTGGTGCAGAACACCAACACGCTCCTCGGGCGCGGGGGAGTGGACGGGATCAAGACGGGGACGACGGACGAGGCGGGATCGTGCCTCCTGTTCTCGGTGGACACCGTCGTCGAGGGCGAGCCGGTGACGCTCGTCGGCGTCGTCGTGGGCGCGCGGACGCATCCGCAGCTCGCCTCGGACATCCTGACCCTGCTGCCGAGCGTCGAGGCGGGGTTCCGCACGGTGCCGCTGACGACCGAGGGGCAGGACTTCGGCTCGTACACGAGCCTCTGGGGCGAGTCGGCCGTGGCCGAGACCCCCGAGGCGCGGTCGGTGCTGACTTGGGGAGCGGTCACGACCTCGACGACGGTCGAGCTCGATCCGCTCGAGACGGTGGCCGACGGAGCGGGCGTCGGGACCGCGACCGTGAGCGTCAACGGCACGCCCTACGAGCTGCCCCTCGTCGCCGACGGGTCGATCGAGGATCCGGGCTTCGGTTGGCGCATCTCGCACCCGGCGGAGCTGCTCGGCTAGTCGGGACTGCTCGGCCGGCGCTCAGTCGCCCTCGACGACGATGCGGACGCCGGCGGTCGCGATGTCGGCGGCCACCTCCTCCGGGGTCGCGTTGCCCGGCGCCGCGGTGCCCGGTGCGGAGGGGGCGGGCTGCGCGCGCTCGGGGTCGGCACGGTAGGGCTCCGCGGACGGGCGCTTGGCCGTGATGAAGTCGCCCGAGGACTGGTGCCGGATGCGCCGCAGGACCCACGGCACGAGGTACTCCCGCGCCCACTTCACGTCCTCGGTGCGCGCCGCGCGCCAGGTCGGCGTGGGCAGCGGCTCGGGAGCGAGCGGCCGGAGCGAGTTCTCGACGGCGAGCGCCTCGAGCACCATGCGGGCGACCTCGTGGTGCCCGTGCGGGTTGAGGTGCAGGCGGTCGGGCGCCCACATCCGCACGTCCTGGATCTCCTGCAGCGACCACTGGTCGGCGACGATGCAGTCGTAGCGCTTGGCGAGCGCGCGCAGGTTCTCGTTGTAGATCGCGACCTTGCCGCGGATGCGCCCGAAGACGGGGGAGAAGCCGACGTCGACGCCGGTGAAGAGCACGACCGTCGCGTCGTCCGCGCGCAGCCGCGCCAGGCCCGACTCGAAGCGCGCGGCGATGTCGTCCGGGTCGGTGCCCGGGCGGATGACGTCGTTGCCGCCCGCGGAGATCGTGATGAGGTCCGGGCGCAGCTCCAGCGCCGGCTCGACCTGCTCGTCGAGGATCTGCTGGAGCAGCTTCCCCCGGACGGCGAGGTTCGCGTAGGCGAAGTCGTCGACCTGGCTGCCGAGCACCTCGGCGACGCGGTCGGCCCATCCGCGGTGACCGCCGGGGCTGGCGGGCTCGGGATCGCCGATCCCCTCGGTGAACGAGTCGCCCAGGGCGACGTAGCGGGACCACGGATGACGCTGCTCGACCATCCCTCCATTCTGCTCCGCGACGCGGTGAGCCGGATCCGTCGCGCGGACGATCGCGACACGCCCAGGCCACGCCCGGTGCGACGCCCGATCGCGCGGACCCGGCCCCCGCGTCGGTGGCGTCGGCTACCGTTGGCGCACGTGAACAGTCCCTCGAGCTTCGGTCATCAGGTCGGCACCTCCGCTGCGGAGCACCTGTCCCCGTCGTTCCCGGGCCGCGCTCCCTGGGGCACGGCGAACAAGCTGCGGGCATGGCAGGCGGAGGCGCTCGAGGCGTACTTCCAGACCGAGCCGCGCGACTTCCTCGCCGCCGCGACCCCCGGCGCGGGCAAGACGACCTTCGCCCTCCGGCTCGCGGCCGAGCTGCTGCACAACCGCACCGTCGACCGCATCACCGTGGTCGCTCCGACCGAGCACCTCAAGCGCCAGTGGGCCGAGGCCGCGCACCGCGTCGGCATCCGCCTGGACCCCACCTTCACGAACCGGATGGGGCGCCACGCCCGGCACTACCACGGCGTCGCCGTCACCTACGCGCAGATCGCGGTGCGGCCGGAACTCCACCGGGAGCTCACCCTCTCGGGGCGCTCGCTCGTGATCCTCGACGAGGTGCACCACGGCGGCGACGCGCTCAGCTGGGGCGATGCGATCCGCGAGGCCTTCGAGCCCGCCGTGCGGCGCCTGTCGCTGACCGGGACGCCGTTCCGCTCGGACACGGCGCCGATCCCGTTCGTCAGCTACCTTCCCGACGAGGAGGGCATCCGAACCTCGCTGACCGACTACGCCTACGGGTACGGCCGCGCCCTGGCCGACGGCGTCGTCCGTCCGGTGCTCTTCATGGTCTACGCGGGTCAGATGCGCTGGAAGTCGAAGGCCGGCGACGAGATGGAGGCGCGGCTCGGCGAGGGCAACACGAAGGACATCACCTCGCAGGCGTGGCGCACGGCGCTGGACCCCAAGGGCGACTGGATCCCGTCGGTGCTGCGCGCCGCCAACACGCGCCTCAGCGAGGTGCGCCGCGCGATCCCCGACGCCGGCGGGCTGGTGATCGCGACCGACCACTACGCGGCGCGTGCGTACGCCGCGATGCTGCGCGAGATCAGCGGCGAGCCCGTCACCGTCGTCCTCTCGGACGAGAAGGAGGCGAGCGACCGGATCGAGGAGTTCTCGAAGGACACCAGCCGGTGGATGGTCGCCGTGCGGATGGTGTCGGAGGGCGTGGACGTGCCGCGGCTGGCCGTGGGCGTCTACGCGACGTCGGCGTCGACTCCGCTGTTCTTCGCGCAGGCGATCGGCCGCTTCGTGCGCGCCCGGCGCCGCGGCGAGACCGCGTCGATCTTCCTCCCGAACGTGCCGGGCCTGCTCGCGCTGGCGAGCTCGATGGAGCAGCAGCGCGACCACGCGCTCGACCGGAAGAGCTCGGACGACGAGGAGTACCCCGAGGCCGACCTGATGGCCGACGCCGAGCGGCAGGAGAAGGCGTCCTCCGATCTGCTCGAGGAGGGGCGGTTCGAGTCGCTCGGCTCCGCCGCGACCTTCGACCGGGTCGTCTACGAGGGCGCCGAGTTCGGCATGGAGGTCGAGGTCGAGAGTGAGGAGGAGCTCGACTTCATCGGCCTCCCCGGGCTCCTCGAGCCCGACCAGGTGCGCGAGCTCCTGCAGCACCGGCAGCAGCGGCAGGCGAAGCGCGCCGGCACCCGTCCGGGCGCCTCGGCAGCTCCGGAGGCGAAGGAGAGCGAGATCCCCGCGCCGCTCTACCGCACCCTGAAGGAGCAGCGGAGCCTCCTGAACTCGCTCGTCGGGCTGTGGGCGCGCAACACGGGGGAGACCCACGGCCAGGTGCACACCGAGCTGCGGCGGCTCTGCGGCGGGCCGGCCGTCGCCCAGGCCAGCGTCACCCAGCTGCAGGCGCGGATCGACCTGCTGCGGCGGAGGATCGGCTCGCACTGAGCGCGACGGGGCGATAGCCGATCGGCCCGGCGCGGCGCCAGCCCCTCCGGCGGGATCGGCGCCGCCCGTACTGTTCGAGACGTGACCCCGCCGCTCCTCCCGCTCGTCGCGATGCGCTCGCTCGCTGCACTCGAGGACGGCGCCCGGTGACCCCCGCCGACGAGCGGCTCCCGGGTGAGCGGGAGGAGCCCCTCGCTAAGGTGGGCAGTCGGTCCGTCGCGAAGGTGATGGACCATCACCCCCGACGTCGGGCATCCGCGGACCGAACGACGGCCTCATCCGGATCGCCCGAGACCACACCCCAGAGGAGTCTCGTGGAGACCTGGCCCGGAACCGCCTACCCCTTGGGCGCCACTTTCGACGGAAGCGGCACGAACTTCGCTCTCTTCAGCGAGGTCGCCGAGCGCGTCGAGCTCTGCCTGTTCGACGACGACGGCACCGAGACGCGCGTCGACGTGCTCGAATCGGACGCCTACGTCTGGCACTGCTACCTGCCGCAGGTGCAGCCCGGCCAGAAGTACGGCTACCGCATCCACGGCCCGTACGACCCGGCCGCAGGGCAGCGCTGCAACCCGAACAAGCTGCTGCTCGACCCCTACGCGAAGGCCGTCTCGGGCGAGATCGACTGGGACCAGTCGCTCTTCTCGTACACCTTCGGCGACCCGGACTCGACGAACGACGAGGACTCGGCGCCGCACATGATGATGGGCGTCGTCATCAACCCGTTCTTCGACTGGGCGGGGGACCGCCGTCCGCGCATCTCCTACGACCGCACGGTCATCTACGAGGCGCACGTGAAGGGGCTCACGAAGAGCCACCCCGACATCCCGGAGGAGCTGCGCGGCACGTACGCGGGCGTCGCGCACCCCGCGGTCATCGCGCACCTCAAGCACCTGGGCATCACGGCGATCGAGCTGATGCCGGTGCACCAGTTCGTCAACGATTCGACCCTGATCGAGAAGGGCCTCTCGAACTACTGGGGCTACAACACGATCGGCTTCTTCGCGCCGCAGAACACCTACTCGTCCACGGGCGACCAGGGCCAGCAGGTCCAGGAGTTCAAGAGCATGGTGCGGGCGCTGCACGCGGCCGGCATCGAGGTCATCCTCGACGTGGTCTACAACCACACCGCCGAGGGGAACCACCTCGGCCCGTCGCTCTCGTTCCGCGGCATCGACAACGAGGCGTACTACCGCCTCGTCGACGACGACAAGCGCTACTACATGGACTACACCGGGACCGGGAACACCCTCAACGTCCGGCACCCCCACTCGCTGCAGCTGATCATGGACTCGCTGCGCTACTGGGTGACCGAGATGCGCGTCGACGGCTTCCGCTTCGACCTCGCCTCGGCGCTCGCCCGCGAGTTCTACGACGTCGATCGGCTCTCGACCTTCTTCGAGCTCGTGCAGCAGGATCCGGTCGTCTCGCAGGTCAAGCTCATCGCCGAGCCGTGGGACGTCGGACCCGGCGGCTACCAGGTCGGCAACTTCCCGCCGCAGTGGACGGAGTGGAACGGCAAGTACCGCGACACGGTCCGCGACTTCTGGCGCGGCGAGCCGTCGACGCTGGGCGAGTTCGCCTCACGGCTGACCGGATCGGCCGACCTCTACGCGCGCTCCGGTCGCCGCCCGGTCGCCTCGATCAACTTCGTGACGGCCCACGACGGGTTCACCCTGCGCGACCTCGTCTCGTACAACGAGAAGCACAACGACGCCAACGGCGAGGACAACAACGACGGGGAGTCGCACAACCGCTCTTGGAACCACGGAGTCGAGGGGCCGACGGACGACCCGAAGGTCCTGGGCCTCCGCGCCCGGCAGCAGCGCAACTTCCTCGCCACCATGCTCATCTCGCAGGGCGTGCCGATGATCCTGCACGGCGACGAGCTGGGCCGCTCGCAGAACGGCAACAACAACACCTACGCCCAGGACAGCGAGCTGACCTGGATCGACTGGTCGACCGCGGATCGCCCGCTGCTGGAGTTCACGGCCGCGCTGATCCGCCTGCGCGCCGAGCATCCCACGTTCCGCCGCGGCCGCTTCTTCGACGGCCGGCCCGTCGTCCGCGGCTCGGAGGAGCCCCTGCCCGACATCGTCTGGTTCAAGGCCGACGGCACGGAGATGTCGCCGGAGGACTGGGACTCGGGCCTGGGCCGCTCGGTCGGCATCTACCTCAACGGCAACGGGATCCGCGAGCGCGACGAGCGCGGACTGCCCGTGACGGACGACAGCTTCCTCCTCTACTTCAACGCCGACGACGTCGACGTGGAGTTCTCGGTGCCCAGCGACGAGTACGCCGCGCTGTGGAGCGTGCTCGTGGACACCGCGGGCGCCGAGGCGGACTCGATCCCGCGTCCGGCCGGCGCGATGCTGACGGTGCAGGCCAAGTCGCTCGTGATCCTCCAGGAGCACAGCGCCCCGGAGCCGGAGGTGGACCACTCGGTGGCCGCCTCGCTCGCTTCCCTCGCGGCGACCTCCGCTATCCCGATCATCGCCTCCACCAGCCCCCACTCGGAGTCGACCGACTCCGCGACCGCCTCTTCGACAGGAGCCTGACGTGCGACTGCCCGCTTCGACCTACCGACTCCAGATCCGCTCCGGCTTCGATCTCGACGAGGCGGCGCAGGTCGCCGACTACGTGCGCTCCCTGGGCGCCGACTGGCTCTACTTCTCGCCGCTGCTGACGGCGGAGCCGGGCTCCGACCACGGCTACGACGTCGTCGACCACTCGCAGGTCGACCCGGCCCGCGGCGGCGGCGAGGGCCTGGCCCACGCCTCCGCTGCGGCGAAGGCCGAGGGCCTGGGCGTGCTCATCGACATCGTGCCGAACCACATGGGCGTCGCGACGCCGAGTGAGAACTCGTGGTGGTGGGATCTCCTGAAGAACGGGACGTCCTCCCGCTACGCGTCCGCGTTCGACGTCGACTGGGAGGCGGGCGGCGGGAAGCTGCGCGTGCCGATCCTGGGCGACGGCGCGAGCGAGGGCGACAGCGACAGCGAGCTCGACGCGCTCGAGGTCGTCGGCGACGAGCTGCACTACTACGAGAACCGCTTGCCGATCGCTCCGGGGACGGCGCAGCCCGGCGACTCCGGACGCACGGTGCACGCGCGGCAGAGCTACGAGCTCGTCAACTGGCGGCGCGCGGACGCCGAACTGAACTACCGCCGCTTCTTCGCGGTGAACACCCTCGCCGCCATCACGGTCGAGCGTCCCGAGGTGTTCGACGCCTCGCACGCCGAGATCGTGCGCTGGTTCACCGAGGGGCTCGCGGACGGCCTCCGGGTGGACCACCCGGACGGACTCGCCGACCCGGGCGGGTACCTCGACGACCTCGCCCGCGCCATCGGCGGGGCGCCGGTCTGGGTCGAGAAGATCCTCGAGGGCGACGAGGCGCTGCCCGCGCACTGGGCGACCGTCGGGACCACCGGCTACGACGCCCTCGCGGACATCGACCGGATCCTCGTGGACCCGGAGGCGCGGAGCGTGCTCGAAGGACTGGACGCCGAGCTCGGCCACGGCGGATCGCCGGTCGTCTGGGCCGACCTCATCCACGACACGAAGCGCGGCATCGCCGACGGGATCCTCCGCTCCGAGGTGCTCCGCCTCGCACGGCTGATCCCCTCGGTGGACGGGGCGGACGACGCTCTCGCCGAGTTGCTCGCGACCTTCCCGGTCTATCGCAGCTACCTGCCCTACGGCGCCGAGCACCTGGAGCACGCCCGCCTCGACGCGGTGCGGCGCCGCCCCGAGATCGCCGGCACGATCGACCGGGTCGCCGCGCTGCTCGGCGAGACCGGCACCGCCGTCTCCGTCCGGTTCCAGCAGACCTCCGGCATGGTGATGGCGAAGGGCGTCGAGGACACGGCGTTCTACCGCTACAGCCGGCTCACGTCGCTCAACGAGGTCGGGGCCGACCCGGACGAGTTCGCGATCGACCTCGAGGAGTTCCACCGCCGGCAGGGCGTGCGGCAGTCCTCGTTCCCCGCCTCGCTCACGACCCTCTCGACGCACGACACGAAGCGCGGGGAGGACACCCGCGCCAGGATCACCGCGCTGGCGGAGGAGCCCGAGGTCTGGGCCGAGACTCTGCGCTCGCTGCACTCGCTCGTCGGCTTCGGCGACGGTCCCGTCGAGCACCTCCTCTGGGAGGCGATCGTCGGATCCTGGCCCGCGTCGCGGGAGCGCCTGCACGCCTACGCCGAGAAGGCGTCGCGCGAAGCCGGCAGCTCGACGAAGTGGACCGCGCCCGACGAGGCGTTCGAGGAGCGGATGCACGCCGCCGTGGACGCCGCCTTCGACGACTCCCGCGTGCGGAGCCTGATCGAGGGGACCGTCGCCCGGGTGAAGGGGATCGGCTGGTCGAACAGCCTCTCGGCGAAGCTCGTGCAGCTGACCGCCCCCGGGATCCCCGACGTCTACCAGGGCAGCGAGCTGTGGGAGACCTCGCTCGTGGACCCCGACAACCGCCGCCCGGTCGACTTCGCCGAGCGCCGCGCGCTGCTCGAGCGGATCGACGGCGGCTGGCTGCCGCCGATCGACGAGGAGGGGGCCGCCAAGCTGCTCGTCACCTCGCGCGCGCTGCGGCTGCGCCGCGACCGGCCGGAGCTGTTCACCCGCTACGCGCCGGTCTCGGCGATCGGCGAGGCGGCCGAGCACGCCGTCGCCTTCGACCGGGGCGGCGCCCTGACGGTCGCGACGCGGCTCCCGCACCGGCTGGCCGAGGCCGGCGGCTGGGGTGGCACCGTCGTCGTGCTGCCGGGCCACCCGGTCGAGGATCTGCTCACCGGACGGACCTTCGCCGGTGGGGTCACCCCCGTCGCGGAGATCCTCGGCGGCGGCCTCCCCGTCGCCCTGCTCGTCCCGGTCGTCTGACCGTCCGGCCGGGCCCCCGCGGCCCGGCCGGCTCCGTTCCCGCTCGCACGACACCGTCAGGAGATCTCCGTGATCAGCACGACTCCCTACCGCTACGCCCTCGCCGCCGCCGGGCCCGACCGCTTCGACGTCTGGGCGCCCACGGCCTCCGCAGTCGAGCTGGTGCTCGGCGGCGGGGACTCCGTCCCGATGACGCCCACCGGGTCGGAGGGGTGGTGGCGGGTCTCCGGCTCCGTCCCGTCGGGTGACGTCGACTACGGCTACCGCGTCGACGGCTCCGGGCCCTTCCCGGACCCGCGCTCGCGCCGTCAGCCCGAGGGTGTGCACGAGCTGTCGCGCACCTTCGATCCGAGCGCGTACGCCTGGCAGGACGGGGCCTGGACCGGGCGCCAGCTGGCCGGAGCGGTCATCTACGAGCTGCACATCGGCACCTTCACCCCGGAGGGCACGCTGGACGCCGCGGCCGGGAAGCTCGACCATCTGCGCTCGCTGGGGGTCGACTTCATCGAGATCCTGCCGGTGAACGCGGTGAACGGCACGCACAACTGGGGCTACGACGGAGTGCTGTGGTACGCCGTGCACGAGCCGTACGGCGGACCGGAGGCGTACCAGCGCTTCGTGGACGCCGCGCACCGCGCCGGCATGGGGATCGCGCAGGACGTGGTCTACAACCACCTCGGCCCGAGCGGGAACTACCTGCCGGAGTTCGGCCCGTACCTCAAGAACGAGAAGGCCAACACCTGGGGCAGCTCGGTGAACCTCGACGGCGAGGGCTCGGACGTCGTCCGCGGCTACATCATCGACAACGCCCTGATGTGGCTGCGCGACTACCACGTCGACGCGCTGCGCCTGGACGCGGTCCACGCCCTCTCGGACGAGCGCGCGGTGCACGTGCTCGAGGAGCTGGCGTCGGAGGTCGCGGTGCTCTCGGCTCACGTCGGCCGACCGCTGACCCTGATCGCCGAGTCCGACCTCAACGACCCGACGCTGATCACCCCGCGCGAGGCGGGCGGCTACGGTCTCGACGCGCAGTGGAGCGACGACTTCCACCACGCGGTCCACGTCGCACTGACTGGGGAGACCACCGGGTACTACGAGGACTTCGCTCCGCTCGGCGCTCTCGAGAAGGTGCTCACGCGCGGGTTCTTCCACGACGGCACGCTCTCGACGTTCCGGGGACGTCACCACGGTCGTCCGATCGACACCGAGCGGATGCCCGCCTGGCGTCTCGTGGTCTGCAGCCAGAACCACGATCAGATCGGCAACCGCGCCATCGGCGACCGTCTGACGGCCACTCTCGACGAGGGGCGTCTGGCGATCGCCGCGGCGCTGACCCTGCTCGGCCCGTTCACTCCGATGCTCTTCATGGGCGAGGAGTGGGCCGCGTCCACCCCGTGGCAGTTCTTCACCTCGCACCCGGAGAAGGACCTGGGCGAGGCGACGGCGAAGGGCCGGATCGAGGAGTTCGCGAAGATGGGCTGGGACCCCGAGGTCGTGCCCGACCCGCAGGACCCCGAGACCTTCAGTCGCTCGCGCCTGGACTGGTCCGAGGCGGAGGAGGGGCGCCACGCCCGGATCCTCGGCGTGTACCGGGAGCTCGCGGCGCTGCGCCGCCGCTTCCCCGAGCTGACCGATCCGCGCTTCGGCTCGCTCGTCGTCGAGTTCGACGAGGAGCAGCGCTGGCTGACGCTCGGACGCGGTCGGGTGACCATCGCGATCAACGTGGGCGAGACGGCGGCCCGGGTGCCCCTGCCCGAGGTGGCGGAGTCGCTGCTCGGCGTCGGCGAGTACGCCGTGCAGCCCGGTGACACCGAGGTCGATCTCGGCGCCTCGTCGCTGCTGATCACGCTCACGACCACGGACTGACCCCGATCGCTCGGAGAGGGACGGCTCGCCTCGGCGGGTCGTCCCTCCGTCGTTCCCCCGGTGGTTCCCGACGGGGTGCTCCCCGGTCAGCGGATCGAGGCCGTGTACTCGGCCTCGGCGACGACGCGCACGCCCTCGTCGTGCACCAGCAGCAGCGCGCGCAGGGGGATCGCTCGCCGGTGGCACGCCGCGGCGAGGTAGCGGGCGAGCACCCGGTCGGTCTCGCCGAGGAAGGCCCGGCCGGGACGCTCGAGCGCGAAGGCGAGGGAGCCGACCTCGTGGTGGGCGACGGCCTTGGCGAGCGTCGCGACGATCCGCTCGGTGCGCTCCTCGTCGGGATGCACGGGCAGCCCGTCGACGGGGTAGAGGATCGGCAGCTGGAATCCGGCCCGGTCGAGCAGGATCGGCCAGAGCGCGCGCCGGTAGGCCGGGCCGATGAGGGAGGTGACGCGATCGCGCAGATCGCGGTCGTCGAGCAGCGGCGCGTCCAGGTGCGGGAGCGGACCGGCGGAGTGGGTGGTCGTCATGGGATCGCTTTCTCGTGGAGCGTGCGATCGCGGGAGCGGTCGTCGCCGGGTGGCCGTGGTCATCGGAAGTTGCGGGAGGTCGTGCGGGCGCCGACCGAGAGGGGTTCGAAGCGGTCGGCGAGGAGGTTGGTGACGCCCTCCTCGGAGCGCTCGAGGATGCCCCGCACGAGGAGGGCGGGCGCCTCGCGGGCGATCCGCCGGTAGCGGTTCCATACTCCGACGGAGCAGATCACGTTGAGGATCCCGTGCTCGTCCTCGAGGTTCATGAAGGTCACTCCGCCGGCTGTGGAGGGACGCTGGCGGTGGATCACCACGCCGGCCACCTCGATCCGGGTGCCGGAGGAGGTGCCCGGCAGGTCGGCCGTGGACCGCGCGCCGCGCGCTCGGAGATCGGCGCGGAGGTGCCGGAGCGGGTGGTCGTCGGGGGAGATCCCGGTGGCCCAGAAGTCGAAGACGACGCGCTCCTGCGCCGAGAGCATCGGCAGCAGCGGAGGCTGCACGGCGACGACGGATCCGGGCAGGAACTCCTCGCGGTCGGCGGCGGCGGTGCCCGCCTCCCACAGCGCCTGGCGGCGGTCGAGCCCGAGGGAGTCGAAGGCCCCCGCGGCGCCGAGCGCTTCGAGCTGGGTCGCGTTCAGCCCGACCCGTCGCGAGAGGTCGGACATGCTCGCGTAGGCGCCGCCGCGCTCGCGCTCGGCCACGATGTGCTGGGCGAGCGCGTCGCCGATCCCCTTCACCCCCGAGAGCCCGAGGCGGATCACGAAGCCCGCGTCGCGGCGGTGGTCGTCGGTGTGGAAGGGCTCCGTGCGGTCGAAGAGACCGGTCGGCGGCTGGTGGACGGCCAGGCACTCCTCGCTCCCGTAGCCGGCCCCGCCCCGACGCCGGGGAGGCGCGTCCTGTGCGGCCTCGAGGCCGGGGTGGGGCAGCGAGCGGTTGACGTCGGGAGACTCGACGCGCACCCCGTGCCGGCGCGCATCGGCCACGAGGGTGTGCGGGGCGTAGAAGCCCATGGGCTGGGCGCGGAGCAGCGCCGCGGTGAACGCCGCCGGGTAGTGCAGCCGCAGCCAGGCGCTCGCGTAGACGAGCAGGGCGAAGCTGATCGCGTGGCTCTCGGCGAAGCCGAAGTTGGCGAAGGCCTGGATCCGCGTGTAGATGTCGTCCGCGACCTCGCCCGTGATGCCGTTGCGCGCCATGCCCTGGTAGAGCCGCTCGCGCAGCGTCTCGATCTTCTCCGTCCCCCTCTTGGAGCCCATCGCGCGCCGGAGGAGATCGGCGTCCTCGGCGTTGCAGTCGCCGACCGCGACCGCGACCTGCATCAGCTGCTCCTGGAACAGCGGGACGCCCAGGGTCCGCTTGAGCGGGGTGACGAGCAGGGGGTGCTGGTAGGTGACCGGCTCCTCGCCGAGCTTGCGGCGGATGTAGGGGTGCACCGCGCCTCCCTGGATGGGGCCCGGTCGGATCAGCGCGACCTCGATCACCAGGTCGTAGAAGCGGCGCGGCTGCAGGCGCGGCAGGGTGCCCATCTGGGCGCGGCTCTCGACCTGGAACACACCGATGGAGTCGGCCCGGCAGAGCTGGTCGTAGACGCCCTTCTCCTCCCGGGGGATCGTGGAGAGGTCCCACTGCTCGCCGACGTGCTCGGCGACGAGGTCGAAGGTGTACTGCAGGGCGGCGAGCATCCCGAGCCCGAGCAGGTCGAACTTCACCAGGCCCATCCAGGCGCAGTCGTCCTTGTCCCACTGCAGGACGGTCCGCTTCTCCATCCGTGCCGGCTCGATCGGGCAGACCTCGCCCACGGGGCGGTCGGTGAGGACCATGCCGCCGGAGTGGATGCCGAGGTGCCGGGGTGCGCCGAGGACGCGGGTGGCGAGGGCCACGACGTCGTCGGGGATGTCGTGGTCGGTGCTCTCGGTGATGGCCCCCCACGCCTCGACCTGCTTCGACCAGCCGTCCTGCTGCCCGGGGCTGTAGCCGAGGGCCTTCGCCATGTCCCGGACCGCGAACTTGGGCCGGTAGGTGATCACGTTGGCCACCTGCGCGGCGTTCAGGCGCCCGTACTTCTCGTAGACGTGCTGGATGACCTCCTCGCGCCGCTCCGAGTCGAAGTCGACGTCGATGTCGGGCTCCTCGTCGCGGATGCTCGAGAGGAACCGCTCGAACGGGAGGTCGTAGAAGATCGAGTCGACCGCGGTGATGCCCAGGACGTAGCAGACCGCCGAGTTGGCGGCGGATCCCCGGCCCTGGCAGAGGATCCCCTGCCCCTTCGCGAAGTGCACGATGTCGTGCACGATCAGGAAGTAGCCGGGGAAGTCCTTCGCCTCGATGACCGCGAGCTCCTTCTCGAGCCGCTCGAGCACGTCGGAGTCGGCTCCCGGGTACTTCTGCGGGACGGCCCGGTGCACGAGCTCGCGGAGCCAGCTCATGGGGGTGTGCCCCTCCGGGACGTCCTGGCGGGGGAGACGGGGGCGGACCTTCCCGAGTTCGAAGGCGATCTCGTCCGCGACGCGGACGGTGTTCTCGACGGAGCCGGGGTAGCGCGCGAACCTCTCGGCCATCTCGGCTCCGGAGCGCAGGTGGGCGCCCGCCGCCGCGGGGAGCCAGCCGTCCATCTCCTCGAGGCTGCGCCGGGCGCGGACCGCGGACAGCGCGGTCTGCAGAGGGCGGTCCTCGGGTCGGGCGTAGTGCACGTTCCCGGTGGCCACGACCCGCAGCCGCAGCCGCTCGGCGATGACCGCCAGGGCGTCGTTGTGCAGGGAGGCGAGCGGATCTCCGTGGTCGTAGAGCTCGACGAGCACGTTCGCCGCCCCGAAGAGGCGCACGAGCTCGCGCACCTCGGCCTCGGCCGCCGCCTCGCCCTCGGCGATCAGCGCCTGGCGCACCGCACCCTTGCGGCAGCCGGTGAGCACGATCCAGTGCCCGTCCGCCGCGCGGGCGAGCTCCTCGAGGTCGTAGCTCGGCTTGCCCTTCTCGGCTCCCGCGAGCTGGGCGGTGGTCAGGGCGCGGGCCAGTCGGTGGTAGCCCTCCTCGCGGCGGGCGAGGACGAGCAGGTGCGAGCCCTCGGGATCGGCGATGCCGTTCTGCGGGGTGCGGAGCCCGAGCGAGAGCTCGGCCCCGAAGGCGGTCCGGACGGGGTGGCCCTGCGCCGCCTCGGCCATCCGGACGATCCCGTAGAGGCCGTCGTGATCGGTCAGGGCGAGGGTGTCGATGCCCAGGCGCACCGCCTCCTCGACCATCTGCTCGGGGCGGTTGGCGCCGTCGAGGAAGCTGAAGTTGGAGTGCGCGTGCAGCTCGGCGTAGGGCACCTTCAGGTCGGGGGAGCGCACGTCGTCGCCCGCGGAGTAGGCCGGCCGCTTGTGCGACCAGGCGGGGCTGTCCCCTCCGTCGCCCCGGACCACCGTGCCGTCGGCCCGGCGGCCGGTGGAGAGGCGCCGTTCGAACTCCGACCAGGGGATCGGCGGGTTGTTCCAGCCCATGCGGGGCTCCTTCGTCATCGTGATCGTGGTGCGGGAGGGAGGTGCGGGGGTCAGTCGTACCGGGCCTCGGCGGCCCATTCCCCGTCGCGGCAGACCAGGAGCCAGGCGGTCCCGGCCGCGTCGACCACCTGGAAGCGGTCGTAGCGGGTGGCGGTCCTCGCGTCCCACCAGCGCTCGTCGACGGGCCACGGTCCCGCCCAGCCGGCCACCGGTTCGAGCCGGGCCTGCGAGGTGCCGGGAGTGAAGTAGGCGGGGACCGAGACGAGGGACCCGCGGTCGTCCACCGACACGGGCTCCCCGCGCGGACCCCGCACGAGTGCCGCCACCGGCTCGGTGAACACCGTGGGCGGGTGGGGCGGCGGGAGCGATCCGGGCCACGGCAGTCCCTTGGGCCGGGCGTCGCCCGGCTCGCGGTCGCCCCAGGGGACGAGGTGCTGCCGATCCCGGAGCGCCCGGCCGCCGCCGATCGACGCCGTCACGACCGCCTCGTGCCCGAGCATGCTCTGCACGCGGCTGAGACCGTGGTGGACCCGTTCCTCGGGGGCGGTGCCCCAGAGGCCCTGCTCGTGGTTCCCGATCGCGTCCACCGCCTCCGGCTCCACGGCGATGCGCGCGATCGGGGAGCCCAGGCCCGTGTCGATCGCCCCGCTGCCCTGCAGCTGCCAGCGCACGCGGTCGAGCACGTCGCCCGGGGTGAACCAGCGCGGATGCAGCCAGCTGCGCGAGGAGAGCTCGCCCCGGTCGCTGGTGACGTCGATGCGGATCGCGGTGGCCACCAGCTGCGCCCGGGTGAGCCCCGCGACGAACTCCTCCGCGGGGATCCGGAAGGCGAAGGCGGCCTGGTCGATGCGGTCGAGCGGGGGCTCGAACTCGAGCGACCGGTCGAGCCGCTCGGGAGGCAGGCGCGGCACGACCGCCTCGGTCTCGGCCCCGCGGGCCAGGAGGTGGGACCGGGCCCCGTCCGGTCCGAACCGGGCGGCGACGTCCTCGGCCGGCAGCGCGGCGAAGGCGCCCAGCGTCCGCACGCCCAGCCGGCGCAGGAGGGTCACCAGATCCTCGCCGCGGACCGGCTTCGAGCGCGTCGCGGCGGCTCCGACCGCCTCGGTGCCGAGCGCCTCGAGGGGGAGCGGCGCGAGGAACGCCGCGGTCGTCCCCGCGGGCACGATCGCGACGTCCTCGCCCGAGTGCTTGGCGGCGAGCTCGGAGGCGAAGAGCCCGTCGGCGATGCCGATGCGGGCCCGGTCGACCCCGAGCTCGGCCAGTCGCCGCAGCACCGCCTCGGCCGCCGACCGCTCGCTCCCGTAGTAGCGGCGGGGGCCTCTGGCGCGGATCGCGCAGAGACCCGGCCGGATCAGCTGCACACCCGGGGTGATCTCCTCCAGCGCCTGCACGAGCGGCTCGAACGCCCGGTGGTCGAGCACCGGGTCGTAGGGCAGCACGGTGAGCCCGGTGCAGCGCGACTGCGCCTCGCGGATCCGCATGCCCCGTCGCACCCCCTCGGCGCGCGCGGTCGGGGAGCAGGCGAAGACGCGGCTCTTCTCGGTGAGCGCCAGCGGCGCCTCCGCGGGCAGGCCGGCGTCGCCCGCCGCGGCGAGCAGCGGCCAGTCCGGGCACCACACGAGGATCGTGCGGCGCAGCTCGGGTGCGGTCGCCACCTCACACCGCCCGTTCGCGCAGGCGCGAGTGCTCGTGGTGCACTCCGAAGGCCTGGTCGGAGCCGGGCATGCTCATCCGCACGGTCCGCACGCGGGTCCCCGCGCGACCGACGACGTCGACGAGGGCCTCGCGGGAGCGCAGATAGCCGTGACCGGCCCCCAGCCCCTCCCAGCGGCTGCTGCGGATGCTGAGCCGCGCCTCGGCCTGCGGCCACTCGCCGAGCACGACGAGTGCCGCTCCGCGCTGGCGGAGCCGGGCGCCGAGCCGGGAGACGTCGGCCGAGGAGACGGAGGCGGGCGGCCGGGTGAGCACGACGGTGAGGACGTCGACGAGCGCGGCGGTGACGGTGAGCCAGTGCTCCGCCGGAGCGGGCACGAGCACCAGCCGCTCGAGATCGATCCCGATGCCGGCCGCCGCCTCGGCGCCGAACTCGGGCACGCCGACGACCCCGCACCACGCCCCCTCGGAGGACGGGCCCGCGAGCAGCCCCATCGCGAGGCTCAGGGACCCCTCGATCGAGTAGGCGGCGCCCTGCTTCAGCGCGCCTCCCGGCAGCACCGAGGTGAACGCCGGCAGCGTCGCCAGGCTCTTCGTCTCGAGCGTGGTGGCCTGCATGTCGCGGATCCGCGACTGCAGCTCCTTCACCGACGCGAGCTGGCGCAGCAGCGGCTCCGCAGCCTCGGCCGTCCCCTCGGAGAGGGTGGGGGTGGAGGCTGTCATCTGCCCATATTCGAACATGTGTTCGAGTATGTCAATCGCCACCGACATCCCCGATGCGGTCCTCGGAGACTACGCCGCAGCACCGTCATCGCAGCCCTGGGGAGGAGCCTCCACCCCTCCCGAGCGGCTACTCCGCCGTGCCGATCCGCAGTCCGTGACCGAAGCGGAACAGCGGATCCACGGTGTCGAACGGAACATCGGGCCGCCGCGCCGCGGCCGCCGCCATCGAGCGCGGCAGGTCCATCGGCAGCCTCCCCCGGGGAGCCGATCCGCCGACCAGCACGTCCAGCACCGCTTCGTCCGACGCCCCGAACTCGGCGAGCAGCGCCGCGGTCGATCCCACGAACGGAGTCAGGACGGCCGGCCGGTCCAGGAACACGACCACGATCGTCGGCACCCGCCCCGCGACGTCCAGCACGTGCGCGACCACCTCGTCCGGGAACTCCAGCGACCCCGCGTGGAAGAAGCCCTCGAACGCCGTCGTCCGCTGCTCGAAGGGCGCCTGCAGGCGGATCACGGCGAGTTCCGCCTCCCCCGGCGACTCCACCACCTCGCCGTACCCGGCGGCCGCCTCGGGGGAGACCCCCTCGACGTACAGCCGCGCGCCGCGCCGCACCGGCAGGACGTCGTCGTGCGCGAGCACCGTGACGGCCGCGCGCTGGGCGTCCTCGCCCGCGGCGCGGAACTCCGTCGACCCGACCACCTCCTCCGCCCGGAGCGGGTCGACCGAGCGCGCGTCGAACAGCCCCAGCACGAACTTCTCCCGCAGCAGCCGCCGCACCGAGACGTCCAGGCGCTCCTCCTCGACCACCCCGTCGCGCACCAGCTGGACGAGCACCTGCGGGATCGCCTCGCCGCCGAACTGGTCGACGCCCGCGTCGAGCGCCTTCACCATCCGCTCCGGCACGGTGAGGTGCTCGACGCCCCAGGCGCGGGCCGGGTGCCGGTCGCCGAGGATGTCGGCGTCCGTGAGCAGCCCCCAGTCGGTGCACACGACGCCGTCGAACCCGAACCGCTCCCGCAGCAGCCCCGTGATCACCGAGCGGTTGAAGCCGAAGCCGACCTCCTCGTGCTCCGTGCCGACCGGCATCCCGTAATAGGGCATGATCTGGCTCGTCCCGGCCTCGAAGGCCTTCTCGAACGGCCGCAGGTGGTACTCGGCGTTGCCGCCCGGGTACACCTGCTCGCGTCCGTAGGCGAAGTGCGGATCCTCGCCGTCCTTCTGCGGGCCGCCGCCCGGGAAGTGCTTGGTCATCGTCGCGACGGACTCCGGGCCGAGCGCGGCGCCCTGGAACCCGCGGATGTAGGCCGCGCCCAGTCGTCCCGTGAGGTCGGCGTCCTCGCCGAACGTGCCGACCTGCCGCGCCCAGCGCGACTCCGTCGCCACGTCGATCTGCGGATGCAGCGCCACCCGCAGCCCGACGGCGAGGTACTCCCGCCGCGCGATGTCGCCGAAGTGCTCGACGAGGGCCTCGTCCCCGATCGCTCCCAGTCCGAGCGGCTCCGGCCACTGCGAGAACGCGGCGGCGGATGATCCCGTGCCGGGGTTGTCGGTGAAGGAGTGGCGCGGATCGGTGGACACGGTCACCGGGATCCCCAGCCGGGTCGAGGCGGCGAGCTCCTGCAGCCGGTTGTGCCACTCCGCGATCTCGCGCGCAGACGCCTGCGCCCCGCCCAGGAGGTTGAAGTGGGTCATCCTCCGATCGAGCACCATGTCGGAGGTGGAGGGGAGCCCGAAGGCGTCGTCCGCTGCGGCGAGCGCCCCGCCCTCGCCCAGCACGATCATCGTCTGGAAGAGCAGGCCCGCCTTCTCCTCGAGGGTCATCTGCCCGAGCAGGATCCGCACCCGCTCCTCGACGGGCCGGAGCGGATCGAGGTAGCGGCGGTCCACGGGCGAGCCGGTGGGCGAGGAGGTCGACGACGCTGTCATGGGAGGTCCTTCCGAGGGGGAGCCCTCGTCGGCTCCACCGGGCACGCTACCCGATTACCGACCACCGCTCGGTAATCGGGGAGGGAGTGCTCAGCTCTACCATGGGGGCCATGCCCGACGCACTGCCCGACTCCGCCGCCGCTCCCTCCTCCGACGAGGCGGTCGCACCGCGCAGGCGCACCCTCGTGGTCAAGATGGGCTCGAGCTCCGTCACCAAGCAGTCCGGACCCGACCCCGTGCTCCTGGCCAGCGCCCTCGAGAGCGCCTTCACGGCCCGCGGTCTCGGCTGGGACGTGGTCCTCGTCTCCTCCGGCGCCGTCTCCTCCGGCCGCGCCCTCTTCGCCCGCTCGCAGGACGAGCCGATCAGCTCGAGGCTCGCCGCCGCGGTGGGCCAGACCGTGCTCATGGGCTTCTACCGCTCGGTCGCCGAGCTGTCCGGGTCGCTCGTCGCCCAGATCCTGATCGGCGAGTCCGACCTGGCCTCCCCTCGGCAGATGTCGCACGTGGCCGAGGCGATCCGCCACGCGCTCGACGCCGGAGTGGTGCCGATCGTCAACGGCAACGACACCATCGACTCGGCGGGCTCCGACAACGACGGGGTCGCCGGCGGCATCGCGATGCTCCTGGGCGCCGACCTCCTCCTGCTGCTCACCGACGTGCCCGGCGTCTTCGCCGGCAGCATCGCCGAGGGCGTGCACCTCGACGAGCTGGGCATCGCCGAGCTGCGCGGCATCGGCGTGCAGAAGGGCGGCACCGGGCGCGGAGGGATCCGCTCGAAGCTCAAGGCGGCCGAGCTCGCCGCGCACAACGGCGTCTCGACGAGGATCGCCGGCGCGCGGACCCCCGAGGTCATCCTGCGCGCCCTCGAGAGCCCCGGCCCCGGCACGCTCGTCCGCGCGGTGCACGCGCACCCCGCAGTGGAGCAGCGCTGGATCTCGGGCGTCGCCACGGCGCGCGGGCGGGTCGAGATCAACCTCGAGGCCGAGCGGAGCGTCCACTCCGGGTCGAGCCTCTTCGCCTCCGGGATCAAGCGGGTGTCGGGGGAGTTCACGGGCGGCGACGTCATCGAGGTGCGCGCCCTGAGCGGCGAGCTCCTGGCCCGCGGAGTGACGCGCGTCTCCTCCCGCCTGCTCACGCTCGTGCGGGCCCTGCGCGTCGACGAGATCGCCCGTGTGTTCGTGGCCGTCCTGGCGCACGCCGCGGCGAGCGGAGCGGACGCCCGGCCGGCCGACGGCGAGCGCCCCCAGCTCGCCCGCGCCCTCGAGTACGCCCGCGCGCTGTCGTTCGAGCACGCCCGGGCGGTCGCGATGGAGATCGTCGGGCTGTTCCCCGCCGAGAGCATCTCGGCCCTGCTGGGCCAGGGCGCCGAGGAGGGGGAGCTCGTCGAGCGCTACACCCGCCTCGTCCGCACCCTCGCGATCGTCGAGAACCAGCACCTGTCGGTCTTCCGCGACTGATCCGGAGGCGACGCTTCGCGCCACGCCCGACCTTGATTCCGCGCCACCGCGTCATGGAACGGCCTCTCCCGTGTCTCCCTGGTGACGGCGCCGATTCCGGGCGCCCCGAAGGATCGGACCACCATGAGCGCGACCACCTCGCCCTTCCCCACCGCCCCCGACGAGCGGATCACCGCCGAGGGCTTCCAATCCGACCGTCTCGCACGGCGCCTCGAGCTGCTCGAGCAGTCGATCGCCGACGGCGAGCGCGCCCTCCGCGGATCCGCCGACCCGGTCTCGGGACGCCCCGTCCCGCCCGCCCGGGGCGGCTACCGCGAGCAGATCCTCAGCAACCTCTCCGTCGAGCGCGCCCTCGCCGACACGATCCGGAGGTCGCTCGAGTCGCGCGGGTGACGCGGCAGCACGCCGGAGGGCGGCGGAGGGGCGCGGCGGAGGCGGATGGGGCACCATGAGGGCATGGTCACCCTCACCGTCGCCGGCACCGCGCAGCACTTCCACCCCGCCGAGCGGGGGACCGTCCGACTCGAGATCCGCCGCGAGTCGCGGTCCCGCTCGGCGGTGCTCGCCGAGGTCTCGTCGCTGCACGCCACCGTGCGCGATCAGGCCCGCGCCGAGCAGCAGTCCGGAGCGGCCACGTGGTGGTCGGCCGACCAGGTGTCGGTCTCGACCGTCCGCCGATTCCTCAAGGACTCGGACG
The DNA here is from genome assembly GCF_001423055.1 of Rathayibacter sp. Leaf299. Taxonomy (NCBI): domain Bacteria; kingdom Bacillati; phylum Actinomycetota; class Actinomycetes; order Micrococcales; family Microbacteriaceae; genus Rathayibacter; species Rathayibacter sp. Leaf299. The sequence continues at coordinate 192,934 of NZ_LMNT01000003.1, forward strand.
TGGCCGAGGTCTTCCACATCGCCGCGGCGAGCGTGCGGGTCAAGTACCGGGATTTCGACGCACTCGGCCGATGGGTGTCGTCGGTGTCCGGACTGCCGGGCGTCGTGGTCTCGGGAGTCGACTGGGATCTGACCGCCGCCCGACGGGCGAGCGTGGAGCGCGAGGTCCGCGTGGCGGCCGTCCGCGACGCGCAGGAGCGCGCCGCCGCGTACGCCTCCGCCCTCGGGCTCGGCCAGCCCCGCGTGCTCACCCTGTTCGAGCCCGGTCTGCGGCCGCACACCTCGGGCCAAGGAGGCGGCTACGGCACGATGAGCCGCGCCGCCGCCTTCGCCTCCCACGAGGAGCCGCTCGCCCTGAAGCCCGAGGACATCGAGATCGCCGCGTCGATCTCGGCCGACTTCGACGCGCTCTGAGATCCGGCCCGGGAATACCGAGCCGTCCGCGGGTGCTGAAGCAGGCATGGTCTCGCGCATCGGCTTCCTCTCCTTCGGCCACTACCAGTCGGTGCCGGGGTCGATGACCCACACCGCACGCGATGTGCTCCTCCAGACCATCGAGCTCGCCGAGGCCGCGGAGGAGATCGGGCTCGACGGCGCCTACGTGCGCGTGCACCACTTCGCGACGCAGCTCGCCTCGCCCTTCCCGCTGCTGGCAGCGATCGCCGCTCGCACCCGCCGCATCGAGATCGGCACGGGCGTGATCGACATGCGCTACGAGAACCCCCTCTACATGGCAGAGGAGGCGGCGGCGACCGACCTCATCTCGGGCGGCAGGCTCGAGCTCGGCGTGAGCCGGGGATCGCCCGAGACCGCTCTGCGCGGCTCCGAGGCGTTCGGCTTCGTGCCCCCGGAAGGAATGACCGACGCCGACCTCGCCCGGCACAAGGTGCAGCTCTTCCGCGAGGCGCTCTCCGGTGCTCCTGTGGCGCAGTCCGACCCGGCGATGACGCGTCAGTCGCTCCCGCTCCCGATCGAACCGCGCTCTCCCGGACTCGAGGACCGCATCTGGTGGGGCGCCGGCAGCTTCGCCACGGCGCGCTGGGCCGCCGAGCAGGGCATGAACCTGCAGTCCTCGACCCTCCTGCTCGAGGAGGAGGGCATCCCCTTCGACGAGCTCCAGGCGCGGCAGATCCGCGAGTACCGCTCGGCCTGGGCCGAGGCCGGCTGGCAGCGCGAGCCGCGCGTCTCGGTCTCGCGCAGCGTCCTCCCGATCACGAGCGAGCTCGACCGCCTCTACTTCGGCGGCCGCGGGGGAGCGGACCAGGTCGCGTCCCTCGAGGGCGTGCCGGCGCGCTTCGGTCGCAGCTTCACCGGTGAGCCCGACCTCATCGCCTCGGAGCTCGCCGCCGACGCCGCCGTGCAGGAGGCGGACACGCTCCTGCTCACCGTGCCGAACCAGTTGGGCGTCGAGTACAACGCGCGGCTCCTGCAGACCGTCGCCGAGTCGGTCGCGCCCGCCCTGGGCTGGACGTCCGCGCGCGCGGCCGCCGTCTGAGCCCGGTGCCGGGGGAGCGCGCCGCTGCGACCGTCGTCGCCGCGGCAGGGGCGGTCGGAGCCGTGGTCGCCGCGGTCGGGGTGCTGCTCGCCCGCCGCGTCGTGCTCGGCGGTCGGCCGAGGTTCGTGCGTCTCCGTTCGGCGTCGGCCGAGTCCGTCGTCCTCGACGCCGACGACGCGACGACCCGTCCCGGGTCCTTCGGGATCTGGTCCCCGTCGCGCGACGGGCACGTGCGCGTCGGCGCCGTCCTCGGCACCCGCGACTCGGGACGCCTGGTCGAGCGCGAAGTCCTCGACTCCTGGGGCGCCGCGATCAGCCCGGGTCCCGTCCGGTGGACCGGTCACGTGTTCGCCGCACCGCAGCAGCTCGGGGTCGAGGTCGGCTCCGTCGACCTCGCCGTCCCCGGAGGAACGGCCCCCGCCTGGGTCTTCCCGGGCACGGGTCCCGAGGCCGATGTGTGGACCGTGCACATCCACGGCATCCGCACCACGCGCATCACGTCGCTGCGCTCCGTCCCCGTCGCTCGGCAGCTCGGCTTCACCTCGATCGTCCCCTCCTTCCGCGGCGACGGCGACGGCCCCGGCACTCCGCGGGCCGCGTCGATGCTCGGACAGGCCGAGTGGGCCGACGTGGAGGCGGCCCTGGATCACGCCGTCGCGCAGGGCGCCCGGTCGATCGTCCTCGTCGGCTGGTCGCTCGGCGCGCAGATCGCGCTCCTGCTCCACGAGCGCTCGGCGCATCGCGCCCGCATCGCCGGCCTCGTCCTCGTCTGCCCCGCGACCACCTGGCGCGGAGCCATCCGTCACGGTGCGGCTCGCGCCGGTCTTCCCAGCGGGGCGGGGCGGCTCGCGGAGTGGGCCCTCGGCGATCCGGTCCTCAGCAGGATCGTCGGGCTCCCCGCTCCGATCGACCTCGACGCCCTCGACTGGGGCGCCGGTCCGCTGGTGTCCGTGCCGACCCTCGTCGTGCACTCCGTCGGCGATCCGGAGGTCCCCTTCGCGCTGACGGAGCGCTTCGCCGCGGCGAACGCGCGGTTCGTCGAGGTGGCCGCGTTCCCCGACACGGTGCACGGAGGGGAGTACAACCTGGACCCGGAGCGGTTCGACCGCGTGATCCGCGAGTGGGCTGCCCGCACGATACCCCCGGCGTGATCCGAGCCCGCCCGCCGGCCCGATCCCGACAAAGCCGAGCGTCCGAACCGAGCGGAGCGCCTCCGGGAACACGAGAACCCCCGCTCCTCCGAAGAGGAACAGGGGTTCCGGTGCGTCGTTCTCGATCTGTGTCCGAGGGGGGACTTGAACCCCCACGCCCTATACGGGCACTAGCACCTCAAGCTAGCGCGTCTGCCATTTCCGCCACCCGGACGAGTGTTGTCTCCGGCCTGCGTTTCCGCGGCCGAAGAAGACATTAGCACGGTTTCGGAGCGGTCCATGACCGCGGCCCGCCGGTAGCGTGGGGGCATGACCAGCGCCTCCTCCTCCTCCGTCCCCGACCAGGAGCTCGACGAGACCGCGCTGATCGCGCGCGACCTCATCCGCTTCGACACGAGCAACTACGGCGAGGGCCGGGCGGAGCCCGAGCGGGAGGCCGCCGAGTACGTCGCGTCGTACCTGCGCGACCTCGGCCTCGAGCCGGAGCTCGTCGACTCCGACCCGGGACGCACGAGCGTCGTCGCCCGGGTCGCGGGGGAGGACCGCGAGCGCGGCGCCCTCGTCGTGCACGGGCACCTCGACGTGGTCCCGGCGATCGCCGAGGACTGGAGCGTGGACCCCTTCGGCGGCGTCATCAAGGACGGCATGCTCTGGGGGCGCGGCGCCGTCGACATGAAGAACATGGACGCGATGATCCTGGCGTCGCTCGGCGACGTCCTCCGCTCAGGTCGTCGACCCTCCCGTGACCTCGTCGTCGCGTTCTTCGCCGACGAGGAGGCGGGCGGCGTGCGCGGCTCCGGGCACCTCGTGAAGACCCGTCCCGAGCTGTTCGACGGGGCGACGGAGGCGATCAGCGAGGTCGGCGGCTACTCCATCGACCTCGACGGCACGCGCGCCTACCTCGTGCAGACCGGAGAGAAGGCGCTGCTCTGGCTCAAGCTCCGCGCCCACGGCACCGCCGGACACGGCTCGCAGATCAACCGCGAGAACGCGGTCACGCGCCTGGCCGAGGCGATCGCGCGCATCGGCCGCGAGGAGTGGCCCACCCGCCTCACCGACACCACGCGCGAGCTCCTCGGCGAGGTCGCCCGCATCCTCGGCCGCGACCCCCAGCGCAGCACTCCGGAGGAGCTCGCCATCGCCACGGGCACCGCCTCGCGCTTCATCGCGGCCACGCTGCGCACCACAGCGAACCCCTCGATGCTCTCCGCCGGCTACAAGGCCAACGTCATCCCCGAGTTCGCCGAGGCCGTCGTCGACGTCCGCGTGCTCCCCGGCGAGGAGGACGCGGTGCTCGAGCGCATCCGCGAGCTCGCCGGCGAGCACATCGAGATCGAGGTCCAGCACCGCGACATCGGCCTCGAGGTCCCGTTCGCAGGCCCCCTGGTCGACAGCATGGCGGCGTCGCTCCGGCGGTTCGACCCCGAGGCCGAGGTGCTGCCCTACCTGCTCTCCGGAGGGACCGACAACAAGGCCCTCTCGACCCTCGGCATCACGGGCTACGGCTTCGCGCCGCTGCAGCTGCCGGGGTCCCTCGACTTCCCCGCGCTGTTCCACGGGGTCGATGAGCGGGTTCCGCTCGACGCACTAGTGTTTGGCAGGAAGGTCCTGACCGATCTGCTCCTGCGATCCTGAGGCCGGCCTTCCGACCGCCACCGACCGCCTGCTGGCCGACGACGCCCCAGCCCTCCTCGAAAGTGACGCATGGGCCTGCTCGAAGCGCTGATCCTGGGACTCGTCCAGGGTCTGACCGAATTCCTCCCCATCTCCTCCAGCGCCCACCTCCGCATCGTCAGCGAGCTGCTGCCGGGCCTGGGCGGCCGCGACACGGGTGCGGCGTTCACCGCGATCACGCAGCTGGGCACCGAGACCGCGGTGATCATCTACTTCTGGCGCGACATCGTGAAGATCGTCGGCAACTGGTGCCGGTCGCTCGTGGGCCGCGTGCCCCGCTCCGACCCGAACGCCCGGATGGGCTGGCTGATCATCATCGGCAGCCTCCCGATCATCGTCCTCGGCCTGATCTTCCAGGACGCGATCGAGACGACGCTCCGCTCGCTCTGGGTGGTCGCCACGACGCTCATCCTCTTCGGCATCCTGCTCGGCATCGCCGACCACGTCGGAGCGAAGAAGCGCCGCCTGCGCGATCTGAACGGCCGCGACGGACTCATCTACGGCGGCGCCCAGGCGCTGGCCCTCATCCCGGGCGTCTCGCGCTCGGGCGGCACCATCACCGCCGGTCTCTTCATGGGCTACGAGCGCGCCGCGGCGGCCCGCTACTCGTTCCTCCTGGCCATCCCCGCCGTGTTCGGCAGCGGGCTCTACCAGCTCTACAAGAGCCTCACCGATCCCGAGGTCCTGCCGAACCAGATCCAGGTCGGCGGAGTCGAGACGCTCGTGGCGACGGTGGTCGCGTTCGTCGTCGGCTTCGTCGTGATCGCGTTCTTCATGGGCTACATCTCGCGCCGCAGCTTCCTCCCGTTCGTGATCTACCGGATCCTGCTCGGCGGCGTCCTGATGGTCGCGCTCAGCACCGGGCTCATCGCCGCCTAGATGCGCGCCTGGACCTCCCCGGACCTCCCCGCTCTGCCGGGAGCCGGACCCGTGCCCCGGATCCACGACACCTCGACCGGCGGGCTCGTCGAGCTCGCGGCCCCGGAGGGGACCGCCCGCCTCTACGTCTGCGGAATCACGCCGTACGACGCCACCCATCTCGGTCACGCGTCGACCTATCTCGCTTTCGACACAGTGCAGCGGCTCTGGCGCGACGCCGGTCTCGAGGTCGACTACGCGCAGAACATCACCGACGTCGACGACCCGCTGCTCGAGCGCGCGACGGCGACCGGCGTCGACTGGCGGGACCTCGCCGAGGAGCAGGTGGAGCTGTTCCGCGGGGACATGGCCGCGCTGCGCATCCTGCCGCCGGCGCACTACATCGGCGTCACCGAGACCGTCGCGCCGATCGCCGACGCGGTCGCCCGTCTCGAGCGCGACGGAGTGGCCTACCGCGTCCCCGCGCCCGACGCGGCGACCGAGGGCGCCGCGGACCTCTACTACGACGTCGCCGCGGCGGAGAGCGCCGTCTGGCACCTCGGCAGCGAGAGCCGACTCGACTCCGCCACCATGGCCGAGCTGTTCGCGCTCCGCGGCGGCGATCCGGAGCGGGCCGGCAAGCGGCACCCGCTCGACCCGCTGCTCTGGCGCGCCGAGCGTCCGGGGGAGCCCGCCTGGGACTCCGCCGTCGGTCGAGGCCGCCCCGGCTGGCACATCGAGTGCTCGGTCATCGCGCTCGATCGGCTCGGCCCCGACTTCACGCTGCAGGGCGGCGGGAGCGACCTCGTCTTCCCGCACCACGAGTTCAGCGCCGGTCACGCCGCCTCGCTGTCCGGCCGCCCGCTCGCCCGCGCCTACGCGCACGCCGGCATGGTCGGCTACGAGGGCGAGAAGATGAGCAAGTCGCTCGGCAACCTCGTGCTGGTGTCGCGACTGCGCGCCCAGGGCGCGGATCCGCGGGCGATCCGCCTCGCGCTCCTCGCGCACCACTACCGCTCCGACTGGGAGTGGCTGCCGGAGGATCTGCCCGCGGCCGTCGAGCGCCTCGGCCGCTGGGAGGCGTCGCTCGCGGCGACCGGAACCGCCTCGGCTCTCGAGGTGCTCGAGCGGCTCCGTGTCGTCCTCCGCGAGGACATGGACACTCCGGGCGCGATCGCACTCGTGGACGCCGTCGCGACGACCGGGGTCGACGACCCCGCGCTGCTGCGCGACACCGTCGACGCCCTGCTCGGGATCCGCCTGGGCTGATCCTCGGCAGGAGCCGCGGCGACGCGCGGCTCAGCAGGTCACGCCCGCCAGGGCTCCTCGCCCGAGCGGCCGTCGCCACGGCGACGGAGGTAGCGCTCGAACTCCTGCGCGATGGCCTCGCCGCTCGCCTCGGGCGAGTCGACCGTGTCGCGCGCCTGCTCGAGCTGGGCGATGTAGGCGGCCATCTCCTCGTCGTCGGCCGCGAGCGCGTCGATCCCGCGCTCCCACTCCTCGGCCTCCTCGACGAGGTCGCCGCGGGGGATGCCCAGGCCGACGACCTCCTCGAGCTTCTCGAGCAGCGCCAGCATCGCCTTGGGCGACGGCGCGTTGTGCACGTAGTGGGGGACCGAGGCCCAGATCGAGACGGCGGGGATCCCGACCTTCTGCGCCGCGTCGCCGATCACGCTGAGGATGCCGACGGGGCCCTCGTAGCTCGAGCGCTCGAGCTCGAGCTCGGAGCGCAGCTCGGCGTTCTCGCTCGAGGCGAAGATCGAGATCGGCCGGGTGTGCGGGACGTCGGCGAGCATCGCGCCGAGGAACACGACGGCCGAGATGTCGATGGCGAGCATCGCGTCGACGACCTCCGCGGCGAAGCTCTTCCAGCTGCGCGACGGCTCGGTGCCGATCATCACGTAGAGCGCGCTCTCGGCGTGGACGGAGGTGTCGGCCGGTCCGAAGATCTGGGTGCCGGGCCACGCGAGCGTGCGCCGGCCGTCCTCGCCGATCGAGAGCATCGGACGGGTGTACTGGAAGTCGTAGTACTGCTCGGCGTCGACCGCGAACAGGGGCACGTAGTCGCCGTCGTCCTTGACGAGGCGGACCGCCCCGCTCGCGGCGTCCCCCGCGTCGTTCCAGCCTTCGAAGGCCACGACGAGGACGTTTCCCTTGATCACGTTCATAGGCACGATCTCCGCGTTCGGCTCGAGGTCCGGGCCTGCGCGGTCCGCGGGCACCCGTTGCACAAGGATAGGACCCGCCCCGCCCGCGCCCGCGCGACGCCGATGCTTTCCGCTGTCCGCGTACGGACGGCTCCTGCAGGGCTGCCGGTACGATGGTCGCTCGTGACTTCCGACTCCTCCGCCGCGCGCCCGACCCTCGACGCCCCGGCCGCGGTCCTCTGGGACATGGACGGCACGCTCGTCGACACCGAGCCGTACTGGATGGCCTCCGAGCACGCGCTCGTCGCGTCCTACGGCGGTGTCTGGACCCACGAGGACGCGATGAGCCTCGTCGGATCGGGGCTGCCGGCCTCCGCCCGCATCCTGCAGGGCAAGGGCGTCGACCTCAGCGTCGAGCAGATCATCGACCGGATGACCGACGAGGTCGTCGCGCAGCTGGCCGTCGAGATCCCCTGGCGGCCCGGGGCGCTCGAGCTCCTCGCCGCGGTGCGAGACGCGGGCGTGCCCCAGGCCCTGGTGACGATGTCCATCGGACGGATGGCGCACGCCGTCGTCGACCGCCTGCCCTTCCCGGCGTTCGACGCCGTCGTCAGCGGCGACATGGTGGAGCGGAGCAAGCCCGACCCCGAGGCGTACCTGCTCGCCGCGCGGACCCTCGGCGTGCCCGTCGGCGCGTGCGTGGCGATCGAGGACTCGCACGCGGGCCTCGCCGCCGCAGTCGCCTCCGGCGCCGCCGCGATCGGCGTGCCCCACCAGCTCGAGCTCGACTCCGACGCCCCCTACTCCCTCTGGCCCACCCTCGCGGGCCGCACCCTCGCGGACCTCGCGCTGGTGTCCTCCGAGCACCGCGGCGACCGACCGCTCACGACCGAGACGGAGGCCCTCCGATGACCGGTGAGGCACTGCAGCATTCCGGACCCTTCCGCGCGGGCGACCGCGTCCAGCTGACCGGGCCGAAGGGGCGGATGAACACCATCACGCTCATCCCGGGCAAGGTCTTCCACACGCACCGCGGAGGGATCGAGCACGACACGATCATCGGCCTGCCCGACGGCTCCGTGGTCGTCAACACCGTCGGAGTGGAGCACCTGGCCCTCCGACCGCTCCTGGCCGACTTCGTGATGTCGATGCCGCGCGGAGCGGCGATCGTCTACCCCAAGGACGCCGCCCAGATCCTCGCGCTCGCGGACGTGTTCCCCGGCGCGCGCGTCGTCGAGGCGGGCGTGGGCTCCGGCGCCCTCTCGCTGTGGCTCCTGCGCGCGGTCGGCCCGACCGGCCGACTGGCGTCCTTCGAGCGTCGCGACGAGTTCGCCGACGTCGCCCGCGCCAACGTCGAGACGTTCCTCGGGTACACGCCCGACAACTGGAGCGTCACGGTCGGCGACCTCGTCGACGAGCTGCCCGGAGCCGTGCCCTCCGGCGAGGCCGACCGCGTCGTCCTCGACATGCTCGCGCCGTGGGAGTGCCTCGACGTCGCCGCCGAGGCCCTCACCCCCGGCGGAGTGCTGCTCTGCTACGTCGCGACCGTGACGCAGCTCTCGCGGACGGCCGAGGCGATCCGCGCGTCCGGCCTGTTCACCAATCCCTCCTCCAACGAGACGATGGTGCGCGGCTGGCACGTGGAGGGCCTGGCTGTGCGCCCGGACCACCGCATGATCGGGCACACCGGCTTCCTGATCACCGCGCGCCGGCTCGCTCCGGACACCGTGCTCCCCGAGCTCAAGCGCCGCCCGTCCAAGACCGACTTCAGCGACGAGGACGTCGAGGCCTGGACACCCGGCGCACTCGGCGAGCGGGCGGTCAGCCCCAAGAGCCTCCGCAAGCGGGTCCGCGAATCGGCGACCAGCGCCGAGCTGTCGCGGGCGCGCGGCTTCGGCGCCGAGGAGGCCTCGGACGGCTCCGAGGGCGACGAGGGCATCGTCTAAGCTGATTCCGGCCTCCGGGCCGCCGTCTCGATGGCCCCGCACCCGGGCCCCCGCTCCACCCGTCGAATAGAGGACCCGTGCGCCGCACCACCGCGCTCATCGCCAGCATCGGCATCGTCGCCGCTCTCGCGGGATGCTCCGCGTCCTCGCCGACGGCCGACTGCGACGCCCCCTTCTCCTCCGGCGACTCGTCGTCGGCGGTCGAGGCGAGCGGCGACTTCGGCTCGCAGCCCGACGTGACGGTGCCGAGCCCGCTGAAGGTCTCGACCTCGCAGGTCAGCACCCTGATCGAGGGCTCGGGCGACCCGCTGGAGAAGGGCCAGCTGGTCACGATCGACTACACGCTCGTCAACGGCGCCGACGGCAGCGTGCTCGAGGCCTCCCCGTACGACGGCGAGAGCACCGCACGCTTCGCCGTGGGCGGCTCCGGCCTGGTGGGCCTGAACGACGGCCTGCTCTGCACGCAGGTCGGCTCTCGCGTCGCGATCGCGATCGCCCCGGAGGACGGCTTCGGCGAGTCCTCGGCCCAGCTCGGCATCTCGCCCGAGGACACCCTCGTCCTGGTCGCCGACGTGCAGAGCGCCTCGCTCGCCCGCGCGAACGGCGAGCAGCAGCCCGCTCCCAGCGGCTTCCCGACCGTGACTCTCGACGAGAACGGTCAGCCGGGGCTGGCGAAGCCCTCGGGCGACGCTCCGACCGAGCTCGAGATCGCGCAGCTGAAGAAGGGCGACGGCGAGGTCGTCGAGGAGGGCGACCAGGTCGTCGTCGCCTACACCGGCTGGCTCTGGAGCACGGGCGAGACCTTCGACTCCAGCTGGGAGAAGGGCGCGCCGGTCGTCTTCACCGCGGCCGACGGCTCCACGACCCAGGGCGGAGTGATCCCCGGCTTCGCCGAGGCCCTCATCGACCAGCCCGTCGGCTCGCAGGTCATCGCGATCGTGCCACCGGACGAAGGATATGGCGACACTGACAATCCGAAGATTCCAGCTGGATCTACACTCATCTTTGTCATTGATATTCTTGGCTAAGAGGGGGATGTTGTTATGCGGGGAAAAGTGCGGGATCGGTTGTTGGCAGGGGGCCTGGCCATCGGTCTGGTCGCGGGAACTAACCTCTTCCTCGCGGCGCCAGCTCAAGCCGCTTCCGAACCGCCGATCAGTTGCGGTTCCCAAAGTTCATACAGCTACGGAAACGTTTTTCACCAGGAACGTGACTTCAGAGCAGGAACGTTCTGCCTTACGCAAGGGTCATTCAAAGCAGTGTTTCAAGGCGACGGTAATTTCGTAGTCTACAAGGGATCTCGGGCAGTCTGGTCGTCCAATTCATCGTCATCTTCGTCGAAGACACTCAAATTTCAGGGTGACGGCAATGTCGTCATTTATAATCTTCCTCCGTGGACTCAGCGAGTCTGGTGGTCCACAGGAACGGCAAACCAATACGGCGTTCATAATCTTGTGATGCAGGCGGATGGCAACTTGGTACTTTACAATAAGCCACTCTGGGAAGGAAATCGTGCCATCTGGTCCTCCGGGACTGCTGGCGCCTAAATTGACGTCATCTCGTTACGGAAATGGATCGGTTCAAGCGAATTTGGCGTTGCAGGTCGACGGTCACACGTAGGTGGGTAGCGATAGCTCCTCGGGCCCTGAGATTTTTGCAGTATCTAACTGGAGTCCTAACAAAAGCCTTTGGCACGCGGCTGCGAGGATGATCCTCGAGATCGATGGGACCAATTGCGCCCTAGACTGGAGGGCGTGCCCGCCGATGCTTCTCCCTCGAGCCGCATCCCGGCCGAGGAGCGTCTGTTCAACCTCGTGCTCGCCCTCGTGGCCGCCGAGAACGGACTGACCAAGTCGGACGTCCTCTCGACCGTGCAGGGCTACCGCCAGCGGTCCGACCGCGGCGATCGCGCCTCGCTCGAGCGGCAGTTCGAGCGCGACAAGGACGATCTGCGCGAGCTCGGCATCCCGATCGAGACGGTCGACGCCCCGGGGGACCCGGGCAACACGCAGACCGTGCGCTACCGCATCGCGAAGCGCAGCTACGACCTCCCCGCCGACATCTCCTTCGATCCGGAGGAGGTCGCCCTGCTCCGCCTCGCCGGCGCGGTGTGGCGGGAGGGCACTCTCTCGGCCGAGTCCCGCCGAGCGCTGATCAAGCTTCGCTCGATCGGCGTGGAGTCCGTCGACCCCGTGATCGGGATCAGCCCGTCCATCCGGGTCCGCGAAGCGTCCTTCGAGCCGCTGAGCACCGCGCTCGACCGCGGTCAGGTCGTCCGCTTCCCCTACCTCAAGCCCGGCGCCGCCGAGCCGCGCGTGCGCATCGTCCGGCCGCGGGCCCTCGTCAACCATCAGGGCCGCTGGCACCTGCACGCCTGGGACGAGGGCGCGGAGGGGACGCGCACCTTCCTCCTCTCCCGCATCGTCGGGCCGGTGGCGTCGACGGGCCGCACGTTCCCACCGGAGGAGGGGGACCACGCGGTCGCGGCGCTCGCTCAGCTCGACGACGTGCTGCGCCGCAACACCGCGCTCCTGAGGGTGGCGCCGGACTCCGATGCTGCACTGCGCCTCGGCCGCCGTGCCGAGACGGCGGGGGAGGGCGAGCACCTGCTCCGCCTCCACTTCACCGACGCCGACATCCTGGCGGACGAGCTCGCGGGCTACGGTCCGGAGGTCGTCGTCCTCGAGCCGCTCGAGCTGCGCGACGCGGTGGTCCGCCGCCTGCGCCGCTCCCTGTCCGACCACCGCCTGCAGTCCGACCCCGGAGGGAGTCACGATGGCTAGGCCCCGCACGCTCCAGGCCCGCGACCGCCTCGCGGTCCTGCTCTCCCTCGTCCCGTACCTGCTCGACCGCGGCCGGGTCAGCGTCGGCGAGGTCGCCGAGCACTTCGACATCGCCCCGGAGGAGGTGCGGCGCGCCGTCCGCCTCATCGCCGTGTCGGGCATCCCGGGAGAGACGGCCCAGTACCAGGCGAACGACCTGTTCGACATCAGCTGGGACGACTTCGAGGAGAACGACCACGTCGTCCTGACCCAGCAGGTCGCCATCGACGACTCGCCCCGCTTCTCGGCGCGGGAGGCGGCCGCGCTTATCGCCGGCATGCAGTACCTCGCCGCCCTGCCCGAGAACCAGGGCAACGACCGCATCGCCGCCCTGATGGGCAAGTTGTCGCGCGGAGCCTCCTCGGCGCCGAGCGCGGTGGCCGTCGCGCGCGGCACCGGAGCCGATGCCGGGCTCGAGGTGATCCGGACCGCTCTGGCCTCGGGGACCCAGCTCGCCTTCGACTACCGCAACGCCCGCGGCGAGACGGAGTCGCGACTGGTCGACCCCTTCCTCCTCGAGTCCGTCGACCGCGACTGGTACCTCCGCGGCTGGTGCCACCTCCGCGAGGGCGTGCGCACGTTCCGCGTCGATCGGATGCGCGGTCTCGCCGACACCGGATCGCCGATCCTGCGCCGCCGCAACGAGGTCACGCTGCCGGACCGCCTCTTCGAGGCGTCCGACTCCGATCTGCTCGTCGATCTCCGCGTCGCGCCGAGCTCCGTCCCGCTCCTCGGCGACTACGCCGTGGACGCCGAGTTCCCGCCGGTTCCCGCCGATGAGGCGGAGCAGGGAGTGCTCGTCCGGATCCGCGTCGCGCACCTGGAGGGCCTCACCCGCCTGGTCGCCTCCCTGCCCGGCCTCGTGACCGTCGTCGCTCCGCCCGCCGCTCGCGTCGCCGTCGCCCAGTGGACTCTCGCAGCTCTGCGGGCCAACGGGGAGGAGGAGTCGTGACCTGGTGGTCGTGGATCCTGATCTGGGCGGTGCTCGCGATCGCCGCGCTGGCGGTGCTCGCGCTCTTCTTGGTGTCGTACTGGCGCAGGGGTCGCGCTCTGCTCGGGCAGCTCGACGAGCTCACCGCGAAGCTCGACGCGATCCAGCCCGAGGGCGGCGATCCGGTCGTCGACCGGCCCCCGTCGTCGCTCTTCGCCGATCGCGACGCGGTGCGACGGGCCCACGAGTCGCGTCGCGACTCCCGCCGTGACAGGACCGAGGATCGCCGGTCGGCGCGAGTCGAACGGGGTAAGCTCCTGGTACACCGCAACCGACAAGCAAAGTGAGTCTGCAATGTTCGCTGGCCTCCAGGGGTGGCACCTCCTCATCATCCTCGCCGTGATCCTCCTGCTCTTCGGTGCGCCCAAGCTCCCGCAGCTCGCGCGCAGCGTCGGCCAGTCGATGCGCATCTTCAAGAGCGAGGTCAAGACCATGAAGGAGGAGGACGGCTCCGAGCGCTCCACCGAGGGTCCCGCGTCGTCCACCGGTACCACCACCGGCTCGACCACCGGCACCGGCACGACCACGCCGCCCGAGTCACCGCTCAAGTAATGACGTCCGTGGCAGCGAAGAAGCCACGGACGAAGCGATCGGGGAAGGATCCCGAGGGGCGCATGTCCCTCGGCGCTCACCTGATCGAGCTCCGCAACCGGCTCTTCAAGTCGGCGATCGCGATCGTTCTCGGTTGCATCGCCGGATGGTTCGTCTCGGAGTGGGTCTTCGAGTCGCTCAAGGCGCCCATCCTCGAGGTGGCGTCGACCCAGGGCAAAGAGGCGATCCTCAACTTCCCGACGATCGCGGGCGCCTTCGATCTGCGCCTCCAGATCGCCATGACGGTCGGCATCGTGATTGCGAGCCCGGTGTGGCTCTACCAGATCTGGGCGTTCCTCGTCCCCGGTCTCACCAAGAAGGAGATGCGGTACGGGCTCGGGTTCATCCTGACCGCCATTCCGCTCTTCTTCGCCGGATGCGCGGCGGGCTGGTTCGTCTTCCCGCACATCGTCGAGCTGCTCACCGGCTTCACCGGGGACAACGCGGCGAGCTTCATCGATGCGAAGTACTACTACGACTTCGTGCTCAAGCTCGTCCTGATGGTCGGCATCGCGTTCGTGCTGCCGGTGTTCCTGGTGCTGCTGAACTTCCTCGGGATCCTGCCCGGCATGCTGATCCTGAAGTCGTGGCGCATCGCGATCATGGTGATCGTCTTCTTCACCGCGATCGCGACTCCCGCGGCGGACCCGATCTCGATGTTCCTGCTCGCGATCCCGATCATCGTGCTGTTCTTCCTCGCGTGCGGCATCGCGATCCTCCACGACCGTCGCGTCGCGAAGCGCCAGCCGGTGTTCGACGGCACCGCCTCCGACCTGCCCGCGTGAGCGATCAGTCCCCGTCGGAGCGGTTCGCCGCGTTCCGCACCCGCCAGGGCCACGCGAGGGTCGAGTCGTTCCGCTCGACCCTCGCGTTCGACCTCGATCCGTTCCAGTACGAGGCGTGCAGCGCTCTCGACGGCGGTCGGAGCGTCCTGGTCGCGGCCCCCACGGGTGCGGGGAAGACCGCCGTCGCCGAGTTCGCGATCCACCTCGCCATGCAGGACCCGACCGCCAAGGTCTTCTACACGACGCCGATGAAGGCGCTCAGCAACCAGAAGTTCCAGGAGTTCGTCGAGGACTACGGCGCGTCCGAGGTGGGCCTCCTGACCGGCGACTCGAACGTCAACGCCCGGGCCCGCATCGTCGTCATGACGACCGAGGTCCTGCGGAACATGCTCTACGCCGACTCGGATCTGCTGCGCGATCTCGCGTACGTGGTGATGGACGAGGTGCACTACCTCGCCGACCGCTTCCGCGGGGCGGTGTGGGAGGAGGTCATCATCCACCTGCCGCAGCGTGTCCGCCTCGTCTCGCTCAGCGCGACGGTGTCGAACGCCGAGGAGTTCGGCGACTGGCTGCAGACCGTCCGGGGCGAGACCGAGGTCATCGTGTCGGAGGAGCGCCCGGTGCCGCTGGATCAGCACGTGCTCGTCGGCGGCAAGCTGCTCGACCTGTTCGACTCCTCGGGCCGGGCAGCGACGAACCGGGTCAACCCCGAGCTGGCGCGTCTCGCTCAGGGCGGGACGCGCGTCGAGCGCGGCGGCAGGGGAGGCCCGCGCGGCCGGGGTCGTGGTCGGTTCCAGGACACCCGTCCGGCCGACGATCTCGTCCAGCGCTCCGAGGTCGTGGAGATCCTCGAGGGCAAGAACCTCCTCCCCGCCATCTTCTTCGTCTTCAGCCGGGCAGGCTGCGACCAGGCGGTGCGCCAGGTGCTGCGCTCGGGGGTCCGGCTCACCGAGCGGCACGAGCGCGACGAGATCCGCGCCATCGTGGAGGAGCGCTGCCGCACCATCCGCGACGAGGACCTCGCCGTCCTGGGCTACTGGGAGTGGCTCGACGGACTGCAGCGCGGGGTCGCCGCCCACCACGCGGGCATGCTCCCCGCCTTCAAGGAGGTCGTCGAGGAGCTGTTCCTGCGCAAGCTCGTGCGCGTCGTCTTCGCCACCGAGACCCTCGCGCTCGGCATCAACATGCCCGCCCGCACGGTCGTGCTCGAGAAGCTCGAGAAGTTCAACGGCGAGGCCCGCGTCCCCATCACTCCGGGGGAGTACACCCAGCTGACCGGTCGCGCGGGCCGGCGCGGCATCGACGTCGAGGGCCACTCCGTCATCCAGTGGCGCGGCGGGATGAATCCGCAGGCGGTGGCGTCGCTGGCCTCGCGCCGGACGTACCCGCTGAACTCGAGCTTCCGGCCGAGCTACAACATGGCCTGCAACCTCATCGAGCAGTTCGGCCGGACGCGCACGCGCGAGATCCTCGAGTCCTCGTTCGCCCAGTTCCAGGCCGACCGCTCCGTCGTCGACCTCGCGCGACGGGTGCGCCAGCAGGAGGAGTCGCTCGACGGCTACGTCACGGCGATGCAGTGCCACCTGGGCGACTTCGAGCAGTACGCCGCCATCCGGCGCGAGATCAGCGAGCTCGAGCGCCGCGGCGCGATCCGGGGGGAGTCCGCCTCGCACGCCGAGCGCGAAAAGAGGCAGGGGCAGCTGACCTCGCTCCGTCGCCGGATGAAGGCGCACCCCTGCCACGCCTGCACCGATCGGGAGCAGCACGCGCGCTGGGCCGAGCGGTGGTGGAAGCTCCGCCGGGAGACCGACGAGATCGAGCGCCAGATCCGCTCGCGCACCGGAGCGGTGGCCAAGGTCTTCGACCGCATCACCGAGGTCCTCCTCGAGCTGGGCTACTTCCGGCGCGACGACGCGGGCGAGCTCTCACTCACGCCGAACGGGCGGACCCTGCGCCGCATCTACGGGGAGCGCGATCTGCTCGTCGCGGAGTGCCTCCGGAAGCAGGCGTGGACGGAGCTCGACCCGGCCGGCCTCGCGGCGATGGCCTGCTGCCTCGTCTTCGAGCCGCGGCGCGAGGAGGGGACGCTCAACGAGAAGTTCCTGCCGCGCGGAGGCTTCCCCGAGGCGCTCGAGAAGACGCAGCTGCTCTGGGCGCGACTCGACGACGTCGAGCGCGACCACCGGCTTCCCGGCAGCAACCCGATCTCGACGAGCCTCGCGCTCGCGATGAACATGTGGGCCCGCGGGATGCCCTTGGACGCCGTCCTGCGCGAAGCCGACATGGCGGCCGGAGACTTCGTCCGGTGGGCGAAGCAGACCATCGACCTCCTCGATCAGCTCTCGGTGGTCGCCGACGGCAAGGTCGGCCGCGCCGCCCGCACGGCATTCGACCTCGTGCGCCGGGGCATCGTCGCCTACTCCGCGGTCGCATGACCGGAGCGACTCCTGCGCCTCCGGGGCGCACGGCACCGCTGTGGCTCGCGCTGATCCTCGCCGCGCTCGGGGGAGCGGTCCTGGACCGCGGGTTCCCGGACACCGACGTCTGGCCGCTCGCGATCGTGGGCGCCGCGGCGATCCTGTTCGCGCTCGCCGGTCGCGGCTTCTGGAGCGGTGCGCTGGTGGGCCTCGTCGGCGGCGGCGTGTTCTGGGGCGTCCACATCGAGTGGCTGACGCTGTACCTCGGGCCCGTCCCGTGGGCGGCCCTGGCGGGACTCCAGGCGATCTTCTTCGCCCTCTCCGCCGGTCTGATGGCGCTCGTGTCCACCCGCGGCCACTTCGTCTGGACCGGACCGCTCGGGCGCATGGTCGGCATCCCGGCCCTGCTCGCCGCACTCTGGGCGGGCCGCGAGACGATCACGAGCGTCTGGCCGTACGGCGGCTTCGCCTGGGGGAGGCTCGCGCTCTCGCAGTCGACGGGCCCGCTGGCCGATCTCGCCGCCTGGATCGGATTCACCGGGCTGAGCTTCGTGGTGGCGTTCCTCGCGGCGCTCCTGGCGCAGGCCGTCCGTGAGGTCTCGGTCCCCGGCACCGCCCGAGTCGCGACGGTCGCCGGCTTCGCGATCGTCGCCCTGGTGTTCCCCGCGTGGCCGGCGCCGACCGACGGGACGACCAGTATCGCGGCGATCCAGGGCGACTCCGACGCGGGCCTCTTCTCGGAGAGCTACCGCGGGCAGATCCTCGAGGACCACACTTCCGCGACTCTTCCCGTGCTCGACGAGGACGTCGACATGGTCGTCTGGCCCGAGAACGGCGTCGACATCGATCCGACGCGCAACGCCCAGTCGGCAGCGGTGCTCGACTACCTCAGCCGCACCATGGACGCTCCGTTCATCGTCGGTACGATCACGAACCCCGAGGAGGACGTCTTCTACAACAGCTCGCTGCTGTGGAAGGCGGGGGAGGGCGCGACTCAGGTCTACGACAAGGTGCATCCGGTGCCGTTCGCCGAGTACATGCCGGATAGGGCGTTCTGGCGGATGTTCGCCCCGGACCTCGTCGATCTGGTGAGCCGGGACTACTCGATCGGCACCCGGCCGAACGTGTTCGACATCGACGGCGTGCTGGCGGGCATCGCGATCTGCTTCGACATCTCGGACGACGCCCTGACGAATGCGATGATCGACGGCGACGCCGAGATCATCCTCGCCCAGACGAACAACGCCGACTTCGGGCGCACGGACGAGAGCGTCCAGCAGCTCGCGATCGCGCGGTTGAGGGCGATCGAGACCGGCCGGAGCGTGGTGAACATCTCGACGGTCGGCGCGAGCGCGATCATCGCACCCGACGGCTCGACGCTCGACTCCCTGACATGGTTCGAGCCGGGTGCCATGGTGGACGAGGTCCCCCTCGCCTCCACCACGACCCCGGCTCTGGTGTGGTCCCGGAACCTCGGCTGGTACGTCCTCGCCGCAGGTCTCACGGGCCTGGTCTCGTTCGTCCTGCGGACGCGCGCTCCCCGGCCCCGGGACGCAGACCGGCGCTAAGCGCCGATCTTGTGCTCGCCTCGACGGGCGCGCAGGTAGGCGAGCCGCTCCTCGAGCAGCTCCTCCAGCTCCGCGCGGGTGCGGCGCTCGAGCAGCATGTCCCAGTGGGTACGGGGCGCCTTCTGCTCACCGCGGTCGACGACGACGGGCTTCGAGTCCACCAGGAGGGTGGCCTCGTGACCGCACGCGCGGCACTCCCAGGTCTCCGGCGCCTCGGCGTCGGCCGAGAACACCATGTCGGTGTCGTGGCCGCAGTTCGTGCAGTGGTAGGTGTGCGTCGAACGCGGTGAGAAGACGACACCCTCCTCGCTCTGCAGGCTCTGAGAACCCAGTCTCATTCCTCGCAAGCTTCGATCTGCCATTGTGTGGTCTCCTCTCGCTGTACTCCGACAAGTGTCGACCGCGTACCTGGAGGTGGTCTTGCGGTCGTCTCCTTTGCCAGAGAACCTTCAGGTGAGAGGGGATTTCCGGTCATCGACGGCGCGGCGCGCGAGGTCCGTCCGGTCGGTGACGAGTCCGTCGACGCCCAGGGCGAGCAGCCGGGTCATCCGCTGCGCGTCGTTGATGGTCCACAGATGGATCTCGGCCCCGGTGACCCGAAGGCGCGCGAGGATCGGGGGAGTGGCGACGCGCAGGCCGAGCGCCGAATCCGGGACCTGGAGCGCGTCCATCCCGTGCAGCGCGAGCTGCACGAGCGCGGGGAGACGGAGGTGCGCTCCGATCAGCGCCGCCAGGAAGCGGGGGGCGGACGCGGATGTGGCCACTCCGGGGAGCAGCCGCGCGGTCGACGCGCGGCGGGACTCCGAGAAGGAGGTGATCAGGACGCGGTCGCCCGCTCCCTGCCGGTCGACGGCACGTGCAGTGGGGACCACCGCGGCGCGAGCCTTCACGTCGATGTTCAGGAGGGCGTCGGGCAGCAGCCGCAGTGCGTCCTCGAGGCTCAGCAGCGTCTCTCCGCCCGGGAGGACGAGATGCGCGAGGTCCTCCCAGCGCTCGGCGTCGATCCGGTGGGGCCGACCTTCGGCATCACGGACGACCTCGTCGTGGACGAGGACGGCGACTCCGTCGAGAGAGGCTCGGACGTCGGTCTCGAGCAGGTCGGCGCCGGCTTCCAGTGCCCGCTCGAACGCACCCAGGGTGTTGCCGATCCGGCTCGGCCCGAAGCCGCGGTGGGCGATGACGCGCGGCCGCCGTCCCCGGAGGAACGGCGGCCGCCTGTCGCTCACGGTGCGCGGACCCTAGAAGCGCGGCGCCGGGGGAGTGACCGCGGTGTCCTGCGGACGCTCGGGGTCCTGGCCCTTCGGGCCGAACGCGGCACCGATGCCCTTCAGCGCCTCGGTCAGCTCGCTCGGCACGATCCAGAGCTTGTTGGCGCTGCCGTCGGCGAGCTTGGGGAGCGTCTGCAGGTACTGGTACGCGAGCAGCTCCTTGTCCGGACGGCCCTGGTGGATCGCCTCGAACACCGTCGTGATGGCCTTCGCCTCGCCTTCGGCGCGCAGGATCGCGGCCTTCGCGTCTCCCTCCGCAGCGAGGATGGCCGCCTGGCGGTGCCCCTCCGCGTTCAGGATTTGCGACTGCTTGGTGCCCTCGGCGGTGAGGATCACGGCGCGGCGGTCTCGCTCGGCGCGCATCTGCTTCTCCATCGAGTCCTGGATGGAGGCGGGCGGGTCGATCGCCTTGAGCTCCACGCGGCCGACGCGGATGCCCCACTTGGTGGTGGCCTCGTCGAGGACGATGCGCAGCTGTCCGTTGATGTTGTCGCGGGAGGTGAGCGCCTCCTCGAGGTTCAGACCACCGACCACGTTCCGGAGTGTGGTCGTCGTGAGCTGCTCGACGGCGCCGAGGTAGTTCGCGATCTCGTAGGTGGCCGCGCGGGCGTCGGTGACCTGGAAGTAGACGACCGTGTCGATCGACACGACGAGGTTGTCCTCGGTGATCACCGGCTGGGGCGGGAACGAGACGACCTGCTCGCGCAGATCGACCGAGGGGCGCACCCGGTCGATGAAGGGGATGACGAGGTTGAGGCCCGGCAGCAGCGTGCGGTGGTACTTGCCGAGCCGTTCGACGACCCCCGCGGTGGCCTGCGGGACGATCCTGATGGATTTGAACAGGACGACCAGGGCGAAGACGACGATCACCGCGACGACGATGGTCGTCACGAGTGCGGAGGTGGTCACGAGGAGCTCCTTTCGGCGGGGACGACGACAGCGGTCGCGCCGTCGATGGCGGTGACGACGACACGTTCGCCGAGACCGAGTGGACGTGATTCGACGAGCGGCGACAGGCGGGCCGTCCAGGTCTCGCCGTTGGCCAGCTTGACCTGGCCGGGACCGTCGCCAGCGATCACGACGCTTCCCGCGAGTCCGAGCAGGGCGTCGGCGCCGATCGGAGCCGGATCACCGCCGCGTCGGAGCAGGCGGAGCAGGGGCGGTCGGACGGTCAGCAGCAGCAGCACCGCGAGGACCGCGGCGACCGGGACCTGCACCCAGAAGGGCGCTCCGACGAGGCCGGTCAGGAGTCCGCCGACGCTGCCGACGGCGAGCATCAGGAACGTGAACTCGAGAGTGATCATCTCGACGATCACGAAGATCAGGATCAGCGCGAGCCAGAGGATCCAGGCGTACTGGAGGACAGCGTCCATGCTGGTTGCTCCTTCCCCGGATGAGCGGTTCCACCGTAACAAGGCCCCCCGGAAGCGGGCTGGGAGGGTCGGCGGCCGGGTCGAGGGGCGCGGGGCGGACGGTTTCGGTAGGATCGCCTGTCGGGGCCCCGGCCCGTCATCGTGCCCGCCCCGGTCTTCGCATCGGCGTCCTGGAGGATCTCCTCGTGTCCAACCCCCTCGCTCCCGGCTCGCTCGACGGCAAGCGCGTCCTCGTCACCGGCTCCTCCCGCGGCATCGGCGCGGACACGATCCGCTACTTCGCCGAGGCGGGCGCCCGTGTGGTCGTCAACTACCGCTCCAAGGCGCCGCGGGCGAACAAGCTCGTCGACCAGATCGTCGCCGCGGGCGGCTCGGCCTTCGCGGTCGGAGCGGATCTCACCGACGCTCAGTCGCGCACCGACCTCTTCGCCCGCATCCAGGACGAGCTCGGGGGACTGGACGTGCTGGTCCTGAACGCGTCCGGCGGCATGGAGAGCAACATGGGCGAGGACTACGCGATGGTCCTGAACCGCGACTCCCAGGTGGCGACCCTCGAGGCGGCGCTGCCGCTGCTCGGCGAGGGCTCGCGCATCGTCTTCGTGACGAG
The DNA here is from genome assembly GCF_001423055.1 of Rathayibacter sp. Leaf299. Taxonomy (NCBI): domain Bacteria; kingdom Bacillati; phylum Actinomycetota; class Actinomycetes; order Micrococcales; family Microbacteriaceae; genus Rathayibacter; species Rathayibacter sp. Leaf299. The sequence goes on from NZ_LMNT01000003.1 coordinate 214,626, forward strand.
CCACCAGGCCCACTTCATCCGCTCGACGCCGACGATGCCCGAGTACGAGCCCGTCGCGCTGTCCAAGCGCGCGGGTGAGGACGCCCTGCGCGACCGCATCCCCGAGCTCGCCGAGCGCGGCATCGAGTTCGTCGTGGTGTCGGGCGACATGATCGAGGGCACCATCACGGCGACGCTGCTCGAGCGCTCGAACCCCGGAGCGATCAGCTCGCGCCGCGAGTCGGCCGGCAAGCTCTACAACGTCGGAGAGTTCGCCGCCGAGGTCGCTCTGGCGGCCGTCGAGCCGATCCCGGCGGAGAACACGCGCCTGGTGGGCGACATCACGGACTTCGTCGGCGCGTAGTCGTCGTCGGCGCTGGGTCGGCGACGATCCGTCGGCATGGGAAACCAGCGCCAGGCGCCCTTCGTGCGATATCCGATAATGCACATTATGTCAGTCCGAACCAACGACAGCCCCTCGAGCCGCTCCTCTGTTCCAACGGCGACGGACGACACACTCGGACCGGTCCCGGCGGCGATGCCGATCTCGATACTCCGTCGTCCGCGCGAACGAGCCTGCTCTTGCGACGAATCGGGCCACTCGCGAACCCTACGACGGCTTGTGCAGACAGAAACCTTCGTCGTAAAGTAACTTTACGATAAAGATAGTGGTTCGGAGGGACGTGGTCCTTCCGCTGAGGGTTCGGCGCACCGTTCTCCGCCGCAGCCGACGCCTCCAGGAGCAGCCCATCCATGATGACCGCCACCGTGACGACCCGAGATCCGCTGGAGCCGTCCGGGGTGGAGGCGACCCTGCGGTCCCTCGACGGGCCCGTCTTCGGATTCGCCGCCCAGCCGCACCTCTCCGAGCTCGCCGCGGCGACCCTCAGTGATCGAGCGAGGGTCGACGGCATCTCGCTCTCGTACTCCTACTACCGGCATCCGTTGAACCGGTCGCATCCGTCGAACTTCGTCGACCTCACTCCGCAGCAGGTCGCCGCCATCGAGAGGGCCGAGTCGTCGAGCCTGCCGCTCTGGATGGTCGAGCAGATCCGGCAGATCCGCTATCCGACCCTGTGGGACGCGGTCCGCACGGCGAAGGCGGGCCCGGGCGACCGGAAGGACGCCCTCGAGACCCGGCTCGCCGCCCACGCGAACGACGTCCTCCGCGCCCGCGATCCCCGCCACGTCGCGGTCCGCTCCCCCAGGAACACGTCGACCGGCCGTCTCCACCACTCCGACCTCCTCGAGACGACCTGCGTGACGGTCGATCGGGAACCGCACCGCGGCCGACTCCTCGAGGCGGCGCCGTTCCTCACGGCCCTCGGCGCCCGGATCGGGAAGCGCTACCTCACGGTCGTCTACGACACGCGCACGGCGCCGAAGCTCGCGCTCGAGTTCACGGTCCGCCGACCGGTCCCGGACAGCGGCACCCTCTGATCCGACGTCGCCCGGGAGTCCCCCCGAGCTTCGCGTCGGACTGCGCACCGATCATGTCGCTCACAGTCGGCGTACATGTCGCTGAGTATCGTTCGGAGAAACGGAGGTCATCATGAACAGCTCTTCCTCGACCGGTGCGTTCGGCGCCGGCAACCCGATCGACAGCATCTGGCAAGCGATGGAGCAGGCGCGCGCCGGCTTCGAGAAGCGGGTCGGCACCCGGGTCGGGCGCGGCGACGTCCGCGCGGCCGTCCTGGCGCTCCTCGCGGAGCAGCCCATGCACGGCTACCAGATCATCCACGAGATCGAGGAGCGCAGCGGAGGCAGCTGGAAGCCCAGCCCCGGCTCCGTCTACCCCACCCTCCAGCTCCTCGCCGACGAGGGACTGATCTCGGCCGACGAGTCGAACGGCCGCAAGACCTACTCCCTCACGGAGGCGGGCCACGCCCAGGTCGCCGCGTCCGGAACCTCCTCCCCCTTCGCCGAGACCGACGGCGTCGAGGCCGGCGCCCTGCCCAAGGCGGGTATCGCGCTGGCGCAGGCCGCCGCGCAGGTGCAGCGCTCGGGCACCCCCGCCCAGATCCGCCAGGCCGTGACCGAACTCGAGGACGTGCGCCGCCGCCTGTACGCGATCCTCGCGCAGGACTGACCCGGGTGCCGTCGGACAGCCCGGGTCCTGGGGACCCGGGCCGCCGAGCGAGCAGTGAGCGGCGGCGCTACCGCCGCATCCTGCGCTTCGCCGCCTGGCACCTCGCGGTGACCTGGTGGTTCGATCTGGTCCTCCCCCGGCTGGGGCTGAACGTGATCGCCCTGCGCACGCGCCCGCACCGGATGCGGCGGTTCGCCCGCAGCTTCCACGTGCTCGCGGTCGAGCTGGGCGGTCTGATGATCAAGGTCGGGCAGTTCATGTCGTCGCGCCTGGACGTCCTGCCGCCCGAGATCACGCGGGAGCTCGAGGGACTGCAGGACGAGGTCCCGCCCGTCCCCTTCCCCCGCATCCGCGCCCTCGCCGAGGCCGAGCTCGGCATGTCACTGGAGCGCGCGTACGCCGGAGTCGACGAGTCGCCCGTGGCGGCGGCGTCGCTCGGCCAGGCCCATCGGGCGCTCCTGTCGCCGCTCGACTCGGCCGACACCGGTCACACCACCGCGATCCTGAAGGTGCAGCGACCCGGGATCGACGCGATCGTCGACGTCGACCTCGCCGCGCTCCGCCGGGTCGGGCGCTGGCTCACCCACGTCCGCCTCGTCTCCGACCGCGTCGACGCCCCCGCGCTCGTCGAGGAGTTCGCCGCGACCAGCCTCGAGGAGATCGACTACCTGCAGGAGGCCGCCAACTCCGTCCGCTTCGCCGCGGACTTCGCCGGCGACCCGCGGATCGGCGTGCCGGACGTCGTCTGGGAGCGCTCGACCCGCAAGGTTCTCACCCTTCAGGACGTCACCGCGATCAAGATCACCGACGCCGACGGGCTGCGCGCCGCCGGCATCGACCCGCGCGACGTCGCTCCGGTGTTCGCCGCGGTGATGTTCGACCAGTTGTTCACGACCGGCTGGTTCCACGCGGATCCGCACCCGGGGAACGTGTTCGTCACTCCGACCCCCGGCGCCGAGCTGCCCTGGCGGCTCACCTTCATCGACTTCGGGATGATGGGCGAGGTCCCGCCGACGACTCGGGCGGGGCTGCGCACGATGCTCATCGCGGCCGCGTCGCGCGACGGCAAGGGCCTCGTCGATGCGGCGCGCGACCTCGGCGTTCTGCTGCCCTCCGCCGACTCCCGCGAGCTCGAGAAGGCGATGACGCAGCTGTTCGCGCGCTTCGGCGGGATGGGCTTCGCCGAGCTGCGTGAAGTCGACCCGCGCGAGTTCCGCCAGTTCGCCGAGCAGTTCGGCGACGTCGTCCGCTCGCTGCCGTTCCAGCTGCCCGAGAACTTCCTGCTGATCATCCGGGCCATGTCGCTCACCTCCGGCGTCTGCAGTGCGCTCGACCCGTCCTTCAACCTGTGGGACTCGGTCGAGCCGTACGCGCAGCGGCTGATCCGGGAGGAGCGCGGCAACGTGGCGCAGGATCTGGGCCGGCAGGCGGTCGAGAACCTCGGTCTGCTCTGGCGGCTCCCCCGCCGGTTGGAGTCGCTCGCCTCGACCCTCGAGGACGGCACTCTCGCGGTGACGGTGCCGAGCGTCGAGCGTCGGCTGAACCGGCTCGACGCGACCGTGCGCCGGGTGGTGTCGGCCGTCCTGTTCGCAGGGCTGCTCATCGCGGGCGCGGTGGTGCGGAGCGACGACGGCGGTCTCGGATCCGCGCTCATGATCGTGTCGATCGTGCCGCTGCTCCACGCGCTCCTGTCCGGGCGCCGCGGCGGCTGACTCCGCACCGCGAGCCGCATCACATCGGTGGCCTACCGTGGAGGCATGGCCAGGACGATCTCCACGAACACCGCCGTCGACCGTGCCGGGATGCTCGCCTTCGTGCGGCCCCGGCACCGGATGATCGTCGCGACCACCCGGGGCGACGGCAGGCCGCAGATGTCGCCGGTGTCCGGCGGGGTCGACGAGGAGGGCCGGATCGTCGTCTCCACGTATCCGGGCCGCGCGAAGACCCGGAACATCGAACGCCGGTCCGCCGTGTCGGTGCTGGTGCTGTCCGACGAGTGGGACGGAGCCTGGATCCAGGTCGACGGCGACGGCGAGGTCCTCCACATGCCCGAGGCCGCGGACGGACTGGTCGACTACTACCGCTGCATCGCGGGCGAGCACCCCGACTGGGACGAGTACCGCGCGGCGATGGCACTGCAGGACAAGTCCCTCCTGCGCGTCACTCCGACGCGCTGGAGCCCCGTCTCGACGGGCGGGTTCCCGGCCGACGTGGCGCAGCGGCTCGACGCGCGCTGACGATCCCCGAGGCCTCGGATCGGAGGCCCCGGGCTCAGCCGGAGGGGACCGCGCAGGTCTCCTCCGCGGCCGTCTGGCCCGGAGCGGCGACCGCCGCGGGCTCCTGCGGCGGAGCAGGCTCCTGTGCGCCGGCCGTGGGCTCGACGGCGGGCGGCGCGGGCTCGACCGGTTCTCCCGGAGCCGGGGCGAGCACGACGGGCTCGTCCGCCAGGACCCGTGCCATCAGCTCGGCGCCGAGCACCGGATCCGGGACGACCTTCCCCGGGTAGTCCGGGTCGTCGAGCGCGGGGTACTGCACGAACACCATCCGCTCGAGGTCGATGTCCTTGAGGGCGAGCGCGAGGGAGATCATCGTGCTCGGGTTCGTCATCGTCGTCGAGAGGTGCAGGTTCGAGGAGGCCGCCTGGGCGAGCCCGTAGAGCACGGGCGGGTTCGAGAGCGTGTCGGCCGAGCGGACGGTGCGCATCAGCGAGGCGAGGTACTGCTGCTGGGAGGAGATGCGCCCAAGATCGCTGCCGTCGCCGACGCCCTTGCGGGTGCGCAGGAACGCGAGCGCCGTCTCTCCGGAGACGGTCGACACGCCTGCGGGCAGGTCGAGCCCGGAGTCGGTGTCCCGGATCGGACCGGCGAGGCAGATCGGCACTCCCCCGACCGCGTTGCTCATCTCGATGACCCCGTTGAACGAGACCCAGCCGGCGTAGGGCACGGAGAGGCCGGTGAAGGCCTGCAGGGTGTCGTTGACGCAGGCCAGTCCCCCGGCGCCGAACGCACGGTTGAGCGAGGCGGCGGTCTCGGCCGGTGAGACGACTCCCGTCTCGGGGTCGGTGCACTCGGGGCGGTCGAGGATCAGGTCGCGCGGGAAGCTGATCACCGTCGCGCTGCCGTGGTCCTCGGAGACGTGCAGGAGGATGTTGACGTCGTTGAGCGTGGCGTCGCGGACGCCGAACTGCTCGCCCTGCGCGGCGTCGTTGTCGGTGCCGACGATCAGGACGCTGAAGCCGCCCTCGATCGCGCCGAGCCGCAGGCCTCCGGTGCCGTCGGCCTCGACGCCGAGGTCGACGGCGTTGCCGGTGACGTTGCGACTGATGCTCGCGGCCGCGATGGCCACCAGCGAGGTCGCGCTGACGCCGAGGACGGCCAGTCCCGCCGCCACCGCGACCACCGCGGTCCGCCGTCCCGACCGTCGCCGGAGCCGCCCGTGGCGGATGCTGCGCTCTGCTGCCATTCCGACAGTCTCCCCGACGCGCGGCGGCCGGGTGCTCACCGGCGTGTCCTCACGCGGCGGGCACGCCATCGGCGGGGTCGCGGCGGGCGGTCGGGGTCGTGGTTCTGCTCCGATCCGTCGGGCGTCCCTGCCGCGACGTGAAAACCATACATCGGTCGGATTTTCTGCGTCCGATCTCTTGCGGCGTCGATCCGCCCCGTGCATACTCAGTTCCCAAACGACGTTCGGTTTTCGGCAGAGGCTGTGGAGACCCGTCGACTCAACGGTGAGAGGACTCAGAGATGACAACTGCGAGTGGATCCGCGGCGGGTATGCCGTCCGGAATGACGACGGCGACCGCGACGGTCAGGCGCGACCAGGGCTTCCCGGAGCCGACCGAGCCCGCCAAGGGGAGCTACATCTTCTGGCTGCTCGCGGCGCAGCTGGTGTTCTTCATCGCCCTGCTGGGGCCGGCGATCGTCGGCATCGGAATCAAGATCCAGTCGTTCGTCGACGCGGGCGTCATCGACGCGAACGGTGCGACCGGAGCCGCAGCGGTGCTGGGCGGATTCGGTGCCCTGTTCGCCACGATCGCCAACGTCGTCTTCGGTCGGCTCTCGGACCGCACGACGAGCCGCTTCGGCCGTCGTCGCGTCTGGATCGTCGCCGGCACCGTCATCATGACCGTGGCCTTCGTGATCATGGCGCTGGCGCCCAGCCTCCTTCTCGCCACGGTCGGCTGGTCGCTCGCCCAGCTCGGCGCCAACATGACGCTCGCGCCCTTCATCGCGACGATCGCCGACCAGGTGCCCAAGTTCCAGCGCGGCAAGATCACCGCGGCCCTCGGCATCGCGCAGAACGTCGGCGTCCTCGGCGGCACCTACGTCGCGCAGGCGTTCCAGGACCAGCTCCTCATCCTCTTCGTCGGCCCCTCGGTCCTCGCCATCATCGTCATGGTCGTCTTCGCCGTCGTCCTCCCCGACCGCCGCCTGCCCGCCGCTCCGCCGCGTGCGACCCTCCGCGACTGGGCCGAGACCTTCTGGGTCAGCCCGCGCAAGAACCCCGACTACGCGCTCGCCTGGTGGTCCCGCTTCCTCATCACCTTCGCGAGCTTCGGCTTCACGACGTTCCGATTCTTCTACCTCCTCAACCACATCGGCGTCGACGCCGAGGACATCCCCGGCGTCATCACGACGAGCGTGCTCATCTACACCGCCACCCTGGTCGGAGCCAGCTACTTCGCCGGCTGGCTGTCGGACCGGATCGGGCGGCGCAAGGTCTTCGTCTGGAGCTCCACCGCGCTGTTCGCGATCGGGACCTTCGCGCTGATCTTCGTGCAGGACGTCCCCACCTTCTACATCCTCGAGGCGCTGCTCGGCATCGCCTACGGCATCTACGTCGGCGTCGACCTCGCCCTCGTCGTGGACGTCCTCCCCGACCCCGAGAACTCGGGCAAGGACCTCGGCGTCTTCAACATCGCCAACGCCCTCCCCCAGACGATCGCGCCGCTCATCGGCGGCATCCTCGTCTACGTCAGCGACCCGTCGGGCAACAACTACGCACTCTGGTTCTCCGTCTGCGCGGTCGCCGCGATCATCGGAGCGCTGGTCATCTTCCCGATCAAGAAGGTCAGGTAGGGCGGGCCGCGCCACCCTTCCTGCGAAGGCCCGCCGGTCACCGATCGGCGGGCCTTCGTGCGCTCCGGGCGAGTCGCGCCTCCTGCGGCCGCGCGATCTGATCGGATCGGGACATGTCGCGACCGCTGATCCTCCTGACGGGCATCGGTCTCGTGCTCCTGGCGACCCTCGTCCTCGCGCCGCTCTCGACCGTCTCCACCTGCTACGACGCCGTCGAGCCGTCGGCGTCGCGGTGCGAGACGGCGCACCGGTCTCTGCTCGGAGCTCCCGCGAACCTCTGGGTCTGGCTCGTGATCGTCGCGGTGATCGTCGTCCGGACCGCCCTGCGCCTCCGCCGACCTCGCGCGCAGGACGCGAGCCGTTGATCACCCACGTCGCTCCTGCCGCCGTTCGGATCCGGAGAGGGAGCCGTCCGTGGAGGCGTTGAGCGCGCTCGTCCTGCTCGTGGTCGCCGTCGGCGCGGTGTGCCAGGTGCTGTCGGGAGTCGGTTTCGCGCTGGTCGCCTCTCCCCTGCTCGTGCTCGCGATCGGCCACGACCGCGGCGTCCGCACCGTTCTGGCGCTCTCGATCGTCCTCAACGCCGTCGTCCTCCTCCGATCGTTCCGGCACGTGCGTCCGGCGGAGGCGCTGCGCCTCCTCGTGCCCGCGGCACTGCTGGTCGTGCCGGCGGCACTCCTGCTGGACGCCGTCCGGCCCGCGGCCCTCGCCGTCGTCGCGGGAGTGGTGATCCTGCTCGCGACGGCGCTCGTGGCAGGCGGACGTGCACTCCCGTTCCTCGACGGCGCGCGGGGCGCGGTCCTCGCCGGGGCGCTCAGCGGAGTCTTCACCGTGCTGGCGGGCGCCGGCGGTCCGCCCGTCGCCCTCTTCGCCGCCCAGCGCCGCTGGACACCCGTCGTCGCGAGCGCGACCCTCCAGGCGTTCGCGCTCCCCCTCAACCTGCTGACGCTGCTGGTGCTCGGCCCGTCCCCGGCTGATCTGTCGGGAGCGGGCTGGGCGGCGGCTGGGCTCGTCATCGGGACGATCGCGGCGATGCTCGTCGCGCCCCGAGTGTCGGGCGCAGCGGTGCGACGGGTCACCCTCGTCGTCGCGGCTCTCGGCGGCGCGGGCCTGGTCGTCGCGGGCATCGCCGGCGCAGCGTGATCCGGACGCCGGAGTCGTCGCCCCGGCGATGAGTCCACTCCTCCGCTCTCTTGACACGGCTTCGAGCGCGACGTACTTTATCGATACATGATCAACCCTGTATCGATACAGGAGCGCGAGCACGAAGGAGTGCGATGCACGACACCGGCACGAGGGCTCCCTCCCCCTCGCCTCTGGAGCGGTTCCTCGCCGATCCGTCGCTCGTCGTCTCCGGAGGCAGATGGCACCTGTTCCCGACGACCGACGGCATCCAGGACTGGGGCGCCCGGGCCTTCCGGTGCTACTCCTCCCCCGACCTGGTCGACTGGACGGACGAGGGCGAGATCCTCCGCCTCGGGCGCGACGTCGTCTGGGCCGACTCCTTCGCCTGGGCGCCCGCCGCTCTCGAGCGGGACGGCACCCACTACCTCTACTTCACGGCGGGCAACAGCATCGGAGCGGCCCGCGCCACCGACGCCGCGGGCCCCTACGCCGACCTCGGCACCCCCCTCGTCCCCGCCGGCCGCTTCCCCGGCACCGCCATCGATCCATCGGTGTTCGTCGACGACGACGGTGCGGTCTACCTGCTCTGGGGCAACTCCGTCGCCCACCTGGTGCGCCTGGGCGACGACCTGATGTCGTTCGACGAGGACGCGGTGCACTCGTGGGTGCCGACCGGGTTCCGGGAGGCGGCGCACCTGCACCGGCGCGGCGACGCCTACTTCCTCACCTGGTCCGAGAACGACACCAGGGAGGAGGACTACCGCGTGCGCTGGGCGGTCGGCCGCAGCCCCTTCGGCCCCTGGACCGACGGCGGCGTTCTGCTCGAGAAGAACACCGCCGAGGGCATCCTCGCGACCGGCCACCACTCGATCTGCCGCGTCCCCGGCACGGACGACTGGGTCATCGCCTACCACCGCTTCGCCGTGCCGGGCGGAGACGGGGTGCACCGCGAGATCGTCTTCGACCTTCTCCACCACGACGGCGACCGACTCGTGCCCGTCGTCCCCCGGCACGCCCACCTCCGACTCCCTCTCTCCTGATCCCACCCACCCACCCACCACAGAACGAGGAATGCAATGTCGCATCGCCCCCACGCCGTCGCCCTCCGCACGGCCGCCCTCGCCGTCGCCGCGGCGAGCGCCTTCTCCCTGACCGCCTGCGGGTCCGCCGGCGCCGACTCCGGGAAGACCGAGCTCAGCTTCTTCTCCTGGGACAACGAGGCGACGATGACCCCGGTCATCGAGGCCTTCGAGGCGGCGAACCCGGAGATCTCGGTCGAGTTCTCGAACGCTCCTCCGGTCGCCGAGTACGTCTCGACCCTGCAGACCCGCCTCGCGGGGAACAACGCGGCGGACGTGTTCCTGATCGCCGCCGAGAACAAGACGAACCTCATCGACGGCGGCTTCGTGAAGGACCTGACCGATGAGCCGTTCATGGCCGAGATGTCGCCGTACAACACCGAGACGTACAGCAGCGACGGCAAGGCGTACGGCATGTCGACCTCCTCCTGGGCCGGAGGGATCCTCTACAACCGGGCACTGCTGGACGCGGCGGGCGTCACGGAGGTGCCGACCGACTGGGACGGCTTCCTCGACGCGCTGTCGAGCGTGAAGGACACCGGGGTCGTGCCGTACTACGACGCCGCCACGCAGATCCCGATGGGCCTGTCGGCGATGGTCGGCTCGGTCGACGCCGAGCAGGGCGGCGCGGTCGACGAGGCGATCTTCGACGGGAGCGCCGAGTTCGGCGACCTCTGGGACGAGCCGCTCGCCGCCTGGAGCGAGCTGCTCACCAGCGGGCTGATGAGCCAGGACGTGGTCAGCCTGACCGGCGACCAGATCGTGGACGAGTTCGCGAACGGACGCGTCGCGATGATCGCTGCCGGACCGTGGAACCTGCCCGCCGTCCGCGAGAAGGCCCCGGACCTCGACGTCGAGTTCGCTCCCTTCCCCACTCTCGACGGTGCCGGCTTCTGGGCCGGAGCCGCGTCCCCCGGCTTCGCGATCAACGCGAAGACCGACCACGAGGCCGAGGCGGAGGCGTTCCTGAGCTTCCTCGGCAGCGAGGAGGGCGTCCGGATCTACCAGGAGGGGACCTCCGCGCTGACGACCACCGCCAACTACACGCCGGTCGTCGATCCGGCGCTCGAGCCGAACCTCGCCGGCCTGCAGGAGGGGCGCTTCTACCTCCCCTCGATCGCCTGGCCGCGCGAGCAGGACGCGCTGAGCACCGAGGCGGTCGCCCAGATCCAGCTGCTCGTGCAGGGGCAGGCCTCCCCCGAGGACGTCTCGGCGGCGCTGCAGGCGCGACTCGAGTCGCAGGGCTGAGGGCTCGGCCCGGCTCCGGCCGGGCCGGCCCTCCGGGAACGGAGAACCATGTCAGCCCTCACCGCACCGCGCCGAAGCGCCGCCGTCGTCCGGCGCGCCCGCATCGATCCGCTCCGGCGTCGCGAGACCGTCAGCACGAGCCTGTTCCTCGTGCCGATCGTGCTCGTCTTCGTCCTGCTCTTCGCCGTGCCGCTCGCCCAGTCGTTCTACTTCAGCCTGACCGACTTCGACGGCTACTCCGTCGACTCCGAGTTCGTCGGACTCGCGAACTACGCCAGCATCGTCCGCGACCCGGCGATGCTGGCCGGGCTCCTCTTCACGCTGACCTACAGCCTCGGGACCACGGTCCTCGTCACCGCGCTGGCGATCCCTCTGGCCCTCGTCCTCAACCGCCCCTTCGCCGGTCGCGGAGCGGTCCGAGCCGTCCTCTTCTTCCCGGCCATCCCCAGCATCGCGATCCTCGGCCTCGTCTGGGGCCTGATCCTGTCGCCGCTGGGCTCCGGAGCTATCAACCGGGTGCTCGAGACCGTCGCGGGGCTCGGTCCGGTGCCGTGGCTCTCGAACGGCGCCCTCGCCCAGCTCTCGGTCATCGTCGTGGGGGTCTGGTCGAGCACCGGCTGGCACGCGATCCTCTACCTCGCCTACCTGCAGTCGATCCCCGAGGACTACTACGAGGTCGCCCGCATCGACGGGGCGTCGGCCCCGCGGCGCTTCTTCTCGATCACGCTTCCCCTGCTCGCCCCCGCGGTGACGGTGAGCACGCTGCTCCTCATGACGGGCGGGCTGAAGGTCTACGACCTGCCCTTCACCCTGACCAAGGGCGGGCCGGGGTTCTCGACTTACACGATCACGCAGTCGATCATCCAGAACGGAGTCGGCCAGGCGCAGTTCGGCAAGGCCTCGGCCCTCGCCGTCGTGTTCCTGCTCGTCGTCGGCTCGATCGTCGCCGTGCAGCTGCTCATCTCGCGCCGATTCGAGGAGAGGACCTCATGACCACCACCGCGGTCTCCCTGCCCCCGGCGCCGCCGGTCGCCGATCCCCCCGTCCCCCGCCGACGCCCGCGTCCCACGCGCGCTCAGCGCCGTCGCGGAGTGGCGGGCGCCCTGACCAGCATCGGCATGATCGCGCTGGCCGCGCTGGTCGGCGCACCCTTCTACTACATCGTCGTCAGCACGCTGAAGACGCAGCAGGAGGTGTCGAACGCTCCGTTCGCCCTGCCGACCCGCCTCGACTTCGGCAACTACGCCGACGTGTTCGCCTCCGTCCCGATCGTCGGGGCCTTCGCGAACACGTTCTACGTGACGGTCGTGTCGGTGGCGCTCATGCTCCTCGTGGGCTCGATGGCGGCCTACGCGATGCTGCTGCGCACCACGCTCCTCACCCGGATCGTGTCGGTCGTGCTGATCATCGCGTTCCTGGTGCCCGGTCAGGCGACGCTGATCCCGCTCTACCGCCTCCTGGCGAGCGCCGGTCTGGTCGACAGCCTGGAGGGGCTGATCCTGCTCTACGCCGCGGGGTCGATCTTCTGCTACTTCCTGATCCAGGGGTACATGAAGTCGCTCCCGCTCGAGATCTTCGAGGCCGCGCGGATCGACGGGGCGGGTCCGTGGCAGATCTACTGGCGCATCGTGCTCCCCCTGATCCGGCCGATCCTCATCACCGTGGGCGTCTTCCAGACGATGTGGGTGTGGAACGACTTCATCACCCCGAACGTCTTCATCAGCTCGTCCGAGAAGCAGACGCTCGTGCTGCAGGTGTACAAGGCGGTCGGGCAGTTCGGAGTGAACTGGCCCGCGTTCCTCACGCTGAGCGTCGTCGTGCTGCTGCCGATGGTGGTCTTCTTCGTCCTGATGCAGAAGCACATCGTGGGCGGTCTGGTGTCCGGCAGCGTGAAGGGGTGACCGGGTACCTCCTCGCCTACTTCCTCCCGGGACCCGGTGGGGAGGCCGTGCGGTTCGCCGTGAGCGCGGACGCGACTCCGCTCGTCTTCCATGCACTGCCGGGCGGGCCTCTGCGCTCGGACGTGGGCGAGGGCGGAGCCAGGGACCCGTTCCTCGTGCGGGATACCGCCTCGGGACGGGTCGTGCTGCTCGCCACGGACCTGCGCACGGAGGACGTCGACGACTGGCACCGGGCGGTGCGGCACGGCAGCCGGTCGATCCTGGTGTGGGAGTCGTCGGATCTCGTCGACTGGGGCGATCCCCAGCTGCGAGCCGTCGCTCCGGAGGAGGCGGGCAACGCGTGGGCGCCGAAGGCGTACCGGAGCGAGGAGCGCGGCTGCTGGCAGGTCTTCTTCTCGAGCGCGCTCTTCCCGCCCGGGCAGGATCGCGGCACCGCCGTCCACCAGAGGATCCTCGTTGTCGAGACGGAGGACTTCGTGCGCTTCTCCTCTGCGAGGATCGCCCTGGACACCGGTCGCGACGTCATCGACGCGACGTTCCTCCCCGACGGCGACGGGTGGCTCCGCTTCACGGTCGAGACGCCGACGGGAGCCGACGCGACCTCGATCACGCTCGCGCGCGGAGTGTCCCTGGACGGCCGCTTCGAGACCGTGCGGACGGGGATTGGCCGCCCCGAGCTCGCCCGCGGCGAAGGTCCCGCGGTCATCCGCTCCCCCGACGGGACCACGACCTGGCTGCTGATCGATGAGTTCGGCCTGCGCGGGTACCGCGTCTTCTCCTCCGCCCGACCCGGGACCGGAGGGTTCGAACCGGTCCGTGGCGCGCGTCTACCCGACGACGCGCGCCACGGGTCGCTCCTCGCGCTCACCGACGACGAAGCGGCACGGCTCCGCTCCCGTGCCGGGATCGGGCCTGCACCCGTGGGAAGCTCGAGGGGAGGAGGTGCGTCATGGTGACCATCCACGACGTGGCGAAAGAGGCCGGGGTCTCGGCGATGACCGTGTCGCACGTGCTGAACGACCACCCGCACGTCCGCGAGACCACGCGCGAGAAGGTGCTCGACGTGATCACGCGGCTCGACTACCGGGTGAACGTCGCCGCGCGGAACCTGCGGACGGGACGCACCGGCACCATCGGACTCGCGGTGCCCGAGATCGACCGGCCGTACTACGGCCGGCTCGCTGCCGAGATCATCGCCGCCGCCGAGAAGCACGACCTCCGCGTCGTGATCGAGCAGACCGGCGCCCAGCGCGAGAACGAGCTCGGGGCGCTCGCGTCCTCCCGGAAGCGGCTGTACGACGGCATCATCCTGAGCACCGTCGGGCTCGGCGCGGCCGACACGGAGCTGCTGCGCGTCGATCATCCGCTCGTGATCCTCGGCGAGCGCATCTTCGAGGGGCCGGTCGATCACGTGGCCATGGCGAACGTGGACGGGGCCCGGATGGCCGTCGCCCATCTGATCGAGAAGGGCTGCCGCCGGATCGTGATGGTCGACGATCCGGCACCCGACGAGGTCGACGTCTCGAGTCTGCGCCTCGAGGGCTATCGTCGCGCGCACGAGGAGGCCGGACTCGCGGTCGACCCGGCGCTGCACATCGAGGTCGGCGAGTTCACGATGGCCGGCGGTGCCCGGGGCATCCGCGACTTCCTCGACCGCGGCGTCCCCTTCGACGGGGTGTTCTGCATCACCGACACCGTCGGGATCGGGGTCCTCCGGGGTCTCGCGGATCGAGGGATCCCGGTGCCGGGACAGGTCAGGGTCGCCGCCTTCGACGCGATCCTCGAGGGCGAGTACACGGTGCCGAGGCTGACCACGATCGATCCCGACCACGCCTTCATGGCGCGCACCGCGGTCGAGCGGCTCGTCTACCGGATCGCGGGCGGGACCACGGCGGCCGAGGAGTACATGGCCGCGCCGCGCCTGATCGTGCGGGAGAGCTCGGCCTGAGCCCTCGTGGCCCCGGCATCGCGCTCCCCCGCTAGGGTGGGCGGACCGCAGCGCGAAGGGGGCCTCGATGGCGCGGAGCAGGACCAGGGACGGACGACGGATCGCCGCGCTCGCGGTCGTGCTCGCGGCGGTGCCGCTGCTCTCGGGATGCGCGGGACCGATCGCGTTCTCGGACTTCGGTCGCGAGCGCACCGACACCGATGTACTGCCGGATCTCGGAGTCGTCACCGACGGGATCGATCCGGAGTCGGCGCGCTACGCGGGCTCGGTCGAGGGCCTGGAGGTGTACCTCGGCTCCTCCGTCGAACGCGGCGATCAGTGCGTGATCGTCGACGCCGGCGCTCAGTCGAGCAGCGCCTGCACGACGGGCGGAGGGACCGTGTCGTCGGGTCCGGGCGCCTGGACGGTGCAGCTCCATCCCGACGGCGGCGGGCCGGAGGACTCCTCCTTCGAGGACTGGACGCCGCTCGGCGAGAACGTGTCGGTGCGGGCCGACTGAGCCCGTCCCGGCACGGGCCGGTGTGGAATCAGGGTTCTCCCCGATCCGCTCGGCCGCGCGGTCCGACAGGATCGGAGCGTGCCCTCCGCCTCGCGATCCTCCCTGCTGTCCGCCCTCGCCCTCGCCCTCGTCGGCGGACTGCTGCTGGGAGGGGCGACGAGCCTCCTGCAGACCGTCCTCCCGCCCGCGCTGAACTCGTTCGCCAACTCGTCCGGTGGCTGGTCGATGCTGGTGTTCGCCCTCGTGCGGCTCACGCGGGTGCGTCCCGTGCCCGGCGCGGTCGTCGGCCTCGTCTCGTTCCTCGCGATGCTCGAGGGCTACGACCTGGTCACCGGCTGGCGCGGCTTCGGCTGGTCGCCGCCGTTCTCCGATCCGTTCTGGCTGCTCGCCGTCCCCGCCGGCCCGATCCTCGGAGCCGCCGCGGCGCTCACTCTGCACGGCACGACCGCCTGGCGGGTGCCGGCTGTCGCTCCGCTCTCGGGGGTGCTGATCGGCGAGGGGATCTGGGCGCTGGGCGCCGTCGCCGACACCACGAGCCCGGTCTACTGGTGGCTCGAGATCGTGCTCGGCGTCGGGTTCCTCCTGCTCGCCGTCCTGCGTCGCAGGCCCGGCCCGCTGGTCGTGCTCGCGTCACTCGCGGTCACGGCGGCCGCGGCGGTCTGCTTCGACGTGGTCTACTCGCTGTTCTGACCTCGGGAATGCGCGGCCCTCCTCGGTTGCTGCACGAGGGGGCTGAGGAGGATCACGTGGAGCTCGTGCACTGGCTGTTCGATGCGCAGATCGTCCTGGGCGACCAGAGGGTGCTGTGGCGCGAGGTCATCGGCAACGCTTTCGGGCTCGCGAGTGCTCTGGGCGGCATGCGGCGGAAGGTCTGGGCCTGGCCGGTCGGGCTCGTCGGCAACGCCCTGCTCTTCACGGTCTTCATGGGCGCCCTCTTCGGCACTCCGAACCCCGTGAACCTGCTCGGACAGGCCGGACGGCAGGTCATGTTCATGATCGTGAGCGTCTACGGCTGGTACCGGTGGACGCACCGCCCGGAGTCGTCGCCGACCGTGATCGAGCCGCGGTGGGCGTCCTGGCGGACCCGCGCGCTCCTGGTGCTCGGGATGGTCGGCGGCACCGCGGTGCTCACTCCGCTGTTCCGCGCCCTGGGCTCGTACGAGCCGGTGTGGAGCGACGCGTGGATCTTCACCGGGTCGCTGCTCGCGACCTACGGCATGGCGAAGGGGTGGGTCGAGTTCTGGCTGATCTGGGTCGCCGTCGATGTCGTGGGCGTGCCCCTGCTCTTCTCGGCCGGGTACTACGCCTCCGGCCTCATGTACGTCGTCTACGGAGCGTTCACGCTGCTCGGGTTCTTCGTCTGGATGCGGCACGGTCGCAGGCCCTCCAGCGCGGCGGTCACGGTCGGCTGAACGACGGGAGCGGCCCGTAGGCTGGGGCGATGACGTCCCGGGTGCGCCTCCTCCTGGCTTCGTCGCACCCCGGGCCCACCGTCACCGTCACGGTCCTCGCCACGGTGCTCGCCGCCGCGGCGGGTCGACCCCTCCCCGTGGTGGTGCTCGTCGCGCTGGCCGTGCTCGCGGGGCAGCTCTCGATCGGGCTCGCGAACGACTGGATCGACGTCGACCGCGACCGCGCGGTCGGTCGCATCGACAAGCCGGCGGCCGTCGGAGCGATCAGCGTCCGCGCCGTGCGGACCGCCGCGATCGTCACCGCCGCCGTCTCGGTCGTGCTCTCGCTCCTGCTCGGCCCGGTCTCGGCGATCGCCCACATCGTGCTGGTCGCGGCCGGCTGGGCGTACGACGCCGGACTCAAGCGCACAGCCGTCTCGGTGCTCCCCTTCGTCGTCGCGTTCGGCCTCCTCCCCGTCGTCGCCGTCGCGGCCGGCGGCGGTCCCCTCCCGGCCGTCTGGGCGATCGCGACCGGAGCCGTGTTCGGCGTCGCGATCCACTGCACCAACGTGCTGCCGGACCTGGTCGACGACGAGGCCACCGGCGTCCGCGGGTTCCCGCACCGACTGGGACTCCGGCTCTCGGGCGTCGTCGCCTTCGGCTCCCTCGTCGTCGCCGCGCTCCTGGTTCTTCTCGGTCAGATCGGGGGTGCGGAGGCGGTGCGCGGGCCGGGCATCGCGCTGGCCGTCGCCGGGGCCCTCGCCGTGATCGCGCTCGCCGCCGTCGGGATCCGCCTCGTGCTGACCGGACCCCCGACGCGTCTGCTCTTCCGCCTGGTGATCGCGGCGTCGCTCGTGCTCGTCGTCGAGCTGGGGCTCTCGGGCGCCCGTCTCGTGGCCTGACCCGGATCAGGACCAGCGCATCGCGTAGACGCGCGCCAGAAGATCGGACGTCGGCAGCGCGAGCAGCGTGCGCAGGAGGGCCGTGCGACCTCGATGGGCGACGGCTCCCAGCGGCCGACCGAGCGCCATGTTCAGCTCGGCTTGTCGGGCGGCCCGGCGCGCCACGCGCATCCGTCGACGGGCGAAGGCGGACCACGGGCCGGCCGTTCCCGAGCGGACGCCGTGCACCAGGAGCGGAGCGAGTTCCGCCGCATCGAGCCAGCCCAGGTTCATCCCCTGGCCGCCGATCGGGCTGATCTCGTGCGCAGCGTCGCCGACGAGCACCACGCGCCCCATCCCGACGAGGCCCGCCTCGCGCCGGCGGACCCGGAAGCCGCTGAGCATCGTGCAGGTCGCCGCGTCGACAGGTGCTCCCGTGCGCGCGCGGACGACCGCGGCGAGCGCGGCCGCCGCCGTCGTGTCCGGAGCCGCGTCGGGGCGCCAGGCGGGGGCACCGAGCGAGGCGTCCGGTCCGCTGAGCGCGACGTAGCGCCGCCGACCGCCGGGCAGGGGGAAGGACTCCACGACGCCCTCCGGACCGACGTCGACGAGAGCGGAGGACGCCAGCGAGGCCACCTCGGGGTCGGCGAAGTCGCCCATCACGTAACGATCGGAGTAGTCGCGGCCGGAGACGCTGATGCCGAGCAGCTCCCGCACAGCGCTCCGGGCGCCGTCCGCCCCGACGACGAAGGAGGCGTGCAGCTCGATCGCCTCGCCGTGCCGGCCGGTGCCCGTCACCTCGACCTGCGTCCCGCGACGGTGCAGGCCGCTCACCTCGATCCCCGTCCGCAGGGCTGTCGGGTCTAGGGCGTCCAACCGGCCGCGGAGGATCGTCTCCGTCCGGTGCTGATCGAGGGTCGCGACGTAGGGATGCGTCCGCGACGCGCGAGCGAACGACAGGACGCCCAGATCGCGGCCCCGGCTGCGCGCGACGCCGTGCGTCACGAGCGCCGCCTCCGCGAGGACGGGCTCCGCCGCTCCGATCACCTCGAACGCGTCGAGGGACGGCGGATGGATGCCGATCGCGCGCGATCCCGCAGGCACCGACGCCCGCTTCTCCCACACCTGCACGCCGACGCCCGCCTGCGCGAGCAGCGCGCCGAGGAACACCCCGACGGGCCCGCCGCCGACCACGAGCACGTCCGTCCGCTCCACCGTCACGCTCCGAGCCTACGGAGCGGTGCCCCCTCGCGCGGGCACTCGTGCCGCGGGCGGGCGCTGGCTAGGGTGTCGCCATGACCGACCGCGTTCTCGCTCCGGAACCGCCCGCCGACGGCTCGAAGCCGAAGGGACCCGCCTCCTACTTCCCCAGCATCGAGAAGACCTACGGTCGACCGGTGCAGGAGTGGCTCGATCTCGTCGACGAGCGCCTCGACTCCGAGCCCCACATGCAGGTCGTGGCGTGGCTGAAGTCGGAGCACGGACTCGGCCACGGGCACGCGAACGCGCTCGTCGCCTACGTGAAGGCCGCCCGGGCCTGATCCGGGCTCGGCGGCGACCGAACGTGCGCGGCCGGATCAGCCGTTCGCGGCCGCCCGGGCGGCCTTGGCAGCCTCCCGCTTCGCGACCTTCGCGGCCGCGCGCTCGGCGACCTTCCGCCGGTTGAGCGCCACGGCCTCGCGGACGAGCTCGGCGAGCGCCTCCGCGTCGACCGTGTCGCCCTCGCCGAACTCGACCGAGCGGCGCTGGTTGCCGCCCAGCTCGCCGTTGAAGATCCCGTGCGGATCGGGCAGCGAGGCCCCGTAGAGGAAGCCGAGCTTGACCTTCGCCGTGAAGACGTCGCCGACGCAAAGGATCCCGTCGAGCTCCCACACGGGCGATCCCATCCACTTCCACTCCTCGACGATGCCGGGCTCGGCGGCGAGGACGACTCGGCGCAGCTCCGCGAGCACCTCCCCGCGCCAGTCGGGGGTGCGGGCGATCAGCGCGTCGATCTCGTCGCTCGGGGTCATGGCGGTCCTCTCGTCGGCGGGAACGGGCCGATGCTACTCCGGTGCCGCAGGATCGGAGGAGCCGTGCTGAGGACGACGGAGGGGATCGACCAGCGTCACCGACGTGCCCCGCGCCGAAGGGAAGCTCAGCGGCGTCCCTGACGGCGTCAGGCGAGGAGGCGGCGCACCGCCTCCGCCACCAGGGCGTCGTCCGCCGGTTCGTCGTCGAGCGCCCGGTGGATCGTCAGCCCCTCCATCAGCGCGTCGAGCATCCGCGCGGTCGCGGGATCGAAGTGCTGCTCGAGCGCCGCGCGGGTCCGCGCCATCCAGCGGTGGGTCAGAGCGCGGAACTCGGGCTGCCGGGAGGCGAGCGTGTACAGCTCGTGCGTCAGCACGAGTTCGCGCTGGCTGCCGAAGACATCGTGCACGACCAGGTCGACCAGTGCCTGCCGCGCCTCGTCCCGCGTCGAGGCGCCGTCCATCCGGCGCTGCGCCTGGGCCGCCACCGAGTCGGAGAAGCGCGCGAACGCCGCGTGCAGCAGCTCGTCCATCCCGGCGAAGTGGTAGGTCATCGAGCCGAGCGGGACATCGGCGGCCGCGGCCACGCGCCGGTGGGACGTCCCGGAGACGCCGACCTCCGCGATCACGTCGAGGCAGGCGTCGATGATCCGATCTCGCCGATGCGGGTCGGTGCGCCGGACCGCGCGCACCCGGTCCTCCCCGCTCACCGGTCGGCCTCCGGATCGCCGACCGCACGCGGAGAGCCGGCAGGCGTCCGCCGGTCCGTCCGATCGTCTTCTGCGAAGCACTCCATGTGCACGATCGTACACATGACGTGTACGTTCGTACGCATGCCTGCTCCCGACTCCGCTCCTCCGACCAGGGAGGCCCGCCGCGCCCGCGGTGCCGTCGCGGCCCTGTTCCTCACCAACGGCGCGCTGTTCGCCAACCTCGTGCCCCGACTCCCCGAGATCAAGTCCGACCTCCTGCTCGACAACGCGGCGTACGGAGTCGCGATCGCGGCGTTCCCGACCGGCGCGGTCCTTGCCGGCCTCGCCTCCGCCTCCGTGATCCGGCGTTTCGGGAGCGGCCGCGCGGCCGTGGCCGGCACGGTCCTGACCGCGATCGGCACGATGGTCGCCGGCTTCTCGCCGACCCTGCTCGCCTTCGCCGCGGCACTCCTCCTGGCCGGTGCGACCGATGCGATCACCGACGTGGCGCAGAACACCCACGGGCTGCGGGTCCAGCGCCGCTACGGCCGCTCCATCATCAACTCCTTCCACGCGGTGTGGTCGATCGGAGCGGTGCTCGGCGGCTCGATGGCGGCCGGCGCCCTCGCGCTGGGTGTCCCCCGCTCCCTCCATCTCGTGCTCTCGGGAACCCTCTTCGCGATCGTGGCGCTGGTCGCGCTGCGGTTCTGCCTCCCGGGCCGCGACGACGAGGCCCGACCGGATCCCGTGGCCGGCGACCGCACGCCGCGGGCCCGCGTCGGCGCGCGGGTCGCCCTCGTCCTCGCCGCGCTGGTCGGCGTGGCCATCGCCGGCACGCTCGTCGAGGACGCGGGCTCGACCTGGGCGGCCCTCTACCTGTCGGCCGATCTCGGAGCGAGCGCCCCCGTCGCCGCCTACGGCTTCGTGGCCCTCGTCGGCGCCCAGTTCGTCGGCCGGACCCTCGGAGACCGCCTGGTCGACCGCTTCGGTCAGCGGGCCGTGGTGCGCACCGGAGGAGCGATCGCCGGGATCGGGATGGGTCTCGCTCTCCTGCTCCCCTCGGTCCCCGGCACGATCCTCGGCTTCGCCGCCGTCGGCTTCGGTCTCGCGACGACGGTCCCCGCCGCGATGCACGAGGCCGATGAGATCCCGGGGTTGCGCGCCGGCACCGGAGTGACTCTCGTCTCGTGGCTCATGCGGCTCGGCTTCCTCCTGTCGCCGCCGCTCGTCGGACTGATCGCCGACAGCGCGGGCCTGCGCGCCGGCCTGGCCGTCGTCCCGCTCGCGGCGGTCCTGGCGGTCGTCCTCTCCCCCGTGCTGAGTACGCGCCGCTCCCGCGGGGAGGCCGCGCAGTGAGCCGGGTGCTCGCCGCCGTCCTCTGGGACATGGACGGCACCCTCGTCGACTCCGAGCCCGCCTGGATCGCCGCCCAGTACGCCCTGGTCGAGCGCTCCGGCGGAGTCTGGAGCGACGCCGACGCGCTCGCGCTCGTCGGATCGACCCTGGAGCAGACCACCGTCGCCCTCCGCGCGGCGGGGGTGGACCTCGACGACGCCGCGATCGAGGACGCGCTCGAGGGCGACGTCGCGGCCGCCCTGCGCGCGGGCATCGCGTGGCGACCCGGAGCGCGCGAACTGCTCCGCTCCGTCACGGCCGCGGGGATCCCGCAGGCGATCGTGACCACCTCGTCGTGGCGACTCGCCTCGATCGTCGCCGAGGCGCTGGCCGAGGTGGTCTCCTTCGCCGAGATCGTCACGGGCGACGACGTCGTCCACGGGAAGCCGGATCCCGAGCCCTACCTGCTCGCCGCCCGCCGCCTCGCAGTCGCGATCGAGGACTGCGCGGCCGTCGAGGACTCCCCGACGGGTCTCGCCGCCGCCGTCGCCTCGGGTGCAGCGGCCGTCGGGGTCCCGCACCAGGTGGCGCTCGCCGAGGGCGCCGATCACGTACTCTGGCCGACCCTCGAGGGCCGGACGGTGGAGGACCTGCGCGCACTCCTGGGTTGACCCGCCCGGCGTGCGACTACTGCCGGTACGACGACAGGAAGTTGCCGAGCCGCTCGATCGCCTCCGAGATCACCCGCTCCTCGGGCAGGGTGACGATGCGGAGGTGGTCGGGCGTCGGCCAGTTGAACCCCGTCCCCGGCACGAGCAGGATGTGCTCCGCGATCAGCAGGTCGTAGACGAGCCTCCCGTCGTCGCGGATGTCGTGCACCTCGGGGTCCAGCCGCGGGAACGCGTAGAGCGCACCGCGCGGCAGTTCGCACGAGACGCCCGGGATCCGCTCGAGCCCCGACCACGCGGCGTCCCGCTGGCGGTGCAGCCGCCCCTCCGGTGCGACCAGCGCCTCGATCGACTGCACGCCCGACAGCGCCGCCTGGATCGCGTACTGCCCGGGCACGTTGGGGCACAGCCGCGTCGACGCGAGCAGGGTGATGCCCTCGAGGAACCCCTCCGCGTGCGCCCGCGGCCCCGTGACCGCCATCCATCCGGAGCGGTAGCCGGCCACCCGGTACGTCTTCGACAGCCCGTTGAACGTCAGGCAGAGCAGGTCCGGTGCGAGCGACGCGAGCGGGATGTGCACCGCGTCGTCGTAGAGGATGCGGTCGTAGATCTCGTCGGCGAGCAGCAGCAGCGAGTGCTCGCGGGCGACGGCGACGATCCCCTCCAGCACGGCGCGGCTGTAGACCGCCCCGGTCGGGTTGTTGGGGTTGATCACGACGATCGCCTTGGTCTTCGGCGTGATCTTCGAGCGGATGTCCTCGAGGTCCGGCTGCCAGGCGTCCTCCTCCGCGCAGCGGTAGTGCATCGCCGTGCCGCCGGCGAGGCTCGTCATCGCCGTCCAGAGCGGGTAGTCGGGCGCCGGGATCAGCACCTCGTCGCCGTCGTCGAGCAGGGCCTGCAGAGTCATCGTGATGAGCTCCGACACGCCGTTGCCCAGGAACACCCACTCGGGATCGACCGGCGGGAAGCCCGGGATCTCCTCGTAGCGGTAGGTGACGGCCTGGCGTGCCGAGAGGATCCCGCGGCTGTCGCTGTACCCGTGCGCGTTCGGGACCGCGGCGATCATGTCGCGCACGATCTGGTGCGGCGCCTCGAAGTCGAAGCCGGCCGGGTTGCCGGTGTTGAGCTTGAGGATGCGGTGCCCCTCGCTCTCGAGCCGCGACGCCTCGACGAGGGCCTTCCCGCGGATCTCGTAGAGGACGTTCCGGAGTTTCGCGGACTGCTCGAGGGGGCGCGGAGTGCTCATCCGGCCAGGGTATCCATCCGGTGACCGCCGATCGCCCTCAGGCGCTGCGTCGAGGTGCGCGTGTCACGCTGGTCGGATGAGCTCCCCCGCCGATCCCCGCACCTACGACCTCGACGCGCTGCGCCGCCGGGTCCTCGCCGACGACGGGGACGAGGTCGGCGCCGTCGACGACAGCATCCCCGAGCTCGCCGCCGCCGACCCGCACCTGCTCGCCCTCGCCCTCGTGCTGCCCGACGGCTCCGTGCGTTCCAGCGAGGAGGCGGACGTGCCCTTCAGCATCCAGTCGGCCGTGAAGCCGTTCCTGTTCGCTCTGGCCCTGCTCGACACCGCCGGTGACGCTCTCGAGCGGGTCGGCATCGAGCCGACCGGCGAGGCGTTCGACGCCGTCAAGCTCGAGAGCGGCACGGGCCGGCCGCCGAACCCGATGGTGAACGCGGGCGCGCTGCTCACCGCCTCCCTCGTCGACGGCGACGGCGCCGACGAGCGGAGCGAGCGCATCCTCCGCGGTCTGTCGGCGTTCGCCGGCCGCCCCCTGGAGATCGACGGCTCCGTCGCCCGCAACGAGCACCTGCTCGGGGATCGCAACCACGCCCTCGCGCACCTCATGCGCGCCGAGGGCACGCTGCACGTCGGAGCCGACGACGCGGTCTCGGCCTACGCGCGCGCCTGCGCCGTTCTCGTCGACACCCGCGCGCTCGCGGTCATGGGCGCGACTCTCGCCCTCGGCGGAGTGAACCCCGTCACGGGCGAGCGCGTCGTCCCTCCCTCGGTCGCGCGTGACGTGCTCTCGGTGATGGCCACCTGCGGGGTCTACGACGGCTCCGGCCGCTGGATGCGCGCGGTCGGGATCCCCGCGAAGTCGAGCGTGTCGGGCGCACTGGTCCTCTCGGTCCCCGGTCGGCTGGGCGCGGCCGTCGTGAGCCCGCCCCTGGACCGCGACGGCACCAGCGTCCGCGGACGCCGGGTCAGCGATCGGCTGAGCGCCGACCTCGACCTCCACGTCTTCGGCCGCGGCTTCTGAGTGCCGGGCCGCTTCCCGAGGACGGGCACGGCGCTCTAGGGTGGCCCGCATGACTGCGCCGCTGCCCTACCTCGCGTTCCCCGGCACAGCCCGGTCCGCCCTCGGCTTCTATCGCGACGTCTTCGGCGGCGAGCTCGCCCTGCACACCTTCGCGCAGTTCGGCCGGACCGACGGCCCCGGCGAGGCGATCGCCCACGGCGTGCTCACCGGCCCGGTGGCGCTCGCCGCGTCGGACGCGGCGACCGGCGAGGAGTCGCTCCACCTCGAGGGCGTCCTCTTCGCGCTCCTCGGAGCCGCGGAACCGGAGGTGCTCGAGCGGTGGTTCGAGGGGCTCGCCGAGGGCGGCGCCGTCGTCGATCCGCTCGGGGCGAAGCCGTGGGGAGCGACCGACGGTCAGGTCCGCGACCGGTACGGCATCACCTGGCTCCTCGGCTGGGAGGGCTGACGGTCCATCCCCGAGGTCGGGCTCCGTCCCGCCCGCTACCGTGGGACGATGCAGTGCCGGGGAGTACACCGATGACCGCCGTCCGCTACGTCGCGATCGGCGACTCCTTCACCGAGGGCGTCGGCGACGAGCTGCCCGACGGGACCACCCGCGGCTGGGCCGACCTGGCCGCGCAGGGCTGGGCCGAGGCGACCGGCGAGCGGATCGGCTACGCCAACCTCGCGATCCGGGGCCGGCTCATCGCGCCCATCGTCGCGGAGCAGCTGGAGCCCGCCCTCGCGCTGAAGCCGACCCACCTGTCCTTCAACGGCGGCGGCAACGACATGCTCCGCCCCCGCGCCGACATCGACAGGATCGCCGATTCGTACGCGCACGTGCTCCGCCGCTGCGACGAGGAGGGCGTGGTGCTGATCGCCCTGGCCGGCGCCGACCCCTCCGCCCGACTGCCGCTGGGTCGCATGATCAAGCGCCGTGGCGACGCTCTCACCACCGCGGTCCTGGACCGCATCGGCGGACGCGACGACATCGTCGTCGCCGACAACTGGAACGACTCCGCCTTCCAGCGTCCCGAGATGTGGTCGGAGGACCGGCTGCACATGGGCACGCGCGGTCACCACCGCGTCGCGTCCAAGGTCCTCTCGGCCCTCGGGCTGACCCCGCCCGCCGCCTGGCGGGACATCCCGTCGGAGCCGGCCGCCCGGCAGGGATCCGCGCAGTACTACCGTGAGCACGTGGCCCCGTGGGTGCGCAGGCGCCTGACCGGCACCTCCTCCGGCGACGGCCGCACGGCGAAGTTCCCGGACTTCGTGCCGATCGATCCTCTGGCCTGAGCCGCCGTGGCCCTGTCCGGAACGGGCGGGCGCCGTCAGCGCCAGCCGTAGCGCGCCGAGACGGCCTTCGCGATCGGGTCGAACCGCGAGCGCTCGAGCACCGCGCCCTCGCGACGCATGCCGGCGGGGTGGATGCGGAACACCCGCTCCGGGTCGACCCAGCTCGGCCGCCCCTCGGCGTCCCAGTCCCCCGTGCCGACCGGCAGGTAGCCGTCGTGCTGCTTCGAGCTCAGGCGCACCGCGAGGACGGTCCCGGCCTTCTCGACCGCGAGGACGAGCACCGGGCGGTCCTTGCCACGCCCGTCGTCCTCCTCGTAGGGGACCCAGGTCCAGACGATCTCCCCCGGGTCGGGGTCGCCGTCGGCGGTCGGCGCGTAGCCGGCATGCACTCCGCGCAGGCGGGCCGGGTCGATCTCGACCGTCCGGCCGACTCCGCTCGCTCCCGGAGTCGACGCCGTCGGCGTCAGGAACGGACGCTGCGCCGGCGGCTGCGCGTCGGCCCGCGGCGCGACGGTGCGGCCGAGGAGTCGGAGGAGCAGGGACACGACCGAGCGCGAGGAGGGCACCCGGGAACCCTAGCCCGGATCCCCGGCGCGGCGCGGGAACAGCGACGGGGTGCCGCTCTCGGAAGAGCGGCACCCCGTGCGGTGCGGTGCGGGTGGGAGGGGTCAGTCCGCGAGGACGTAGCCCGCCTCGCCGTGGATCGCGGTGTCGATGCCGGCGACCTCGTCCTCGTTCTTGACGCGGAACCCGATGGTCTTCTGGATCACGAAGCCGATCAGGAGGGTCATCAGGAAGGAGTAGGCGAGGACCGTGAACGCCGCGAGGGCCTGCGCGCCGAGCTGAGCGGCTCCGCCGCCGAGGAACAGTCCGACGTCGGTGCCGAAGAAGCCGATGTAGAGCGTTCCGATGAGACCGCCGACAAGGTGGACGCCGACCACGTCGAGCGAGTCGTCGTAGCCGAGGCGGTACTTCAGGTCGATCGCCAGGGCGCAGACGGCTCCGGTGATGATGCCCAGGACGATCGCCCAGAACGGCGACAGGCTGGCGCACGCGGGGGTGATCGCGACGAGACCCGCGACGGCACCGGAGGCGGCGCCGATCGAGGTGGGCTTGCCGTCCTTGATCTTCTCGACGACGAGCCAGCCGAGGATCGCGGCGGCCGGAGCGGCGATGGTGTTCAGGAACGCGATCGCGGCGATGCCGTCGGCGGCCAGCTCGGAGCCGGCGTTGAAGCCGAACCAGCCGAACCAGAGGAGACCCGCGCCGAGCAGCACGAACGGCGGGTTGTGCGGCTGGTGCGCGCCCTTGGTGAAGTTGACGCGCTTGCCCAGGACCAGGGCGAGGGCCAGGGCCGCCGCACCGGCGTTGATGTGCACCGCGGTGCCACCGGCGAAGTCGATCGCTCCGACGTTGTAGGCGATCCAGCCGCCGTCCACGACGCCCTCGTCACCGAGGGTGAAGTTGAAGACCCAGGAGGCGACCGGGAAGTACACCAGGGTCGCCCAGACGCCGGCGAAGACCATCCAGGCGCCGAACTTTGCGCGGTCGGCGATCGCACCCGAGATGAGCGCGACCGTGATGATGGCGAACGTGGCCTGGAACGCCGCGAACGCGATCGTCGGGTAGGCCGCGGTCTGCTCGCCGAGCGCGTCGTTGTAGAGGCCCTGCAGGCCGATCTGCGCGACGTCGATGCCGAGGAAGCCGTCGATCCCGAAGAAGGTGTCGGTGCCGGCGGGGCCCGCGGGGCCGTTGCCGAACGCGATGGCGTAGCCGTAGAGGACCCAGAGGACTCCGATCAGCCCCATCGCTCCGAAGCTGAGCATCATCATGCTGATGACGCTCTTCGCCCGGACGAGACCGCCGTAGAAGAACGCCAGTCCCGGCGTCATCAGCAGCACGAGTGCCGCGGCGATGAGAAGGAAGGCGGTGTTGCCTTGATCCATTCTGAAACCTTTCTTCGGGTGCGCAGGAGCGACCCGGAGAACGCCTGGGCGTCAGCGGAGTCGAGTCGCTTGAGTACGCGGACAGTCTGGCTGTGCGACGTTTCGTTCCGAGGGGCGCCGCGTTTCGGGCGCGTTACAGGGAAGCGATTCGTGTGAACAACGCGTTACACGGACCTGCCGGAGCGCTCTGCGGAACGACTCGGACCCTCCGATGGGGCTCGGATCCTACGAAGACGGCGCCGCGAACGCCGCCATGCTCGTCAGCGCGATGAGCCGGGACATCGAGCGGAGGTACTTCTTGAGGTAGCCGCCGCTGAGCATGTCGCCCCCGAAGACCTCGTCGAGCGGCACGCCCGAGGCGAGCACCGGGATCTGCGCGTCGTAGACGCGGTCGATGAACGCGACGAGGCGTAGCGCGTCGGTCTGGTCGGTCAGCGCCACGACGTCGCGCAGCACGATCGCATCCACTCCGTCGATCACCTTGATGTAGCGCGAGGGGTGCACGGAGCCGAGATGGTCCACGGCCGCGCGGAAGGAGTCGTCGGTGACGACGGCGTCGGTCGGCGCCTGCGCGAGGGCCTCGGCGATCTCGGCGTCGGTCCGGGTGACAGCGTGGCCCTCGATGTCGCGACGGCGGTAGTCCGTGCCGTCGATCCGCATCGTCTGGAAGTGCTCCGCCATCGCGTGGATCTCGCGGAGGAAGTCGGCGGCCGCGAACCGGCCCTCGCCGAGTGCGTTCGGCGGGGTGTTCGAGGTCGCCGCGATCCGGGTGCCGGAGGCGACGAGCTCGCCCAGCAGGCGGGTCATCAGCATCGTGTCACCCGGGTCGTCGAGCTCGAACTCGTCGATGCAGAGGAGGGCGGAGCCCTTCAGGAGCGACACCGTCGCCGCGTACCCGAGCGCGCCGACGAGGGCGGTGTACTCGATGAACGTGCCGAAGTAGGTGCGGCCCGGCACCGCGTGCCAGATCGCGGCGAGGAGGTGCGTCTTGCCGACGCCGAACCCTCCGTCGAGGTACACGCCCGGCTTCACCTCCGGGGCCTTCTTCCGGCCGAAGCCGAAGAACCCGCCGCCGCCCCCGCGGGAGCCGCCGCCGGCGGCGAACGCGCGCAGCGCCTCGACCGCCTCCGCCTGGGACGGGTACTCCGGGTCGGGGCGGTAGCTCTCGAAGGTCGCGCCCTCGAACTGGCGCGGCGGCACGAGGGTCGACGCGATCTCGTGCCCGCTGATCTGGGGCGAGCGAGTCGTGAGGCTGCTCGTCGAACGGACGTCGTCGGGGATCACGCGCACCTCGCATCGTGCGTCCGGACGGTTCCGGCCGCTCTGTCTGACTCTGCATCGAACCGTGCGGCACGGGCCGCGGGACTCCGTGGAGGACCCGGACGGCTCTGTGTCGAACTCTTACGGCCCCTTCCGTGCACCCGCGCTCGGGGGCGCGTACTGTCGCTGAGGGGCGGGCTCCAGCGTAGCCCGCTCCTGGATTCACGCCCGCGCTCCGCGCACCACCCTGGAGGTCCTCCTTGTCCGTTGAACTCGATCCGTCGCCGAAGTTCGCCGCCTACGCGCACCCCGAACGACTCGTCAGCGGTGAGTGGCTGGAGCAACGGCTGGGCACCCCCGGCCTCGTCGTCGTCGAGTCCGACGAGGACGTCCTCCTCTACGAGACCGGGCACATCCCCGGCTCCGTGAAGGTCGACTGGCACACCGATCTCAACGACCCGGTCGAGCGCGACTACATCGACGGAGCGGCCTTCGCGGCCCTGGTCGGCGCGAAGGGCATCGCCCGCGACACCACGGTCGTCATCTACGGCGACAAGAACAACTGGTGGGCGGCCTACGCCCTGTGGGTCTTCACGCTCTTCGGTCACGAGGACGTCCGCCTGCTCGACGGCGGCCGCGACAAGTGGATCGCCGACGGCCGCCCCCTGACCACCGACGCCTCGACGCCGGAGGCGGTCGAGTACCCCGTCGTCGAGCGCCGGGACGGCGACATCCGCGCCTTCAAGGAGGACGTGCTCGCGCACTTCGGCAACCCGCTGATCGACGTCCGCTCGGCCGAGGAGTTCTCGGGCGAGCGCACCACGGCACCCGCCTACCCGGAGGAGGGGACGCTGCGCGCCGGCCACATCCCGAGCGCGAAGAACGTGCCGTGGGGCAAGTCGGCCGCCGAGGACGGCACCTTCCGTCCGCTGGAGGAGCTGAACGGCATCTACCGCGACGGTGCGGGCCTCGCCGAGGGCGACACCGTCATCGCATACTGCCGCATCGGCGAGCGCTCCTCGCACACGTGGTTCGTCCTCACCCACCTCCTCGGCTTCGAGGGCGTGCGCAACTACGACGGCTCGTGGACCGAGTGGGGCAGCGCCGTGCGCGTCCCGATCGTCAAGGGCTCCGAGCCCGGCGAGGCCCCGGCCGCCCGCTGACCGTCCGTGAGGCCCCGACCGTTCCGCGGTCGGGGCCTCACGCGGTGAGAGAATCGACACGATGACTTCCGACACGGTGCCGACCGACGACCTGCTGCCCGACGCCCTCCGCGAGATCCGCGACGAGTTCCTCGCCCTCGAGAAGCCGGAGCGGCTCCAGCTCCTCCTCGAGTTCTCGAACGAGCTGCCCGAGCTGCCCGAGCGCTACCGCGACCACCCCGACCTGTTCGAGCGGGTCGAGGAGTGCCAGTCCCCCGTCTTCATCGTCGTCGAGTTCGCGGGCGACGTGATCCACCTGCACGCGACCGCACCGCGCGAGGCGCCGACGACCCGCGGCTTCGCCTCGATCCTCGCGCAGGGCCTCGACGGGCTGACCCCGGAGCAGGTCCTCGCCGTGCCCGACGACTTCCCTCAGACGATCGGACTCTCGGAGGCGGTCTCGCCGCTACGTCTGCGAGGGATGAGCGCGCTGCTCGGCCGCACGAAGCGCCAGATCCGCGCGCACGCGGCCGCGTGATCCTGCAGCCGCTCGTCCCCGGCGGACCCGCGGTGCGGCTGGAGGACGACGGCGCGAGGGCCGCGATCGAGGACGCCTACCGGCCGTCGGACGCGGTCCGCGTCCGCCTCAACATGATCGCGAGCGTCAACGGGTCGAGCATCGGCTCGGACGGCACGAGCGAGACCCTCACCAACCGCGTCGACCGCACGATCCTCGGTGTGATCCGGGCGCAGGCGCAGGTGGTCCTCGTGGGCGCCGCGAGCGTGCGGGCCGAGGGCTACCGGGTCCCCCGGCGCGTCCCGCTGGCCGTCATCTCGTCGCGCGGCGACCTCGCCGGCCACCGGCTGCGTCTGCAGGACGGCGCCCGCGTCCTGCTGCTCGTCCCGGAGTCGCTCGCCGCCACCGGGCCCCTGCCGCCCGGGGTCGAGGTGGTGCGCGTCCCCGCCGTCGACGGTCGGATGAGCCCGGCGGAGATGCTCGCCGCCCTCGCCGCCCTCGGGCTCGAACGCGTCGTCTGCGAGGGAGGAGCCTCCCTGTCGGGTCAGTTCCTGGCGGCCGGGCTCGTCGACGAGATCTGCCTGACGACCGCTCCGCGCGTCGTCCTCCCCGGGCTTCCCGTCGCGACGACGGATGCGGCGGTCGACGAGAGCTACGCGCTCGAGCGGCTCGCGGTCGACGACGCCGGATTCACGTACGCGCGCTGGACGCGGATCCGCTGATCCCCCGCCGGTCGAGCCACTGCACGACGGCCTGCTCCCAGCGCGAGGGATCGTCGTTCCAGATCCGGGTGTGCCGGGCGCCGTGCACCAGCACGAGCTCGACGAGGTCGGGCCGCGCGGCGGCGAGTGCCTCGGAGGGTGCGCTCGGCACGAAGTCGTCGTCGACGCTGTGCAGCAGCAGCACCGGAGTCGTGAGTTCAGCGGCACGCGCCACGAGGTCCAGGTCCTGGAGCGGTATCAGCTCGCTCTGCCCCGTGACGGCCGTCGACCACCGGAGCTGCATCGCGGTCAGCGCCAGAGCGGCGATCACGGGAGGGAGTCGCCGGAGCCGCGCCTGACCGCGCAGCGTCTCGCGCCAGTCGATCACGGGCGAGTCCAGGACCACCCCGGCGATCAGGTGGCGCAGGGAGGAGCGCAGCGCGGTCTGCAGCGAGATCGCCCCGCCCATCGACCAGCCGATCAGCACGACGGAGCGGGCACCGCGCCGGTGCGCGAAGCGGATCGCCGCGTCGACGTCCCGCCACTCCGTGTCGCCCAGCCCGTAGCGGCCGTCCGGACTCGCCGGAGCGTCGCCGTCGTTGCGGTACGAGACGACCAGCGAGCTCAGCCCGGCCCGATGGAACACGGCCACACCGCGCAGGGTCTCCTCGCGGTGCGTCGCCCGGCCGTGCACGTGGATCGCCCACGTGCCGCCGTCACCCGCCGGGAAGAGCCAGGCTGGTGCGGGCCCGTACTGCGTCGGCACCTGCTCGGAGCTGAAGGGCAGCCCCGTCTCCCGGGGGGAGAGGAGCAGCCAGCCGTTGATGCGGCCCCGAGCCCCCGGCCGCAGGGTCCCCCGGTCCACGGTGCCGAGCTCCCGCACCACGCGCCCCTGCCCCGTCGCGAGCACGCGACCGATGCGCGCATGACCGCGGCCGCCGTCGAACCAGAGGCTGAAGCCGCCGTGCACGGTCGTGTCGGCGTCGGCGGCGAGGACGATCTCGCGGGCGGCGGGACGCACGTCGAGCACGCGGGCGTCCTCGCTCCGTCGCGAGGGCGGGATGACCACTCCGCGCACGAAGGCGGTGACGAGGGCGGAGGTGCCGAGCGCGACGGCGGAGGCGAGAGCGGGGAGGGCGAGGAGGGCGAGGAGGAGGGCGCCGGTGCGCCGACCGCCCTCCGCGGCGTGCCTGCGGGCATCGGGCATGCCGGAACTCTAGTCTTCGGAATGTGCCCGACTTCCCAGCGCCGTCTCAGCCTCCGGAGGAGTTCCGGGCCGCGACGGAGGCGATCCGCGCGGTCTCGACCCGTTCCGAGCTCACCGTGTCCGAGATCCCGTCCCCCACCGGGCTCGCGCCGTACGCACTGGCGCTCTCGGGCGACGTGTCGCCGCACGCGCACGGACGCGACTCCGAGCTGGGGACGGGCCGCTTCATCCTGCTGCACGACCCCGAGGAGCCCGAGCAGTGGGGCGGCGCCTTCCGCGTCGTCTGCTTCGCCCAGGCGCCGCTCGAGGTCGAGATCGGCACCGACCCCTTCCTGGCCGAGGTCGCGTGGTCGTGGCTCATCGACGCCCTCGACGCCCGCGGAGCCGCCTACCACGCCGCCTCGGGCACGGCGACGAAGGTCCTCTCCACCGGATTCGGCGAGCTCGCCGCCCAGGGAGACGGAGCGCAGATCGAGATCCGCGCCTCCTGGAGCCCCGATGATGCGCAGCTCGCCGCACACGTGGAAGGCTGGGGGGAGCTGTTGTGCATGCTCGCGGGTCTCCCGCCCGTATCGAGCGACGGTGTGACCTCACTCGCCTTCCGACGGAACAACCGTGACTGATTACCGTGTCCTCTCCACTCCCGACGAGTTCCTCGCCGCCGTCGACGCCCTCGCCGCGGGCGAGGGGCCGGTCGCGGTCGACGCGGAGCGCGCGTCCGGCTTCACCTACTCCCAGCGCGCGTACCTGATCCAGGTCTACCGACGCGGTGCGGGAGCGTTCCTCTTCGATCCTCCGGCGATCGGGCGGATGGACGCCCTGCAGGACGTCATCGGCGACGAGGAGTGGGTGCTGCACGCGGCCAGCCAGGATCTCGCCTGCCTGCGCGAGGTCGGACTCGACCCGACCCGCATCTTCGACACCGAGCTCGCCGCGCGCCTGCTCGGGCTCCCGAAGGTGGGCCTCGGCGCGGTGGTGGAGGATCTCCTCGGCATCCACCTGGCCAAGGAGCACTCCGCGGCCGACTGGTCGACCCGCCCCCTCCCGCAGAGCTGGCTCGTCTACGCCGCGAAGGACGTCGAGCTCCTCGTCGACCTGCGCGACCGGATGGAGGAGATGCTCATCGAGGCGCGGAAGACCAGGATCGCGCGCGAGGAGTTCGAGGCGACGCTCGCTCGCCAGCCCAAGGCGGCGCTCCCGGATCCGTGGCGCAGGCTCTCGGGCATGCACTCCCTCCGCGGTCTGCGCGCCCTCGCCGTCGCGCGCGAGCTCTGGCTGGCCCGCGACGCGTTCGCGCGCGAGCGCGACATCGCCCCGGGCCGGCTCATCCCCGACTCCTCGATCGTCGCCGTGTCCCGCAACATCCCCACCAGCCTCGGCCAGCTCTCGGGTCGCCGCGACTTCACCGGGCGCGCGAGCCGCGGCGAGGTCGACCGCTGGTGGACGGCCATCCAGCGCGGCATGACGACCGAGGACCTCCCCTCGGCGACGCGGCCCGCCGTCGAGACGCTCCCTCCGCCGCGGGCCTGGGGCGACCGCAATCCGCCCGCGGATCTGCGGCTCAAGTCGGCGCGCGCGGTGGTCATCGAGATCGCGGAGCTGCTCTCGCTCCCCGTCGAGAACCTGCTCACCCCGGAGCTGCTGCGCCGCCTCGCCTGGAACCCGCCGGAGCCGCTCACTCCCGAGACCGTCGCCGCCGAGCTCCGCCGCGGCGGAGCTCGCGCCTGGCAGGTCGACGCGACCTCCGGTCCGCTGGTGACCGCGTTTGTGGAAGCCGCCCAAGCGGCCGAGGACAGCACGGAAAACGCTTCGTAGGAAGCGGCAAAGGATTCCGGCTGCGACCGTGCTCTTCCTACGATCGGGGCGACCGTGAGTTCCAGGGAGGCATTGTGGCCGAGAGATCCGAAGTCGTGTTCGTCGATGGAGTGCGTACTCCGTTCGGACGTGCGGGCGAGAAGGGCGTGTACTGGCAGACGCGGGCAGACGACCTGGTCGTGAAGGCCATGATCGGCCTGCTGGAGCGGAACCCGTCGCTGCCGAAGGACCGCGTCGACGAGGTCGCGATCGCGGCGACGACGCAGCAGGGCGATCAGGGCCTCACCCTGGGGCGCACCACTGCACTCCTCGCGGGGCTCCCCCGCACCGTCCCCGGCTTCGCAATCGACCGGATGTGCGCAGGTGCGATGACCTCCGTGACGACGACGGCCGGGGGCATCGCCTTCGGCGCCTACGACGTCGTGCTCGCCGGAGGCGTCGAGCACATGGGGCGCCACCCCATGGGCTTCAACGCCGATCCGAACCCGCGCTTCCTCTCGGAGCGGCTCGTGGGCGACGAGGCGCTGAACATGGGCAAGACGGCCGAGCGGATCCACGACCGCTTCCCCCAGCTCACCAAGGAGCGCTCCGACCGCTACGCGCTGCGCAGTCAGCAGAAGCTCGCCGCGGCCTACGCCGCCGGTGACATCCAGCCCGACCTGATCCCCGTCGCGA
This sequence comes from Rathayibacter sp. Leaf299, assembly GCF_001423055.1. NCBI lineage: Bacteria > Bacillati > Actinomycetota > Actinomycetes > Micrococcales > Microbacteriaceae > Rathayibacter > Rathayibacter sp. Leaf299. The sequence continues at coordinate 249,350 of NZ_LMNT01000003.1, forward strand.
CCCGCAGCGCCGCGGGATGGGGACTCGCCACCGCCGACGAGGCTCCGCGCCCCGAGACCACGCTCGAGGGGCTCGCCGGACTGCGGACGCCGTTCCGCCCGCACGGGCGGGTGACCGCCGGCAACTCCTCCGGGCTCAACGACGGCGCGACCGTCTCCCTCCTCGCGAGCGCCGACGCCGCGAAGGAGCTCGGCCTGTCGACGAAGATGCGTCTCGTCAGCTTCGCCTTCGCCGGAGTCGAGCCCGAGATCATGGGGATCGGACCGGTCCCGAGCACCGAGAAGGCGCTGCGCAAGGCGGGCCTGACCATCGAGGACATCGGCCTCTTCGAGCTGAACGAGGCCTTCGCCGTGCAGGTGCTGTCTTTCCTCGACCACTTCGGCATCGACGACGACGATCCGCGCGTGAACGAGTACGGCGGAGCTATCGCCGTCGGTCATCCCCTGGCCTCCTCGGGGGTGCGGCTGATGATCCAGCTCGCCCGGCAGTTCGAGGCGCATCCGGAGGTGCGCTACGGCCTCACCGCCATGTGCGTGGGCCTGGGGCAGGGCGGGAGCGTCGTGTGGGAGAACCCGCACTTCGACGGCAAGCGCGCACGACGGAAGGGACGCTGATCATGCTCGACGGTTTCGAGGACCTCGCCGAACTCTCCGACGGAGAGGTCGTCACCCACTCCTACGTCCGCGACGTGACGCTGGCAGGCGGCCGCGTGCTCGCGCTCATCACCCTCGACAACGACCGCGATCACACGCGGCCGAACACGTTCGGTCCGGCATCGCTCTTCGAGCTCGCCGACGTGCTGATCGCGCAGAAGGAGCGGGCGGCCGCCGGCGCGATCCAGGGCGTCGCGGTGACGGGCAAGCCGTTCATCCTCGCCGCGGGCGCCGACCTGAGCAAGGTCGGGAGCATCCCGAGCCGCGAGATCGGCCGCCAGCTGGCGCGGCTCGGCCATCGCACGCTCGGCATGCTCTCGGAGCTCGGCGTCCCGTCCTTCGTGTTCATCAACGGACTGGCGCTCGGCGGCGGCACCGAGATCGCGCTCAACGCCGACTACCGCACCGTCGACGCCTCCATCCCGGCTCTCGGGCTGCCCGAGGTGTTCCTCGGCATCATCCCGGGCTGGGGCGGCAGCTGGCTCCTGCCGAACCTGATCGGCATCGAGAACGCACTCAAGGTCGTGGTCGAGAACCCGCTCAAGAACAATCGGACGCTCAAGGCCCGCGAGGTCCTCGACTTGGGCATCGCGGACGCGCTCTTCCCGTCCGCCTCGTTCCTCGAGGACTCGCTGCGCTGGGCCGACGGCGTGCTCGGCGGCACGGTCGTCGTCTCGCGCCCGAACGCTCCCGGGCGACTCGAGCGGATGGTGAAGTGGGACGTCGCCGTCGGCATCGCCCGGAAGCAGCTCGAGTCGCGCATCGGGACCGTCGCGGCCTCGCCGTACCGAGCGCTCGAGCTCCTCAAGGGCGCGAAGAGCGCGACGCGCGAGGAGGGGTTCGCCGCCGAGAACGAGGCCCTCGCCGATCTGATCTCGGGAGACCAGTTCCGCGCGAGCATCTACGCCTTCGACCTCGTGCAGAAGCGCGCCAAGCGTCCTGCCGGTGCTCCCGACAAGGCGCTCGCGAAGCCGGTCACGAAGGTCGGCGTCGTCGGCGCGGGGCTGATGGCCACGCAGTTCGCCCTCCTCTTCGTCCGACGGCTGCAGGTGCCCGTCGTCATCACCGACCTCGACCAGGAGCGGGTCGACCGCGGAGTGGCGGGCATCGTCGGCGAGATCGACGCTCTGCTCGCGAAGGGCCGGGTCTCCCCCGACGAGGCGAACCGGCTCCGGAGTCTCATCACCGGCACGACCGATCGCGCCGATTTCGCCGACGCCGACTGGGTGATCGAGGCCGTCTTCGAGGAGCTGTCGGTGAAGCAGGACGTCTTCGCCGACATCGAGCGGTACGTCTCCCCCACCGCCGTCCTGGCGACCAACACCTCGTCGTTGTCGGTCGAGCGGATCGGCGAGCGTCTCGAGCACCCCGAGCGGCTCGTCGGCTTCCACTTCTTCAACCCGGTCGCGGTCATGCCGCTCGTCGAGGTCGTCCGGACTCCTCTCACCGACGAGGAGACGCTGTCGACCGCGATGGTGACGGCGGCGAAGCTCAAGAAGAACGCCGTCATCACGCGTGACACCCCGGGCTTCGTCGTGAACCGCGTCCTCGCGAAGGTCCTCGGAGAGGCGATGCACGCCGTCGACACCGGCACGCCGTTCGAGGTGGTCGAGCAGTCGCTCGCTCCGTTCGGGCTGCCGATGACTCCGTTCGAGCTGCTCGAGCTCGTCGGGCTGAAGGTCGGGGCGCACGTGCTCGACACGCACCACGCCGCGTTCCCCGACCGCTTCTTCGACAGCGAGAACCTGCACCGCCTGGCCGAGCTCGGCCACGTCTTCGAGCGCGACTCGAAGGGCCGGGTGAAGGGCGTCGACAAGCGCGCGGTGGCGATCGTCGCAGGAGGGACGGACCCGATGACCGCCGAGGAGCTGCGTCTGCGGGTCGAGACGGGCCTCGCCGACGAGGTGAAGCGGATGCTCGACGACGATGTCGTCCACGCCGCCGAGGACATCGATCTCTGCCTGATCCTGGGCGCCGGCTACCCGTTCCAGATGGGCGGACTGACGCCCTACCTCGATCGGGTGGGCGCGAGCGAGCGGGCCTTCGGCGACACCTTCCACCACCCGGTGATCCGCGGAGTCGACTGACGGTCGCGCTGGCGGCGGGCAGAACGACCTCCGGCTCACGGGAATCGGTTCGGCTCGCAGGAGCCGCCGGTTCCCGTGAGCCGCCTCCGTTCCTGTCCGGCTGAGGTCCTGCGGCCCGCACCGGACCCGAGACGTCGTCCCGTGTCGGACGTCCGGTCTAGCCTCCCCGCATGACCCGCATCGTCTATTACGTCGCCTCCTCCCTCGACGGCTTCATCGCCGACTCCGACGACGGCCTCGACTGGCTCCTCCAGTTCGGCTTCGAGGCCTTCCAGGAGCACTACGACCGGTTCCTCGAGACGGTCGGCGCGGTGGTGATGGGCTCGACGACCTACGAGTTCGTCCGTCGCGAGGGCGCCTGGCCGTACGAGCTCCCCGCCTGGGTGCTGACCTCCGCCGACCGACCGCAGCCCGAGGGCGGCGAGGTGCGCTTCGCGTCCGGTGACCTCGCCGAGCTGCTCCCCGCGATCCGCGACTCCGCCGGCGGTCGCGACGTCTGGGTCGTCGGCGGAGGCGGCGTCGCAGCCGGCCTCGCCGAGATCGGAGCGCTGGACGAGATCCTGGTCACGATCATGCCCGTCCTGCTCGGGAGCGGTCGGCCGCTGCTGCCGATGCGCCGCACCGAGCCGTTCGAGCTCGTCGGCACCACACCGTTCTCGGGCGGAGCGATCGAGCTCGTCTACCGGTTCTGATCGGTCCTGCGACAGGCCTCGTCAATCGGTGCGGGCCTCGTCGTGCGCCTCGGCCTCTTCGGGCAGCGGGCGCGCCACGGGGATCTTGCTGCCGAGGACCTGGGCCACGACGTCGCGCGCGATGTGCTGCGGGGTGAGCCCCACGTCCTCCAGGATCTCCTCGCGCTTCGCATGGTCGAGGAACTGATCCGGCAGGCCGAGCTCGGTCACCGCGGTGTCGACACCGGCCTCCCGCAGGTCCTGGCGGATGCGGGTGCCGATGCCGCCCACGCGGACGCCGTCCTCGATCGAGATGACGAGCCGGTGGTCGCGGGCGAGCTCGATGATGCTGGCGGGCACGGGGACGACCCAGCGCGGGTCGACGACCGTGGCGCCGATGCCCTGCGCCGCGAGGCGGCGCGCGACGTCCAGACCCATCGTCGCCATGGGGCCGACGGTGACGACCAGCACGTCCTGGCGCTCGGCGCGCGAGAGCACGTCGACGCCGTCGGAGAGGCGCTCGAGGGCCTCGATCTCCTCGCCGACGTTGCCCTTCGAGAAGCGCACGACGGTCGGGGCATCGGTGACGCCGACAGCCTCGCGCAGCTCCTCGCGGAGGCGGACGGAATCGCGCGGCGCCGACAGCCGGATGTTCGGCACGACCTGCAGGATCGCGAGATCCCACATGCCGTGATGGCTCGGACCGTCCGGCCCCGTCACCCCGGCGCGGTCGAGCACGAACGTCACTCCGGCGCGGTGCAGCGCCACATCCATCAGCACCTGGTCGAAGGCGCGGTTGACGAAGGTCGCGTAGAGGGCGACGACGGGGTGGAGACCGCCGAAGGCGAGCCCCGCCGCGGAGGTGACCGCGTGCTGCTCCGCGATGCCGACGTCGAAGACGCGGTCCGGGTGCTTCTCGGCCATCTTGTGCAGCCCGACCGGCCGGAGCATCGCGGCGGTGATGCCGACGATCGTCGCGTCCTCGTCGGCGAGGGCGACGATCTCGTCGGCGAACACCGAGGTCCACGACTGGGCTCCCGGAGCCGCGAGAGGCTCGCCGGTCTCGGGGTCGATCTGGCCGACCGCGTGGAACTGGTCGGCGAGGTCCTTGACCGCCGGGCCGAACCCCTTGCCCTTCTGGGTGATCGCGTGGACGATGACGGGCTGGCCGTAGTCCTTGGCCTGCTGCAGCGCCTCCTCCATCGCGGTCACGTCGTGCCCGTCGATCGGGCCGAGGTACTTGATGTCGAGGTTGGAGTACAGCGCCTCGTTGTTGATGAATCGGCTGAGGAAGCCGTGGAGGCCCCCGCGCACGCCGCGGTAGACGGCCGCGGCAGGGCTGCCCAGGCGCTCCGACACGGCTCGCGAGCCCCGGTGCAGGGTGCGGTAGCTGCGCTTCGTCCGCACTCCGTTGAGGAAGCGCGCCATGCCGCCGATCGTCGGCGCGTACGAGCGGCCGTTGTCGTTGACGACGATGACGAGACCGCGCGCGTTGTCGTCGCTGATGTTGTTCAGCGCCTCCCAGGTCATACCGCCGGTGAGGGCGCCGTCGCCCACAACGGCGACGACGTGGCGATCGGTCTGACCTGTCATCGTGAAGGCGCGTGAGATGCCGTCGGCCCACGAGAGCGAGCTCGAGGCGTGCGAGCTCTCGACGATGTCGTGCGGCGACTCCGAGCGCTGCGGGTAGCCGGCGAGGCCGCCGCGCTGACGCAGGCCCGAGAAGTCCTGCCGTCCGGTCAGCAGTTTGTGGACGTACGACTGGTGCCCCGTGTCGAAGATGATCGCGTCGCGCGGCGAATCGAAGACGCGGTGGATCGCGATCGTGGTCTCGACGACCCCGAGGTTCGGACCGAGGTGCCCGCCGGTCTTCGAGACCTCGCGCACCAGGAAGTCCCGGATCTCCTGCGCCAGGGCCTCGAGCTCGGTGCGGGTCAGGCGATCGAGGTCGCGCGGTCCGCCGATGGTCTCGAGAACAGCCATTCGCGCCGCCTTCCGGGGTCGATGAGAGGGAGTGGACGTCTCCCGAGTCTACGCACGCGGCCCCCGGGAACGGCTGTGCGCCTCCCCCTTGCGGGGAGGCGCACAACCGTGTCGGCGCTAGACGAGCGAGCGGAGGACGTACTGCAGGATCCCGCCGTTGCGGTAGTAGTCGGCCTCGCCGGGGGTGTCGATGCGGACGACCGCGTCGAACTCGATCGTCTGCTTGCCCTCGGACGAGTGGGCGGTCGGCTCGGCGACGACGTGCACCGTCTTGGGCGTGACGCCCTCGTTCAGCGCCTCGATGCCCGAGATGCTGATCGACTCGGTGCCGTCCAGCCCGAGCGAGGCCCAGGTCTCGCCGGCCGGGAACTGCAGCGGGATGACGCCCATGCCGATCAGGTTCGAGCGGTGGATCCGCTCGAAGCTCTCGACGATGACCGCCTTGACGCCCAGGAGGCTCGTGCCCTTCGCCGCCCAGTCGCGCGAGGATCCGGAGCCGTACTCCTTGCCGCCCAGGATGACGAGCGGCGTGCCCTCGGCCTGGTAGTTCTGCGACGCGTCGTAGATGAACGACTGCGGAGCGTCGGGCTGCGTGAAGTCGCGGGTGTAGCCGCCCTCCACGCCGTCCAGCAGCTGGTTCTTCAGTCGGATGTTCGCGAACGTGCCGCGGATCATGACCTCGTGGTTGCCGCGACGCGATCCGTAGGAGTTGTAGTCCTTCCGGTCGACGTTGTGCTCGGCCAGGTACTGGCCGGCGGGGCTGTCGGCCTTGATCGAGCCCGCGGGGCTGATGTGGTCCGTCGTGACGGAGTCGCCGAGCTTCGCGAGCACGCGGGCCGAGGCGATGTCGGTGACCGGAGTCGTCTCCATCGTCATGCCGTCGAAGTACGGGGGCTTCCGCACGTAGGTCGACTCCTGGTCCCACTCGAAGGTCGCGCCCTCGGGGGTCTGGAGCGAGCGCCAGCGCTCGTCGCCGTCGAACACGCCGCTGTACTGCGTGTCGAACATCGACTTGTCGATCGACGAGTCGATCGTCGCCTGCACCTCGGCGGCGTCGGGCCAGATGTCCTTGAGGAACACGTCGTTGCCGTCGGCGTCGGTGCCCAGCGCGTCGACCTCGAAGTCGAAGTTCATCGACCCGGCGAGGGCGTACGCGATGACCAGCGGCGGGCTCGCCAGGTAGTTCATCTTGACGTCGGGGTTGATGCGGCCCTCGAAGTTGCGGTTGCCCGAGAGCACCGCGGTCACGGCGAGGTCGTTGTCCTGGACCGCGGCCGAGATCTCCTCGAGCAGCGGACCGGAGTTGCCGATGCAGGTCGTGCAGCCGTAGCCGACGGTGTAGAAGCCGAGCGCCTCGAGCGACTCGGTCAGGCCGGCCTTCTCGTAGTAGTCGGTGACGACCTTCGAGCCGGGCGCGAGGGTCGTCTTGACCCACGGCTTGGCCTTGAGGCCCTTCTGCGCGGCGTTCCGGGCGAGCAGGCCCGCGGCCAGCATCACGGAGGGGTTCGACGTGTTGGTGCACGACGTGATCGCGGCGATCGCGACGGCGCCGTGGTCGATCGTGAAGGTCTCTCCGCGGTCGCCCAGCTCCACGGTGGTGGGCTTGGACGCCGTGCTCGGAGCGTGCGAGCGGTGCACGTGCTCGTGCGAGCTGTGCGCGTCCTGCGGCTGGAGCTCGCCCGGATCCGACGCGGGGAACGACTCCGCGATCGTCAGGTCGACGATGTCGTGCGAGACGTCGGCGTAGTTGTTGAGGTCCGACTCGAACTGCGTCTTGGCCGAGGTCAGCTCGATGCGGTCCTGGGGGCGCTTCGGGCCGGCGATCGACGGGACGACGGTGCTGAGGTCGAGCTCGAGGTACTCGCTGAAGACGGGCTCCACGTCGGCGTCGTGCCAGAGCTTCTGCAGCTTCGAGTACTGCTCCACGAGGGCGATCTGCTCGTCGCTGCGGCCGGTGAGACGCAGGTAGTCGAGGGTCACGTCGTCGATCGGGAACGTCGCGGCGGTCGAGCCGAACTCGGGGCTCATGTTGCCGATGGTCGCGCGGTTCGCGAGGGGGACCTCGGCGACGCCGGCTCCGTAGAACTCGACGAACTTGCCGACGACGCCGTGCTTGCGCAGCATCTCGGTGATCGTGAGCACGACGTCGGTCGCAGTCACGCCCGTGGGGATCGCGCCCGACAGCTTGAAGCCGACGACCTTCGGGATGAGCATCGAGACGGGCTGGCCGAGCATGGCCGCCTCGGCCTCGATGCCGCCGACGCCCCAGCCCAGCACGCCGAGGCCGTTGACCATGGTGGTGTGCGAGTCGGTGCCGACGCAGGTGTCGGGGTAGGCGCGCAGGACTCCGCCGATCTCACGGGTCATGGTGACCCGAGCGAGGTACTCGATGTTGACCTGGTGGACGATGCCGGTTCCGGGCGGGACGACCTTGAAGTCGTCGAAGGCGGTCTGGCCCCAGCGGAGGAACTGGTACCGCTCGCCGTTGCGCTCGTACTCGAGCTCGACGTTGCGCTCGAGGGCGTCCTCGGTGCCGAACAGGTCGGCGATGACGGAGTGGTCGATGACCATCTCGGCCGGAGCGAGCGGGTTGATCTTGTCCGGGTCGCCGCCGAGGGCCGCGACGGCCTCGCGCATGGTGGCGAGGTCGACGATGCAGGGCACGCCGGTGAAGTCCTGCATGACCACGCGCGCCGGCGTGAACTGGATCTCGGTGTCGGGCTCCGACTCCGGGACCCACTCGCCGAGGGCGCGGATGTGGTCGGCGGTGATGTTGGCGCCGTCCTCCGTGCGGAGGAGGTTCTCGAGCAGCACCTTGAGGCTGAACGGGAGCTTCTCGTGACCGGGGACCCGGTCGATGCGGAACACCTCGTAGTCGGTCTGACCGACCTTCAGGGTGTCTTTCGATCCAAAGCTGTCTACCGCGGACACGTCGCCCTCTCCTTCGCTGACGTGGATCCCGCCGACGGGCGGACCCACATATCCGAGTCCATCTTGGCGACCGCGCAGAGCGGCCTCCACCAAGGAGGACCTAACACCGGTGCGTCGTCGCACCCGCTGCACGGCGCATCGGAGCGCGCGGCGAACGGGAGCTATTTATCTCGACGTCGAGACAATTCTACGTGCACGACGCGGCCGTCACGCACGCGGCGCGGCGGTTCCCTCGTCCGCGCGCTCCCGAGCGCCGCGGTACTCGGCGCGCACGGCGAGCACAGTGAGCACGAGCAGCGGCGCGTAGAGCGGAAGGCCGAGCACGAGCTTCCAGGTGCCGAGCGCGGTCGTGTCCTCGGCGAGGAACAGCGGGTACTGCACCGCGAGGCGGAGCAGGAACAGTCCGGCCCAGGCGAGCGTCAGCGCGGCGAAGAGGCGGCGCTTGCGCTTGTCGTCCCGCCACGCGGTGCCCTCGCCCATCAGGTAGCCGGCGGCCACTCCGATCAGCGGCCACCGCACGAGCACGGACACCAGGAAGACCGCGCCGTAGACCAGGTTGGTGATCAGCCCCGGCACGAAGTTGTCGACCGCGCGTCCGGTGACCAGCGCGAGCACCGCCGACACGACGACGCCGAGCAGTCCGCCCACGGCCTGGATCACGGGTGTCCGACCGAGGATCCTGGCGACGGTGAAGGCGACCGCCAGGCCGACCGACGCGACGAGCGAGAGCACGAGCTCGCCGGTGATCGTGAAGAGGAGGACGAAGGCGACTCCGGGCACGACGGCCTCGAGGATCCCGCGCACCCCGCCCATCGAGCGCAGCAGCGCGCGGCCGTCGAACGGCTCGCCGTCGGCGACGGCGCCGAGGGCCGAGCGCCGCGCCGCCTGCGCGATCGCCTCGCCCACCTCGGGTCGGGGAGCCTCGGGCTCCCCCGGCCGCTGCTCGGACGGGCTCTGCTCCATGCGGGTCAGCTCGCGCTCTGCTGGGTCTGCCCGCCGGTGGGGACCTTGAGCGGGATCAGGTCGCGGGGAGGCATGGGGCCGGAGCCGCGGACGACGACGATGCTGCGGAACAGGTCCTCAACCGCGGCGGCCGCCTCCTGGTTCACCGCACCCGCGCCGGCGATCACTCCGCGCAGGAACCAGCGGGGACCGTCGACGCCGACGAAGCGGGCGACGCGCGACTCCCCTCCTGCGATCGGGAGCTGCGCGACGAGCTCGGGTCCGAAGACGCCCTCCCGCTCGGCGGTGCGACCGCCCTGCTTGGCGACCTGGTCGGCGATCTGACCGCGGATCTCGTGCCACAGTCCGGACGAGCGCGGTGCGGCGAACGGCTGCACCTGCAGGGTCGAGCCGGCGTAGTCGAGGCCGACGGCGATGACCCGCTTCGTCCCCTCCTCGACCTCGAGGCGGATGTGCATGCCCTCGCGCGGGAGCACCTTCACTCCGCCGAGGTCGATGTAGGGACGGACCGGGTTGGCCTCGCGCTCGTCGAGGGGCCCCGCCTCCGCGCGATCCTCGGGAGCGGACTTCTCGAAGTCCTGCTCGACGGTCTCGGCGGGCGCGTCCGAGCCGGTCGCTGCCTGGATGTCGCTCATGCGTTCTCCTTCGGAGTGCTGGTCGTGGAGGCGTCGTAGCCGGTCGATCCGAAGCCGCCGAGTCCGCGGACGGAGTCGGGCAGCTCGTCGACCGGGGTGAAGCGCGCGCGGACGACGGGGACGATCACGAGCTGCGCGATCCGGTCGCCCGCCGAGACGCGGTAGGCCTGCTCCGCATCGGTGTTGAGGAGCGCGACGCGGATCTCGCCCCGGTAGCCGGCGTCGATGGTGCCGGGGGCGTTGACGATGGTGATGCCGTGCTTGAAGGCCAGCCCGCTGCGCGGGACGACGAAGCCGACGTGGCCGTCGGGGAGGGCGATGGCCACTCCGGTGCCGACGCTGGCCCGCCGACCGGGGGCGAGGACCACGTCCTCGCTCGCTCGCAGATCTGCTCCGGCGTCTCCGGGGTGCGCGTAGCCGGGGATGCTGTCCGCGCGGATCGGGACGTCGACGGATTCGTTCACGTGACGAGGGTAGACCAGTTGTCTGGTGCAATAGGGACATGCAGTCCTACCGGGAGAGGCTCTGGCCCGCGCCGTGGCTCTTCGTCTCCACAGCCCTCGTGATCCCCGCCAGCATCCTGGTCTTCGCGCCGATCGATCCGGTCGTCGGCGTCGTCGTCGCACTCGTGCTGTACGGAGGGACGATCGGCGCCCTGCTCGCGCTCTCGCCCGTGATCGAGGTCGTCGACGGGGAGCTCCGGGCCGGGCGGGCGCACATCCCGCTGGAGCTCGTGGGCGAGCCGACGACCCACGCGGGGCAGCAGGCGTTCGCGGAGCGGGGGCCGCGGCTGGACGCGCGGGCGTACCTCGTGATCCGCGGGTGGGTGCGCGACGTGGTGCGGGTGCCGATCGAGGACCCTGAGGACCCGACGCCGTACTGGCTGCTGTCGAGTCGCCGCCCGAACGACATCGTCGCCGCGATCCGGGGATCACGGCGACGGAGAGGTCGTCCTTCGGAGCGTGGAGAGGCCTAAGCGGCGCACTCCAGGCAGATCGGTCCCAGCTTCTCCTCGTGGTCGATCTGAGAGCGGTGCTTCACGAGGAAGCAGCTCACGCACGTGAATTCGTCCGCCTGGGGCGGAAGGACCACGACGTCCAGATCGAGGTCGGAGAGATCGGCTCCGGGCAGTTCGAATCCGCCCGGGTTGTCGGCGTCATCGACGTCGACGACTCCGGACATCTTGTCGGGGACTCGCTCCTTCAGGGCCTCGATCGACTCGGAGTCGTCATCGGTCTTGCGGGGGGCGTCGTAGTCCGTAGCCATTCCCATCCACTTCTTATATTCAGCTGTTCAACAAATCGGCGGGGACAGTGTGCATCAAGACGTATCGATTCGCAAACCAAATGGATCCGTGGTTGACACCGCCTGTCAGCGCCCTCGTCCGGCCCAACTTTCGACCCGCCCGCGGTATTCCCGGGCATCGGGCGCAACCCGTGTCATCCTTGCCCCGTTCGCGTCCAGAAGGAGGTCCCGCACGATGATGGAACTGAAGGTGATCGGCGTCGAGAGCGGATCGCTCGTCCTCGTCTCCGACGGAGGCGAACGGTTCTCGGTGCGGATCGACGAGACGCTGCAGAGCCAGCTCCGCCCGCGCGTGCACTCCCTGCCGCCGCGCGAGACGCGCGTCTCGCCCCGCGAGATCCAGGCCCACATCCGCTCGGGGCTCTCCCCCGAGGAGGTCGCCGAGCTCACCGGCGCTTCGCTCGAGCACGTGCAGCGCTTCGAGGGCCCCGTGACCGCCGAGCGCGAGCACGTCGTCGCCTCCGCACTCTCCGTGCGCGTCTACACGAGCGCCGACCCGGATCCCCTCGAGGAGGGCACGCCGTTCGGCGACGTCATCCGGGAGCGCCTCGCCTCCCTGGGCGCCGAGGGCGAGCAGTGGTCGAGCTGGAAGGAGGAGGACGGCTGGGTCGTCAAGCTCCTGTTCCGCTCGGACGAGATCGACCACGACGCGCGCTGGCGCTTCGACCCGCGGAAGGCGCTGCTCTCTCCGCTGACGCCCGAGGCCACGACCCTCTCCCAGCAGGGTGAGATCCGGCCGACCCTCATCCCCCGCCTGCGCGCCGTCATCCCTGCCGCCGTGGACGAGCTCGCGACGCGCTTCGACACCGACGCCTTCTCCCGATCGGGCGACTCCTCGAGGAGCTCCCGCGGCGAGCACCCCGCGACCGGACGCCCGTCGGCCCTGCCGCATGCGCGGCCGACCGCTGTCCGCCCCTCCGACACGGAGCCGCAGCCGGCCCTCGCCGAGACGCCCCGCGTGGTGTCGACCCTCCCCCGCGTGTCGACCACGACCGAGCAGCGTGAGCGGAACCTCAGCGACACCGCCGATCTGCTCGATGCGCTGCGGCGTCGTCGGGGCGAGCGCGATCACGCATCGTCGCTGCGCGTGCGCGAGGAGCCCGTGCAGGAGGCGCCGGTCGTCGAGAAGGCCCCCGAGCCCGAGCGCCCGGCACCGCCCGCCGCCGCTCCCGCTCCGGCCAAGGAGCAGGCCCCGTCGAGCGCCCGCGGCGGCTTCCGCCGGGGTCGGGCGTCGATGCCGAGCTGGGACGAGATCGTCTTCGGAGCCCGCAGCGAGGACTGAGGCGCGGCTCGCCGGATCCCGTCAGACGCCCGCGAGGGCTCCGAAGCCGATCAGCGGCACCTGGGTCTCCTCGGGGGTGAGCGAGCCGTGCTGGCCGATCATGGAGCGGCCGGAGGCGTCCTCGGCGTCGTAGTAGGCGATCGCCTTCCGGGCTGCGACGAACACGTCGCCCATCCGGTCGGCGGCGGCGGGGCCGACCTCGCCGAACCAGCCGCTGGCGGCGACCTCGTCGCGGGAGGCGATCCACGCTCTGTCGCCCTCGGCAGCCCGCCAGCGCTCGAGCACGGCCCTGAGATCGGCGTCCGCCTCCAGGTGCAGCTGGAGGCAGCGGGGCTCGCCGGCGAGGTAGCGCACCCCCTCCAGAAGCGGTCCTCCGACGAGGACGTGGGAGGAGGCGGGGACGTCGAGGACGCCGTGATCGGCCGTGAGCAGCGCGGCCTCGCGCGGCCCCAGGCCGCGGACGAACGACGAGACCTCGCCGTCGAGGAGCTCGAGGGCGGCGGTCCACTCCGGCGACTCCCAGCCGCGGGCGTGCGCGGTCATGTCGAGCTCAGGCACGTACAGGTAGACGAGGCGGCGCCCACCGCCGTCGAGCAGATCGCGCGCGGCCGCGAAGCGCTCGGCGATGCTGCCGGCCGACCGGTACTCGGCCCCGCGGAGGATCGCGCGGGTCAGGCCCGACCTGGCGTACCGCGACGGGCCGATGACGCTCGCGGCGACGTGCTCCGCGGTCGCCCGCTCGAAAACCGTCGGACGCGGCTGCCACAGCTCCGGGACCATGCCCGCGTCCCACCCCGAGAGCTGGTTGACGAGGCGGTCGGCCGAGCGGTCGAGCACCCGGTACCCCACCATGCCGTGCTCTCCGGGCCGCGTCCCCGTCGTGAGACTGGCGAGTGCTGCGGCGGTGGTCGTCGGGAACCCGGAGGGGATGGTCGTCGCGCGCGTCAGCGCGGGCGCGAGGGTGCGGGCGTGGCCGGCACGCTGCTTCAGGCTCGACGCCCCCAGCCCGTCCACCAGGACGACGACGACGCGGTCGACCCTCGGGGCGCCGAACACGCCCGGCACACCGAGCACCGCGTCGAGGGCACCGGGGAGGACGTCGGCGAGGCTCCGCCGCCCGAGGGGGGCGGCGGGTAGCATGTGGGTCATCGCGCTCAGTTTCGCACAGTGCTCCTCGCGTCCGGCGAGCCCCGCGGGGCCGAGGCCCGTGCGGGTCGGCGTCACCGGGGTCCGCCCGACACCCCCGTGATCCCGGTCGTCGCCCCGTCCGCTCGTCTGCGGAGGTGGGCGCACCGCCCTCGGAGCGCGAGAGGTGCCGCTCCGGTGCCGCGCCCGCGTCCGCCGTCGAAGTGAGTCATGAACGCCGCAACCCCCTCCCAGCCCGCGCACTCCTCGCTGGTCGAGCGCATCGAGGACGTCGACGTCTCCACCGAGATGGAGGGCTCGTTCCTCGAGTACGCCTACTCGGTCATCTACTCGCGCGCCCTTCCCGATGCTCGCGACGGTCTGAAGCCCGTGCAGCGCCGGATCCTCTACATGATGAGCGAGATGGGTCTGCGTCCCGATCACGGCCACGTGAAGTCGGCCCGCGTGACCGGCGAGGTGATGGGCAAGCTGCACCCGCACGGCGACGCCTCGATCTACGACTCCCTCGTGCGCCTCGCGCAGCCGTTCACCCTCCGGGTCCCGCTGGTCGACGGGCACGGCAACTTCGGCTCCCTCGACGACGGTCCGGCGGCCGCCCGCTACACCGAGGCGCGTCTCGCTCCCGCCGCCCTGGCGATGACGGAGCACCTCGGCGAGGACGTCGTCGACTTCGTCCCCAATTACGACAACTCGCACCAGCAGCCGGAGGTGCTGCCGGCCGCGTTCCCGAACCTCCTGGTCAACGGTGCGAGCGGCATCGCGGTCGGCATGGCCACGAACATGGCCCCGCACAACCTCATCGAGGTCATCGGCGCGGCGCGGCACCTCATCGCGCACCCCGATGCCTCGCTCGAGGATCTGATGTCCTTCGTGCCCGGTCCCGACTTCCCGAGCGGGGGTACCATCGTCGGTCTCGCGGGTGTGCGGGACGCCTACGCCACCGGGCGGGGCAGCTTCAAGACCCGCGCCCGCGTCTCGGTCGAGAGCATCACCGCCCGCAAGTCCGGGCTCGTGGTGACGGAGCTCCCGTACCTCGTCGGCGCCGAGAAGGTCATCGACAAGATCAAGGACGGCGTCCAGAACAAGAAGCTGAGCGGCATCGCCGACGTCACCGACCTCACCGACCGCGACAACGGACTCCGACTCGTCATCGGGATCAAGACCGGCTTCAGCCCGGAGGCGGTGCTCGAGCAGCTCTACCGCTACACCCCGCTGGAGGACGCGTTCGCGATCAACAACGTCGCGCTCGTCGACGGCCAGCCCCGCACCCTCGGGCTCAAGGAGCTCCTGCAGGTCTACGTCGGCCACCGCGTGACGGTCGTGACGCGACGCTCGCGGTACCGCCTCCGCAAGCGTCAGGAGCGGCTGCACCTCGTGGAGGGACTCCTCGTCGCGATCCTCGACATCGACGAGGTCATCCAGCTCATCCGCGGCAGCGACGACACCGCGGCCGCGCGGGCGCGCCTCATCGAGGTGTTCGATCTCAGCACGATCCAGGCCGACTACATCCTCGAGCTCCAGTTGCGCCGTCTGACGAAGTTCTCGCGCATCGAACTCGAGACCGAGCGCGACACCCTTCTCGCCGAGATCGCCGAGCTCGAAGAGCTCCTGGGCAGCCGCGCCCGGATCGAGGCGCTCGTCTCGGACGAGCTCGACGACGTCGCCCAGCGCCTCGGCACCCCCCGCCGCACCCTGCTGACCGAGGCGCGGCCGTCCGTCGCGACGACCGGTCGCAAGACCGCGGCCGTACTCGAGATCGCCGACGTCCCGTGCCGCATCCACCTCAGCACCACGGGCCGCATGGTCCGCGTCGACCGCGATCCGGAGGCGGCCGCGCAGCCCGTCCGCGCGACGCGCCGCAGCAAGCACGACGCCGTGCTGAGCACCCTCGACACGACCAGCCGGAGCGAGATCGGCGCCGTCACGTCCGCCGGACGCCTCCTGCGCTTCTCCCCCGTCGACGTCCCGTCCGTCCCGTCGTCGTCCGTGCAGCTCGGAGCGGGCGTCCGGATGGCCGACTACCTGACCGGCCTGGCCAAGAACGAGCGCGTCCTCGCCCTCGTCGCGCTCGACGACACCCGGCCTATCGCCCTCGGAACCCTCCAGGGAGTCGTCAAGCGCGTCTCGGTCGCCGAGCTGCAGAACCGGCCCGACGTCGAGCTCATCGCACTCCGTCCGAAGGACGCGGTGGTCGGAGCGGCACCCGCCGCCGACGACGACGAGCTCGTCTTCGTCACCGGCGAGGCCCAGTTGCTGCGCTTCTCCGCCTCCGCTGTGCGCCCCCAGGGCCGGACCGCGGCGGGCATGGCGGGCGTGAAGCTCGGCGAGACGGACGAGGTGGTGCACTTCTCGGTCGTCTCGGCGGACGATCGCGAGGACGCCGTCGTCGCGACCGTCGCCGTCGACAGCTGGGCGCTGACCGGCACCGACGCCGGCAGCGCGAAGGTCTCGCCGTTCTCGGAGTTCCCGCCGAAGGGCCGCGCGACGGGCGGTGTGCGCGCGCAGCGCTTCCTCAAGGGCGAGACGGCGCTCGGAGTCGCCTGGGTCGGCCCCGGCCCCGCCCACGCCCTCGAGGCCGACGGCTCGGTCGCCGCGCTGCCCGAGTCCGGGATGAAGCGCGACGGCTCGGGTGTGCCCGTCGCCGTCCCGATCGCGACGATCGGCGCGGCCCCCGAGCTGCTCTGACGTGTGGGCTCGCCCGAACCGGGGCGCTGCCCTCTCGAAGGGCGGCCCCTGCGCGGGTCAGACGTCGATGCGGTCTCGCGAGAGCGTCTCGGACCCCCGGACGATGAAGTCCTTCCGCGGCGCGACCTCGTTGCCCATCAGCAGCTCGAAGACGCGGCCCGCGTTCTCGGCGTCCGAGACGCGGACGCGTCGCAGCGTCCGGCGCGCCCGATCCATCGTGGTGGTCGCGAGCTGGTCCGCGTCCATCTCCCCGAGGCCCTTGTAGCGCTGGATGGGGTCCTGGAACCGGCGTCCGGCCTTGGCGAGACCGGCCAGGACGCCCTGCAGCTCCTTCTCGGAGTAGGTGTAGATCGTCTCGTTCGGCTTCTTGCCCGCGTTCATGACGACCACCCGGTGCAGCGGGGGCACGGCGGCGAACACGCGCCCCGCCTCCACGAGCGGACGCATGTAGCGGAAGAAGAGCGTCAGCAGCAGGGTCCGGATGTGGGCGCCGTCGACATCGGCGTCGCTCATCAGGATGATCTTCCCGTAGCGCGCGACCGAGAGGTCGAAGGAGCGGCCCGAGCCGGCTCCGATGACCTGGATCATGGACGCGCACTCCGTGTTCGAGAGCATGTCGGCGACGCTGGCCTTCTGCACGTTGAGGATCTTGCCGCGGATGGGCAGCAGCGCCTGGTACTCGCTGTTGCGGGCCAGTTTGGCCGTGCCGAGCGCCGAGTCGCCCTCGACGATGAACAGCTCGCTGTTCTCGACGTCGTTGCTGCGGCAGTCGACGAGCTTCGCGGGAAGCGAGGAGGACTCCAGCGCGTTCTTGCGGCGCTGCGTCTCCTTGTGCGCGCGGGCCGAGATGCGCGACTTCATCTCGGCGACGACCTTCTCGAGCAGCTGCGACATCTGCGTCTTGTCCTCGCGCTTGGACGAGGAGAACACCGCGCCCAGCGTCGATCCGACCGTCTGGGCGACGATCGCGCGCACGGCCGGCGTCCCGAGGATCTCCTTCGTCTGCCCCTCGAACTGCGGCTCGGGCAGGCGTACGGTCAGCACCGCGGTCAGGCCGGCCAGGACGTCGTCCTTCTCGACCTTGTCGGAGCCCGCCTTGAGTCGGCGGGCGTTCGCCTCGACCTGCGAGCGGAGCAGCTTCAGCAGTCCCTGCTCGAAGCCGGTCTGGTGCGTGCCGCCCTTGGGAGTGGCGATGATGTTGACGAAGCTGCGCATCACCGTCTCGTAGCCCGTTCCCCAGCGCAGCGCGATGTCGACCTCGCAGGTGCGCTCGACCTCGGTCGAGACCATCGCACCGCCGGGGGTGAGCACGGGGACGCTCTCGGTGAAGGTGCCGGTGCCCGTGAGCCGGAGCACGTCGGTCACCGCGGAATCGGGGGCGAGGAACTCGACGAACTCCGAGATGCCGCCGTCGTAGCGGAACATCTCGGCGCGCCGCTCCTCGGCGCGGTCGTCGACGATGTCGATCGTGAGCCCCGGCACCAGGAACGCCGTCTGCCGCGCCCGGGTCACCAGGTCCTCCGTCTGGAACGCGGCGCCCTTGGTGAAGATCTGCCGATCGGCCCAGTAGCGCACACGCGTGCCGGTGACGCCCTTCGCCACCTTGCCGACGACGGTCAGCTCCGAGCCGTTCTCGAAGGGCGTGAACGGGGCGTCCGGAGTCGGCTCCCCCGCATCGGCGAACCGCCCGGGCTCGCCGCGGTGGAAGGACATCCGGTAGGTACGGCCGTTGCGGTCGACCTCGACGTCGAGTCGCTCGGACAGCGCGTTGACGACGGACGCGCCGACGCCGTGCAGGCCGCCGGACGCCGCATAGGAGCCGGAGCCGAACTTGCCGCCCGCGTGGAGCTTCGTGAACACGACCTCGACGCCGGACAGCCCCGTCTTGGGCTCGATGTCGACCGGGATGCCCCGCGCGCGGTCGCGCACCTCGACGCTGTCGTCGGCGTGCAGCACGACGCTGATCTCGCTTCCGTGCCCGCCCAGGGCCTCGTCGACGGAGTTGTCGATGATCTCCCACAGGCAGTGCATGAGGCCGCGCGAATCGGTCGAGCCGATGTACATGCCCGGCCGCTTCCGGACCGCCTCGAGGCCCTCCAGCACGGAGAGGTGACGGGCGGAGTAGTCGGTGGAGGCCATTCCTCCAGTTTACTTTCGCGGGGTCGTCCCGCCCCGACGCGACGCGGCACTCCGAGGGGCCGAGCGCCAGTGCTCGGGCGCCCCTACGCGCAGAGCGAAATGCCCCTCGATCGTCTCTGCGCGGAAACAATCGCGTGCTTGGATGGGTTCCATCAAGCAGAGATCGAAGACCGAGTGCAGGAGGCCAAGTCATGTCGACCACCGCAACCCCTAATGGCGTGGACGAGCTCGCGGGTGCCCACCAGCTCTCCGCCGCCGACCGCTGCGACAGCTGCGGCGCCCAGGCGTACATCCGCGTCGTCGTGAACAACGGAGAACTGCTGTTCTGCGCGCACCACGGCAAGAAGTACCAGGAGAAGCTCTCCAGCATCGCTCAGAGCTGGCACGACGAGTCCGCGCGGCTCTTCGAGGAGCAGCGCCCCTGATCGTCCGGGCATCCGCCCCCGATCGGCCGTCAGGGCGCTGAGCGCGTCCTACCGTCCGACACCGAGCCGCTTCGCGATGACCTCGCGGGCGGCTCGTGCTGTGTCGTCTGCCTGACGCAGCCGCGGGTCGTCAGCCTCGTAGTCGAGGCCGTGCCGCTCCGCGACCCGGTGGAGGATCCTGTCCGCCAGGACCGGGTTCTTCGCGAGCAGGGGCCCGTGCAGATGGCTGCCGAGCAGCGATCCGGCGAGGTACCCCTCGACGCCGTTCCCGTCGCCCACTCCGTGCAGCACCCGCCCGAGCACCGAGCCCGGATCGATGCCCTCGAAGCGCCGGACGTGGTTCTCGAACCCGACGAGCACCCCGGAGGCGCTGTCGAGGACGAGGTCGTCGGTCACCCGCTCCGCAGCGGGAACGCTCCGGCCCGGGAAGACCCCGATCCCGCTCACGACACCTTCCAGCGTGCTGAAGGACTCGGCGAGGAGCTCCCAGCCCGCGCCGATCGCGACGAACTCGGTTCCGGAGTCGGCCCAGCCGCGGACGGTGGCGTCGACGTCGCGGAGAACGTCGAGCACTCCCGGGAGATCCTGATCCGCGCCGGTGCCGGCCACCAGGACGTCCGGCCGCTCGCGGAAGTCGTCGCGGTGGTGCAGGCCGACCAGCTCGGCCTCCAGCCCCGCCCAGCGTGCACGGGCGACGAGCACGCGCGCGTTCGCGGCGTCCCCGTTGCTGTCGAGGACGTCGGGGGCGAGCACGCCGATCCGCAGGACGGTCACGAGGTCTCCTCGCGGTTGGAGGTGAGCTGGAGGTGGGCCCGCGTGCGGCGCATCGAATCGGCTGAGAACACGATCGTCTTCCGGCCCACGGAGGGCGCGGGCAGCGCGAGGAAGCGGTCGAGCGCGCGTCCGAGATCGTCGTCGACGGAGTCGATCTCGACGCCGTCGTACTGCAGGTGCAGCGCCGCCTCGTGGGCCTTGGACCCCGAGACGGCGCTGACGCGGCCGAGTCCGGAGGTGTCCACCGGCCAGAAGTAGGACGGATCGCGCACGTCGGAGCCGATAGCGAGCATGATCTGCTCGGTCCCCGACGGGATCTCCGCGATGTTCAGTCGGTAGCTCGCCGGGTTCTGCACCAGGACGAACTCGACCTCCTGTCCGCGCACGACGACGACCTCCCCCCGTCCGAACACGGGGTCGATCGACGACAGTGCGGTGGACGCGGTGGCCGCGATGAAGCGCTCCCCGAGCACCGCGCGGGCGGCGGAGACGGCGGCCGCGGCGTCGACGGCGTAGTGCACTCCGCGCGCCGGGAGTCGGACGTCGAGTCGCTCGCCGTCGCTGTCGATCGAGGCGGCCGCTCCGCTCGTCGCCGAGACGACGGTCGTGGCGCGATCCGTGCCGGACTCGGCCTCGGCCGCGTATCCCAGCCCGCCGGGAGCCTCGCCGCGGACGTCCGCGGAGACGCCGTACCAGCGCACGCGCTCGTCCGGCAGGGCCGCGGCGAGGGCGGCGACATGCCGATCGTCGGCGTTGAGGATCACGTGACCGGTGGCGCGCTCGGAGATGGTGGCGAGCATCCGGGCGACCATCGCGGGGTCGAAGAAGCGGTCGATCTGATCGACGACCACGTTGGTGAGGGCGACCACGCGGGGGCGCATGCGCGGAGCGAGGCGGGCGCCGTGACCCTCGTCCATCTCGAGGACGGCGATGTCCGCGTCGATCCGGCCCCGCAGGTCCGTCCGCTCGAGCAGAGCGGAGGTGAGCCCCTGCGCGATGTTGGCGGTCGAGGGGTTCGTGAAGACGCGCAGCCCGTGGGCGCGCAGGACGGCGACCAGCATCTTCGTCGTCGTGGACTTGCCGGCGGAACCGCTGACCACGACGAGTCCCTCCGGGAACCCGTCGAGGACCGCGGGCAGGAATCCGGGCGCGACGCGGTTCACGACGAGTCCGGGCACGGCGGATCCCCCGCCGGGCTTCCGGACGCGCGCCGCGAACCGGGCGGCCCTCCCGAGGAGGACCGCCGGCGCGTAGCGGATCACCGGTCTACTCGAGGTAGTCGCGGAGCGACTGCGACCGGGACGGGTGGCGCAGCTTCGCCATCGTCTTGGACTCGATCTGGCGGATGCGCTCGCGCGTCACGCCGAAGGTGTCGCCGATCTGGTCGAGGGTCTTGGGCATCCCGTCGCCGAGGCCGAAGCGCATGCGGATCACGCCCGCCTCGCGCTCGGAGAGGGAGTCCAGGAGCGACTCGAGCTGCTTCTGCAGCATCGTGAAGCCCACGGCGTCGGCGGGGACGACGGCCTCGGTGTCCTCGATGAGGTCGCCGAACTCGCTGTCGCCGTCCTCGCCCAGGGGCGTGTGCAGCGAGATCGGCTCGCGGCCGTACTTCTGCACCTCGATGACCTTCTCGGGGGTCATGTCGAGCTCGCGCGACAGCTCCTCGGGCGTGGGCTCGCGACCCAGGTCCTGGAGCATCTGACGCTGCACGCGGGCCAGCTTGTTGATGACCTCGACCATGTGCACCGGGATGCGGATGGTACGGGCCTGGTCGGCCATCGCGCGGGTGATCGCCTGGCGGATCCACCACGTCGCGTAGGTCGAGAACTTGAAGCCCTTGGTGTAGTCGAACTTCTCGACGGCGCGGATCAGACCGAGGTTGCCCTCCTGGATCAGGTCCAGGAACTGCATGCCGCGGCCGGTGTAGCGCTTCGCGAGGCTGACCACCAGGCGGAGGTTCGCTCCGAGCAGGTGGCTCTTCGCGCGCTGTCCGTCCTTCGCGACCCAGCGCAGCTCGCGGACGAGCTCGGGGCTGAGGTCGGTCGAGTTCGCCAGCTTGTCCTCGGCGAAGAGACCCGCCTCGATGCGCATCGCGAGCTCGACCTCCTCGGCCGCGTTCAGGAGCGCGACCTTGCCGATCTGCTTGAGGTAGTCCTTGACCGGGTCGGCGGTCGCTCCGGTGATCGCCGTCGAGTAGACGGGGACCTCGTCGTCGTCTCCGCCGAACGAGAGCACCAGCGCACCGCTGGGCAGCGGTGCCTCCGGTGCGGCGACCGGTGCGACGGGAGCGTCGGGGGTCTCGGCGTCGTCCTTGGCCTCGGTCTCGGTGTCCTCGACGACGACCACCTCGGTGTCGTCGTCGTCGGCCTCCTCGGGCTCGACGGCCTCGGTCGGCTCCTCGTCCTCAGCGGGGGCGGCGGCCTTCGTCGCCGCGGTCTTGCGCGGGGCCTTCGCCGCGGCGGGCTTGCGTGCTGCGGGCTTCTTGGTCGTCGTCACGTCGTCGTCGACGGCGTCGAGCGTTGCGGTCTTGGTAGCTCTGGTGGCCATGGCGGCACCTCTCCATCCGTTGCGTCCCGGTCGCGGGCGGCTCCGGAGAGCGCCGTCCGTCGGTGGGCATTACGAGGACCCATGTCAAGTCGAGGACGTCGCACGCCCGACGTGGGCCTGGTGCTCCTCGACCCGAACGGGTCCTATTGACAATTATTGCACGCCTGAGTAGTGCGGTCGCGCGCGGAGCCGTGGAAGGCCCGGATCGATCGGCCGCGAGCCGCCGGCGCCGATCCCGTCGACCCGCGATCCCCGCCGGAGGAAGGGCCGGCGCGCTTCGTCAGCGGCCGGATCGTCCTCGGCGCAGACGGTCATTCAATGCAACCCAGAGAGGGGCCACCGTTATTCCCTCGTCCTCCGCCAGGCGACGGCGGGTGCGCCGACGGGCGCTGATCAGACCGAGCACGCCGAGCCCGACCACGACGTACTGCACGCACCACGCGAGACGGAAGCTCTCCAGGGAGTACAGCGAGGCGGAGTCCGCTCCGGGCCCGGCGAGCGCGTCCAGGATGAGCCCGATGGCGAACATCATCGTGAAGCTCGCCAGGAACCCGCCGACGTTCACGACTCCGTTCGCGGCACCGAGACTCCGCGACGGGTTGAAGGTGCGGGCGAAGTCGAAGCCGATCATCGATCCGGGCCCGCCCGCGCCGATCACGACCAGGAGGAGCACGACGAGCCAGTACGGCGGCACTCCCGGCCAGAGCAGCACGACGGTCCAGGCGAGCGCCATGGTCGAGACGATCCCCAGCACCAGGTTGCTCCGGCGCATCGGATGCCGCGCCGTGAGCACGCCCAGGATCGGCCCCACCACGATGCCGGCGATCACCACGATGGTCAGCGTCGGGGCCGCGACCGCGGGCGGCAGGCCGATGGCGTAGACGAGGAAGGGGTATCCCCAGAGGAGGGTGAAGACCGTCCCGGAGGACTGCGTCACGAAGTGCGACCAGAAGCCGAGCTGGGTCCCCGGCCTCCGCAGGCTCACCCCGAGCTGCGCGATCGTCGCCCGCAGCGTCGGCGGTGTCAGGACGATCGGCTCGGTCCGGGGCGGAAGATCGCTGACGAGGAGGAGCACGCCGAGGAAGGCGACCGCACCCAGGCCCGCCGCCGAGAGGAAGGCGGGCGTCCATCCCGCCGAGTGCAGGACCGCCGCGAACGGGAGGGCGGAGAGGATCTGGCCCACCTGGCCGATGTTCCCGATCCACTGCGACAGCTGGGGCACGATCGGACCGCTGAACCAGGCGACGGTGAGGCGGATGACGGACGTGAAGATCGCGGCGTCGCCCGCGCCGACCAGGATCCGGCCGACGATCGCGACTCCGATCGACGGGGCGAGTGCCAGCACCACCTGGCCGACCATCATGAGCGCCGTGCCCGAGAGGATGAGCGTCCGAGGCCCGTACCGGTCGATCAGGATGCCGACGGGGATCTGCATCCCCGCGTAGACGATCAGCTGGACGACGGCGAGC
Source organism: Rathayibacter sp. Leaf299 (assembly GCF_001423055.1). Lineage (NCBI taxonomy): Bacteria > Bacillati > Actinomycetota > Actinomycetes > Micrococcales > Microbacteriaceae > Rathayibacter > Rathayibacter sp. Leaf299. The sequence continues at coordinate 273,045 of NZ_LMNT01000003.1, forward strand.
GAGGACAGCACCGCGGCGGTGATGTCGAAGCGCTCAGCCGCGTCGACCCCTGCGACGCCCAGCGTGGTGCGGTCGAGGACCGCCACCAGGTAGGCGAAGGCACCGGCTCCGAAGACGAACCACGCTCGACGAGATCGCACTCGCCCGAGCCTATCAAGCCCGCGCGCCCCCACCGGGGGGCAGGGCTAGGCGCCCGAGGCCTCGTCGCCCGGGCGGCGGATGGCCAGGAACTTCTCGAGCTCCGCGGCCAGCGCGTCCGCACTCGGAACCGCTCCGTCCTCGTCCGTCAGGGGCGAACGGAGGCTCGTGCCCTCCATGTAGGTGTCGTGACGGGACTCCAGCGCCGCGACCAGCTTCTGCAGCTCGTCGTTGCCGCCCACCTGCTCGTCGACCTTCGCGAGGAACTCCCGCCCGCTCTCGCGCAGCCGGTCGGTCGGGAAGATGAGGCCGGTCGACGCCGAGATGCTCTCGAGCGCGGCCACGGCGGCCTGCGGGTACTCGGTGTCCGAGAGGTAGTGCGGGATGAGCAGTGCGAAGCCGACGGCGGGCATCCCGAGCTCGTAGAGGCGGTACTCGAGCAGGTGCAGGACGTTCGAGGGGATCTGCGTGTGCGGGCGCCAGACCGACATCGCCTCGACGAGGTCCTCGCGGTTGCCGCTGACGGTGACGCCCACCGGCCGCGTGTGCGGCACGGGCATCGGGATCGCGTGCACCCAGGTGGTCCCGGCGACCTCGAGGCGGTCGATGAGGCCGACCACCGCGCGGGTGAACCGCTCCCACTGGAAGTCGGGCTCGAAACCGGTGAGGAGGAGGAACGGCTGGTGCAGCTCGTCATGTGCGAGCGAGAGGCGCAGCGTCGCCGGGCGGTAGTCGGTCAGGTGGTCCTGGTCGAACGTGATGATGGGGCGCCGCGCGCGGTAGTCGAGGAGCTGATCCTGGTCGAACGCCACGATCGCCCGGTGCTGGAGCGTGTCGAGGAGGTACTCGTTCAGCTGGCCGACGGCGCCCCCGGCGTCGGTGAAGCCGGTCAGTCCGGCGACGAGGTGGAGCCCGCGCGGCACGTCGGCGAGGTCGCCCTCGATCTCGAACAGGTCTTCCGGATCCAGCATGCCTTCCACTGTAGACGGCGCCCAGCAGGGGCCGGCGAGCGGCGCTGAGCCCTGAGCGAACAGTGCTCGGGAACACGGCCTAGCATGGCCGCCATGCCCCTCTCCTCTCTCGAGTACACGACCGCGCCCGCCTCCGACATCGACACCGACGCCCTCGTCCTCGGCGTCGCTCCGGGGCCGGACGGCCCCCGGATCGTCGGCGCGGACGGCTTCGAGGACGTGGTCAGGGCCCTTCCGTCGCTGGGTGCGACCGGATCCGTCGAGTCGGTCCTCCGGGTCCCGTCGGCCGGTCCCGCGGGCGTCCTCGTGCTGGTCGGCCTCGGCTCGGACGACCCCTCCCCCACGGTCCTGCGCACCGCCGCCGGCCTCGCCGTGCGCACCCTCGCGGGGACCGCCTCCGTGGCCCTCGCCCTTCCCACGAGCACGCCGGAGGCACTCGCCGCCGTCGCCGAGGGAGCCGCGCTCGGCGCCTACTCCTTCTCGGCCTTCCGCGGCACCACGGCCGAGACGGTGAAGACACCGGTCGAGTCCGTGGTGGTCGTCACGACCGATGCCGAGTCGGACCCGGCGCTCCTCGAGCGCGCCCTCGTGCTGGGCCGCGCGGTCGCCGCCGTCAAGGACCTCGTCAACACCCCTCCGTCGCACCTCTACCCGCAGACCCTCGCCGAGGCGGTGCAGGACGGAGCGGCCGGCCTGCCCCTCGAGGTCACCGTCTGGGACGAGGCGGCCCTGGCCGAGGACGGCTTCGGCGGGATCCTCGGGGTCGGCAGCGGATCGACCCGGCCCCCGCGCCTGGTCAAGGTCGCCTACTCGCCCGAGGGGGCGACCGCCCACCTCGCGCTCGTGGGCAAGGGCATCACGTTCGACAGCGGCGGACTCTCGCTCAAGCCGCCGGCGTCGATGGTCGGGATGAAGTACGACATGACCGGTGCGGCGACCGTCTGGGCGGTCGCCCGCGCCGTCGCCGAGCTGGCCCTGCCCGTGCGGGTGACGGCCTGGCTCTGCATCGCCGAGAACCTGCCCTCGGGCAGCGCGATCCGCCCCAACGACGTGCTGACCATCCGCGGCGGCACGACCGTCGAGGTCCTGAACACCGACGCGGAGGGACGCCTCGTGCTCGCCGACGGCATCGTCGCCGCGAGCGAGGAGCAGCCCGACGCGATCATCGACGTCGCCACCCTCACGGGTGCGGCGATGGTCGCCCTCGGCAACCGCTACACGGGAGTGATGGGCGACGACGAGCTGGTGGCCCGCGTGATCGGCACGGCCACCGCTGCGGGCGAGCCGTTCTGGCAGATGCCGTTCCCGCCGGAGCTGCGGCCACTGCTCAACTCCGACGTCGCCGACCTCGCCAACGTGAAGATCGGCAGCACCGCCGGGGGCATGCTCATCGCCGGGCACTTCCTCCGCGAGTTCGTCGGCACGCGCGGCGAGGGCGAAGACGCCACCACGATCCCGTGGGCCCACCTCGACATCGCCGGTCCGGCGAACAACTCGGGCAGCGCCTACGGCTTCACGGGCGCCGGGCCGACCGGGGTCTCCGTGCGGGCGCTCGTCGCGCTGGCCGAGGGCTTCGCGAGCGCGTAGTAGGGTCGACGGGGCGGGAGATCCCGCCTCGTCCCCTCCTCCTCCCGCGCTGCGCTCCGCGTCGCGACCGGTACGGAGCGACCGGGGATCGCACGTCGCAAGGGAGTCACCGGGTGTCGGAAGAGAGCTACGACCTGGTCGTGCTCGGCGGGGGCAGCGGCGGGTACGCCGCGGCGCTGCGGGCCACTCAGCTGGGGATGAACGTCGCTCTCGTCGAGCGCGACAAGCTCGGCGGCACCTGCCTCCACCGGGGCTGCGTCCCCACCAAGGCCCTCCTGCACGCCGCGGAGCTGGCGGACGGCGCCAAGGACGCGCAGAAGTACGGCGTCCGCGCAAGTTTCGACGGCATCGACGTCGAGCAGGTGACGGAGTACCGCCGCGGCGTCGTCGCCGGCAAGTACAAGGGACTGCAGAGCCTCATCTCCTCGCGGGGCATCACCGTGGTCGAGGGCGACGGCCGACTCTCCGGTCCGAGCACCGTGACGGTGGGCGAGCACGTCCTCCACGGACGCTCGATCGTCGTCGCGACCGGCTCCGCGTCGCGGACGCTCCCGGGCATCACGATCGGCGGCCGGATCCTCACCAGCGACGAGGCGCTCGAGCTCGATCACGTGCCGGCTCGCGTCGTCGTGCTGGGCGGCGGAGTCATCGGCGTCGAGTTCGCGAGCGTGTGGCGCTCCTTCGGCGCCGAGGTCACCATCGTGGAGGCGCTCCCCCACCTCGTGCCGAACGAGGACGAGAGCGCGAGCCGACAGCTCGAGCGTGCGTTCCGCAAGCGCGGCATCGCGTTCGAGCTCGGCTCGCGGGTCTCCTCCGTCTCCCAGTCCGACACCGGAGTGAGCGTCTCGCTCGAGAACGGCACCGTCGTCGAGGGCGAGCTGCTGCTCGTCGCCGTCGGCCGGGGTCCGGTCACGGCCGGCATCGGGCTCGAAGAGGCCGGAGTCGCGCTCGATCGCGGCTTCGTCGTCACGGACGAGCGCCTGCGGACCTCGGTCCCGGGCGTCTACGCCGTCGGCGACATCGTCCCCGGACTGCAGCTCGCGCACCGCAGCTTCCAGCAGGGGATCTTCGTCGCCGAGGAGATCGCCGGTCTCGCCCCGCAGGTCGTGAGCGACCTCAACGTGCCGAAGGTGACCTACAGCGATCCCGAGGTGGCCTCCATCGGGCTGACCGAGGCGGGCGCCGTGGCGGAGTACGGAGCCGAGCGCGTCGCCGCGTACGACTACGGCCTCGGCGGCAACGCGCGCAGCACGATCCTGGGCACCAGCGGATCGGTGAAGGTCGTCCGCGTCGTGGACGGACCGGTCGTCGGCGTGCACATGGTCGGCGCCCGGGTCGGCGAGCTGATCGGCGAGGCCCAGCTCATCGTGAACTGGGAGGCGCACCCGGAGGACGTCGCACCCTTCGTGCACGCGCATCCGACCCAGAACGAGGCGCTCGGCGAGGCGCATCTCGCGCTGGCCGGGAAGCCCCTGCACGCCCTCTAGCACCACCGCGGGGCGGCGACCCGCCGCTCCCGCATCACTAAGCTGAACACTGTACGCACACGTCTTAAGGAGACAGGATCATGAGCGAATCCGTCAGCCTCCCGGCACTCGGAGAGAGTGTCACGGAAGGAACGGTCACCCGCTGGCTGAAGAACGTCGGGGATCGCGTCGAGGTCGACGAGCCCCTGCTCGAGGTGTCGACCGACAAGGTCGACACCGAGATCCCGTCGCCCGTCGCCGGTGTCATCGAGGAGATCCTCGTCCAGGAGGACGAGACCGTCGAGGTCGGCGCCGAGCTGGTCCGGATCGGCGACGGTTCCGCGTCCGCGGCGCCCGCCGAGCCCGAGGCCCCCGCCGCCGAGGAGGCTCCGGAGGTCGAAGCCGCCGAGACCGAGCCCACCGACGTGGCGACCCCGTCGGTCGACTCCGACAGCGAGGAGGAGGCTCCGGCCCCCGCCGAGCCCGAGCCGGCCCCCGCCGCCGAGAAGCCCGCCGCCCCCGAGGCCGCCGCACCGGCTCCCTCCGTTCCCGCACCGGCGCCCGCGGCCGCCGCGCCCGCCCAGGCCGCGACCCCCGAGCCCACCGACTCGAACCCCGGCTACGTGACCCCGCTCGTGCGCAAGCTCGCGAGCGAGCACGGCATCGACCTCGCGTCGCTCACCGGCACCGGTGTCGGCGGCCGCATCCGCAAGCAGGACGTGCTCGACGCCGTCGAGGCCGCGAAGTCGGCTCCCGCCCCGGTCTCGGCTCCCGCCGCCGCCGCGGCGAAGGCCGCTCGCACCCCGCTCGAGACCTCGCCGCTGCGCGGAACGACGCAGTCGCTGTCGCGCCTGCGCAAGGTCCTCGCCCAGCGCGCCGTCGAGTCGATGCAGTCGACCGCTCAGCTCACCTCGGTGGTCGAGGTCGACGTGACGAACGTCGCCCGCTTCCGCGACTCGGTGAAGAAGAGCTTCCAGGAGAAGACCGGCGCCAAGCTGTCCTTCCTCCCGTTCTTCGCGCTGGCGGCCGCCGAGGCGCTGAAGGCCTACCCGGTCATCAACTCCACCCTCGACGGCGACTCGATCGTCTACCCGGACCACGAGAACATCAGCATCGCGGTCGACACCGAGCGCGGCCTGCTGACCCCGGTCCTGAAGAACGCGTCCGACCTGAACCTCGCGCAGATCGCCTCCACCATCGGGGACCTCGCCGAGCGCACCCGCAACAACAAGCTCAAGCCCGACGAGCTGGCCGGCGGCACCTTCACGCTGACCAACACCGGATCGCGCGGCGCGCTCTTCGACACCCCGGTGGTCTTCCTTCCGCAGACCGCGATCCTCGGGACCGGCATCGTGACCAAGAAGCCCGCCGTGCTGCAGGTCGACGGTCAGGACGTCATCGCGATCCGCTCGACCGTGTACCTCGCGCTCTCGTACGACCACCGCACGGTCGACGGTGCCGACGCGGCGCGCTTCCTGGTCGCGATCAAGGAGCGCCTCGAGGAGGGCTCGTTCGAGAACGACCTCGGCATCTGAGCGGACTCGTCCGCTGAGGGGACGGCCTAGCCGCCCTCCTCGGTGAACACCTCGCGCAGGAGCCAGCCGGCCTCCGTCCTGATGATCAGGACGGAGGCCGCTGTCGTCTCCCCCGCCTCGGCCGTCGCATCGATCGAGAGGAGAGCGGACGCCCCTTGCTCGTCCGTCAGAGCGGCGTGGTCGACCGTTCCGAGTGCCGCCACGAAATCCGGTCCGCCGTCCGAGCGCAGCGGTGAATCCTCAGCGCTCAGGCTGTCGATGCAGCTCCGATCCGTCGCTCCGGAGCAGGACGCGAAGCTCCGGAGCAGCGCGGTCGCCGCTTCGGCGGCCGGGAGGTCGGCGGAGGGAGGTCGGGGCGGGACCCCTGAGACATTTCCGGTCGGAGCGGCCGACGTGGCTCGCTCGCGCGGCGCGCTGACGTCCTGCTCGTTCCCCGCGACGAGTCCGGCGACGAGAGCACCTACGACGACCGCTGCCGCAGCGAGCAGCGGACCGCGACGCGCGGTCGCCATCGCGACGGCCCGACTCCTCCAGCCGTCGAGCGGGTGCACGCGCCGGTGCCGGGCGAGTGCTGAGGCTCCGGCCGCCGCGGAGCGACGCCGCAATCGGAGTCGCCACGTCGCGGTGATCCCGGCGATGCGCGTGCGAGCGCTGGGCGAGCCGGTCGGCCCCGGCTCCGGACCTTCGGACGCGGCCGGGACCGCCGGCGCCGTGAGCAGCTCTCCGAGAGGAGCGGGCGCCGCCCAGCGGTAGAGGTGCGCTTCGAGTCCAGCGAGATCGGCGTCCTCCGGAGGACTCGACTCCGGAGCGGCCGCGAGCAGCACCGCGCGGAAGGCCGACGCCGGCGTGGATTCGGCCCCCGCCTCTCCCAGCAGGAGGACGGGCCTCCCTTCCGCCGTCAGGCCGACGGATCCGGTGCCGATCGACAGGACGACGCCGTGGTCCGCGGCGTCCCGCAGCGCCTGCGCGATCGGAGCGAGGACGGTCACCGCGGCGCCCGCCGGCAGCCGGTGCCCTCGCTCCAGGACCCGGGCGAGCGTCTCCACGACCGCCGGTCGCGTCAGCAGGACCACGACCCCGTCGTCCACGCAGAGGTCGACCAGGGTCTCGCGGTGCCCGTGCTCGGGCAGCAGGGCCACCCCGTTCCGCAGGGCGACGGCGGCGTCGTCGACGGAGCAGAGGCGCGCCTCGAGGCCCTCCCCCTCGGGCCCGCGCACGAGGTGCCCGCGCGCCGACGGGCCCACGACCTCGTATCCCGCGACCCGTCGTCCTCGCTCCTCCTGCACCCGCCCCGTCTCCGATCCCATCCCCCGAGGATCGACCGACGCACCGCCCGCCAAGGGCCGCCGATCCTGATCTGGGGACGACCGGGCACAGCGGCCGCCGGGGAGGAGCCTCTCGCTGATCGAGGGGGAACGGTCCCTGCGGCCGGGGCGGCTCGGTATCCTTGAGCACATGGCACGCAGCACGGAACCGTCGACGAAGGCGGTCAAGGAACCCGGACGTCTCAAGCAGATGTGGCAGGTGTTCCAGATGACCCGCCGCTACGACAGCAGCGCGGTCTGGATCATCCTGCTCGCGACGCTGCTGCCCGTGCTCCTCGGCGTCCTCCTCGGGATCCTGCTGGGCGGAGGCAACGGCTTCGTCATCGCGCTCTGGGTGCTCGTCGGCGTGCTCGCCGGCATGGTGGCCGGACTCGCCGTGCTCTCCCGTCGCGCCGAGCGCGCGGCCTACGGTCAGATCGCAGGCCAGCCCGGCGCCGTGGGAGCGGTGCTCCGCAGCGGCCTCCGCGGCACGTGGACCGGGACCGAGATGCCCGTCGCCGTGAACGGGAAGACCCAGGACGCCGTGTACCGCGCCGTCGGCCGCGGCGGTGTCGTGCTCATCGCCGAGGGCCCCTCCGGCCGGACGAAGCGCATGCTCGACGACGAGCGCCGCAAGGTGACCCGGATCCTCCCGAACGTGCCGGTCACGTTCGTCCACGTCGGCCCCGACGCCGACTCGGTTCCGCTGCACCGCATCCCGCGAACCCTCGCGAAGACGAAGAAGGCCCTCACCAAGGCCGAGGTCCTCGCGGTGAAGAACCGGCTGGCCTCGCTGAACACGTCGCTGCCGATCCCGAAGGGCGTCGACCCCTTCAAGGTGCGCCCGCAGCGCTCGCGCTGAGCGCGGCGCCGACCGCTCGGCGTCGACCGCTCGGCGTCGACCGCTCAGTAGCGGACGAGCACCGTTCCCGCGACCTTGTCGTGGAAGCCGCGCTGGTCGGAGTCCCAGACCAGCGCGGGAACGAGCACGGCCAGGAGCAGCGAGCGCACCAGCGGGCGCCACGCCCCCACCCAGCCGCCGCCGAGTCGGACGACGCGCATCCGGAGCAGGCGGTGCCCGATGCCACCGCCGATGGTCGGGATGAAGACCGCCTGCAGGACCACGAACAGGATCAGGCTCGCCCAGCGGTCGTAGGAGAAGAACGCCAGCGAGATCAGCGCCGCGATCGCGAAGTCGACCGCCAGCGCGGCGAAGCGGCGACCCGGTCGCGCGATCGACATCCGGCCCTCACGGGGCAGGCCGAGCCGCTCCCCCGGCCAGTGGCTCGGGGGCACATCGGCGAAGGTCCTGCGTTCCGGTCCGGGCATGGATCCATCGTATCGGCGCCCCCTGAGCACCACGGCCGGCCTGCGGAGCCAGGATGAGTCAGACTCACGTAACATGCTCGAAACAAGGGGGACACTCCAGGGACACACCCCGTGACTAGCCTGGGACGGCTGCGCTCAGCAGTAACCCGTTATGCCATAGGAGACTTCTGCATGTTCAAAGATTCTTCCGAGGTGCTCAAGTTCATCAAGGACACGGACGTCAAGTTCCTCGACATCCGGTTCACCGATCTCCCCGGTGTCCAGCAGCACTTCAACATCCCCGCCTCGACCGTCGACGAGGAGTTCTTCTCGGTCGGCCAGCTCTTCGACGGGTCCTCGATCCGTGGATTCGCGAACATCCACGAGTCGGACATGCAGCTGATCCCCGATGTGACGACCGCCTACGTGGACCCGTTCCGCGTCGAGCGCACCCTGATCCTCGTCTTCGACATCTACAACCCGCGCAACGGCGAGATCTACTCGAAGGACCCGCGCCAGGTGGCCAAGAAGGCCGAGAAGTACCTCGCCTCGACCGGCATCGCCGACACCGCGTTCTTCGCCCCCGAGGCCGAGTTCTACATCTTCGACGACGTCCGCTACGAGATCACGCAGAACTCGGCGTTCCACTCCGTCGACTCCGTCGAGGGCGCCTGGAACTCGGGCCGCGTCGAAGAGGGCGGCAACCTCGGCAACAAGACGCCCTACAAGGGCGGCTACTTCCCCGTGAGCCCCGTCGACAAGCAGGCCGACCTGCGCGACGACATCTGCCTCAAGCTGATCGACGCCGGCCTCATCCTCGAGCGCTCGCACCACGAGGTGGGCACCGGCGGACAGGCCGAGATCAACTACCGCTTCGACACCATGGTGCACGCGGCCGACGACATCCTGAAGTTCAAGTACATCGTCAAGAACACGGCCGAGCAGTGGGGCAAGACCGCCACGTTCATGCCGAAGCCCCTCTTCGGCGACAACGGCTCGGGCATGCACACCCACCAGTCGCTGTGGAACGACGGCACGCCGCTCTTCTACGACGAGAACGGCTACGGCGGACTCTCCGACCTCGCCCGCTGGTACATCGGAGGCCTGCTCAAGCACGCCCCCGCCGTGCTCGCGTTCACGAACCCGACGGTGAACTCCTACCACCGCCTGATCCCGGGCTTCGAGGCGCCGGTCAACCTGGTCTACTCGGCCGGCAACCGCTCCGCGTCGATCCGCATCCCGATCACGGGCACCAACCCCAAGGCCAAGCGCATCGAGTTCCGTGCGCCCGACGCCTCGGGCAACCCGTACCTCGCCTTCGCCGCGCAGCTGATGGCGGGCCTCGACGGCATCAAGAACCGCATCGAGCCGCACGAGCCGGTCGACAAGGACCTCTACGAGCTGCCCCCCGAGGAGGCGAAGCTCATCCCGCAGGTCCCCGCGACCCTCGGCGAGGCTCTCGACGCCCTCGAGGCCGACCACGACTTCCTGCTGCAGGGCGGCGTGTTCACCCAGGAGCTCATCGACACCTGGATCGAGTACAAGCGCGAGAAGGAGATCAAGCCGCTCGCGCAGCGCCCGCACCCCTTCGAGTTCGAGCTGTACTACGGCGTCTGAGCCGACTCGGCACGATCCACTTCGGATCGCAGAGGGCCGCTCTCCTTCGGGAGGGCGGCCCTCCGCCGTTCCCGGAGCGGCTCAGCGGGTGGTCGGCTCGCCGTCGGCGGGCCCGTAGAAGCGACGCTCGAAGACCGCGCGGGCGCGCCGGGTGACCCCGAGGTAGTCGTCCTCGAGCTGCGTGGCGGAGCCGGCCGGGTACTCGAGGAGTCGGGCGACGCCCTCGAGCTGCATCCTGTCGGTCGGGAGCACGTCGCTCGTCCGGTTCGACCAGAGCGTCATCGCCGAGCGCACCCGGGAGGAGAGCAGCCAGGCGGCGCGGAGCCGCTCGGCGTCGCTCGCCGACAGCAGCTCCGCCTCCTCGGCCACGCGCAGAGCCGTCAGGGTCGACGTCGTGCGCAGCTCCGGGATCGCGTGCGCGTGCTGCAGCTGGAGGAGCTGCACGAGCCACTCGACGTCGCTCAGCGAGCCGCGGCCCAGCTTGAGGTGGCGCTTCGGGTCGGCGCCCTGCGGCAGGCGCTCGTTCTCGACGCGCGCCTTGATCCGCTTCACCTCGCGGATGTCGCGGTCCGAGATCGCGGACGGGTAGCGGATGCCGTCCGCGAGGGCGGCGAAGTCGCGGATCAGCGCCTCGTCGCCGGCGACCCCGCGGGCTCGGAGGAGCGCCTGCGCCTCCCACGTCAGTGACCAGCGCGCGTAGTAGGCGCGGTAGGAGTCGAGCGAGCGCACGAGCAGGCCGTTCTTCCCCTCCGGCCTCAGATCCGCGTCGAGGTCCAAGGGCAGCCGTGAGTCCTCGGTGAGGCGGACGAGTTCTGAGACGAGGAACTGCGCATAGAGCTGGGCGTCGCGCGGCTCCCCCGTGCCGGGGCGCTGCACGTACACGACGTCGGCGTCCGAGCCGAAGCCGAGCTCCGCTCCCCCGTAGCGGCCCATCCCGATGACGGCGAACTCGAGGTCGGCGCCCGGGCGGTCGGCGCTCGCGCGGCGCACCGACGCCAGCACACCGGTCAGCAGCGCCGAGATGATGTCGGTGAGGCTCTGCGCGATCTGCTCGATGGTGCTCAGGCCGAGGACGCCGCCGACGGCCGTCCGCAGGACCTCACGTCGGCGCATGGCGCGCAGGACGCCCGCGACGGCCTCCGGAGTATCGTGACGGGCCAGGACCGCGCGGACCTCCTCGGCCAGCTGGGCGGCGCTGCGCGGACGGAGGTCGTCGTCGTCCTCCAGCCAGGCGGCGGACTCCGGGATGCGGTCGAGCAGCTCGCCGACGTAGCGGGAGCCGGACAGCACCGTGGTGAGTCGCTTCGCGGCACCGGAGGAGTCGCGCAGCATGCGCAGGAACCAGGGCGTGCCGCCGAGGGTGTCGCTCAGTCGCCGGAAGGCGAGCAGCCCGTAGTCCGGATCGGCGCCGTCGGCGAACCACTGCAGCATCACCGGGACCAGGTGCCGCTGGATGCTCGCGCGGCGCGAGACTCCGGAGGTCATCGCGGCGATGTGGCCGAGCGCACCCCGGGCGTCGGTGAAGCCGATGGCGGCGAGTCGCGCCTCCGCCTGCACGGTCGAGAGCTCGGCCCCGCCGTCCGGGAGCGACGCGACGGCCGAGAGCAGCGGGCGGTAGAAGAGGCGCTCGTGCAGGCCCCGGACGCGGTGCTTGATGCCGTTCCAGAGGACGAGGAGCTCCTCGGCGGACCGCGCGAGACCGCTCGAGCGCGCCAGCGTCCGCAGCTCGTGCTCGTCGCGGGGCATGAGGTGCGTGCGGCGCAGCCGGCGGAGCTGGAGGCGGTGCTCGAGCAGGCGGAGCGCTCGGTAGTCCTTCGAGAACTCGTCGGCGGCGGAGCGTCCGATGTACCCGCGGTCGGCAAGTGCACCGAGTGCGAGGAGCGTGCCGGGCATGTGGATCTCGTCGTCCGTCTGCCCGTGCACGAGCTGCAGGAGCTGGACGGTGAACTCGATGTCGCGCAGACCACCCGGGCCGAGCTTGAGCTGGTAGTGCACGTCGTTCTGCGGGATGTGCTCGGTGACGCGCTCGCGCATCCGCTGCACCGACTCGACGAAGTTCTCGCGCGAGGCGCTCGTCCAGACCTTCGGAGCGACCGCGTCGACGTAGGCCTGACCGAGCCCGACGTCGCCCGCGAGCGGACGGGCTTTCAGCAGGGCCTGGAACTCCCAGCTCTTCGCCCAGCGGTCGTAGTACGTGACGTGCGACTCGAGCGTGCGCACCAGAGCGCCCTGCTTGCCCTCGGGCCGCAGGTTCGGGTCGACCTCCCAGAGCTCGGGCTCGACCGCCAACGCAGAAGCGCCGCGCATGAGGAGGACGGCCAGCCGGGTCGCGATGTCGATCGCCCGCGCGTTCGACAGCTCGTGCTCGGGGTCGCCCTCGGCGACGAAGATGACGTCGACGTCACTGACGTAGTTGAGCTCGTGCGCCCCGGCCTTGCCCATCCCGATGACCGCGAGGCGGGTCGCGGCGACCTCGTCGCGCGTGAAGCGGCCCGGACCGACTCCGGCGACGAGATCGGCCCGGGCCACGGCGAGAGAGGCCTCCAGGGCCGCGCCCGCGAGGTCGGCGAGGGCCCGGGTCACCCGGTCGATCGCGGCGACCGGATCGGCCTGCGACAGGTCGTGCACGGCGATGCGGGTCAGGAGTCGCCGGTAGCGGACGCGGAGCGCGACCCAGCCGGCCTCCTCGCCGACCGCCGCGAAACCGTCGACGGCGCCCACGGACTCGAGGAGGTCGTCGCGGAGCTCGGCACGGCCGGGCAGGGTGAGGACCGGATCGAGGAGGCTCCGCAGCTCGTCGGGACGCCGCTGCAGGAAGTCGGCGATGCCCGAGGACGCCCCCGTGACCTTCAGGAGCCGGACGAGGGCGTCGTCGTCCGCGAGGACGGCGTCCATCCGATCGCGGTGGCTGCGCAGCAGATCGATCAGCGCCTGGAGCGCCGCATCCGGGTCCGCGACCGACGCGAACGCCGGAACGACGGAGCCCAGGGACCGCCCGGCGAGCCGCTCCGCCTCCGCGATCCGCGCCCCGGTCTCGCCGAGCTCGGCGAAACCGAGGCGCGCGATGTCACTGAGCGTGCGTTCGCGAGCCATGCGACGAGCGGATCAGAGCATCTCGAGGTTGCTGCGCAGCTCGTACGGAGTGACCTGGGCGCGGTACTCGGCCCAGTCCTTCCGCTTGTTGAGCAGCACGAAGTTGAACACCTGCTCGCCGAGCGTCTCGGCGACAAGCTCCGACTCCTCCATCAGCGAGATGGCGCGGTCGAGGCTCGCCGGCAGCGGGCTGTAGCCGAGGGCGCGGCGCTCGGCGTCGGTGAGCGACCAGACGTTGTCCTCGGCCTCGGCGGGGAGCTCGTAGCCCTCCTCGATGCCCTTGAGTCCCGCGGCCAGCAGCAGCGAGTAGGCGAGGTAGGGGTTGGCGGCCGAGTCGAGAGCGCGGTACTCGATGCGCGAGGACTGGCCCTTGTTCGGCTTGTACAGCGGCACGCGCACGAGAGCGGAGCGGTTGTTGTGGCCCCACGAGACGTAGCTGGGGGCCTCGTCGCCGCCCCAGAGTCGCTTGTAGGAGTTCACGAACTGGTTGGTGACCGCCGTGATCTCGGGGGCGTGCTTGAGCAGTCCCGCGATGAACTGACGCCCCAGCTTCGACAGCTGGTACTGCGCGCCCTGCTCGTAGAACACGTTGACGTCGCCCTCGAAGAGCGAGAGGTGGGTGTGCATGCCCGATCCGGGGTGGCCGGAGAGGGGCTTGGGCATGAAGGTCGCGTAAACGCCCTGCTCGATCGCCACCTCCTTGATGACCGTGCGGAACGTCATGATGTTGTCGGCGGTCGTGAGGGCGTCCGCGTAGCGCAGGTCGATCTCGTTCTGGCCGGGCCCCGCCTCGTGGTGGCTGAACTCGACCGAGATCCCGAGGTCCTCGAGCATCCGCACCGACCGGCGGCGGAAGTCGTGCGCGGTGCCACCGGGGACGTTGTCGAAGTAGCCGGCGGAGTCGACGGGCTCGGGGCCCTCCGCGCCGAAGGTCGACGACTTCAACAGGTAGAACTCGATCTCGGGGTGCGTGTAGAACGTGAACCCTCGCTCGGCGGCCTTGGCGAGCGTCCGCTTCAGCACGTTGCGCGGGTCGGCGACGGCGGGCTGGCCGTCGGGAGTCGTGATGTCGCAGAACATGCGCGCGGTCGGATCGATCTCGCCGCGCCACGGGAGGATCTGGAAGGTCGACGGATCCGGGTGCGCGAGCACGTCGGCCTCGAACGAGCGGGTCAGACCCTCGATGGCCGATCCGTCGAAACCGAGGCCCTCGGCGAACGCCCCCTCGACCTCCGCCGGCGCGATCGCGACCGACTTCAGAGTGCCGACGACGTCCGTGAACCAGAGGCGAACGAATTTGATCCCTCGCTCTTCAATGGTGCGAAGAACGAAGTCCCTTTGCTTGTCCATCGAGGCCCTTCCTGCTCGGCTCTAAGGCTAGTGGCTCCGCTCACCGTCCGCGGGGCGGTGCGCAGGGGCCCGGGCCGTGCGCCGCCCCGCCGGTAGACTGGCGCGCATGTCAGCGCAGCCCGTGAAACGCGTTCGAACCCGCCACTTCCAGAACGCGAAGGACTCCGGTGTCCGGATCACGGGTCTGACGAGCTACGACCAGCTCACCGCACGGATCTTCGACGAGGCGGGCATCGACTTCCTCCTGGTGGGCGACTCCGCCGGCAACAACGTGCTCGGCTACGACACGACCCTCCCGGTCACGGTCGACGAGCTGATCCCCTTCGCGCGTGCGGTCGCCGGAGCGGTGGAGCGGGCCTTCGTCGTCGCCGACATGCCGTTCGGCTCCTACGAGTCGGGCCCGGACGACGCACTGCACACGGCGTTCCGCTTCATGAAGGAGACGCACGCCCACGCGGTCAAGCTCGAGGGCGGGGTGCGCTCGGCCGAGCAGATCCGCCGGATCGTCGACGCGGGCATCCCGGTGATGGCGCACATCGGCTTCACTCCGCAGAGCGAGCACGGACTGGGCGGCCACATCGTGCAGGGGCGAGGCGAGGGCCTCGAGCAGCTGCTCGCCGACGCTCGCGCGGTGGAGGAGGCCGGCGCGTTCGCGGTCGTGCTCGAGATGGTGCCGAGCGAGGCGGCCCGCCGGGTCACCGAGGAGCTCCGCATCCCGACGATCGGAGTGGGTGCCGGACCGCACGTGGACGGTCAGCTGCTCGTCTGGACGGACTTCGCCGGCTTCACCACCGGCCGAGTCCCCCGCTTCGTCAAGCAGTACGCCGATCTGCGGGGCGTGCTCACCGGGGCCGTCACCGCCTACCGCGAGGACGTCGAGTCCGGGGAGTACCCCGGCCCCGAGCACAGCTACGAGTAGCCGGGCTCAGCGGTCCTCCGCGGCCTCCTCCTCGGCCCACTTCCGGCTGTTCTCGCGGAGTCGCTCCGGAGCCGCCGCCGCCTCCTCGCGGGAGGAGAAGGGTCCGACGCGGTCGACGGACGGGGACTGGTACCCCTGCTCCACCGCACCGGTCTTGGAGTTGTACCACCAGGAGGTCTCGTCGCCGTCAGCCATGGCGCCGATCCTACGCTCGGTCGCCGGGGAGCCGTCGGGCGCGCTTCGCTAGCATGACCGGTATGACTTCATCGACGACGGCCATCGGCATCGACATCGGTGGGACCGGGATCAAGGGCGCGTTCGTCGACCTCGATGCAGGCGCCCTCCTCAGCGAGCGCGTGAAGCTCGCGACCCCCGAGGGCGGACGGCCGAAGGACATCATCGCCGTCGTCACGCAGATCATCGACGCCCTTCCGGACGTGGCCGCCGACACCCCGGTGGGCATCTGCTTCCCGGCCGCCGTCGTGCACGGAAGGACGATGTCCGCGGCCAACGTCTCGGACGAGTGGATCGGCCTCGAGGCCGAGAAGCTGTTCGAGGACGCGATCGGCCGCGACATCTTCTTCGTGAACGACGCCGACGCTGCCGGCTACGCCGAGGCGCGGTTCGGCGCGGCGAAGGACAAGCCGGGTCTCGTGCTGATGACCACCCTCGGCACCGGCATCGGAACCGCGCAGATCTACAACGGCGTGCTCATCCCCAACGCCGAACTGGGCCACCTCGAGATCCACGGCGGCGACTACGAGAAGAAGGCGTCCTTCGCCGCCAAGGAGCGCGAGGACCTCGACTACAAGCACTGGGCGAAGCGGCTCCAGCGCTACTACTCCCACCTCGAGGCGCTGCTCTGGCCCGACCTCTTCATCGTCGGCGGCGGCATCTCGAAGCACTACAAGGAGTTCCTGCCGCTGCTGGACCTCCGGACCCCCATCGTGCCCGCAGAACTCCGCAACAACGCGGGGATCCTCGGGGCTGCCGCACTCGCCGGAGGCGGCGTCCACTCCTGAGCGTCCCGCCTCGAACGTCGAAGACCCCGCAGCACCGGATGCTGCGGGGTCTTCGTGCGAAGGGGCCGGCTGATACGCCGGGTTCTGTTCACGCCGCGCCTCTCGGCGGGCGCTGGACGGCCATCTCTCTCGGAGTCGCGTCGCCGCGACCCTCCAGCGGTCTACCCGAGGACCCGACGAGCAGCCGCATCGTCCTCTGTCTGACCTTGCTCCGGGCGAGGTTTACCGAGCGGACCGGATCACTCCGGCCCCTGGTGGTCTCTTACACCACCGTTTCACCCTTACCGCGGGCCGGAGCCCGTGGCGGTCTGTTCTCTGTGGCACTGTCTCGCGGGTCGCCCCGGGTGGGTGTTGCCCACCGCCCTGCTCTGCGGAGCCCGGACGTTCCTCGGCGCCGGCGCTCTCGCTCCGGCGACGCGGCCGTCTTGCCGACCCGTTCGCCCGTCCAGTGTAGGCCGGGCTCAGGCGAGCGTCGACTCGTCCCCTCGGACGAGGATGCAGCCGCTGTCCGGGCAGAGCACGACGTCGTCGGGAGCGCTCGCGCGGATCCACGACAGATCGGACTCGGTCAGAGCGACTCCGCTGCCCTCGGACACCTTGCCGCGCAGGAGGGCGGCTCCGACCCCGTAGCGGGCGCGCTGCGTCTCGTAGAGCTCGACGAGGTCGACGGGGATCTTCTCGACGAGCGCGGCGCGGTCGCGGGCGAGCGCGTCCTGCTTGCCCGCCAGCTTCTCGGCTTGGGCGTCCTTCTCCTCGGCGAGGGTGTCGAGTGCGGCGACGACCTCGTCGCGCTCGGCCTGAGCGGCGGCGACCTCGGCGTCGATGCCCTCGATGCGCTCCATCAGGGTCAGCTCGATGTCCTCGAGGTCGCCGCGCCGCTTCACGAGCGAGGTGATCTCGCCCTCGAGGGCGGCGATGTCCTTCGCCGACGAGGCGGTCTGCAGGCGGTCGCGGTCGCGGGCGAGCCGCTTCTCGACCACGCCGACGTCGGACTCGATCCGGCCCAGCTCGGTGCGGACGTCCTCGAGACGACCGAGACGCTCGGCGAGGGTTCGGCGGGTCTCGTTGTTGCGCGCCTGCAGGGCCTGGATCTTCGCGATCTGCGGCAGCGTGGCGATCGCGTGGCGCAGCTGCGCGCCTCGCGTGTCGAGAGTCTGCAGGGTCAGTAGCTCGCGCTGGTCGGCGGGGCTGGCTTTCACGTCGCGGTCCTCGTTCCCGGCACAGGAGGTCGTGCCGGGTCCATTCTCGCGTGTCGCGCCGTGCTCAGTGGACGATCGCGAAATCCCAGGGATCGGTGCGGGTCTCGCTGACGTCGACCGCGACGGTCGGCAGTGCCTCGCGGAGAGCGGCGGCGGCGACGTCGAGCCAGAGCCACTCGCTCGCCCAGTGCGAGATGTCGATGAGTGCCGGGCCGGTGCCGTGGAGGGCCTTCTCGCGCGCCTCCGACGCCGGGTGGTGCCGGAGGTCGGCCGTGATGTAGACGTCGCTCGTCCGCACGGCGGGGGCGTCCAGGAGGGAGTCACCGGCTCCGCCGCAGAGCGACACGCGGCGCACGGCCGTCTCGTACCCTCCGGCGGCGCGCACTCCCCCGGCGGTGGCGGGCAGCAGATCCGCCACGGCCGCCGCGAGCCGGCCGAGGGTCACCTCCTCGGGCAAATCGCCGACCCGTCCCAGCCCCACCGCCGGATCGGCGCCGGGCACGATCGGCGTGGCTCCCGTCAGGCCGAGGCGGGTCGCGATCACGTCCGACACCCCGTCGGCGACGATGTCGGCGTTCGTGTGCGCCGAGACCAGCGCGCAGCCGCCGCGGATCAGGTCGGCGAGCAGCCTCCCCTTGTAGCCGTCCTCGGCGATCGAGGTCACGCCGCGCAGGAGGAGCGGGTGGTGCGCGACGAGCAGCTGGTAGCCGCCGCCGACCGCCTCGCGCACAGTGTCGGACACGACGTCGACCGTGAGCAGGATCCGCTCCACGGAGGAGTCGGGGTCGCCGGTCACGAGGCCGGGCGCGTCCCAGCTCTCGGCGGCGGCCTCGGGCCAGAGACGATCGATGACGGCGTGGACGTCGCGAAGGGAGGGCATGGGTCCAGGGTAGGCGCGGCGGTCAGCGGGCGTGATCGGACTCGACCGCGCGGATGGCGGCGTCCGAGACCGCCGCGTCCTCGTCGAGGTCCGCGGCGAGGTAGTCCTCCGACTCCGGCAGCCGCACGGTCATGCCGCCGTACTGCTCGACCTCGAGCGTGCCGGCGAGACCCGAGACGGCGAGGACGTGGCCGCCGAGTGTGCCGGTGACGTCGACGAAGTGGGTGTGCAGACCGGCCACGCTGATGCCCTGGAACGCCTTCGGCGCGACGAAGCCGAGCAGTGTGCCCTCGACGCGGTCGAGGTGCAGCTCGCGCTGGTCGTGCATCGCGTCGGCGAGACGGAGGTACGGCTTCACCTGCGCGATCGGCTGACGCAGGGTCAGGCGGTCGAAGCTCCCCCGGACGCGGAGGCCGAGGAAGACGTTGTGGCTCGCGACGAGGCTCCGGACGGCCACCAGCAGGCCGTCCAGCGACGGCACGTCGTGCAGAGGGACCGCGACATCGGCCTCGAAGCGGGAGACCTCGGCGAAGGCCACGCGGTCGTCCGGTGCGAGCACCGCGACCGAGCCGTCGCCGCGGAACACCCGGTGGACGCCGTCGAGGATCACCAGCTCGCCGTCCATCCGGTCGCCGCAGCCCAGACCGAAGTCGCCGGCGGCGTCGACTTCGGCGCGCGTCACGACTCCGTCGAAGAGACCGGCGAGCAGGGCGTCGACGAGGGAGAACTGCGTGATGAGGCCGCGCGGAGCGGTCGGAGTCGGCATGCAGTCAGTCTGGTGGAGGGTGGTCGACTCGCCTGTCCCCCGTTCGTGGCGGCCGGCGGGACCGCCACTGCAGCGGTCCTGCCGGTCGGCCGGACGGCTCAGAGGAGGGCCGACTCCTGGGTGTAGATCGCCTTGACCTGCGCGGCCGTCAGGGCGACGTCCCAGACCCGCAGCCGCGCCACGTCCGCGATCGCGAAGTTGCCGAGCACGCCGCCGGTCCGGCTCGCGCCGACGGTGAAGTCGGCCGGCAGGGGGTTGAGGCCGGAGCTGAAGGCGTAGGGGTTCCGCGCGTAGGTCGCCCCGGTGGAGTCGGTGAACGACGGGTACGCGGAGGCGACACCGTTGAGGTAGCTGGTCGCGACGGCGCCGTCGTAGGTGCCGACGTGGAGCTGCCAGACCCCGGGAGTCATGAGCGTCTTCGTCGCGGAGTAGTCGCGCGGATACGGGTAGCCCGGCGTGGCTCCTCCCGAGCGGGAGACGTAGAAGCAGGCGCGATCCGCGCCACCGTAGCTGCTCACGTCGTAGAAGAGGCCGTAGGAGCGGCCCGCCGCGCCCGCGGAGTCGCTCCACACGCCGGCGACGCAGCCGGTGTTCGGGTCGTTCTGCCGCACCCACGCGGCGACGGTGACCTTGCCGGAGCCCGCGCCACGGTTGAGCGCGCCGACCGAGGCCTTCGGCACCGCGAGGGCCGAGGAGCCCTTGAGGGCGAGCCCGCGGCCGAAGGGGGTCGCGATCGTCGCCGCCGCGGTCGATCCGATCTGCGAGAGCGGGAACGCGCCGTTGGAGGCGGTGAAGGGGCCGGACGTCTGCGCGAAGTCCCATCGGGCCACCGGGGCCGGGACGGCCACGGGCGTCGTCGTGGGCGGGGTGGTCGTCCCGAGCGCGGCGTGCCAGCGGAAGATGGCGTCGATGCCGTCTTGATTGGCCCACGACGGCGGGTTGTGGCCGAGCGTGTGGTACCGCACGCTCGCCTCCTTGGCCGTCGACTTCGCCTTGGCGACGAGAGCGAGGCCGTGCAGCGTCGGCGGGACGCTCGTGTCGACGTGGTCGGCATCGGAGACGACCACGCGGATGTTCGTCCCGGCCCACGCGGAGGAGGGCAGGCGCTTGGGGTTGTGCGCATCGATCTGCGCGGTGCTGCCGAAGGCGTCGCCGATCGAGATCCGGCCGCGGAGCGAGCGGTCGTGGATGTCGCGGAGGTCGTAGACGCCGTTGACGAGGTAGAGGCCGTTGATGCCGGGGATGACCTTGGAGCCGTAGTTCTCGCAGGCGAGCGCTCCGCCGGCCGACAGCGACCACATGTAGCTCGCGCGGATCGGGAACAGGCCGGACAGGTAGGCGTAGCCGTTGCGCTGGTGGCCCTGCGCCGTGTCGTTCGTCCAGAGCGTGCCGCCGAGGGTCTGGCAGATCGCGATCGCGCCCTTCTCGACCGCCAGCTCGGCGGGGTACTTGAAGACGCTGTTCAGCGAGTTGTGGTCGGCCTGCGCCGAGTGGATGAACCAGATGACCGGCACCGGGGTCGTCTGGTTCGGCTTCACGCTCTGCGGGATGAAGATCCGTGCCGAGTCGCCGCCGATGGAGACGACGAGGTTGTCGTAGAGCACGCGCTTGTTCTGCGTCGGCACGTTGATCTTGCGGCTGATCTCGCCGGGCAGACCGCGGATCGGAGCTGCGGAGGCGGCCGTGGCGGGAAGCGTCGCGGCTCCCAGCGCGAGAGCACCGGAGAGCGCCCCGCCGACGATGGTCCGCCGCCGGAGGGAGGAGGAGGTGGAGGATGCGCGACCCGCGGCGTCGTCGTGGGGGGACATGGCTTCTCTTCCTGCAGAGGCCGCTCGCTCCGCGGCGGCCGGTCGATCCGGCTCGGCGGAGGCGGACCCTCTCACCGTACCGGTCGGACGTGTCGGGCGGGTTTCCGGATTCCGCACGGCCGACGCTCACCCGGAGAGCATGTGCGCCCTCAACGCAGAAGAGCCGCCCCGAGGGGCGGCTCTTGTGTCTCGGTGGATCCGAGGGGATTCGAACCCCTGACCCCCTGCATGCCATGCAGGTGCGCTACCAGCTGCGCCACGGACCCGTTCGTCTTGCCTGTTCCGTTCCCTCCGCCCGGCGGAAGCAACTCGAATAATCTACAACACGAAGTGCGTCAGACGAAATCGAGCCCTGCCACCGGGCGTGTTCGTCAGTGTGAGGGAGCCGAGGAGTCGGCGGGCACAGGCTGGTCGACGGTGAAGGGCACGGTCGGGCAGTCCTTCCACAGGCGCTCGAGCGAGTAGTACATCCGGTCCTCCTCGTGGAAGACGTGGACGACGAGGTCGCCGAAGTCGAGCAGGATCCAGCGCCCCTCGGAGCGGCCCTCACGGCGCAGCGGCTTCCTGCCCGAGGCGATCAGGCGGTCCTCGACCTCGTTGGCGATGGCGACCACGTTGCGCTCGGAGCGCCCGGTCACGAGCAGGAAGATGTCGACCAGCGGCAGCGGGCCCGACACGTCGAGCGCGACCAGATCCTCCCCGCCCTTGGAGTCGGCGGCGGTGGCCGCGATGTCGAGCAGTGCGCGGGCGGAATCGGTCGCAGTCATAAAGCCTTCATTGTCGGGGAGAGCGGATCAGAAGATGTTGAGGACGAAGCCGCCGATGAACAGCGCGATCGAGGCGACGAGGAGGACGGCCGCCGTGATCGCGAGGACGACGGGAGCGCTGATGCCGCGCTTCTTCTGCGGGGCGATCATCGCGGTACCGGCGGCGTGGGTCGAGACGGCGCTGGACGCACGGACCGGCTCGGAGTCGGCGGCGGGCTGCTCGCGGTCGATCCGGTCGACGTAGCGGTCGACGTCGGGCGAGTCGTACAGGTTCGGGTGCTGGCCCGTCGACCCGAGGCTCCGCGGAAGCTCGAAGGTGCCGGTCACGAGGACCTCGCCGGTGTCCGAGCGCCCCTCGACGACGTCGCCGGCACCGGTCGTGGGGAGGATCAGGGCGTTGGTCGTCGTCACCGCTCCGGTGGAGGAGACCCCGCGGGCGATGAGCTCGTCGAACGAGGCGTCGACCTCCTCCTTCGACTTGCTGTCGAGCTCCTCCGTGATCGCGAGGTGCTCGATCGGCGGGTGGAAGCTGCCCGTGATCTCCGTCGCCTTCTCGTCGCCGAGGTCGAGCGTGCCCACGGTCGCGAAGAGGGCGGTGTTGAGCTTGGGCTCGACGGTCCCGGAGTCACGGGTCGCGTCGTCGTCCTGCTGCGGCCGCTCGTCGGAGTCGCCCGAGTCGGAGTCGCCCGAGTCGGAGTCGCCCGAGTCGGACTCGGAGGAGGGGAGCTCGGAGGCGCGCCCGACGGCGTCGTCGACCGAGGCCGGCTCGTCCGGCTGCGTCGTCGCCACTCCGGGCGCGGAAGCGGTCGTCGGCGAGGCGGCGACCTTCGCGGCTTGCTGCTGCGCATGCAGCGCGCGGAGCTCGCGGCGCGTGAGGCTGGAACGCTCGACGCCCTCCGGCAGCACGACCTCGAGAGCGGACGTCCGCAGGTCCGGCTCCCGGGCGGGAGACGCCTGGGGCGCCTCGATGCGGAGGGTCTGGACCGGCGTGAGCACGGGCATGTCTCCCGCCGCGGTCACCGAGGCGGTGGCGGCGCGTCGCGAGGTCGTGGGCGCCGCGGCGGCCGGGGCGAGCCCCGCCTCGCGGCGTTCGCGCTCGCGGATCTCGCGCCGGGTGAGCGGCTTCTCCTCGGGCTGGACTGTCATGACGTACTCCGATACAGATGGTGCTTCGAGATGTACTGGACGACACCGTCGGGAACCAGGTACCAGACCGGACGACCCCGGTTCACGCGGCTCCGACAGTCAGTCGAGGAAATCGCGAGCGCCGGAATCTCCAACAAGGATACGTCCTGTGCCGGCAATCCCGAAACGTTCAGGACGTGGCCGGGCCTGCTGACAGCGACGAAGTGCGCGAGCTCCCAGAGCTCGTCGTAGTCCTTCCAGCTCAGGATCTGCGCGACCGCGTCGGCTCCGGTGATGAAGAAGAGCTCGGCATCGGGATGCGCGGCGTGGATGTCGCGCAGGGTGTCGATCGTGTAGGTGGTGCCGATCCGGTCGACGTCGACGCGGCTCACGGTGAAGCTCGGGTTCGAGGCGGTCGCGATGACCGTCATCAGGTAGCGGTGCTCGGCGGAGGTCACCGTCTTCTTGTGCCAGGGCTGCCCGGTGGGGACGAAGACGACCTCGTCGAGGTCGAACGACTGCGCGACCTCGGACGCCGCGACGAGGTGCCCGTGGTGGATGGGGTCGAACGTTCCGCCCATCACGCCGATGCGCGGACGCCGGGGATCGCCGCTCGCGGCGGACGTCACGATCGCGGAGCCTCCGGCCTAGTGGCCGTGTCCGTGCTGGTCGGCCGATCCGGAGGTCTTGTGCGCGTGGCGGTTCGACACGTCGCGGTAGCTCCAGGTCACGAAGCCGAGGCCGACGAACGCGACGGCGGCGATGAGGCCGAACACGATC
This sequence comes from Rathayibacter sp. Leaf299, assembly GCF_001423055.1. Taxonomy (NCBI): domain Bacteria; kingdom Bacillati; phylum Actinomycetota; class Actinomycetes; order Micrococcales; family Microbacteriaceae; genus Rathayibacter; species Rathayibacter sp. Leaf299. The sequence goes on from NZ_LMNT01000003.1 coordinate 296,680, forward strand.
GCGGGGAACGGCAGCTCGACGTGCGTCGATGCTTCTGCCAGGACGGTCGTGGCCAGGGACATTCGGTGCTCCTTGAAGGTCGTGGTGCCCGCGCGGGCGCTGTCGAGTCTACCCGGCCGCTGTCGGGACTAGGCGCGGACCTGCCCGGCACCGCGCAGCAGCCATTTGGTGCTCGTCAGCTCGGGCAGCCCCATCGGCCCGCGCGCGTGCAGCTTCTGCGTGGAGATGCCGACCTCGGCCCCGAAGCCGAACTCGCCTCCGTCGGTGAAGCGGGTCGACGCGTTCACCATGACGACGGCCGAGTCGACCTCGGCGAGGAACCGCTCGGCGTTCGCGAGGTCGTTGGTCACGATCGACTCGGTGTGGTGCGTGGAGTAGCGCGCGATGTGGTCCATCGCCGCGTCGAGGTCGTCGACGATCGCGACGGCGATGTCGAGCGAGTAGTACTCGGCCGACCAGTCCTCCTCCGTCGCCGCGACCGCGGAGGGGTGCAGCGCGCGGACGCGGTCGTCGCCGTGAACCGTGACGCCCGCGCGCTCGAGCCGGCCGAGGACCGGCGGCAGCAGGCGCTCCGCCGCGTCGCGGTGCACCAGCAGGGTCTCGAGGGCGTTGCAGGTGCTCGGACGCTGCGTCTTGGCGTTGTGCACGATGTCGACCGCCCACTGCTCGTCGGCCGAGGCGTCGAGGAAGACGTGCACCACTCCCGCCCCGGTCTCGATCACCGGCACGGTGGACTCGGTGACGACGGACTCGATGAGCCCTGCGCTCCCCCGCGGGACGAGGACGTCGACGTAGCCCCGGGCGCGCATGAGCGCCTTCGCGCCCTCGCGGCCGTGGTCGTCGACAGTCTGCACCAGCTCGCGCGGCAGTCCGACGGAGGCGATCGCCTCCTGCAGCAGCTCGACCAGCACCCGGTTCGTGTTCTCGGCGGCGGACCCGCCGCGCAGGATCACCGCGTTGCCGCTCTTGAGCGCGAGCGCGGCGATGTCGATCGTCACGTTCGGGCGCGCCTCGTAGATCGCTCCGACGACGCCGAACGGGACGCGCACCTGCGTGAGCGAGGCGCCGTTGGGCAGGTTCGACCCCCGGACGGTCTGCCCCACCGGGTCGACGAGACCGGCGACGGCGACGACGGCGTCGGCCAGGGAGCCCAGTCGCGCCTCGTCGAGGCGGAGGCGGTCCTGCAGACCGGTGCTCATCCCGTTCTCCCGCCCGTTCGCGAGATCGAGGTCGTTCGCCGGCACGATGCGCTCGGCGCCCGAGCGGACGGCGTCGGCGATCGCGAGGAGCGCGCGGTTCTTCAGCTCGGTCGTCGCACTCCGGAGGGATCGGGAGGCGGTGCGGGAGGCGGCGAACCGCTCCGTCAGAGCGGTGCTGTCGAGGGTCGTCTGCGGCATCCGGACAGTGTAGTGCTCCGCTGCGGACGACGGACGGAGCCCGGCACCTCCGCGGCTGCCGGGCTCCGGAGGTCAGTCCTCGCGGTCCGCCTCGACGGAGTCGACGGCATCATCCTCGTCGGAGACGCGCCACACGCCGCCCAGGCGCTCGCGCTCGAGCTCCGCGCGGGCCTCCGCCTTGGCGTCCATCCGCTCGAAGTACTCGTCGCGGCGCTCGTTGCGCGTCTTGCGGCGGTTGTCCTCGAGCCGCACATCGGTGCCGCGGGGCGCGGTGAGGAGCTCCGCCGTGGAGGTGAGGGTCGGCTCCCAGTCGAAGACGACTCCGTCGCCCCGGCCGATGACGACGGTGGAGCCGGCGACGGCTCCCGCCGCGAACAGGCCGTTCTCGACGCCCAGCTTCGCGAGCCGGTCGGCGAGGAAGCCGACGGCCTCGTCGTTGGTGAAGTCGGTCTGGGCGACCCAGCGCACGGGCTTCGTGCCCAGCACCCGGTAGATGTTGCCGTACGAGCCGCCCTCGACGCGGATCTCGAAGTCCTTCTCGTCGACGGCCCGCGGACGGATGGTGATCCGCTCCACCTGGGGTGCCGCAGCGAGCTCGGCGCGGTGCTGCTCGACGATCTCGGCCAGGGCGAAGGTCAGCTGGCGGAGGCCCTTGTGGCTGACGGTCGAGATCTCGAAGACGCGGTAGCCGCGCGCTTCGAGGTCGTTGCGCACGAACGCGGCGAGCTCCTGAGCCTCGGGCACGTCGACCTTGTTGAGGGCGATCAGCTGAGGACGCTCCAGCAGCGGGACCTGGCCGTCGCCGACGGGGTAGGCCGCGAGCTCGCCCAGGATGACGTCGAGGTCGGTCAGCGGGTCGCGACCCGGCTCGAGAGTGGCGCAGTCCAGGACGTGCACGAGCGCCGTGCAGCGCTCGACATGCCGGAGGAATTCGAGGCCGAGCCCCTTGCCCTCGCTCGCGCCCTCGATCAGGCCGGGGACGTCGGCGACGGTGTAGCGCGACTCCCCCGCCTGCACGACGCCGAGGTTCGGGGCGAGCGTGGTGAAGGGGTAGTCGGCGATCTTCGGCTTCGCGGCCGAGATGGCGGCGACGAGGCTCGACTTGCCCGCGGAGGGGAACCCGACGAGTGCGACGTCGGCGACGGTCTTGAGCTCGAGGACGACGTCGCCCTCCCAGCCCGGGGTGCCGAGCAGCGCGAACCCGGGGGCCTTGCGCTTCGTGGTGGCGAGCGACGCGTTGCCCAGACCGCCCTGACCGCCAGGAGCGATGACGAAGCGGAGACCCGGCTCGTCCATGTCGATGAGCTGCTCGCCGTCGGGCGACTTCACGACGGTGCCGACCGGGACGGTCAGCTCGAGGAGCTCGCCGTTGCCTCCGGCTCGGTGGTCGCCCATCCCGGGCCCGCCGTTCTCGGAGGACTGGTGCGGGTGGCGGTGGTAGGCGAGGAGTGTCGTGACCTGCGGGTCGGCGACGAGGACGATGTCGCCGCCGTGACCGCCGTTCCCGCCGTCGGGGCCGGCGAGCGGCTTGAACTTCTCGCGGCGGACGGAGACGCAGCCGTTCCCGCCGTGGCCGGCACGCAGGTGCAGCGTGACGTTGTCGACGAAGGTGACCATGGTTGTTCTGTCCGTCCGATCGGGAGTGGGGGCGCCGGGGTTCCCGTGCGCCGGAGGCCGGCGGGCCGCTGCAACGCGCAAGGGGCGAGCCGAAGCCCGCCCCTTGCGTCCTGTGCCTGCTCGGCCGAGGAGACCGACCCTACTGGGCGGCCGCCACGATGTTGACGACCTTGCGGCCGCCCTTGGTGCCGAACTCGACCGCGCCGGCCGACAGGGCGAACAGGGTGTCGTCGCCGCCGCGCCCGACGTTGGCGCCGGGGTGGAAGTGGGTGCCGCGCTGGCGGACGATGATCTCGCCTGCGTTCACGACCTGACCGCCGAAGCGCTTGACGCCGAGACGCTGCGCGTTCGAGTCACGACCGTTGCGAGTGGAGCTCGCGCCCTTCTTGTGTGCCATTTCTCATCTCCTCGAGACCGGGGGGCCGCAGCCCCGTGCTGAACATCCGCGGTGCGATGGCTCGCTCCGCGGTCAGCGGTTACTTGATGCCAGTGACCTTCACGCGCGTGAGCTCCTGACGGTGCCCCTGGCGCTTCTTGTAGCCGGTCTTGTTCTTGAACTTCTGGATGACGATCTTCGGGCCGCGGAGCTCTTCGAGCACCTCCGCGGTGACCGAGACCTTCTCGAGCGCCGAGGCGTCCGAGGTGATCGAGTCTCCGTCGACGAGGAGCACGGCAGCCAGCTGCACGGTGCCGTTCTCGTCGGCCTTGACGCGGTCCATCGTCACGATGGTGCCGACCTCGACCTTCTCCTGCCGACCGCCGGCGCGCACAACTGCGTAAACCACTTCTCGTACCTGTTTCTCGTCTGGACGGGCGCTGTCGTGAGACGGCGCCATCCGGGGCTTGTATGGAAGGGGCGGGGCCCCGTTTCTTTCCCGTCTCCCACACCGAACGAGGGAACCGGTACCGCGTCCCGCTCTCCGTGAGGAGACGGGCGACGACGGAAATCTGCGTGAGCACATGGATCGCGCCACACCAACGGTCAAGAGTACGGGATGGAAGCTCGACGGTCAAACGCCCGCTCCGGAGAGCGGGCATCGCACGGCCGCACGGCCTCTCGGCACGGCGCGCCCGTTCCGACGACCCCGTCACGATAGTGGACGGCGGCGGGCCGGGGCGGCAGGCGCGCCGCCTACGATCGACGGATGGCGATCCTTCTCGACGCGGCGCGGTGGCCGGCCCACGACACGCTCTGGGCGCACCTGGTCAGCGACGAGTCGTTGGAGGAGCTGCACGCGTTCGCGCGGCGCACCGGAGTCCCCGAGCGCAGCTTCGACCTCGACCACTACGACGTCCCCGAGGAGCGCCGTGCCGAGCTGCTCGCCGCGGGCGCGATCCCCGTCGGCGCACGCGAACTGGTGGAGCGGCTCCGGAGCAGCGGTCTGCGCGTGAAGGGCCGGGACCGGGAGACGGAGAGGGCCCGGCGCCGGCTCTCGCCGGGCACCGGGCCCCACTGATCGCTCGCGCGGTCGCTACTGCTGCTCGGCGCGGCGCGGGGTCTGCTCCGGGATGACCGCGACGCCCGTGAGAGCGGCGGTGGTCACCCGGCGGCTCTTGGCGCGGCCCTGACCCGGCTGCTTGGGGGCCGGGAGTGCATCGAGGACGGAGTCGAGCAGGTGCTCGGCGACCTCGCTGCGCACCCGACGACCGGTGGTCGCGGGAGCGGGCGGGATCGGTATGTCGAGGATCGGCACGACCGGCGCCTCGACGGCGGGCGGAGCGGACTGCTCCGCCGGCGCCTCGACCGTCTCATCGCCCGCGCTCTCCTGGCGCGGCTCGCGGTCGCGGCCCCGGCGGCGGCGCTCACCCCGGGCGGGACGCTCGCCGCGACGCGACTGCTCGCGCGGTGCGGTCTGCTCGGCCTGCTCCGAGTCCCCGGTCTCGACGGTCTCGACGGGCTCGGTGCGGGCGGACTCGGCGGACGCCTCGTCGACGAGCGCGGCGGCCTCCTCGGCGGCCTGGCGCACGTTCGCGGGGTGGATGGTGCTCGCCGCGATCTGAGCGAGGGCGTTCTTCGCGTCGTCGGTGATGGCGTGCGTGCTGACGCTCTTCGCTCCGGAGCCGTTCTGGCCGTTCGCGGCGGACGAGCCGCTGGAGCCGTTCTGGCGGGGTGAGCCTCCGGACGCGCTGTCGCCCGAGCGGCCGCCGCGGCGGCGCTCCTGCTGCGGGGCGGCGGTGGAGCGGTGCTTGACGACCGGGTCGTGCTGCACGATGACTCCGCGGCCCGCGCACACCTCGCAGTTCTCGCTGAAGGTCTCGAGGAGGCCCAGGCCGAGCTTCTTGCGGGTCATCTGCACGAGGCCGAGCGAGGTGACCTCGGCGACCTGGTGCTTGGTGCGGTCGCGGCTGAGGCACTCGACCAGGCGGCGCAGCACGAGGTCGCGGTTGGACTCGAGCACCATGTCGATGAAGTCGACCACGATGATGCCGCCGATGTCGCGCAGGCGCAGCTGGCGGACGATCTCCTCCGCGGCCTCGAGGTTGTTCTTGGTGACGGTCTCCTCGAGGTTGCCGCCCGAGCCGACGAACTTGCCGGTGTTGACGTCGACGACGGTCATCGCCTCGGTGCGGTCGATGACGAGCGAGCCGCCGCTGGGCAGCCACACCTTGCGCTCGAGAGCCTTCTCGATCTGCTCGGTGATGCGGAACTCGTCGAACGCGTCCTGCTCGCCCGAGTACACCTCGACGCGCTCGAGCAGGTCGGGGGCGACCTGGCTGAGGTAGAGCTCGATGGTCTCGCGGGCGTCCTCGCCGGCGATGACCATCTTCTCGAAGTCCTCGTTGAAGACGTCGCGGACGATCTTGATCAGCAGGTCGGGCTCGCTGTGCAGGAGAGCCGGCGCCTGGCCGGTCGCGGCCTTCTCGCTGAGCGCCGTCCACTGCGCGGTGAGGCGCTCGACGTCGACGGTCAACTGCTCCTCGGTGGCTCCCTCGGCCGCCGTGCGCACGATGACGCCGACGTTCTCGGGGAGGACCTCCTTGAGGATCTTCTTCAGGCGGGCGCGCTCGGTGTCGGGGAGCTTGCGGGAGATGCCGTTCATCGAGCCGTTGGGCACGTAGACGAGGTAGCGGCCCGGGAGCGAGATCTGGCTCGTCAGGCGGGCGCCCTTGTGGCCGACGGGGTCCTTCGTGACCTGCACGAGGACGCGGTCGCCGGGCTTGAGGGCGAGCTCGATGCGACGGGGGCCGCCGGGGTTCGCCGCGGCGTCCCAATCGACCTCGCCGGAGTAGAGGACCGCGTTGCGTCCGCGACCGATGTCGACGAACGCCGCCTCCATGCTCGGGAGGACGTTCTGCACGCGACCGAGGTAGACGTTGCCGATGAGGGACGCCTCCTGCGAGCGGGCGACGTAGTGCTCGGCCAGGACGCCGTCCTCCAGGACGCCGATGCGGATGCTGTCCTGCTTCGAGCGGACCACCATCACGCGATCGACGGCCTCGCGGCGGGCGAGGAACTCTGACTCGGTGACCACCGTGCGTCGGCGGCCGGCGTCGCGGCCGTCGCGGCGGCGCTGCTTCTTGGCCTCGAGACGAGTGGAGCCCTTGATGCGCTGAGGCTCGGTGATCAGCTCGGGCTCGCGCTGCTCGCGGGGCTCCCGCGGCTGACGGACCCGGACGACGGTGTTCTCGGGGTCGTCCGACCCGCCGCGGTCGCTCTCGCCGGTGCGGCGGCGCGAGCGGCGGCGGACGGAGCCCTGCTCCTCCGCGGGCGCCTCGCGCTCCTCGCGCAGACCCAGCGGGGCGCCGCGCGGGGGAAGCGGCGCGAGCTCGACGTAGTCGGGCAGCTCGGGCGCCTGGAACAGGAGCGACGTGCTCGGCAGTGCGGGACGGGCGGGTCGCGCGTCCTCCTGGCCGGGCGCCGTCTCGGGAAGGGCGTTGAAGAACGCGACGGAGGACGTGGGGCTCTGAGCCTCGCTCACGTCCTCGGTCGGCGTCTCCTGCGCGGTCGTGTCGGTCTCGTCGGTATCGATGATCGTTCCCCCTGTCGCTGGCGCGCTCGACTCGGTCCGCCGGGTCGCCCGGCGGCCACCGAAGAGGCGGCTGATCTTCTTGGCCCCGCTGCGGGGCTCGTCGCGGTCCGGATCGGATCCGCTCGAATTCTTGTCTTCCACCATTCCTGGTGCACTCCTCGGCCGGGTCGTCCGCCGCGCCTTCCTACCCGGATCTCTCCTCGTGCGAGGGGCCGCGTGGGGCCCGTCGCGAATCCTTCCGCTCCCCCGATCCGGTCGCTCACGTGGCGCAGGACTCCGGGTGCAGCTTCGTTCTCGGAACTGACTATCCGACACGTGCTCCGTCTCGCTGCGACCGTCGGTCGCGTCGTGGTGGAGCGGGTGACCCGTCGCGTCCATTCGCGGAACGCGGTCGATCTCCTGTGGCCCGGTGTTCGCCCGGTAAACCTTCTGGTGCCGGCGCGGGATCTTCCGGACCGACGGCTCCGATTATCGCACGCATTCCCAGAGGCGCCGATTCGGCCCGTGCGATAATCCCCCGGTGTCCGACGCCCCCGCCCCCCGACGCCCGATCCTGTTCGCCGCACTGCTGGTCGTCCTGGGGATCACGGGGTGGATCGCGGCCTTCGCGCTGACGCTCGACAAGTTCGCGGCGCTGACCGATCCGTCGACGGGACTGGGGTGCGACTTCAGCATCCTGGTGCAGTGCAGCGCCAATCTGGACTCGCCTCAGGGAGCGGTCTTCGGCTTCCCCAATCCGCTGATCGGCGTGGCGGCGTGGATCGCGCCGATCGTGGTCGGATTCGGACTGCTCGCCGGGGCGCGCTTCGACCGCTGGTTCTGGGCGGTCTTCAACCTGGGCTTCGTCTTCGCCCTGGGCTTCGTGATCTGGCTGATCACGCAGAGCGTCTTCCTCCTCGGCACGCTCTGCCCGTGGTGCATGCTCACCTGGGCGGTCGTGATCCCTGGCTTCTGGCTCGTGACCCTGCGGAACCTGCGCGAGGGCGTGTTCCCGGTCCCGGCCGCGGTGCGGCGCTTCGCGGGAGCCGCCTACGGCTGGATCCCGTTCATCACGCTGCTCTGCTACCTCGCGATCGCGGTGATCGCGCAGCTCCGCCTGGACGTGCTCTCGTACCTGTGAGGCTGCTCGGGCGCTGACGGCAGCACTCCTCCTGGAGCACGTGGATCTCGATACGCCCGCTCCGCGGGCTACTCGATCAGCAGGGAGCTGGCGCACCGTTCGAGACACCGACGGGGTGACGACTAACCCGGTGACGGGGCACCCCGGGAACGTCCCGAGGTGCCCTTCACCGGATCGCCGAGCATCGCGAGGCGTATCCGGGAAAGCGCGTTCGAGCGCTTTCCCGTCGCCGGAGGCGCGACGCTCTGCAGATCGGACCGCCTACACGAGCCGACCGCGGCTCCGCGGGCTACCGCGGAGCGACGAACTCAGGAGAACCAGAGCGCGAGTTCGCGCTCCGCGGATTCAACGGAGTCGGAGCCGTGGACGAGGTTCTGCTGCACCTTCAGGCCCCAGTCGCGGCCGAGATCGCCGCGGATCGTGCCGGGCGCCGCGGTCGTCGGGTCGGTCGTTCCGGCGAGGGAGCGGAAGCCCTCGATGACGCGGTCGCCGGCGATGCGGATCGCGACGATCGGACCGCTCTCCATGAACTCCACGAGCGGCTCGTAGAACGGCTTGCCCTCGTGCTCGGCGTAGTGGGCGCCGAGGAGGTCGCGGTCGGCCTCCACGAGCTTGATGTCGACGAGCGAGTAGCCCTTCGCCTCGATGCGGCGGAGGATCTCGCCGGTGAGGTTGCGCGCGACTCCGTCGGGCTTGACGAGGACGAGGGTCTCCTGGATGGCCATGGTTCAGCGGTCTCCTTCGGTGGGGTCGGTGGTCCCGGCCGCCGGAGGGCCGGCCTGGGAGTCGAGGCGGGTGCCGGTCACGATGCAGTACGTCCAGAGGGCGACGAAGGCCGCGCCGATGACGAACATGATCGGGACGAGCAGACCCGAGGCAACGATAACGAACTGCAGCACCCAGCCGATCCGTATGCCGAGCGGGCGGTCGAGGAGGCGGAGCGTCGCCAGCATCGCGAGGCAGAGCACTCCCCCGCCGACCAGCACCACCACCGGATCGGCGACCTTCAGGCCGAAGCCCACGAGGGTCGCGAGGAACACGATGACGACCTCGAAGCCGAGGACGATCGACGCGAGGCTCTCGCGGACGGTCCTCGCCCGGCGCGGGCGCCCGGCTCTCACGAGCCCTGCCAGTTCTCGTCGCGGGCGACGGCGATCGCGCGCCCGACGAGAGTGATCGACCCTGTGATCACGAGGGCGCCCTTGTCGGTGCGCGCCGCGAGCAGGCGACCCGCGGTCAGCGCTCCCGCCGCGTCCTCGGCGACGTGCACCGACTCCTCCGGGAACACGGTGCGCGCGAGTGCCGCGAGGTCGTCGGCCGCGAGGGTGCGATCGCTCGGCGCGCGGGTCACGATGAGCTCGTCCACGACCGGCAGGAGCGCGCGGAGGATGCCCTCGGCGTCCTTCTCGGCGAGGACGCCGACGACCGCGGTGACGCGGTCGAAGTCGAAGTAGCGGCCGAGCGCTGCAGCGAGCGAGGCGGCGCCGTGCGGGTTGTGCGCGGCGTCGACGAGGGTGCGCGGGGAGTTGCCGACCACCTGGAGACGCCCCGGGGAGGTCGCGGCCGCGAGCCCCTCGTCGAGGACGTCGCCGGTCAGCTCCTGAGTGCCGCCTCCGATGAACGTCTCGACCGCGGCGATGGCGACGGCGGCGTTCTCGGCCTGGTGGTCGCCGAAGAAGGGCAGCAGGAGCTGGTCGTAGGAGGTCGCGAGACCGCGGACCGAGACCAGTTGGCCGCCGACGGCGACGGTGGTCGAGGTGACGTCGAACTCCGAGCCCTCGAAGGCGATGGAGGACTCGGTGGCCTCGGCCGCGTGCCGCAGCACCGCCTCCGCTTCGGGGGTCTGCTTCGCCGACACCACGGCGGCCAGTGGCTTCACGATGCCCGACTTGGTGCGCGCGATCTCGTCGATCGTCGAGCCGAGGCGGTCCGTGTGGTCGAGCGCGATCGGCGTGAAGACGGCCACCTGCGCGTCGGCGACGTTCGTCGAGTCCCACTCGCCGCCCATCCCGACCTCGATGACGGCCACGTCGACCGGCGCGTCGGCGAAGGCCGCGTACGCGAGCACGGTGATGACCTCGAAGAAGGAGAGCGGCGGCTCGTCCTGCTCGGCGAGCTCGGCGTCGGTCATGCGGATGTAGGGCTCGACGTCCTGCCAGTTCGCGACGAGGCTCTCGTCGGAGATGGGCTCGCCGTCGATGACGATGCGCTCGTTGAAGCGCTCGAGGTGCGGGCTCGTGAACAGCCCGACGCGCAGGCCGTGGGCCCGCAGGAGGCTCTCGATCATCCGGCTCGTGGAGGTCTTGCCGTTCGTGCCGGCCACCTGGATCACCGGGTAGGCCCGCTGCGGGTCGCCGAGTATCTCGACGGCGCGTCGCGTCGGGGCGAGCCTCGGGCGGACGTTCGACTCGCCCAGGCGCTCGAGCAGGGTCGCGTAGACGGCGTCGGCCGCCGCCCGGTCGGCGTCGTTCTCGAGGGGATCAGACATCGGCGGCCTCGACCTTCTCGACGCGGATGATGGCGGTGCCGGCGGGACCGAAGGCGACGGCCCCCTCGCCGCCCTCGAGGGCGATGGTCAGCGGGGTGAAGGCGAACCCGGTCGCGAGGGTCTCCTCGGCGATCCAGGTCGCGTGCGGCTCGAGCGCGCCGAGGCTGACCTCGTCGAGCATCACGTCGAGCACGATGCGGTCGCTCACGTCGAGACCGGCTCCCTTGCGGGCGTCCTGCACGGCGCGGATGAGATCGCGGGCGAGCCCCTCGGCCTCGAGCTCGGGCGTGGTGGCGGTGTCGAGGAGGACGAACCCTCCGCGCGGGAGGAGCGCGATGGCGCGATCGTCGGCGCCCGCTCCCCCGACCTCGAGCGTGAGCTCGTACTCCCCCCCGGCCAGCTCGACGCCGCCCGCGGTCACGACTCCGTCGACCTCGCTCCAGTCGCCCGCCTTCGCGGCCTTGATGACCGTCTGCACGCCGCGTCCGAGCCGCGGTCCGGCGGCACGGGCGTTGACGGCCAGGCGGGAGGTGACTCCGTAGTCGGACGCGCTCGTCTCGACGAGCGGCACGAGGGTCACCTCCTTCACGTTCAGCTCGTCGCGCAGGATCGCCTCGAACGGCGCGAGCTCGTCGGCGTTCGCGACGACCACGGTGAGGCGCGCGAGCGGCAGGCGCACGCGCAGTCCCGCCTGCTTGCGGAGCGAGAGCGCCGTCGACGAGATGCCGCGCACGGCGTCCATCGCATGGACGAGGGCCTCGTCGACCGGGAACTCGTCGGCGGTGGGCCAGTCGGTCAGGTGCACGCTGCGCCCGCCGGTCAGTCCCCGCCAGATCTCCTCCGAGATCAGCGGGAGCAGCGGAGCGGCGACGCGTGTCACGGTCTCGAGGACGGTGTACAGCGTGTCGAACGCCTCCGCGCCCCGGCCGTCCGAGTCGGCACCCTGCCAGAAGCGGTCGCGGGAGCGGCGCACGTACCAGTTGGTGAGGACGTCGGCGAAGTCGCGCAGCGCGGCCGCGGCGAGGGTCGAGTCGAGCGCCTCGAGGTGCCCGGTGACGGTCTCGATCAGGTCGTGGGTCTTGGCGAGCAGGTACCGGTCGAGGACGTCCTCGGAGTCGGTGCGGCGGCGCGCCTCGTAGCCGTCCTCGCCGGAGGCGTTGGCGTAGAGCGAGAAGAAGTACCAGGTGTTCCAGAGCGGCAGCAGCACCTGGCGCACGCCCTCGCGGATCCCCTCCTCGGTGACGACCAGGTTGCCGCCGCGCAGCACCGGGCTCGACATCAGGAACCAGCGCATCGCGTCGGATCCGTCGCGGTCGAAGACCTCGGCGACGTCTGGGTAGTTGCGCAGCGACTTCGACATCTTCTGGCCGTCGTTGCCGAGGACGATGCCGTGACTGACGACGTTGCGGAACGCCGGCCGGTCGAAGAGCGCGGTCGAGAGCACGTGCAGCGTGTAGAACCAGCCGCGCGTCTGCCCGATGTACTCGACGATGAAGTCGGCGGGGTTGTGCGAGTCGAACCAGTCCGCGTTCTCGAACGGGTAGTGCACCTGCGCGAACGGCATGGAGCCCGAGTCGAACCAGACGTCGAGGACGTCGGTGATGCGGCGCATCGTCGAGCGCCCGGTCGGGTCGTCGGGGTTCGGCCGCGTGAGCTCGTCGATGAAGGGGCGGTGCAGGTCCTCCGGGCGCACGCCGAAGTCGCGCTCGAGCTCGTCGAGCGAGCCGTACACGTCCATGCGCGGGTAGTCGGGGTCGTCGCTCTTCCACACCGGGATCGGCGAGCCGAAGTAGCGGTTCCGGCTGATCGACCAGTCGCGCGCGCCCGAGAGCCACTTGCCGAACTGGCCGTCCTTCACGTTCTCGGGGACCCAGGTGATCTCCTGGTTGAGCTCCTCCATGCGGTCGCGGAACGCGGTGACGCGCACGAACCAGCTCGAGACCGCCTTGTAGATCAGCGGGTTCCGGCAGCGCCAGCAGTGCGGGTACGAGTGCTCGTAGCTGGCCTGGCGGAGGAGCCGGTGCTGCGCCTTGAGCAGCTGCGTGAGGGGCTTGTTCGCCTCGAACACCTGCAGGCCGGCCACCTCGGCGATCTGCGGGAGGAAGCGGCCGCCGTCGTCGACGGAGATGATGACCGGGATGCCCGCGGCCTCGCAGACCTTCTGGTCGTCCTCGCCGTAGGCGGGGGCCTGGTGCACGATGCCCGTGCCCTCGCTCGTCGTCACGTAGTCGGCGACCAGGATGCGCCACGCGTTCTGCGTGCCCCAGGTCTCGGTGTCGGCGTAGTGGTCCCAGAGGCGGTCGTAGCTGACGCCCTCGAGCTCGCGACCGCGGAGGGTGCGCGAGACGGCGGCGCGCGCGGACTCGGCGTCGTCGTAGCCCAGGTCCTTCGCGTACGCGCCGACCTGGTCGATGGCGAGGAGGTACTCGGCCGAGAGCTCGCGCTCCTCCGGCTCGCCCTTCCCGTCGGCGGCGCCGTTCGGGCCCGCGGCGAGCACGGCGTACTCGATGTCGGGGCCGACGGCCAGCGCGGCGTTGGTCGGCAGGGTCCAGGGAGTCGTCGTCCAGGCGAGCGCGCGCACGGCGGTCAGGTTCAGCGCCTCCGCCGTCTCGCCGACCAGCGGGAACGTGACCGTCACCGTCTGGTCCTGGCGCATCTTGTAGACGTCGTCGTCCATCCGCAGCTCGTGGTTCGAGAGCGGGGTCTGGTCGCGCCAGCAGTAGGGCAGCACCCGGTAGCCCTCGTAGGCGAGGCCCTTGTCGTAGAGCTGCTTGAACGCCCAGATGACCGACTCCATGAAGGAGGGGTCGAGCGTCTTGTAGTCGTTCTCGAAGTCGACCCAGCGCGCCTGGCGGGTGACGTAGTCCTGCCACTCGCCCGTGTAGCGCAGCACCGACTCCTTCGCCGCGGCGTTGAACGCGGCGATGCCCATCTCCTCGATCTGGGACTTGTCGGTGATGCCCAGCTGCCGCTCGGCCTCGAGCTCGGCGGGCAGACCGTGGGTGTCCCAGCCGAAGCGGCGGTGCACCTGCTTGCCGCGCATGGTCTGGAAGCGCGGGAAGAGGTCCTTCGCGTACCCGGTCAGCAGGTGCCCGTAGTGCGGCAGGCCGTTGGCGAAGGGCGGTCCGTCGTAGAACACCCACTCGGGAGAGCCCTCGCGCGAGCGGATCGACTCCTGGAAGGTGTCGTCGGCCTTCCAGTGCGCGAGGACGGCCTCCTCGATCTCGGGGAAGCGCGGCGACGGGGTCACCCCGCGGCCGAAGGCGGATCCGGAGTCGCCGGAAGTGGGAGGGGTCAAGGGATAGGTCACGTGCGTTCTCCTGGCAGTGATGCTGGGCTGCACGAGGACGGCCCGCCCGGATCTGTCAGCCCGGGCCGGGGTCGCGGTACCACCTCGCTTGGGACCTCCCTCGGCGCTGCCTCGGAGACGTCCCCACTCGACCGGCTGTCACGGGCCGCACCCGTCCGGTTCTACTGGGCGGGGGCCGGAGCCGACGCCGTTCTTCCGGAGACTCGCCGGTGATGGCCGGGTCGAAGTCGTTGAGGGCTATCGTAGCGCGTCGGGGGCGGGAGGAGCAGGAGCGCACATGGCGGGAGCGACGAGCAGGGGACGGCCGCGCGCCTCGTCGCGCTCGATGCTCGAGGACGCCGCGCTGGACCTGTTCCTGGAGCAGAGCTACGCGGGCACGACCGTCGAGCAGATCGCCCAGCGCGCCGGCGTCTCGCGCAACACGTTCTTCAACTACTTCGAGTCCAAGAGCGACGTCTTCTGGGTCCTCGTCGACGACCGGCTGGCCGAGCTGCCCGCCGCACTCGGGGCGACGGCGCCGGAGCGGCCGGCGATGGACGCGCTGCGCGACGCGCTGCTGGCGGTCGGCGCCGGCTTCGGTCCCTCCTCCGTGCCCTGGGCGCTCACCCAGAGCGCGCTGATCGGCAGCGTGCACGAGCTGCAGGCGTCGGCCCTGTCGCGGCTCGCGCGCCAGGCGGCGATCGTGGCCGCCTTCGTGGAGCAGCGGGCCGCGCGACCGCTCCCGACCCATCTCTCCCGGGCGATCGCCTACGCCAGCGTCGGAGCGGCCGTCGCCGCGGTGCAGGCGTGGGCAGCGGCGGGGCCCACCCGCGGCGAGCTCGTGCCCTACCTCGACGAGGCGCTCGCCCCGGTCTGCGCCGGATTCGCCCCGGTCGTCGGCCGGGCCGCTCCCGACGGCCGCACCGCGGCTCCGCGATAGGATCGGCGCGGCCGGTGAGCGATCCGCTCCGGAGCCGCCATCCAGGCATCATCACCACCGACACGGTGCCGCCCATATCGAACCGGAGAATCATGACCTTCGCCGCGCAACTCCCCGCGAAGCCCGCCCTCGAGGGGCTCGAGAGCAAGTGGGGCCTCGTCTGGCAGACCGACGGCACGTACCGGTTCGACCGCACCGGTCTCACCCGCGCCGACGTCTACTCGATCGACACGCCCCCGCCCACCGCGTCGGGCTCGCTGCACATCGGGCACGTCTTCTCGTACACGCACACCGACGTCGTCGCGCGGTTCCAGCGCATGCGCGGCCGCAAGGTATTCTACCCGATGGGCTGGGACGACAACGGCCTGCCGACGGAGCGCCGCGTGCAGAACTACTACGGCGTCCGCTGCGACCCGACGCTGCCCTACGAGGCCGACTTCACTCCTCCGTTCGAGGGCGGCGACAACAAGAGCAGCAAGGCGGCCGACCAGAAGCCGATCTCGCGCCGCAACTTCATCGAGCTGTGCGAGCGCCTCACCCTCGAGGACGAGAAGCAGTTCGAGGACCTCTGGCGCAGCCTCGGCCTCTCCGTCGACTGGTCGCAGACCTACCGCACCATCGGCGCGGAGTCGCAGGCCGCCTCGCAGCGCGCGTTCCTCCGGAATCTCGCCCGCGGCGAGGCCTACCAGGCCCAGGCGCCGACCCTGTGGGACATCACCTTCCGCACCGCGGTCGCCCAGGCCGAGCTCGAGGACAAGGAGCAGCCCGGGGCGTACCACCGGATCGCGTTCCACCGCGAGGGCGCGGAGGACGTCTTCATCGAGACGACCCGCCCGGAGCTGCTGCCCGCCTGCGTCGCACTCGTCGCGCACCCCGACGACGAGCGGTACCAGCCGCTCTTCGGCACGACCGTCCGCACCCCGCTCTTCGACGTCGAGGTGCCCGTGCTCGCGCACCACCTCGCGCAGAAGGACAAGGGCTCGGGCATCGCCATGATCTGCACCTTCGGCGACGTCACCGATGTGGTCTGGTGGCGCGAGCTCGACCTGCCCAACCGCGCGATCATCGGCTTCGACGGCCGCATCGTCTCGGAGGCGCCGCAGGCGATCACGAGCGACGCGGGCCGCGAGGCGTACGCGCAGCTCGCCGGCAAGACGGTGTTCTCGGCCAAGCAGGCCGTCGTCGCGCTCCTCACCGAGTCAGGGGAGATGACTGGCGAGCCGCGTCCCATCACCCACCCCGTGAAGTTCTTCGAGAAGGGCGACAAGCCGCTCGAGATCGTCTCGACCCGCCAGTGGTACCTGGTGAACGGCGCTCGCGACGCCGCGCTCAAGGAGCGCCTGCTGGAGCTCGGCCGCGACGTCCGCTTCGTGCCCGAGTTCATGCGCGTGCGCTACGAGAACTGGGTCAACGGCCTCTCGGGCGACTGGCTCGTCTCGCGCCAGCGCTTCTTCGGCGTGCCGATCCCCGTCTGGTACCCGCTGGACGGCGACGGCAACCCCGTCTTCGACCGCCCGCTCGTTCCCGAGGAGTCGGCGCTGCCCGTCGATCCGTCCTCGGACCCCGCCCCCGGCTACTCCGAGGACCAGCGCGGCGTGCCCGGCGGCTTCCAGGGCGAGCTCGACGTCATGGACACCTGGGCCACCTCCTCGCTCACCCCGCAGCTCGCGGGCGGCTGGGAGCGCGACGACGAGCTCTGGCAGCTCGTGGCTCCGTACGACCTCCGCCCCCAGGGCCAGGACATCATCCGCACCTGGCTCTTCTCGACCCTGCTGCGCTCGCAGCTCGAGGACTCGCGCGCGCCCTGGGGCAACGCGACGATCTCGGGCTTCATCGTCGATCCGGACCGCAAGAAGATGTCGAAGTCGAAGGGCAACGTCGTCACCCCGGCGGGCATGCTCGAGCAGCACGGCTCGGACGCGGTGCGCTATTGGGCGGCCTCGTCGCGGCTCGGGACCGACGCGGCGTTCGATCCGCAGAACCCGACCCAGATCAAGATCGGCCGGCGTCTCGCGATCAAGGTCCTGAACGCGGCGAAGTTCATCCACGGCTTCGCGCAGGCCGAGGGCGCCGAGGTGACCGATCCGCTCGATCTGAGCATGCTCGCGACGCTCGACGCCGTGGTGGCCGAGGCGACGACCGCCCTCGAGAACTACGACCACGCGCGGGCGCTCGAGAGCACCGAGGCGTTCTTCTGGACCTTCTGCGACGACTACCTCGAGCTCGTCAAGGAGCGAGCGTACGGCGAGGACGGCGCCTCGGCGGCCGCCGCACTCCACCTCGCGCTCGATGCGCTGCTGCGCCTCTTCGCTCCGTTCATCCCCTTCGCCACCGAGGAGACGTGGTCGTGGTCGCACGACGCCTCGATCCACACGCAGCCGTGGCCCGAGCAGACCGGTCTCGGTGGGGACGCCTCGGTCCTCGCCGCCGCCAGCACCGTGCTCACGGCGGTCCGCCGCGCGAAGACGGATGCGAAGGCCTCGCAGAAGACGCCGGCCCGCGCGGCCGTCGTCACGGCTCCCGCCGACCTGATCGCCTCGCTCCGCCTCGCCGCGGGTGACATCGCCGCAGTGGGCCGGATCGCCGCCCTCGACTTCGCCGAGGGTGCGACACTGTCGGTGGAGATCGAGCTCGAGACCGAGGTCTAGGACGCGCCGGGAGGCGGGCCCGACCGGCCCGCCTCCCGAGCACCGACGAGAGGACGCACCATGCAGCTCGGAACACGCTGGAACCTCGGCGGCCGGCCGCCGACCACCCTCCCGGAGATCGTCGTCACCGCGGTCCGCGACGTCGAGCACGAGCTCGCCGAGGCGGGCACCGAGACGGCGGACTGGCGCTGGCAGCTCACCTGGCTCGAGGGCAAGCCAGTCCTCGAGCTCGACGACGGTACGACGGTCACCTACCGTCCCGACGAGGACGCGGCCTACATCACGCAGCCGCAGGGCGGCGTCGAGGGCGAGGACGACGACTGGGGCTGAGCCCGCCGGGTGCGGCCTAGGCTCGCAGGATGATCGACTCCGTCGCCGTCCTCCTCGAGCCCAGCACCCTCCCCCACGGTCTGCCCGACTTCGCGGCGGTCGACCCGGACGCCTACCGGCCCGCCTTCGAGGAGGCGCTGCGCCGGCACCGCACCGAGATCGACGTCATCGTCTCCACGGAGGCGGCGCCGAGCATCGAGAACACGCTCGTGGCGCTCGAGCGCTCCGGTCGCGCCCTGCGCCGGGTGAGCGCGGTCTTCTTCACCGTCTGCGCGTCCGATCGCACGGCGCAGACCGATGCGCTGGAGCAGGAGCTCGCTCCCCTGCTGTCGGCGCACGACGACGCGATCACCCTCGACCCGCGGCTCTACGAGCGGCTCCGCGTCCTCGGCGAGCAGAGGGATCGACTCGACCTCGACGACGAGACGGCCTACCTGCTCGAACGGGTGCTCACGCGGTTCGCCCGCGCAGGAGCGCTCCTCGACGACGACGGGAAGGCCCGTCTCGGCGAGCTGAACGAGCGGCTCTCGACCCTCACCACGCTCTTCCAGAAGAACCTGCTCGCCGAGACCAACGCGCGCGCCGTCGCGTTCGACGACGCCTCGGCGCTCGACGGGCTCGACGACTCCGAGGTGTCCGCTGCTCAGCGGGCCGCCGGGGAACGCGGTCTCGAGGGCGTCCTCGTCACGCTGCCGCTCTTCTCCGGCCACCCGTGGCTCGCCCGTCTGCGCGATCGCTGGATGCGCGAGCGCATCCTGCGGGCCTCCGTCGGCCGGGCGGGCGAGGGCGGCGAGCACGACAACCGCGAGGTTCTGCAGGACACCGTCGCGCTGAGGGCGGAGCGCGCCGCTCTGCTCGGGGCGACCTCGCACGCCGAGTTCGTGATCTCGGGGCAGACGGCCGGCTCCCCGGAGCGGGTGCGGACTCTGCTGGAGGAGCTCGCCGAGCCCGCCGCCCGGAACGCGTCCGAGGAGCTCGCCAGGATGCAGGCGTTCGCCGACGCGGAGCAGGACGCCGCGGGTGCACCGCGGTTCGTCCTCGAGGCCTGGGATCGCGCGTACTACGAGGAGCGGGTGCGCTCCGCGTCCTACGACGTCGACTCGAGCGCGCTGCGGCCCTACTTCGAGCTGGAGCGGGTGCTGCACGAGGGCGTCTTCGCCGCGGCGGCGGGACTCTACGGTCTGCGATTCGAGGAGCGGACGGACCTCGTCGGCCACAGCGAGCACGTCCGCGTCTTCGAGGTGCACGAGGAGGACGGCTCCGCGCTCGGGCTCTTCCTCTTCGACCCCTTCACCCGCGACTCGAAGCGGGGCGGCGCCTGGATGAACTCGCTGTCGACGCGCACGAGCCTCCTCGGCGACTCCGCCGTCGTCGTCAACACCCTGAACATCTCGGCGCCCGGCGAGGGCGAGCCTGCACTGCTCGCTCTGGACGAGGTCGACACGCTCTTCCACGAGTTCGGGCACGCCCTCCACGGCCTCCTCGCCTCGGTGCGGTATCCGCGGTTCGGCGGCACGAGCGTCTACCGCGACTTCGTCGAGTTCCCGAGTCAGGTGAACGAGATGTGGGTGCGCCGACCGGAGCTCCTGTCCTCCTACGCGCGCCACGTCGAGACCGGTGAGCCGCTGAGCGCCGAGCTCGTGCGGCGGCTCGAGGAGTCCGCCCTCTGGGGTGAGGGCTTCGCCACGGCGGAGTACCTCGCCTCGGCGCTCCTGGACCTCGCCTGGCACGAGCGCGCCCATCCGGTCGAGCGCGTCGACGTGCGCGACTTCGAGGACGACGCGCTGCGCCGCGCCGGCCTGCTGCTCGACGCGATCCCGCCGCGGTACGGCAGCACCTACTTCGCGCACGTGTTCTCTGGCGGCTACTCCGCGGGCTACTACTCCTACATCTGGAGCGAGATCCTCGACGCCGACACCGTCGAGTGGTTCGAGGAGAACGGCGGTCTGGATCGCGCGGCGGGCGAGCGCTTCCGCCGGACGATCCTCGGGATCGGCGGCTCGCGCGATCCGCTCGACGCCTACCGCGGGTTCCGCGGTCGCGACGCCCGCACCGAGCCGCTGCTGCGACGACGGGGACTGCTCCCCCGCGGCTGAGCTCTCACGCGGCGGACCGGCGCGGCACGAGCCACGCCAGCACGACGAGCCCGACGACCAGCCCCCAGAAAGCGGATCCGATCCCCGCGACGGTGGTGCCGGACGCGGTGACGAGGAGGGTCGCCGCGGCGGGCAGGCGCAGCCGCGGCTCGTCGACGGCAGCCTGGACCGCCGCGACGAACACTCCGAGCAGCGCCAGCCCGGCGACGGCCTCGATGAGCAGCGGGCTCGCGGAGGAGACCAGCGCCGTCGCGGCGCCGGCCACGAGGCCGAGGACGAGGTAGGACGCGCCCGCCGAGACCGACGCGATCCACCGGCGCTCCGGCAGGGGGGACGCCTCCGGTCCCGCGGTCAGCGCCGCGCTCAGCGCCGCGAGGTTGATCGGCACTCCGCCGAAGACGGCGGCGACGCCCGAGAGCGCTCCCGAGGAGACGATCGCCGGCCGGGAGTGCGGCGCGAAGCCGAAGCTCGACAGCACGGCGATGCCTGGGATGTTCTGCCCCGCCATCGTCACCACGTAGAGCGGGAGTCCGATGCCGACGATCGCGCCGATCTCGAAGACCGGAGCGACGAACTCGGGCGCCGGCAGCAGCGGTGCACCGGCGAGGGCCGCGCCGTCGGTGACCAGCAGCAGCACGATCGCCAGGCCGATCGCGGCCGGCACGGCCCAGCGCGGGAGCAGCCGCACGAGCACGAGCCAGACCAGGATCACCGGCAGAGCCAGCGCCGGGATCTCGACCGCCGCCCGGACGGGCGCGAGCACGAGAGGGAACAGGATCCCCGCGAGCATTCCGTTGGCGAGCGGTCGCGGGATGCGCGACACCAGCCGCCCCAGCGCCGGCCAGAGCCCCGTGATCACCAGGAGGAGCGACGCCACCAGGAACGCGCCCACCGCGCGGTCGAAGCCGCCGGGGAGCGCCGCCGTCGCCGCGAGCAGTGCGGCTCCGGGGGTGCTCCACGCGAAGGTCATCGGAACGCGGTAGCGGATGCTCAGCAGGATGCACAGCAGACCCTGCAGCACGCAGACCGCCAGGAGTCCTGACGCAGCCTGGCGATCGGTCGCGCCGACGGCGACGACGCCGGCGAGGACGATCGCGAAGGAGCTCGAGAAGCCGGTGAGGGCGGCGACGATCCCGGCGAGCAGGGGCTGGACGATGACGGCTCCTCCGTTCGCGGACGCCCGGACCGGCCGGGCGGCGCGTCCACGACCCGCTCCGCCAGGCTAGGGAACCGGAGCGGGCACGACGACGCCCCCGCCGGGCCAATCCTGGTGAACTGGCGCGACGGGGGCGGAGGGGGTCAGGCGCTCTTCTCCTGGCGGCGCGGCGCGTGCGGCACGATCGTCGGCGCGGCGTTGTCGAGCACGGCGGCGCGGGTGACGACGACCCGGGCGACCTCGTCGGACGACGGCACCTCGAACATGATCGGCCCGAGCACCTCCTCGAGGATCGCGCGGAGCCCGCGGGCGCCCGTCTGCCGCAGCACGGCGAGGTCGGCGATCGCCTCGAGGGCGCCGCGGTCGAACTCCAGCTCGACGCCGTCGAGCTCGAACATGCGCTGGTACTGCTTGACGAGCGCATTGCGCGGCTCGGTCAGGATCTGCATCAGCGCATCCTGGTCGAGCTGCGTCACCGTGGTGACGACCGGGAGGCGGCCGATGAACTCGGGGATGAGCCCGAACTTGTGCAGATCCTCCGGGAGGACCTCGCTGAAGATGTTGATCTCGTCGCCCTTGCTGTGCAGCGGGGCACCGAACCCGATGCCGCGCTTGCCGGCGCGCGACGAGATGATGTCCTCGAGTCCGGCGAACGCTCCCGCGACGATGAACAGCACGTTCGTCGTGTCGATCTGGATGAACTCCTGATGCGGGTGCTTGCGACCGCCCTGCGGCGGCACGGAGGCGACCGTGCCCTCGAGGATCTTCAGCAGGGCCTGCTGGACGCCCTCTCCCGAGACGTCGCGCGTGATCGACGGATTCTCGGCCTTGCGCGCGATCTTGTCGACCTCGTCGATGTAGATGATGCCGGTCTCGGCGCGCTTGACGTCGTAGTCGGCCGCCTGGATGAGCTTAAGCAGGATGTTCTCGACGTCCTCGCCGACGTAGCCCGCCTCGGTGAGGGCCGTGGCGTCGGCGACCGCGAACGGCACGTTGAGCCGCTTCGCGAGCGTCTGAGCGAGGTAGGTCTTGCCGCAGCCGGTCGGGCCGATCAGCAGGATGTTGCTCTTGGCGATCTCGATCTCGTCGTGGATCGCATCGGCCGCGGTGATCGTGTTGCGCACGCGCACCCGCTTGTAGTGGTTGTAGACCGCGACGGCGAGGGCGCGCTTGGCCTGCTCCTGGCCGATCACGTACTCCTCGAGGAAGCCGAAGATCTCCTTCGGCTTCGGGAGGTCGAACTCGTGGCTCGTCTCCTCGCTCGACTCCGAGAGCCGCTCCTCGATGATCTCGTTGCACAGCTCGACGCACTCGTCGCAGATGTAGACGCCGGGACCGGCGATGAGCTGCTGGACCTGCTTCTGGCTCTTGCCGCAGAACGAGCACTTCAGCAGGTCGGCGCTTTCGCCAATACGTGCCACGGGGATGCCCCACTTCCTTGTCGTGCGTCGGTCGTGTCGTGCGTCGGTCGTGCGGGGACCGAGGAACTGGTTCCGAGCCTAGCCTCTGCATCGCGAGGGCTCGGCAGGCGGGCCGGGATTCGCGGCCGTTGCGCCCGTCGTGACGGTTTGCTACGGACGCCCGGGCGCGACCCCGGGTGCGCGGAAGGGCCGGTCGCGGATCTCTCCGCGCCGGCCCTTCCGAGGGTCGATCAGGCCGTGAGAGCCGGGAGGCTCTTGCGGCTGGTCAGGATCTGGTCGATCAGCCCGTACTCGAGCGCGTCGTCCGCACCGAGGATCTTGTCGCGGTCGATGTCCTTCTTGACCTGCTCGATCGAGCGGTTGGAGTGCTTCGACAGCGTCTCCTCGAGCCACTCGCGCATGCGCATGATCTCGGCCGCCTGGATCTCGATGTCCGAAGCCTGGCCACCACCCTGCTGGACGGCGGGCTGGTGGATGAGGATGCGCGCGTTGGGGAGCGCGAGGCGCTTGCCCGGCGTGCCCGCGGCGGTCAGCACGGCGGCGGCCGAGGCCGCCTGACCGAGGACGACCGTCTGGATGTGCGGGCGGATGTACTGCATCGTGTCGTAGATCGCCGTCATCGCGGTGAAGGATCCACCGGGCGAGTTGATGTACATGACGATGTCGCGGTCGGGGTCCTGGCTCTCGAGCACGAGGAGCTGAGCCATGATGTCGTCCGCCGAGGCGTCGTCGACCTGCACGCCGAGGAAGATGATGCGGTCCTCGAAGAGCTTGGCGTAGGGGTCCTGGCGCTTGTAGCCGTAGGCCGTGCGCTCCTCGAAGGTGGGGAGGATGTAGCGCGAGGACGGCGCGGCTCCGGAGCCGAAGGCCGTTCCGCCGAAGGTGGGTGCGTTCATTGTCTGTTCCTGATCTCTCGGCGCGTCTGGAAGGCTCACTCGGTGGCGGTTCCGCCGCCGCCGGCGACGTCGGTCGCGGAGGAGCGGATGTGGTCGACGAATCCGTAGGCCAGGGCCTCCTCGGCGCTGAACCAGCGGTCGCGGTCGCCGTCCTCGTTGACCTGCTCGACGGTCTTGCCGGTCGCCTTCGCGGTGATCTCGGCGAGGCGCTTCTTCATGTCGAGGATGAGCTGCGCCTGGGTCTGGATGTCGGACGCGGTGCCGCCGAACCCGCCGTGCGGCTGGTGCAGCAGGACGCGGGCGTTCGGCGTGATGTACCGCTTGCCCTGCGTACCGGCGGTGAGGAGGAGCTGGCCCATCGAGGCCGCCATCCCGATGCCCACGGTCACGATGTCGTTCGGGACGAACTGCATCGTGTCGTAGATCGCCATGCCGGCGGTGATGGAGCCGCCGGGCGAGTTGATGTACAGGAAGATGTCCTTCTCTGCGTCCTCGGCCGCGAGGAGGAGGAGCTTCGCGGCGATCTCGTTCGCGTTCTCGTCGCGCACCTCGGAACCGAGCCAGATGATCCGGTCCTTGAGCAGGCGGTCGAAAACACTGTTGGGCATAACCATGTCGGCCATGTATTGCTCCGTTTCAGTTGTCGCTTCGGAGGCGAATCTATCGGACGCTCCCCCGCCGATCCGGCCGTGTTCGCCCGGGGCGGAGCGGGAGCGGCCGGTGTTCGCCGGGGGCGGACCGGGCGGCGCGCCTGCGCCGGAACGACAGGAGCCGCCCCCGACGGATCGGGGGCGGCTCCTGTGGTCGTCTGCGCGAGTGCTACTCGGCGGCCGGGGTCTCCTCGGCGGGAGCGGCGACCTTCTTCTTGGCGGGGGCGCGCTTCTTCTTCGGAGCCGGGGCGGGCTCCTCCGCTGCGGCCTCGGCCGGAGCCTCGCTCGTCTCGGCCGGAGCCTCGGCGGCCTCCGCGGGCGCCTCGACCGGGGCCTCGGCGGCGGCGTCCTCGACCGCGGGAGCGGTCTCGTCGGTCGCCGACTCGTCGTCCTCGCCGGGAACGGCGGTGAAGGCGGTCAGGTCGACGGCCTTGCCGTCGGTGTCGACGACCTTCGCCTTGCCGAGGACGATCGCGAGCGCCTTGTTGCGGGCGACCTCGCCGACCATCTGACCGATCTGGTTGTTCTCGGACAGGATCTTGATGAACTCGTTCGGCTCCATGCCGTACTGGGCAGCGCCCTGGATCAGGTACTGCGTGAGCTCGTCCTGGCTGACCTGGACCTTCTCCTGCTCGACCACGTGGTCGAGGAGGATCTGGGTCTTGAAGGTCTTCTCGCTCGCCTCGGTGACCTCGGCGCGGTGCTCGTCGTCCTCGAGGCGGTTCTCGCCCTCGAGGTGGCGGTGCACCTCGTCCTCGACGAGCGATGCGGGGACCGGCACCTCGACGAGGGCGAGGAGGGCGTCCACGAGCTTCTCGCGCGCCTGGCCGCCCTGACCGAAGGTCTTCTGCTGAGCGGCCTGCTCCTTGAGCGACTCGCGGAGCTCGGCGATCGTGTCGAACTCGCTGGCGATCTGCGCGAAGTCGTCATCGGCGTCGGGGAGCTCGCGCTCCTTGACGGCGGTGAGGGTGACGGCGATCTCGGCCTGCTCGCCGGCGTGGTCGCCGCCGAGCAGCGGGGCAGTGAAGGTGGTGCTCTCACCGGCGGTGAGGGAGTCGAGCGCCTCGTCGATGCCCTCGATGAGCTCGCCCGAGCCGAGCTCGTAGGAGATCGCGTTGGCGGTGTCGACCTCGACGCCGTCGATGGTCGCGATCAGGTCGATCTGGGCGAAGTCGCCCGTCTTCGCGGGACGGTCGACCGTCACGAGCGTGCCGAAGCGGCTGCGCAGGCGGTCGAGCTCGGCGTCGACGTCGGCGTCGGTGACCTCGGCCGCGTCGACCGTGAGCTCGATGCCCTCGTAGTCGGGCACGTCGACCTCGGGACGGACGTCGACCTCGATCGCGAGCTCGAGATCGCCGGTGAAGTCCTTGTCGCTCGGCCAGGCGACGATGTCGGCCTGCGGGCGGCCCAGGGGGCGCACCTCGGACTCGCGCACGGCCTCGCGGTAGAAGCCGTCGAGGCCCTCGTTGACGGCGTGCTCGAGCACGGCCGCCTTGCCGACGCGCTGGTCGACGATCGCGGGCGGGACCTTGCCCTTGCGGAAGCCGGGGACGTTGATCTGCTCGGCGATGTGGCCGTACGCGTGCGTGATGCTGGGGCCGAGCTCGTCGGGGGTGACCGAAATCGCGAGCTTGACGCGGGTCGGGCTCAGCTTTTCTACCGTGGTCTTCACGTGAGGGGATCTCCTGTGCTGGTTGGTGTCGGCGCCGTGCAAACGGTCGTCACGGGTCGAGGTCGTCACGATGAGAATCGTGGTCGGGGCGACAGGATTCGAACCTGCGACCTCCCGCTCCCAAAGCGGGCGCTCTAGCCAAGCTGAGCTACGCCCCGGATGCGCGGGCCGGGGCACCGTGCTGTGAGACTCTCGTCGAGCCCTCTCCGCAAGTCCGCTCTCGCGACACGCCGAAATGGCCTTCGCAAGTGTACTCCACCGCGACTCGCCCGGCAGGAACGGGGTTCCGACCGCGCGCCGCGAGCAGCGCTTCAAGGACGTGTCCGCCTCGACCGCGGGATGTACTACAGTGTCATGGTGCCCGATCGAGAGACGGGCGCACACCCGCTACGCAGCCTCGAGCCGCGGATCCGGGGCTGTAGCTTAGTGGTAAAGCCTCTGTCTTCCAAACAGATGATGCGAGTTCGATTCTCGTCAGCCCCTCTCCTTCCTCTCTTCTGAACGGCCCGGCCTTCTGACCGAGTCGGCCGCGTCAGGCCGTCGCGTCCGACGCTCCGCGGTGCAGCTCGGTCAGCGCTCGGTACGACTCGGCGTTCCTGCGGATGCCGGCGCGCTCCTCCTCCGTCAGCTCGCGACGCACCTTCGCCGGCACTCCGGCCACGAGCGACCCGGGCGGGACGACGGTGCCCTCCAGCACGACGGCACCCGCCGCCACGAGGGAGCCGGTCCCGATGACGGCGCCGTTCAGCACCGTCGCGTTCATCCCGACCAGCACGTCGTCCTCGAGCGTGCAGCCGTGCAGCACGGCGTTGTGCCCCACCGAGACCCCGGCGCCGATCGTCGCACCGAACCCGGCGTCGACGTGCACGATCACGCCGTCCTGCAGGTTGCTGCCCTCGCCGAGTCGGATCGACGCGCTCTCGGCCCGCAGCACCGCCCCGTACCAGACGCTCGCGCGCTCCCCCACGGCGACGTCGCCGACGAGGACGGCGCCGGGCGCCGCCCAGGCGGTGCGGGCGAGGCGGGGCGATCGCCCCTCGCCGAGCCCGAGGAGGCGCGGCCCCTGCTGATCGTTCGACATCGTCGTCTTCCTCTCGTCGTTCCGGGACGCTCGTCCCGCATCCTCGCACCGTCGCCCGGCGAGCGGGACCTCAGCGGGCAGAGCGCAGCCAGGCGAGCACGGCGAGGACGCGCCGGTGGTCCGATCCCGAGTCCTCGAGACCGAGCTTCTGGAAGATCGCGGTCACGTTCTTCTCGACCGCACCGACCCCGATGAAGAGCGACGCCGCGATGCCCGCGTTCGTGCGCCCCTCCGCCATCGCCTCGAGCACCTCCCGCTCCCGCGGGGTCAGCGAGGCGAGCGGATCGCGCTGGCGCTGCAGGAGCGACGCCACGACCTGCGGGTCGAGCACGGTCCCTCCGGCCGCCACCCTCTCGACCGCGTCACGCAACTCGTCGACGGAGGCGACCCGGTCCTTCAGGAGGTAGCCCATCCCGCCCTCGCCGGATCCGAGCAGCTCGTGCGCGTAGGTCACCTCGACGTACTGGCTCAGCAGGAGGACCGCGACGGACGGGTGCGCGGCGCGGATCCGGAGGGCCGCACGCACCCCCTCGTCGCGGAAGGTCGGCGGCATGCGGACGTCGAGCACGGCGACGTCGACCGCCGCGGGCTCGCGCTCGAGGAGGGCCACGAGTCCCTCGGCGTCGCCGAACGCTCCGGCCACGGCGAACCCCGCGTCCTCGAACAGTCGGACGAGGCCCTCCCGGAGGAGTACCGAGTCCTCGGCGAGGGCGACGCGGATCACGGGTGCGGAGCTCACTCCGTCAGCCTAGAGCGGGGGGCATCGGCGGGGAGCGGGCGGAACGGCACGTGGACGCCGACGATCGTCGGTCCTCCCGCGGGTGAGTCCAGGCGGAGGACGCCGCGGAGACCTCGGAGCCTCCCCTCGACCCCCTCGAGTCCGTGGCCGGGGATCGCGGCCGCCCCGCCGACTCCGTCGTCGATCACCCAGACGTCGAGCCAGCTCTCCCCGGACGCGCCCGGATCGCGCACGTCGAGGTGGACCCGGATGCGCCGGGCCCTCGCGTGCTTCGATGCGTTCGCGAGCAGCTCCGCCACGACGAAGTAGACGCTCCGCTCGACCTCCGGCGGCACCCCCCGGATCGGACGGTCGACGACGACGTCCACCGGAACGGGGCTCAGCGCGGCGATCGAGTGCACGGCCGCCTCGAACCCGCGGTCCTGCAGGATCGGCGGGGCGACGCCGCGCGACAGGGCGCGCAGCTCGTCCAGCGCCGCGCCGACGTGCTCGCGGGCCTGCGCGATCAGGGCCGTCGCTCCCTCCGGATCCGCGCCGATACGGCGTTCCGCCGACGCGAGGTCCATCTGCACCCGGAGGAGCCGCTGCTGCGGTCCGTCGTGGATGTCCCGCTCCAGCCGGCGCAGCTCGCGGTCCTCGGCGGCGACGGCGGCTCCGCGAGAGGCGCTCAACTCCTCGACCTCGCGCTGCAGCGCCTCCGAGCTCCACGGGCCCAGCAGCAGCCTGTCGACCAGGTAGCGGGCGAGGGTGAGGCCGCGCGTCGCGAACGGCAGGGTCGAGACGAACAGCACCACGACGGCGACTGCGGCCAGGACGACGAGGATCTCCGGCGGCTCGGGCACGCCGAGCAGTGAGCTCACGCGGTCGGCCACCCAGCGCGCGGCGGTCGCTGAGCCGCCTCCCGTGCCGTCGAGCGCCGTCACGAGGGTCCCCGCCCCCGCCCAGAGCCACAGCACCAGCACGGCCCCGAGCACCGTCGAGAGCAGCGGAGCCACGATCAGCGTGTGCAGCAGAGCCAGCCAGTAGTGGCCGTCGATCACGGGACCGTAGAGCGCGAAGGTGGCGGGGGCCACACCGGCGGGCGCCCGGCGCGCTCGGGGCTCGGGGATGTCCGGGCGACCGGCGAGCAGGTCGAGCCACCGGGTGCCGCGCGCGAAGAAGCGCGCGACGATCAGGGCGACCGGGACCAGGACGACCCCGATCAGCACCCCGATGAGCCCGAGCGCGGCGACGAGCGCGAGGCCGACCGTCGTCGCTCCGACGACCGCGAACGGCACCGCGACGACCAGCGCGAGCGCCTCACGCGGCACCCCGCGCCAGAGGCGGAGGTAGGCGCGGGTCGCCTCGGCCAGCGGTGACGACGCAGCGCTCATCACGGCCCTCCTTCACGCCCGCCGCGGGAGGGGGACGCCGGTCCGAGCGTATCGGCGGCGCCCTCTCGGCACCCGGGGGCGGACCCCCGTCTCCGTCGCTCCTGCGGCCCTCGCGGAGGAGGACAGCCTCACCTCAGCGGCGCTTAGCGGAGCCTCCGCTTCCTTGCGGCTACGGGGCTGCGGCGTACAGTTGACGATCAGTCACCCCCTCTCGAAAGGACCCGATCGATGTCCACTGCATCCGTCACGTCGCTCACCTCGTCGAACCCGGATGTCGCATCCGGAGTCGCTCAGTTCCTCAGCCCCGTCGTCGTCGAGATGACCGCGCTGGCCGTCAACGGCAAGCAGGCGCACTGGCACGTGCGCGGCGCCAACTTCATCGGCGTGCACGAGCTCCTCGACACGATCGTCGCGCACTCGATCGAGTGGGCCGACCTCGCCGCCGAGCGCGTCGTCGCCCTCGGCCTCCCCGTCGACGCCCGCATCCAGACCGTCGCCTCGGCGACGCGGACCCAGCCCCTCACCCCCGGGTTCCAGCGCTCCGAGAACGCCATCGTCGAGATCATCACCCAGATGGACGTCGCGATCGCCACGGTGAACACCGCGATCGCCGAGCTCGCCGAGATCGACGCCAGCAGCCAGGACGTCGCCATCGAGATCGGCCGCGGCCTCGAGAAGGACCGCTGGTTCCTCTTCGCGCACGTCAGCGAGAGCTGAGCACCCGCTCCCGGACGCACCCGGAAGGCCCGCCCGATCCTCGGATCCGGTGGGCCTTCCGTCTGCCCGGTCGGCCGGGACCGGCGTCAGGCCTCGTGGGTGACGCGGCCCGCGAGGAGCGTCAGCGCCACGGGCATGGTCCGCAGCCGGTCCGGACCCGCGGTGAGCGGGTCGCGCTCGACGACGACGAGGTCGGCGGGGTCGCCCGCCATCGGCCGCAGCCGTCGCGACCTCGTCGAGGCGGTGATCGCCTCCCGAGCATCGAGGCGCTGCTCGGGGTGCCAGGGCTCATCGCCGAGGCGAGCCCGGGCCACGGCCGCCGCCATCGCGACCCACGGGTCCAGCGGCGCGACGGGGGCGTCCGATCCCAGCACGACCGTCGCTCCGGAGTCGATCAGCGAGCGGAGCGCGAAGGCGCGGCCGGTCCGTCCCGCCCAGTAGCGGTCGGCGACGTCGCGGTCGTCGAGAGCGTGCTCGGGCTGCACGCCGGCCACGACTCCCAGGCCGGCGAACCGCGGGATGTCGGCGTCCGAGAGCAGCTGCGCGTGCTCGATCCGGCCGCCGCCCACGCGCGCGAGGGCGTCGAGCGCGACCGTGGCGGCCGCGTCGCCGATGGCGTGCACGGTCGACCGGATCCCGGCCGCCGCCGCGCGGGCGAGCAGCTCGTCGAGCTCGACCGGATCGACGGTGAGGACCCCGCGCCCCGCGCCGGCACCCTCGTACGGGTGCTCGCAGAAGGCGGTCCGCGTGTTGAGGGAGCCGTCGATCAGCACCTTGAGCGGGCCCATCCGGAGCAGGCCCTCTCCCCCGGCGAGCTCGTCCCCGCTGCGCAGCCCCTCGCGGATCGCGCGGTCCAGGTCGTCCCGGTACACCCCGGTGTCCACCCGGAGGGACCGCGTGCCGTGAGCGACGCGGCGGGTCCAGTCGCCGACGTTCCAGCGCATCTCGAGATCGACGACTCCGACGACCCCGCGCGCGGCCGCCTGCCGGGCCGCCGTGTCGACGAGCAGGTCGAGCTCGTCGTCGGTCATGGCGCCGAGCGCCGTGACGAGCTCGAAGCACGGGTCCTCGCGCAGGAGATCGTCCGTCCACGGCACGGAGTAGCGCCGGAGCGCCGCGGAGTTGAGCCAGACCGAGTGCAGGTCGCCGCCGACGAGCACCACGGGCCGCTCGGGCGCGACGGCGTCGAGCTGCCCGGTGGTCGGCGGCTCGGGCCACAGGCCGTCGCGGTAGCCGAAGCCGACGAGCGTGGTCGTCGCTCCCGCGGGCGAGACGGCGAGCCGGTCGCGGACCGCTGCCACGACCTCGGCAGCCGATACGGCCGACGAGACGTCCAGGCGCGGAGCGGTCATCGCCCACTGCGAGAAGTGCACGTGCTCGTCCCACAGTCCGGGCAGCAGCCACCGGCCGTCGAGGTCGCGGACGTGGTCGACCGGTCCGGCCGCGGCGCCGACGGAGTCGATCACCCCGTCCCGCACCACCAGGTCGACCGGAGCATCGGCGCCCAGCAGCCTCGCGCCGCGCAGCAGCAGCGATCCGCTCATCGTCGTCCGGCCTCGATCACGACTGGCACACCGGGCACCAGTAGAGCTTGCGCGCGCCGATCTCCTCGAGGAGGACGTTCGTGCCGCAGACGCGGCAGGGCAGGCCCTCGCGCTTGTAGACGTAGTTGCGCTCGGCGCGGCTGCGGACGGCCTTCGACCGCTCGGAGGCGGTCAGCCCGCGCCGGGTGATCATCATGCCGGTGCGGATGCCGTCCTCGAGCAGGAGCGCCCAGTCGGCCCACAGCTCGTTCGCGAGCTCGAGCGGCACCTGCTTGCCGGGCGTGTGCGGGTCCAGCGCCGCGCGGTAGAGCAGCTCGGCCCGGTAGATGTTGCCGATGCCGCTGACGACCGACTGGTCCATCAGCACCAGTCCGACCGGAGTGGCCGTCTTGCGCAGCCGCGTCACGAAGCGCTCGCGCGCGGCATCGGAGTCGTCGGCGGCCGGATCGGGGCCGAGCCGCGCCAGCAGGGCCTCGACCTGCGACGGGTCC
Organism: Rathayibacter sp. Leaf299; assembly: GCF_001423055.1. Taxonomy (NCBI): domain Bacteria; kingdom Bacillati; phylum Actinomycetota; class Actinomycetes; order Micrococcales; family Microbacteriaceae; genus Rathayibacter; species Rathayibacter sp. Leaf299. Next base: position 328,316 of record NZ_LMNT01000003.1, read on the forward strand.
ATCACCTCGCACGCCGTCGGTCCGCGCAGGTCGGCGACCGTCTCCTCCGTCTGCAGGCGCACGCGCACGGCGCCGATCGGCGGAGGCGGGAACTCGTCGAGGTCGCTGTCGGTCTCGTGCTCCGTCTCGGAGAGCCGGACGGCGCGCCGCCGCCGCGGGGCACCGATGCTGCTGCCCGCCTTCCCGTCGGGGAAGAGCGGAGAGACGTGCCCGAGGAAGTCCCACGCACCGTAGAGGCCGAGATGCACGTGCAGGAACAGATCGCCCTCGAAGCGCAGCAGCAGGTGCTTGCCGACCGCGGTCGACTCGAGGACGGTCCGCCCGTCGAGCACCGCGGCGCCCTCCGCGAACCGTCCCTGCGGACTGCTGACGGCCACCGCGTGCCCGACCACGTCGCGCTCGAACTGCAGCGCGATGCGGTGGACGGAGTGCCCCTCCGGCACCTAGCGGCTCTTCGCGGTCGAGTCGACGGCTCGGCCGGCGATGTCGCCGGTGGCCTCGTACTCGGCGAGCTGCGCGATGCGGCGCACGTGGCGCTCCTCGAAGGTGAAGGGCTCGGCGACGAACGCGTCGATGAAGCCCGTCGCCTCGTCGACCGTGTGCTGGCGGGCGCCGATCGAGATCACGTTGGCGTCGTTGTGCTGGCGGGCGAGGACCGCGGTGCTGAGGTTCCAGACCAGGGCGGCGCGGACGCCCGCCACCTTGTTCGCCGCGATCTGCTCGCCGTTGCCGGAGCCGCCGAAGACGACTCCGAGCGCCTGCACGCCGGCCTCCTGGTCGCGAACGACCGCCGCTGCCGCGTTGATGCAGAACGACGGGTAGTCGTCGAGCGGGTCGTAGGAGGTCGGACCGTGGTCGACGACCTCGTGGCCCGCCGCACCGAGGTGCTCGATCAGGTGCCGGCTGAAGTCCAGCCCGGCGTGGTCCGTTGCGATGTGGATGCGCACGCGCTCGTCCTTTGAGAGTGCCGAATCGATGCCCGCTCGAGCGGGCCGGGAGTCAGAGTACCGCCCGGGGAGGGCGGTCGCCCTCAGTCGAACTGCGGGTCGCGGGTCCGCGAGCGCTTGAGCTCGAAGAATCCGTCGTACGAGGCGGCGGCGACGATGCCGTCCCACAGGGTCAGCGCCTGCTCGCCGCGCGGAGTGGGCGAGAGGACGGGGCCGAAGAAGGCGACGTCGCCGATCGCGATGACGGGGGTGCCGACGTCCTGGCCGACGCGGTCGATCCCCTCGAAGTGCGAGGCGCGCATCGGGGCGTCGTACTCCTCCGAGTCGGCGTAGGCGGCCAGCTCGGCCGGGACTCCGATCTCGGCGAGCGACTCGGCGATGACCGCGTCGACGTCCGTGCGGCCTCCGACGTGGATCCGGGTGCCGAGAGCGTCGTAGAGCGGCTTGACCTTCTCGCGGCCCTCGCGCTCGCCGACGGCCGCGACGAGGCGCGTGTAGCGCAGCGCCCGCGGCAGGAAGCTGCGGTAGGACTCGTCGACGTCCTTGTCCTCGTTGAGGACGGCGAGGCTCATGATGCGCCAGGTGACGTCGAGGTCGCGGGCGGGCGTCACCTCGTCGACGAAGCGGGAGGTCATCCAGGCCCAGGGGCAGGAGGGGTCGAACCAGAAATCCACGGAGGTCATGCCCTCACGTTACGCCGCCGTCCGCACCCTCCGTTCGCCTGAGCGCCGCCCGGGTGCCACCGGGCGCCACGGCCCTAGGCTTGATCGTCGGCGCCCGCACCCCGGCGCCCGGCGGCCGCGCCCGAGACGAACGGATGGAGCACCCGTGCCAGGAGACAACCTCACCCGGAGCGAAGCGCAGGAGCGCGCCTCGCTGATCCAGGTCATCGACTACGACATCAGCCTCGACCTCACGCGGGGGGCGGAGACGTTCCTCAGCACGACGACCGTGCGCTTCACCGCGGTGGAGGGGGCGTCGACCTTCCTCGATGCGATCACGCGGACCGTGCACTCGGTCGTGCTGAACGGCGTCGAGCTCGACGCGGCCGAGGTCGCCGACGGCGTGCGGATCCGCCTCGACTCCCTCGCCGCCCGGAACGAGCTGACCGTCGTCGCCGACGCGATGTACACCAACACCGGCGAGGGCCTGCACCGCTTCGTCGACCCGGTCGACGGCGAGGTCTACCTGTACTCGCAGTTCGAGGTGCCGGACTCCCGCCGCGTGTTCGCGGTGTTCGAGCAGCCCGACCTCAAGGCGGAGTTCCGCTTCACGGTGACCGCGCCCGCCGCCTGGCAGGTCGTCTCGAACCAGCCGACGCCGGAGCCGGTGCCGGCCGGCGAGGGCGTCGCGACCTGGAGCTTCGAGCCCACGCCGCGCATCTCCTCCTACATCACGGCCCTCATCGCGGGACCGTACGTGGTCGAGCGCGACTCGCTCGTCTCCTCCGACGGTCGCACCGTGCCCCTGGGCGTCTTCGCCCGCGCCTCGCTCGCTCCCCATCTCGACGCCGACTACGTCTTCGAGAAGACCAAGCAGGGCTTCGCGTTCTACGAGGAGAAGTTCGGCGTCCCGTACCCGTTCGACAAGTACGACCAGCTCTTCGTCCCCGAGTTCAACGCCGGCGCGATGGAGAACGCGGGAGCGGTCACGTTCACCGAGACCTACGTGTTCCGTTCCAAGGTCACCGACGCGATCAAGGAGCGCCGGGTCGTCACGATCCTGCACGAGCTCGCGCACATGTGGTTCGGCGACCTGGTGACCATGAAGTGGTGGAACGACCTCTGGCTGAACGAGTCGTTCGCCGAGTACGCGTCCACCCTGGCCACCGCCGAGGCGACCGAGTGGACCGAGGCCTGGACGACCTTCGCCGCGATGGAGAAGAGCTGGGCGTACCGCCAGGACCAGCTGCCCTCGACGCACCCGATCGTCGCGACGATCAACGACCTCGAGGACGTCCAGGTCAACTTCGACGGCATCACCTACGCCAAGGGCGCCTCGGTGCTCAAGCAGCTGGTGGCCTGGGTCGGCGAGGAGGAGTTCCTCGCGGGCGTCCACGAGTACTTCGTGAAGCACGCGTTCTCGAACACCGAGTTGCGCGACCTGCTCGTCGAGCTGGAGGCCACGAGCGGCCGCGACCTGACCGAGTGGTCGGCGCAGTGGCTCGAGACGGCCGGAGTGAACACCCTGCGTCCCGAGATCGCGGTCGACGAGTCCGGCTCGATCGCCTCCTTCGCGATCCTGCAGAGCGCCGTCGAGGAGTACCCGACGATCCGTCCGCACCGCCTCGCGATCGGCCTCTACGACTTCGAGGGCGACCGCCTCGTGCGGATCGACCGGCTCGAGCTCGACGTCGACGGCGAGCGGACCGAGGTGCCCGAGCTGATCGGCCGCACCCGCCCGGCCCTCGTGCTGCTCAACGACGACGACCTGGCGTACGCCAAGATCCGGCTCGACGACGCCTCGCTCGACGTCGCGATCGAGCACCTCGCGAGCATCGAGAGCCCCCTGGCGCGTTCGCTCGTCTGGGGCTCGGCCTGGGATGCGACGCGGGACGCCGAGTCGGCTCCCCGCGACTTCGTCCGCCTCGTGCTGGGCAACATCGCCACCGAGACCGAGTCGACCACGCTCCGCACGGTGCTGGGCCAGCTGGTCACGACCGCGACCCAGTACGTCGCTCCGGAGCACCGCTCCGAGACCGTCGCTCAGGTCGGCGACCGGCTCCGCACCCTGGCCGAGGAGGCGGAGGCCGGCAGCGACGCGCAGTTCCAGTTCGTGAAGTTCTTCGCCGCCGTCGCGTCGACGCCCGAGCACCTCGACGCGCTCGAGGCGCTGCGCAGCGGCTCGACCTCGCTCGAGGGCCTCGAGATCGACACCGACCTCTCCTGGGAGCTGCTGATCGCGCTCGTCGCGGGCGGGCGGGCCCGCACGGAGGAGATCGACTCCGCTCTCGCCGCCGACACCACGGCCACCGGTCAGCAGTCGGCGGCGCAGGCCCGCGCCGCGATCCCGACCGCCGAGGCGAAGCGCGCGGCCTGGGAGTCGGTCACGGCCGACGACTCCGCGCCGAACACGATCGTGCGCTCGACGGGCCTCGGCTTCCAGCGCACGAGCGACCCGCAGCTGCTCGACGCGATGGTGCCGGTCTACTTCGACGCTCTGCGCGAGCTGTGGGACTCGAAGAGCTACAAGATCGCCGAGTACCTCGTCGTCGGCTTCTACCCGGCTGCCACCCCGACACCCGAGATCGTCGCGGCGACGCGGGAGTGGCTCGAGGCGAACCCCGAGGTGCCGGCACTGCGCCGTCTCGTCGTCGAGAACCTGGCGGGTGTGGAGCGCGCCCTGCGCGCCCAGGAGCGCGACGGGCGCTGATCGACCCGCTGATCGGTCCCGGAGGGGCGTCGGAGTGATCCGGCGCCCCCTCCGTCGTCCCTACCGCTCGGGCGCCGATCGGCGAGCGACCCTAGCGCTCGGGCACCGATCGTCGAGCGACGCCGTCGTACTGCGACAGGGGTCGGATGAGCGCGTTCGCGGAGCGCTGCTCGATCACGTGCGCCGTCCAGCCCACGACCCGCGCCGCGACGAACAGCGGAGTGAAGACCTCGGTGTCGAAGCCCATCAGTCGGTAGGCCGGTCCGGAGGGGTAGTCGAGGTTGGGCAGGATGCCCGTGCGCTCCGCCATGGCCTCGGCCAGCGCGTCCGACAGCTCCACGACGTCCGGACGGCCCGCGTGCTCGGCCAGACGGCGCATCGCGGCGTCCATCGTCGGCACGCGCGAGTCCCCCGACTTGTAGACCCGATGACCGAAGCCCATGATCTTCCGCTTGGCGGCCAACGCCTCGGCCAGCCACTCCCGCGAGCGCGCAGGTGCGTCGGGGCCGAGGCCGATCTCGTCGAAGACGTGCAGGACCGCCTCGTTCGCGCCTCCGTGCAGCGGCCCCTTGAGGGCGCCGACTGCCGCCGTGACCGCTGAGTAGACGTCGGACAGCGTGGAGGTGACGACCCGCGCGGTGAAGGTCGAGGCGTTGAACGAGTGCTCGGCGTACAGGATCAGCGAGACGCGGAAGGCGTCGACGACGACCGGGTCGGGCACCTCGCCGAAGGTCGTCCAGAGGAAGTTCTCGGAGTAGTCGAGGTCGTCTCGCGGCGCGATCGGCTCCTGACCGCGCCGACGTCGCTGCGCGAAGGAGACGACGGCGGGCAGTGCGGCCCAGAGCCGCACCGAGCGCGCGAGCACCTCCCCCGGCGCGTCCGCTCCCGGCTCCGGATCGAGGGCGCCGAGGACGCTGACGGCGGTCCGGACGACGTCCATCGGATGGGCCGTCAGGGGCAGGAGATCGATCACGGCCCGCACGGCGGGGTCCAGGGCGCGGTGGGCGCGCTCGATGTCGGACAGCTCCGCCGCCTCCTCCGCCGTCGGGAGCTCCCCGTGCCACAGCAGCCAGGCCACGTCCTCGAACGAGCACCGCGACGCGAGCTCCTGCACCGGGTACCCGCGGTACAGCAGGGAGTTCGACTCCGGGTCGACCTTCGAGATCGACGTGGTGTCGACGACGACCCCCGCGAGGCCCTTCCTGATGTCCTGACTCGTCGTGCTCATGCATCGCTCCTTCGCGAGACGGACCCGGTGCGGCGCCGCACCGGGGAGTGCGGGCGCTCAGGCGCCGTAGTGGTCGGCCAGGCTGAAGTCGAAGACGCCCTCGTCGAAACGGCCGTAGGACTCGTAGTCGAGCAGCTCGTAGAGCTCGGCACGGGTCTGCATGCCGGGCACCTCGGAGCGGAGCGAGCCCTCGGCCTTCAGACCGTCGAGCGCGCGCATCGCCGCGCCCATCGCGATGCGCAGGAGCGACACGGGGTAGATGACGATGTTCACGCCGACGTCCGCCAGCTGCTGCGTCGTGAACAGCTCGCTCTTGCCGAACTCGGTCATGTTGGCGAGCACCGGCACGTCGACCGCGGCGCGCACCGCCTCGAACTCGCTCAGGTCGCGCATCGCCTCGGGGAAGATCGCGTCCGCTCCCGCGTCTACCAGCCGCTTCGCGCGGTCGATCGCCGCCTGCAGACCCTCGAGGGCCCGGATGTCGGTCCGCGCCATGACGAGGAGGTCGGGATCGCGGCGCGCGTCGACCGCCGCGGCGATGCGGCGCACCGAGGTGCTCTCGTCGACCACGGCCTTGCCGTCGAGGTGCCCGCACCGCTTCGGGTTGACCTGGTCCTCGATGTGCAGGGCCGCCACTCCCGCGTCCTCCAGCATCTGCACGGTGCGCGCGACGTTCAGGGGCTCGCCGAAGCCGGTGTCGGCGTCGACGAGGACCGGCAGGTCGGTCATGCGCGCGATCTGCTGACCGCGACCCGCGACCTCCGAGAGCGTGGTGAGGCCGATGTCCGGCAGCCCCAGCTCGGCCGAGAGCACGGCGCCTGAGACGTACACGCCGTCGAAGCCCTTCGCCTCGATCAGCCGCGCCGAGAGCGGGGTGAACGCGCCCGGCAGCTGCAGCAGCTCGCCCGTGGCGAGGCGTTCGCGGAGGAGTCGGCGCTTGTCGGCGGGCGTCCGGGTCGAGTGCAGCAACGGGAGGTCCTTCCCTCGGTGGCGGACCGCCTCGCGGCCCTCCTCCCGAATCTATACACCCCGCGCGGCACCCAGGAGCGGTGCGCGCACACCGGACGGGGAGGAGGGCGTCCCGTAGCCTGGAGGGGTCATGCTGCTCTTCGAGACCTCCACCCCGAATCCCGTCTCCGCCACCATCTCGTTCTTCGACACCCCGGTGTTCTGGAAGAGCGTCTGGGTCCTCGCGATCGTGCTCGGCGCGCTGATCGCCCGGGTCATCGCGCACTTCGTCGTCGGCCGGGTGGTCGACCAGATCGTCTCGGGCGTCAAGCGGCGCCAGCGCGTCGAGGACACCCAGTCGATCGCGGCCTCACCGCTCGCCGCCGTCCGCGTGGTCCAGCGCACCCGCACCCTCGGGTCGATCCTGAACAACATCAGCTCGATCCTGATCGTGGTCATCGCGCTCGTGATGATCGTCAACACGATCGACAGCACCTTGATCGGCTCCTTCGCCCTGCTGACCGCGGCACTCGGCGCCGGCCTCGGTTTCGGCGCCCAGAACATCGTCAAGGACGTGCTGAACGGCCTGTTCATGGTCGCGGAGGACCAGCTGGGCGTCGGCGACGTCGTCGACACCGGGCAGGCGACGGGGGTCGTCGAAGCGGTCGGCGTCCGCATCACCCAGATCCGCGACGTCAACGGCACGCTGTGGTTCGTGCGCAACGGAGAGATCACGCGGGTCGGCAACATGTCGCAGGGCTGGTCGCGGGTCATCATCGACCTCGCGGTGCCGTACGAGACCGACCTCGAGCAGGTGCAGAGCACCGTCCTCGCCACCGCGACTGAGCTGGCCGGCAGCAGCCGCTGGCGGGCCCGCATCATCGACAAGCCCGAGCTGTGGGGCCTGGAGTCGATCGCCGACGACGCGCTCGTCGTGCGCCTGGTGATCAAGACCCGCACGACCGCCAAGGACGACGTCGCCCGCGAGCTCCGTCTGCGTCTGAAGCGGGCCCTCGATGCGCTCGACGTCAAGCTGCCCTCGCTCAACGCGGTCGTGCTGAGCGGGTTCGAGGGGGCGACCAGCGTCGGAGGAGCCAAGCCGCCGCGCACCACGCCGTCCCCGACCGTCACCACCGAGCACGGGAAGCCCGTGCGGCTCCCCCGGGCCCTCCGCTCCCGTCCGCGCGACGGCGACCCGACTCCCCCGACGGAAGGACCCCGCTCGTGAGCGGACTGCAGATCGGCGGCACCCCGCCGCTCCGGAGCTTCTGGGAGCACATCGGCGGCCGCCCGACGTTCGAACGGCTCGTGCGGCGCTTCTACGAGGGCGTGCGAGAGGACGAGGTGCTCTGGCCGATGTACCCCGAGGACGACCTCGAGGGTGCGATCCAGCGGCTGACGGGCTTCCTCGAGCAGTACTGGGGCGGCCCGGGCACCTACAGCCAGGAGCGCGGGCACCCGAGGCTGCGGATGCGCCACCAGCCGTTCCGCGTCAATACCGCGGCCCGCGATCACTGGCTGCAGCACATGCGCGTCGCCGTCGACGAGCTCGAGCTGGCACCCGCGGACGACGCTCTGCTCTGGGACTACCTCGAGCGCGCCGCGCACGCCATGGTCAACACCTTCGAGGAGTAGTCAGGCGGGGGTGCGGACGAGGACGTGGCCCCGCCTCGACGTGAGGCGGCGCCACGGACCGCTCTCGAGGAGGGCGACCGGGTCGTCCGCTCCGAGGAAGCCGAGCGCGAAGAGGGCGAAGGCGGCTCCGGCGGGCACGTCCTCGAGACCGTCGAGGGGCCGGCCCCAGACGGAGGAGCGCACCCGTCCGACGATCTGCTCCCCGGTCGCCGAGCCGACGGCCGCCGCGATCTCGTCGATCCCGTCGCGGGCGACCTTCTCGAGGAAGGCGGGGTCCACCGGCTCGCGTCGGGCCCAGCCGCCGCGCGGAGGCGCGATGCCCGCCCAGGCGCCGGCTGTCGCGTCGTCACCGTCGGGGAGCACGACGGGCTTGCCGTCGGCTCCTCCCGGCTCCCACTGCAGGCGGGCCAGGCGGTCGTTGAGCGCGCGGATCGGGATCACCCGGTCGAACGCGGCCGGCTGATCGAGCGCGAAGACGCGGAGTCCGAGCACGGTCGCGGAGCGGTCGAGGATCCCGCGCGGCTGCAGGATCGCGGTGTAGGTGGCCAGGACGTGGTCGTCGGCGACCAGTCGGACCGCCCCGTCGTCGACGCGGGCGGACCGGCCGAGGAAGACCCGCAGATCCGAGAGGCTGGGCGGATCCGCGAGGGAGAAGGACGCATTCATCGCATCGATAAACTTACCCCGAGCCGCTCGACCGATCGGCCGACATCCCGGAGGTACCGTGTCCGATCCCCTGTCCTCGTTCCTCACCGCGCTCGATCTGACCGACACGGGGGCGCGGACCAGCGAGGACATCTTCACGGGACCGTCGCAGTGGATGCCGGAAGGTCGCGTGTTCGGCGGCCAGGTGCTCGCGCAGTCGCTGATCGCGGCGGGCCGCACGGTCGAGGGCCGCAGCGTCCACTCGATGCACGGCTACTTCCTCCGCCCGGGCGACGTGGAGCTGCCGATCACCTTCTCGGTCGATCGGATCCACGACGGCCGGTCGTTCTGCACCCGGCGCACCCAGGCGTACCAGAACGGCGCGCCGATCCTGTCGATGATCGCGTCGTTCCAGACGGAGGACGAGGGCCTGGACCACCAGACTCCGATGCCGGAGGGCGTGCCCGATCCGGAGTCGCTGCCCAGCACCGCCGAGATCCTCGCCGGTGTCGACCACCCGGTCGGCAGCTTCTGGGCGACGCAGCGGCCGTTCGACGTGCGGCACGTGGAGCAGCCGGTCTACCTCCGTGCCGATCCCGACCGCCGGGCGCATCAGAGCGTCTGGATGCGCTCCCTCGGCACCCTGCCCGACGATCCGATGCTGCACCGCGCAGCTCTCGCGTACGCGAGCGACTACACGATCCTGGAGTCGACGCTGCGCCGGCACGGTGCCGCGTGGACGACGCCCGGGCTCCGGATCGCCAGCCTCGACCACGCGATGTGGTGGCACCGCCCGGCACGCGTCGACGAGTGGCTGCTCTACGTCCAGGAGGCTCCGAGCGCCTCGGGCGGCCGCGGACTCTCGCTCGGTCGCATCTACTCGCGCGACGGACTGCTGGTCGCCAGTGTCGCGCAGGAGGGCATGGTGCGCGTCCCGCTGCACTGAGCGGGACGCGCTCGGTCAGCCTCGCTTCGCGAAGCGCACCGGTTCGTCGACGTACGGAGCCCACACCTCGCGGAGCTCGTCGGGGATCCGCTCGGGACGGCCCGTGGCGGCGGTGACCATGACGAGCGTGGTCGCCGCCTTCGTGTACAGGATGCGCGGCTCGACGCCGGCGGGCGAGTACAGCTCGTAGCAGATCTCGAGGCTGGCGCCGCCGATCCGCCCGATCCACATCTCGATGTCGATCGGCGCCCGCATGTACGGGATCGGAGCGAGGTACTCGATCTCCTGCCGCGCGATCAGGCTGATCGTCGGGGCGCCCGGTCGGGCGTCCAGCACCGCCGTCGCCATCCCCGCTGCGCCGGGAGAGTCCGGCCGCCAGAACGCCTGGATGCGCGCCTCCTCGAGCAGACGCAGCATCTCGGCGTTGTTGACGTGCGCGTAGGCGTCGAAGTCCGACCAGCGCAGCGGGATGGCGACGTGCAGGCGCATCAGTCGCGCGTCAGCTTGCGGTAGGCGGAGCGGTGCGGCTTCGCCGCGTCGGGACCGAGGCGCTCGATCTTGTTCTCCTCGTACGCCTCGAAGTTGCCCTCGAACCAGTACCAGTTCGCCGGGTCCTCCTCGGTGCCCTCGTAGGACAGGATGTGCGTCGCGATCCGGTCGAGGAACCACCGGTCGTGGGTGATCACGACGGCGCAGCCGGGGAACTCGAGCAGCGCGTTCTCGAGGCTCCCGAGGGTCTCGACGTCCAGGTCGTTGGTGGGCTCGTCGAGCAGCAGCAGGTTGCCGCCCTGCTTGAGCGTCAGCGCGAGGTTGAGGCGGTTCCGCTCTCCACCGGAGAGCACACCCGCCTTCTTCTGCTGGTCCGGGCCCTTGAAGCCGAACTGCGAGACGTACGCGCGCGACGGGATCTCGGTCTTCCCGACCTGGATGTAGTCGTGCCCGTCCGAGACGACCTCCCAGAGGTTCTTGTTCGGGTCGATGCCGCCGCGGCTCTGGTCGACGTAGGAGATGTCGACGGTCTCGCCGATCTTGAGGTCGCCGCCGTCGAGCGGCTCGAAGCCGACGATCGTCTTGAACAGCGTGGTCTTGCCGACGCCGTTCGGGCCGATGACTCCGACGATGCCGTTGCGCGGGAGCGTGAAGCTGAGGTCCTCGATGAGCACGCGCTCGCCGAACGACTTGTGCAGCTTCTTCGCATCGATGACCTGGGCTCCGAGGCGCGGGCCCACGGGGATCACGATCTCCTCGAAGTCGAGCACGCGCGTCTTCTCGGCCTCGGCGGCCATCTCCTCGTACCGGGCGAGGCGGGCCTTCGACTTGGCCTGGCGGCCCTTCGCGTTGCTGCGCACCCACTCGAGCTCGGTGGTCAGGCGCTTGGCGAGCTTGGCGTCCTTCTTGCCCTGGACCTCCAGCCGCGCGCGCTTCTTCTCGAGGTAGGTCGAGTAGTTGCCCTCGTAGGGGTAGAGGTGTCCGCGGTCGACCTCGGCGATCCACTCCGCGACGTTGTCGAGGAAGTACCGGTCGTGGGTGACGGCGAGGACGGCGCCGGGGTACTTCGAGAGGAACTGCTCGAGCCAGAGCACGCTCTCGGCGTCGAGGTGGTTGGTGGGCTCGTCGAGCAGCAGCAGGTCGGGCTTCTGCAGGAGGAGCTTGGTCAGCGCCACGCGGCGCTTCTCACCGCCCGACAGGTTCGTCACGAGCGAGTCGCCCGGGGGCGTCCGCAGAGCGTCCATCGCCTGCTCGAGCTGGGAGTCGAGATCCCACGCGTCGGCGGCGTCGATGGCCTCCTGCAGGGTGCCCATCTCGGCGAGCAGCGAGTCGAAGTCGGCGTCGGGGTCGGCCATCGCGAGGGAGATCTCGTTGAAGCGGTCGATCTTGCCCTTGATCTCGCCCACGCCCTCCTGGACGTTCTCGAGCACGGTCTTGGTCTCGTCGAGCTCGGGCTCCTGCATCAGGATGCCGACGGAGTAGCCCGGGCTCAGCCGCGCCTCGCCGTTGCTCGGGGTGTCGAGCCCGGCCATGATCTTCAGGATCGTCGACTTGCCGGCGCCGTTCGGGCCGACCACGCCGATCTTGGCGCCGGGCAGGAACGACATGGTGACGTCGTCCAGGATCAGCTTGTCGCCGACCGCCTTGCGGGCGCGCACCATCGAGTAAATGTATTCAGCCACTTCAGTCCCTCAACCGCTCGTACGTTCTCGGAGCCCCGCGTTCCGGCGGGACCTCCCCGGTGACCGGGAGACCCGCGGCCGGATGACGGCCTCCGTCGGTCGCGGCGCGGTTCGCGCAGACGGATCGGAGGCCGGGGGCCGTGTCCAGGCTACCGGCTGGGGGACGCGGGATCAGCTTTCGAGCGGGACGGTCCGGCCGACCAGGCAGGCGCCGGTCGCGATCGGCGCGGCGACCACCGCGTGGACGCCGTCGCTCTTGGGCCCGTACTGGCCGAGCAGGCAGGAGTCGCCGAGCTTCACCGAGACGAGCACCGTGTCGGCGTCGAGCCCGATCGAGGTCTCGTCGGCCGTCAGCTGCATCGACTCCTTCGAGAAGCCGGCCGCGACCAGGGCGTCGACGACGCTGAGTCCGGGTGCCTCGGCGTCCGCGGTGACCACTCCGCTGATCACCTGCTCGAAGAAGGGCAGGTTCTCCTCTGCGGAGCCGCCCGGGACGAGGGCGACCGGTGCCGGCTCTGCCGGAGCACCGGCGGTCGCCTCCGCGACGGGAGACGACGCGGTGGTCTCGGGAGCGGCGGGAGCGGTGCAGCCGGCGAGCATCCCGACGGCGAGGACGGGACCGGCGAGCAGGGCGGCGACACGGCGCAGGCGCTCGTCGACCGGGGTCCGTGTGCTCACTCGACTCCTTCCGGCGGCCGCGGATCTCGCGCCGGACACCCTCGTCAGAACGGGGTGTCGACCGATTCTAACGACGGCTCGAGCGGCGTCGTCACCGCGCCCCAGTCCCCCGTGGCCGCTTCGTCGACGGCCTTGGGTGGCTCCTCGCTCCAGGCCTCGGGCGCGGTGGGGGCCGCCACGGGCGCCGCTCGCCCGACGGTCTTCGTGTAGCGGGTGGTCCCCCACGCGAGATCGTGGCCGATCCCCTCGGCCGTCAGTGCGACGTCGGTGCCGGACTTGCCGCCGCTCTCCCACGAGCGCACGGCGAGCCGCCCCGTGACGATGACCCGGTCGCCGCGGGCGAGCGAGGCGAGGGCGTTGCCGGCCAGTCCGTTGAAGGCGTTCACGGTGTACCAGTTCGTGGATCCGTCGACCCAGCGCTGCTCGGTGCGGTCGTAGCGGCGCTGCGCCGAGGCCAGCCGGAAGCTGGCCATCGTGCTGCCGTTCGCGGTGTCGATGCTCCGCGGATCGGTGCCGATGACTCCGATGAGGGTGAGGGTGTCGGTCATGGTCGTGTCCTCTCGTCGATGGTCGCGATCGCGACCGGAGCGGCACCCGGGCGGAGGGGGCTGGTACCACCCGGGTGCCGTGAGGACAGTGTCGTGACGAAGGGCCCGCCTCCGGAGTGGAGACGGGCCCTTCTGGGGACGACCGGCGTCATCGACGCCTGGGGAGGACGACTACGACGCGGTGATGTACTTCGAGTACGACTTGCGGATCTTGTTCACCTTGGGAAGTGCCACAGCGAGGCAGTAGCCCTGACCCGGGTTCTTCGCGAAGAAGTCCTGGTGGTAGTCCTCGGCCGGGTAGTAGACGCCGAGGGGCGAGATCTCCGTGACGATCGAGCCGTCCCACCACTCCGAGGCGCGGTCGCGGGCCGCCTCGAACAGCTCCTTCTCCTCGTCGGTGGAGTAGTACATCGCGGAGCGGTACTGCGTTCCGACGTCGTTGCCCTGGCGGTTGAGCTGACGGGGGTCGTGGAGGGTGAAGAAGACGTCGAGGATCACCTGCTCCGGGATGACGTCGGGATCGAACGTCACGGCGACGGCCTCGGCGTGGCCGGTGCGTCCCGTGCAGACGTCCTCGTAGTCGGGATCGACGGTGGATCCGCCGGTGTAGCCGGAGACGACGTCGCTCACGCCGTCGAGGACGCGGTAGACGGCGTCGAGGCACCAGAAGCATCCCCCGGCGAGTACGAATGTGCGCATGTGCGTGTGACTCACTTCCTGTCGCGGCGACGCATCCGGAGTGCCGGGCGCGTCGTCTGAGTCAACACCCTCCGGGCCCGCGGCATTCCGCGCCCGGGGGCGGCTGGCATAGAGTCCAGGAGTGAGCTACGACGCAGCCCCCGACCGCTACGACCGCATGGACTACCGACGAGTGGGACGGAGCGGGCTGAAGCTTCCCGCGCTCTCTCTCGGCCTCTGGCACAACTTCGGCTCCGACCGCCCCCTCGACACGCAGCGCGCGATCCTGCGCCGCGCGTTCGACCTGGGGATCACCCACTTCGACCTCGCGAACAACTACGGACCGCCCTACGGCGCGGCCGAGACGGCGTTCGGCCGGATCTTCGCCGAGGACTTCCGTCCCTACCGCGACGAGATCGTGATCTCCTCCAAGGCCGGGTACGACATGTGGCCGGGACCGTACGGCGACGGCGGGTCCCGCAAGTACCTCCTCTCCTCCCTCGACCAGAGCCTCGAGCGCCTCGGAGTCGACTACGTCGACGTCTTCTACTCGCACCGGCCGGACCCCGAGACGCCGATCGAGGAGACGATGGGAGCGCTCGCCTCCGCGGTCCAGCAGGGCAAGGCGCTCTACGTCGGAGTCTCGAACTACGACCCCGAGCAGACCCGCGCCGCCCAGGCCGCCCTCGCGTCCACCGGAGTGCCGCTGCTCATCCACCAGCCGCGGTACTCGATGTTCGACCGCCACATCGAGGACGGCCTCTTCCCGGTCCTCGACGAGCTGGGGACGGGCTGCATCGTGTTCTCGCCGCTCGCCCAGGGGCTGCTGACCGACCGCTACCTCGACGGGACCGTCCCGGACGGATCGCGCGCCGCGACCTCGCGCTTCCTCTCCTCCGACCGGATCGACGAGGACTACCTCGCCCGGGCGCGCGGACTGAACGCGATCGCGGAGGGACGCGGCCAGACCCTCGCGCAGCTCGCGCTGAGCTGGGTCCTGCGCGTCCCCACCGTCACGAGCGCGGTCATCGGCGCCTCGAGTGTCGCCCAGCTCGAGCAGAACGTCGCGGCACTCGACGCCGGTCCGCTGACGGAGTCGGAGACGGCGGCGATCGAGGAGTTCGCCGTGCACGGGACCGCTCTGCGCTGAGTCCGCGGAGCCGACGGGGATGTCGGTGGTCGCTCGTAGTCTGCGAGAGCACCCTGGCCGGTGGGTGCTCCCCGATCCGAGCAGGAGGAACCGATGTCCCTGTCCACTCTGCACGCGACCCGCACTCCCCCGAAGCTGACCCGGGTGAACGGGCGGCTCTGGCGCGTGAGCACCGCCTCCGGCGCGATCGTCGGCCACATCGAGCTGGTCGACGACCCGCAGGGCGAGAAGTACCGGGCCCGCCTCCTGCGCGCCGGGATGCCCGCAGGTGCGCAGCTCGGCGAGTTCTGGAGCGTCGACGACGCGATCGAGGTCTTCCGCGTCGCCTAAGGGCATCGATCGTCCGGTGGTCGGCGTGCCGATCGCCTGTCGCCGCACGCCCGGGCTAACGTTCGGCACATGCAGTGGTGGAGCGATTTCGTGCAATGGATCCAGACGGCGGACGGCTACCGGGCGGTGTTCCTGGCGGTGGTCGTCCTGCTCTCGGTGGTGATCGGAGTGGTCATCACGGCCGCCGTGTTCCGCTCCGCCATCGCGCGGCTGATCCGGCAGCAGGATCACGAGCGCAAGAACGCCGTGATCGCGACCCTGATCGACGCCGCCGTCGATGCCTCCGCGTGGAACGTGCTCAGCCAGACCGAGCGCATCCTGAGCGACCGCGCGTCCGCTCAGGCCGAGACGCACCTGCGCCTCCTGCCCGTCAAGGGCTCCGGAGTCGCGGCGAACTGGGCCGCGCACGAGCTCGCCGATCTGAAGCACTCCTCGGCGACCGGCGGCTATCAGACCCAGGCGAGCGTGGGCGAGTTCCGCGACCGCCTCGTGCTCTGGCGCGACAAGCCCGGGCGTGCCCGCAAGGCGTTCCTCGCCGACCTCGAGCGCTGGCGCTTCTCCGAGACCTCGCGTCCCGAGACGAAGGCCGTCCAGCCCGAAGGGCAGTCCGCCCGCCCGACGCCGGAGCCCGAGCGCGCGGCGACCCCCGCTCCCGTCGTGGTCGGCGCCTCGGAGGGAGCGACCGACTACCAGCGTCCGTCCTCGACGCCGACGATCGTCCTGCCGGCCGCCTCCGAGAACGATGGACACGACGAAACGCGCCAGCTTCTGGACGACGTCGACCGCCTCGACGTGCCCTCGCGCGAGCGCCCGGTCGAAGAGCTCCCGCCCGTCGAGCACGAGCAGACGACGACTTCCGCGCCGCAGACCGGGGTCGAGGGCGAGCACTCCGACGACGCCCGCACGGCGCACGCCGCCCGCCCCGTCGAGTGAGCCGAGCCCCTCATGTCGAGAAGGCCCCGACCGCTGATGCGGTCGGGGCCTTCTCGGTGGTGTAGATCACACGTCTCAGATGTGCGCGTCACGTGCACGCGCAACCCGGCCGACCAGTACGGCGAGGGGCGCCGCGATGATCGTCCACGCAACCGCGATTCCAGCGAGAAGAGCGAGGAGCAGCATGGTCGTACCTCCGTTCGTTACGTCGTTGTAATTCCGGACACCCCCAGACTAGGTGCCCAAAGGCGAGCACAGTGCTCAAAACTCGAAAACACGCCGGTGTTGCCCGGAAAAGAGCAGTGTGTTAGGCGAGAAAAGCCGACTTTGCCACCCATTCAGGGTTGGAAATCGGCGGAAAAGGAAGCACGGCTCTGCACTTCACCCCGAAGCGCGGCTGCCGGATGCGGACCGTCAGCCCTCGTCCTCGGTGAGGAGGCGCTGCGCGACGAAGACCGATCGCCTGCACAACGGCGATACCGGCGTCGACGTGCCCCCGGCAGGAATCGAACCTGCGACCAAGAGATTAGAAGGCTCCTGCTCTATCCGCTGAGCTACGGGGGCGTCCGTCGTCCAGAGTACCGGGACAGCGTCGGCGGGTCGGGAGCGACGCGGGACCGACCCGGGCGGTCAGCCCCGGACGAGCCCGACCACGCCGACGACGAGCGAGACGGCCGCCAGGAGCAGCGAGATCCCGATCAGGATCGAGTGCACCCGGAGGAAGGTCGTCGCGCGCCCGTCCGCATCGCGGGCTCGGGGGTCCTTCCGCACGCGACGGAGGAAGGGCGGCCAGACCACCGCGTTCCAGACGGCGTTGGCGATCAGCATCCAGCAGACGAGGGTCATCACGGAGAACGAGTGTACGAGGCCCGGCCGAGCCCCCCGCGGCGCGTCGGTGGCCGCGGATAGACTGCCCCGCATGAGTAGCGCCCCCGACCGTCTTGTCTGGATCGACTGCGAGATGACGGGACTCGACCTCTCGGTCGACGAGCTCGTCGAGATCGCCGTCGTGGTCACGGACTTCGATCTCGAGCCCCTCGACGAGGGCCTCTCGATCGTCATCAAGCCCGACGCGTCGGCGCTCGAGCACATGGGCGACTTCGTCCGCACGATGCACGAGACCTCGGGGCTGCTCGAGGAGATCCCCTCCGGAGTCAGCGTCGCCGAGGCCGAGTACCAGGTCCTCGAGTACGTGCTGAAGCACGTGCCGAGCGAGCAGCACGCTCCCCTCGCCGGCAACACGATCGGCACCGACCGCGCCTTCCTCGCCAAGTTCATGCCCCGCCTCGACGGGCACCTGCACTACCGCAACGTCGACGTCTCCTCCATCAAGGAGCTCGCGCGGCGCTGGTACCCGCGCATCTATTTCAACGCCCCCGCCAAGCACGGCGGGCACCGGGCCCTCGCCGACATCCTCGAGAGCATCCGCGAGCTCCGGTACTACCGCCGGGCCGCATTCGTCGCCGAGCCGGGTCCGTCGACCGCCGATGTCCAGGCCGTGTCGGCCGCCGTCGTGGACGAGTTCGCCTCGCGGATGTAGTAGTCTCGTACAGTTGCTTCGGGAGGGTCACCCTCTCGGAACACCGTCCTGGTGGGTATAGCTCAGTTGGCAGAGCGCCTGGTTGTGGTCTAGGAGGTCGCGGGTTCGAGCCCCGTTACTCACCCCAGGAGGGCCCGGAGTCGTCACGACTCCGGGCCCTTTCCCATACCGGAGGCGACGATGCTCGAACTGGACGAAGCGGCGTTCGAACGACTCGTGGTCGCCGAGCTCGATGAGCTCCCGGACGACATGGTCGACGGCCTCGACAACGTGGTGTTCGTGGTCGAGGACCGTCCCGAGGACGGCTCCCTCGATCTCCTCGGCGTCTACGACGGAGTGGCGCTGACCGAGCGCGAGCGGTACGGCTTCGGCGAGATGCCCGACCGCATCGTGGTGTTCCGCGAGCCCCACCTCGCCGCCTGCGAGACGCTCGACGAGCTGCGGGACGAGATCCACGTGACCCTCGTGCACGAGATCGCGCACTTCTACGGGATCGACGACGACCGGCTGCACGAGCTCGGCTGGGCCTGAGCCGCCGTCAGGCGCCGGTGTCGAGCACGACGTCCGCGCCCTCGCGGGGCCGCTCGCGCAGCCGGTAGCGCCGGAACTGCTCGTCCCACTCGTCCCAGTGCGACTCGAAGAGCGCTCCGTCCCGAGCGAGTGCGCGCCGGCGCCTCTCGATGTCGCCCGTCTCGATCCAGATCGTGAGATCCGCCACCGCTCGGCTCGCGGCTGTCGCGGCACCGCAGCCCTCCACGACGAGCAATGGGCAGCGCACCACGACCGGACCAGCCGACGTCCCGCTCGCCCAGTTCCAGGGCCGCCAGCGGCCGGTCCCGTGGAGGGCGTGCGGGCGCACGAGATCCCGGGCGACCTCCGTGGCCGCCCGCTCCAGGCCCGACCAGCCCGGATACAGATCGTCCATCCGCACGAGTGCGGCCTCGGGTGCGCCGGCGGCCGCGCGGACCCGGGCGAGCAGGTCCACCGCGAAGGTCGACTTGCCCGATCCGCTCGGACCGTCGACGAGCACGGTGCGAGCGCGTCGATCGACGATCCGGCGGGCCAGCGCGCGAGCGACGCGGGGAGTCAGGGGCTCAGCCACGCAGCACGAAGCTCCAGGTGCCGGCGAGCACGGCGGCGCTGACGGCGATGCCCGCGATCGCGGCTCCGCCGAGCACGAGGAGGGCGTCACCGCCGCCGAAGCGGGACACCCGCGCCCAGGTCCGCGGCATGTCCGCTCCGAACCCCTTCGCCTCCATCGCGGTCGCGAGTCGGCTCCCCCGCCGGATGGCGAGCACCAGCAGGGAGAACGTGCGACCCGCGAGGCTGCGGAGAGCCTGGACCGGGCCGCGGCCGTCGGCCACGCCGCGGGCACGCCGCGCCATGGACAGCGTCCGCCAGTCGTCGACGAGCAGGCCCACGAGACGCATGCCGGCGAGACCGCCCAGGACGAACCTCGACGGCAGGCGCAGGATCTGCGCGAGTCCGTCGGCGAGGTCCGTCGGATCGGTCGTCGCGATCAGCACGACGCTCGGGAGGCCGATGGCCAGCACGCGGAGGGTGATCGCACCCCCCAGCGCGACCGAGCCGTCGGTGACGCTGACGAAGAGGAACTCGGCGAGCACCGCCCCGCTGTCGCGTCCGTAGAGGACGGTGGTCATCCCGGCCAGCGGAGCGGCGAACAGCACGGGAGCCGTGCGGCGGAGCAGGTCGCCGAGCCTCAGCCCCGCGAACGGCAGCACGAGCAGTTCGAGGGCGAGCGCGGTCGCCGCCGAGACCGCGTCGAGGGTGAGGACCAGGACGATCGCGATCAGGAGGCTCGCGAGCAGCTTCGCCACGGGGTTCGCCCGGGCGATCCTTCCGCGGGCGGGCACGGCGTCGAGGAGGGTCATCGCCGGATCTCCTGAGCCGCGCCCAGCGGCAGGACGCCATCGGCGAGGGCGTCGACGAGGTGCTCGTCGTGCGTGACGGTGAGGATCGCGCGCCCGTCCGCCCGCAGCTCGGCCAGCAGGTCCACGACCACGTCCCAGGTGCGGCGGTCCTGGCCGAAGGTCGGCTCGTCGAGCACGACGACCGACGGCCGGCGCACCAGAGCGGAGGCGACGGCGAGGCGCCGCTTCTCCCCACCCGACAGCGTGAACGGATTGGCGTCGGCCAGCGAGGACAGCCCGAGCCGCTCGAGCATCGCGTCGGCGCGGGAGCGCTCCGCCTCGTCGCGGGCGCCGAGGTGCAGCTCCTGCCGCACGCGCGCCGTGAGGAACTGGTGCTCCGGCTCCTGGAAGACCATCGCGACCCGGTCCGCGAGCTCCCTCGAGCGCCAGCGGTGCGGATGCGGAGACGCCCCGGCCCGGACCTCGTCCGACGCGATGACCTGTCCCGCCGCCGGATCCAGGAGCCCGGCCAGGGTCAGCGCGAGCGTCGACTTGCCCGCTCCGTTGGGCCCGAGGACGGCGGTGACGCGGCCCTGCCCGATCTCGACGTCCAGTCCCTCCGCGACGCGGGGCGGGTGGCGGACTCCGAAGAGCGGTCGCGCGATGGCCAGATCCACGGTGCGCAGCGCTCGAGGGGCGGCGCCGTCCGGTCCCGGGCGGCGTGCGGGGCGCTCCCCCGGCAGCCACACGCCGGCGTCCACGAGGACCGCACGCGTCTCCTCGAGCACGGTCGACGGCGCACCGTCGGCGATCACCGCGCCGTCCGAGCCGAGCACGACGATCCGATCGACGAGATCGACCCACACGTCGACCCGGTGCTCGACGACGACGAGGGTCGCCCCGCTGCGCGCCGTGCTGCGCTGGACCGCGTCGCGCACCTCGCGGACCCCGTCGGGGTCGAGATTCGCGGTCGGCTCGTCCAGCAGCAGGAGTCGGGGACGCATCGCCAGCACACCCGCGAGCGCGAGCCTCTGCTTCTGACCGCCCGAGAGCGCCGAGGTGGACCGGTCCAGCGCGACATCCAGCCCGACGTCGTCGAGCGCCTGCCGCACCCGCTCCGGGATCTCGCCCGCCGGGACACCGAGGTTCTCGCAGGCGAAGCCCACGTCGTCGCCCACGCGGGCGAGCACCGCCTGCGTGTCCGGATCCTGGAGCACGAGGCCCGCGACTCCGCGACGACGGACCGGTGCGTCCCCGTCCAGGACGAGCTCGCCGGTCGACGCACCGTCCTCCTCGCCGCCGAGGACTCCGGCGAGAGCGTGCAGGAGAGTGCTCTTGCCCGCGCCCGAGGGGCCGAGCAGGAGCACCCGCTCCCCGGCTGCGATCTCGAGATCGAGCCCGGTGACCGCGGAACGGGAGCGCCCGGCGTGCCGCCAACTCCATCCGCGAGCGGAGACGGCCGCGCCGCTCATCGGGCGCCCGCGGCCGCTCCGTCGATCACCCGGCCCTCGCGTCCCGAGGCGAAGCGGTCGAGCGCTCCGGAGGCGGCCAGTCCGCGGACCGCGAGCCACGGGAGCAGGCCCGCGAGAAGGATGCCGGAGACGATCGAGGACACGATGTAGACCGTGGCGAAGAGCCCGTCGACTCCGACGTACCAGAGGAGCAGATCGTTGATCGCGAGCGCGAGCCCGGCCCCCGCTCCGGCGAGCAGAGCGACGATCGGGCGGCCGCTGCGGTAGAGGAACAGGGCCAGGATGAGCTCGGCTCCCAGACCCTGCACGAGCCCGGAGAGCAGGACCAGGTAGCCCCACTGGGTGCCGATGAGCGCGGAGACGACCGCGGCGAGCAGCTCGGTGTAGAGCGCTGCACCGGGCTTGCGGATGATGAGACCGCCGAGGACGCCGGCGAAGAGCCAGCCGCCGCCGAGGATCCCGCCGAGCCCGGGGAGGAACTCGAACGCGAGGCCGAGGACGTTCGTCGCCAGGCCCCAGGCCCAGAAGACGATGCCGCTCGCGACGGCGACGACGCTCGCCACGACGATGTCGACGACGCGCCAGCGCAGATCGCGGCGCGGAGCGGTGCGGGCGGAGGGGGTGGTGGTGTTCTGCACTGACGTGCCCTTTCGTGGAAGCGAATGGAGGGCACGGGTAGTAAGAGGAGATCGAAACGTTCCTTCGCTGGCATGACCCAGATCAGGTTCGACGGTCGAAGGCTGAAAGCCTTCCTCTCAGTCCGGTGCACCGGACTCCCGTGTTCGTCAGCAATCATAGACAGCATGCTGTGGTCGGTGGTCGTCGTTCTCGCCGTCCTGCTGCTCCTGCTGCTGCAGGTGCTCGTCCATCAGCGGCGACGACGCCTCCGCCGCGAGCTGCTGGCACAGGGCAGGCGGGTCCGCGGGCGCGTGATCGCGGACGACCCGGGAGCGCGGGCCGGGCGTCTGCTCGTCGCCTACCGGCTCGAGAACGGCGAGGAGCGGCGCGCTCTGAAGACGCCGCAGCGTCGAGGGGACGCGTGGATGGCGGGCGAGCCCGTCGTCGTCGTGTACGACCCGCGTCGCCCGACCGACGCGGAGCGACTCGTCGTCGGATTCGGCCGCACCAAGACGACCTGGTTCACCGCGCGCCCGATCCGGACGCGCTGAGCGCCCCTACTTCTTCAGGGCCCGCACGATGCGTGCGAGGGCCTTGCCGGTCACCCACACGAACGGGATGCCGACAGCGAGCACCGACACGATGTTGGGCTGGAAGCGCAGGCCGAGGTCGTCCTTGATGTAGGCGCCGATCGGCACGACCGCACCGCCGCCGCCACCACCGCCGCCCTCCTGACCGTCCTCGGATCCGCTGCCCCCGCCGAAGCCGAACCAGCGGAGGGCGACCGGGACCATCGTGGCGCCGTCGACGCTCACGGGCTCCCCGTAGATCGTCGCGGTACCCGCGGAGGTGACTTTGTCGGCCAGGGACACGGCGATGTTGGGCATGCCCGAACGCTACTCCGCGGCTCTCGGCGGCGACAACCGCCGCGCGGGCGCGCACAGCACTCCCCCATCCCGGTCGAGGGAGCCGATGCGATGATCGAGGATGCCTTCCCGCCCCCGCCGTCGACACCCGGTCCGCTCGACCGCGGTCGCGGTGACGAGCACGGGGCTGGCCGCGTTCCTCGCCTTCCACCGCGTGCTCCCGGAGGCGTCGGGCTGGTTGTCGGTCGTCGAGACCGCGATCCCGTGGTCCGGACTCGCGGTGCTCCTGCTCGTCGCCTCGGCCGTCGCCCTGCGCTCGCGCGGTGCCGGTGCGGCCGTGACGGTGCTCGCGATGGTCTACGGGGTGCTGGTCCTGCCCGTCGCGGTGCCTGCTGCCGCTGTACGCTCCGGTTCGTTCACGGTCGTCAGCCAGAACATCGGCGGCAGCGGCGAGGCCGGCGCCGTCGCGGCGGAGCTCGCCTCTGCCGAGCCCGACGTGATCGCGCTGCAGGAGCTGACCGCTGACGCGCGCGACGCGGTCGACGACGAGCTGTCGGAGGCCTACCCGCACTCCTACGTCGTCGGGACAGTGGGCGTCTGGAGCCGGGAGGTGCTCTCGAACGGCGAGCCGCTGGATCTGGGGCTCGGCTGGGACCGCGCGCTCGCGGTCGACATCGGCACCACGCTGGGCACGACCCGGCTCTTCGTCGTGCACCTGGCGTCGTTCCGACTGGGCGACCACGAGGAGCGCGACGCGACACTCGCCGGTCTGGCCGAGACCCTCGCGGCCGACGAGTCCGGGAGGACGCTCGTCGTGGGCGACTTCAACACGGCGACCGACGACCATCTGCTGGCCCCGGTGCTGGAGCAGGCCGGGCTCGTGCGCACCTCGGGCATCGGGTTCCCTGCCACGTGGCCGTCGCTCCTCCCGCTGGTCGGCCTCGACCACGCCCTCGCCGACGGCGTGCCCGCCGCGACCGTCGAGGTCCTGCCGCCCAACGGATCGGACCACCGGCCGGTCAGTCTGACGATCGGCTCCGCGTAGCGAGCGTGTCGCTGAGGTCGATGCCCTTCGCCGACTCCGGCGCCGAGCGCGCCAGCAGCGACGCGGGTCGGACGGCCCCGGTGCCGAAGCGCGCCGCGACCCCGTCGACGGCCAGCTCGGCGTCGCGCCAGTCGTCGGAGTCGTTCCAGAGCGAGAAGGCGACCTCGTCGCCGTCGACGAGCTGCTCGCCGCGCACGCCGATGAGGCGCACGGGTCGGCGCATCGGATTCGCTGCCTCGAGCAGCGCCGACGACGCCTCGTAGAGGACCCGCGCCACGTCCGTCGCCTCGGGCAGCGTCCGGGAGCGGGTGAGCGTGCTGAAGTCGCCGAAGCGCACCTTGACCGCCACCGTGCGGCAGCGCACTCCGCCGCGGCGCAGGCGCACCGCGACCTTGTCGCAGAGCCTCAGGAGCTCGCGACGGACCAGCTCGGGGTCGGCGACGTCGTCGGCGAAGGTGATCTCGTGGCCCGCGCTCTTCTCGACGACGCGGGTGTCGACGGGGCGCGGGTCCACTCCGTTCGACAGGGCGTGCAGGCGGCGGCCGGTCGCCTCGCCGAGCGAGGAGATCAGCACGGCCAGCGGGGTCGCGGCGACGTCGGCGACGGTGGTCAGTCCGCGGCGCAGCAGCGCCTCCTCCGTGCTCGCTCCGACGCCCCACAGCGCGCTCACGGGCAGCGGATCGAGGAACTCGCGGACGCCGTCGGACGGCACGACGAGCAGGCCGTCGGGCTTGGAGCGCCCGGAGGCGAGCTTGGCGACGAACTTCGTGCTGGCGATCCCGACGGAGCAGGTGAGGCCGAGCTCCGAGTGGACGCGCTCGCGGATCGCGTTGCCGATGGCGAAGGGCGTGCCGGACAGGCGGCGCGCTCCCGCCACGTCGAGGAACGCCTCGTCGATGCTCAGCCGCTCGACGAGCGGGGTGAAGGAGTCGAAAATCGCCATGACCCGCCGGGACGCCTCGCGGTAGCGGTCCATGTGCGGCTCGAGCACGACGGCCTGCGGGCAGCGGCGGAGCGCCACGGCCATGGGCATCGCCGAGTTGACCCCGTAGCGCCGGGCCTCGTAGGTCGCGGCGGTGACGACGGACCGGGAGCCGATGTGCCCGACGATCACCGGGCGACCGCGCAGGTCGGGCCGCTCGAGCAGCTCGACGGAGGCGAAGAACGCGTCCATGTCGATGTGCAGGATGCTGGCGCGCGGATCGTCGACGGGGTCGAGCGTGACCTGCCGGCCGCTTCCGTCCTGTTTGCTCACGTGCCGTCCTGCTCGCCCTCTGCCGATGCCGTCCTGTCATGCTCGCACGCACCTCCGACACGGCGCTCGGCGACGAGCGAGGAGGAGGCGCTCACCCGCTGCGGGAATGGCCCGGCGCCGATCCGGGTTGTCCCGAGCACCGACGACGACGCTCCGGAGAAGACATGACGCACGAGCCCGCCTCCCCCACCGCCACCGAGATGAGCCGCTGGCTCGACCTGCAGCAGCGCGCGCACGCCGCCTTCGAGAGCCGCCTGGCCGCCGTCGTGGACTGGTCGGCGCCGACCCCCGACACCGAATGGGACACCCGCGCGCTCGTGCTGCACGTCGTCCGCGAGCAGCAGCGCGCGCACACGCTGCTGTCCGGCGGAGACGAGTCCCCGATCCGCCTCGAGCCGGTCGGCAGCGACCTGCGCAGCGAGTGGAGCCGGGTCACGGCCGACACGCGTGCAGCCGCCTCCTCCGCCCGACCGGAGGCCGTCCTGCGCCTCGGTCGCGACTCCGTCACGGCGCTCGAGCTGGTCAGGGAGCAGGTGTCGGACGTCACCATCCACGCCTGGGACCTCGCCCGCGCCACCGGGACCGACGAGACGCTCGACGAGGAGCTCGTGGCGGCCGTCTGGGAGCTGTTCGCGCCGCAGGAGGAGACGCTGCGCGCGAGCGGGCTGTTCGCCGCTCCCGTCCCCGTCGGCGAGGACGCCCCGCTGCAGACGCGCCTGCTCGCCGTCACCGGGCGCGACGACCGCCTGGCAGCCTGAACGCCACTCCCATCCGCCGCAGGCAGGATGGGGCCACCGCCGCCGCGGCGGAGGAAGCACCGGGGCCCCGCGCCCCGCCGAGGAGAGGAACACGCATGACACGAGTCGCCGTCATCGGAGCCCACGGCAAGGTGGGTCAGCAGATCCTGCACCTGCTCTACGACGCCGGGCACGAGTCCGTCGGAGTGATCAGGAACCCCGAGCACGCCGAGGACATCGTGCGACTGGGCGGCGAGCCGCTCGTCCACGACCTCGAGAACTCGAGCGCCGAGGAGTTCGCGGCGCTGCTCGAGGGCGTCGACGCCCTCGTCTTCACCGCCGGCGCCGGCCCCGACTCGGGGATCGAGCGCAAGCGGACCGTCGACCTGGGCGCCTCCGTGCTCAGCCAGGAGGCCGCGGCCGCGGCCGGAATCCGCCGCTTCGTCCAGATCAGCGCGATCGGCGTCGACGAGCCGCTGGCCGAGGACACCGAGGAGGTCTGGCGCGCCTACGTCGAGGCCAAGCGCGACGCCGACACGGCGCTGAGGAAGACCGATCTCGACTGGACCATCCTGCGCCCGGGCGGGCTCACGACCGACGAGGGCACCGGCCGGGTCGAGCTGGGCGAGACCGTCGAGCGCGGCAGCATCCCCCGCGAGGACGTCGCGGCCGTGGTCGTCGCCGTGCTCGAGCAGCCCGCGTCCATCGGACGGACCTGGGAGCTCGTCTCGGGTGACGTGCCCGTCGAGGACGCGGTCGCCCGAGCCTGACGCCGGTGGCCGACGCCCGCCCGAGGGGCGGCGTCGGCCCGTGCGCCTAGAGTGGTGCGGGTGAGCAGCCCCGCGCCCCGTCCCTGGATCCGCAGCTACGCACCCGGAGTGCCGGCGGAGCTCGAGCCCCCCGAGGGCTCGCTCCTCGACATCGTGACGGAGTCGGCGGCGCAGTACCCCGAGAAGGTCGCGCTGGAGTTCTTCGGCCGTGCGACCAGCTACGCCCAGCTCGCGGATGATGTGGAGCGCGTGGCCGAGGGCCTGCGCCGACTGGGCGTCCGCGAGGGCGATCCGGTCGCCCTGATCCTGCCCAACTGCCCCCAGCACGTGGTCGCCTTCTACGCCGTCCTCCGGCTGGGAGCGGTGGTCGTCGAGCACAACCCGCTCTACACGCCGCGGGAGCTGCGGCACCAGTTCGAGGACCACGGCGCGCGCGTCGCGATCGCCTGGGATCGCATCGTGCCCCTGGTCCAGGAGCTGCCCGCCGATCTCGGGGTCGAGACCGTCGTAGCGGTCGACCTCACCAGGGCGATGCCCGCGCCGATGCGCGCGGCCCTCCGCCTGCCGATCCGCAAGGCGCGCGAATCCCGCGCCGCCCTCACCGGGCGCGTGCGCGGCGCGATCGAGTGGGACTCGCTGCTGCGTCGCCGGATCGACTCCGCTCACCCGCGTCCGACAGCCGACGACCTCGCGGTGATCCAGTACACGAGCGGGACCACCGGCACTCCCAAGGGCGCCGAACTCACGCATCGCAATCTGACGGCGAACGCCGCGCAGTCCCGCGCCTGGGTGCCGACGGTGCGCCGCGGCGACTGCGTGGTCTACGCGGTGCTGCCGATGTTCCACGCCTACGGCCTCACCCTCTGCCTCACCTTCGCGATGAGCATGGGGGCGCGGCTGGTGCTGTTCCCCAAGTTCGACCCCGACCTCGTGCTGAAGGTCGTGCGCAAGCACCCCGCGACGTTCCTGCCTGCCGTTCCTCCGATCGCCGAGCGGCTCGCCGCGCGGGCCCGCGAGAAGGGAGTCTCGCTGCAGGGCATCGAGATCGCCATCTCGGGGGCGATGCCGCTGGACCCCGCGCTCGTCGCCCGCTTCGAGCAGGAGACGGGAGGCACCCTCGTCGAGGGCTACGGCCTGTCCGAGACCTCGCCGGTCCTGATGGCGAACCCCGTCGGCCCCACGCGGCGCGCGGGCACCGTCGGCCTGCCGCTGCCCGGCACGGACGTGCGGATCGTCGAACCGGAGGACCCCTCCGTCGACGTCGCGCTCGGCGAGCAGGGCGAGCTCGTGGTGCGAGGACCGCAGGTGTTCCGCGGATACCACCGAAAGCCCCAGGAGACCGCGGACTCGTTCACGACGGACGGCTGGTTCCGCACCGGCGACATCGCCACGATGGACGGGGACGGCTTCATCAGCCTCGTCGACCGCATCAAGGAGCTCATCATCACCGGCGGCTTCAACGTCGCTCCGTCCGAGGTCGAGGAGGTCCTGCGCCGGATCCCCTCGGTCAGGGACGCGGCGGTCGTCGGCCTCCCCGACGCCCGCAGCGGCGAGATGGTCGCGGCCGCCGTCGTGCTCGAGCCCGGAGCCCATTTCGACGAGTCGGAGGCGCGCGCGCTCGTCCGCGAGGCGCTCACGCCGTACAAGGTGCCGCGGAGAATCGTCGTCATCGACGAGCTGCCGACCAACATGATCGGCAAGGTGCTGCGCCGCGAGGTGAAGGCGATGCTGCTCGACGAGAGCTGAGCGCCCCGGACAGCACGGAGCCCCCGGTCCCCGCTCGCGCGGTCCGGGGGCTCCGTCGTGCGGTCACATGTCGAAGCCGCCGCCGAAGTCGCCGCCCCCGAAGTCGCCTCCGCCGAAGTCCCCGCCTCCGCCGTAGTCGCCTCCGCCGTAGTCGCCTCCCGCGTCCGCTCCGGCGTCGCCGCCGTCGGCTCCGGCATCGCCTTCGCCGCCCTCACCGCCGGCGTACTCGCCGCCGGCGTCCGGGAGGAACGCACCGGCGATCGCCGAGCCGATGGCGAATCCGGCGATCGTGCCGAGCATCGACGACGCCAGGACTCCCCCGAAGCCCATCCCGCCCGCGCCGCCGCCGGCGAACCGCCGCTCCATGAAGCCTGGCTGACGCAGCTCGCTGCGGGTCGCGGACTGCGCGAGCGCCTGGGGGTCGTCGCTCCGAGGGGCGTCGCCGACCGGCGCGCCCTCGCTCAGCTCGCGGAAGACCTGCCGGCGCTGCTCCGGAGTCAGCTGCTCGAAAGCTTCACGGTGCACCTGCTCCAGCGCCTCGGGCGGCGCGGTGCGCAGGAGATAGCGGTACCGCTCGATCGCGATCTCGTCCTCGCTGCGGGCGGAGCGTCCGGGCGGGGTGCCGTAGGCGGGCTGCTGCCCGTCCGGCCGTCCCGAATCGCGTCGTGCGTTCTCGGCGGGCTCTTCGCGTCCCAGCAGTCGGTCCAGGAATCCCATGATCTCCTCCTCGGCGCCGCGTGGAAGCGGTCGCTCAGCGACACGGTAGGACGCTCGCACGCAGGACTCCTGAACGTGCGCTCAGAGTGCGCTCCACACGGGAGCGCGGAATCACCTCTGCTTCGGGATCACGATCCACAGAATGATGTAGGCGATGATCTGCGGTCCCGGCAGCAGGCACGAGAGCACGAAGAGCAGACGGACCAGGAACGGGCTCCAGCCGAAGCGGTGGGCGAGCGCGGCGCAGACGCCGGCGATGATCGTGCCCCGACGGGGGCGAGTGAGAGTGGCCATGGATCCACTCTGTCGCAGCACTCCTGGGAGCGGCATCCGGGGAACCCCCGAGAGTGGGGGCTGGGACCCCGAGTCGGCCTAGTCCGGGAGCGCCGCGGCCGCGGATGTCGCGAAGGCGGCGGCGCGATCGGCGGCGGCCTGCGGCCACACGACCCGGAAGCGCTCGAACACGACCTCCTCGAGCTCGGACTCCGGGTCCTCGCGAGCGAAGTAGCGCCGATGCCCGGACAGCCAGGACTCGCGGGTGCGATCGCCCTCCCCCTCGGCCCAGGCGAACGCCTCGTCGACCGAGTCGAGCGGTCCGATCCTGACGTCGTCATCGCGCAGGACGAGCCGCGGTGCGCCGGTCCCGTCGCAGACGATCCAGTGATCGCCGGCCACGGGAACCGGATCGTCGCCGACCAGGGACGCGGTCGCGGTCTTCACTCCGCGCGCGACCAGTGCGAGCAGCTCGTCGGCGAGCTCGACGGAGTCGCCGAAGGACTCGACCGGCGGCAGCGGATGCGGTCCGGAGCCCGGGTACTCGGACCAGAGCCGCCGCGCGGCGTCGAGGTCGGGCTCCGGCAGGGGCGTGCGCTGCGGGGCGTCGGGCAACACCGCGAGGATGTTCGCTCCGGCCAGAGCCGCCGGGTCCTCGGGGTGGTTGTCCGGAGTCTCGACGGAATCGAACGGCCACCGTGTCAGCAGCCAGCGACGCGCGAACGCATCGAACTCCTCCTCGGTGCGCGATCCGCGCAGCTCCGGGAGGACCCACCAGGACGCGGTCGCCGTGCGCCCCTCGCCGGGCACGACGCTCAACGCTCCTCGCACCGTGGTCCAGGAGTCGTCGACGAGGACGAACGCGTGCGCCCGGCCCGCGCGGGCAGCGCCCTCGACGAGCCGGAGGGCCTCCACATCGTCGTGCGGATCGGGCCCTCCTGGGAGGAGCGCTTCGAGCCACGCGCGGCGCTCCCCGATCGCCGCACCGAGGAGGTCGGCGTCGCTCGACATCAGGGGACGGAGGAAGTCACCACTCGGCAGGTCGAGCCGCGCGGGGACGGAGTCGTCGGGCTGGTCGCTCATCGTCTCCTCCGCTCCCCGCGCACCGGCTCAGCCGGCGGCGCGCTCCAGCACGAGCTCGCGCACACGGGCGGCGTCGGCCTGGCCCTTCATCGCCTTCATGACGGCGCCGATGACGGCACCGGCGGCCTGCACCTTGCCGTCGCGGATCTTCGCGAGAACGTCGGGCTGCGCGGCGAGGGCGGTGTCGATCGCCTCGATGAGCGCACCGTCGTCCGAGACGACCGCGAGCCCGCGGGCGTCGACGACCTCCTGCGGCGAGCCTTCGCCGGCGACGACGCCCTGCAGCACCTCGCGCGCGAGCCGGTCGGTCAGGGTGCCGCTCTCGACGAGACCGGCGAGCTCGGCGACCTGGGTCGGGGTGACCAGGGCGGCCGGGTCCTGCCCGGCCGCGTTCGCGAGTCGGGCGATCTCGCCGGTCCACCACTTGCGAGCGGCCTGCGGGGTCGCTCCGGCCGAGACCGTCTCGGTGATCTCGACCAGCAGGCCGCTGT
Organism: Rathayibacter sp. Leaf299; assembly: GCF_001423055.1. Lineage (NCBI taxonomy): Bacteria > Bacillati > Actinomycetota > Actinomycetes > Micrococcales > Microbacteriaceae > Rathayibacter > Rathayibacter sp. Leaf299. The sequence goes on from NZ_LMNT01000003.1 coordinate 359,009, forward strand.
TGGCGACGTCCTGGAACTCGAGGTCGGTGAAGCCCCAGTCGGCCTTCAGCCGCCGACGGCGGGCAGCGGGCTTCTCGGGGAGCGCGGCGCGCAGCTCCTCGATCAGCTCGGGTGCGGGCACCACCGGGAGCAGGTCGGGCTCGGGGAAGTAGCGGTAGTCGTCGGCGTCGCTCTTGGGGCGGCCGGCGGAGGTGCGGCCGGTGTCCTCGTGCCAGTGGCGCGTCTCCTGCGTGATCGTGCCGCCCGCAGCGAGGATCGCCGCCTGGCGCTGGATCTCGTAGCGCACGGCGCGCTCGACCGAGCGGAGCGAGTTGACGTTCTTGGTCTCGGTGCGGGTGCCGAGCTTCTCCTGGCCCCACGGGCGGAGGGAGACGTTGGCGTCGCAGCGGAGGTTGCCGCGCTCCATCTTCGCGTCGGAGATGCCGAGGGCGAGGACGATGTCGCGGATGGTCGCCACGTACGCCTTGGCGAACTCCGGTGCATTCTTCCCGGCTCCGAAGATCGGCTTCGTGACGATCTCGACGAGCGGGACCCCCGCGCGGTTGTAGTCGACGAGCGAGTACTCGGCGCCCTGGATGCGGCCGGTGGAGCCGCCCACGTGCGTGAGCTTGCCCGCGTCCTCCTCCATGTGCGCGCGCTCGATCGGGATGTCGACCAGGGTGCCGTCGGCCAGCTCGACCTCGACCGAGCCCTCGAAGGCGATCGGCTCGTCGAACTGCGAGATCTGGTAGTTCTTCGCGAGGTCCGGGTAGAAGTAGTTCTTCCGGGCGAAGCGGCTCGACGGCGCGATCGAGCAGCCCAGCGCGAGGCCGAGGCTGATCGAGTAGCGCACGGCCTGCTCGTTGACGACCGGGAGCGAGCCCGGCAGCCCCAGGTCGACCGGGGTGACGTTGGTGTTGGGCTCGGAGCCGAACTCGTTCGGCGCGTCCGAGAACATCTTCGTCTTGGTGTTGAGCTCGACGTGCACCTCGAAGCCGAGGACCGGCTCGAAGCGCTCGAAGACCTCGTCGTAGTCCATGAGCTCGGGGACGGACGTGTGCGCGGAGGCCATCAGACGGCACCTTCCTCGGAGGCGAACTGCTCGGCGGGAGCGAGGTCGGGGGCCTTCGCGAGGAGCGGGTGACCCCACGACTCCTCGAGCAGGGTCTCGAGCGCTCCGCCGACGGTGTAGAGGCGGACGTCCTCGCGGGCGGGAGCGAGGAACTGGATGCCGACGGGCAGCCCGTCCTCGTCGGCCAGCCCCGCGGGGACCGAGATGCCGGGGATGCCGGCGAGGTTCGCCGGGATCGTCGCGATGTCGCCGCGGTACATCGCCAGCGGGTCGTCGAGCTTCTCGCCGAGACGGTAGGCGGTGGTCGGCGCGGTCGGCGAGGCGATGACGTCGACCGAGGCGAAGGCCCGGTCGAAGTCGCGCTGCACGAGCGTGCGCACCTTCTGCGCGCTGCCGTAGTAGGCGTCGTAGTAGCCGGCCGAGAGGGCGTAGGTGCCCAGGATGATGCGGCGCTTGACCTCCGGGCCGAAGCCCTGCTCGCGCGTGGCCGCCATGACCTGCTCGACGGTGCCGCCGCCCTTCGGCGTGACCCGCAGGCCGAAGCGGACGGAGTCGAACTTGGCGAGGTTGCTGGACGCCTCGGCGGGGAGGATCAGGTAGTAGGCGGCGACCGCGTGCTCGATGCTGGGGGCGCTCACCTCGACGATCTCGGCTCCGGCGCCCTCGAGCACCGCGAGCGCCTCGTGGAAGCGCGCGAGGACGCCGGGCTGGAAGCCCTCTCCTCCGTCGAGCTCCTTGAGCACTCCGATGCGGAGGCCCTTCACGTCGGCGCGGCGGACCGCATCGGCGAAGGAGGGCCAGGTGTCGCGCAGCGACGTCGAGTCGCGCGGGTCGTGCCCGGCGATCACGTCGTGCAGCAGGGCGGAGTCGAGGACGGTCCGCGAGACGGGTCCGATCTGGTCGAGGCTCGAGGCGAGTGCGATCGCTCCGTAGCGCGAGACGCCGCCGTAGGTCGGCTTGACGCCGACGGTGCCTGTGACGTGCGCGGGCTGGCGGATCGAGCCGCCGGTGTCGGAGCCGAGGGCCAGCGGCGCCTCGTAGCTCGCGACCGCCGCGGCGGAGCCGCCGCCCGAGCCGCCGGGGATGCGGTCGAGATCCCACGGGTTGTGGGTCGGGCCGTACGCGGAGCGCTCGGTGGTCGAGCCCATCGCGAACTCGTCCATGTTGGTCTTGCCGATCGGCACGAGGCCGGCGGCGCGGACCTTCGTCATGACCGTCGCGTCGTACGGCGGACGCCAGCCCTCGAGGATCCTCGACCCGCTCGTGGTCGGCATGTCGTTCGTGACGATGACGTCCTTGACGGCCAGCGGGATCCCCGCCAGCGGGTGCAGGGACTCGCCGGCGGCGCGACGGCGGTCGATGTCGGCGGCGGTGCCGACGGCGGCCTCCTCCGCCACGTGCAGGAACGCGTGCACCGCGGAGTCGACCGACGCGATGCGGTCGAGGTGGGCGCGGGTCGCCTCCGTCGACGAGAGCGACCCGTCGACGAGCTTCTCGGAGAGCGCGGAGGCGCTCAGGCGGATGATCTCCGCTCCGTGGGCGCTCACTGCTCCTCCCCCAGGATCGCGGACACCTGGAAGCGGCTGCCGTCGTGCTCGGGGGCACCGGACAGGGCCTGCTCACGGGTGAGGGTCTCGCCGACCACGTCGGGGCGGAAGACGTTCTGGAGCGGGATGGGGTGGCTGGTCGCGGGCACGTCGGGGGTGGCGACGGCCCGGACGGCGGCCACGGAGTCGACGATCTGGCCGAGCTCCCGGGTCATGGTCTGGATCTCCTCCGGGGTGAGGTCGATCCTGGCCAGCTGGGCCAGATGGGCGACCGTCTCGGCCGTGATCTCGGACATACGTCTCCATCGGTGGTTCGTGAGGATGCGGCGTCCAGTGTACCGAGCGGCTCCGCGCCGCTCGGCCAGCCGTGGTGCGGACGCCGAGGACGGGTCAGGACTCGTCGGGGGCCTCCGCGGCGTCGGTCTCGGCCTGGCCGGATGCGGAGGACTCGGCGTCCTCCTCGGGTGGGGCGATCGCCGCGGGCCCCTCGGTGACGAGCAGGTGGAACTGCGCGGCGTCGATGATGCGGACGCCGAGCTGCTCCGCCTTGCCGAGCTTGCTGCCCGCACCGGGCCCGGCCGCCACGTAGTCGGTCTTCTTCGAGACGCTCGAGCCCGCCTTGCCGCCGGCCTGCATGATCGCCTCCAGAGCGCCCTCGCGGGAGTAGCCCTCGAGGGATCCCGTCGCGACGACGGTGAGCCCGGCGAGCACTCCTCCCGCCGCCTCGGCGGCACCGGGGCCGGGGTGTCCCGGAGTCGAGAAGCGCACCCCCGCGGCCGCCCAGCGATCGACGATCTCGCGGTGCCAGTCGACCTCGAACCAGTCGAGCAGGGCGTCGGCGATGATGCCGCCCACCCCGTCGACGGCCGCGAGTTCGTCGCGGCTGGCCGAGCGGACGGCGTCGAGCGAGCCGAAGTACCCCGCGAGCGCGCGCGCCGCGACGGGACCGACGTGCCGGATGCTCAGCGAGACGAGCAGTCGCCAGAGCTCCTTGGTCTTCGCCTTGTCGATGTTCTCGATCAGGCGAGTGGCGTTGGTGGACGGGACGGACGACTCGTCCCCCGCGAACACGCCCGCGTCGGGATCGAACGGGCCGTCCTTCGCGATCTGGCGCTTGCGCTGGAAGGGCCGGACGACCTTGGGCCGACCCGCGGCGTCGAGCTTCTCGAGACCGGTCTCGGAGTCGCGGACGACGACCTCGATCGGGAACAGATCGGCGAGGGTGAGCTCGAAGAGCCCTGCCTCGGTGCGGAGCGGAGGCTCCGCGGGGACGAGCGGCTGCGTCAGCGCGGCGGCGCTCACCTCGCCGAGCGCCTCGATGTCGAGTGCCCCGCGACCGCCGATGTGCTCGACGCGCCCGCGCACCTGCGCCGGGCACGACTCGGCGTTCGGGCAGCGCAGATCGACGTCGCCCTCCTTCGAGGGAGCGAGGGTCGTGCCGCATTCGGGGCAGGTCGTCGGCATCACGAACTCGCGCTCGCTGCCGTCGCGCAGCTCGACGACCGGGCCGAGCACCTCGGGGATCACGTCGCCGGCCTTCCGCAGCACCACGGTGTCGCCGATCAGCACGCCCTTGACCTTGACCACGTCGGCGTTGTGCAGGGTGGCCTGGCGGACCTCGGATCCGGCGACCTTCACCTTCTGCATCACGGCGAACGGAGTGGCCCGTCCGGTGCGTCCGACGCTCACGACGATGTCGAGGAGCTTCGTGTGCACCTCCTCCGGCGGGTACTTGTAGGCGATGGCCCAGCGCGGCGCGCGGCTGGTGGCACCGAGCTCGTCGTGGAGGGCGAGCTCGTCGACCTTGACGACGACTCCGTCGATCTCGTGCTCGACGGAGTGGCGCTCGCGCCCGTACTGCTCGACGAAGGCGACCACCTCGTCGACGGAGGCGGACACCCGGTTGTGCGCGCTGACCGGCAGCCCCCACGAGGCCAGCAGGCCGTACACGTCCGACTGCGAGGACACCGGCGGATCCTGCCACGCTCCGATGCCGTGCACGTAGAGCGCGAGCGACTGCACCCGGGCCTCCCCGGCGCGCAGATCGAGCCCGGACTTCTTGTCGAGCTGCTGGCGCAGCCCTCCGCTCGCGGCGTTGCGCGGGTTCGCGAAGGTCGGGAACCGGCGCAGCGCGCTGTCGCGGGCCCGCTCCTCCTCGAACGGCTTGCGGGTGGTCTCGGGACGAGCCGCCCACCGGGCGCGCGACTCCTCGACGGCCTCCTCGCGCAGCCGCTCCTGCAGAGCGTTGAGCTCGGCGAAGGCCTTCACCGGGATGAACACCTCGCCGCGCACCTCGACCAGGGCGGGGTGGCCCTCGCCGGAGAGCTGCTCGGGGATGCCGGGCAGCCGCACGGCGTTGACCGTGACGTCCTCCCCCGTCCGCCCGTCGCCGCGGGTGGCGGCGGTGACGAGACGCCCGTTCTCGTAGTGGAGGGAGATCGCGAGACCGTCGATCTTGAGCTCGGTGAGCCAGGCGATCTCGCGGCCGGCCGACGCGACGGTCTTCTCGCACCACTCGCGCAGCTCGTCGGCCGAGAACACGTTGTCGAGCGACAGCATCCGCTCGGCGTGGTCGATCGGATCGAGACCGGCCGCGACGACGCCGCCGACGGTGCGGGTCGGCGAGTCCTCGGCGGCGAGCTCGGGGTGCTCGGCCTCGAGGGCGGCCAGCTCGCGCACCAACGAGTCGTACTCGGCGTCCGAGAGGACGGAGGCGTCGGCCGCGTAGTAGTTCTCGCTCGCGGAGCGGATCCGCTCGCGCAGCTCGTCGACCCGGGCGGCGACGGTCTCGTCGGCGGCCATCAGCGGGCGCCCCCGAGGTAGGCGGCTCCGAGGTCGGCGGCTACGAGATCGGCGGCCACGGTGCGGTCGATCGTGCACTGGCCGAGGACGCGCGTGCCGAGGTAGACGACCGCGGTCTGCCCGGGGGCGACGCCGTCGAGCGGGGAGTCGGGGGTGATCACGAGCTCGACACTGCCATCGACGTCCGACACCACGGCCGAGGCCGGCACGGGATCGGCGTGCGCGCGGATCTGCACGTCGCAGCGGAAGGGCGTCGTCGCGTCCTCGGGCGCCGCTCCGGCCCACGTGAACCGGGAGCCGGCGATGCGCCCGATCCGCAGGGCGTCGCGCGGTCCGACGACGACCTCGTTGGTCTTCGGTCGCACCTCGAGCACGAAGCGGGGGCGGCCGTCCGGCGCCGGCACGCCGAGGTGCAGGCCCCGGCGCTGCCCGACCGTGTAGCCGTGGGCGCCCTCGTGCGCACCGACGACCGCCCCGTCTCGATCGACGATCGTCCCCGGCTCCGGAGCGACCCGCTCGGACAGCCAGCCGCGGGTGTCCCCGTCGGGGATGAAGCAGATGTCGTAGCTGTCGGGCTTGTTCGCGACGCTCAGGCCGCGCTCGGCGGCCTCGGCCCGCACCACGGCCTTCGACGGCGTGGTCCCGAGCGGGAACATCGAATGCGCCAGCTGATCGGTGGTCAGGACGCCGAGGACGTAGGACTGGTCCTTCGCCTCGTCGCTCGCCCGGTGCAGCTCGCGCCCGCCGTCGGGCAGGGTGACGAGGGAGGCGTAGTGGCCGGTGCAGACCGCGTCGAAGCCGAGGTCGAGCGCCTTCTCGAGCAGTGCGGCGAACTTGATCCGCTCGTTGCAGCGCATGCAGGGGTTCGGGGTGCGGCCCGCGGAGTACTCGGCCACGAAGTCGTCGACGACGTCGAGCTTGAAGCGCTCCGAGAAGTCCCACACGTAGTAGGGGATGCCGAGCACGTTCGCCGCGCGCTGCGCGTCCATCGAGTCCTCGATCGTGCAGCAGCCGCGGCTGCCCGTCCGCAGCGTGCCCGGCATCCGGCTGAGCGCGAGGTGCACGCCGACCACGTCGTGCCCCGCGTCCACCGCCCGGGCCGCGGCCACCGCCGAGTCCACTCCACCACTCATCGCCGCGAGAACCTTCACCGTCCGAGTCTACGAGCGCTCGTGCGGACGGCGCAGTCCCCGCTCAGTCGGTGGGCAGGACGGACCGGTTGGAGAGCCCGGCTCGCGCCGCGCGTGCGTAGGCCCCGGGCAACGCCGCGAGGACCGCGTCCACGTCGGAGTCGGTCGTCGTGCGGCCGAGCGTCAGGCGCAGCACTCCGCGCGCCTCGTCCTCGCTCCGGCCGAGCGCCATCACCACGTGCGAGGGCTCGGGGATGCCCGCCGTGCACGCCGACCCGGTGGAGACCGAGATCCCCGCCAGATCGAGCAGCAGCAGGAGGGAGTCGCCCTGCGCGCCGGGGAACGCGAAGTGAGCGTTGTTCGCGACGCGGCGGTCGGAGTCGACGGCGGGGCCGGTCAGCGTCGCTCCGGGGACCGCCTCGAGCACGCCGGCGACGAGCCGATCGCGCAGGGCGGCGAGACGGACGGACTCCGCCGAGAGCTCGGCGGTCGCCTCCGCGGCGGCCGCGGCGAACGCGGCGGCGCCCGCGACGTCCTGCGTCCCGGACCGGACGCCGCGCTGCTGGCCGCCGCCGTGCAGCACCGGGACGACCCGGGCGTCCCGTGCGAGGACGAGCGCGCCGGTCGCGATCGGCCCGCCCACCTTGTGGCCGGAGACGCTCACGGCTGCGAGTCCCGCTCCCCCGCCCGAGCCGGAGGTGCGGCGCACCGCCGCGATCTCGAGCGGGACGTGGCCGAACGCGGCGACGGCGTCGAGGTGCAGCGGCACGCCCGCCTCGGCGCAGACGGTCGCGAGCTCGACGACCGACGCGATGGTGCCGATCTCGTTGTTGACCCACAGCGCCGACACCAGCGCCACGGAGGCAGGATCGCGGGCGATCGCCGCGGCGAGCACCTCGGGGCGCAGCACGCCCTCGGAGTCGAGCTCGAGCCACTCGACCGCGGCGTCCTCGTGCTGTGCGAGCCACTCGACGCTGTCGATCGTCGCGTGGTGCTCTCCCCCGGGGACCAGGATCCGCCGCCGGGCCGGATCCTCGGCACGGCGCTGCCAGTAGAGGCCCTTGAGCGCGAGGTTGATCGCCTCCGTGCCGCCCGCGGTCAGGATCACCTCGACGGGCTCGCAGCCCAGCGACTCGGCGAGGATCTGGCGCGCGTCCTCGAGGCGGCGGCGCGCCTCCTGCCCGGCGCCGTGCACCGAGGAGGGGTTGCCCGGGCTCTGCGAGGCCTCGACGAAGGCGGCGAGCGCCGAGGCGCGCATCGGAGTCGTGGCCGCGTGGTCGAGGTAGATCACCGCTGTCCCCCGTCCGCGTGCGGGCGCGGAGGAGGTCTCCGGCCCTTCACTACTGTAAGTCGCATGATCTCTCGCGACCCTCTGTCCCGGCTCGGTGTGACCGTGGACGGGGAGGGCGGCGAGCTGCGGGTCTGGTCGGCGAATGCGAGCGCCATCGACCTCCTGCTGTACGACGAGAAGGACCCGGCCTGGGTCGCGCGCACGGTGCCGCTGGTCCGGGGCGAGGGCGACGTGTGGTCGGCGCGGTCGGCGCTGCTGACCCCCGGCCGCCGGTACGCGATCCGCGTCGACGGTCCGGACGGACCGCGCCACCGGTTCGATCCGCGGACGGCACTGCTCGAGCCCTACTCGAAGGGCCTGCTGCGGGTCGCCGAGAACGAGTGGCGCTCGGTCGTCGTCGACGACTCCTTCGACTGGGGCGGGTCGGCGAAGCCGGGCACGCTGTGGGACCGCACCGTCGTCTACGAGGCGCACGTGAAGGGCCTCACCAAGCTCAACACGGCGCTGCCCGTCGAGCTGCGGGGCACTTACGCGGGGCTCGCGCACGAGTCGACCGTCGCGTCGCTCCTGGACCTCGGGGTGACCGCCGTCGAGCTGCTGCCCGTGCACGCCTTCGTGTCGGAGCAGCGGCTGCTGCGCCAGGGGCTGACCAACTACTGGGGCTACAACACCCTCAACTTCTTCAGCCCGCACGCCGCCTACGCCTCCCCCGCGGCTCAGCGCGGCGGGCCGACCGCCGTGCTGCGGGAGTTCAAGGGCATGGTGAAGCTCCTGCACGAGGCCGGTCTCGAGGTGATCCTCGACGTCGTCTACAACCACACCGCCGAGGAGGGGCCGAACGGCCCGCGCTCGAGCCTGCGCGGCATCGACGACGCGAGCTGGTACCGCCAGACCGACGAGGGCCACTACGTCGACGTCACCGGCTGCGGCAACACGATCGACTTCGGACGTCCCGTCGCGCAGCGGATGGTGCTCGACTCCCTCCGGTACTGGTCGTCCGAGGTCGGCATCGACGGCTTCCGGCTCGACCTGGCCGCGACGCTCGGGCGCGACGAGAACGCCCACTTCCGCTCCGATCACCCGCTGCTCGTCGCCGCCGTCGAGGACCCGGAGCTCGCCGACGTCAAGATGATCGCCGAGCCGTGGGACGTCGGCATGGGCGGCTGGCAGACGGGTCAGTTCCCCACCGGCTGGTCGGAGTGGAACGACCGCTACCGCGACCGGGTCCGCAACTTCTGGCTGTCGGACATCGACTACGCCCGGCGCGCCGGTACGGCCCCCGTCGGCATCGGCGGCTTCGCCACCCGCCTCACCGGGTCCTCCAACACGTTCTCCACCGAGCGCGGCCCGCTCGCCTCCGTCAACTTCGTCACCGCGCACGACGGATTCACGCTCGCCGATCTCGTCTCGTACAACGTCAAGCACAACATCGGCAACGGCGAGTCGAACCGCGACGGGTCGGACAACAACCGCTCCTTCAACCACGGCTTCGAGGGGCCCACCCCGGACGAGGGCGTCACCCTCGCCCGCCGCAAGGCCATGCGCAACCTGCTCGGCACGCTCCTGCTCTCGGCCGGCGTGCCGATGATCACGGCGGGCGATGAGTTCGGGCGCAGCCAGCGCGGCAACAACAACGCCTACTGCCAGGACTCGGACCTCACCTGGCTCCGCTGGGACAGCCGGAGCGAGTGGCAGCTCGAGCTGCGCGAGCACACCCGCGCGCTGATCCGGCTCCGGCGCGAGCATCCGGCGCTGCGCCCCTCCCGCTACGGCCGGGAGGGCGAGGTGACACCGAGCGCGAGCACGATGCACTGGTTCGACGTCCACGGCCGCCGGATGTCCGAGCACGACTGGACCTCGGCCGAGAACCGGACGATGCAGTACCTCGCCACCTCCACCCCCGAGACCGAGGAGCTCGACCGCGTCCTCCTCGTGGTGCACGGGGTCGAGCACGAGACGAGCGTCGTCCTCGCCGCGAGCGAGGGCGTGACGGGCTACACCAGGCTGTGGAGCAGCGACGAGCCCGTGCCGCTCGAGCACGGCGAGTCCTTCGAGGCGGGCCAGATGATCCGCGTCGCGGGCACGTCGATGCAGCTCTTCGCGGCCCACTCGGCAGAGGTGACCCCCTCCGGAGCGGGCGACTGATGGCGAGGAGCGGCCCCGGCACCCCGGCGACCGTCGCCCTGGTCGCGGCGGGCATCCCGTTCACACCGCGCGAGTACCGGCACGATCCGGGGACGAGCGGATACGGCGCCGAGGCGGCCGAGGCGCTCGGAGTCGAGCCGGACCGCGTGTTCAAGACGCTGCTCGCCGACGTCGACGGCGAGCTCGTGGTCGGCATCGTGCCGGTCAGTGGATCGCTCGACCTCAAGGAGCTGGCGGCGGCGGTGGGCGGCAAGAAGGCCGCCATGGCCGATCCGGCGCTCGCCCAGCGGCGCACCGGCTACGTGCTCGGCGGCATCTCGCCCCTCGGGCAGAAGACGCACCACCGCACCGTGCTCGACGAGACCGCCGAGCTGTACGACACCGTCCTCGTCTCGGGCGGCCGGCGCGGCTTCGACATCGAGCTGGCCCCGGCCGACCTGATCGCCGCGACCGGGGCGATCACGGCAGCCATCGGCCGCTGACGGCTCAGCCCGCGGCCGCGACCAGCCCGAGCTCCGCCGCTCGCGCCAGCAGGGGATGCCTCGGCACCACCCGCACCGTGTAGCCGAAGGTGCCGCTGCGATCCAGCTCGACCACTCCGGCGTACGGCGTCCGCCCGACGGCATCGGCGGGGACCACGGCGCCCGCGGACTCGGCGACCTCCAAGTCCTGGCTGCGCACGTCGGTGAGCGAGCCGTCGGGTGCGGTCGTGCCGTAGACGACCTGCACCGTCACGTCCTCGGGCGCGAGCTCGCCGAGCAGTACTCCCGCGCGGACGGCCAGCCGGTCGCCCCGCTGCGGGACGGCGTCGATCCCACCCGACTCGACGGAGGCGACCGCCACCCCCGGCCAGCCGGCCCGCACGCGGCGCTTCCACGCCGACAGCTCCTTCGCCGGCTCGAAGTGGTCGACGGCGACCGCCCGGTGCGCCTCGGCGGCGGGACGGTACAGGGACTCGACGTACTGCTGCACCATCCGCTCGGCCGACAGCTCGGACGAGAGCGTGGCGAGCGTGTGCCGGATCGAGCGGACCCAGCGGCGCGGCACTCCGTCGTGGTCGCGCTCGTAGAACCGGGGCACGACCTCGCTCTCGAGCAGCTCGTAGAGGGCGTCGGCCTCGAGCGTGTCGCGCGCCTCGGGGTCGAGGGCGCGGTCGGAGGACGGGATCGCCCAGCCGTTCTCGCCGTCGAAGTACTCGTTCCACCAGCCGTCGAGGATCGACAGGTTCAGCGAGCCGTTCAGGGCCGCCTTCATCCCGGAGGTGCCGCACGCCTCGAGCGGCCGGAGGGGATTGTTCAGCCAGACGTCGGTGCCCGGGTAGAGCAGCTGGGCCATGGCGATGTCGTAGTCGGGCAGGAACACGATCCGCCGGCGAACGTCCGCCTCCTGGGCGAAGCGGACCAGGCGCTGGATGAGCCGCTTGCCCTCCTCGTCGGCCGGGTGCGACTTCCCCGCGATCACGATCTGGATCGGGTGCTGCGGGTGCGTGAGCAGGGCGCGCAGCCGCTCCGGGTCGTGCAGCATCAGCGTCAGCCGCTTGTAGGTCGGCACCCGCCGCGCGAAGCCGATGGTCAGGACGTCCGGGTCGAGCAGCTCGTCGAGCCAGCCGGGAGTGAGACCGCCGGGGTTCTGCTCGCGCCACGACCGCGCCGCGCGCACCCGGGCGTCGCGCACCAGCTGCTCCCGCAGCGTCCGCCGGGCGGCCCAGAGGTCGTAGTCGCTGAGGGCCCCCGAGGACCAGTCGGCCCGGGTGGTGTCCTCCGTGCCGAGGCGGTCCCGGGCCAGCGCCGTCAGCACCGGATCCGTCCAGGTCGGCGCGTGCACGCCGTTCGTGACCGAGCCGATCGGCACCTCCGCGGTGTCGAATCCCGGCCACAGGCCCGAGAACATGCCGCGGCTCACCTCGCCGTGCAGCTGCGAGACGCCGTTCGAGCGCTGCGCGAGGCGGAGTCCCATCACGGCCATGTTGAAGACGTGCTCGGAGCCGCCGTCGTACGACTCGGCGCCGAGCGCGAGCACGTCCTCGACCTGGACGCCCGGCAGCAGCTCGGTCGAGAAGTACTCCTCGATCAGCCCGCGGTCGAAGCGGTCGATGCCGGCGGGCACGGGGGTGTGCGTCGTGAAGACGGTGGAGGCGCGGACGACCTGCAGGGCCTCGTCGAAGGCGAGCCCCGACCCGATCAGCCCCGAGATGCGCTCGAGCCCCTGGAAGCCCGCGTGCCCCTCGTTGGTGTGGAACACCTCCGGGAGCGGCGTGCCCGACACCTCGGACCAGAGCTCGAGGGCGCGGACTCCGCCGATGCCCAGCAGCAGCTCCTGCAGCAGCCGGTCCTCGCCCCCGCCGCCGTAGAGGCGGTCGGTGACCGAGCGGAGGGAGTCCTCGTTCTCGGGGATGTCGGTGTCGAGCAGGAGGAGGGTCACCCGGCCCACCTCGGCCCGCCACACGCGCGCGTACAGGGCCCGGCCGTCCGGCAGGGCGAGCACGATCCGCGCGGCCGACCCGTCGGCGAGCCGGACGACGCGCAGCGGCAGGCCGTCCGGGTCGAGGGACGGGTACGACTCGATCTGCCAGCCGTCGGCCGAGAGGCCCTGCGAGAAGTAGCCGGACCGGTAGAAGAGACCCACGCCGGTCAGCGGGACGCCCAGGTCGGACGAGGCCTTGAGGTGGTCCCCCGCCAGGATCCCGAGGCCGCCGGAGTACTGAGGAAGGGCGGCGGCGATGCCGAACTCGGGAGAGAAGTAGGCGAGGGAGCGCGGAGCCGACTCCGGCAGCGACTGGTACCAGCGCGGCTCGGTGCGGTAGCGCTCGAGCTCCTCGCGCAGGCGCCACGCGTCCTCGACGAAGCCGCGGTCCTGGGAGAGCTCGGCGAGCCGCTCGGGGCTGACGGTGCCCAGCAGCGCCGTGGGGTCGGCTCCTCCGCGGCGCCACAGCGCGGGATCGACCCGCTCGAACAGGCGGCGGGTGGGCTCGTGCCACGCCCAGCGCAGGTTGCCGGCCAGCTCGCCGAGCGCGGAGAGCTCGGGCGGCAGGACCGAACGGACGGTGAAGCGGCGGATGGCCTTCACGGCACTCCTCGACTCTCTGCGGATCCCGGCGTGCACGGGCGCAGAGCGCCGGGGGTCGCGCGCGCTCGCACACCCTAGCGGACCTCCGCGGCGCGGGAGCGGGCGCGCCCGGGACCGTTTGCACAGGCCCGAGTGCGGGCGCAAGCGGCGTGCTGAAGCACGCCCGGGTCGCTACTGTCGTGACGTGGCTCAGACACCTTTCGGCACGTCCTCACACGGCAAAGACGCACGGCGAGCGGCCCGCGGGCGCCCCGCTCCGACCCCCGAGGCGGTGACGCCCCCCGAACCCGCGCCGGTCGCGGAACCGGCCGCACCGGCGGCGGCACCCGCCCCCGCCGGCAGCGGATACCGCACCCGAGCCGAGCGCCTCCCGATCATCGACCCGCAGCCGCGCCTCGAGGACGACCGCTGGCCGGCGAAGGCCTTCGTCGGAGAGGTGGTGCCGTTCGCGGCGACCGCGTTCCGCGAGGGCCACGACCTCATCGGCGTCGACCTGCTCCTCACCTCGCCCTCGGGCGCCGAGTCAGAGCACCGCATGAGCCTGATCGCGACCGGGACCGACCGCTACGGCCGGCTCGTCCGCCTGGACGCCGAGGGCGACTGGACCTACCGCATCCGCTCCTTCGCCGACGACTGGGCGACCTGGCTGCACACGGCCGAGATCAAGATCCCGGCCGGCCTCGACGTCGACGTCACCTTCGCGGTGGGTGCGGGACTGCTCCGCTCGGCCGCCGGCGACGAGTCGCGCTCGGGAACCGAGCGCACCCTGCTGGCCGACACGGCGGCGAGCGTCGCCGACACCGCGCTCGCTCCGGAGGCGCGCCTCGCGGCCGCCGAGGACGCCGCTGTCCACGGGGCGCTCACGGCGCGCCCGGTGATGAGCCTCTCGAGCCTCTCGGAGCCGCGCGTCGTGCACGTCGAGCGCACCCGCGCGGGCGTCGGCGCCTGGTACGAGTTCTTCCCGCGCTCCGAGGGCGCGGTGCGCAACGAGGACGGCACGGTCACGAGCGGCACCTTCCGCACTGCTGCCGACCGCCTCCCCGCCGTCGCCGCCATGGGCTTCGACGTGCTCTACCTGCCGCCGATCCACCCGATCGGCCGCACGTTCCGCAAGGGACCGAACAACACGCTGAACGCCGGCCCGGCCGACCCGGGCTCGCCGTGGGCGATCGGCGCGGCCGAGGGCGGCCACGACGCGATCCACCCCGACCTCGGCACCGTCGAGGACTTCACCGCGTTCCACGACGCCGTGAAGGAGGCGGGCCTCGAGCTCGCCCTCGACTTCGCGCTGCAGGCCTCGCCGGATCACCCGTGGGTGACGAGCCACCCGGAGTGGTTCACGACCCTCCCGGACGGCACCATCGCCTACGCCGAGAACCCGCCGAAGAAGTACCAGGACATCTACCCGATCAACTTCGACAACGACCCCCAGGGCATCCGCCAGGAGTCGCTGCGGATCCTGCGCTACTGGATCTCGCTCGGAGTCCGGATCTTCCGCGTCGACAACCCGCACACGAAGCCGCTCGACTTCTGGGAGTGGATCATCCACGAGGTCAACGCCGAGCACCCCGACGTCGTCTTCCTCGCCGAGGCGTTCACGCGCCCCGCGATCATGCGGGCGCTGGGCAAGGTGGGCTTCCAGCAGTCGTACTCGTACTTCACCTGGCGCAACACCAAGGAGGAGCTCGAGGAGTTCTTCACGAGCATCTCGCACGAGACGGCCGATTACATGCGGCCGAACCTCTTCGTGAACACGCCGGACATCCTCACCGAGTACCTGCAGTACGGCGGACCGGCGGCCTACAAGGTGCGCGCGGCCCTCGCCGCCACGGCCTCGCCGCTCTGGGGCGTCTACGCCGGCTACGAGCTCGTCGAGAACGTCGCGCGCCCGGGCGCCGAGGAGAACATCGACAACGAGAAGTTCGAGTACAAGACGCGCGACTGGGCGGCGGCGGACGCCTCCGGACGCTCGCTCGCGCCGTACATCACCCGGCTCAACGAGATCCGGAAGACGCACCCCGCACTCGCGCAGCGCCGCAACCTCCAGGTGCACCGCAGCGACGACGAGGCGATCATCGTCTACACGAAGCACCTGCAGAAGGAGTTCACGGGCACCGGCAGCGCCGACACCCTGATCGTCGTGGTCAACACGGATCCTCACTCCGCCCGCGAGACGACCGTGCATCTCGACCTGCCCGCACTGGGTCTGGAGTGGGGCGACTCGTTCCAGGTCGAGGACATGATCACCGGGGCCGTCTGGACCTGGTCGAGCGACAACTACGTGCGGCTGGACTCGTTCGTCGAGCCGGTGCACATCCTGAGCGTGAAGGCGGACGACCGATGAGCGGCACCACCCCCGGCGACGACACCGCCACCCCCGCCGAGCAGGCGGGCCTCGCCCCGCGCGTCGACACCGTCGTGACGACCGGCACGAGCTCGGCGACGACCACCGGCTCCGGGACCGACGAGGCCGCGGCTCCGTCGGGCGGCTCCTCGACCGCCTCCGACCCGGT
Source organism: Rathayibacter sp. Leaf299 (assembly GCF_001423055.1). Classification (NCBI taxonomy): domain Bacteria; kingdom Bacillati; phylum Actinomycetota; class Actinomycetes; order Micrococcales; family Microbacteriaceae; genus Rathayibacter; species Rathayibacter sp. Leaf299. Next base: position 374,554 of record NZ_LMNT01000003.1, read on the forward strand.
CGTCGAGGGCTCCTCCGGCATCGAGTTCCCCGTCATCGAGGAGTGGATCCTCCAGCAGCTCGCGACCGGCAGCAACGCGCTCCCCCACCACGTGCTCGGCCAGCACGTGGTCGCTGCGCAGGGCGTCGCGGACCCCGTGACCGTGGTGCGCACCCGGCGACCCCTCGCCGAGAAGGTCGTCGCGGTGCTCTCGACCGGCGCCCGCGTCGAGCTGACCCACCTCCACGACGGCATCTGGCAGGGCTTCCACATCCTCGGCCCGCAGGCGTACACGATCGAGGCCCGCTACGGCGACGGCAGCGAGTGGACGACGGACGACCCGTACCGGTTCTCGAAGACCGTCGGCGACTTCGACCTCTACCTCATCGGCGAGGGCCGCCACGAGCGGCTGTGGGAGGCGCTCGGCGCCCGCCACCGCGAGCACGAGGGTGTCTGGGGCACCTCGTTCTCGGTCTGGGCGCCGCACGCCCAGGCGGTCCGCGTGGTCGGCGACTTCAACCAGTGGAGCGGCGAGGGCCACGCCCTCCGCAATCTCGGCGTCACCGGTGTCTGGGAGCTCTTCGTCCCCGGCCTCGAGCCCGGCGCGCCCTACAAGTTCGATCTGCTCTCGCGCGACGGCCACTGGGTCCGCAAGGCCGACCCGATGGCCCGCTCGACCGAGGTCCCGCCGGCGACCGCCTCGCGCATCGCGGTCTCGCACCACCAGTGGAGCGACGGCGACTGGATGGCGCAGCGCGCGGCGGTCGACCCGCACACGCAGGCGCTCAGCGTCTACGAGATGCACCTCGGCTCCTGGCGTCCCGGACTCGGCTACCGCGATCTGGCGGATCCGCTGATCGAGTACGTGACCGAGCTCGGCTTCACCCACGTCGAGTTCATGCCGCTCGCCGAGCACCCGTTCGGCGGCTCCTGGGGCTACCAGGTCACGGGGTACTACGCGGCGTCCAGCCGCTTCGGCACGGCCGACGACCTGAAGTACCTGATCGACCGGCTCCACCAGGCCGGCATCGGTGTCATCGTCGACTGGGTCCCCGGGCACTTCCCGAAGGACGATTTCGCGCTCGCCCGCTTCGACGGCGAGCCGCTCTACGAGCACCCGGACTGGCGCCGAGGCGAGCAGATGGACTGGGGCACCTACGTCTTCGACTTCGGTCACACGCAGGTGCGCAACTTCCTCGTCGCGAACGCGCTCTACTGGCTCGAGGAGTTCCACGTCGACGGACTCCGCGTCGACGCGGTCGCCTCGATGCTGTACCTCGACTACTCCCGCAAGGAGGGCGAGTGGCTGCCGAACGAGCACGGCGGTCGCGAGCACCTCGAGGCGATCAGCTTCCTGCAGGAGGTGAACGCGACGGCCTACAAGCTCTACCCCGGCATCATGATGATCGCCGAGGAGTCGACCAGCTGGCCGGGCGTCACGCAGCCCACCGTCTCGGGCGGGCTCGGCTTCGGGCTCAAGTGGAACATGGGCTGGATGCACGACTCGCTGAACTACATGGCGAACGATCCGCTGTGGCGCCAGTACCACCTGGGCGAGATCACCTTCTCGTTCGTCTACGCGTTCAGCGAGAACTTCGTCCTGCCGATCAGCCACGACGAGGTCGTGCACGGCAAGGGGTCGCTGATCCAGAAGATGCCCGGCGACCACTGGCAGCAGCGCGCGAACCTGCGGGCGTACCTCGCCTTCATGTGGGCGCACCCGGGCAAGCAGCTGCTCTTCATGGGGCAGGAGTTCGGCCAGTACTCCGAGTGGTCGGAGGAGCGTGGCCTGGACTGGTGGATCCTCGACCAGCCCGCGCACCGCGGTCTCTTCGATCTCGTCGGCCAGCTGAACCGCGTGTACCGCGAGACGCCGTCGCTGTGGGAGCTCGACTTCGATCAGGCGGGCTTCGAGTGGATCGACGGCGGTTCCGCCGCTCCGAACGTCATCTCGTTCCTGCGCAAGGACAAGCAGGGTCGGCCGGTCGCGGTGATCGTGAACTTCTCGGGCTCGCCCGTGCACGGCTACCGGGTCAGCCTGCCCGTCGCCGGCCGCTGGGAGGAGCTCGTCAACACCGACGCCGAGATCTACGGCGGCTCCGGTGTGGGCAACTTCGGCTCCGTCGAGGCCAAGGACGAGCCGTGGTCCGGCCGCCCCGCCTCCGCCGAGGTCGTCCTCCCCCCGCTGGCCGCTCTCTATCTGCGCCCCGCCTCCGACTGACCCTCGGCCCCCTCACCGGCCGACCACCCACAACCGTCCGCAAGACTCCTCCGCGCGCCCGCGGCGGAGTCGTTCGCAGCACGTTCACCGGCGACCAACGCTCGCGTCATGCCCGGAGCGAGCTCTGCGCAGCACGCACGCTCGAGCGAGCCGTGCGCAGCACGCTCAGTCGGAGGAGCCGTGCGCAGCACGCTCAGTCGAAGGAGCCGTGCGCAGCACGCTCAGTACGACGACACCTCTCGACCCGACCGCGCAGCGGAGCTCACCGACAACCTCCCGTGGACTGACCACGCGCCCTCTCGAAGGCGATGGGCGAGAAACGCGTGTCAGCGTTTCGAGCGAGCCGAACGCACCCCGCTCCCGGAAACGCGACCACCCACCCAGCCGACCGCGGCGGGGCGAGCGCTCGCGCTCGCCCCGCAAGAGAACTCAATACAGCAAACCGGTCAGCCGCGCCCTGGCCTTGTTCACGCGCGGGTCCGTCGTACCGACGATCTCGAACAGTTCGAGCAGTCGGGCGCGCACGGCGGCCTTCCCGTCGGCGTCGAGCCGGGGGAAGATCGACAGGAGCCGGTCGAAGGCGTCCTCGACGTGGCCGCCGGAGACGTCGAGGTCGGCGACGGCGAGCTGCGCGTCGAGGTTGGACGGTTCGGCGGCGGCGGTCGAGCGCACCTCCTCCATCGTCCTGCCCTGGAGTCGCTTGAGCAGCTTGACCTGGGCGAGGCCGGCGACGGCGAGGTCGTCGCGCGGGTTCTGCGCGATGGCGGTCTCGTACTCGGTGATCGCGGCGTCGTAGTCGCCGGCGTCGATCGCGTCGTACGCCTCCTGGTGGTGCGGGGGCAGCGGAGCTGCCTCGGGTTCGGCACCGTCCTCGGCCGCGACGCCCTCGACGGGGACCGACCCCGTCACTCCGTTCTGCGCGGCGAGCTGGAGCAGCTGCTCGAGCAGGTCGCGGAGCTGCTCCTCGGCGATCAGGCCGCTGAACAGCGGCACCGGGCGCCCGGCGATGACGGCGGCGACCGTCGGGACGGACTGCACCTGGAACGCCTGGGCGAGCTGGGGGCTCGACTCCGCGTCGACGCCGACGAGCACGAACGCTCCGGCGTACGAGACGACGACCTTCTCGAGCAGTGCGGTCATGCTCGTGCTCTGCTCGGACCAGGAGCCGCGGAGGTCCACGATCACCGGCACGCGCGACGAGAGCTGGACGACCTGGTCGAACTCGGCGTCCCCGGCGGTCAGCAGCAGCGGGTTCGCGGGGGCGGATCCGGCGGGCGCGCCTCCGGGAGCGGCGGCCGGAGCGGGCGCCTGGGGCGCGCGCCGGTTCACCAGACTCGACAGGTCGACGGCGCCGCGGAGGTTTCCGGGCAGGGGCGGGACGGCGCTCACGGCAGCTGCACCACCGAGACGAGTCCCTGGCTCCATCCGAGCATCACGATCTTCTCCTCCGATCCGACGGGCGGTACGTAGAACAACAACTGATAACCGTAGGTGGTCTCGATCCCCGTCGTCGACTTGTCGGTGCCGAGCAGGGTCTGCGAGGCACCGGAGGTCGAGACGGTCGATCCCTCCGCGGTGGGCCGGACCGTCGACACCTCGGCGATGCTCGCGGCGACGAGGGCGCCCGAGTCGTTGGTCGCCAGGGCGATCGTGGGAGACGTGCCGGCCTTGTTCGAGAACTCGATCGATGCGGTGTCGGGCAGCGCCTCCCGATCGGCGTTCTTCTTGTCGACGCCGACCTGCCCGCGGAGGGTGTCGCCGTCGGGCGAGAACAGCTCGGCGTACTGGCTGGCGTCGCCGGTGGCGAGGATGTCGGCGTATGCCGCCCCGACGGTCTCGGGAGCGAGGGTCATCAGGCGCGAGTCCGGAGCGACGATCGACGTGCCGACCGTGACGGGAGCCACGTCGGGGATCCGCGCGTTGGCCTCGAGCGAGATCGCGTAGTCGACCTTGTAGTCGACCCGCGGGCTCGCCTGGCTCATCATCAGGGCGATCGGCGCGGTCGTGGTGTCGGCGGGGTCCCCGACCACGGCCGTCACCACCCGCGGCCAGGTGTCGGTGTCCTGCGGGAGGACGACGCTGACGGGCGACGCCGGGATCGCCTGGGGCGCGTCGATCGTGCCGCCCTTGTTCACGACCTCGTAGTTCGTCGTCCGCTCGGTGAGCGCCTCGCCCTGGAAGCGCTCGGCGAGGATCGCGGCGTCGCGGGCCGCATCTGCGGCCGAGGCGGTGTCGGCGATCGACGCGACGATCGCCTCCGCCTGCTGAGTGGTGACGACCGGGGTCGGGATCTCGGCGACCGGCTCGGCACCCGCGGTGGAGGTCGCGGTGGCGGTGGGAGTCGCGGTGGCGCCGGCTGCGAGGTCGGGCCAGTAGTCGGAGCTGCAGCCTGCGAGCAGGGCGCTGGTGCCCAGGACGACGGGCAGCACGAGCAGCCCGCGGCGGCGACTCCGCGCGGGCGAGGCGACCGACGCCTGGATCCCGGCGCGGGGGCGCGGACGCCGGACCCCGCGCGGGACCTTGCCCTGCGGCCCCTTGCGACGCGGGCCGTGCTGGCGGCGCAGGTGCACGAAGGCCCAGATGTAGAGGCCGAGGCCGATCAGGAGGAAGAGCGCACCGCCGGCGAGCAGCGGGCCGGCGAGCGGAGTCGCGGTGTCGACGGGCCAGCTGACCCGGATCTCGTCCGCGGCCGGGGCGGTCCCGTCGGTCGCGATCAGGAGCGAGATGTCCTCGGGCACGTCCAGCGCGACGTCGATGCTGCCGGCGCCCTCGAGCTGCTCGAGCCACAGGTCGGCGCCCCGGGGATCCACGATCTCGGCGTCGGCCGTCAGCACGTCGGCGGCCAGGTCGATCGCCGTGCCGGTCTCGGTCGAGGCGGTGAGCTCGTCGGTCTCCGCGTCGTAGCCGATCTCGTCGTACTCCGACCCGCCGACCCAGCCGAGCACGTCGCTGGTGCGCGCGTAGGTGAGGACGAGGTCGCCCTCGCCCTCCACGGTGATCGACTGCCGACCCTCGTTCGAGGCGAGGACGCTGCCGTCGATCACGGCGTACGGCGCGTCCGACTCGAGGGCGGTGCTCGCGGTCAGGGACTCGGGCGGGGCCCACACCGTCCGCTGACCGATGCCGAGCGCTATCAGCGCGGCAGCGATGACAGTGGCGATGATGGCGAAGACGAACCGCACGAAAGTACTCCTCCTGCGTTGCCGGATCGGGGTGGCGGCCTCAGCCGGTTCGGCTGGAACGGCCGGACCGGGGCACGACGGCAACAGATAAAGACAGTCCACGATAGCCGATGCCCTCGGCGCGACCCAGGAGATCCGCCGAGAGTGCCCGCGGCGGGCGCCGCGAGCGGGTGTCGCCCCCGGGCCCGGCACGGACCGCTGACTAAACTTCCCGGAGTGCCGCGAGCGTGGCGCTGACCCTTCCGGAGGAGACGACGTGGCAAGCGACGAGGCCGAATTCACCCAGGCGTTCCGCGGGTACGACCGCGACGAGGTCGACAAGGCCATCCAGGGTCTGCGGCGCGAGCTGATCCACGCCAACACCCAGGCCGCCGAGAGCGGTCGCGAGTCCAAGCGGCTCGCCTCGCGCATCGACCAGCTGGAGAAGGAGCTGCAGCAGGTCGGCGCGCCCACCTACGCCGGCCTCGGCGCCAAGCTCGAGCACACGCTCCGGGTCGCCGAGGAGCAGTCCGAGCGCATCATCGCCCAGGCCGAGAACGACGCGTCCGCCCTGCGGCGCTCGACCCGCGACGACGGTGATCGGATCCTCCAGGAGGCGCGCGACGAGGCCGAGCGCCTGGTCACGGAGGCTCGCCGTCGCGCCGACCGCACCCGCAACGAGTCCGAGGCGCAGGCCGCCGCCACGCTCGGCAAGGCCGCCGACGACCGCGACGTGATGACCCAGGACGCCGTCCGCGAGGCCGCGGCGATCCGCGGCACGGTGGCCACCGAGGCGGCCGAGACGCGCGCGACGGCCAAGCGCGAGGCCGCAGCCATCCGCTCGGAGGCGGAGCGGGAGGCCGCCGAGATGCGCGCCGTCGCCGCCCGCGAGGTCGAGATCGCCCGCGCCGAGGCCGCCCGCCTCGCGCAGAGCACCGAGCTGCAGCGCGCCGAGGTGGCCTCCGAGGTCGCCCGCCTGCGCGCGGCGGTCGAGGCCGAGATCGCCCAGGCGCGGGCCGCCGTCGCGGCCGAGGTCGCGTCCGCCCGCGCCGCGCTCGACGCCGATGTCGCGTCGGCCCGAGCCGCGCTCGACGCCGAGATCACCACCGGCCGCGCCGATGCCGCCCGCGAGCTCGACGATCAGCGCACGCGCCTGGCGCACGACCGGGCCGAGGCCGTCGCTCTGCTGGACGCCGAGGTCGCCGGGCTCCGCAGCGCCGCCGCCGACGAGGCCGCGGCGCTCTCGCGCGAGGTCGAGCAGGCGCGGATCGACCTGACCGTCGAGCTCGCCGCCCGACGCGAGGAGGCCGACCGCGACCACCTCCTCCGTCACCAGGAGGCCGTCGCGCAGACGCAGCGCTACCTCGACGAGTCGAACCTCCAGCTCGCCGATGCGCTCCGTCGCGCGAACGACAAGCGGCTCGAGGCCGACGCGCTCCGCAGCGACGCGCTCGACGAGACGACGCGACTGCGCCGCGACGCCCAGGACGAGTCGGACCGCCTGCTCGCCGAGGCCCGCGAGCGCGCCCAGGAGATGCTCGCCGACGCCGAGAAGCGCAACCGGCAGCTCGTCGCGACGGCGGAGGGGCGTCTCGACGAGATCCGCACCGAGCGCGACGCCATCGCCGGGTACGTGAAGGGGCTCCGCGGACTGATCGGCCACATCGACGAGATCTCGCTCGACTCGGACGACGACTCGGATGAGGACTCGGTGAGCGACGAGTCCGGCAGCGGCGATTCGGGCCGTGACGACTCGCGCGGCGACGACGCGACGGAGGACGCCGCTCAGCAGGACGGGTCCGAGCCGGACGACGCCGATCGGGACGACAGCGACCGCGAGGGCACCACGGGTACTACTCGCTGACCCGCTCGAGCCCGACGTGACCGAGGGGAGTCCGCCGACGCGGGCTCCCCTCGTCCGTCCCGGACATCAGCCCGGCTCGCCGTCCCACTCCGTCGGCAGGGGCGACGACGCCGGAGCGACCACCCGCACGATCTCGTCCAGCACGCGGCGCGTCTGCGCCTCGCCGACCCAGAGGTGCTTGCCCCCGGCGACCGGCACCAGCTCGCTCTGCGGGACCGACGCGAACCGCTCAGCGGCCGCCTCCGGACGCAGATAGTCGTCGAACTCGGGGATCAGCGCGACCAGGGGCCGGCCGTCCGCCGCCCAGGCGGCCACCTCATCGGCCGTGGCGCGGTGGAGCGGTGGCGACAGGAGGATCGCCCCCTCGATCGGGTGCTCCCTCCCCCACTTCAGCGCCACCTCGGTGCCGAACGACCAGCCGACCAGCCAGGGATGCGGCAGGCCGCGCTCGGCGACCAGCTGCATCGCCGCGGCGACGTCGGCGCGCTCGCCCGTCCCTCCGTCGAAGGCGCCCTCGCTCGTGCCTCGCGGCGACGACGTGCCGCGGGTGTTGAAGCGCAGCACGGCGAGGTCGGCCAGCGCCGGGAGCCGCGCCGCGGCCTTGCGCAGGATGTGCGAGTCCATGAAGCCGCCGTGGGTGGGCAGCGGATGCAGGGTCACGAGCGTCGCGACCGGCTCGCGGTCGAGCGGCAGGGCGAGCTCGCCGACGAGCGTCAGCCCGTCCGAAGTGTGGAGCTCGATCTCCTCGCGCCGCGCGGGGAGGACGACGCCACCCCGGATCTCGTTCGTCATCGTGCTCCTTGGATGCGCCAGCAGTGGTTGTGCCAGTGACGGCGGCCGGCGAGGTCCGCCGCGTCGCCGAGGGCCCCGTCGCCGCGCCAGACGACGACGTGCGCGAGGCCGATGTCGATGGTCTGGCCGCAGCCGGGGCAGAGGTAGTTCTTCACGGCCCGGGCGGACGAGACGGGCTGCACGTTCCAGTCGCGGCCGGATCGCACCTCGGTGCGGCGCCAGCCGGCCATCATCTGCGACAGGTCGCGCGGTTCGTCGTCGCCCTCGCGCCGACTCCCCCGAGGTCGATTGCTGCGCGGCATTCCTCCAGTGTAGGAGCCACTCCGGACGCGGCGACCGTCAGTGCGAGGTGTCGTCCATCTCGAGCCGCGTCTCCTCGGCGTCGAGCATGAGCTGCGCGCGTCGCAGGATCCGTGACGAGTACAGGCCGCGGCCCCGCGCCTCGAGCAGGGCCTCCCGTTCGGCCAGCAGCACCGCACGCCGGAGGATCAGGTACTGGGCGTGAGGTCCGAGCGGAGCGTCCTCCTGGCGATCCACCTGCTCCCACGCGACCTGCGAGCGCGTCAGCGTGTCGCGACGCACGCGCTCGAGCACCCGCGGGCCGACCGCCCCCTCGGGCAGCTCGGCCACGGCCTCGGGCAGCGCCTGAATGCCGGTCGCCGCGACCTCGTCGAGGAGGGTCGCGAGCTCGCGCCGATCGGCGTCGCGGTCGCTCCCCTGGATGCCCGTCAGACGGATCAGCGCCGGCAGCGTCGCCCCCTGCAGCAGGAGCGTCACGACGGCGACCGTGAACGCGATCAGGATCAGCTGCTCGCGGTACGGCGTCTCCCCGGGAAGCGACTGGGCCGCCGCGAGCGTGACCACGCCGCGCATCCCGGACCACGAGAGGATCACTCCGCCGCGCCAGCCGAACGCCTCGCTGGTCGTCGCCGCCAGATCGGTCTCGCGCCGCTGGTAGAGGCGCTCGGCGCGCTGCTGGCGTCGTCGGAACCGGTCGTCGCTCGTCGCGCTGTTGCGCAGCCGCATCACTCCGACCGCCAGTCGGCGGTTGATCCGCTCCGCCCGCCGCCCGGAGTTCCGGAGCCAGACCAGCAGCGGCCAGACGAACAGCGTCCGCAGCACGATGAGGAGCACCACGGTCGCCAGCCCGAGCAGGACCGCTTCGACGATGCCGAGCTCCCCCGGCTCGACCTCGCCGATGATCACCCGGATCTCGGCGCCCATCAGCAGGAACACCCCGTTCTCGAGGAGGAACTGCGCGGTGCGCCAGTTCACCCGCTCGCTGATCCGCGACTGCGGACTGAGGAAGCGGGCGCTGTTGTGCCCCGTGTAGATCCCTGTGACCACGACGGCGAGGACGCCGGACGCGCCCAGCTCCTCCGCCGGGATGTAGGCCAGGAACGGCACCGCGAACGACACCGCGGTGTCGAGCACCGGGTCGCGGAGCTTCGAGCGGACGAAGACGGTGATGACGCCCATCACGAGCCCGAGTGCCACCGCCATGACGACGGAGTAGACGAACAGCACGCCGACCTCGCCGACGTCGATCGCGTCGGACGAGACGCTCGCTCCGACGACCGCCGTCGCCGCGGTGGCTGCACGCAGCAGCACGAGCGCGGACGCGTCGTTCACCAGGCTCTCGCCCTCGAGCACCGTCACGAGGCGTGGTGGCAGGCCGAGCTTCTTGCCGATCGAGGTCGCGGCGACGGCGTCCGTCGGACTGACGACGGCGCCCAGCGCGATAGCCGCGGGGAGGCCGAGATCCGGGAGGAGGAGGTAGAGGAAGACGCCGACGGCGATCGCCGTCACGAGGACCAGCAGCACCGACAGGCCGAAGATCGACCGGAGGTTCCGCCGGAAGTCGGTCAGCGGGACCTGGATCGCGGCGGAGTAGAGCAGCGGCGGCAGCACGCCCGCCAGGATCAGCTCGGGCTCGACCTCGATCTCGGGGACTCCCGGGAGATAGGAGGCGCCGATGCCGACGACCACCAGGATGAGCGGTGCGGCGATGCCGAGCCGACTCGAGAAGCGCGCGACTGTGACGACCGTGATGATCCCGGCAACCCCGAGCAGCGCGTAGTCCACGCGCTCAGGCTATCGAGAGCGGGGCCGTGAACGCGGACGGGCCCCGTCACTGTCGTGAGGGGCCCGTCGGCGGAGGGACGCGAGTCGTCAGTACCAGTTCATCGCCTCGGAGTGCGCCCAGGCACCGCACGGCGATCCGTAGCGGCCGGAGATGTAGCCGAGACCCCAGGTGATCTGAGTCGCCGGGTTGGTCTGCCAGTCCGAGCCGGCGGAGGCCATCTTGCTGCCGGGGAGCGCCTGCGGGATGCCGTAGGCACCGCTCGACTTGTTCTCGGCGAAGGTGTTCCAGCCGGACTCGCGGGTCCAGAGGAGCACGAGGCAGTCGTACTCGCTGTCGGCCCAGCCGCGGGCGACGACCATGTCGTACGCGATCGCCTTCGCGGATCCGGGATCGGGCGCGGCCGAACGAGCGACGGGAGCGGCCGAGCGCTCCGACTGCTGCTCCTCCTCCGCCTCCTCGGTCTCGGTGGGGGTCGGGGTGGGCGTGGGCGTCGGAGTCGGCTTCGCCTGCGCGTCGAAGGTGTCGCGCTGCACAGCGCGCTCGATGGGAGCGGCGACCACGAGGCGCTGAGCGGGGTCGCCGTCGAAGCGGGCCGGCGCCTGGTAGTACGGCGACGCGACCGCACCGCTGGACGGGTCGACGACCGACACCATAACGAATCCGATGGATGCCGCGAAGGCGAGCACCGCCAAGGGGAGGCGTGCTCGGGAGCGACGTGCTGGGGCCTGACGCGGAACCGGGGGCTTCACGGCCAGGGGCCGGGAGACGGGTGGCTGGGCGACGGCGTTCGATTCAAGCTGACCCACGATTACGAAAGCATAACGGACGCGGGCCCGTTCGGCCAGGAACGGCGCGGAAGGTCAGCGGACGGCCAGCATGACGTCGATGACGGTGTCGAGCACGAAGTCGACCTGCGGCTCCGAGTAGCCCCCTCGCTGAGGAGCGAAGGAGACCGTGCGGACGTCGTCGACGCTGAGGACGGAGCCGTCGCGGAAGTACCCGGAGATGCGGTCGGCGAAGGCGTCGACCTGCCGGATGTTGTAGCCGGTGGTCAGCGCGCTGAGTCGCTGGAAGCGCTCGCGCTGCGGGCGGGCCAGCCGGTTCACGACCTCCTGCGCGGTGGCGCGGGCCTCCCTGAGCCAGACGTCCTCGCCCTTCTCGGCGATCGCGTACTGACGCTCGCGACTCGCGAACGCATCCTCCAGCCGCTCGAGCGCGGCATCGACGTGCGGTGCGGAGTAGCCGCCCTTGCGGAGCGAGAACGCGGTGTGGCGGAGGTCGGCCGCGCGGAGGTCGGCCGGTCCGCCCGAGAGCTGGGCGTACGCCTCACGGGCCGAGGCGAGGAAGGAGTCGACCTCCTCGACGTCGTAGCCGGGGCGGTTGTCACGGGCGCGCGGGAAGGGAGCGGTCACCCGGACATTCTGTCAACAGCGGAGCCGAGTGCGGGCAGCGGCGCGTCGCCGAGCCCTGCCGACCCGTCAGTGAGCGAAGAGGAAGTAGAGGACGTAGGCCGCGGCCGCCGACGGGAGGATCGAATCGAGCCGGTCGAGCACGCCGCCGTGACCCGGGAGCCACGAGCTCATGTCCTTGATCCCGATGTCGCGCTTGATGAGCGACTCCGCGAGGTCGCCGAGCGTCGCGCTCAACAGCATGACCGCGCCGAACACCGCGCCGACCCACCACGGCTGGCGGAGGAGGAGGACGGCGAGGAGGACGCCCGCGACGATCCCCGCGACCGCGGCGCCGGCGAAGCCCTCCCAGGTCTTCTTCGGGCTGATCCGCGGCGCCATGGGGTGCTTGCCCCAGGTCAGGCCGGAGGCGTAGGCGCCGATGTCGACGAGGATCACGAGCACGAGGAACGAGAGCGCCCAGAGCTGTCCGCCCTCCTCGGCCACGAGGCGCACGGCGAAGGCGCCGAGGAAGGTCACGTAGGCCTGGACGAACACGCCGAGCCCCATGTCGAGGAGGAGATCGCGGCGAGTCGAGCTCGTTCGGCGCAGCAACTGCTCGCCGAGGCGCCACAGCGCGACGAACGCGGAGCCGCCGAGGACGGCGAGCCAGGCGGCGGAGATACCGCCGTAGTACGCGGCCGGCACGACGATCACCGCGGCGATGCCGGTCGGGATCCGCGGGATGTCCCGCCCGGCGTGCCGGAGGGCGTTCGAGAGCTCGAGCGCCGCGAGGACGACCAGCGCCCCCGCGAGCACCATGAACAGCTCCTTGATCAGGAGGAGGCTGACGCCCATGGCGCCGACGCCGATCACTCCGATCAGGGTGGCCGAGACGAGGTTGCGGCCGGAGCGCGCGGTCAGGCGGTCGTTCGTCGCCTCGAGCTGCGCCCTGGTCGCCTCGAGCTGGCGCTCGACGTCGGCCTTGCGCTGCTGGGCGCGCGCCACCAGGGCGTCACGGGTGACCATCCGGGAGCCCCGGGCACCCGGGACGTGCGGCTTGCGCTCCTCCCCGCGCTCGGAGCCCTCGGATTCGTCGGCCACCACTAGACCTCGAGCAGCTCGGATTCCTTGCGCTTCAGCGCCTCGTCGATGGCGTCGACGTGCTTCTTCGTGACGGCCTCGAGCTCCTTCTCGGCGCGCCCGACCTCGTCGTCGCCCAGCTCGCCCTTGAGTGCGTCGAGGTCGTCCTTGCCCTTGCGGCGGATGTTCCGGACCGCGACCTTGGCGTCCTCGGCCTTGGTCCGGACGATCTTCACGAACTCCTTGCGACGCTCGGCGGTGAGCTCGGGCAGGGTGACGCGGATGACGTTGCCGTCGTTCGACGGGTTGGCGCCCAGGTTCGGCATCTCCCGGATGGCCTGCTCGATGTCGCGCAGCGAGCCCTTGTCGTAGGGGGTCACGAGGAGGGTGCGAGCCTCCTGGTTCTGCATCGAGGCCAGCTGCGAGAGAGGCGTCGGGGTGCCGTAGTAGCTCACGAGAACCTTCTGGAACATGCCGGGGTTCGCGCGGCCGGTCCGCACGGTGGCGAAGTCCTCCTTGGCGACCTCCACGGCCTTGTCCATCTTGGTCGTCGCGTCGGCGAGTACATCCGAGATCACGGGGGCTCCTTAGAAGAGAGAAGTGGTCAGTCTAGTTCGAGACGAGAGTGCCGAGCCGGGCGCCCCGGATGGCCTTCGCGACGTTGCCGGACGGCTCCATGCCGAAGACCTGCATCGGCATCCCGTTGTCCATGCAGAGGCTGAACGCGGTCGAGTCGACGACCTTCAGGCCGCGCTGGAGCGCCTCCTGGTAGGTCAGCGTGTCGAGCTTCTTCGCGTCGGGGTTCGTGCGCGGGTCGGCGTCGTACACGCCGTCGACGCCGTTCTTCGCGACGAGCACGACATCGGCGTGCGTCTCGAGCGCGCGCTGAGCGGCGACGGTGTCGGTGGAGAAGTACGGCAGTCCCGCTCCGGCGCCGAAGATCACGACGCGCCCCTTCTCCATGTGCCGGATCGCCCGGCGGGGGATGTAGGGCTCGGCGACCTGGGTCATCGCGATGGCCGACTGGACGCGCGTCTCGGCGCCGGCCTGCTCGAGGAAGTCCTGCAGGGCGAGGGCGTTCATCACGGTGCCCAGCATGCCCATGTAGTCGGCGCGACCGCGGTCCATGCCGCGCTGCGAGAGCTCGGCGCCGCGGAAGAAGTTGCCTCCGCCGACCACGACCGAGATCTCGACCTCGGTGGCGGCGTCGGCGATCTCGCGAGCGAGTGCGCTGATCACGTCGGGATTCACCCCGAGAGTCCCGGCCCCGAACGCCTCCCCCGACAGCTTCAGAAGCACCCTGCGGCGCTTGCCCGTCGTCGTAGCATCCGTCTGCGTCATGGACGTCTTCCTCCCGTGGACCCGTACAAACCTATCCCGCGCGGAGCACGCCCCGCGACCACGCCCGGGGGCCGCCCCCGGGCAGAGCGAAGGGAGTCCGGGTCGACTGAACGACCCGGACTCCCCTGCTGCGTGTTACGCGCCGACCTTGAACCGGGCGAAGCCCGAGACGGTCAGACCCGCGTCGGCCACGACCTTGCTCACGGACAGCTTGTTGTCCTTGGCGTAGTCCTGGTCGAGCAGCGCGACCTGCTTGAAGTACGCGTTGACGCGTCCCTCGATGATCTTCGGCAGGGCGGCCTCGGGCTTGCCCTCGCCGCGGGAGATCTCCTCGACGATGCGGCGCTCGTTGTCGACCTCCGACTGCGGGACGTCCTCGCGCGAGAGGTAGGACGGGTTGGCGAACGAGATGTGCTGCGCGATCGAGCGAGCGGTCTCGGCGTCGTCTCCGGAGTAGCCCACGACCACGCCGACCTGCGGGGGCAGGTCCTTGTTGGTCTTGTGCAGGTAGATGGCGAAGTTCTCGCCCTGCACGGTGGCGATGCGGCGGAGCTCGACCTTCTCGCCGAGGATCGCGGCCTCGTCGTTGATGAGGTCGGCGACGGTCTTCTCGCCGGCGGGGGCCGCGAGGGCCTCCTCGACGGTGGTGGAGCCGGCGGCGACGACGGCGGCGAGCACCGAGTCGGCCAGGGCGATGAACTTCGTGCCCTTGGCGACGAAGTCGGTCTCGCACGCGAGCTCGATCAGGGTGGCGACGCCGCCGTTCTCAGCGGCGGCGACGAGGCCCTCGCTGGTGGAGCGGTCGGCGCGCTTCGCGTTGCCCTTGGCACCCTTGAGGCGGAGGATCTCGACCGCCTTGTCCAGGTCGCCGTCGGCCTCGACGAGCGCGTTCTTGGTGTCGACCATGCCGGTGCCGAGCTGCTCGCGCAGCGTCTTGACGTCAGCGAGGCTGAAAGTGGCCATAGTTCTGCGAACTCCTCTGTGGTTCTGGCGTCCGGTCGACCCGGTGGTTCCCGGTCGACTGCGGGACTCCAGTCTGTCTGAAGTGGTGATCGCGGTGGCGATCGGTGCCTGTCCGAGCGGAGCCGGGCGCCTGCGGTAAGCGGCGCCCGGCTCCGGCTCAGGAGGGGTGTCAGGCGGTGGCGGTCTCGTCGGCCGGAGCCTCGGTGGTCGCCTCGTCAGCGGCGGGGGCCTCGACGGGCGCCTCGTCGGCGGCGGGCGCCTCGGCCTCGGCGACGGCCTCGTCAGCCGTGGCGGCCTCGGCGTCGGCGACCTTCTCGGTCTCGGCGCCGGCCTGCGGCTCCTGGCCCTGGAGAAGCTCCTTCTCCCACTCGGCCAGCGGCTCGACGGCGGAGACGTTGCCCTCGGCCTCGGGCTTCTGGTGACGCTGGATGAGGCCCTCGGCCGCGGCGTCGGCGACGATGCGGGTGAGCAGGCTCACCGAGCGGATCGCGTCGTCGTTGCCCGGGATCGGGTACTGGACCTCGTCCGGGTCGCAGTTCGTGTCGAGGATGCCGATGACCGGGATGCCCAGCTTCTTGGCCTCGTCGATCGCGAGGTGCTCCTTCTTGGTGTCGACGACCCACAGCGCGGAGGGGGTCTTCGACAGGTTGCGGATGCCGCCGAGCGACTTGTGCAGCTTGTCGAGCTCCCGCTTCTTGATGAGGAGCTCCTTCTTGGTGAAGCCGCTCTTGGTGGTGTCGTCGAAGTCGAGCTCCTCGAGCTCCTTCATGCGCGCGAGGCGCTTGGAGACCGTCTGGAAGTTGGTGAGGAGCCCACCGAGCCAGCGCTGGTTCACGTAGGGCTGGCCGACGCGGGTCGCCTGCTCGGCGATCGCGTTCTGGGCCTGCTTCTTCGTGCCGACGAAGAGGATGGTGCCGCCGTGGGCGACCGTCTCCTTGACGAAGTCGTAGGTCTTGTCGATGTAGGCCAGCGACTGCTGGAGGTCGATGATGTAGCTGCCCGAGCGCTCGGTCAGGATGAAGCGCTTCATCTTCGGGTTCCAGCGACGGGTCTGGTGCCCGAAGTGGACGCCGCTGTCGAGCAGCTGGCGCATGGTGACGACTGCCATGAGTCGTTCTCCTTGTCTCGGGGTCCGGGCGCACGACGGCGCCGAACTCCCGTTCGGTTGTCTGCAACGGCCGGTCGGCACGTCGCCCTGGCGCCCGGCGTGCTCCCGCCTCGCCCGCGTGAGCGGAGGAGGACCGGTAGGAGCGGAGGCCGAATGGGCGCGCGTAGTCACCCCGACGAGCGAGGTGCTCCGAGCATCCTAGCACCGCGGAGGCCGCCTCCCCCGCTGGTGCGGGAGGGCGGCCTCCGGGGTGTCGAGGGGCGCTGCTAGTTGCGCGCCGACTTCATCACGGTGCGGATGTGCAGGGTGTCCATCTCCTCCAGCGACCGGCCCTTGGTCTCGGGCACGAACATGAAGACGAAGACGAACGAGATCGCGGCGAACGCGGCGTAGAGGCCGTAGGCGAGCGTCAGCGAGACGTCCTGCGACAGGATCGGGAACGTCACCGTGATGACGAAGTTGGCGATCCACTGCGCCGAGGCGGCGAGACCGAGCGCGGCGGCGCGGATCCGGTTCGGGAAGATCTCGCCGAGCAGGACCCAGACCAGCGGGCCCCAGGTCGCGCCGAAGAAGACGACGAAGGCGTTGGCCGAGACGAGGGCGATCGGGCCCCACGCGCCGGGCAGCGAGACGTCCTCGCCGTTGATGGTCGACTGGCTGAAGGCGATCGCCATCAGCGCGAGCGAGATCGCCATGCCGGCGGATCCGACCAGCAGCAGCGGCTTCCGGCCGACCTTGTCGACCAGGAAGATCGCCACGAAGGTGACGACGACGTTCACGACGGAGGTGAAGACCGAGATGGCGAACGAGTTCGACTCGTCGAAGCCGACCGCGCTCCAGAGCGAGGTTGAGTAGTAGAAGATCACGTTGATGCCGACGAACTGCTGGAACACCGAGAGCAGGATGCCGACCCAGACGACGGGCAGGAGGCCCAGTGCGGGGCCGCGCAGGCTCGAGCGCTTCGCGTTCTCGGCGTCCTCGTCGATGCGCTTCTGGATGTCGGCGAGGGCGTCGTCGACCTCCTCGCGGGGCGTGACGGTCGCGAGGACGCGGCGCGCCTCCTCCGTCTTGCCGCGGGTGGCGAGGAAGCGGGGCGACTCCGGCAGCGTGAGTGCGAGCAGGCCGTAGATCACGGCGGGGACGGCGCAGGCGATGAACATCCAGCGCCAGGCGGCGACTCCGAACCAGAACGGCTCGGCGGCGCCGTCCGCGCCGTTCGCGATGAGGGTGTCCGAGAGCAGCGCGGCGAAGATGCCGAGCGTGATGGCGAGCTGCTGCAGCGAGGCGAGGGCCCCGCGGATCGCCTTCGGGGCGATCTCGGAGATGTAGGTGGGGGCGATCACCGAGGCGATGCCGATGCCGAGGCCTCCGACGACACGCCACAGGACGAGGTCCCAGACGGCGAACGCCGCGCCGGCGCCGATGGAGGAGACGAAGAAGAGGCCGGCGCCGAGCAGCATCACCTTGATGCGGCCCCAGCGGTCGGCGAGGCGGCCCGCGAGGTACGCGCCGAGCGCGCAGCCCAGCAGCGCCGATGCGACGGCGAAGCCGATCAGCGCGGCCGAGAGGTCGAACTCGCCCTGCACCGCCCCGACCGCTCCGTTCACGACGGAGGAGTCGAAGCCGAAGAGGAAGCCGCCGACCGCGGCCGCGATGGCCAGCCCGATCACCTTCCTCCGGAGCTTGGCTGCTGAAGGGGCCGGTGTCTCGGATCGTCCCGTGGTCATGATCGTCTCCGCTCTGGCTGCCGGCCGGCGGCGCTGATGGCGCCCCGTGCCGGATTCACGCGAAGCGACGTTACTCCCGAGTGCGGATCGGGCTCGACGGGTTGCATTCGCGAGCGATCCGAGACCGTCCTCCACCGGACGGGGCTCGCGCAGCTTCTCCCCCGGTCAGCGCGGGCGGCCGCCGGACTCGGCGGTCGAGCAGCAGGGTGAGCGGATGACGACGTCGATGCTCCTGCGCCCGGGCGTGTTCCTGGCGCTCCTCTCCGGCCTCCTGGGTTCGTCTGAGGCGGTGCCGCCGGGATCGCTGTGGGTCTCACCGGTGCCCGGATTCGTCGTGGTCGAGCCCTGGCGGGCGCCCGAGCACCGGTACGCGGCGGGCCACCGGGGCATCGATCTCGAGGCGACCGCCGGAGCGCCTGTCGTGGCCGCGACCGGCGGGACGGTGTCGTTCGCCGGGCGGGTGGTGGACCGCGGGGTGGTGAGCATCGAGCACGCCGACGGGCTGGTGTCGAGCGTCGAGCCGGTCGAGGCGACCGTGTCCGCGGGTGCGTTCGTGGCTCCGGGGGACGTGATCGGGACGGTCGGCGGCGGAGGCCACTGCGACGCGCGGTGCGTGCACCTGGGCGTCCGGGAGGACGGCGAGTACGTCTCTCCGATGCGCTTCTTCGGGGGAATCCCCCGGGCTGTGCTGCTGCCTCTCGACGTCGCGTCAGGCGCGCGGGTGAGCGAGCCGGTAGGCGTCGCGGATGCGCTCGGTCGAGACGTGCGTGTAGATCTGGGTCGTCCCCAGGCTCGCGTGGCCGAGCATCTCCTGCACCGAGCGGAGGTCGGCTCCCCCGTCGAGCAGGTGGGTGGCGGCGGAGTGGCGGAGCGTGTGCGGGCCGGAGGGGCCGGAGCCGTCCTCGAGGAGGCGGGTGACGACTCCGTAGACGGTGCGGGGCGTGAGGCGCGCTCCGCGTCGGCCGAGCAGGAGGGCGTTCTGCGACTCGGGCCTCGCGAGGTGCGGACGGGCCGTGTCGAGATAGGCGACGAGCGCCTCCTTCGCCGGGACGCCGAAGGGGACGACGCGCTGCTTCGAGCCCTTGCCGGTGACGAGGACGGTGAGACGTGAGAGGTCGAGATCGCCGATGTCGATCGCGACGAGCTCCGAGACGCGGATGCCGGAGGCGTAGAGCAGCTCAATGATCGCGAGGTCGCGGACTGCGACCGGGTCGTCGGTCGCTCCGCGCGCCGTCACGGTGTCGATCACCTGCTCCGTCTGCGCCTGCGTGAGGACGCGCGGGAGGGAGCGGCCCGCTTTCGGAGTGCGGAGCCGCGCGGCGACGTCGGTGGGAGTGCGCTCGGTGCGCTGCGCCCAGGAGGAGAAGGAGCGGACCGCCGCGGTGCGACGGGCGAGCGTGGCCCGCGAGACACCGGTCTGCGTCTGCTGCCACAGCCAGTCGCGCAGGAGCTCGAGGTCGACGTCGGCGAGAGTCGCGACGCCCTTCGTCGCCGCGTGAGCCAGGAGAGTGGCGAGGTCGCCCCGGTATCCCTTGGCCGTCGCGGGTGAGAGCGAGCGCTCGTCGAGCACGTAGCGGAGGAAGTCGTCGACGGCACCGGCGAGGCTCGCGTCACGCACTTCCCCTCACGCCTCCACGGCCGGCATGCGCGACCAGAGGTCGATGCGGCCCTGCTCGTCGAGCTCCTCGAGCCGTTCGATCAGATCGGTGCCGAAACGGGTGGCGATCGGAGCGGTCGCGCTGGGCACGAGCGAGGTCGCGATGGTCTCGGGGTGCACGTGGACGAGCGAGAAGCTCTGGGCGCCGTCGATGCCGCGGAGCTCCCGCTCGGGGGCGCCGAGGTCCATCGTGTAGCTGGTGGCCCCGGCAACGAAGACGGGGACGCCGGCGAAGGTCGCGGCGGTCGGGTAGTGCAGGTGGCCGCCGAGGATCGCGCGGACGTCGGTGCCGCGGACGACCTCGTCGAGCCGCTCGATGCCGCGGAGCTCGAGCACCGTCATCGCACCGAGCGGAGTGGGGAGCGGCGGGTGGTGGAGGGCGAGGATCGTGCCGAGCGGGGCCGGAGTCGCGAGCTCGCGCTGGAGGCGCTCGAGCTGCTCGTCGGTGAGCGCGCCGTGATGGAAGCCGGGAACCGCGCTGTCGAGCGCGATGAGCCGCAGTCCGTCCAGGTCGACGACCTGGTCGATCGGCACCTCGCTGTCGTCGTGCCGCTGATCGAGGAGCACGCGTCGGAACGCCCGCCGCTCGTCGTGGTTGCCCATCACCCACACGATCGGGGCACCGAAGCGCTGGGCGAGCGGAGCGAGTGCCGCCTTCACCCGCCGGTAGGCGTCCTCCTCGCCCCGGTCGGCCACGTCACCCGTGACGACGATGGCGTCGAGTCGACCGCTGCGCTCCTCGAGCCGTGCGAGGGCCTGGTCGAGGCGCGCCACTGTGTCGACCACTCCGTAGAGCGGAGCGCCCTCGGCGAGGAAGTGCGTGTCGCTGAGGTGCGCGATCACCCGATCGGCCGCCCGGAAGTGCCCGAGCTGCGGATGCTCCGCCGTCGTCGCCTCGTCGTCCATGCCGCTCCCCTCGCTGACCTGCTTTCAGCGTAGGGCGGACGACCGACAGCGGGTGCCCGGCGAGCCGCGGGATCGAGGCGTTGCGAAGGTCTGCGAGACGGTGCGTCGCCTAAGCGCCTCGGGTCAGACGCGGGCCGCTGAGTTGGACCGCCGATGAGGCGGCACCGGGCCGAGCGTCGATTCGCTCAACGCCATCTCCCCTCGTCCCCATTCGACGAGGAAAGCGACCAGGCTATCGATCTGCTCGCGGTCGCCGTTCAGCCGACCTTCCGGCCGCGGATTGAGCAGCTCGTGCATCCAATTCTTCAGCCGAGGCCCAAAGTCCAGCCCTTCCCGGTTCGGTTCGAGCGCGAAGAGAGCAGCTGTCTTGTCGATCCGATTCCGCAGGTCTGCCCGAGCCAAACGGCGTGCCTTAGTGTCAGCGAAATTCTCTCCGTCCCCATAGGCCTGGATTCCGCTGAGCAGGTCGAAAGTGCGCTCGATCAGCGCGCGACGTCGCTCCTGAGTGACGTCGAGGACCCGAGCACGCTCCGCCTCCAGTGCTTCGCCTGTCCGCTTCTTGAAGTCGCGATCCTGAATCTTGAGCGCGACTACGACCGAGATGAGAACGCTGAGGAACGCCGCAACGAGCTCGAGCCAACTCGTCCGGTCGAGCCATTCTTGCCACCAGTTCATGAGCCGACTCTAGATCCGCTCGAGCCAGTCACTCGGCAGATCATCAGGGGCCCGCAGATGACCACCTTCCATCGTCGGTGCGCTGCACGTGGGCCTCAGCAAGGAGCGCGCCGAGGATCGCGAGCGTGTCGGAAACTCGGAGCCCGAGGTGCTGCGCGAGCGCGTCGGTGTCCTGCTGTCCGCGCTCCCGCAGTGCGGTGACGAGGCGGGAGGCCGGTCCGGGAACGAGGTCCGTCGGGACGCTCTCTCCCACGCCGAGGAGCTCGAGGACCTCCGGCGCCGAGGTGACACAGGTCGCCGCGAACTCGCGGAGGAGGCGATGGCAACCGGCGGAGGACGCGCTCGTGACGGGGCCGGGGACGGCTCCGAGGGGGCGGCCGAGAGCCGCCGCGTGGCCGGCGGTATTGAGGGATCCGGACCGGGCGCCGGCCTCGACGATGACCGTGGCGCCCGCCGAGGCAGCGATGAGCCGATTCCGCTGCAGGAACCGCCATCTCGTCGGAGTGGTACCGGGGGGCACCTCGGTGACGACCGCGCAGCCGGGGGTCGCGATGATGCGGTGCAGAAGCTCGGAGTGCGCCGTCGGGTAGAGCCGATCCGGCCCCCCGGCGAGGAAGGCGACTGTGCGCCCGCCGGAGCCGAGCACGGCGCGGTGGCCGACCGCGTCGATGCCGAAGGCGCCGCCGGAGACGACGAGGACGCCGCGATCGGCGACTCCTGCGGCGAGCTCGGCGGTGACGTGCTCGCCGTACCCGGTGGCGGCTCGAGCTCCGACGAGGGCGAGCCGGTGGGTCGGGGCGAAGGCGGAGAGGTCGCCTCGGGACCAGAGGACGAGCGGGGCGTGCGGACCCAGGTCGTCCAGTGCCTCCGGCCACCCGGGCGAGCCGGGCAGGAGCAGGTGGGCCTTGAGCTTCTGCGCGATGTCGATGCGACGCAGGACCAGCGCGCGGTCCAGGCGAGGCCGCCAGCGCTCGAGTCCCGCCGCGAGGGTGGACAGCTCGGCGGGTGTGCAGTCGGAGTCGGCGAGGACGTCGGACGCGGTCGCGGACGAGACGACGTGCCCGAGAGCGGTCGTGGCACCGACGGCGTCGATGAGCGTCGCCGCGACGGCGTCGCCCGGCTCGGTCAGGCCGCTCCATGCCGCACGCGCGAGCACGTCGGCGGCATCGGAGGCGTCCCCCTCGGCCAGGAGGGAACGGGCGGCACGGAGCTCGGAGCGATCGAACAGGTTCGCGGTCATGCCGCACCTCCTCGGAGGACGAGAGCGCGTCCGAGATGGCCGGCGGTCGGCCTCTCGACGCCGTCGAGGTCCGCGAGAGTCCACGCCAGGCGGAGTACCCGGTCGTAGCCGCGCATCGTGACGAGGCCGCGCTCCAGCGCCTTGTCGAGAGTCCGCGACTCGGTCGAGGTCGGCCGCTGATCGCCGGAGCGGAGCCAGCTGCCGGAGACCTCGGCGTTCGTCGCCCAGGGTGTGCGCCGGAGTCTCTCGCGGGCTCGGTCCCGAGCCGCGGTCACCCGCGAGCGCGCGTCCGCCGTCGTGATGCCCTGCTCCTCCCTCCGCGCGGCGAGTTGAGCGGCTCCGATGCGGCGCACTGTCAGTCGGATGTCGACCCGGTCGAGCAGCGGTCCGCTCAGGCGGGCGAGATAGCGGCGCCGCAGGGCGGGCGCGCACGTGCACGTCTCCCCCGGGATGCCGTGGCGACCGCACGGGCAGGGGTTCGCGGCGAGGACCAGCTGCACGCGCGCCGGGAACTCGGCGACCGCGTTCGCGCGGTGGATGCGGATGACGCCCGATTCCAGCGGTTGCCGGAGCGCGTCGAGCGCGACTGCGCTGAACTCGGGGGCCTCATCGAGGAAGAGGACGCCGCGGGTTGCGCGGGCGACGGCGCCGGGGCGGATGCGTCCGCTGCCGCCTCCGACGATCGCGGCGGCCGAGGCGGAGTGGTGCGGGCTCTCGAACGGCGGGCGGCGCACGAGGCTGCCATCGGTGGGCGCGCCCACGAGGGAGCGCATGCACGTGGCCTCCAGGGCGGCGTCGTCGTCGAGGTCGGGGAGGATGCCCGGGAGCCTGGTCGCGAGCATGGTCTTGCCCGCGCCGGGCGGGCCCAGGAGGAACACGTGGTGACCGCCCGCGGCCGCGGCGATCATCGCCTCCGCCGCCTCCTCGTTGCCGATCACGTCGGCGAAGTCCAGGCGCGACACCGGCCCGACCGGGACCTGACCCTGCGCGGCGGGTTCGGGCAGGACCGGGACTTCCCACTCCGCTCCGTGCCAGACGGCCGCTGCCGCGAGTGACGAGACGGCGATGATCTCGATGCCGTCGACGAGCTCGGCCTCGGCGCGGTCCTCGAGCGGCACCATGACGCGGCGACGACCTGCGCGCGCCGCGGCGAGCACCGCGGGCAGCACACCCGGAACGGAACGGAGCCTCCCGTCCAGACCGAGCTCGCCGACGTGCACCACGGATGCCACGGACTCGCCGTTCACCTCGCCCAGCGCCGCCAGCGCGGCCAGGCCGATCGCGAGATCGAACGCGGACCCGTGCTTGGGCATTGCAGCCGGTGAGAGGTTCACCGTGATCTTGTACTCCGAGATCACGCTGCCCGAGTTGATCGCCGCCGACCGCACCCGCTCCTTCGCCTGCGACAGCGCCGCATCCGGGAGCCCGATGATCCCGATCGCAGGAGTGCCGTCGGAGGAGTGCGCCTCCACTCCGACCACCGCTCCCGTGAACCCGACCAGGCCGACCGCGGACGTGCGACCCATGCCCATCACGCCACCGCCCGGAAGTGCCGCACCTGCACCGGCACCCCGTCCGGCGCGATGATCCCCACCGCATCGATCCGCAGATGCCGCGCACGCTGATCGTGCTCCCGAGCCCACGCGTACGCCAGCCGCCGCAGCCGCTGCGCCTTCGCCCGCGTGATCGCCTCGATCGGCATCCCGAACCGTGCGGAGGAGCGCGTCTTCACCTCCACCACCACCAGCGCCGCACCCTCACGCGCCACGATGTCGAGCTCACCCTCCCGCACCCGCCAGTTGCGGTCCAAGAGCTCGAAGCCCTTCGCCCTCAGATGCGCCGCAGCGATCTCCTCGCCCCGCCGACCCAACTCGTCCTTGTCCATGAAGACCTCCCGCACGCAGAGTCGCGGAGGAGAAGTGGGGGCGGGACGGCAGAGGGTGGATCTCGGGAGAGAGCGCGGAAAAAGGAGCTGTGGAGGGATCAGTTCGACGCGAGGTGGGTCTCGATACGCCGCCGGGGGCGGCTACTCGACCAGCATGAGGGAGGCGAGCGAAGCCCCCAATGAGCGCGGCGCGGAGCGCTACTCGTCGAGCGCGAGTTCCTTGGGGAGCTCGAACTCCTTGCGGGAGAGCTCCTCGACGTTGACGTCCTTGAAGGTCAGCACGCGGACCGACTTCACGAAGCGGTCGGAGCGGTAGACGTCCCAGACCCACACGTCGCGCATGGTCAGCTCGAAGTAGAAGTCGTGCTCGGTGTCGCGTCGCACGAGATCGACCTCGTTCGCGAGGTAGAAGCGGCGCTCGGTCTCGACGACGTACGAGAACTGCGAGACGACGTCGCGGTACTCCCGGTACAGTGCCAGCTCGACCTCGCGGTCGTAGTCCTCGAATTCGTCCTCATCCATCGTCCGTCAATCCTACGCGGGTGCGGGAGCGCCGGACGCCGCGGGCTCCTCGACGGCGACGGCCTCGCGCGGCTTGGACAGCCACGTGACGCGGTGCAGCGGAGACGGCCCGACGCGGTCCAGGCCCGCCCAGTGCGCGGCGCTGCCGTAGCCCTTGTTGCTGTCCCAGGCGTAGTCGGCGAACTCGTCGTGGTGGCGCACCATCTGACCGTCGCGGCCGACCTTCGCCAGCACGGAGGCGGCCGAGACGGACGCGCAGTCGCGGTCGGCCTTGATGCGGGTGACGATGGTCAGCTCGGCGGCCCACTCCCCCAGTGCCGGCGTCAGCCAGTCGTGCTTGCCGTCGAGCAGCACCACGGACGTCGCCAGGTCGACGCCCTGGTCGACGAGGCGCTCGATGCCCCGGGACGCGGCGCGGCCGAGGCCGGCGATGATGCCGGAGTCGTCGATCTCGTCGGCGGAGGACTCGCCGATCGCCCAGCCCGAGACCCACTTCACCACGCCGGGCAGCAGCGCCTCACGACGGGCCGGAGCCAGCAGCTTCGAGTCGCGCAGCCCCTCAGGGAAGCGGCCGCAGCGGCGGGCGATCGAGACGACACCGACCGAGACGGGGCCGGCGATCGCTCCGCGGCCCACCTCGTCGCAGCCGATGATGCTCTCGTAGCCCTGGCGGAAGAGGCGCCGCTCCATCGACAGCGTCGGTTCGGCGACGACCACCTAGCCCTGCCCGGCCTCGGAGGAGGACTCGGACGACTCGGACGACTCCGACGCGTCCTTCTCGACCCCGCGGAACACGGCCGGGTAGTCGTCCAGCCATGCCCACTGCTCCACCGGCCAGGTCACCAGGACCGCCCGGCCGACGACGTTGTCGATCGGGACGAAGCCGTTGCCGGGCTTGTCGGTGTTGTAGCGCGAGTCGGCCGAGTTGTAGCGGTTGTCGCCCATGACCCAGAGCGAGCCCTCGGGCACGGTCACGTCGAACGGGGTCGCCGAGACGGCCTGGACACCGTCGGGGAGCTTCACGTAGGGCTCGTCGATCGGGTTGCCGTTGACCTCGACCTGGCCGAGCGGGGTGCAGCACGTGATCCGGTCGCCGGGCAGGCCGATGACGCGCTTGATCAGGTGATCGTTGCTGTCGGGAGCGGTGAGGCCGACGATCGCGAGGGCGGAGTCGACGGCGGCCTGGAACGGCGGCACGTCCGGCTCGGTGCTCGGCGAGAGCCATCCACCTGGATCGCGGAAGACGACGACGTCACCGCGCGAGATCGGCACCAGGTCGGGGACCAGCTCGTTCACGAGGATGCGGTCGTTCTCGACGAGCGTCTGCTCCATCGAGGACGACGGGATGTAGAACGAGCGGATCAGGAACGTCTTCACGAGGAACGAGACCAGCACCGCGACGACGAAGATGATCAGGACGTCTCGGAGGAAGAGGAGCAGGCCGCGGCGCCTGCGGGGCCGCTCCGGCTCCGCGGTGTGGCGGGCGTGCTCGCCGTCGCCTTCGAGCCGGACCGGGGCCGTGCTGTCTGTCATCGCGTGCCGTCGCCCCTAGCTGTGGATCATCCGGGACCGAGCATCACCGGGCCGGGTTCACCGGCAGGACCGGCCCCCGGAAAGGGTCGAACCCCGGTCCATCATAAGTGGACCGGGGTTCGGGAAGAGTGTGCGGAGACCCGCTGGGGGTCAGCGCTTCTCCTTGATCTTGGCCTTCTTGCCGCGGAGGTTCCGCAGGTAGTAGAGCTTCGCGCGGCGCACGTCTCCGCGGGTGACGACCTCGATGTGGTCGATCACCGGGGAGTGCACCGGGAAGGTGCGCTCGACGCCGACCTGGAAGCTGACCTTGCGGACGGTGAAGGTCTCGCGGACGCCCTCGTTGGAGCGGCCGATGACGACGCCCTGGAAGACCTGGACGCGCGAGCGGGTTCCCTCGACGATGTTGACGTGGACCTTGACGGTGTCGCCCGCACGGAAGTCGGGGATGTCGGTCCGGAGTGACGCCGCATCGACGTTATCGAGGATGTGCATGTTCTATCGCTCTCCGTGCCCGCCACAGGTCGAGCACCGTTTCGTGGGTGGGAAGTCGGTGCGCGCCCCGCGTCGTAGCGGCTCCCCTGTGGCAGAGCCTGCGCGAGGCACAAGCGCTTATTCTGTCACGGCGCGCCGATCCGCGTCAAAGCGGGGTTGCGGCCCGCTCAGAGGACGATCGTCTGACCGTCCTGCGGGCGCTCCGGGTCGAAGCCCTCGCCCGTCACCGGCCGGCCGCCCTGGGCCTGCACGGTCGACGCCTCGGCGAAGGCCACCAGCGTCGCCCGCGCGTCGTGGAGGAAGCGCCAGACGGAGTGGCCGAGCGCCACGACTCCGAGCAGCACCGAGAGGAGTCCCAGAGCCCACGCACCCGGAGGGAAGAAGCCGAGGGCGATCAGCGACGCGTGCCAGGCGCCCAGAGCGGCGACGTCGCCCCACGCAGGAGTGCGCGTCGGCCGCACAGTCACCCGAAACGCCACGATGCTCGCAACGACGGCGAGGCTGAGCGCCAGAATGGGGAGGGCGATGACGAGGCCGAGAACGGTCCACCCGCTCGATCCCCCGAAGAGTCCGTACCCCAGGAGGATCCACAGGGGCAGGACGATCGCGGCCGGATACTGCCAGGAACCGAAAGCCCGTCGCGTGCGCATGCACCGACCGTACCCACCACCGCTGAGCAACGCCTCAGCGACCCCCGAGAGGATCAGGATGATCGAGCTGCGCACGCCCGCCGAGATCGAGGAGATGCGACCCGCCGGCCGCTTCGTGGCCGAGGTCCTGCAGGCCACCGTCGCCGCGGCCGGAGTGGGCGTCAACCTGCTCGAGCTCGACCGCCTCGCCCACGACATGATCCGGACGGCGGGCGCCGAGTCCTGCTACATCGACTACCACCCCTCCTTCGGCGCCAGCCCCTTCGGCAAGGTGCTCTGCACGTCCGTCAACGACGCCGTGCTGCACGGGCTGCCGTTCGACTACCGCCTGCGGGACGGCGACCTGCTGACGCTCGACTTCGCGGCGTCCGTGAACGGCTGGGTGTCCGACTCCGCCGTCAGCGTCGTGGTCGGCGCGCCGCGCGACGAGGACCTCGCCCTCATCGACACCACCACCCGCGCGCTCGAGGCCGGCATCGCCGCCGCGAAGCCGGGCGGGAAGATCGGCGACATCTCGGCCGCGATCGCCGCGGTCGCCCGCGCCGAGGGGCTGAGCATCAACACCGACTTCGGCGGCCACGGCGTCGGGCGCACGATGCACGGGGACCCGCACGTCCCGAACGACGGACGCGCCGGGCGCGGTTACCCGCTGCGGCCGGGCCTGGTCGTCGCGATCGAGCCGTGGTTCCTGCAGACGACCGACGAGATCTTCACCGACAAGGACGGTTGGACCCTCCGCAGCCGCGACGGCTCGCGCGGGGCGCACATGGAGCACACGATCGCGATCACCGAGACCGGGGCGCTGGTCCTCACCGCCCGGGACTGACGCGGAGAAGACCGCGTCGGCGACAGCGCTGGACAGCGGCACTATCGGATAGCCATACTCTCCGTATGCGCATCTCCGAGCTCGCTCGCCTCACGGGCGTCAGCGTCGCCACGATCAAGTACTACATCCGGGAGGGGATCCTCGCCACGGGCGAGTCCTCGGTGCCCCAGCGGGCGGAGTACGGCGACGCCCACGTCGCGCGGCTCCGCCTGCTCCGCGGTCTCATCGAGAGCGGAGGAGTCGGCATCGCCGGCGCGAAGCGCATCACAGCGGTCCTCGACAGCGGGGCACCCCCTGCGCACGCGTTCGAGGTGGCGCAGGACGTCGTCTCGGCGAACGCCGACTCGGAGGCCCCGGCGACGGAGGGCTCGCTGGAGCGCATCCGCTCGCTCGTCGGCCCGATGCTGTGCGAGCACCCCGCGGTCGCGACGGCGGCCCGCGCGCTGGACGCCCTGGAGGCCTCCGGCGGAGCGATGACCCCCGACTGGCTCGAGCGCTACGAGGAGGCGGCCGAGCTCGTCGCCCGCGCCGACCTCGACGAGCTCGAGGCGAGGGAGAGCGTGAGCGAGCAGGCGTCGATCGCGGCGGTCGGGACGGCTCTCGGCGACGTGGTCCTGCAGTCGCTGCGCCGAGTGGCCCAGGCCCGCGAGACGCAGCGCCGGTTCGGCCCGGCCGAGGGCGCATCGCGATGACCGCCGTGCAGGAGGCGCCGGTCTCCGAGGCCCCCGCCCGTCCGCACCGTCCCCTCCTCGCCCTCGCGATCGCGATGGCCGTCGGGGCCGCGTTCTGCGTCGTCGCGCTCCTCGTCGATCCGCGCGAGCTCGCCGGGCAGCCCGTCTGGGCGAAGCCGCTCAAGTTCTGCCTCTCGATCGCCGTCTACGCGCTGACCCTCGCGTGGCTGATCGGACTCCTCCCCCGCCGCCGCCGCCTCGGACGGATCCTCGGCACCGTCGCGGCAGCGGGCCTGGTGATCGAGATGGTCGTCATCGGCGGCGCCGCGGCCGTCGGGGCCGCGAGCCACTTCGACGTCAGCACGCCCCTGCACTCGGTGATGTGGACGACCATGGCCGTGTCGATCGTGGTCGTCTGGCTCGCCACCCTGGTCCTGGCGCTCCTCCTGGCCCGGGCCCCCCTGGGCGATGCGGCCCTGACGGTCGCCGTACGGGCAGGACTCGTGATCGGCCTGGTGGGCATGGCGCTGGCCTTCCTGATGACCGGTCCGACCGCGGACCAGATCTCGGACTACCAGGGGGTCGTCGGAGCGCACGCCGTCGGCGTGCCGGACGGCGGCACGGGCCTGCCGCTGCTCGGCTGGAGCACCACGGGCGGCGACCTCCGCATCCCGCACTTCGTCGGGATGCACGCCCTGCAGGGTCTGCCGCTGCTGGCGATCGGCCTGCGTCTGCTCGGACGACGCGTCCCGCTGCTCGCCTACTCGGCCGTGCGCGCCCGACTGCTCGTGCTCGCCTCCGTCGGGTGGGCCGGTGTCGTCGCGATCACCTGCTGGCAGGCGCTGCGCGGCCAGTCGATCGTCGCTCCGGATGCGCTCACCGCGGCCGTCGGTCTCGGCCTCGCCCTCCTCCTGCTCGGCGGCGCCGTCGCCGTGCTCACCCGACCGCGCACCCCGGAGGTCCCGCGATGAACCGACTGCTGAAGAACTGGACGCCGCTGGCGCTGGTCTACCTCGTCCTCGCGGTCCTCGGGCTCGTCGGCACCTGGACGCACAACATCCGCGCCGTGCTCGAGAGCGTCAACTTCCTCGGCGCCTGGTTCGACGGCGGGCCGGCGGTGTCGTCGCTGACGACCGATCTGCTGATCGTCGCGATCGCGGCGGTGGCCCTGATCGTCGCCGAAGGACGGCGTCTCAGGATGAAGCGGCTCTGGGTCTACGTGCTGCTCGCTCCGCTGGTCGCGCTCGCCTTCGCGTTCCCGCTGTTCCTCGCGATGCGGGAGCGGCGCCTCGCCGAGCGGCGCGCCGAGGGCAGACCCTAGGGCAGCAGCTCCGGGCGAACGCGGCGGGTGCGCTCGACGCTCTGCTCGTGGCGCCACGCGGCGATCGCTCCGTGGTTGCCGCTGAGCAGCACCGGGGGGACGTCGAGGCCGCGCCAGGACGCGGGCTTGGTGTAGCTGGGGTACTCGAGCAGACCGTCGGAGTGGCTCTCCTCGACCAGGCTCGCCGGGTTGCCGACGACGCCGGGGACGAGTCGGCCGACGGCCTCGATCATGGCCATGACGGCGACCTCGCCACCGTTCAGCACGTAATCGCCGAGGCTGATCATCCGGACGCGGGCGCGGGTCGCGGTGTGGTCGACGACGCGCTGGTCGATGCCCTCGTAGCGGCCGCAGCCGAAGACGAGCGCCTTCTCGTCGGCGAGCTGCCGAGCGGTGGCCTGCGTGAAGACCTCACCGGCCGGCGAGGGGAAGACCACGAGCGGATCCGCGTCGCCGGCGGATTCGAGGATCGTGTCGAGCGCCTCGCCCCACGGCTCCGGGCGCATGACCATGCCGGCGCCTCCGCCGTAGGGAGTGTCGTCGACAGTGCGGTGCCGGTCGTGGGTGAAGGAGCGCAGATCGTGCACGCCGAGCTCGATCAGCCCGCTCTGGCGCGCACGCCCGAGCAGGCTGATGTCGAGCACCCCGAAGAACTCCGGGAAGATCGTGACGATGTCGATCCTCACGACCGGGGGTCCTCCGCGGGGGTCGCGTCGGTCGAGTCGTCCTCGGAGGAGGGGGCGTCGGTCGCGATCGCGTCCTGATCGGCATCGCCGTCCCCGGAGTCGGTCCCGGCGATCGTCGCGAGCTCGGGATCGGACAGGTCGACGCCCGTCAGATCCACCTGCGTCGGCTCCACCTCGACGATCTCCTCGAAGAGTCCGGTCGGAGGAGTGACGGTGACGACACCGGCAACGGGGTCGATGGACGGCACGATCGCGGTGACGAACGGCACCATGACCTCGCCGGAGGGAGTCGCCACGATGAGCAGATCCTGTGCCGGGAAGTGATCGACGCGGCGGACGGTGCCGACCTCGGCTCCGTCGCGGACGACCTTCATTCCGACGAGCTGGTAGTCGTACCAGGAGTCGTCCTCGCCCGGCGTCGTGCGGACCTCCTCGTCGATCCAGAGGATCGCCTTCAGGAGCGTCTCGGCGGCGCTGCGGTCGTCGACGCCCTTGAAGAACGCGACGGGGTGGCTGTTGTACCAGCGCAGCTCGACGAGCTCGAGCTTCTTCCCGTGCCACTCGGAGGTGCGGGGCACCTGCAACGTGAACGTGGATCCGGGCGTGAAGCGCTTGTCGGGCTCGTCGGTGTAGAGCTCGAGCTTGATGGCGCCCTTGAGGCCGTGGGCCTTGGTGAGTCGGGCGACGCGGAGCTGCGTCGTGCCCGTTCCGGGGGTCGCCACCTCTACTTGTCGGTGTCGACGACGTCGACGCGGACGCGACGGCCGTCGGCGAGAGCGGCGACCAGGGTGCGGACGGCCTTGGCGGTGCGGCCGGAACGTCCGATCACGCGGCCGAGGTCCTCGGGGTGCACGCGCACCTCGAGGACCTCTCCGCGTGGGGAGCTCGTCGCCACGACACGGACCTCATCGGGGTTCTCGACGATCCCCTTGACGAGGTGTTCGACGGCAGGAGCGAGCATGGACTACGCCTCGGTGGAGGTCTCGTCGGCGGTGTCCTCGGCCGGAGCGGCCTTGGCCGGAGCCTCGGTCTTGGGCTTGAGGACGGGCTTCTTCTTGGCGTCGATGACGAAGGGCGCCTTGGGCTCCTTCACCTTGACGGTGCTGACGGCGTCGGCGTCGCCCTTGTAGCGGCCCCAGTCTCCGGTCAGCTTGAGGATCGCGGCGACCTGCTCGGTCGGCTGCGCGCCGACGCCGAGCCAGTACTGCGCACGCTCGGAGTCGACCTGGATGAACGAGGGCTCCTCGGTGGGGTGGTACTTGCCGATCTCCTCGATGACGCGGCCGTCGCGCTTGGTGCGCGAGTCGGCGACGACGATGCGGTAGTAGGGCGCTCGGATCTTGCCGAGGCGCTTCAGACGAATCTTGACAGCCACAATTCTCCTGTGTGGTCGTTGACCGATGAGGTCGATGATGGATGAACTGAGCCGTGAGCGTGGGGTGCACACCCGGCCGGAAGCTCGAGGGGGTTTCTTCGGCGGTGAGTAGAGGGTCGACCGCCTCGGACCCGACGGATCATTCTGCCAGAAAAACGCCCGGCGCGCGGGCGCGACATGCAGGTCCCGGGGCCGCGGAGCCGCGGATCGCGACCGGACGACCACCTGTGACCCCGCGCGGACAGCCCACACGTCCGCCTCCGCGAGTCGTGGGACGATGAAAGCCGTGCGTCCCGACCCGGTGGACGCCGGATCGACGGAGACGACGCCATGGAGATCAGCTTCGCCCAGTCCGACCGCTCCACGCTCGGGATCGAGTGGGAGGTCGCGATCGTCGACCGGCAGACGGGCGATCTGGCCAACGTCGCCGACGTCGTGCTCGAGGCCCTCCGCGGGGAGGACGGCGAGCCGCATCCGCGGATCACCGGCGAGCTGCTGCGCAACACCGTCGAGCTCGTCTCCGGTGTGCACACGACCGTCCGCGACGCCGTCGCCGATCTGCAGGACCAGCTGCGCCAGGTGCGCGAGATCACGGACCCCATGGGCCTGGACCTCGTCTGCTCCGGCACCCATCCCTTCGCGCAGTGGTACGACCAGAGCATCACCGACAAGGAGCGCTACCACCGGCTCATCGACCGGACCCAGTGGTGGGGCCGGAACATGATGATCTGGGGCATCCACGTGCACGTCGGCATCGAGGACCGCGACAAGGTGCTCGCGATCCTGAACTCGCTGCTCGACTACTACCCGCACCTGCAGGCTCTGTCGGCGTCGAGCCCGTTCTGGGGCGGAGTGGACACCGGGTACGCCTCGAACCGCGCCCTGATGTTCCAGCAGCTGCCGACGGCGGGCCTTCCTCCCCAGTTCGGCGCGTGGGCGAACTACGAGGAGTACGTCGACGACATGATGCGCACCGGCGTCATCGACGACCACACCGAGGTCCGCTGGGACATCCGCCCCTCGCCGCAGTGGGGCACGCTCGAGATGCGCGCGTGCGACGGCCTCTCGTCGGCGGAGGAGATCGGCGCGGTCGCCGCACTCATCCAGTGCCTCGTCGAGCACCTGTCGACGCGCCTGGACCAGGGCGAGGACCTGCCGACCATGCAGCCCTGGTACGTGCGCGAGAACAAGTGGCGCGCGGCGCGGTACGGCCTCGACGCCGAGATCATCCTGGACAGCGCGGGGGCCGAGCGCCTCGTGACCGACGACATCCGCGATCTGCTCGTGACGCTCGCGCCCGTCGCCGAGCGCCTGGACTGCACGGCCGAGCTCGCCGACGTCGAGCTGATCCTCGTCGCCGGCGCCAGCTACCAGCGGCAGCTGAAGGTCGCCGCGGCGAACGACGGCGACCTGAAGGCGGTCGTGCGGGCACTCGCCGGCGAGCTGCGCGACGGACTGCGGGATCCGCGGGCATGACCGCGACGCGGCGGCTCGTGCTGGTCGCGGCCCTCGTGCTGGGGCTGGCCGGGTGCTCGTCCGCAGCGGAGCCCGCGGCGACCGACATAGCGACCGCGACTCCGGCCCCGACCCGCGACGCCGAGGCCCCGAACCCGCTCGTCGTCGGAGGAGCGATCCCGGCCGGCGCGCGGGTCACGTTCGTCGGGGACAGCATCGTGCGCGGCTACGGACTCGACGCGGAAGCCGCCTGGCCCGTGCTCGTCGGCGACGCGTTCGGCTGGACGGTGACCAACCTCGGCTGCGACGGCGGCGGCTTCGTCAGGCCGGGGACCTGCGGGTCCCCGATCGGGGAGCGCGCCGAGGAGATCGCCGCGACCGAGCCGGACGCCGTCGTCGTCCTGGCGAGCAGCAACGACCTCGGCTCGTCCGTCGACGAGGTCGTCGCCGCGATCCCTCCGGCGGTCCAGGCGATCGCGGCGGCCGTCCCGTCCGCGCGACTGATCGCGGTCGACTCCGTCTGGGGACCCGACCCGCGGCCCGCCGACCTCGCCGCCTACGACCAGGCCCTCGTGGACGCGGTGACCGCGGCCGGCGGCGGGGCTCTCGAGTACCCCGATCCGCTCCGCGCCGACGGGCTGCTCGCCGAGGACGGCATCCACCCGACGGAGGCCGGCCAGCTCGCCCTCGCGGAGGCCTTCGCGCTGGCGGCCGAGAAGGCCGGGCTCGGGCAGAGCGTCCCGACCGATTCGGCGCCGACGGTCACGGAGTAGGGCGGGAGTCGAGCTCCCGCCCCTCCCCGATCAGCGGGTGGTGCTGTTCTTGCCGTCGCGCCAGGACAGGAGCTCGCGCACCGGCGCGAGATCGATGTCGGGCCCGGTGATGCCGAGGGTGAACAGGCGCGCGCCGAGGTCGAACTGCTGATCGGCGACCGCGAACGCGCCGTCGCCGCCCTCGGCGGGGATGTTCACACCGGTCGAGATCTCGATCGCGGAGAGATCGCGCTCCACCTTCGCGCACCAGTCGCCCAGGACTCCGAGCTTGCGCTCGAGGGTGGGGACGTCCGAGAAGCTGTGCCAGATGTCGGCGTGCTCGGCGACGATCCGCAGGGTCTTCTTCTCTCCCCCGCCGCCGATCATCACGGGGATGTCGCGGGTGGGAGCGGGGTTCAGCTTCTCCCAGCGGCTGCGGATGCGCGGCATGGCCTCGGACAGCTCGTCCAGTCGCGAGCCGGCGGTGCCGAACTCGTAGCCGTACTCCTGGTAGTCGCGCTCGAACCAGCCGGAGCCGATGCCGAAGATCAAGCGGCCCTCCGCGCCCTTCGCGCTGATGTGGTCGACCGTACGGGCCATGTCGGCCAGCAGGTCGGGGTTGCGGTAGCTGTTGCAGGTCACGAGCGGGCCGAACTCGATGCGGCTGGTCTGCTCGGCCCAGGCGGCGAGCATGCTCCAGCCCTCGAAGTGGAGGCCGTCGGGCTCGCCCGAGAGCGGGTAGAAGTGATCCCAGTTGAAGGCGATGTCGACGCCGAGGTCCTCGATCTCGGCGAGGGTGTCGCGGATGACCTCGTAGGACACGTGCTGAGGGGCGATCTGGACGCCGATGCGGACCGGGCGCGCGGTGGTGGTTGTCATGCTCTCCACGCTAGACCTCGGGAGTGACGGGGACGCGTCTTCCGTCGCGGGGAGAGGAGCGCCTCAGGCGCCCCTTCTGCTGGTCGAGTAGCGCAGGCGCCCCTTCTTGCTGGTCGAGTAGCGCCGCAGGCGCGTATCGAGACCCACCGGCTCCGGGTGACGTGGATCTCGATACGCCCGCTGCGCGGGCTACTCGATCAGCAGAGGCTCGATCCGCGAGGGAAGCCAGGCCGCTACTCGCCGGCGGGGTCGGGGGCGGTGGTCGGGGCGTCGTCGGAGGTCGAGCGGGCGAGCTTGACGGTGGTGGCGCCGGCGTCGTCGAAGAGGCGGAGGCGTCCGCCGTCGATCGCGGCCATCGACGCCTCCGAGAAGATCGTCGGCAGTGCGACTCCGTCGCACGCGATCATCGTGCTCGGCCCGGCGTCGACGCTGAGCGCTCCCTCGCCGTCGATCGACCACTCGCCCTGCACGCCGTTGCAGCCGTCCGAGCCGGTCCAGGTGCCGTCGTCGGCGATCAGGAGGAACGGCACGTCCGGGGACTCGTATGCGACTCCGGTCACCCACCGGCCGACGAGCTCCTCGGGAGCGGGAGCCGACATCGCATCCGCTCCGGACGTCTCGGCGCAGCCCGCGAGCCCGACGACGGCGACGGCCGCGAGGGCCGCTGCGGCGATCCGTCGCCCCGCCGTCATCGGCCGAGGAACTTCTGCAGCTGCTCCAGCTCCTCGGGGGTGGGCTGGGCCTGCGGGCCCGTGCCGCCGCCGAGGCCGAAGCCCGAGCCGCCGGCGTCGCCGGAACGCGGGCCGGAGGTGATCGCCGCGTTCTCGGCCGCGCGCTTCGCCGGGTTGCCCGACTTCGACGTCTTCTTCTTCTGCGGCTTCGGACGGCCCTGGTAGCCGGCTCCGGGGACGGGACCCATGCCGGGCACGTTCGGCATGCCGCCCTTGGCCACGGTCTTCATCATCTTCGCGGCCTGCTCGAAGCGCTGCACGAGCTGGTTCACGTCGGTCACGGTCATGCCCGAGCCCCGCGCGATGCGCAGGCGCCGGGAGCCGTTGAGCAGCTTCGGGTTCACGCGCTCGGCCTTGGTCATCGACTGGATGATGGCCTCGGTGCGCACGATCTCGCGCTCGTCGAACTGGTCGAGCTGCTCGCGCATGCCCTTCGCGCCCGGGAGCATGCCGATCATCTTCTTGATCGAACCCATGTTGCGCAGCTGCTGCATCTGGCCGAGGAAGTCGTCGAGCGTGAACGAGTCGCTCATGATCTTCTCGGCGACCTTGCGCGCCTCGTCCTCGTCGAACGCGGACTGCGCCTGCTCGATGAGGGTCAGCACGTCGCCGAGGTCGAGGATCCGGCTCGCCATACGGTCGGGGTGGAACTGCTCGAAGTCGTCGAGGCCCTCGCCCGTGGAGGCGAAGAGGATCGGCCGACCGGTCAGCGAGGCGACGGACAGCGCTGCTCCGCCCCGCGCGTCGCCGTCGAGCTTCGACAGCACGACTCCGGTGAAATCGACGCCCTCCTGGAAAGCCTTCGCGGTGGCGACCGCGTCCTGTCCGATCATGGCGTCGATGACGAAGAGGACCTCGTCGGGGTTCGTGACGCGGCGGATGTCGGACGCCTGCTTCATCATGTCGGCGTCGACGCCCAGGCGGCCGGCGGTGTCGATGATGACGGTGTCGTACTGCTTGTCGACGGCGAACTTGATCGCGTTCTGCGCGACCTTGACCGGATTGCCGACCCCGTTGCCGGGCTCGGGAGCGTAGACCGCGACTCCGGCCTGCTCGCCGACGACCTGCAGCTGCTGCACCGCGTTGGGGCGCTGGAGGTCGGCGGCGACGAGGAGCGGGGTGTGCCCGTCCTTGCCGAGGTACTTGCCGAGCTTGCCGGCGAGGGTCGTCTTGCCCGCACCCTGGAGGCCCGCGAGCATGATGACGGTCGGCGGGCGCTTCGCGAACTCGAGGCGGCGCGACTGCCCGCCGAGGATCGCGACGAGCTCCTCGTTGACGATCTGCACGACCTGCTGCGCCGGGTTCAGCGCCTTGTTGACCTCGTCGCCGAGGGCGCGCTCGCGCACCTTCCCGGTGAAGGCCTTGACCACGTCCAGCGCAACGTCGGCGTCGAGCAGCGCGCGCCGGATCTCGCGGACGGTGCCGTCGACGTCCGAGGCCGAGAGCTTGCCCTTCGTGCGGAGGTTCTTGAAGGTCTCGACGAGTCGATCGGAGAGGGTGCCGAAAGTAGCCATGATGCCCGGAATTCTACCGGAGCCGCGGAGTGCTCGGTTCTGCGGGGGCTCGGCTCGATTAACTGGGCTCAGTGCAGGAAAGCGTCTAGGGTGGCGACGTGATCGAGACACTTCTGGCGGGCGACTCCGCAGCTCCTCTGGACTACCGCGACGGCTGGCAGCTGCAGCGCCGCCTCCACGACGAGGTGGTCGCCGGGCGCGACGGCGTGCTGGTGCTCTGCGAGCACGCCTCCGTCTACACCGCGGGCAAGCGGACCGAGGCGCACGAGCGCCCGGTCGACGGCTCCCCCGTCGTCGACGTCGACCGCGGCGGCAGGATCACCTGGCACGGGCCCGGTCAGCTCGTCGGGTACCCGATCGTGAGGCTGCGCGAGCCGGTCGACGTGGTCGCCTACGTCCGCTCCCTCGAGGGCATGCTGATCGCCGTGCTCGCCGACCTCGGGGTCACGGGCGAGCGGATCGACGGGCGCTCGGGCGTGTGGATCCGGCGACCGCTCGGTGCGGACAAGATCGCGGCCATCGGCATCCGCGTCGCCGGCGGTGTGACGATGCACGGCTTCGCGCTCAACGTCTCGAACAGCCTCGAGCCCTACTCCAGCATCGTCGCCTGCGGCATCTCGGACGCCGGAGTGACGACGATCGAGCGCGAGACGGGCAGCGCCGTGACGATGGAGGCGGTGCGCGCCCTGGTCGATCAGCGGTTCCGCGAGTGCTCGCTCGAGTTCTCTGCGGAGCAGGCCGCGGAGGTGGCCGCATGAGCGCCGGGGCGGGCGGACGCAAGCTGCTCCGACTCGAGATCCGCAACGCCGAGACTCCGATCGAGCGCAAGCCCGACTGGATCAAGACCAAGGCGACCATGGGGCCGGAGTACCGGCAGCTGCAGTCGCTCGTGAAGAGCGAGGAGCTGCACACGGTCTGCCAGGAGGCGGGCTGCCCGAACATCTTCGAGTGCTGGGAGGACCGCGAGGCCACGTTCCTCATCGGCGGCGCCCAGTGCACGCGCCGCTGCGACTTCTGCCAGATCGACACCGGCAAGCCCGCCGACTACGACGCCGACGAGCCGCGGCGCGTGGGCGAATCGGTGGCGCGGATGAACCTCCGCTACGCCACGGTCACCGGAGTCGCGCGCGACGACCTCGCGGACGAGGGCTCCTGGCTCTACGCCGAGACCATCCGCCAGATCCACGCGCAGTCCCCCGGCACCGGCGTCGAGATCCTCGTGCCCGACTTCACCGGGCGCCCGGAGCACCTCGGCCGTGTGTTCGAGGCGCGGCCGGAGGTGTTCGCGCACAACGTCGAGACCGTCCCGCGGATCTTCAAGCGGATCCGGCCCGCGTTCCGCTACGAGCGCTCGCTCGACGTGCTCACGCAGGGGCGCGACGCGGGTCTGATCACCAAGTCGAACCTCATCCTGGGCATGGGCGAGGAGCGCGAGGAGATCTCGCAGGCGCTGCAGGACCTGCACGACGCGGGCACCGACCTGCTGACGATCACGCAGTACCTGCGGCCGACGCCGCGGCACCTGCCGGTCGATCGCTGGGTGCATCCGGAGGAGTTCGTGGCGATCAAGGAGGAGGCGGAGGACATCGGCTTCCTCGGCGTGCTCTCGGGTCCGCTCGTGCGGTCCTCCTACCGGGCGGGCCGGCTCTGGGCGCAGTCGATGGAGTCGAAGGGGCGGCCGGTGCCGGAGCACCTGCGGCACCTCGCGGATGCAGCGCTGGGGTTCTCGCAGGCGGTGTGAACTCCCGCGTCAGCTTTCTGGCATGTTCAGTTCCGCCACTGCCGCCTCGTACTCACGACGAAGCGCAGAATTTGGAATTGAATCAAGTCTCCTCACAACGCTACCCAACAGAGCCGCAGATGCCTTCGAGTCGCCTTCACCTTCCAAAGAACGCGCGAGCTCGATGGAGGTACTCACGACGCCGGTCATCTGCTCCAATTTGTTGAATCCTTCGAGCGCATCAGAAAGGTACTCGATTGATTCAGGATATTGACCTCGAAGGCGTGCTATCCGTCCGAGCGCTTGCAATCCGGCTGCCAAGCCTTCAGGATTTCCGGTTTTTTCGTTTATCTCGACACATCTAGACGCGTAGGCCTCAGCTTCTTCAAGTCGATCTTGCCGCGCAAGTACTCGTGATAGTTGAGATAGATTCATCGATGTCCCCTGCCGGTTCCCATGAGTGGAATTGACTGCGAGGGAGTCCTCATACATCTTTTCCGCTTCTGCGTACTTCTTCTGCGCTTCATAAGCCTCGCCCAACGCTGCCTCGGTCGCGGAGGTCCCACGGTAGTAGTCAATTTCCTCGAATATCGTCAAAGCCTCGAGCAGAACGTGCTCGGCCTCGGAGAAGTTGCCGAGCTGCGTGTGAATGACTCCCTGATTCCGCAGGGAATGAGCGCGACCTGCAGGATCATCGACTCGCTTTCGGATTTCTGATGATTCTGACAGCGCCTTGAGTGCATCCCCTAAGCGCTCGGGAAGACGCCGTAATGTCAGCGCGAGATTGTCTAGCAGATACGCCCTACTTACCAGCGACCCATCAGATTCAGCCGACTCGGCAATCCACCGATCTGCAACCTCAAGAGCTCGCCGAAAGTACGTTTCGCTGGCTTTCAACTGGCCATGATGCCGCTTAATCAAGCCAATGTTGGCGAGAGCTTCGACTTCACCTTCAATATCGCCAGCCTCCTGGGATTCACGAATTTGCTGCTCACTAGTGCGCTCCGACGCGCTATATCTTCCCGTCTTGCGCAGGAAGCGTGCATACTCTTTCATAGCTTCGCTGTTATAAAGCCCAGTGGTGGCGCGGGCGTACAATTCTTCTGCAAGCGTATTCTGATTGGCAGCAAAAGCTTTCTTCGCTTGATCAAGCACGCTAGCGCCATCAAGTTGCGCGCTTTGGCCATCTTCAGTCGCGCCAGGTGCCGCTACATCGACCGCGGAACCACCCGAAACAGGAAGAGCGGCCTTCGGCGGCTGTTTGCCATTACCCCACTGACGCGTCCAACGCTGAAGCTGTTTTAGTATCTCAGCTTCAAACTCGCTAATGGAGTCAAAATTAGCGTAAAGGACTCGCCTCTCTTTCTCGAGTTTCTTCTTAAAGTCAAGTACACGCTGCAACTCGCTGCCCGGATCTGAGAGTTGCCGGTCATTCACGCCCTTGAACAGAACGATAACGTCTCTCATTGGCGCATTTTCGTCCTCGAGACACTCCAGTCCGACTGTGTACTCTTCCTCCGTACCCGAAGTGAATTCACCAGCATCCACCGGCGCCATTCCCCATCGATCCCAGAAAACGACGATCAAGTAGTCCGATACTCGGATCTGCTCATTGATGATTCCTTGCGGCCGCCCTGCTCCCGCAAAGGCAAATTCTTGACCTTTTGGAAAAAAGGCAACCTCGCTCTCATGCGAGTCCGTAAAGGTAAAGCGAGTGAGGGTGTCGACGAATCGCTTACGCTCCTCGCCGAGCCCGCCGGGCGAAGCAATGAACACATTGAGCTGCTTGATGTCTCTGGCCACGGTGTCCCCTAGGTTGTATGACCTCGGACACTATTACCCGTCAAACCCGGGGTCAAGAACTACTTCCGAACGACGTCAGCCGACGAGCTGCTGGGCGAAGACGTGCGGGGTGAAGCCGGTGAGGTCGCCGATGCCCTCGCCCTGGCCGACGAGCTTGATCGGGATGCCGGTGCGCTCCTGCACAGCGAGGACGAAGCCGCCCTTCGCGGAACCGTCGAGCTTCGTGATGACGAGCCCCGTCACTCCGGCGTGCTCGATGAACGCCTCGGCCTGGCTGAGACCGTTCTGACCGGTCGTCGCGTCGAGCACGAGCAGGATCTCGGAGATCGGCGCCTGCTTCTCGATGACGCGCTTGATCTTGCCGAGCTCGTCCATCAGCCCGCCCTTCGTGTGCAGGCGGCCCGCGGTGTCGATGATGACCATCTCGATGCCGTTGTCCTTCGCGAACTGCACGGTCTGGAACGCGACGGACGCGGGATCCTGGCGCTCCTGCTGCGGGCGCACGATCTGCGCATCGGCGCGCTGGGCCCAGGTGGCGAGCTGATCGACGGCGGCCGCGCGGAACGTGTCGGCGGCTCCGACTACGACGCTGCGGTCGTAGTTGCGGAGGAACTTGGCGAACTTGCCGATGGTCGTGGTCTTGCCGACGCCGTTCACGCCGACGACGAGGATCACGGCCGGGCGCTCGCTGAGCTTGAGGGTCGTGTCGTACTTCGACAGCCGCTCCTCCATCGACTCGCGGAGCATGCGCTGGAGGTCGCGCGGATCGGTCGTGCTGTAGCGCTCGACCTTCGCACGGAGGTCCTCGACGATCTCCTCGGTGATGTCGGGGCCGAAGTCGGCGGTGATGAGCGCCGTCTCGAGGTCGTCCCACGTCTGGTCGTCGATCGTGCGCTTCTCGAACAGGCCGCGCAGTGCGCGACCGAGCGACCAGGAGGTGCGTTCAGCCATGTGCTCCAGGGTACCGGCGGGAACGGGAGCGGGGAGGCCGCCGAGGAGCCGTCCGGGTACCGCGCAGCCACTCCAGCCGTCCCTCGGCGAACTGCCTCGCGAGCCCGGGCGATCGCCGCCAGAGTCGGAGGAGCGCGAGTCGCGAGAGCAGCGACTCCTTCGCGAGCACCGCGGCTCCGGTCGACCGGCGGTACTCGAGGTCGATCCCGAAGGACCTGTCGACGGCGGCGGGGCCGATCCGCACTCCGCGGATGTCGTTCATCAGGTTCGAGCCGTGCACGACCTGGAGCCAGAGCGGCTCGGCCCGGATGCTGCGCACCGGGGCGTGGAGGCGGGAGGAGCTGTGCCGTCCGTCCTGGAGCACCGTCCGAGGTCCGAGTGCTCCCCGCGGGGGTTCGAGGAGGCTGATGAACGGGTTCGAGGCGTAGTCGTAGCGGAAGACCGCGCCGGAGCGGTCGATCTGCAGACCGCGGGTGCAGTTGAGATAGAGCCCGTCCTCCCCGACCCCCTGCACGAGCGCCGCACTCGCCTCCCGACGCACGGTCTCCACGAAGCGCCGGCCGAGGGCGTCGTCGCTGTCGAGACGGGTCGTCAGGAGTGCCGCAGCGGGGTCCACCCGCTGCACGATCTCGGCGCGCACCACCTCGGCCGAGAACGGTCCTCGGACGTACACGGCGTCGAACAGCCCGTCGGAGGACAGTTCCGCCATCTCTGACCGCAGCCAGTCGGGCGCCCGATCGTCGAGGAACACGAGCCAGGAGGAGCCCGTCGAGGTCTGGGACCGGAGGGAGGCGACCGTCGCGTCGCGGAAGAAGCCCAGCCGGTAGCGCAGCCACGCATCGTCCGGAGTCGGCTGCCCCGCCGTGAAGACGACGCTGAACCTGGTGAGGACGACGTGCTCCAGGGGGATCATCCCGCGACGGTAGCGACGCCCGGCGGCCCCGACTCCGCTGGCGCGTCGTCGTGCGCGGGGCGACGGTCAGTCGGCGGGGGCCGCGACGCGCTGGCCGACGACGGCCGAGACGCCGTCCTGGCGCATGGAGACACCGTAGAGGGCGTCGGCGATCTCCATGGTGCGCTTCTGGTGCGTGATGACGATGAGCTGGCTGGAGGTCCGCAGGTCCTGGAAGATCGACAGCAGCCGGCCGAGGTTCGCGTCGTCCAAGGCCGCCTCGACCTCGTCCATGATGTAGAACGGGCTCGGCCGCGACTTGAAGATCGCGACCATGAACGCCACCGCCGCGAGCGAGCGCTCGCCGCCCGAGAGCAGCGACAGCCGCTCGATCTTCTTGCCCGCGGGGCGCACGGCGACCTCGATCCCGGTCGTGAGCAGGCTGTCGGGGTCCGTCAGGCGGATGCTGCCCGTGCCGCCGGGGAACAGCACCGGGAACACGTCGGCGAAGGCCGCCTGCGTGTCGGCGAAGGCCGAGGCGAAGACCGTCTGCATGGTCTCGTCGAGCTCCTCGATGATGAGGAGCAGATCGCGGCGGGTGTCGGTGAGGTCGGTGAGCTGCTCGGTCAGGAACGCGTGCCGCTGCTCCAGCGCCGCGAACTCCTCGAGGGCCAGCGGATTGACGCGGCCGAGCTGCGCGAGCTGCTTCTCGGCCTTCTCGAGCCGGCGGCGCTGCTCCTCCCGCACGAAGGGGCGCGTCGGCGCGTCCTCCTCCTCGCTCGACTCGTCCGGCACGCCGACGAGCGGTCCGTATTCGGCGACGAGCACGTCCTCGACGAGTCCCAGCTCGGATCCGGCGCGCTCGAGCAGCCCGGAGAGCTGCAGGCGCTTCTCGTAGATCTGCAGCTCGAGCCCGTGCACGGTCTCGGTGACCGACTGCAGCCGCTCGCGCAGGGCCGACTCCTGGCGGCGCAGCCCCTGGAGCTCCTCGTCCTGCTGCGAGCGGGCGGCCTCGGCCTGCACGAGCTCGGCGCGCGCCTGCTGCACCGAGCGGTCGACGGAGGCGAGGACCGCGGGGATCGCGGAGGTCACGTCGGCCGCCGCGTCGTGCTGCCGTCGGCGGATGACGGCGCGGCGGGCGGCCTCGTCGGCCGCGGCGCGGTCGGCGGCGAGCTGACGCTCGAGCGACTCGCCGCGGGACTGCTCGGCGCGCACGCGCTCCTTGGCGGTC
This sequence comes from Rathayibacter sp. Leaf299, assembly GCF_001423055.1. Taxonomy (NCBI): domain Bacteria; kingdom Bacillati; phylum Actinomycetota; class Actinomycetes; order Micrococcales; family Microbacteriaceae; genus Rathayibacter; species Rathayibacter sp. Leaf299. The sequence continues at coordinate 418,634 of NZ_LMNT01000003.1, forward strand.
TCGACCCCGAGCCGCGCCTCGATCTCGTGCTCGCGGGCGGCGTCGACCGCCTGCTGCAGCGCGTCCCTGCCGCTCACGTCGAGGATCGGCCGCGGACGCGAGCGCGCGGTGTCGAGCTCGCTCTTCGCCGTGGTCGCCGCGCGCTCGGCGTCGCCGACGCGCTCTGCGGCGATCGCGAGCGCCTTCTGCCCGCGGCCGAATTCGGCCACTGCGGCCTCGTGCTGCGCGCGGACCCGGCCGAGGCGCTCGGTGTGCGCGGCTCGGGCGGAGTCGTGCTCGCGCAGGGCGGCGAGGGCGAGCCGCGACTGCTCCTTGGCACCCTTCAGGGCGCCGCTCTGCTCGGCGAGGTCGAAGCGGAGGCGGTCGATGCGTCCCACGATCTCCTCCAGGGCGGAGTCGGCCGCGTCGCGCTCCGAGACGAGCTCGATCCGGCTGCGCTGTCCGCCGGAGCCGCCGCTCACGACGAAGTCCGAGAGCGCGGCTCCGTCGCGGGTGACGACCGTGACCGGATGCGTGCGCCCGGCCAGGGCGGGCCAGACCGCGCGCGCGGCGGCGAGGTCGTCGACGACGACGACCTGCTCGAGCAGGGCGAGGACGGCGGGCGGACCGGTGACGAGCTCGCGGGCGCGCAGCGCCGGGTCGGGCAGGGTCAGCTCGAGCTCCGCACGCGAGGCGCTGCCCACCAGCAGCTCGACCCGCCCGAGGTCGCGGCGGACGGCCTCGTCGAGCGCGGCCTCGGCCTGCTCGGAAGTGCCGGCGAGGACGGCGTCGGCGAGGGTGCCGAGCGCGGCGGCGACCGCGGCCTCGTACCCGGGCCGCACCTGGATCCGCTCGGCGACCCGGCCCTCGATGCCGTCGAGGCGCGCGGCGAGCAGCTCGGAGGAGCCGTCCGAGACGTCGAGGGCCAGCGAGAGGGCGCTGGTGCGCGCCGCGAGACCGTCGCGCTCGCGCTCGTGGGCGTGCAGCTCCTCCCGCAGGCGCTCGATCTCGCCCTCGGCCTCGAAGACCGCGGACTGCGCCAGCTCGTAGCTCTCGTCGAGCGACCCGTCGGTGCCGCCGCCCGCCTCGCCGATCTCGTCCTCCAGTGCGTCGAGCTGACGCTCCGCGGCATCCCGGCGCTGCACGGCGGAGTCGAGGGTGTTCTGCGCGCGGAGCACCTCGCCCCGGACGGCCGCGAGTCGCGACGCCGCCGAATCGGCCTTCCCGGTGAGCTGCGAGATCTCGAGGTCGTGCCGCGAGACGAGGGCGGACTGCGCGGCGATCTCGTCGTCGAGCGCGTCGAGCACCTGCCGCGCGCGGACGGTGCCCTTCTGCGAGGCGGCCCACGCCGCCTCGGCGTCGAGCACGCCCTGCCTCAAGCGCTCGAGCTCCTCCCGCGCCTCGGCGATGTCCCGAGGGGTGACGCGGGGCTGCACCTGCGGCTGCTCCGACTCCGCGTCGAGCAGCGCCAGGCGCTGGCCGGCGAGCGCCTGCAGGTTGCGCAGCCGCTCCTGCACCGACTCCAGCTCGAACGTCGTGCGGCGCGCGTCGTCGACGGCGTCGCCCACCCGCTCGGACTCGATGCGCGCCATCCGCAGGGTCGCCTGCTCGAGCTTCTCCTGCAGCACGATGCGCTCGCCGTGCCGCTCGCTCTCGGAGCGCGCGAAGCCGTCGAGGGCGGTGCGGAGGGTCACGACGTCGTCGGCGAGCAGGCGCGCGCGGGCGTCGCGCACGACCGCGGCGATGGTCTGCGCCTGCCGGGCGACCTCGGCCTGGCGGCCGAGCGGCTTCAGCTGCCGCCGGATCTCGCCCGCGAGGTCCGACAGGCGGGTGAGGTTCGTCTGCATCGCCTCGAGCTTGCGGAGCGTCTTCTCCTTGCGGCGGCGGTGCTTGAGGATCCCGGCGGCCTCCTCGATGAAGCCGCGCCGCTCCTCCGGGGTCGCGTGCAGCACGGCGTCGAGCTGCCCCTGGCCGACGATGACGTGCATCTCCCGGCCCAGACCGGAGTCGCTCAGCAGCTCCTGCACGTCGAGCAAGCGGCACGAGCGCCCGTTGATCGCGTACTCGCTGCCGCCGTTGCGGAAGAGCGTCCGGGTGATCGTCACCTCGGTGTACTCGATCGGCAGGGCGCCGTCGGTGTTGTCGATGGTGAGCGCGACCTCGGCCCGGCCGAGCGGACCGCGGGTGGACGTCCCGGCGAAGATGACGTCCTCCATCTTGCCGCCGCGGAGCGTCTTCGCGCCCTGCTCCCCCATCACCCAGGCGAGCGCGTCGACGACGTTGCTCTTGCCCGAGCCGTTCGGACCGACGACGCACGTGACGCCCGGCTCGAAGGCGAACGTGGTCGGCTGAGCGAAGGACTTGAACCCCTTGAGGGTCAGGCTCTTCAGATGCACCCGCCGGCCTCGCTCCTGTCGGAAAACTCTCCCCACGGTACTGGACGACCAGCGCCGATCCGCGGAGGCGGGCGTTCGCCGCCGCGCGGCGTGCACACTGGGGAGGTGACTCCTCCGCTCTCCCCCGTGACGCTCCCGGTCGAACCCGGGCCCCCGCTCACCGCCGCAGAACAGGAGCGCTTCGCCCGGCAGATCCGGCTCTCCCCGATCGGGGAGCTCGGGCAGCGGCGCCTGCGGAACGCGGCGGTGCTCGTGCTCGGCGCGGGCGGCATCGGCTCGCCGGTGATCACGGCGCTCGCCGCGGCAGGAGTCGGGCGGCTCGGCGTCGTCGACGCCGATGTGGTCGAACCGTCCAACCTGTCGCGGCAGACCGCCCACGACGACTCCTCGGTCGGCCTCTCGAAGGCGGAGTCGGCGGTCGCGACCGCGCGGCGGCTCTCGCCCGGGATCGACGCCCGCGCCTACCCGGTCGCGTTCACCGCGGCCAACGCCGAGGCGCTCGTCGCCGGCTGGGACGTCGTCGTCGACGGCTTCGACACGTTCGGCTCCCGCTACCTCGCCTCCGACGCGACGACGCGCGCGGGAGTGCCGCACGTCTGGGGCTCGGCGCTCGGCTTCGACGGCCAGCTCTCCACGTTCTGGTCCCACGCTCCCGGCGGCGGAGTGACGCTGCGCGCTCTGCATCCGGAGGCCGAGGACGCCGCCGACAGCTGCGCGACGGTGGGCGTGCTCGGCTCGCTCTGCGCGACGATCGGCTCCGCCATGGCGAGCGAGGTCGTGAAGCTCGTGACGGGTGTCGGCACTCCGCTGTTCGGACGGATCGTGGTGCACGACGCGCTCGACGGGTCGTGGACGGAGCTTCCGCTCGAGCGGCGGGCGCCGGAGCCGCCGCGACCCCGCGGAGTCGCCGGGGCGGTCACCGCCGACGAACTCCGCGCCCGGCTGGCGGCGCACGAGCCGCTCACGGTCGTCGACCTGCGCGAGGACTCGGAGGACCGGTCCGTGTCGGTGCCGGGTGCCGTGCGGATGCCGATGTCGGGCTTCGACCCGGCGCTGCTGCCCGCCGGCCCGCTCGTGCTGCACTGCGCGTCGGGCGTGCGCTCGCGGATCGCGGCCGACCGGGCGGCGGCCGTCGGCATCAGCGCCGACTCGCTGGTCGGCGGGGCTGCGGCGCTGGGGGTCTGAGGCTCAGCCGCCCGCGAAGGGCGGCAGCACGTCGACCGAGGAGTTCGCGGCCAGCGGAGTCGCGCGGTCGGTCGTCGACACTCCGTCGACCAGGTAGCTGCACCGGCCGAGCACCGCGGCGGACTCCGGCGAGTCCTCGACGAGGCGCGCCTCGAGTGCTGCGACGTCGGGCAGCTCGTCGAACTCGTCCGAGGCTCGCCCGAGCGCGGCCTTCGCCGCAGCGAAGTAGCGGACCCGCACGCTCATCCGCCGATCGCGCTCATCGTGCGCTCGGGCTGCACGAACCCGATGCGGTTCATCTCGTGCCCGGCGGGCTTAGCCCACATCGCGCCGCGCCAGAGCTGGGCCACGTGGTGGTCGTCGACGCCGGCGCGCATCGGGCCGAGCAGGTCGGTCTCCTCGTTCGAGAAGAGGCAGCTGCGCACGCCGCCCTCGGCGGTCAGGCGAGTGCGGCGGCAGTCGGCGCAGAACGCCTCCGTCACGGACGCGATGATCCCGACCTGACCCAGGAGCGGACCGCCCTCGCGATCGCGCACGTCGAACAGCTCGGCGGGCGCGCCGTCGCGTGGGGCCGCGTGCGGGCTCAGCACGAAGCGCTCCGAGAGCAGCTCCCGGATCCGCGCCGCCGTGATCATCGTCTCCCGGTCCCACCCGTGGTCGGCGTCGAGGGCCATCTGCTCGATGAAGCGCAGCTGGTGGCCTCCGGCGAGCGCCCAGGCGAGCAGCTCGGGCGCCTCGTGGTCGTTGATCCCCGGGAGGAGCACCGCGTTGATCTTGGTCTGCGCAAGGCCCGCGGGGGCCAGGGCGTCGATGCCGGCGAGCACGCGGTCGAGGAACGGGCGGCGGGTCACCTTCGCGAAGGTCTCGGCGCAGATGGAGTCGAGCGAGACGTTCACGCGGTCCAGGCCCGCCTCGGCGAGCGCCGTCGCCCGGCCCGAGAGGCCGATGGCGTTGGTGGTCAGCGAGATCTCGGGGCGGGGCTCGAGGGCCGCGACGCCGCGGATGATCTCGACCAGGTCCTTGCGCAGCAGCGGCTCGCCTCCGGTGAAGCGGATCTGCCGCACGCCGAACTGCTCCACCGCGATGCGCGCAAGACGCACGATCTCATCGCGGGTCAGCAGGGCGGCGGGAGGGAGGAACGGGAGTCCCTCGGCCGGCATGCAGTAGGTGCAGCGCAGGTTGCACTTGTCGGTCAACGAGATGCGCAGGTCGTCGGCCGCACGTCCGTGGGTGTCCACGAGCAGCGGGGTCTCGGGCCGGTCGGCCGGGAGCTCCGCCCCCCGCTGGCGAGGTCGGATGCCGGGCATCCCGAGTACGGTGCTCATCCGGTCAGACTACGCGGCGGAACCGTGTGCGACCCGGCAAGATAGGGAACCCGCCCACCCCTCGTGGGGGACCCGCCGAGAGGACCCGATGACCTCGATCGACATCCACGCCGCCCGGGTGCGCGCTCTGCTGGCCCCGCTCGCGGCGCGCGGTGCCCGCGAGGCCCTGTCGCTCGACCCGAGGAGTGTGGCGGCGGATCCGGGTGCCTACGACCGGCGCGTCCTCGCCCGCACCGTGCACTCGCCGCTGGACCTCCCCCGCTTCGACAACTCGCAGATGGACGGCTACGCCGTGCGGGCGGCGGACCTGGACGAGGCGTCCGCCGGCGCCCCGGTCGTGCTGCCGGTCGCCGCGCCGGTCCCCGCCGGCGAGAGCGCGCCGCGGCACTCGCCGGGCACCGCCGTGCCGATCATGACCGGCTCGCCCCTCCCGGTGGGCGCCGACGCCGTCGTGCCGATCGAGCGGGTCGACCCGCCGCGCTTCCCCGGCGCGTCGGCGACCGGCGCCCGCGTCGCGTTCGCGGCCCCCGTCACTCCGACGACCTTCGTGCGCGCGCGGGGCAGCGACTCCGCGGCGGGCTCCGTCGCGCTGGCGGCCGGCACCGTGCTCCGCGCCGCGCACTACGGTCTGCTCGCCTCGCTCGGTCTCGTCGAGGTCGAGGTGCTGCCCAGGATCCGGGTGCTGATCGTGCCGACCGGCAACGAGATCCGCCCCGCGGGGACCGAGCTCGAGGCCGCCCAGATCTACGACGCGAACGGCGCGCTGCTCGCCGAGGCGGTCCGCGAGGCGGGCGCGCTGCCCGTCGTGGCTCCCTGCGACAGCGACCGCGCCGAGGACCTGCTGGCGATCCTCCGCTCGCGGGCGGGCGACGCCGACCTGGCGATCACGGTCGGCGGAGTGAGTGCCGGCGCCTACGAGGTGGTGCGCGACGCTCTCGGTCCCGCGGGTTCCGAGTTCGGGCACGTCGCCATGCAGCCGGGCGGCCCGCAGGGCCTGGGCCTGGTCGCGGTGTCGCCGGACGCGCACCTGCCGATCGTCTCGCTCCCCGGCAACCCGGTGAGCGCCCTCGTCTCGTTCGAGGTGTTCCTGCGCCCGGTCCTCCGCTCGCTGGCGGGCCGCTCGCCGGCCGAGCGGCCGCGGCTCCGGGCCCGGCTCGGCACCGCGCTCGACTCGCCCGCCCACCTGCACCAGATCCGGCGGGGAGCCCTCGACGACGAGGGCCTCGTGCACCCCGTCGGCGGGCCGAGCTCCCACCTGCTCGCGTCCTACGCGCGCTCGAACGTCCTCATCCACGTCCCGGTCGGGACCGAGCACGCCGCGACCGGCGACACGGTCGAGATCTGGAGGATCGATGACTGAGAACCTGACCCACGTCCGAGGCGACGGGGCCGTGCACATGGTCGACGTCGGAGCGAAGGACGTCACCTCGCGCACCGCCGTCGCCGAGGGCGTCGTCGTCACGACCCCCGAGGTGGTGCGTCTGCTGGAGCAGGGCGAGCTGCCCAAGGGCGAGGCGCTCGGGGTCGCCCGCATCGCCGGGATCATGGGGGCCAAGGCCACCTCGACCCTGATCCCGCTCTGCCACCCGCTCGCGCTCGACGGGGTCGACATCGATCTCGAGACGCTCGAGGACCGGGTGCGGATCGAGGCGCGGGTGCGCACGAGCGGGCGCACGGGTGTCGAGATGGAGGCGCTCACCGCCGTCAGCGTCGCGGCGCTGACCGTCTACGACATGATCAAGGCCGTCGACCGCGGCGCCGTCATCACCGGCATCCAGGTGCTGGCGAAGGACGGCGGGAGGAGCGGATCGTGGAGCAGGGAGTGACACGCCGCGCCGTCGCGGTCGTGGCCTCCACCCGCGCCGCGTCCGGAGTGTACGAGGACCGCACGGGCCCGGCGCTGCTGGCCTGGTTCGAGAGCCGCGGCTGGAGCGGCGAGGTGGTCGTGGTGGCCGACGGAGACGCGGTGGGCGAGGCGATCGGCGACGCGCTCACCTCCGGCGCCGACGTGATCGTGACGACGGGAGGCACCGGCGTGGCGCCGAGCGACGTCACTCCGGAGCAGACCGCACCGCTGCTCGAGCGGACCCTGCCGGGACTCGCCGAGGCGATCCGCGCCCGCGGAGCGGCCAAGGTGCCGACCGCGGTGCTGAGCCGTGGCACGGCGGGGGTCGCCGGTCGCAGCGTCGTGGTGAACCTGCCCGGCTCGCCGGGCGGCGTCCGAGACGGCATCGACGTCCTCGACCCGGTGATCGGGCATCTCCTCGACCAGCTGGGAGGCGGCGACCATGTCCGATGACGGCGTCGCCCTCGCCCGCATCGCCCGCGAGGCGATCACGGTCGACGAGTGCGAGCAGGCGGTCGACTCCCCCGCCCACGGCGCGGTCGTGACCTTCGCGGGCGTCGTCCGCGATCACGACGAGGGACGCGGAGTGCTCCGGCTGGCCTACGAGGCGCACCCGGACGCGCCCGCCGCACTGGCCGACTCCGCCCGCCGCATCGCCGAGCGCTTCCCCGAGGTGCGCGTGGCCGCCGTGCACCGGGTCGGCGACCTGGTCGTCGGCGATCTCGCGCTCGCCTGCGCGGTCGCCTCCGCGCACCGCGCCGCCGCCTTCGAGGCCTGCGCGGCGCTCGTCGACGACATCAAGGCGTCCGTGCCGATCTGGAAGGAGCAGTCGTTCGTCGACGGCAGCTCCGAGTGGGTGGCGTCGCTGGGCTGAGCCTCTGGCGGATCCGCCAGGGTGCGGCTCCGGACGCCGGTGGAGCGCCGAGCGCGGGTAACACGGGTGTCACACGCGTGCTGTTCACTGGAGGAGCGCGCACCCCGCGGGCACCGGCGAGAGGCGGAGCATGGACCTCAGCACGATCCAGCGCGTGCGCGTGGTGCGCGAGCGCGGCGAGCTGGCCGCGATGGGGCCGCGCACGGCGGTCATCGGAGGCGGCTCCTGGGTCTTCTCGCTCCCCCACGACCACCTCGACGAGCTGCTCGACCTGCAGGGCTTCGGCTGGGAGCCGCTGCGCTCGAGCGCGGACGGCCTCTCGGTCGCCGCGACGTGCACCTTCGCCGAGCTCGCGGCGATGCCGGACACGGGCCGCGCGGCGCACCGCCTCTTCTTCCAGTGCTGCACGGCGCTGCTCGGCTCGTTCAAGATCTGGAACGTCGCGACCGTCGGCGGCAACATCGCGAACGCACTGCCGGCCGGGCCCATGATCAGCCTCGCGGCCGCGCTCGACGCCTGTGCGCTCGTCTGGCGGGCCGACGGCTCCGACGACCTCGTGCCGGTGGCCGAGCTCGTCACCGGGAACATGACGACGCTGCTCGAGCACGGCGACGTGATCCGATCGATCGAGTTCCCGGCGCACGCTCTGGACGCCCGTACCGCCTACCGCAAGATCGCGCTGTCGCCGCTGGGCCGATCCGGAGCGGTCGTCATCGGCCGGCTCGACCGCGACGGCGCGTTCGTGCTCGCGGTGACGGCCGCGACGATCCGGCCCGAGGTGCTGAGCTTCCCCCGGGCGCCGTCCGCCCCCGAGCTGGCCGCGGCGATCGACGGGATCGGCACCTGGTTCACCGACCCGCACGGAGCCGCGGACTGGCGGCACGCGGTCGTCGGCGTCCTCGCGGAGGAGATCCGCGAGGAGCTCGCCCGCACCGAGCCCGACGGAGGCGTCGCATGAGATTCACCGTGAACGGCGAGCAGATCGACGCGACGCCGCGCCCCGGTCAGGTCCTGCGGACCCTGCTGCGCGACCACGAGCACTTCGAGGTGAAGAAGGGCTGCGACGCCGGCGACTGCGGCGCCTGCTCGGTGCTCGTCGATGGGACCCCCTTCCACTCCTGCCTCTACCCCGCCCACCGCGTCGAGGGGCGCTCGGTCACGACCGCCGCCGGGCTGGGCACCCCGGAGGAGCCGGGCCCGGTGCAGCAGGCGTTCGTCGATTCCGGCGCGTTCCAGTGCGGCTTCTGCACCGCGGGCATGGTCGTCACGGCCACCGCGATCCAGGGCGCCGACCCCGTCGACGTGCCGCGACTGATGAAGGGCAACCTCTGCCGCTGCACGGGGTACCGGGCGATCGGCGAAGCGATCGCGAGCTGCGATCACGAGCATCCGACCGGGCTCACCCCCGTGCGCCGCACCGGCAGGCCCACCGCCGACGAGTCGCGGGTCGGCCGCTCGCTCGGCGCCCCCGCGGGCCGGCGCATCGTCTCGGGACAGGAGCCGTACACGCTCGACGTCGCCGTCCCGGGGCTCCTGCACCTGAAGGTCCTGCAGAGCCCGCACGCCCACGCGCGGATCGTGTCGATGGACACCCGCGCCGCGCGGGAGCTGCCCGGCGTGGTCGCCGTGCTGACCGCCGACGACGTGCCCGACGTGCTCTACTCCACCGCCCGGCACGAGTCGCGTCTCGACGATCCCGACGACACCCGGATGCTCGACACCGTCGTGCGGTTCCGCGGGCAGCGGGTGGCCGTGGTCGTCGCCGAGTCGGTAGCGCAGGCCGAGATCGCCTGCCGCGCGATCGAGGTCGAGTACGAGGTGCTGCCGGCCGTCTTCGACCCGGAGGAGGCCCGCGCACCCGGCGCGCCCCTCCTGCACGGCGAGAAGGACCCGATCGCCTCGCGCATCGCGAAGCCGGAGTCGAACGTCGTCGCTGAGCTGCACGGCGAGTACGGCGACGTCGAGGCGGGCTTCGCCGAGGCGGACGTCGTCGTCGGCGGCACCTGGACGACCTCCCGCGTCGCGCACACCGCGCTCGAGACGCACGGCACCATCGGCTGGCTCGAGGGCGACGAGCTGGTGCTGCGCACCTCGACGCAGGTCCCGTTCCTCGTCCGCGACGAGATCGCGCGCCTGTTCGACCGCGATCCCTCCAGCGTCCGGGTCTTCACGGCGCGCGTCGGCGGGGGCTTCGGCGGCAAGCAGGAGATCCTCACAGAGGACGTCGTCGCCCTCGCGGTCCTCGCGACCGGGCGCCCGGTGCAGTTCGAGTTCACCCGCTCCGACGAGTTCACCATGGCGCCGTGCCGGCACCCCATGCGGGTCGGCGTGCGCCTCGGCGCGCGACGCGACGGCCGGTTGACCGCCCTGAGCGTCGACGTGCTCTCCGACACCGGCGCCTACGGCAACCACGGTCCCGGAGTGATGTTCCACGGCACCTCGGAGTCGGTCGCCGTGTACAACGCGCCGAGCAAGCGGGTGGACGCGCAGGCCGTCTACACGAACAACATCCCGTCGGGCGCCTTCCGCGGCTACGGCCTGGGCCAGGTGATCTTCGGCATCGAATCCGCGATGGACGAGCTCGCCCGCGAGCTCGGTATCGACCCGTTCGAGCTGCGGCGGATCAACGCGGTGCGCCCCGGCGATCCGCTCGTCGTGACGCACGTCGAGGGCGACGACATCGGCTTCGCCTCGTACGGGCTCGACCAGTGCCTGGATCTGACCGAGCAGGCGCTCGCGCGCGGGAACGGCGTCGCGGCGCCGACGGGTGAGGACTGGCGAGTCGGCGAGGGGATGGCCGTCGCGATGATCGCGACGATCCCTCCGCGCGGCCACTTCTCGGAGGCGACGGTCACCGTCGACGCCGACGGGATCCTGACGGTCGGCGTCGGCACGTCCGAGTTCGGCAACGGCACGACGACGGTGCACACCCAGCTCGTCGCGAGCGCGTTCGGCGCCTCGGCCGATCGCGTGCGCATCCGGCAGTCGGACACGGCCGCCGCGCGCTACGACACCGGCGCCTTCGGGAGCGCGGGCACGGTGGTGGCGGGCAAGGCCGTCTACGCGGCCGCCGTGCGGCTGCTCGCCGACCTGCGCTCGCTCGCCAAGCGGATCACGGGGCACGACGACTTCGAGCCCGACGACTCCGGGCTCCTCGCGCCCGACGGCACGCGGGTGACGTTCGACGAGCTGGTGCGCGCCGCCGGCGGTCCGGTCACCGCGACCGGCACCGAGGACGGCGCGAAGCGCTCGCTCGCCTTCAACGTGCACGGCTTCCGCGTCGCAGTGCACGCGCCCACCGGAGAGGTGCGCATCCTGCAGTCCGTGCAGGCGGCCGACGCCGGCTACGTGCTGAACCCCGACCAGTGCCGCGGCCAGGTCGAGGGCGGCTCGGCGCAGGCGATCGGCTCGGCGCTCTACGAGGAGGTGATCCTCGACGGCGAAGGCACGGTGACGACGGCGATCCTGCGGAACTACCACATCCCGCAGATGGCGGACGTGCCCGTGACCGAGGTCTTCTTCGCCGACACGGCGGACGACCTCGGGCCGTTCGGGGCGAAGTCGATGAGCGAGGCGCCGTACAACCCGGTGGCTCCTGCACTCGCGAACGCGATGCGCGACGCGGTCGGCGTGCGTCCGTTCGCGCTGCCGGTGTCGCGCGACCGCGTCTGGCGGATGCTGCACCCGGATGCGGCGCCGATCCGCACGGTGGACGCGCAGGCCCCGCAGGGCTGAGCCCGCCCCCGCGGAGGCGGCGTAGCGAGACCCACCGCTCCCAGACGACGTGGATCTCGATACGCCCGCTCCGCGGGCTACTCGATCAGCGAGGAGCGGGCAGCCGCTGCGTGACTTGATCAGTCGGACGCGCGGTCAGACGCGGGCTGCGAGGTCCGCGCTCGCGCGGGCGACCTCGCGGGCGATCGCGTCCTCGTCGGCGTTCACGAGTCGGCCCGCAGAGACCGTCGGGCGGCCGTTGACCAGCAGGAGCGACAGCGGCGGCTGCGAGCCGAGGGCGAGGGCGGCGACCGGGTCCGCGATGCCCGCGTGCTCGATCCCGTCGACCTTCCAGAGCGCGAGATCGCCGAGCTTGCCGACCTCGATCGAGCCGATCTCGTCCTGCCGGCCGAGGACCCGCGCTCCTCCGATCGTGGCGATCGAGAGCGCCTGACGGGCGCTCATCCGGTCGGCCCCCGCGCGCAGCCGGTTCATCAGCACGGCCTCGCGGATCTCGATGCCCAGCTGCCCCGACTCGTTCGAGGCGGCTCCGTCGACCCCGAGCCCGACCGGCACCCCGGCCGCCAGCAGCTGCGGCACCGGGGCGATGCCCGCGGCGAGTCGGCCGTTCGACGACGGGCAGTGCGCCACTCCGGTGCCGGTCGCGGCGAACTTCGCGATGGCGTCGTCGTCGAGGTGCACGCAGTGCGCCATCCACACGTCGTCGCCGAGCCAGCCGAGCGACTCGAGGTAGTCGGTGGGAGACATCCCGAACGCCTCGCGGGTGTAGGCGTCCTCCTCGATCGTCTCGGAGCCGTGGGTGTGCAGCCGGACGCCCAGCTGCCGGGCGAGCACGGCCGACTCGCGCAGCAGATCCGGAGTGACCGAGAACGGCGAGCACGGCGCGATCGCGACGCGCACCATGGAGTCGAACGAGGCGTCGTGGTAGCGCTCGACCGCCGCCCCGCTCGCCTCGAGCGCCGCCGCGGTCGTCTCGACGGCGAAGTCCGGCGGCAGCCCGCCCTGCGACTCGCCGAGGTCCATCGACCCGCGGGTCGCGTGCAGCCGCACTCCGAGGGTCGACGCCGCGTCGACGATGCCGCCGACGATGTCACCCGAGCCGCGGGGGAAGACGTAGTGGTGATCGCCGACCGTCGTGCAGCCGGAGCGGGCGAGCACGCCCATCGCGCCGAGCGAGGCCGACCGGGTGAGGTCCGCGTCGATCCGGGACCAGGCCGGGTAGAGCGCCACGAGCCAGTCGAAGAGGATCGAGTCCTGCGCCCAGCCGCGGGTCAGCCACTGGTACAGGTGGTGGTGCGTGTTGATCAGTCCGGGGGTCAGCAGGTGGCCGCGTCCGTCCACGCGGGTGATCGCCATCGCCTCCTGCGCGGGGAGCCCGGTCGGCGCGCGGCCCTCGACGGCCCACGCGGGAGCCTCCCCGGCGCCGACGGCGACGATCCGCGAGTCGTCGACCACGACGTGGCCGCTCGGATGCTCGGTGCCCGCGGCGTCGACGGTCGCGACGTGGGCTCCGGTGATGATGTGGCGCTGCATCCTCCGAGCATGGCAGCGGAGTGTTTCGCGGCGGTTTCCCGCGGTCGGAGGACCGGTCAGGCGGTCGCGGCGTGGATCGGACCGGCGCCGGCGCGCAGCGGCGCCCCCGACGCCCCCGTCCGCGTCGCCAGCACCTCGGCCAGGATCGACACCGCGGTCTCCTCCGGTGTCGAAGCGCCGATGTCGAGGCCGATCGGCGAGTGCAGCCGGGCGAGCGCCTCTTCGGCCACCCCCGCCTCGCGGAGGAGGGCCAGCCGCCGCTCGTGGGTCCGACGGGACCCCATCGCGCCCACGTAGCCCACGGGCAGCGTCAGGGCGAGCTCGAGCAGAGGGATGTCGAACTTCTCGTCGTGGGTGAGCACCGCGACGACCGTCCGCTCGTCCACCGTCGTCTGCGCGAGGTAGTCGGAGGGCCACTCCACGACGACCTCATCGGCGGCGGGGAAGCGCTCGGCCGTCGCGAACACCGGGCGGGCGTCGCACACGGTGACGCGGTAGCCGAGCAGCGATCCCGCGGCGCACAGGGCGGCCGAGAAGTCGACGGCGCCGAAGACGAGCAGGCGCGGCTTCTCGGCGCTGACGACGAAGGTGACCTCGAGCTCTCGACCCCGGCAGTCGATCTCGATCGTGGCCGAGCGGCCGGAGTGGAGCCGCGCCTCACGCTCGGCGAGGATCCGGCGCACCGTGGCGTCGTCGAGGGAGGGGCCGACCACGTCCTGCGCGCGGGTGGCGCCGGTCAGCACCAGGCCGACGAGCTCCTCCGGCCCGCCGACGATCATCGCCAGAGCGGCGGGGCGGCCGGCACGGGCGGCCCGCAGCTCGGCGAGCACGGCCCCGGAGCCGGCGTCGATCGCGTGGCCGAAGACCCGCAGCTGCCCGCCGCAGGAGAGGCCGGCCGAGAACGCGGCCTCGTCGTCGAAGCCGAAGTGGTCGGCCGCCCAGGCGCCCGTGCCGAGCACCTCCTGCGCGAGCGCGTAGGCCTGCGCCTCGACGCAGCCGCCCGAGATCGAGCCGATCGCGGCTCCGCTCCCGTCGACCGCCATCGACGAGCCGAGGGCGCGCGGAGCCGAGCCGAACACGTGGGTGACGGTCACCACCGCGAGCCGCTCGCCCGCGTCGACGCGCTGCAGGATCGGGACGGCGAGCTCGAGCATGGCGGCCTCCTCGGGCGGCGGGTGGGAGGCGGCGCTGCCGGGGCGCGGGGTCGGCCGGGAGGGCTCGTCCGCACGAAACATGCCGAGTATAAGGTCGATCCATGCCTTCGGACTCCCCCTCCCTCGACCTCGTGATCCGCTCCTCCGCCGTTCTGACGGAGCACGGGTTCCAGCCCGCCAGCGTGGCCGTGGCCGAGGGGCTGATCGTGGCGGTGAGCGCGATCGACGCCCCGTGGGAGGCGCGCGAGGTCGTCGAGCTGCCCGCCGGGCAGGTGCTGATCCCGGGGATCGTCGATACGCACGTGCACGTGAACGAGCCGGGCCGCACCGAGTGGGAGGGGTTCGCGTCCGCCACCCGCGCCGCCGCCGCCGGGGGCGTCACCACGCTCCTCGACATGCCGCTCAACTCGATCCCGCCGACGACCACCGTCGCCGGCCTCGAGGCCAAGCGCGCCGCGGCCGGTCCGCAGGCGCTGGTCGACGTGGGCTTCTGGGGCGGGGCGGTCCCCGGCAACCTCGGCTCCCTCCGCGAGCTGCACGACGCCGGTGTCTTCGGCTTCAAGTGCTTCCTGTCGCCCAGCGGTGTGGACGAGTTCCCGCACCTCTCGACCGATCAGCTCTTCGAGGCGATGCACGAGATCGCCGCGTTCGACGGACTGCTGATCGTGCACGCCGAGGACCCGGACGAGCTCGACGCGCACACGAACGACGGAGGCACCTCCTACGACGCGTTCGTCGCCTCCCGACCCGACGCCTCCGAGAGCAGCGCGATCCTGCACGTGATCGAGGCGGTCCGCGAGACCGGCGGGCGCGCGCACATCCTGCACCTCTCCTCCGCGAAGGCCCTGCCGCTGCTGCGCGAGGCGAAGGCGGAGGGGCTGCGCATCACCGCGGAGACCTGCCCGCACTACCTGACCTTCGACGCCGAGACGATCCCCGACGGCGGCACGCAGTACAAGTGCTGCCCGCCCATCCGGGACGAGCGCAACCGCGAACTGCTCTGGAAGGGCCTGCTCGACGGCACGATCGACATCATCGCCTCCGACCACTCCCCCGCCACGAAGGAGCTGAAGTTCGCGCACGACGGCGATTTCGGCCTCGCCTGGGGCGGCATCTCGGGCCTCGAGCTCAGCTTCCGCGCCGTCTGGACCGGGGCCCGCGAGCGAGGGATCCCGCTCGAGCAGGTCGTCGCGTGGATGTCGACGGGAACGGCGGCGTTCGCGGGCCTGGGCCAGAAGGGCCTGCTGCGGGCGGGCGCCGACGCCGATCTGGTGGCGTTCGATCCGGAGGCGCAGTCGAGCGTCGACGTCGAGGCCCTCGCGCACAAGAACAAGGTGTCGGCCTACGACGGACGGACGGTGCGCGGAGCCGTCACCGGGACCTGGGTCGGCGGTCGGCGGATCGACGCGGCTACGGAGGCACCGGTCGGCCGTCTGCTCGACCGCCCCTGATCACCGTGTTCCGGTCGCGTTTCGGGCGTGTGAACGCCCGCGGGTCCGGGGCAGGATCCGGGCGGATCGCACAAGACTGGGCCGCGAGGAGCGCGTGATGCTGAACGCTCGGACGAAGCGGCAGCCGGCTCCGGAGCGGCATCCTGGCAGACGGGCACCCGCCGCCGCCCACCCTCGAACGCGAACAGGAGCGGACATGTCGATCATCCTCGGAGACCACCAGTACGGGAAGGCCGAGAACCGCGTCGTCAGGATCTACCGCGACTCCCCGCGTCACGAGATCCACGACGTCAACGTCTCGACCGCGCTGCGCGGAGACTTCGAGGCCGCGCACCTCGAGGGCGACCAGTCCGCGGTGCTGCCCACCGACACGCAGAAGCAGACCGCCTACTCCTTCGCCAAGGAGAAGGGGCTGCGCTCGATCGAGGCCTACGGTCTCGAGCTCGCCCGGCACTTCGTCGACGGCTACGCGCCCGTCCACGGCGCGCGCGTCGAGATCGAGGAGTTCGCGTGGGAGCGCGTGCTCGTCGACGGGCAGGAGCACGACCACACCTGGGTCAGGAAGGGTCAGGAGGTGCGCACCGCCTCGGTGACCGTCGAGGGCGTCGGCGAGGACCAGCGGATCTGGATCACCGGCGGCTTCAAGGACCTCACGATCCTCAAGTCGACGGGGTCGGAGTTCCACGGGTTCCTGACCGACCCGTACACGGTGCTGCAGCCGACGAACGACCGGGTGATGGCCACGTCACTGGTGGCGAAGTGGCGCTTCGCGCTCACTCCGGACGAGCTCGCCGCGATGGACTGGGAGGCGGTCTACTCCGGCGTGAAGGCCCTGATGATCAGCCGCTTCGCCACCGTGCACTCGCTGGCGCTGCAGCAGACCCTGTTCGAGATGGGCAAGGCGGTGCTGGAGGAGTTCCCGCAGATCGTCGAGATGCGCCTGTCGGCCCCGAACAAGCACCACTTCGTCTACGACCTCTCGCCGTTCGGAGTGACGAACGACAACGAGGTCTTCCACGCCGACGACCGCCCGTACGGGCTCATCCAGGCGAGCGTCGTGCGCGACGACGCGCCGGACGCCGGACCGGCCTGGTACGCCTACACGGGACTGGTGTGACCGCCGCCGTCCACCGCGGGCACCTCCTGCACCTCGCCGGCCGGCCCGCGCTCGAGCAGGCGCGCGCGTCCCTCGTGTCGATCCCGGACGGCGCGCTCGTCGTGGACGACGCGGGCGTCATCGCCTGGACCGGCCGCTACGCCGACCTGCCCGACGCGTACCGAGCCCTGCCGGTGACGGGCGACTCCTCCGCGATCCTCGTGCCCGGCTTCGTCGACGCGCACGTGCACTTCCCGCAGACCTACTCGCTCGACGGCTACGGCGGCGGGCAGCTGCTCGAGTGGCTCGACGGCACGATCTTCCCGGCGGAGGCGCGGCTCGCCGATCAGGCGTTCGCCGCCCGCATCGCCCGCGACTTCACCCGACGCCGGATCGCCGCCGGCACGACCGCGGCGATGGTCTTCGGATCCGCGTTCCCGCACGCGCAGGACGCCCTGTTCGAGCGCAGCCGCGACGCGGGCCTGCGCCTGGTCTCGGGACGGGGCGTGCAGACCGTCGGGCCCGACTCCGCGGCGCCGCTGCTCACCGGCGAGGCAGAGGCGATCGACCTGGTCGCCGACGAGATCGAGCGCTGGCACGCCGTCGACACCGGCGATCCCGCGACGGCGCTGCTGCAGGTCGCGATCGTGCCGCGGTTCTCCCTCTCCGTCACTCCGACGACCCTCGGCGCCCTCGGCGACCTGTACGACGACGTGCGCGTCCGCGGGGTGTACGTGCACACGCACCTGAACGAGAACGACCGACCGGGCGACGGCGAGATCGCCGCGGTGCTCGCCTCGTTCGGCACCCGCAGCTACCTCGACACCTACGACGGGCTGTTCTTCCCGGGCTCCGAGCGCGGCGGCTCGTCGCTGCTGGGTCGGCGCACGATCCTCGCGCACGCGGTGCACTGCCAGGACGCGGAGCTGCACCGGATGGCCGAGACGGGCACCTCGATCGCGCACTGCCCGACGTCGCAGCAGTTCCTCGGCTCGGGCACGATGCCCTGGCGGCGCACCGTCGCGAGCGGAGTGACGGTGGCGCTCGGGAGCGACGTGGGGGCCGGTGACGAGTGGCTCCTGCCGCGCGTCGCGAACGATGCGTTCAAGGTGCACCTGTCCGAGCCCGGCGACGCGTCGGTGGCGCTGCACCCGGCCGAGCTGCTGTTCTCGGCGACCCTCGCGGGTGCCCGAGCGCTCGACATGGAGGACCGCTTCGGCAACCTCGACGTCGGCAAGGACGCCGACTTCCTCCGGATCGAGCCGGCGCGCTGGGAGCCGCTGGCGGACGTGCTCGCGCACGGGATCCGGGCGGACGACGAGGAGACGGGGACGGCGCAGCTGCTCTTCGCGCTGCTGATGGGGATCCGCGAGCCGGCGATCGCGGCGGTGCACGTGCAGGGTCGCGAGGTACACGTTCGGGAGTAGCGCGGGCGCGCTCCGCGGCGTCCGTAGGGTCCGCAGGCATCCGCACGATCTGCAGGCATCCGCACCATCTGCAGGCATCCGCGCGATCTGCAGGTCTTCTGCGCGGGAAGGCCCCTTCCTCCGCATCACGGCATCGGGCGACCCGCGGATCCCCTGCGAATCGCACACAGCGGGCACCCGCAGCCGCGCCCTCAGCGCAGCTGCAGCGCCAGGAACAGGTCCGCCCGGTCCGACGTGTTCGACAGGTCCCGCTGAGTCAGCTCCTCGACCCGCGCGATCCGGTAGCGCACCGTGTTCAGGTGCAGGTGCGTCTGCTCCGCCGTCCGCACCCACGACCCGCCCGACTCCAGGAACGCCGCCAGGGTCGCGACGAGCGCGGAGTTGTAGCGCGCGTCGTGCTCGATCAGGCGGCCCAGCACGAGCTCCACGAACACGGTGCGCAGGTGGTCCGGCACCGCGGTCAGGAGCTGCACCGCCGAGGTCACCTCACCCGCGTCGTTGATCCGCACCCGCGACCCGTCACCGGGGACGCCCGGCAGCAGCATCCCGTAGCGCGCCGACCGCAGCGCTCCGCCCAGTGCCGCGAGCGAGGTCGCCGCACTCGTGCCGACCCGCAGGACCTGGCCGTCGAGCCCCGGTCCCACGCGCCGCAGGGCGGCGGTCACGACGGCCAGCGGATCCGCTCCGGTCGGGATCGCGTCGGTCGCGTCGACCGGCAGCACCGCCACCACGCGCCCCTCCGCGTCGCGGCCCACGACCGCCCGACCCAGGTGCGAGGCGGCGTCGGTCAGCAGCCGGCGGGCGAGATCCGCGGAGGAGTCGTCGTCGAAGCCCGCGGCGATCACGGCGCAGCGCCCGACCCCACCGAGCCCCAGTTGACGGAGGTAGACGGCCGTCTCGGGCTGCTCGCTGTCCTCCTCGACGAGCTCGAGCAGCCGGTCGGCGAGCGCGGTGTCGGCGAGCGTCTCGGCGTCGCGCTGCAGCCGGTAGAGCCCCACCACTCCGGTGAGCTCGGTGACGGCGTCGAGCAGGGACGGGTGCCAGCCGTTCCAGTCGCCGGCGACCACGACGAACCAGGCCGTGGCGCGGTGCTCGTCGGCGCCGGTGACGGCGAAGACCGACAGGGTTCCGCCGTGCGCGTCCGGCACCGTGACCGGGTTCTGCCGCGCGGTCAGTCCGGCGTGGACCACGCGCTCGATCTCGGTCAGCCCGAGCGGCTCGGCGGCGGCGGCCGCGCGCCCGGTCCCGGTGAGGACGCGGACCGGCCGGCCGAGCTCGCTGGACGTCCGCGCGATCAGCTCGTCGAGCAGCTGCCCGCGGTAGACGTCGGTCAGCAGCTGGCGCTGGCGGGCGAGCCCCGCCGTGAGCCGGGCCACCCGGTCCCCCGCCAGGGCGTTCGAGAGGTGCGCCGTGATCGACGCGAACGAGACGTCCGCCGGCACCGCGAAGAGCGCGACTTCGTGCGCGCGGCACGCCTCGATCACGTCGTCGGGCACGAAGCCGTAGAGGCCCTCGCCCGCGAGCAGCGCCACCGCCCCGGAGGCGGCGACCGCCGAGACGAACGCGTCACTGTCCTCGGGGGTGCGGCGCCACATCATGCCGGTCAGCACGAGCTGGTCGCGGGCGAGGTAGCGGCGCGGGTCGAGCAGGTCGGTGGTGAAGGTCCAGTTCACGGGCCGCGCGAGCGCCTCGGGGGTCGTGTACACGGCCCGGATCCGCAGCTGCGGAGCGTCGAGGACGTCCTGGAGCTGCACGCTCAGCTCCCCCGGTACGTCGAGTAGGCGAACGGGCTGAGCAGCAGCGGCACGTGGTAGTGCGCGCCCTCGTCGGCGAGCCGGAACGCGATGACGACCTCGGGGTAGAACGACTCGGCGTCGCCGAAGTAGGCGGCGGTGTCGAAGACGACGCGGTAGACACCGGCGGGCAGCGACTCCGGGCCGAACGCGCTGACGCGCCCGTCGGCGTCGGTGCGCGCCTCGGCGAGACGCTCCCAGCCGGAGTCGGCGCGCGCCTCGAGCACGACGGGCACCCCCTCGGCCGGTCGGCCTCGCACGGCGTCGAGCACGTGGGTCGTGACGTGGCTGGCGTGCGCGCTCATCGGGCGGCCTCCTCGACGACGGCCCCCGACTCGGAGCCGAGGGCGCGCACGCGCAGCACCGTGATCTCGCGGAGCTGATCGGCGACGATCGCCCGCTCGACGGCGTCGTCGAGAGTGAGACGCCGTTCGAGCTCGGCGACGATCTCGGCGCGCGAGCGCCCGGCCGCGCGGATCAGGAACACCCGGTCGAACCGCTCCTCGTAGGCGCGGTTGCCGGCGATCAGGCGCTCGGCGAGGTCCTCATCGCTCGACGCGCTCGCGGCCTGCTCGGCGGCCGAGAAGGCGGAGGCGCGTCCCGAGGCGGCGTGCCGCTCGCCGATCCGCGGGTGGTCGGCGAGGGCGGCGTCGATCTCGTCCGTCGTCAGCGTGCGCGCGACGCGGTCAGCTGCCTCGGCGAGCTCCTCCGTCGAGGCGTAGGGCGCTCCGTGGGCGACCTCGTCGGCCCAGCGGGGCACGGCGAGGCAGGCGAGCAGGGCGTCCCGGAGCGGGGCGGGGGCGGGAGTGGTCATGGTCTCTCCTCGTCGGGCGGCGGGGTGGGGCACGATGGTGGGATGGATGCGGCCGTCGTCACCGGGATCGTCCTCGCGGCGGGCGCAGGGCGTCGCGCGGGCGGCCCGAAGGCTCTGCGGCGGGATGCGGACGGCACTCCGTGGGTCGAGCTCGCCGTGCAGCGGCTGCGGGCGATCGGCTGCGGCCGGGTGCTGGTGGTCCTGGGGGCCGGAGCCGACGACGCGCGCCGTCTCGTCCCTCCGCAGACCGGGATCGTGGTCGCCGAGGACTGGGCCGACGGGATGTCCGCGTCGTTGCGCGCGGGACTCGCGGCCGCGACCGGCGAGGCCGCCCTGGTGACGCTCGTGGACCTGCCGGAGGAGCCCGCCGCGGTCGGCGCGCGCGTCCTCGCGGCGGCTCCCCCGGGTCCGGAGGCCCTCGCTCGAGCCGTGCACGACGGCCGGCCCGGTCATCCGGTGCTGATCGGCCGCGCGCACTGGGCGGCGATCCGCGCGGAGGTCCAAGGCGACTCCGGCGCACGCGACCACCTCGAGGAGCACGGGGCGCTGGCCGTCGAGTGCGGCGACCTCGCCGACGGCCGCGATCACGACGGCCCCGCCTGAGCGAGGGCGTCGCGCAGGGCGCGCCAGGCCAGCGTGGCGCAGACCGAGCGCACCGGATTCGCGGCCACCGCGAGCAGGGCCGCCTCGTCGCCGAGCACCGGATCCGCGACCCGCAGGCTCATCGAGGTCAGGAGCGCGCCGACGCGACCGGCCAGCGCCTCCGCTCCGAGACCGTCGAGCTCGTCGACGAGCATCGACGCGGAGCCCTGCGACAGCTCGCAGCCCCGCCCCGTCCAGCGGAGCGACAGACCGCCGTCGACGCGGACGACGCGCAGCGCGAGCCGGTCGCCGCAGGTCGGCGTGAGCAGCTCGACGCGTCCGAGCACGTCCTCGGACGCGTCCTCGGCGACCCGCCCCACCGGGTGCCGGGCGTGCAGCCGGATCAGATCGGCGGCCTCGACCGCGTTCACGCCCGGTCCTCGATCTCGGACAGCTCCGCGTAGACGGTGCTGATCCCGGCGATCCGCTCGCGGGCGTCCCGCGGACGCGCCCCGAGCACCCCCGAGGCGAGTAGTGCGACGGCGCTCATCGCCGCGGCGTAGCTGTCGAACGCCGAGTCGCTGTCGACGGGGCACTCGAGCCAGACCGCCGCCCGGTCGGCGAACCGGCGGGCCTGGGCGTCGGCGAGCAGCACGACCGGCACCCCGCGCGCGGCGAGCACGTCGAGGAGCGCGGCGAAGGAGGAGGGGCGCCGGCGGAAGCCGACCAGCACGACGACGTCCTCGGCGCCGAGCCCCACGACCTCCTCGCCGAGCGACTGACCGGGCTGCGGCGCCACTCGGACGCGGGCGCGGGCCTGGGCGAGCTGCTGGCGCAGGTGCAGCGCCACCGGGTAGCTGTTGCGCATCCCGACGACCACGATCTCGCGGGCGTCCGAGACGAGGCGCACGGCGGCGTCCAGCCGTCCGTCGCCGAGCGCCGCGGCGAGCCGCTGCAGATTGGCGCGCTCGCTCTCGAGGTGCGCGGCGATCGGGTCGCCGGCGGTCGAGGCGGGGCCGACCGGGACTCCCGAGCTGCGCAGCGCGCGGGCGTGCTCGCGCACCTCCTGCGAGTTCGAGAACCCGAGGCGCCGGAACAGCCGCGACACCGTGGCCTTGGACACTCCGCTGTGCTGCGCGAGCTCGGTCGCCGTGTAGATCGCCAGGTCGCCGAGGTGGTCGAGGATGAAGTCGGCCGCCCGCTGCTCCTGCCGCGAGAGCGAAGCGTAGCCCGCGTCGATGCGGTGCCCGATGCTGGGCGGCGCCTCGGCGTCGGAGGGGGCGGCCCCGGTCACGCGCGCGACCTCGCGAAGGCGTGCACCGCCGCCTCGAAGGCGTCCAGTGCCACGGCCACGTCGGCCTCGGTGACGTTCTCCTCCGGGTGGTGGCTGACGCCTCCCTCGCAGCGGAGGAAGAGCATCGCGTACTCAGTGAGCTCGGCGATCGCCATCGCGTCGTGACCGGCCTTCGAGAAGAGCACCATCGGCTCCTCGTCGCCGGTCGCGCGGATGCCCTCGCGGATCACGTCCTGCAGCCGATCGGAGGCGACGACAGCGGGGGCGCCGTGCGTCTCCTCGACGGTCAGAGAGAGGCGTCGGCGGCGCGCCGTCTCGGACATCGCGTGCTGGATCTCGTCCCAGACGCGGTCGCGCACGTCGTCGAACTCGGCGCGCAGATCGAGGCTGAACTCGACCCTCCCCGGGATCACGTTGACCGCGCCGGGGAACGCCTCGAGGCGCCCGACCGTCGCGATGCAGCCGTTGTCGCGGGCGATCCGCTCGACCGCGAGCACCGCCTCCGCTGCCCCCGTGAGCGCGTCGCGGCGGCGGTCGAACGGCACTCCGCCCGCGTGACCGGCCTTGCCGGTGAGCGTGAGGGCGAACCGCCGGGCGCCGGCGATGGAGGAGACGACGCCGAGGGCGCGGTCGGCCTCCTCGAGGTACGGGCCCTGCTCGATGTGCGCCTCGAGGTAGCCGAGCAGGTCGTCGGCCGCCCGGGCGGCGGTCGAGATGCGGGAGGGGTCGAGCCCGAACTCGTGGAACGCCTCGACGAGCGTGGTGCCCTGCGCGTCCTCGAGCTCCCACCAGTGCTCGTCCCAGGTGCCGGCGACGGCGCGCGATCCGAGCAGTGCGGTGCCGAAGCGGGTGCCCTCCTCGTCGCCGAACGCCACGACCTCGATCGCGAACGGCAGGCGGACGCCGGCGGCGTTCAGCCGCGAGACGACTCCGATCGCGAGCATCACGCCCAGGATCCCGTCGTAGCGTCCCGCGTCGATCACCGTGTCGAGGTGGGACCCGAGCATCAGCGCGGGCTGCCCGGCGCTCGCGCCCTCGTAGCGGCCGCACTGGTTGCCGGCGGCGTCCTGCCACGTGCGCATGCCCGCCTCCTCCATCCAGGCGGCCGCCATCGCGTTGACACGGGCGTGCTCCGGAGAGAGGTAGACGCGCTCGATCGCCCCGCGCGTGCTCGAGACCGCCGCGAGCAGATCGCAGCGCTCCATGATCAGGGCGGCGTCGACGGCGCTCACGCCGCGCTCCCGTAGACGCCGTAGGCGCCGTCCACCCCGCCGCCCGGAGAGACGGAGGCGCCCGCGCGTCGCAGGACCGCCTCGAGCGCGGCGAGCGTGGTCAGGACCGTGTCGGTGCGGGCGTTGTAGCCCATGGTGCCGATGCGCCACACCTTGCCGTGGAGCGGCCCGAACGACGTGCCGATCTCGATGCCGAAGTCCTCGAGCATCGCGCCGCGCACCGCGTCGCCGTTCACGCCGTCCGGGATCCGGACCGCGACGACGTTGCTCATCTTGTGCGCGACGTCGCCGAAGACCTCGAGCCCGAGGCCCTGCACGCCGGCGAGCATCGCCGCTCCGTGCAGCCGGTGCCGGGCGATCGTGTTCTCGAGGCCCTCCTCGACGATGATCCGGGCGCACTCGCGCGCGCCGTAGAGCATCGTGGTCGCCTCGGTGTGGTGGTTCAGCCGGCGCGGACCCCAGTAGTCGAAGACCATGCCGAGGTCGAAGTAGTTGGAGCGGACGGGGTGCGCGCTGACCGCGTCGCCCTCGTCGCGGATTCCCGCCTCGATGCTCTTGCGCGACTCGATCACGGCGACGGCCCGCTCCGAGAAGGTCACGGGCGCCGAGCCGGAGGGGCCGCCGAGGCACTTCTGCAGCCCCGCCGAGACGGCGTCGAGCCCCAGCTCGTCGGCGCCGAACGGGTTGCCGGCGAGGGACGCGGTGACGTCGGTGTAGAAGAGCACGCCGTGCTTCTCGCAGATCGCGCCGAGCTCCTCGAGCGGCTGCGCCATCGTCGTGGAGGTGTCTCCGTGCACGACCGCGAGCACCTTCGGGCGGACCCTCTCGATCGCCTCGGCGATCACCGACACGGGGAACACCTGCCCCCACTCCGCCTCGATCACGTGCACCTCGGCGCCGCAGCGCTCGGCGATCTCGCGGAGGAGGTGGCCGAACCTGCCGAAGACCGGCACGAGCACGCGGTCGCCCGGCTCGAGCATCGAGACGAGGGCGGCCTCGATGCCCGCGCGGCTGGTGCCGTCGACGAGCATCGTCTTCTCGTTCTCCGTGACGAAGACGCGGCGGTAGAGCTCCTGCGTCTCGGTCATGTAGGCGGTCATGGAGGGGTCGTACTGGCCGACCAGCTGCGCCGACATGGCGCGCAGCACGCGGGGGTCCGCGTTGATCGGACCGGGGCCCATCAGGAGCCGCGGGGGCGGGTCGATCGGCAGGAACGTCGAGATCGCGGGCGCGGTCGGAATGGGAACCACCTCTTCACGGACGGGGAACGCAGGCGGAAGACCTGTTTCAATCGGTCATTCTACGGAACAGACGTTTCACCCGTGTTTCGGGGAGCCGAACGCGGCCGCCCTCTCGAGGAGGGCGAGGTCCGCGCCACGCGGGCCGACCAGGCACAGTCCCACCGGAGCGCCGGCGACCGAGAGCAGCGGCGCCGACAGAGCCGGGTAGCCGCCGATCCCCGCGACGCAGGTCATGCTCAGCGTCGCCGTGCGCACCGCGTCGATTCGCTCCGCCGAGGCGTCCAGCGGTGGGGCGGGCGAGGAGGCGGACGGGAGGAGCAGCACCCGGTCACCGAGAGCCGAGTCGAGGGCGGAGCGGTAGCCGTCGAGGCGCTCGCGCGCGGCGGCGACCGTCGCCTCGTCCAGCCGGGACGCCGCATCGAAGCGCCCCTGCACGTCCGGAGCTAGAGCACCGGGATGCGCCGAGACCCACTCGCCGTCGGCTGCCCACGCCTCCGCCGCCTGCACGGTGCGGAAGTCGGCGAACATCTCGGCCATGGGCGGCAGAACGACGCTCTCGGGCTCCTCGAGCGCCCCGTCGGCGACCAGCACCTCGATGCGGCGCGCGAACGCCTCCTGCACCGCCGGGTCGGCCGCCGCGAGCAGACCCGGCGCCGTGACGACTCCGCGGCCCGGAGCGTGCTGCTCGGCTCGCGCCAGCCCGACCCGCGCGACGCGCTGCAGAGTCAGGACGTCCCGCGTCAGCCAGCCGACGGTGTCGAAGCTCGGCGCCAGCGGCAGCAGCCCCGCCACGGGCACGGCGCCGTGCGTCGTCCGCAGTCCCCAGAGCCCCTGGTACGAGGCGGGCACGCGGATCGAGCCCGCCGTGTCGGTCGCGAGCCCGACGGAGGCCTGGCCGAGCGAGACGGCGGTCGCCGGTCCGCTCGAGGAGCCGCCGGGGATCGCGTCCGGCACGGCCGGATTCGGCGGCGTCCCGTAGCCGGAGTTGCGACCCGCGATGCTGTACGCGAACTCGTCCGTCTGCGCGAGACCGCGGACGGCCGCCCCCGCCTCGAGCAGGTCCGCCACGGCCGGAGCCGTCCCGGTCTCGATGGCGGCCTCGGCGAGGCGCGCGGGCACGCCGGCGCCGATCCGCTGCCCCTCGATCGCGAAGAGGTCCTTGACCGCGATCTCGAGCCCGTCCAGCTCGCCCGAGCCGGTCGGAGGCACCAGCGGCGCGCCGACGACCCGCCACACCCGCGCATCCAGGGCCGGCGCGGGCGCCTGTACCTGCGCGGCGCGCACCCGCCAGACGCCCTCGTCGAGCGACCACAGCTGCGTGACGAGACCGCGCCCGCCGCGGGACGGCGTGTTCACTGTGACGACCAGCGCGGTGCCGGCGTCCACCGCCCGCACGTGCAGCTCGGCCAGGCCGCGCGGAGGAGTCCCGCCGCGCCGTCCGCGGAAGCCGGTGATCGCGTCGTGGCCGACCAGCAGCCCCGACGCGTCGCCCCGGAGCGTCGTCGGCGCGCGGACGAACGCGTCCGCCAGCGCCGGCACGTCGTCGGCCGCGAGCGCTGCCTCGTAGGCGAGGACCGCGTCGACGAGGCCGTCCGGCAGCTCGCCCTCGAGCGAGGTCACGCGCGGGTCAGACATCGAAGTCCGCCGTCCGCACGCGGGCGTGCACGCCCTTCACGAGGTCGACGACCTGCGAGATGTTGAAGTCGGTCGCGGCGCTGAGATACGCGTAGGCGAGGCTCGCGTCCATCCCGTAGCGCGCCTGCAGCAGCGCGATGGCCGCGCGCACGCAGTTCTGCACGGCGATGTCGAGGTCGGCGTCCATCCCGGTGGGCACCAGGAACTCGCTCGTCTCGCCCAGCGGCCCGACGAGCTCGCCGAACGCCTCGAGCGCGTCGGCGCGCCGCACCACCTCGAACCGGACCCGGACGCGGAGACTCGCCTCCATCGCCGTCAGCGCGACCTCGCCGTCGCCCTGCGCGAAGTGCGGGTCGCCGACGTACGCGAGCGCCTCCGGCACCTGCACCGGCAGGTAGAGGCTCGTCCCTGCGGTGAGCAGCGAGATGTCGATGTTGCCGCCGTGCGGGCCGGGCGGCACGGAGTGGGGGCGCTCGTCGCCCGCGACCGCGACGCCCATGATCCCGAGGAACGGGTGCAGCTCGAAGCGCGCCGAGCGCTCGCCTCCCGGTACCAGCGGCAGCACTCCGCGGCGGACGCCGTCCGCTGCGTCCTCGACGTGCGCGAAGGCGCTGAAGGGCCCCGCCGCGAGCGGGTACTCCCCCGGCAGCGCGCCGCGCCCGTGCCGGTTCGAGATCACTCCGTACGGCACCCGCGGCTCGGCCTCGAGGAGGGTCATCCGCAGCAGGTCGCCGGGCCGCGCGCCCCGGACGGCGATGGGACCCGTGACGACGTGCGGACCGTCGGCGTCGACGTCGCGGAACGGACCGGAGGCGGCGAGCTCGATCGCGTCGCGCAGCACCCCCTCGGGAGCGACGCCGTGCCGACCGAAGAACGCGACCGGATCGCGGCCTTGATCCTCCAGCACGCCCTCGTGGCTGAGGGTGTCGATGACGACCTCGGTACCGGAGTCGATGCTCAGCACCGCGCGGTCGCTCGCGCAGGGCAGCCGCCCCCAGAGCACCGCGTCGGGACTCGCGGGCAGGTACTCCACGCCCTCCGGGATCGACTCACCGGGCTGCACCGCCCACTCCGCCAACCGCATGCGCCGCCCGCCTTCCCGCGCGGGAGCCTCCCGCGACCGTCCGACAGTACCGAAGCCGTGTTTCGTCTCTTCGCGCGCATCCGTGGCAGGATCGGCGGAGCTCAGCCCCTGCTCCACCCCGCGAGACGGCACTCCCGCACGAGACACGCCGGTGCGAGCGTGCCGACGTGGCGTCTCGCGGGCGCCTCCCCCTCCCTCCGACGACAGGACCCCCGTGTTCCGACGCCTGCGCACGCGCACCGACAACGTCCACCTCGGCCTCATGCTCGCCTTGACCTTCTCGACCGGCATCATCGACGCCGTCGGCTACCTCGGCCTCGACCGCGTCTTCACCGGCAACATGACCGGCAACGTCGTGATCCTCGGCATGGCCCTCGCGGGAGCCGACGACCTGCCCGTCGTCGGCCCGATCATCGCGCTCGTCGGCTTCATGCTCGGCGCCGCGCTCGGCGGCCGCGTGCTGCGCCCCGTGAAGACGGGCTGGACCACCCGCTCCACCTGGCTCTTCACCGTCGTCGGACTGCTGATGGCCGTCCTCGCGATCGTCCTCGGCGTCGTCCCCGAGCACCCGGAGCCGCTCGCGCTCACCGTCACCGGGATCCTCGGCCTCGCCATGGGTCTGCAGGCGGCGACCGCCCGCCACATCGCCGTGAAGGACGTCACCACCGTCGTCGTCACGTCGACCATCACCGGCCTCGCCGCGGACTCGTGGCTCGGCAGCGGCAAGGGCCAGCCCTGGTTCCGCCGCCTCGCGGCCGTCGTGCTGATCGGAGCCGGTGCCGGAGTCGGTGCCCTCGCCCTGAACGTCGGCCTCTGGCTCGGCCTCGCGATCGCGGCCGCGGTCACCCTGATCGCCTCGCTCTTCGGCCACCTCGTCGCGCACGTGAAGCACGCTCCGGCGCCCGAGAAGGCCGCGGCCTGACACTCCCCGCACAAGCTCAGCTCAGAGAGGGGTCTGTCGGCTGTCAGGGCCTGTGCCCCTCTCGCAGCAGACGTTCCGCTCCTACGCCACCCGCGGCAGCAGCTGGCAGTGCGGGCACAGGTGCGAGGAGCGGTTCATGAACGGCACCCGCACGATCGCCTCGCCGCAGCGCGGGCACGGCTTCCCGGTCTGCCCGTAGGCGTTCAGGCTGTGCGAGAAGTACCCCGACGCCCCGTTCACGTTCACGTACTGCGCGTCGAAGCTCGTGCCGCCCTCGGCCAGCGCGCGCTCGAGCACAGAGCGCACCTCCGCGAACAACCGGCGGATGCGCGGCTCGCTCAGCGATGCGCTCGAGCGCTCCGGATGCAGCTCCGCCGCCCACAGCGACTCGTCCGCGTAGATGTTGCCGATGCCGCTGACGAGGGTCTGATCGAGCAGCGCCCGCTTGATCCCGCTGTTCCGGCGCCCGAGCGCCGTCACGATGGCGGGCAGGTCGAAGAAGGGGTCGAGCGGATCACGCGCGATGTGCGCCACCTGCGAGGGGACGCGCGCGGCCCAGTCGCCGAGGGGCCCGTCGCCCGAGTAGCCGCCCGGAGCCCCGTCCGGTGTGGGCTCGAGCGTGTCGATCGCCATCGAGCCGAAGATCCGCTGATCCACGAAGTGGAGCGCGAGCTCCCCGTGCTCGGGGTGTTCGATCCCGATCCGGATGCGCGTCAGCCTGGCGGGCGGCGCGTCCGCGGCGCGCAGCAGCACCTGCCCGCTCATCCCGAGGTGCACCAGCAGCGCCTCGTCGCGGCCCGCGGGCATCCAGAGGAACTTCCCGCGGCGCACGGCGCCCGCGAGCCGGCGCCCGACCAGCAGCCGCTCGAACGTGCCGTGCGGATGCACGTGCCGCTTCAGCGAACGCTCGTCGACGATCTCGATACCGGTCACGAGCGATCCCGTGACGGCCGGGGCGAGGCCGGCGCGCACCACCTCGACCTCGGGCAGCTCGGGCACGTCAGGCTCCGGAGGCGGGCGGCAGCGCGGCCAGGCGCGTCCAGGCGTCCAGCGCCGCGGCCATCTCGGCCGCCTTCTTGCTGGTCCCCTCACCGCGGGCGGTCACCAGACCACCGACGATCACCGTCGCCACGAAGACCTTGTTGTGGTCGGGGCCGGTCGCGGCGATCTCGTAGCGGGGAGCGGGAGCGCCGTGCTCGGCGGCCGCCTCCTGCAGGCTCGTCTTCGGATCCATCGAGACGCCGAAGCGGCCCGGGTCGGCACGCAGTGGAGCGATGAGGCGCAGCACGAGGTCGCGCGCGGCATCGGGGCCGGTGCCGAGGTAGACGGCTCCGATGATCGCCTCGACCGTGTCGGCGAGGATCGACGCCTTCTCGCGACCGCCGGTCAGCTCCTCGCCGCGGCCGAGCCGGAGGAACTCGCCCAGGCCGATGCCGCGGGCGATCTCGGCCAGCGCGACCGTCGACACGAGGCTCGCGCGGCGCTTGGCCAAGTCGCCCTCGCTCAGGGCGGGGTACTCGGTGTAGAGCATGACGGTCACGGCCTGCCCGAGGATCGAGTCGCCGAGGAACTCGAGGCGCTCGTTGTGCGGGATGCCGCCGTGCTCGAAAGCGAACGACCGGTGCGTCAGGGCGAGCTCGAAGAGCTCACCGTCGAGGCTCACGCCGAGCGTGGCCTCCAGACGCGACCGGTCGTCGCTGGAGGGTGATGCGGAGGTCTGGTTCACCATGGACCACTCGACGTCCGTCGCGGAGCGACGGGCCGCCGGAGGAGTCGGATCAGACGTCGGCGACCTTGCGGCCCTTGTACTCGAGGAACAGCGCGGTGCCCGCGGAGTCCTCGACGACCTTGGCGCGGTGCGGGAGGCTGTAGACGACCTTGCCGTTCTCGACGGTCTTGACCAGGGTGGGGACCTCGGCCTTCCACTGCGAACGACGGGCGTGGGTGTTCGCGCGGGACTTCTTCCTCTTGGGAACAGCCATGATTCTCTCTTCTCTACGTGTGTCCCGAGTCGGGGCTAGTCGGTTTCGGTGCCGGCCTGACGGCCTGCACCGCTGTCTGCGGAAGCTCCGGGCGCTGCGGCCCCACCGTTCCCCGTCTCGCTCAACCCGGCGAGCGCGGCCCACCTGGGGTCGTGCGGCGCATCCGGTTCGCGCTCGGAGGAATCGGCCAGCCGCTCCCCCGTGACGGGGTCGAGGCCCGGACAATCCGGCCGGCAGACCGGCTGGAACGGCAGCGACAAAACCACCGCATCCCTGACCAGAGGTTCAAGATCCACGTGGTCGTCGTGAACCTCATAGTCGAAAGCTTCGTCAGAAGAGTACGCGAAAAGTTCCTGGAACTCGACATCGACAGGCAGGGAGATGTCGGTGAGGCACCGGCTGCACTCGCCGACGGCCTCCGCCGACACCTCGACGCTGGCCAGGATCCCCTCGTGCACCGACTCCACGCGCACGTCGACGTCGATCGGCGCGCCCTGTCGGACCGCCACGATCCCCTCGCCGTACTGCTCGGGAGCGTCGATGTCGAGACGGTGCTCGCGCATCTCCCCCGGACGGCCGATGAGATCGCGCACGTGCACGGTGAACGGCGTCTTTCGGAAAGTAGTCACGAGGGTCCATCTTACGCGCGACGGCGCTGCGCGGGCAGGAGAGCGGCAAGACAGCGGCAAGCCGGGGCCGTCACGACGACGGGCCGGAGCCGTCGCGGACGACGACCCCGGCCCGGTGAGCACGGATCAGGCGCCGCCCTCCTGCAGGGTCACCTCGATCGGCTCGAAGTCGGCGCCGCTCGTGTCGACGCCCTCCTCCTCGAGCTCGGCCAGCGCCTTCTCGACGTACTCGTTCGAGTACGCCGTCTCCGGCGGGTCGTCGCTGATGATCGTCGCGCCGGTCTCGTTCTGCGTCTCCTTGGCGATGTCGACCGTCTGCTGCCAGGCGGCCTCGTCGATCATGCCGATGCCTCCGGTGGAGGGCCAGATCAGCTTGTTGACCTCGTTGGTCATCCAGAGCTGGTGGCTCGTGCCGAGCGTCGAGCCGGCGGCGGTGACGATGTCGGCCGCCTCCTCCGGGTTGTCCTTCGCGTAGATCCAGCCCTTGATCGAGGCCTTCACGAACGCGACGGTCTGCTCCGCGTACGCGTCGTCGCTCTCGAGCTTCTCGGCGTCGGCCCAGATCGCGTCCTGCAGCATCGCCGTGCCGACGTCGTTCCAGCTGATCACGTTCAGGTCGTCGGGCGTGTACAGCTCCCCCGTCTCCGGGTTCACGCTCTCGAGCACCTGCGCGTACTCGTTGTAGGTCATCGCCTGCGCCGCATCGATGTCGCCGGCGAGGAACCCGTTCATGTCGAACTGCTGCTGCACGAGCGAGATGTCCTCGAGCGACACGCCGTCCTGCTGCATGCCGGCGAAGAGCTCCCACTCGTTGCCGTAGCCCCAGCTGCCGACCGTCTTGCCGGACAGATCGGCGGGCGAGGTGATGCCCTTGTCCTTGAACGAGATCTGCGTGGTGGCGCTCCGCTCGAAGATCTGCGCGACATCGGTGATCGCCGCGCCCTGCTCGATCGACCCGAGCACCTTCGGCACCCACGAGATCGCGTAGTCCGCGTCTCCGGAGGCGAGGACGTCCTGCGGCACGATGTCGCCGCCGCCCTCGGCGATGGTGACGTCCAGACCCTCGTCCTCGTAGTAGCCCTGGTCGAGGGCGGCGTAGTACCCGGCGAACTGGGCCTGGGCGACCCACTGCAGTTGCAGGGTGACCGGCGCGAGGTCGCCCGAGCCGCCGCCCGAGCCGCCGTCGTCGGTTCCGGATGCGCTGCATCCGGTGAGCGCGAGACCGACGGCGGCGAGCCCCGCCGTCGTGGTCGTCGCGATGCGCGTGCGTCTGTTCACTGTTCCTCCAGATGGTGTGGTGCAGGACGTGCCCGTGCGGGCGGTGCTGTGGAGCGACGTGCCGTGGTGCGGATGGAGCGCCGGGCGGACCCGGGTGGAACGGTGGAGCACCGGGCGGGCCCGGGAGCGGCTGGGATCAGCGCGCGCGACTGCGCCGGAGCGCGAAGGCCTCGAGCCCCGCGGTGGCGCAGTAGAACAGGAGGCCGACGAGCACGGCGCCGAGCACGTAGGCGTAGGCGAGCGCGTAGTCGCTGCCCGAGGCCGCCGTCGTGATCGACTTGCCGAGCCCGCCGACCGGTCCGCCGAAGTACTCGGCGACCAGCGCCGAGATGACGGCGAGCGAGGAGGCGATGCGCAGTCCCGTGAAGAAGAACGGCACGGCGGCGGGGAGCGTGACGGCGAGCGTGCTCTGCCACGGAGTCGCGGCGTACGCCCGCATCAGATCGCGGTGCACCGGAGTCGCCTGCCGCAGCCCCCGCAGGGTGTTCACGTAGACCGGCACGAAGACGGCGAGTGCCGCGACGAGCTGCCGCGCCGTCTCGACGCTCGCGCCGAACATCGTGTAGAGCACCGGCGCCAGCGCCACGATCGGCACCACGGCGGCCGCCGCGACGATCGGAGCGACGAGGCCGTCGAAGACCCGCAGAAGCGCCGACAGGCTCGCGACGACCACCGCGACCACCGCTCCGACGACGAGGCCGATCAGCGCGTTCCCTCCGGTGACGCGGCTCCCGGACGTCACCGAGCCGAGGTTCTGCGCGAACTCCGCACCGATCGACACCGGCGACGGCAGCACGAACGGCTTCACGTCGAACGCCGTGACGCCCACCTGCCACAGGATCAGGGCCGCGAGCCCGAGCAGCAGCGGCGCGAGGACGGTGCGCGCGAGCGCCGGAGTCGTCATCGGTTCTCCACCCCGCGCGGCAGCGCCGCGGCCTCGCCGTGCAGGAGCTCGCGCACGGCGCTGACATCGCGGAAGAACGACTCGACCTCGCGCACGCCCTCGTCGCGCGAGGCGGCGTCGGGCAGGCGCACCGGGAGCACGTCGCGGATCCGCCCCGGGCGGGGCGACATGACGACGACGCGGTCCGAGAGGAACACCGCCTCCGGGATCGAGTGGGTGACGAAGACGACGGCCGCTCCGGTCTCGGTGCGGATCCGCAGCAGCTCCGTCTGCATCCGCTCGCGCGTCATCTCGTCCAGCGCTCCGAAGGGCTCGTCCATCAGGAGCAGCCGCGGGCTCTCGGCGAGCGCACGCGCGATGGCGACGCGCTGCTGCATGCCTCCCGAGAGCTGGTCGGGGTAGGAGTCGGCGAAGTCGCCGAGCCCGACCAGCGCGAGGAGTTCGTCGACCCGCGAGCGCCGGGCCGAGGCTCCGACGCCGTGCAGCTCGAGCGGCAGGGCGATGTTCGCGCGGATGCTGCGCCACGGCAGCAGCCCGGCCTGCTGGAACGCGATGCCGTAGTCCTGGTCGAGCCGCGCGCGCCGTGCGGTCTTGCCGAAGACGGAGATCGCTCCCGACGTGGGCTCGTCGAGGTCCGCGATCAGTCGCAGCAGGGTCGACTTGCCGCAGCCGGAGGGTCCGATCAGCGAGACGAACTCCCCCGCCGCGATCTCGAGCGACACGTCCTGGAGCGCGACGACGCTCGCGCCCTTCTTCGTGCTGAACGTCTTGGTGACGGCGTCGACGACGACGGCGGACTCGGCAGCGCTCATGCGGGCTGCTCCCCTCTGCGGAACGGACGGAGGACGACCCCGATCAGCGCGACGGCGCCGGCGGCCGCGAGGCCGACGAGCACCGCGCCCAGGATCGGCGCCCAGGGCTTGGCGGGGTCTCCGCCGGCGGCGGAGGCGAACTCGATGATCATGCGGCCGATGCCGCCGCGCAGGCCGATCGAGACCTCGGCGACCACGGTCCCGATGACGGCGCTGACCGCTCCGAGGCGCAGGGCGGGGAGCAGGAACGGCACGCTCGCCGGCAGGCGCAGCCGCACGAGCGTCTTCCACCAGCCCACCCCGTAGACGTGCATCAGCTCGACCTGATGGGCGGCCGGCGAGCCGAGGCCGCGCAGCGCGCCGATCGACACGGGGAAGAAGGCGAGGTAGGAGGCGATCAGCGCCACCGACATCCAGTTCTCCCAGGTGAACGCGCCGAACTCGAGCTGCGAGCCCCAGCGGCGCACCAGCGGCGCGATGGCGATGAGCGGCACCGTCTGGCTGAGCACGATCCAGGGCAGCACCGCCGACTCCGCGGTGCGGAACCGCTGCATGAGCAGCGCGAGCAGCATCCCGACGACGACCCCGACGACCCAGCCGACGGCCGCGATCCCGAGCGAGAAGGCGCTCGCCTGCAGCACAGCGAGCCAGAGCGCCGGAGCGCCGCGGGCTCCGGTCACCGGCTCGACGAGTCGCGCCGCGATCTCCCAGAGGTGCGGCATCGCGATCGCGCTGGTGCGCGGCAGCACCGTGACGCCTCCGACGACCACACCGGTCTCGGGGCCGAGCGCCTTGTACGCCTCCCAGACCAGAGCGAGCAGGAGCAGGCCGGCCGCGCCGAGCAGGATCCCGCGCGCCGCGGCCGGACCCCTCATGCCTTGGCCGTGATGTGCGGGCCGAGAGCCGGGATCACGCGCTCGCCGTAGACGCGCAGCGTCTCCTCCTTGTTGTCGTGCTGGAGGTAGCCGGCGAACTGCGTGACGCCGATCTCGGCGAGCGCCTCGAGCTTGGCGATGTGCTCGTCGGCCGTGCCCAGCACGCAGAAGCGCTCGACGATCTCGTCCGGCACGAACGAGGTGTGGCTGTTGCCCGCCCGCCCGTGCTCGTTGTAGTCGTAGCCCTCGCGCCCCGCGATGTAGTCGGTGAGGGCCTGCGGCACCGCGCCGCTGCTCCCGTAGCGGCCGACGATGTCGGCGACGTGGTTGCCGACCATGCCGCCGAACCAGCGGCACTGCTCGTACATGTGGGCGCGGTCGGTGCCGATGTACATCGGCGCGGCGATGCAGAACTGCAGCGACTCGGGGTCGCGGCCCACGTTCGCGGCCGCCTCCTTGACCGTGGTGATCATCCAGCGCGCGATGTCGACGTCGGCCAGCTGCAGGATGAAGCCGTCGCCGACCTCGCCCGCCAGCTTCAGCGCGAGCGGGCCGTAGGCGGCCACCCACATCTCGAGCGAGGAGCCGCGGCTCCACGGGAACTGCAGTGTCGAGCCGTTGTACTCGACCGAGCGGCTGTTGGCGAGCTCGCGGATGACGTGGATCGACTCCCGCAGCGTCTTGAGCGTGGTCGGCGCCCCGCCCGTCACGCGCACCGCGGAGTCGCCGCGGCCGATCCCGCACACGGTGCGGTTGCCGTACATCTCGTTCAGCGTCGCGTGC
Organism: Rathayibacter sp. Leaf299; assembly: GCF_001423055.1. Taxonomy (NCBI): domain Bacteria; kingdom Bacillati; phylum Actinomycetota; class Actinomycetes; order Micrococcales; family Microbacteriaceae; genus Rathayibacter; species Rathayibacter sp. Leaf299. Next base: position 454,495 of record NZ_LMNT01000003.1, read on the forward strand.
AGGGAGGCGATGACCGTCCAGTCGCGCGTCGCCGGGTTGGTGACCATCGGGCCGACCGTGATGCGGTGCGTCTTCTCGAGGATCTGCGAGTAGATCACGTAGGGCTCCTGCCAGAGCAGGTGCGAGTCGAACGTCCACGCGTAGTCGAAGCCGTAGGTCTCGGCCAGGACGGCGAGGGCGACGGTGCGCGAGGCGGGCGGGTTGGTCTGGAGGACGACTCCGAAGTCCATGGGGTTCCTTTGTGCTGCGGTCGGACGAGGAGAGGTCAGATCAGATATTGCGAGAGTCCGCGCTTGATGTACTTGCCGTCGCCCTTGGTACCCACGTACTGCCCGTCGTCGACGACGACCTTGCCGCGGGAGATCACGGTGTCGACGTGCCCGTCGATCTCGAACCCCTCCCACGCGGAGTAGTCCATGTTCATGTGGTGACTGCGCCCCTCGCCGATGCCGATCGAGGTGTGGCCGTTCGGGTCGTAGACGACGACGTCGCCGTCGGCGCCGGGCTGGATCACGCCCTTCTTCCCGTACATCCCGAACATCCGCGCCGGAGTCGTCGACGTCAGCTCCACCCACCGAGGGAGCGTGATCTGCCCCGACACGACGCCCTGGTACATCAGGTCCATGCGGTGCTCGACGGAGCCGATGCCGTTGGGGATCTTCGAGAAGTCGCCGACGCCCATGTCCTTCTGGCCCTTCATGCAGAACGGGCAGTGGTCGGTGGACACCATCTGGATGTCGTTCGTGCGCAGCGACTGCCACATGTGGTGCTGGTGCCCCTCCGCATTCGAGCGCAGCGGCGTGGAGCACACCCACTTCGCGCCCTCGAACCCCGGCGCGCCCAGCTGCTCCTCGAGCGAGAGGTACAGGTACTGCGGGCAGGTCTCGCCGAACACGTTCATGCCGCGGTCGCGGGCCTGCGCGATCTGCTCCACCGCCTGCTTCGCCGACACGTGCACGACGTAGAGGGGTGCACCGGTGAGGTCGGCGATCATGATCGCCCGGTGCGTCGCCTCCTCCTCCGCCTGCCACGGGCGCGAGGTGCCGTGGAAGTACGGAGACGTGTTCCCGGCCGCGAGGGACTGCTTCACGAGCTCGTCGATGATCGCGCCGTTCTCGGCGTGCATCATCATCATCGCGCCGTTCGAGGCGCCCTTCTGGAACGCGCGGAGGATCTGCCCGTCGTCCGACAGGAACACGCCCTTGTAGGCCATGAAGAGCTTGAAGCTCGTCACCCCCTCGTCCATCAGCTCGTCCATCGCGACCAGCGACGAGTCCTGCACGTCCGACAGGATCTGGTGGAAGCCGTAGTCGATCGCGCACTCCCCCGCCGCCTTCGCCTGCCACGCCTGATACCGCTCGACGACGCTCTCGCCGGGGTACTGCACCACGAAGTCCACGATCGAGGTCGTGCCGCCCCACGCGGCGGCCCGCGTGCCCGTCTCGAAGGTGTCCGAGGCGAAGGTGCCGCCGAAGGGCATCTCCATGTGCGTGTGCGCGTCGATCCCGCCCGGGATCACGTACTTCCCCGTCGCGTCGATCACGCGGTCGACGTTCGCCCCGAGATCGAAGCCGAGCAGGGTCGACCCGGGCGCGAGGACCGCCGCGATCGTCTCTCCGTCGATCAGCACGTCGGCCGCGCCGGTGCCGGTCGCGTTCACGACCGTGCCGTTGATGATGAGGGTCTTCATCGTCGCTCCTGGATGGTTCGCGCGGTCACGGCTTGGGGATGCTGGTGTACGACTCCGGCCGGCGGTCGCGGTAGAACTGCCAGTCGTCGCGCATCTGCTGCACCATGTCGAGATCGAGGTCCCGGAGGAGGATCTCCTCGCTCTCCCCGGAGCCGCGCTCGCCGACGAACTCGCCGCGCGGGTCGATGACCTGGCTCGTGCCGTAGAAGTCGACGGCGAGGTCGCCGTACTCGTTGTCCTCGCGGCCCACCCGGTTGGGCTGCAGCACGAAGTACCCGTTCGCCACGGCGGCAGCGGGTCCCTCGACCTCCCACAGGCGGTTGGAGAGCCCCGGCTTGGTCGCGTTGGGGTTGAAGACCATGTGCGCCCCGTTCAGGCCCAGCTCCCGCCAGCCCTCGGGGAAGTGCCGGTCGTAGCAGATGTGCACGCCCACCTTGCCGACGGCGGTGTCGAACACCGGGTAGCCGAGGTTGCCCGGGCGGAAGTAGAACTTCTCCCAGAACCGGTCGAGGTGCGGGATGTGGTGCTTGCGGTACTTCCCGAGGATCGTGCCGTCGGCGTCGACGACCACCGCGGTGTTGTAGTAGACGCCGGTCTGCTCCTCCTCGTAGATCGGGAGGATCATCACCACCCCGAGCTCCTTCGCCAGCGCCGCGAAACGCTGCACGATCGGCCCGTCGGCCGGCTCGGCGTAGCGGTAGTACTTCTTGTCCTGCGTGATTCCGAAGTACGGACCGTAGAACAGCTCCTGGAAACAGACGATCTGCGCCCCGTCGGCGGCGGCGTCCCTGGCCATCTGCTCGTGCTTGTCGAGCATCGACTCCTTGTCGCCGGTCCAGGTGGTCTGCGTGATCGCTGCGCGGACGATGGTCATCGGTACCTCCATGACAGTGGGGCCATCCGCCAGCGGGGCTTCGACGGCGGAACTCCTCGGGTGCCTCGGCACCGTGCGGATGCGGAGTCGGGGGACCGTGGTCCCACTGTGGTGGGCCGAGCGCCCGAAGGCAACGACCCGCCCGACTCCGTGGACAGGGGTTCATCGTCGTCCTCCGACGTTTCCCGCGTGTTTCGAGTGGGAATCCGTGGGATTAAGGAGTCGGCTCCACCGATTCCGTCGCCGCTCGACGAGGGCGGTACCGTGAGTGGATGCGCATCACGATCCTCGCCGGCGGCGTCGGAGGAGCCCGCTTCACCTCGGCCGTGCGGGGGCACCTCCGCGACCTCGAGGCCGCGGGTGGCGGCCCGTCCGAGATCACGGTGGTCGCGAACACGGGCGACGACATGTGGCTCACCGGCCTCAAGGTCTGCCCCGACCTCGACTCCCTCACCTACGCCCTGGGCGGAGTGAACGACACCGAGCGCGGCTGGGGCCGGGCCGGCGAGTCGGAGCGGGTCTCGGCCGAGCTCACCGCATTCGGCGTCGGCTGGCCCTGGTTCACCCTCGGAGACCTCGACCTCGGCACGCACATCGCCCGCACCTCGATGATGCGCGACGGTCTCACCCTGTCGGAGGCGACCGAGCGGATCACGGCGCGCTGGCCGCTCGGCGTCCGCCTGCTCCCCATGTCCGACGACGACGTCGAGACGCACGTCGAGGTCGAGATCCCCGGTGAGGGCGTGCGGCTGCTGCACTTCGAGGAGTGGTGGGTGCGGCTGCGCGCCTCCGTGCCCGCCCGCCGCTTCGTGCAGAAGGGGGTCGCGACCGCGCGTCCCGCTCCCGGCGTCCTCGAGGCGATCGCCGACACGGATGCGGTGCTCGTCGCACCGTCGAACCCCGTCGTGTCGATCGGCACGATCCTCGGCGTGCCGGGCATCGCCGACGCCCTGCGCGCCACCGCCGCCCCCGTCGTCGGGGTGTCCCCCGTCATCGGCGGAGCCGTCGTGCGCGGGATGGCCGACGCGTGCCTCGCCGCGATCGGCGTCGAGACCTTGGCCGAGGCGGTCGGCCTGCACTACGGCTCCCGCTCCACGGGCGGGCTGCTCGACGCGTGGCTGGTCGGCGAGGAGGACGCCGGAGCCGTCTCCGCGCTCGAGGCGGCCGGTCTGCGGACGCGCTCGGTGCCCCTCTGGCTCCGCGACCGCGAGACCTCCGCCCGCCTGGCCGCCGACGCGATCGCCGCCTCCCGCGGCTGAGCCGTGGTGTCTCCCGCGCGGCCCGCCGTCGCCCGATCGGGCCGTTTGCTTGTACCGTCGTCCCGGATCGACTTCCCGGGCGACGAGCGCCGGAACCGGAGTCGCACGACCGCCCGTCCAGGACCGCCCCCGCGGATCCGCCGCTCGGGCCGCAGGGCGCGCGCGCTCGCAGGAGGACTCATGCAGCATCGCACCCGCATCGGAGCGGACGCCGTCCGCGGTGCCGGCGGTGCGCGCCGTGCCTGAGCGCTCCTTCGTCCTGCACACGCCCCCTGACGACGGCATGACCGCGATCCACGAAGCGCTCGAGGAGCTCTGGGCCGAGAGCCCGGGCCTGGGCTCGTGGGATCGCATGTCCTTCACCACGGCCCTCGTCGAGGTGACGTCCAACGTCGTTCAGCACGCGCGCTCCTCCCGGCCCGTCGTCTGCCGCGTCGAGATCCGCGTCGACGACCTCGAGATGCGCGCCGTTCTGAGCGACTCGGGCGAGGCCGCCGACATCGACGTGGCCGAGCGCCGCGACATGCCCGACGAGTGGGAGGAGGCCGGCCGCGGCATCCCGTTCATCCAGGCCCTCGTGACCAGCTTCGAGCACCGCCGCGTCGACGGGCAGAACGTCTGGACGATCGTGCGCGAGCGCAAGCGCTCCTGAGCGCTCCCACCGGACGCGGGAGCCGACGCCCAGGACCGTGTGACAGCGTCGGAGGAACCGCGTCCGGACCACAGTCGCGGACCCCCTGCGGAAGGAACTCGTTCATGCCTGGTGCCCTCGTCCTCGCCGGAGGCGGACTGGCCGGTATCGCCTGGGAGCTCGGCGTCGTGCGCGGCATCGCCGACGCGTCCCCCGAGGCGGCCCGGCTCCTGCTCGACCCCTCGACCACGTTCCTCGGCACGTCCGCGGGATCCGCCGTCGCGGCCCAGCTCAGCACCTCCGTCGGCCTCGACGAGGCCTACGCCTCGCAGCTGCGCGAGGAGTCGGCCGAGATCGGCGCCGTCATCGACTCCGAGGCCCTGCAGGCCAGCTTCGCCGCCGCGATCGAGGGCGCGACCTCGCCCGAGGACGCCCGCCGTCGCATCGGCGTGCTCGCCCTGTCGACGTCGACCCTGTCGGAGGAGTCGCGCCGGGACGTCATCGCCGCTCGCGTCGCCGACGCGGGCTGGCCCGATCGGCGCCTCCTCATCACCGCCGTCGACACCGCCACCGGCGCCCTCGTCGTCTTCGACCGGACGAGCGGCGTCCCGCTCGTCGACGCCATCGCCGCGAGCTGCGCCGTTCCGGGCGTCTGGCCGCCGGTCACGATCGACGGCGTGCGCTACATGGACGGGGGCGTGCGCTCGGGGAGCAACGCCGACCTGGCCGCCGGAGCCGACTGGGTCCTCGTCGTCACTCCGCTGCCCGGCGTCGGCGCACCCGGAGCGGGCACCCTGCCCACGGCCGAGCTGGACGCCCTCGCATCCTCGCGGGTCGAGGTCGTCTACGCCGACGAGACGTCGATCCGGGCCTTCGGACCGAACTCGCTCGACCCCGCGGTGCGCGCCGCCTCGGCGGAGGCCGGTCGCGCCCAGGGTGCCCGGATCGCGAGCAGGATCGCCGAGCTCGTCGGCGCCTGACGCGTCCTCAGCGCACGACGCCGTAGCGGAGGAAGAGCGTCCCGTCGCTGAAGCGCCGCTGCTCGCGCAGATCGAGCGCCGTGCGGAACCCGGACGGCAGGAACCGCGTCCCGCCTCCGACCACGACGGGCACCACGTACCAGCGGATCTCGTCCACGATGCCGGCGCGCAGAGCCTGAGCGGCGAGGTCGGCCCCTCCGATCGAGGCGTCGTGGTCGAGCGCGTCCACCTGCTCGCGCACCGCCTCGGGGTCGAAGCGCCGCTCGAGCCGGGTGCGCTCGGTCCGGACGTCGTCCAATGTCCGCGAGTACACGATCTTGTCCGCCGACCGCCACATCTCCTGGAAATCGCGGATGAAGGCGAACTGCTCGGCGAGAGCGAATCCCGGCCCCCAGGGGCTCATGGTCTCGTACATCCGCCGGCCGTAGAGATAGGTGCGCACCTCCGCCTCGGTCTCGTTGATGAAGCGGTGCACCTCGGGCCGCGGCTCCGCCCAGGTGAAGCCGCCGGCCTCGTCCCGGGTGTACCCGTCGACCGAGGCGATCCCGCTGTAGACGAGCGCGCCCACGTCGGCCTCCTCCGCGGGCGGGTTCGGGTTCCGCCCACGAGCGCAGGCTAGACGCGAGAGCGCTCTCACGCAACACGGAGCGGAGGGATCGGCGACGATCGACGGGTCGGCGATCCCTTCCCGACCGCGTAGGGTTCAGGAGGCCGTGCCCGCGGCCGCGAAGGGTTCCGGATGAAGATCAGCCAGCTGCGTCACTTCGTTGCGGTCGCCGAGGAGCTGCACTTCGTGCGCGCCGCCGAGAAGCTCGGCATCTCGCGGAAGAAGCTCGACTCCTCCGTCGCCGCCGTCGAGTTCGACCTCGGGCGCCCGCTCTTCGAGCCCGGCGCGTCCCGCACGGTGCTCACCGCGGCGGGCCGCGAACGGCTCGCCTCCGCGCGCGCGGAGCTCGCGGCCCTCGGCGACGAGCCCGAGGCGGCTCCCCCCGCCGGCGGCAAGGCGAAGGCCTCGAAGGGCACCGGCCGCGCCCCGATCGTCAAGGGCCAGCCCAAGCCCTACAAGCGCCGTCAGACGCGCTGAGAACGGATCCGCCGGGCCCGCCGAGCGCGATTCCGGAGTGGGCCCTACCGGGCTCGAACCGATGACATCCACGGTGTAAACGTGGCGCTCTACCAACTGAGCTAAAGGCCCCCGTCGCGGCCTGGCCGCCGACGAGCGTCCCCATCGTACGACACCCTCTCCCGCGTCCCCGGCCGTCGGGCGCCGCTAGCCTCGGCACATGACCGACGCACCCGGCGACCGGGCGAGGCGGCGCGCCGAGAGCCGCTGGCCCGCCTCCGCCGCCATCCTCGTCGCCGTCGCCCTCAACGTCGTGGGGCACGACGACCGCACGTCGGCGGTCAGGCTGGCCGCGGCGGCGCTCACCCTCGTCCTCCTCGTCCCGCTGTTCGTCGTCAACCCGCGCCGCCTCGACAGCGAGACGAAGTGGTCGCGCGTCGTCTCGATCTCGCTGGCCGTCGTCCTCGCCGTCGCCAACCAGGTGAACGTCGTCGCCCTCGTTCTGGCGCTCGTCGACGGATCGACGGACGGACCGCTCCTCCTGCTCACCGCTCTGCAGGTCTGGGTGACGAACGTGGTCGCCTACGCGCTGCTCTACTGGGAGCTCGACCGCGGCGGCCCCGTCGCCCGCGGGACACTCCCGCGGAGCGGGCTGCCCGCCGCCGATTTCGCGTTCCCGCAGGACGGCTACCGGGACACGGTGCAGGAGGTCTCGGCGACATCCTCCGAGCGCGCAGATTGGCGGCCCGGCTTCGTCGACTACCTCTACGTCTCGACGACGAACACCATGGCGTTCAGCCCGACCGACACCATGCCGCTCTCGAGCCGGGCGAAGCTCCTGATGGCCGTCGAGGGCGTCACCGGATTCGTCCTGCTCGCGCTGGTCATCGCCCGCGCGGTCAACATCCTGAACTGACCCGGTACCCGATCACTCGGGTTGCGTCTCCGCGAGATGCCACTCCGGTACGCGACACGCCGCAGGAGCCGTACCGAAGTGGCATCTCGCGAGGAGCGTCAGGCGTGCGCCGGCTGGAGCGCGTCGATCGCGGCGCGGTACGCGTCGATCGAGCGCGCCTCGCCGGGCTCGGTGATGAAGGTGTCGCGGATGACGCCCTCCCGGTCGATGAGGAAGGTCGCGCGCGTCGCGTAGCCCTTGCTCTCGACGAAGACGCCGTACTGCTTCGCCACGTCTCCGTGCGGCCAGAAGTCCGAGAGGAGCGTGAAGTCGTAGCCCTGCTTCTCGCCCCAGGCGCGCAGCGTGTGCTTGGAGTCGACCGAGATGCCGATCACTTCGACGTCCGCGTGCTCGAAGAGCGACAGGTTCTCGCGCAGAGCGCAGAACTCCCCCGTGCAGGTGCCCGAGAACGCGAGGGGGAAGAAGACGAGGGCGACGTTGCGCCGCCCGTGGAAGTCGCCGAGCTGGATCCGCTCGCCGTACTGGTTGGCGAGTTCGAAGTCGGGAGCGAGCGTCAGCTTCTCGAGAGCCATCGGTCCGATGTCCTTCCGTGCGCACGAGATTCGCGCGAGCACGAGGGGCAATGCTAGACCCGCTTCGCGCCCCCACCAAGGGGGATCGGCGAACCGGCGATCGGAGCCGGCTCCCCCGATGGCCGCGGAGGGCCCTCCGGATGGTGGAACCCCACAGACCGCTGAACGCTTCCGTCGTGGATCGCCACAGTAGGCGGGAATCGCTAGGCTTGCCCAGGTGCCTGCGCGCAGCTCGTCATCCGTAGCACCCGCGCGTGGATCCGCACCGCTTCATGAGAATGATGTCTCGGGCACGATCTGCCCCCAGAGAGAGGTCGAGGGTGACTGTTAACGATCAGGACCCGTATTCCGTCGGTCACGTGGACTCGGACCCCGAGGAAACGTCGGAGTGGAACGAGTCGCTGGACGCGCTCGTGCAGGAGCGGGGTGCGGGTCGCGGACGCGACGTCGTGCTCAGTCTCCTGAAGCGCTCCAAGGAGCTGCACCTCGGCGTGCCGATGGTGCCGACCACGGACTACATCAACACCATCGCGCCCGAGAACGAGCCCGAGTTCCCCGGTGACGAGGACGTCGAACGCCGCTACCGCGCCTGGATCCGGTGGAACGCCGCGATCCTCGTGCACCGCGCGCAGCGCCCCGGAATCGGGGTCGGCGGCCACATCTCGACGTACGCGTCGAGCGCGTCGCTCTACGAGGTCGGCTTCAACCACTTCTTCCGCGGCCAGGACCACCCCGGAGGAGGCGACCAGGTCTTCATCCAGGGTCACGCCTCGCCCGGCCCCTACGCCCGCGCCTACCTCGAGGGACGCCTGACCGAGCACCAGCTCGACGGCTTCCGCCAGGAGCGCTCGCACAGCGGCGGAGGGCTCTCGAGCTACCCGCACCCGCGCCTCATGCCGGAGTTCTGGCAGTTCCCGACCGTGTCGATGGGCCTCGGGCCGATCAACGCGATCTACCAGGCCCAGGCCAACAAGTACCTCACCAACCGCGGCATCAAGGACGCCTCCGACCAGCAGGTCTGGGCGTTCCTCGGCGACGGCGAGATGGACGAGGTCGAGTCGCGCGGTCAGCTCCAGGTCGCCGCGAACGACGGTCTCGACAACCTGAACTTCATCGTCAACTGCAACCTCCAGCGCCTCGACGGACCCGTCCGCGGCAACGGCAAGATCGTGCAGGAGCTCGAGTCGTACTTCCGCGGAGCCGGCTGGAACGTCATCAAGCTGATCTGGGGCCGCGAGTGGGACGACCTGCTCGCCCGCGACACCGAGGGCGCGCTGCTCGACCTCATGAACAAGACGCCCGACGGCGACTTCCAGACCTACAAGACGGAGGACGGCGCCTACGTCCGCGAGAACTTCTTCGGCCGCGACGAGCGCGCCAAGAAGCTGGTCGAGGACTACTCCGACGAGCAGATCTGGGGCCTTCGCCGAGGCGGCCACGACTACCGCAAGATCTACGCGGCCATGAAGGCCGCGACGGAGCACAAGGGCCAGCCCACCGTCATCCTCGCCCACACCATCAAGGGCTACGGTCTCGGCCGCAGCTTCGAGGGCCGCAACGCGACCCACCAGATGAAGAAGATGACGCTCGACAACCTGAAGGGCTTCCGCGACACCATGCGGATCCCGATCACGGATGCGCAGCTCGAGGAGAACCCCTACCTCCCGCCGTACTACCACCCCGGTCAGAACGACGAGGCGATCGAGTACCTGCAGGAGCGCCGTCGCGCGCTCGGCGGCTACCTGCCCGAGCGCCGCTCGAAGTACACGCAGCTCAACCTCCCCGACGACTCCGCGTACAAGATCGGCAAGAAGGGCTCCGGGACGCAGGAGATCGCCACCACCATGGCGTTCGTCCGCATCCTGAAGGACATCCTCCGCTCGAAGGACTTCGGCAACCGCGTCGTCCCGATCATCCCGGACGAGGCCCGCACCTTCGGCATGGACGCGTTCTTCCCGAACGCGAAGATCTACAACCCCCGCGGGCAGCACTACACGTCCGTCGACCGCGAACTGCTGCTGGCGTACAAGGAGAGCCCCCAGGGTCAGATCCTGCACGTCGGCATCAACGAGGCGGGCGCCCTGGCGGCGTTCACCGCAGTCGGCACCTCGTACTCGACGCAGGGCGAGCCGCTCATCCCGGTCTACGTCTTCTACTCGATGTTCGGGTTCCAGCGCACGGGCGACGCGATCTGGGCGGCGGGCGACATGATGGCCCGCGGCTTCATGATCGGAGCGACCGCCGGCCGCACCACGCTCACCGGCGAGGGCCTGCAGCACGCGGACGGGCACTCCCCGATCCTCGCGGCCACCAACCCGGCCGTCGTGAGCTACGACCCGGCGTACGGCTACGAGATCGCGCACATCGTGCAGTCCGGTCTCGAGCGGATGTACGGCGGGAAGCACTCCGACCCGAACGTCATGTACTACCTCACGGTGTACAACGAGCCGATCGTGCAGCCCGCCGAGCCCGAGGACGTGGATGTGGACGGCATCGTCCGCGGCATCCACCGCGTGTCCTGGGGCCAGTGGGACGGCCCCAAGGCGCAGCTGCTCGCCAGCGGCGTCGCGGTGCCGTGGGCGATCGAGGCGCAGAAGCTCCTCGCGGAGGACTGGGGCGTCTCGGCCGACGTCTGGTCGGTCACCTCGTGGAACGAGCTGCGCCGCGACGGCATGAAAGCCGAGCAGCACAACTTCCTCCACCCCGAGGACGCTCAGCAGGTGCCGTACGTCACCGAGAAGCTCGCCGACGCGAAGGGCCCCTTCGTCGCCGTCTCCGACTTCTCGCACCAGGTGCCCGACCAGCTGCGCCAGTTCATCCCGGGCGACTTCGCGACGCTCGGAGCGGACGACTTCGGCTTCTCGGACACCCGCGCGGCCGCTCGTCGCCACTTCAAGATCGACGGCCCGTCCGTCGTGGTGCGCACGCTGCAGCTGCTCGCCAAGCGCGGCGAGGTCGACCCCTCGCTGTCGGTCCAGGCGATCGAGAAGTACCGGCTGCACGACGTGAACGCCGGCACCACCGGCAACGCGGGCGGCGAGAGCTGACGGACAAGTCGGTGCTCTCCTCCGACGCGTCGTCGTCGTCGTCGACCACGCGAGGGTCTGCTCCCGCAGCCCCGGCCTCACGGCCGGGTGCTGCGCGCACCAAGGAGCAGACCCTCGCGTGGCTGCGCACCATCGCCGGTGAACTCGCGACGCAGACCATCAAGCGCCTCGACGACACGCTCCCCTGGTACGGAGCGATGCCTCCGGGTCGGCGCTCGGCCGTGGGTCTGGTCGCCCAGGCCGGCATCACGTCGTTCATCTCGTGGTTCGACGATCCGCAGGCGACCCCGTGGATCGCGGCCGACGTCTTCGGCGCGGCCCCTCGGGAGCTGCTCCGCTCGGTGTCGCTGACCCAGACGCTGCAGCTGATCAAGGTCACCGTCGAGGTGGTCGAGGACCGGGTGCGCAACGGCAGCGAGGACCTCCGCGAAGCGATCCTCCTCTACTCCCGCGAGGTCGCGTTCGCGGCGGCCGACGTCTACGCGCGCGCCGCCGAGGCGCGCGGACTCTGGGACGCGCGCCTCGAGGCCCTCGTCGTCGACTCGATCCTCACGGGCGAGGCCGACGACGAGCTGCCCAGCCGCATCGCCGCTCTCGGCTGGCACGGGCACGGCGAGGTCGCGGTCCTGGTCGGCACGGCGCCCAAGATGCTCGACGTCGACCAGCTGCGGCGCACCGCGCGGCACATGGACGCCGACGTGCTGATCGGCGTGCAGGGCAGCCGCCTCGTGCTGGTGATCGGCCGCGCCGAGCCGAGCGAGAACGCGACGGAGGAGACCGGTCCCCCGGTCGCGTTCCTCGAGATCGCGGAGGCGCTCGAGCCCGGCTTCGGCACCGGCCATCTGGTGCTCGGCCACGAGGTCCCGACGCTGGTCGAGGCGTCCCGCAGCGCCCGGGCCGCTCTCGCCGGCTTCGCGGTCGCCCGCTCCTGGCGGAACGCACCGCGCCCGGTCAGCGCCGACGACCTCCTGCCCGAGCGCGCCCTCGCCGGCGATCCGCTCGCCCGGCAGAGCCTCATCACCCAGATCTACAAGCCCCTGCAGAAGCACTCGACCGAGCTGCTCACCACGCTGTGGGCCTACCTCGACAACGGGCGCTCGCTCGAGGCCACCGCCCGCGAGCTGTTCGTGCACCCCAACACGGTCCGCTACCGGCTCAAGCGCGTCGCCGAGGTGATCGGCTGGGACGCGACGGGCGCCCGCGAGGCGCTCATCCTGCAGTCGGCGCTCATCCTCGGGTCGATGAGCGACCCCGATGGAGCCGTCCGCCGCCGTCCCGCGCGCAGCTGACCTCCGCTTCTTGTAGACCCGCCACAAGCTCTTTGTGGTTTCTCCGTACGAACAAGCGGCGCCCAGTGTGGCGCGGATCGGAAGACTGGACACGTGATCGTCGTCGTCGCCCCGGGTCAGGGCTCCCAGACCCCCGGATTCCTCGCGCCCTGGTTGGCCGTCCCGTCCGTCGCCGAGCAGGTGGCGGCCCACTCCGAGGCCGTCGGCATCGACCTCGCGGCGCACGGCACCGAGTCGGACGCGGACACCATCCGCGACACGGCCGTCGCCCAGCCGCTCATCGTCTCGGCCGGACTCGTCAGCCTCGCCGCCCTCCTCGAGGGCGGGCGCCGCGACCGGATCGCCGGCATCGCCGGGCACTCGGTGGGCGAGATCACCGCGGCCGCCGGAGCGGGAGTCCTCTCCGAGGCCGACGCGCTCGTCTTCGTCCGCGAGCGCGCCCGCGCCATGGCCGCGGCCGCAGCTACGGAGCCGACCGCGATGAGCGCCGTCCTCGGCGGCGACGAGCAGGCGCTCCTCGCACGCCTCGACGAGCTCGGCCTCGAGCCGGCCAACTACAACGGCGGCGGGCAGATCGTGGTCGCCGGAGCCGTCGACGCCCTGCAGGCGCTCAAGGACGAGCCGGTCGCCGGCACCCGCGTCATCCCCCTCCAGGTCGCCGGAGCGTTCCACACCCGCTACATGGCGCCCGCCCGCGACTCGCTCGCCGACGTCGCCGCCGGCATCACTCCGGCCGACCCGACCCTGCGGCTGTGGACCAACCGCGACGGCTCGGTCGTCGAGTCCGGCCCGGCCTTCCTGGACCTCCTCGTGGGCCAGGTCGCGTCCCCGGTGCGCTGGGACCTGTGCATGGCGGCGTTCGCCGAGGCCGGAGTCACGGGCCTCATCGAGCTCGCCCCGGCCGGCGCCCTGGTGGGCCTCGCCAAGCGCGGCCTCAAGGGGCTGCCGACCCTCGCGGTCAAGACCCCCGACGACCTCGACGCCGCCCGCGCCTTCATCGACGAGCACGCCGCCTAGCAGGAGAGACCCATGACGACCCCTACCCTCACCCAGTCCAGCGGCACCGCCTACACCCGGATCCTCGGCATCGGAGCGGCGCGCGGCGACCGCGTCGTGCCGAACGACGACCTGATCGAGCCGATCAACTCCTCCGACGAGTGGATCCGCCAGCGCACCGGCATCATCGAGCGCCGCCGCGCCTCGGCCGACGTCCAGGCGGTCGACCTCGCGACCACCGCCTCCCTCGAGGCGATCGAGAAGGCCGGCATCCGCCCCGACCAGATCGGCGTCGTGCTCGTCTCGACCATCAGCAACACGGTGCAGACACCGTCGCTCGCGGCCCTCCTCGCCGACCGCATCGGCGCCAACCCGGCCCCGGCCTACGACATCTCGGCCGCCTGCGCCGGTTACACGTACGGCATCGCGCAGGCCGACTCGTTCATCCGCTCGGGTCTCGCCGAGTACGTGCTCGTCGTCGGCGCCGAGAAGCTCTCGGACCTGGTCAGCCCCACCGACCGCAGCATCTCGTTCCTCCTGGGCGACGGCGCGGGCGCGGCGGTCGTCGGGCCGAGCGACTCGGCAGGCATCTCGAAGACCGTCTGGGGATCGGACGGCTCCCGCTGGGACACCGTCGGCATGGACAACCCGATGCTCGCCTACCGCGAGGGCCGCGCCGAGTGGCCCACCCTCCGGCAGGACGGCCCCTCCGTCTTCCGCTGGGCCGTCTGGGACATGGCGAAGGTCGCGAAGCAGGCGCTGGCGGAGGCGGGCGTCGAGCCCTCGGACCTCGCCGCGTTCATCCCCCACCAGGCGAACATGCGCATCATCGACGAGTTCGCCAAGCAGCTCAAGCTGCCGGACACCGTGATGATCGCCCGCGACATCGAGACGACCGGCAACACTTCCGCCGCGTCCATCCCGCTGGCGACCCACCGCCTGCTCGAGGAGCACCCCGAGCTCAGCGGCGGACTCGCCCTGCAGATCGGGTTCGGAGCCGGACTCGTGTTCGGCGCGCAGGTCGTGGTGCTCCCTTAGGGGGCACCGCCCCACCCCTAAACTGACTCACGGTCACTCGACGACAACCCGAACCGAACCCCTCAAGGAGAGCACCATGGCACTGTCCACCGAAGAAGTCCTCGCCGGCCTGGCCGAGCTGGTCAACGACGAGACCGGCATCGCGACCGATTCCGTCGAGATGGACAAGTCGTTCACCGACGACCTCGACATCGACTCCATCTCGATGATGACCATCGTCGTCAACGCCGAGGAGAAGTTCGACGTGAAGATCCCGGACGACGAGGTCAAGAACCTCAAGACGGTGGGCGACGCGGTCACCTTCATCGTCAAGGCGTCCGAGTAGCACTTCCGCGCCCCTGAGGCGGACACCCCGGCCCGGCATCCGCCCGGCCGGGGTGCGCCCGGCACCCACCCCGTCACGGAACAGAGATCGTCGTCATGAGCACCAAGAAAATCGTCGTCACCGGCATCGGAGCCACCACGCCCCTCGGCGGGACCGCCCGGGACTCGTGGAACGCCCTCCTCGCGGGGGAGTCCGGCATCAGCACCATCGAGGCCGAGTGGGTCGCGAAGCACGAGCTGCCCGTGACGTTCGCCGGCCAGGCCAAGGTCCGTCCCGAGGACGTCCTGCCCCGTGCCGAGTTCAAGCGGCTCGATCCCTCCGCCCGTTTCGCCGTGATCTCCGCCCGCGAGGCCTGGGCCGACGCGGGCATCACCGACGTCGATCCGCTGCGCGTGGGCGTCGACTACTCCACCGGCATCGGCGGACTCTGGACGCTGCTCGACGCGTGGGACACCCTGCGCGAGCGCGGACCCCGCCGCGTCCTGCCCATGACCATCCCGATGCTCATGCCCAACGCCGCCGCCGCGGCGATCAGCATGTCCATCCCCTCCCGCGCCTACGCCCGCACCGACGTCTCGGCCTGCGCCTCGAGCACCGAGGCTCTCGCGAACGCCTACGAGCACCTCCAGCGCGGCCTCGCCGACGTCGTCATCGCCGGCGGCACGGAGTCGGTCATCCACCCGCTCCCGCTCGCCGCCTTCGCCGCCATGCAGGCCCTCTCCCGCCGCAACGACGACCCGGCCACCGCCTCCCGCCCCTACGACGTGAGCCGCGACGGCTTCGTCATGGGCGAGGGAGCCGCGTCGCTCGTCCTCGAGACCGAGGAGCACGCCCTGGCCCGCGGCGCCCGCATCTACGCCGAGCTCGCCGGCGGCGCGGTCACCAGCGACTCGTACCACATCACCGCCCCCGACCCCGAGGGCTCCGCCGCCGCCCGCGCGATGATCGCCGCCCTCGAGCAGGCCGGCGCCGACCGCACCGACGTCGTCCACGTCAACGCCCACGCGACCAGCACCCCGGTCGGCGACATCGCCGAGTACCGCGCCCTCGCCCGCGTGTTCGGCGACCACCTCCCGAACATCGCCGTGTCGGCGACGAAGGCCGCCACCGGCCACCTCCTCGGCGGCACCGGCGCCCTCGAGGCGATCTTCACCGTCCTCGCCCTGCACGAGCGCACCGCCCCGCCGACGATCAACCTCACCGAGCAGGACCCCCAGATCCCCCTCGACGTCGTCACCAGCCCCCGCGCCCTCGGCGACGGCCCCCTCGTCGCCCTCTCGAACTCCTTCGGGTTCGGGGGGCACAATGCTGTGGCCGCGTTCCGGTCGGTCTGACGGGGCTTCGCCCCGTGGACCGAGCGGAACGCGGGCTTCGTTGCGCGTAGCGCAACGAAGGCGCGTCCGCTCCCTACGCGGCTGAGTTCCCGGGGGCCGGTGCGGTGCGGCGACGGAGATCCGCTGGGACGCGGATCTCCGGATACGCCTCGCGGCGCTCGGGTGGGGTGCGCGCTGCCCTCCGGGCATCGGCGCGGTACTCGCCCTGCCGGGCCTCGAGACACGGCTCGCCCTACCGGGCATCGGCGCACAGTTCGCCCTATCGGGCATCAGCAGACGACTCGCCCTACCGGGCATCGGCACACGGCTCGCCCTACCGAGCAACGGCACACAGGCCGCCCTACCGGGCATCGGTGGACAACTCACCCGGTCGGGCATCGGCGCACAGCTTCCGCCGTCCGGCTCCCGCATCAGGGTCGCCGACAGTGCATCAGCTGCGCCGCTCGCCGTGCCGGGCATCAGCACTCGTCTCCGAGACCCGCGGATCGCATCCCCGGCTCGCCGAATCGCGTCGGGCTCGCGAGACCACCGGCTTCCAACAAGCCCGTCCCGATCCCACGAGCCGAAACATGGAGAACACGCGCTCTGGCACCTCCGGTCGGCGACGGCCCTCCCGTCGACCCGATCGCCAGGTGTGCACGGGCTCGGCCCGATCCCCAGCGCTTTCCACGAGCCGAGGCTGCGGCACCCGGCCGGCTTCCACCGCGCGAAACTCCCGAGCTCGCCTCCGCATCCGGATCGCCGAGCCCCGCGAGGCGTATCCGGCGATCCGCGTGCCAGCGGATCGCCGTCGCCGAACGCACCCCGCTCTGCAGAACGCGACCCCGTCGCGAAGCCGACCGCGCGACGCCGCGCGAGGAGCGGCGTCGACGATGCACGGAGTCGGCGTCAGCCGACTCCGTGCATCCAGATAACCGGCGCGAAGTCGCTCGCGTACCGGAACGGCTCGAGTTCGTCCTCCCACGCCTGGCCGAGGGCGAGGCGGAGTTCGCGGTGCAGCTCGATGGGGTCGGCGCCGGCGGTCTCCATCGCGGCGCGGACGCGGTCCTCGGGGATGACGGTGTTGCCGACGCTGTCGGTCTGGGCGAAGAAGATCCCGAGGCCGGGAGTGTGCATCCAGCGGCCGCCGTCGACTCCGGGGGACGGCTCCTCGGTGACCTCGTAGCGGACGTCCTCCCAGCCGCGCAGAGCGGAGGCGATGCTCGCGCCGGTGCCGGGGGCACCCTCCCACGCGAACTCGGCGCGCTGCGTTCCGCGCAGGACCGGCTGATCGATCCACTCGAAGTTCACGGCACGACCGAGAGCGCGCCCGGCTCCCCACTCGAGGTGGGGGCAGAGCGCGCGAGGGGCGGAGTGCACGAAGAGCACACCCCGAGTCTGCTGCGCCACCATGCTGTCCTCCGTTCGTCCCGGTGCGTCTTCCCCAACGACCCGGACCACGTACGACTAGCGGTGCATTCTTCGATTGTGCGGTGGACGAGCCACCACGTCAGAGTATGCATCAGCCGTCCCGCGCCGACAAGGCGGCTCGCCGCGCCCGCCCGGGGCGCGCCCGGATCCCCTGCCTATACTCGGCATGTCCGGTGCCCGCTCCCGCTCGGGCCCGTCCGAGAGGAGTCCCGTGTCGGTCCGCGACGGTCTCCTGGCGCTCCTCACCCTCGGTCCCGCCTACGGTCTGCAGCTGCACTCCGAGCTCCTCGATCGCGCGGCGCACCGCCGCCGCGTCAACGTGGGCCAGATCTACTCGACGCTCGAGCGCCTGCGCGAGCGCGGTCTCGTCGTCCCGGCCGGAGCGACGGAGGACGGACTCCCTCTGCATGCGTTGACCGACGACGGCCGCGCGGAGGCGTCCGCCTGGCTCCACGGCGACGGCGCCTCGGCGCAGGAGGACTGGGACGACGTCCTCGACCGCATCCTGCTCGCGTCGACCCTCGAGGAGGCCGACCTCGATGCGGTCCTGGCCGCGTACTCGGTCGCGCTCCCGGAGGACGAGGAGCCCGTCGACGACCACCCGCAGCGCCGCCTCGCCGCCCGCGCCCTCCGGGTCCGCGACGACGCCCTGCGGAGCCTGCTCGACGCGGCCCGCGAGGAGCTGTCCGGAGCGGAGGCGGCGGCGGGCGTCCGCGGCTTCACGCTCGAGCGTCCGCGCCGGGGCCGGAGAGCGGTGTCCCGGGACGAGACAGGCGAAGGGGCCGTCGCTTAGGCTGGAGCGCATGTCCCGCTCCCCTCTCGGCCTCCGCGTCGCCTCGCGCACGCGTCGACGCCTGATCGCGGCGGGTACCGGCACTCTCCTCGTCCTCTGCGCCTCCCTCGCCTCGCCGCTCACCGCGTCCGCCGCGTACGATCCGGCCGATTACCCGTCGTGGTCCGACGTCGAGGCCGCGAAGGACAGCGAAGGCGCCACGGCGGCCGAGGTCGACAGGATCACGGCCTTCCTGGCCGATCTCCGCGATCAGGCCGCCGAGCTCACCGACGCCGCCATCGCCCGGGCATCCGAAGCCGACGCCGCTCGAACCGCCCTCGATGAAGCGGGTCAGCGCGTCACCGCGCTCGAGAGCCGCGCCGATGCGGCGCGCTCCGCCGCCGACGCCGCGAAGGAGCAGGCCGGTCGGCTCGCCGCCCAGCTCTACCGCACCGGCGGCACCGACGCCACGCTCAACCTCCTCGTCGGCGGACAGGAGTCGGACGAGCTGCTGTACCGCATCGGCACGATGAGCCAGCTGACGCTCCAGACGAGCACGCTGCAGACGGCGGCCGAGACGAGCGAGAACGAGGCCGGCGCTCTCGCCGCCCAGGCCGAGAAGGCCCGGTCCGAGCGGGTCGCGCTCGCCGACGCGGCCGGCCGCGCCCTCGACGAGGCCGAGGCGGCGCAGTCGGCGGCCGACGCGAAGGTGGCCGAGCAGGAGCAGTACAGCTCGACGCTCTACGCCCAGCTCGCCGAGCTCAAGGACACGACCGCCGCGCTCGAGGAGCAGTACGCGACCGGGCAGCAGGAGAAGGCGGTCTTCGAGGACCAGCAGCGCCGTGCCAGGGAGGCCGCTCAGCAGGAGGCGATCCGCACCGCGCCGTCCGCCGGCTCGCGTCCCGTTGCCGCTGCTCCCGCCCCTGCCGCTCCGGGCGGCGGGCCGCTGCAGCTCGGGAACGACGACCCGACCGGAGCGCGCAACAGCTCCGCCGAGACCATCGCGGCCCTCAGCACCTACGCGGGCCGCACCGACGGCCTGTCCCCCTCGCAGGCGCAGGCGTACGCACGGACGGTCCTCGGGAACTACGGTTGGGGGCAGGACCAGATGGACTCGTGCCTCGTCCCACTCTGGAACGGGGAGTCCGGCTGGCGCTGGAACGCTCTGAACCGCTCCTCCGGCGCCTACGGGATCCCGCAGGCGCTGCCGGCGAGCAAGATGGCCTCGTCCGGGTCGGACTACCAGACCAGCGCGGCGACGCAGGTGAACTGGGGCCTCTCGTACATCAAGAGCTCGTACGGATCGCCCTGCAACGCCTGGGCGAAGTGGAACTCCCGCTCGCCGCACTGGTACTGAGCCCGCGTCTCACTTCGCCTCGTCGTAGGCGTCGACCACCGCCACGGTCACGGGGAAGTCGATGTCCGCTCCGCCGAAGAGGGCGCGGCCCGCGCGGGCGGCCGACTCCCGGACGATCCCGGCGACCTGCTCGGCGACGTCCGCCGGTGCGTGCACGATCACCTCGTCGTGCAGGAAGTACACCAGGTGCGCCCGATCCAGGCCCGGGCCGCCGTCGCGCAGTCGGGCGCGCAGATCGCCCATCCAGCAGAGCGCCCACTCGGCGGCGGTGCCCTGCACGACGAAGTTCCGGGTGAAGCGGCCCCAGTCCCGCGCCCGCTGAGCGCTGCGCGCGTCGGGACTCTCGTCGTTCGCTCGGACCGCTCCCGGAGGGGAGCTGCGGCCGAGCCAGGTCGAGACGCTCTCGCCCCGCTCCCCCGCGCGGGCGGCGGCCTCGACGTGCGCGACGGAACGCGGGTAGGCCCGGGTGAGCCGCGGCAGGAGGCTCCCCGCCTCCCCGCTGGTCGCTCCGTACATCGCACCGAGCATCGCGACCTTGGCCCGCGGACGGTCGGGGACGACCCCGGCGTCGACGATGCCCTGATAGAGGTCGCGTCCACGCCCCGCTGCGGCCATGGCGGAGTCGCCCGCCAGCGCGGCGAGGATCCGGGGCTCCAGCTGCGCGGCGTCGGCCACGACGAGCTTCCAGCCGTCGTCGGCGACCACGGCGGCGCGGATCTGCCGCGGGAGCTGCAGCGCGCCTCCGCCCGACGTCGCCCAGCGACCGGTGACCACGCCTCCCACGACGTACTCCGGCCGGAACCGGCCGCCGTGCACCCAGGCGTCGAGCCACGCCCAGCCGTTCGCGGTCAGCAGCCGCGAGAGCTTCTTGTACTCCAGGAGCGGCGGGATCACCGGGTGCTCGAGGGACTGGAGCTCCCACGAGCGGGTCGACTCGACGGCCAGACCGGCGCGGCGGAGCGAGCGGATGAGGTCGGCGGGCGAGTCGGGGTTGAGCTCGGGTGCCGCCAGAGCCGAGCGGATGCGATCGGCCAGCGCCTCGAGACGGGCGGGGCGACCGCCGAAGACGGGCCGCGGACCGAGCGCCTCCGTCAGCACGCGGTCGTGCACGTCGGCGCGCCAGGGCAGGCCCGTGGCGGCGATCTCGCGCGCGATGAGCGCGCCGACCGACTCCGCCGCGAGGAGCAGGCGCAGTCGGCCCGGCTGCGAGGACGCCGTGACCGCCTCCTCCTGCCGGGCGAGCTCGACGACGGGGTCGAGCTCGGCGGGGTCGGCGTCGGCCTCCTCGAAGCCGACGAGCGTGTCGGTGGCGGCGGGCGCGACGGCGTCCGAGTCCCACGCGTCGCGGGGAGCTCGTGCGAGCGGCGAGCCTGCTGCGGCGACCGAGCGGCGGAGGATCGCGCGGCCGAGCCGCAGATCGTGGCACCGCGACACGCGGACGTCGGCATCGAGCAGCGCGGGATACCAGCGCGACGTGTCGTCCCACACCCAGCGCGGACGCCGGGACTCGTTCACCCGGACGAACCGGGCGAGGTCCCCGGCGCCGCGACCGCTCCCCTCGGGCGACGACTCCCCCGTCTCGGCGACGGAGACGGCCCACCAGGCACCCGAGGGTGAACCGGCGAGGACGAGGAGCATCCGTCCATTCTCCTCCGGCGAGCGGACGCCCCCGGCGCCGGGACCGCTCATCCCTGACGCTGCGAGGCCGGGTAGCCGGGGAAGGGCTTCTCCTGCGCGGTCGGCGGCTGACGCTCCCAGAGCGCCTTCGCGATGGTCTCCATGTCGCGGGAGTAGCCGACGAGCGTCCGCTTCTCGGGCTCGGCCGCCCAGGTCACCGCACGGAACCAGGTCTCGCGGTACGGGCCCGTCTCGATCCGGCGCACGAGTCCGATTCGGCCGGTGCGCACGGCGTCGACCATGACCCACTCGTCCGGGCCGCTGCTGCGCAGCATCTGCAGTGGACTCCACTCGATCATTGCGCCTCCCCGCCGTTCGCTCGTGGCCGTGGCGGGTGACTTCGCCGCGGCGTACACTCGCAGACTATCGAACACATGTTCGAACGGCCAACCGCCACCGGAGCATCCGGGCGGGTCGCCGACGAGGAGGAACGGGGCGCGAGGATGGCGGTGATCGACGAGACGGCGCTGGTCTCGACCGACGGCGAGGGCGTGCCGATCGCACTCGACTGGCGGGGCGGGCGCTACCGGGTGACCGACCGGCCGACGGTGTGGACCTGCACGAGCGCCTGGTGGGCACCGCTCGAGGGCTTCCGGCCCACGTTCGGACGACCGCCCGTGAGCATCGGGGGCTGGCGGTTCCAGGCGACCCACGTCGAGACGGGCGGATCGTTCGTCCTCGACGTCATCGCGTCGACGGAGCCGAGCTGGAGCGTCGTGCGGGTGTACGAGTGAGGCGCGACGGCGCCGGTGCTACTTGTCGGCCGACCAGGGCGCCACGGTCATGGCGATCAGGGCGGCAGTGCCCGAGACGAGGCCGGCGGCGGTGATACCTGCGATGACGAGCCAGAGCACGAGTTCCATACGACGAGTCTACCGAGCGCGTCGAGTCCTCCTTCCATCCCCCGGCTATGGAATACCGTCGGAGGAGTGACCGACGCCCCGACCCGTGCCAGCGTCGGACTGCGCTCCGAGCGCGGTCCGATCCTCCTCTCGCTGATGATCTCGACCGCACTGGTCGCCCTCGACGCCACGATCCTCGCGACGGCCGTGCCGTCGATCGTCGACGACCTCGGCGGATTCGCCCAGTTCCCCTGGCTGTTCTCGATCTACCTGCTCGCGCAGGCCGTCTCGGTCCCCCTGTACGGCAAGCTCTCGGACGTGATCGGGCGCAAGCCCATCATGCTGATCGGCATCGGGCTGTTCCTCCTCGGCTCCCTGCTCTGCGGGCTGGCCTGGAGCATGCCGGCGCTGATCGCCTTCCGGGCCCTGCAGGGGCTCGGCGCGGGTGCGATCCAGCCCATGGGCATCACCATCGCGGGCGACATCTACACGGTCGCCGAGCGCGCGAAGACCCAGGGCTACCTGGCGAGCGTCTGGGGGATCTCCTCGGTCGTCGGGCCGACCCTCGGCGGTGTGCTGTCGGATCTCGGCGCCTGGCGCGGGATCTTCCTGATCAACATCCCGCTCTGCCTGCTCGCCGCGTTCCTCCTCATCCGGAGCTTCCGCGAGACGACCAGAGGCGAGCGGCAGCCGATCGACGTCGCCGGAGCGGCCGTCCTCGCCGTCGGCACCGCGCTGCTGATCCTCGGCCTGCTCGAAGGAGGGACGGCCTGGCCGTGGCTCTCGCCGGCCGGGATCGGAGTGTTCGCCCTCTCGGCCCTCGCCTTCGCCGTGTTCGTCGCGATCGAGCGGCGCGCCAGTGCCCCGGTGCTGCCGCTCTGGGTGCTCAGCCGTCGCCTCCTGCTGTCGACGAGTCTCGTGTCCGCCGCCGTCGGCGCGATCACCCTCGGCGTCACGTCCTACTTCCCGACCTTCGCCCAGGGCGTGCTCGGCAGCTCGGCGCTCGGAGCGGGCTTCGCCGTGGCCGCGATGACGCT
Source organism: Rathayibacter sp. Leaf299 (assembly GCF_001423055.1). Taxonomy (NCBI): domain Bacteria; kingdom Bacillati; phylum Actinomycetota; class Actinomycetes; order Micrococcales; family Microbacteriaceae; genus Rathayibacter; species Rathayibacter sp. Leaf299. Next base: position 477,604 of record NZ_LMNT01000003.1, read on the forward strand.
CGGCTGGCCCGTCGCGGCGAGCCTGTCGGGGCGCCTCTACCTCCGCATCGGCTTCCGCAGCACGGGATTCATCGGAGCGGGGCTCGTCGTCGTCGGCACCGCGCTGACGATCCTCCTCGGCAGCACCTCGACGCTCTGGCACATCGCAGGATTCTGCGTGCTGATCGGTGCGGGCATGGGTCTCGTGGCGACTCCGACCCTCATCCGGGCGCAGTCCAGCGTCGAGTGGAGCGAGCGCGGCGTCGTGTCCTCGACCAACTTCTTCGCCCGCAACATCGGCAGCGCGGTCGCGGTCGCGGTCTTCGGCGCGATCGTCAACGCCGCGACCGGCGACGGCACTCCCGCCCCCGAGGATCTGGCCGCCGGGACGCGGTTCGTGTGCATCGCGCTCGCGGTCGTCGCCCTCGGCATGCTGGCGGCGGTCGCGGCGATGCCGAAGGAGGGGCGTCCCGTCGCCGACTGATCAGTCGCGCGTGCGGTCGGCTCGTGCTGCGAGGGCACGGCGCGACGCGGCGATCCGCTGCAGCCGCCCGATCCGGGAGCGACGGACCCGGTGCGTCCAGCGCAGCACGGGGTCGCCGAGACCCGGGTGCCGACGGAGCGTGTGCAGCGCGCGGTCGAGGCGGCGCATCATGTCCCTCGCCGCGCCGAACGGCCGCGCCGAGATGCCGACCTCGAGGTGGCGGTCGAGCACGATGCGGTGGCGCACGCCGAGGTGCACGCTGATCTCGACGTCGTCGTGCACGTACGAGTCCTCGCGGTGCATCTCCTCCGCGATCTCCTGCCACGCGGAGCGGCGGATCGCGCAGTTCGACCCGAACAGCGGCCAGTGGGACAGTGCGGAGCCCATCAGGGCGAAGTACGCGTCCATGTAGACCACGCGGGCGAGCAGGCGCGGCACGGGGCTCAGCTCGACGAAGCGGCCGGGGCCGGTCACCGCTCCGACCGTCGGATCGGCGAAGTGGCCGGCGAGCCGTGCGATCCAGTCCGGTCCCGGCTGCGAGTCGGCATCCAGCCGCGCCAGCACGTCGCCCTCGGCGGCGTCGAAGCCGAACGCCGTGCTCGCGGGGATCCCGCTCCCCTCGTGCACGACGACCCGGGCGCCGAACGCCCGAGCCACTTCCGCACTGTCGTCGGTGCTGCCGTCGTCGACGACCACGACCTCGAGGGGGGCGAGGGTCTGCTCGGCGAGGAGGGCGAGCAGCCGCTCGAGGTGGCGGGCGTCGTCCTTGACGGGGACGACGACCGAGATGCGACGGTGTTCCATCCGCCCAGTCAACGCGATGCGAGGGGCCGGAGTGACCCTCCCACGCCGGACGCGCGTCTCGCGCTCGTGTCAAGCCGGTCCCGTCGGCCTCCTCCGGATGCTCGGATCGAGGTGACGACGACGAACCCACTCGGCATCAGGAGACGACATGACCCACGGACCTCGAGACTTCCAGCCGACGCGCGCCGTCGTGACGGCATCGGACTCCGGCATCGGCCGAGCGACGGCCGTCGCCCTGGCCCGGGCCGGGATGGACGTCGGCATCACCTGGCACAGCGACGAGGAGGGAGCGAACGGCACCGCGGAGGAGGTCCGCTCCCACGGCCGCCGCGCCGAGATCGCGCAGCTCGATGCGACAGAGCTCGACCGGGCGGGAGACGTGATCGACGATCTCGCCGAGCGCCTGGGCGGCCTCGACGTGTTCGTGAACAACGCGGGTGGCGGAGGCGGCGAGCCGTTCCTCCAGCAGAGCGTCGAGAGCTGGCGGAGCACGGTGGCGCTGAACCTCGACGGGGCCTTCGTCTGCCTGCAGCGTGCGGCGCGGCGGATGGTGGACGCGGGCACCGGAGGACGGCTGATCGCCGTCACCAGCGTGCACGAGCACCAGCCCCGCGTCGGCGCCGGAGCGTACGTCGCGGCCAAGCACGGACTCGGCGGGCTGCTCAAGGTCGCCGCACTCGAGCTCGGGGCGCACGGGATCACCGTCAATGCCGTCGCTCCCGGCGAGATCGCGACCCCGATGAACGACGCGGACGACGTCGATCCCTTCACGATCGACCGTCCCGGCATCCCGCTCGGCCGGCCCGGCGACGCGCGCGAGATCGCCGCCGTCATCGCGTTCCTCGCCTCCCCCGGAGCCGCCTACGTCACCGGCTCCTCGTACGTGGTCGACGGCGGCATGCTGCAGATGGGCCCGCAGGCCGGCTCGCACCTGCTGCAGGATGACTGGCGTGAGGCCTGAGCGACTCCCCGCGCCGCTCCCCCGACCGGTACTCTCGAAGAGGTGCTCCGGCGGGCGGGGCGCCGTGCTCGGGATGTAGGTGACGCGCGTGTGGTTCCGCCGTCGACGCCGACTCAAGATGAGGCCGTACGACCCCGATGAGAACCCCTCGCGCGAGCCGGTCTCGGTCGAGGAGGCGACCGAGGAGGGTCTGATGCTCGCCGAGTACGCGAGCCGGATGGCCGTGAAGAACCGCGTGCTGATGGACGGGCTCACCGCCGACGTCCCCTTCGACGTGGGCCACTACTCGCGGGCCGCCGCGCTCGAGCTGACGAAGCTCGCCGACGAGTCCGTGGCCGCAGCCGAGCGCCTGCGCGCGATCGCCGCCGAGGCGACCTCGGTGGGCGGTCGCTCCGACCACGTGCACGACTACCGCTCGGCCGACGTCGACAATCTCGACCACCGCGAGCGGCTCTCGATGGCGGTCGCCGACACCCTCCGCCGCCGTGCCGAGGACGACGAGTACCTCGCCGGACTCGTGGACGGAGCGCGGCAGGACGCCTGGCGCGAGCTCTCGCAGTCGATCGAGGAGACCCTCGACCGCGCACCGCGGATCGACCCCGACGACGAGGAGTACCGGCGCGACCGCTCCGTGCGGATGGCGCTGGTCGTCATCGACGACCTCGCCAAGCTCGCCCAGGACCGCGGCATCGACCTCGAGCCCTGAGTCGACCTCGAGCCCCGAGCAGGGCGGGAGTCGGTTCAGGCCGGCCTCGGTTCAGGCCCGGCCTCGGTTCCAGCCCAGCCTCGGTTCAGGCCCAGCCGGCGCGGAACGACTCCGTCGCCTCGGTCGACCTCTCGCGCACCGCCTCGAGCAGCTGCTCCATCGACTCGCTCCGGAGGAACGCCAGCCGGTCGAGCTCCGTCACCGGGGCGACGCCCGCGAGCTGCCACGCGTGCGCGGCCGGATCCTCGGCGAGCTCGACGACGGCGCCGTAGCGCTGCTCGACGAACTCGCTCGCCACGGCCAGCGCCGTGCGCACCGCGGATTCCGCGGCGGTCAGCGCCTCGGCGAGGCGCGGCTCCCACTCCAGGTCGGGCAGCAGGCGGACCTCGGCCCGCGGGTACGGGTCGTCCTCGTACCACCGGACGACCTCGAAGCGGTGCTCGCCGACCGAGTCGAGGGTGACGAACGACTCCGCGCCGTCGATGTTCAGGATGCGCGCCACGGTGCCGACCGCGAAGCGCTGATCTCCGCCGCCCACCTCCTGGCCGCGCTCGATGAGGACCACGCCGAAGGACAGGCTCTCGTCCTCGAGCACGTCGCCGAGCATCCGCAGGTACCGCGGCTCGAAGAGCCGGAGCGGGAGCGGCATGTGCGGCAGGAGCACGGAGCCGAGCGGGAACATCGGGAGGTCAGGCACAGCACCAGGGAATCATGTCCGGCAGTCGGCGGCCAGTACGGGCATCCGGGCGGCGGACGTGCTAGCGGTCACGCGGTGGACTCCGGACGCTGTCCGAGGACGGCGACCACGAGCTCGTCGGCGTCCGCCAGGTAGCCGAGCAGCTCGGCCGTCTCCCGCGCCTCCGCGAGCCCGGCGATCGTCGGCGCGCTGAACACCCCGTCGGTGGGGTCGCGGAGCAGGATCCCGCCGCGCGCGAGCGCCACCGCCGTGTCGTCGTCGAGCAGCCACGCGTTCACCCCGGCCGTCTCGACCGTCGCGTCGACGGACCGCCGCCCTCGGCCGGTGTGGACCCGGGTCGCCGACCGGACGGGCAGTGGCGCCACCGTCAGGTCTCCCCTGTTCACCGCGCGGGTCACCGCGTCGGACAGGGCGCCCCTCCCCAGATCGTGCAGCCGTGTCGCGAGCTCGATGTGCTCCACCGGTGATCCTCCGTCGTCCCTCGCGGCCGGCGGGGACGAGACGGCGGGCCCTCTCGCCCGCGGCAGGCCTCCTGCAGTGCGGGTGAACGCTCCGTCGCCTCCACGACCCAGGGTAGAGAGGTCGGGTCCCGCGCCGCGCCCCCCGTCGTGGACGGCGGCACCTGCTGTTCACCCGGCTGGTGCATCATTCTCCGGTGGCTGCTGACGTGAACCTCGACGAGATCGCCTCCGAGGTATCGGCGCGCCTGCGCGCCCGCTTCCCCGACCACTCGGCGGAGGAGGTCGACGCGACCGTCCGCGCCGAGCTCGACGCCCTCGCCGACCGCCCGGTCCGCGACTACCTGTCGGTGCTCACCGAGCGTGCCGCGAAGTCCCGCCTGAAGAAGTCGCCCTCGGCCTGACGGCCCCCGACTCCGCAGAAATTGTCGTACTCGGCGTCGAGTACGACGACTTCCGCTGACTCGAAGGACCTCGAGTCCGGAGAGACTGCGTTCACCCGGTCGCATCTGCGAAGCTCGACACTCCAAGCGTCCGCGGGGTCTCAGGCACCTGACCCGATGTCGTGTGGCTAGACGGACGCGCCGATGACGGCGAGCAGTTCGCCGAATCTCGGGGCATCGAGGATCTCGATCCTCTGACCCGCTAGCGCGAGTTCCCGCGCCTTCAGCACTTTCGCACTGACGATCTCGCCCGGCTTGAGCTCTCCCGGACCGAAAGTGCCCATCACCACGAGGGTCGTCTTTCTCGTGACGTTCGAGCCGATGCTGGCTCCGTGCGCGGCGACCAGCGCCTGAGCCTTCTTCCGCGGCATGCCGTCGATCTCCCCGGTGAAGACGACTGTCTCCCCGAACAGCGGACCGGTCGGATCGGCGTCCGCGGCGGGGGCCGGGAAATCCGCGAGACGAGTGTAGGCAGCGCGGGCGGACGTCTTCGGCACCCGACTGTCACTCCAGAGATGATGAACATCGTGACGCCCGAGACGGCGCCCGAGGGCGAGAGCCACTTCAGCGCTGGCGACAGCATCGGCTTCCGCATCGTGGTGGTCGTCGAGGACCACCCCGAGGTGTGCGGCGACGGTCGGCAGACGGTAGGAGTCCAGGGCCAGATGAGCTTTCGCCAGCACCACCGTGCACAGGAGGTCCGGAACAGGCGCGTCAAGCATCGCCAACTTGTGTGCGGCTGCGATCACTCCCTTCTCGAAGGGCGCGTTGTGAGCGATGACCGGATCGTCTCCGATGACCGTGTCCAACCATCCTGCGACCGCCGCCCAGTCCGGAGCGGTCTCGCAGTCCTCCCATCTCAGCCCGTGGATACCCGTGTTCCTCAGGGAGAAGTCGTCTCCTGTCAGCGGCCGGATGAGGGTCGACGCGCGATAGCTGATCACCCCGTTGGTCACCCGAGCGACACCGACAGCGCAGGCCGAGCCTCGCTGCGCGTTCGCCGTCTCGAAGTCGATCGCTGTGAAGGTGAGGGGCATCCGCGGTTCTCCTCTGGCTGGCGGGCAGTCCTCGGATCTTCGCAGCAGCGAGCGCTCGTGAACGCGCACTGGACGACGCGTGTCGCGTAGGTTCTCGAGCCGCCTTCCTGGGCGCCCGCGGAATCTCACCGCTATCCGCGCCGGCGACCGTCGGGCCACCGAGGCCGTGCGGACAGACGCGGCGCGGAAGTAGGGCGTACGGGACGTGAACCCGTGACCGGCGGATCATCAGCGCGGCGCCCACTCCTCACCGGCCCGAACGGAGACACCCTGCCGCAACGCACAGGGAACCTAAAGATTCACGCCGTAGCTCGAACAAACCAGCCTTCGACACTCGACTTGCGACTCGTCTCGGTACGGCTCGGACAACCTCGGCCGGGTGCAGTCGAGCGGTTTTCGGAGAGACTTGTATCGTGTGAATTAGACCCGCGAACCCGTGCGCTCGGACAGGGCCACTGTCGCACGAGCGCGAACGAGCGCGTTCGAGAGCACGAACCACAGACCCGCAGCCACGACGGTAGCTACAGCCGCAATTAAAGCGGCCACCCCGACCCAAGACCATGCACCATTTACGACGGCGCGATCAGCGGCTGCGGTCGCAAGCGCGTCTGCGCTCGCGTCCGTCGCGTCCTCAAGGCGCTCGGTTGCGTCCTCGAATTCCTCGACTACAGGGCTATACTCGGCCGCTGAGGCTGCGACTGCGGTGTCCAGTTCCGCCTTCAAGCCCGCGTCATAGCCGACAGTGGCCGGCCAAGCAGGGGCCGGAATGGACCCATTCTTTACTCCGCGAGCGACCGACACGTCATAGATCTGTGCGGCGTTCTGCTGGTCGTACTGCAGTTCTTCCCAGGCGACGTCTTTCCGGTACTGCGCCCCCTTTGCATCGCGCTTTGCCTCCGTCAGGTGCGAGGCAGCGGAAGCGGCAGATGCCGCCGACGCGTCTGCCCGGTACGAATGCTGCACGGCGCCAAAGATGCCGCTGCCGACTAGTACGAGACTGCCGGCGATCACGACGAAGAAGACCAGTCGGCCCACTTGGGCTGCCACCTCTGCGCGACGCAAGAAGTGGCGGACAGGGTCGGGAACAGTTGCGGTGGAAGCAGTCGGCACGCGGTGATCCTATCCAGACTCTGGAGAGGGCGGCGGCGGCCCGGTTCGCTGCCCCGCCCCTGGGCCGCTATGGCACGCGTGCCGGAGCAAACCAAGGCTGCTCACGGAGGACGCGGCCGCCTTGGCGCTCCTGCTCGGCCACGCTCGCGTTCTTCGAAAACTGCCGGATGAGCAAGGCGAATACATCGCCACCCGCCCACACGCCGCCGAGCCGACCGCGTCGCTGTGGCCGGGGCGAAACTACGGCGGGTGCGGCGACTTCCGCGGCGGGCTCAATTGGTCCAAGCGCATGCACTACAACTCGTTCTACCTGCTCCGGTTCCGTGACGCCGCCAAGGCCATCGGCCAGCTGGACCTGCGCTTCCATGACCTTCGCCACACCGCAGCGTCCTTGTTCGCCGCGTCTGGGATGCCGCTGGCGCGGGTCGCCCGAATCCTCGGCCACGCCGACACCGCGACCACCTAACAAGGTGTCCCTGCACTTCTCCCTCGATGACCACGCCGCCGACATGGATCGCCTCGACTCGTACCTCTCACCCGACCGTGGCCGCAAAGCCGCCGAGGCGCCGTTGACTCTAAGGGCGATGCTCTAACCGACTAGGTGTTGCTATTGTGCGTCGCCTTCAATCTGCCGTCCCACGGCATTCGGATGAACCTCGAAGCCGAATGCCTTATTGTGTTCGCCCATCAATCCGTGGCGACCGAGGACCGCGATCGCTTCCCACCAACGGTGCAGACTGTCGGCGATGGCGGTATTGGTGCCGCGAGTCAGCCGGTTGAAAGCCGCCATATCGCCAGCGAAGCCAGCATCTCTCAGCGCCTGTAGCTCTGGCGACGCGTCAATCGCGCAGTTCTCTACGAGAGTCCACTGTGCTGAGGGGCTGTCCCAAGACTGGGGTTCGTCCGCGAGCAAGTCCAGGTTGTAGAAGCGCCCCGACCGTCCGTAAGCATCGAGTGCATCGAGCAGGATCGGCCATACGGGATCGGTTTCGACCTTAGCAAACCAGCCTTGGGCATAGCTCGATTTGTCGCCGATACCGGCCCGCAGCTTCTCTCGAAGGAGCCCGTCGAGCTTTACAACGCCGTGACCGAACTCCCGTTTCATGACCGTCTGCGTTGGCCAGGCGCCGCTCTCGTCCAAAGCCACCAGCCCCACTGCCACCTTCAACAGCTTCTCAACACCGATCGACAGCATCGTCAAGATCGGGTCGCGGGTGGTGTCAGCGAACGCGGCCGAACGAACGGTCCGTTCGCCATAGGCCAGCAGGTGCTTCGCCGAGTCCATTTCCTCGATCAGGGCTATCGCCTGTCGTTGGTTCAGCCCCTCGAAGTTCCCCATTGCCAGAGTTTGGCAGCCGCCATGTCGAGCTCGCTACCCATCGAGGGGATCGGGTCAGCCGAGGGTTTCTGGAGGGGTTCCGCTTCTGGAGCTTCCGACCCGAGACCCCTACTCCTCAGTGTTCACTTGGTAGGGCGTACGGGACTTGAACCCGTGACCGACGGATTATGAGTCCGCTGCTCTGACCGGCTGAGCTAACGCCCCGCGGACCCCGCCGGCGGGAGAGCCGTCAGGCTCGGCCAGCCGTGGCGGAGGCTGCGTCGATGGTCGGATCGGCCACCGGCTCCCCACGATACAGGCTCTCGAATGTGCTGATCGTGCGGGTGATGTCGTGGGCGGCGACGATGCGCAGGGAGGCGCGCTTCATCTCCTCGAGGTGCTCGGGGGTGCTGGTCAGGACGTCGGTCAGGCGGTCGGCGAGGGCCTGCGCGTTGCCGGGCTCGAAGAGATGGCCGTTCTCGCCGTCGTGCACGAGGTGCGGGAGGGCCATCGCGTCCGCGGCGACGACGGGGAGGGCCGAGGCCATCGCCTCCATCGTCGCGATGCTCTGCAGTTCGGCGATCGAGGGCATCGCGAAGACGGTGGCGCGCGAGTACGCCTGCTTGAGCTCGGCGTCCGAGACGTAGCCGGTGAAGCGGACGCGCTCGCCCAGCTGGAGGCTCGCGGCCAGCTGCTGGAGGTTGCGCATCTGGTCGCCGCCGCCGACGATCTCGAGCTGCGCGTCGAGGGACGGATCGAGCAGGGCGACGGCGCGCAGGAGGACGTCGATGTGCTTCTCGCCGGTCACGCGTCCGACGAAGAGGATGCGGTTCTCGCCGCGCGGAGTGAAGTCGGGGGTGTAGTTGTCGGCGTCGATGCCGCAGGAGATGGCGTGCACGCCGCGGAGGCCGGTGTACTGCTCGAGGAACTGGGCGGCCCTGCGGGTCGGCGTGGTCACGGCCTCCGCGCGGCCGAAGGTGCGGCGGGCGGCGCGCCACGCCATCTGCACGGCCTTCGCCTGGACGGCCTTGGGCAGCAGCGTGAACTCGAGCATGTTCTCGGGCATGAAGTGGTTGGTGCCGATGATGCGGATGCCGCGCTTGGCCGCCTCGATGCCCAGTCCGCGACCGACGATGATGTGCGACTGGAAGTGGACGACGTCGGGCTTCACCTCGTCGAGGATCCGCGCGCTGTTCTGCTTGATGCGCCACGGCATCGCGAAGCGCAACCAGTCGTGCGGGAACCAGCGCCAGCTGTGGAGGCGGTGCACGATCATCCGCTGACCTTCGTGGGTCTCGAACCGCGTGCCGCTCCAGCCGTCGGCCGACGGGGCGACGACGTGCACCTCGTGGCCGCGGGCGACGAGGCCGGCGGCGAGGCGCTCGGCGAACTTCGCGGCGCCGTTGACGTTCGGGGCGAACGTGTCGCAGCCGATCACGACCTTCAGCGGTCGGGGGCCCGAGTCCGAGGAGGTCGCCTCCGTGACGTGCGGGACGGAGTCGTCGGGAGCGTCCGATGACTCGCTCGGCACGGGTGACTCCGGTCCTGAGGCGGCGCGGGGGTCTGACACGGGGTGGTTCCTCACGGTGTGGTCCGCTCGTGGCGGGGTGTCGATCGGCGAGTGGTCGGTCGGCTTCGGCTCACCTCGGCGCGGTCCCAGTGTAGACAGCGGGCCTCGGGGATCCGCGGATTGGCGGGCCGCGTCGCCCGGGTCAGCGGGCCTGCGGGTGGTGCTTCGCGAGCAGCAGGACGCCCCAGATCGCGACCGCTCCGGCGATCACGAAGAGCGGGATCGCCCAGGGGGCCGCGTACTGCGCCTCGCCGAGCACGATGATGCCGATGGCCACGGCGACCAGCGGATCGATGACGGTGAGACCGGCGACGACGAGGTCGGGAGGGCCCGACGAGTAGGCGTTCTGCACGAAGTAGCCGCCGAGAGCGCTGGCGGCGAGGAGCGCGACGATGCAGACGACGGTGAGCGGGTCGAACTCGCCGAACTTGATCCGGTTGAGGACGACCTTCGCGAGTGTCGCGACGAAGCCGTAGACCACTCCGGCGCCCAGGATGTAGAAGATGGCGCGCGCCTTCCGCCGGAACACCCGGAACGCGACGACGAACACCACGAGCACGACCCCCAGGATCACGAGGATCGTGATCAGCTGGGGCGTGCGGATCGACTTGTCGACCGCGTTGAAGGCCGCGACGAGGACGAACGTGCCCACGCCGCCGACGCACAGCACGATCGCCCGGATCGAGGCCTTGTTGAGACGGACCCGGCTCACCCGCGCGTTCATGACGGCCGTGATGACCAGGGCGACCGCGCCGAGCGGCTGCACCACGATGAGCGGCGAGAAGCCGAGGCTCGTGAGCTGGAACACGACGGCGAGGCCGAGCATGAGCGTCCCGACGACCCACGAGGGCCGCGAGAGCAGGGCGAAGAGCTGACCGCCGTTCAATCCGGAGGAGCCGGAGCGGCCCGAGAACCGCTCCACCTTCGCGACTCCGCGGTGCTGGAACTGCGCCCCCAGAGAGAGGAAGACCGCGCCGACGAGCGCGATCGGGATGCCGATGAACTGCACCGGGTCGAGCGTGAACTGCTCGGTCAACTCGGTCAGATCTGCGGACATGCGCTCGACCCTACCGACATATCCTCCGCGGGCCGTCCGGCGCACGGGTGACGCGGGAAGCCCAGCGGATGACCCCCGAGGACGGGGCTGGAGGACCCCCGCGATACCCTGGGCTCCATGGCCGTCCTCCCCATCCTCATCGCCGGCGACCCCGTGCTGCACTCCCCCGCCGCCCCCGTCACCGTGTTCGACGACTCCCTCCGCACGCTCGTCGCCGACATGTTCGAGACGATGGAGGCGGCTCCCGGCGTCGGCCTCGCGGGCCCGCAGGTCGGAGTCGCACTGCGCCTCTTCGTCTACGACTACGCCGCCGACGACGGCACCCCCCGCCGCGGCGTGGCGATCAATCCGGAGCTCTTCGTCTCGCCCGTGCCCCTCGGCGAGGCCGACGAGGACACGGAGTCGGAGGGATGCCTCTCGTTCCCCGGCGAGCGCTTCCCGTTGCGCCGCTCCGAGAAGGCGATCCTGCGCGCCGTCGACCTCGAGGGCGCGCCCTTCGAGATCGAGGCGGAGGGCTGGTTCGCGCGGGTGTTCCAGCACGAGTTCGACCACCTCGACGGCATCCTCTACACGGACCGCCTCGAGCACGAGTACCGGAAGCCGGTCGCGAAGATCACCCGCAAGCGCGGCTGGGGCGTTCCCGGCACGTCGTGGATGCCGGGAGTCGACAACCTCGAGGACTGACCTCCGCTCAGCCCAGGTCGACCCCGTGCACGCCGTTGTGGTGGCGCAGCGCGGGGAACGAGGCGGTGACGGAGCGGCCCACGCCCGGCGTCCGCTTCTCGGTCACGTCGCCGCCGAAGAGGGCGGCGCGCTCGCGCAGCTCCAGGAGGGCGGGGCTGTCGATCCGCTCGGTCAGCGCGTGCAGATCCGCCTCGACGGCGCTCGCATCCGCCTGCGCGGCTCCATGCCGCTCGCGGTCGTCGTCGATCTCGACCCGGAGGCCGGTCGACGTCCAGCGCGAGCTGATCCGGACCTCGGTGCCGGTGCCACCGGTCGCCGACGCCTGGTCGAAGGCGTACTCGAGGACGCGCAGGACGGCCACCTCGGCTCCGTCCTGCAGCGGGAACGGCTCGCCGAAGGTCTCCTCGTGGACGGCGAGGCCGCGGTCGCGGGCGAGGGCTGTCAGGGTCTCGGCGCCGTCGGTGGCGGGCAGCTCCCGCGGGTCGACGGCGGCGACGACCGCGATGCGCCGCAGCTGCGCGAGCGAGGACTCGGCGGCGCGCACCGCTCTCACCGCGGAGCGCTCGGCGGCGGCCGGGTCGCGCTCGATCGTCAGCCGCACGCTCTCGGCCTCCTCGACGACGAGCGAGGCGCTGCGGACGGCGAGCTGCTCGAGTTCGCCCACGATGCGCAGGCGCGCCTCCTGCTCGCCGACGGCCAGCTCGAGGCGCGCGACGCGCTCCGTCTCGCGGGAGTGCCGCTCGCGCAGCTCCTTCTCGGCGGTGGCGGAGCGGCGCCACAGGACGATCGCGCCGACGGCGACGATCAGTGCCAGGACGAGGACGACTTCGAGCACGACGGCCTCCGGTGCGGTGACGGGGATCGGCGCGAGGGCACGCCGGAGAGCGATGGTACCCGCGTGCGGCGGCCGCTCGCTGAGCCCGCGACGGGGCTTGCGCTCAGCGGTCGGCGGCGCGGACCGAACGGGTGACGGTGAACTTGCGATCGCGGGCGACGACGGACGTCGCTCCGATCGACCGGCGCAGCTCGGCCGGGTGGGCGAGGTGGGAGTTGAACACGGTCCAGAGCTCGCCGCCCGGGCGCAGGAGGCGGCCGGCCGCGCGGATCATGCGCCGCGCGACGAGGTCGGTGACGGCTCCGTCCGAGTGGAACGGCGGGTTGCAGACGACGACGTCGACCGATCCGCCGTCGAGCGTCGAGGCGTTGTCATCGCGGAGGACGCGGTAGCGCAGGCCGTTGGCCTCGGCGGTGGCTCGGGCCGACTCGGTCGCGGCGCGCGAGGTGTCGGTGGCGACGACCTCGAGGTCGGGGCGGGAGCGGGCCAGCACGGCGGCGAGGATCCCGGTGCCGCAGCCGAGATCGACGGCGGTGCCCGCGGGCAGCGCCCGGACGTCGAGAGCGGCCAGCAGCGCCCGGGTGCCGATGTCGAGGCGGGCGCCGGCGAAGGCTCCGGGGACGGCGACCACGTCGAGGTCGAGATCGTCGAGACGGCGGCGCTCCGGGCCGGGGGCGGGGGCCTGGTCGGCACGGGCGGCGGTCGCGAGCAGGGCCCGCGACTTCTGCCGCGCCGGGCTGACGTCGACGCGCTCGTAGCGGGCGAGCAGCACGTCGTTCATGCCGTGGCTCATGTGCTTGATGCGGCCCGCGGCGATCAGCGGGGCAGCGGGGGCGGCTCGGGCAGTGCCGGCGGCGATCGCGGCGAGGGCGTCGAGAGAGCGGGGCAGCCGGAGGAGCACTGCGTCGCTCCCGCCGACGGCGGCCTCGACGCTCTCGGCGACGGTCACGGCGGCGAGCTCGATGCCCGCTGCGCGCACCGCCTCGGCGTTCGCGGCGAGGGCCCGCTCGGCGGTGATCGAGTCCTGGACGACGCTCACCGCGACGCCCTCGGCGGCGAGGGCGAGCGCGAGTGCTCCGTAGGCGTCTCCGACGACCGCGATGCGGCCGCGCTGCTCGAGCAGGTCGAGGAGGAGCCGGTCGGACGCGTCGACCGCCACGAGGGACGGGGCCTCGACGTCGGGGCGTCGACGGAGGAGGCCGAGGACGTCCTCGCGCATCGCGCCTCCGTTCCGCGGATGGCGCGGGACCGTGGAGCCGCGACCCTCACCAGGGCAAAGAAAAAGGGCCCGAGAGTGGAGTCCCAGGCCCTTCGCTCCCCGACTTGGACTCGAACCAAGAACCTACCGGTTAACAGCCGATTGCTCTGCCAATTGAGCTATCGAGGATCATCCGACCACCCGGAGGCGATCAGCGCAGGACTACTTTAGCAAACTCTGCGGGAAGACCAAATCGGGCGGCGGGGTCCGTCAGTAGCCCGCGTCCGGGTCGACGACGCCGACCAGGTCCTCCCCCGCGGCGAAGGCAGCGGTGTTGATCCGGACGCGCTCGGCGAGCAGCGGCGCGGTCATCTCCGGGGTGTCGGCGGAGTGAGGAGTGATGAGGCACCGGGGCTCGCTCCAGAGGGGATGCCCGTCGGGCAACGGCTCCGGGTCGGTGACGTCGAGCGCGGCTCCCGCGAGCCGGCCCTCGGCCAGCGCGGCGACGAGCGCGTCCGTGTCGACGAGGGTCCCCCGCGCGATGTTCACGAGGACCGCGTGCGGCGCGAGACGCGAGAGCAGCTCCGCGTCGACGAGGTGCCGCGTCCCACCCGTCGCGGCGGCGGCGAGGATCAGCACGTCGGCGTCGGCGACGACCTCGGCGAGCCCGTCGCCCGTCACAGTGCGCTCGGCGCCCGGCACCGGGTCGGCGCGGCGCCGCACCACCGTGACGTGCGCGTCGAAGACCGAGAGGAGCCGCAGGAGCTCCTGCGCGATGCCTCCGGCGCCGACGACGACGACGCGGGCGCGGTGCAGGGTCGCGGCGTGCTTCGCACCCCACGAGGTCGCCCGCGCGCGCTCGGGGAGGGACCGCAGCAGCGCCAGGGTGAGGGCGAGCGCATGCTCGGCCACCGGCTCGGAGTAGGCGCCCTTCGCACTCGTCCAGGTCAGACCCGGTCGAGTGGCGCTGCGCAGGGTGGACGCGAACGCGTCGACTCCGGCCCAGGGCAGCTGGACCCAGCGGATCGACGGGTGCTGCTCGAGGACGTCCTCGAGCTCGTCCACGCGGCCGTACGAGAGCCAGAGCAGGGCGTCGGGCGTGCCGTCGAGTCCGACGACCCGGCCGCCGCCGTCCTCGATCGCCCGGGTGAACACGTCCTTCGTGCGCGGCAGCACCGCCACGCGCGGCGTCGTCACAGCGCCTCCTCGGCCGGAGCGACGCGCTGGGCGCGCGAGGCGTCGAACCGCTCGTACTCCGCGAAGGCGGCGCCGAGCTCCCGCACGTACGGATGGCGCGACTCGACCAGCACGTCCAGGAGCGGGCCGTAGGCGACCACCTCGCCGCCCACGAGCACGGCGATGCGGTCGGTCGCGCGGCTGAGCACATCGATGTCGTGGCTGACGACGACCGCGGCGAACCCCTCCCTCCGGCGGAGGTCGGCCAGCAGATCGACGATCGACTCGCGGACGGTGGCGTCGATGCCCGAGGTGGGCTCGTCGGCGACGAGGACCTTCGGGCCGAGCACGAGCGCCCGGGCGATGGCGACGCGCTGCCGCTGGCCGCTCGAGAGCTCGTACGGGAAGCGGTCGAGCAGGAAGAGCGGCAGGTGCACCGAGTCGAGCAGGGTCGCGACGCGCACGGCGGCGCTCTTCGGGTCGTAGTGGCGGTCGCGGAGGAAGATCGGCTCGGCGATGAGCTCCGAGACGGTCAGCTCGGGCCGGAGGGTGGCTCCCGCGTCTTGCGCCAGGTAGGCCACGTCGAACGTGAAGCGCTTGATCTCGCGGGCGGGCAGGTGGCGGAGCCGGTGACCGGCGACGGTCGCGTCGCCTCCGACGATCACCGGACGGGCCCGGTCGCCGTCGCCTCCCAGCCCGTCGCCGCCCAGGACCCGGGCGAGCGTCGACTTGCCCGAGCCGCTGCCGCCGAGGATCCCGAGCACCTCCCCCGGCTCGACGCGGAGACTGATGCCGCGCAGGGCCGTCCAGCGGCGGCTGATACCGCGCGGCGGGTACTCGACGCTGAGATCGTCGACGACGATCGGCGCGGACTCCGTGCTCACGCGTCGCGCTCCGCGCGGGTGATGCGGCGCAGGAGCTCGCGGCGCTCGGCCTGCTCAGCCGGGTCCGGGACGGGCAGGGACGCGAGCAGGCGCTGCGTGTAGGGGTGCTTCGGCGTCGCGAGGACCTCCTCGCCCGTGCCCTCCTCGACCAGCTCGCCGCGGTAGAGCACCGCGATCCGGTCGGCCAGGAGGTCGACGACGGCGAGGTCGTGACTGATGAACAGCGAGGCGAAGCCGAACTCGCGCTGCAGCTCCGAGAACAGCTCGAGCACGCGGGCCTGCACCGAGACGTCGAGCGCCGAGGTGGGCTCGTCGGCGATCAGCAGCTTGGGCTGGAGCGCGAGCGCGCGCGCGAGGCTCGCGCGCTGACGCTGCCCGCCCGAGAGCTCGTGCGGGTAGCGGTCGCCGTAGGACTTCGGCAGCTGCACCGCCTCGAGGAGCTCGTCGACGCGCGATCTCGCGGAGCCCGCATCCGGGAACCGCCCGTGCACGATCAGCGGCTCGGCGACGCACTCGGCGATGGTCAGCAGCGGGTTGAAGCTCGACGCCGGGTCCTGGAAGACGAAGCCGATGTCGCCGCGCACCGGGCGGAACGACCGCTCGCGGATGCCGCGCATCTCCTTCCCCAGGACGCGGAGGGATCCGCCGGTGACGGTGGTCAGGCCCGCGATCGCACGCCCGATCGTCGTCTTTCCCGATCCGCTCTCGCCCACGAGGCCCAGGACCTCACCGGCGCGGATGCGGAACGAGACTCCGTCGACCGCGATGAAGCCGGACCGGCCGAGCCGGCCCGGGTACTGGATCCGGAGCCCGTCGGCCTCGACCAGCGTCTCGGCCTCGGGCAGGCTCGCCCGCTCGATGGCGCGGTCCTTCGCCCGCTCGACGCCCTGGCCGACGTGCGGCACGGCGGCGAGCAGCTTCTTCGTGTACTCGGCCTTCGGCGAGGCGAAGAGCTCGGCGACGGGCGCCTCCTCGACCAGCTCGCCCTGGTACATGACCGCGACGCGGTCGGCGAGGTCGGCGACCACGCCCATGTTGTGCGTGATCAGCACGATCGAGGTCCCGAAGTCGTCGCGGCACCGGCGGAGGAGATCGAGGATCTCGGCCTGCACCGTGACGTCGAGCGCCGTGGTCGGCTCGTCGGCGACGATGAGCCCCGGATCGAGCACGAGCGCCATCGCGATCACGACGCGCTGCTTCTGCCCGCCCGAGAACTGGTGCGGGTAGTAGTCGACCCGCTTCTCCGGCTCGGGGATGCCGACCGTGCGCAGGACGTCGATCGCGCGGGCGCGCGCCTCCTTCTTCGAGACGCTGCCGTGGGCGCGCAGCCCCTCGGCGATCTGCCAGCCGACCGTGAAGACGGGGTTGAGCGCGGTCGAGGGCTCCTGGAAGACCATCGCCACGTCGGTGCCGCGGATCTCGCGCAGTCGCGCCTTCGGCACGGACACGACATCGGTGGAGGAGCTGCCGTCCTTCTTCGAGAGCAGCACGACCCCCGACGCGGTCGCGGTCTCGGGCAGGAGGCCCAGGATCGTCTTGGCCGTCACGGTCTTGCCGCTGCCGGACTCGCCGACGATGGCGAGCACCTCGCCGCGCTCGACCCGCAGGCTCACTCCGGCGACGGCGCGCACGGCGCCCCGGTCGCTGGCGAAGGCCACCTCGAGATCGGTGATGTCGACGATCGGCCTCTGGTCGCTCATCGCGTCCCCTCCACTCCGGCGACGGGGTCGTGCCCCGGCGTCTCCAGGCCGTCCGCGGCGAGCACGCCGCCCGGGACGACGGACGTCGCGGCGACGTCGCCGGCTCCGGCGGCCACCGCGCGCCGACCGCGCAGGCGCGGGTCGGCGAGGTCGTTCAGGCTCTCGCCGACGAGCGTGATGCCCAGCACGACGAGGACGATGGCGAGGCCCGGGAAGACCGAGGTCCACCAGATGCCGCTCGTCACGTCCGAGAGCGCCTTGTTGAGGTCGTAGCCCCACTCGGCCGCCGAGGTCGGCTCGATGCCGAAGCCGAGGAAGCCCAGCCCGGCGAGGGTCAGGATCGCCTCGGACGAGTTGAGCGTGAAGATCAGCGGCAGGGTGCGGGTGGCGTTGCGCAGGACGTGACGGAACATGATCCGGCTCGTCGAGGCTCCGACGACCTTCGCGGACTCGACGTAGGCGTCGCCCTTGATCCGCACCGTCTCGGCACGGATCACCCGGAAGTACTGCGGGATGTAGACGACCGTGATCGAGACGGCGGCGGCGAAGATGCCCGCCCAGAGGTTCGACTGCCCGCCCGAGATCACGATCGACATCACGATGGCGAGCAGCAGGGTCGGGAAGGCGTAGATCGCATCGCAGATCACGACCAGCACGCGGTCGAGCCAGCCGCCGAGGTACCCCGAGACCAGCCCGAGGAACACTCCGACGAAGATCGACAGCACGACCGCGACGACGATCACGAGGAACGCGGTCTGCGCGCCCCAGAGCACGCGGCTCAGGACGTCGTAGCCGCCGACGGTGGTGCCGAGCAGGTGCTCGGCGCTCGGCGGCTGCTGCGCGCCGAACGCCCCGCTGTCCGAGCGCAGCTGCGAGTAGCCGTAGGGCGCGATCAGCGGAGCGAAGAGGGCGACCAGGAGGAACGCGCCGGTGATGACGAGGCCCGTGACGAGCATCCCGCGCTGCAGCCCCACGCTCTGGCGGAGCTGGTGCACGACGGGGAGCCGGTCGACGAGGCGGCGCCGCGGACGCGCGGCGGAGGCGGTGGTGGTGCTCATGCTCAGTACCTCACTCGCGGGTCGATGAGCGCCGCGATGACGTCGACGATGAAGTTGGTGAGCGCCACGATGACCGCCAGCAGGGCGACGATGCCCTGGACGGCCACGAAGTCGCGCGCCTGGAGGTACTCGGCCAGCTGGAAGCCGAGTCCCTTCCACTCGAACGTGGTCTCGGTCAGGACGGCGCCGCCGAGCAGCAGGGCGATCTGCAGTCCGATCACGGTGATGATCGGGATGAGCGCGGGCCGGTAGGCGTGTGTGCGGACCAGGCGGAACTCGGCGACACCGCGCGAGCGCGCCGCGTCGACGTAGTCGGTGCCGAGGGTGCCGATGACGTTGGTGCGGACGAGGCGGAGGAAGATGCCGGCGGTCAGCAGGCCCAGCGCGACCGCGGGCAGCACCGCGTGCGAGAGCACGTCGGACACCGCGGCCGGGTCGCCGGTCTGGAACGCGTCGATGAGGTAGATACCGGTCTTGTTCTCGAGGAACTGCAGCGACAGCTCCGTGCTGGTCGAGGCGCGCCCGGCGACCGGGAACCACTTCAGCCAGACCGCGAAGACGAGCTTGAGCAGCAGGCCGGCGAAGAACACCGGAGTCGCGTAGCAGAGGATCGCGAAGATGCGCAGCACCGCGTCGGGCGTGCGGTCGCGGTGGTAGGCGGCCAGCATGCCGAGCGGGATGCCGACGAGGAACGCGACGAGGAGCGCGTAGAACGCCAGCTCGACGGTCGCCGCTCCGTAGGTCAGCAGCACCTCGGTGACCGGCCGGTTGTCGCTCAGCGTGGTGCCGAAGTCGCCGGTGAGCAGCTGGCCGAGGTACTCGATGTACTGCACGATCAGCGGCCGGTCGTAGCCCGCGGCCGCGACGCGCTCGGCGAGCTGGTCGGCGGTCAGGCGTCCGCCGAGGGCGGCCGTGATCGGGTCGCCCGTGGTGCGCATGAGCAGGAACACCAGCGTCACGAGGATGAAGACGGTGGGGATGATGAGCAGGAAGCGGACGAGCAGGTAGCGCCCGAGTCCGCCTCCGGAGCCGCGCGATCGCCGGGTGGGCGTCGTCGCCGCAGCCGTCGTGGCTGTCGTCACGTGATGCCTTTCGTGGAGAAAGGCCGGCGCCTCCCGATCGGGGAGGCGCCGGCCTCGGAGGGGTGGATCAGCCCTTGCTGAGCGCCGCGTAGCGGAACTTGAACGAGGCGTCGAGGGTGTCCTCGGCTCCGCTCACGTCGCTGCCGACGACCGCGACCTGCGAGCCCTGGAGGTACGGGACGGTCGACAGCTGCGCCGCGACCTTGTCCTGGATCTCCTCGATGACCGCGGTGCGCGCGTCGGGATCGGTCGTCGAGACCTGCTCCGCGATCAGGCCCTGGACCTCGGCGTCGTCGTAGTGGTTCGCGAGGAAGTTCTCCTTGATGAAGAACGGCGAGAGGTAGTTGTCGGCGTCCGAGTAGTCCGGGAACCAGCCCAGCTGGTACGCCGGGTAGACGTCCGAGCTGCGGTCCTTCGAGTACTGCACCCACTCCGTGGTCTGCAGGTCGACGGTGAACAGGCCCGAGGACTCGAGCTGGTCCTTGATCAGCGCGTACTCGTCGCCCGAGGACGGGCCGTAGTGGTCGTTCGAGTACTGGAGGCTGAGGTTCACCGGCTCGGTGACGCCGGCGGCCTCGAGGGTCGCCTTCGCCTTGTCGGCGTCCGGTCCGCCCTCGCCGTCACCGTAGAGCGACTTCAGGGGCTCGGTCGCTCCGGTCAGCCCCTCGGGGACGAACGAGTAGAGCGGGGTGTAGGTGCCCTTGTAGACCTGGTCGGCGATCTCCTCGCGGTCGATCAGGTCGGCCACGGCCTGGCGCACGGCGAGCGACTTGGCCGGGTCGGCCTCGGCGGTCGTCGCACCGAAGGGCTGGGTGTCGAAGTTGAAGACGATGTAGCGGATCTCGCCGCCGGGGCCGTCGACGACCTTGACCGCGTCGTTGCCGCGGAGGTCCTCGACGTCGGTGGCGGAGAGGCTCCGGAACGCCACGTCGATGTTGCCCTCCTGGATGTCCAGCTTGAGGTTCGACGAGTCGGCGTAGTACTTGACGTTGACGGTGCCGGTCTCGGCCGCGCCGAGCACGCCCTCGTAGCCCTCGTACGCCTTGTACTGGATGAGGTTGTTCACGTCGTAGTTCGCGATCGTGTACTGACCGGCGAAGGCGTCGCCCGAGACGATCTCGTCGTCCGGAGTGAGCGCGTCGGCCGAGAAGACGTCCTCGTCGACGATCGGGCCGGCGGGGCTCGAGAGGATCTGCGGGAACGTCTGGTCGTTCTCGGACTTGAGCGTGAAGACGACGGTGGTGTCGTCCGGAGCCGCGACGCTGTCGAGGTTCGCGAGGAGCGACGACGGGCCGTTCGCGTCCGCGATCGCCAGCTGGCGGTCGAACGAGAACTTGACGTCCGAGGAGGTCAGGTCGTTGCCGTTCGCCCACTTCAGACCCTCCTTGAGGGTCACGGTGTACTCGGTGGGCGCCGAGAACTCGGCGGACTCGGCGATGTCGGGCTCGACGTCCGGGCTGCCGTAGGGCGTGTTCATGAGGAACGGGTAGACCTGGTTCATCACGGCGAAGGAGCCGTTGTCGTACGAGCCGGCCGGGTCGAGCGTCGTGATCTTGTCGGTCGTGCCGATCGTCAGGGCGCCTCCTGCGGCGCTGTCGCCCGCGGAGTCGGAGCCGCCGGCGGAGCAGCCCGCGAGCACGATCGCGACCGCGGCGAAACCTGCGGCGGCGGAGAGCGCGCGAGCGCCCCGGGTGGATGCGGATGTCATCGTCCGTCTACCTCTTCCTGGTAAGGATCTGTTGCGGATGCGCTCGTGGCGCGCGCGGTCGTGCGGCGGACCCGTTCTCCGGGGCGCGCACCAGCGCACCCGTTCCGGGCGTCCGCAGTGCTGTTGTTCAGTGGTAACACATGTGGAAGCGCTCTCCGAGCCCGAGCGCTCCGCCGCGGCGGAATCTTCACACGACTGCAACACGCCCCTGGAAGGGTGACGATTGCTCCTCCGCTGGTCACTCGCTCCGCAGAGCGCGCTTCTCGCGCTCGAGCTCGACGAGGCGCACCTGCACCGCACGCGACATCACGGGATCGGCGGAGGCCCGCTGCAGAGCCCCGCGCAGCTCGGCGATCTCGCGGAGCAGGTCGCGCTCGATCAGAGAGACCGCGACGTCGCGGGCGTAGCGCGCGAGCTTCGCCTCGTCGGCGGCCGGGATCGGCGCCACCGCGAGCTGGCGGACCAGGGAGGCGAACGGGCCGGGGACGTCGTTCGCGACGTGCTCGACCCAGTCGCGGTCCTCCGCGCGCTCGAGGTTCGCGACGACGGCGTCGCGCACGACGCGCAGGGTCTCGTTGGTCACGGCGGCGTGCGCGGCGCGGGTGAGCAGCTCGACACCCATCGCCTGCGGGAGCTGGAGCATCGCCATCAGCGCCTCGCGCTCGATGCGCGTGACGACGTCGACGGGGAGGTCGGCGAGGCGCGCGCCCGCGGGCGGCTCGGGCGCCGCGGTCTCGCGCTCGGGCTCGCGACGCTCCTCACGGGAGCCGCGGGGGCGGGAGCCGGCGGAGCGCACCGCTGAGTTGACCTCGGACATGTCCAGGCCGAGCATCCGGGCGAGCTCGCGGGAGTAACCGGGCCGGAGCGCGGGATCGCGGATCTCGGCGACCACCGGGGCGGCCGCGCGCAGGGCGGCGACCCGGCCCTCGACCGTCTCGAGGTCGTACCGCGACAGCAGCTGCCGGATCACGAACTCGAACATCGGCTTCTTGTCGTCGATGAGGCGGCGGACCGCGTCGTCGCCGCGGTTCAACCGCAGGTCGCACGGATCCAGGCCCTCGGGCGCGACGGCGACGAACGTCTGCGCGGCGAAGCGGTGCTCCTCCTGGAACGCGCGCATCGCCGCCTTCTGACCCGCGGCGTCGGGATCGAACGTGAAGACGACCTCGCCCACTCCGCTGTCGTCGCCCAGCACCCGGCGCAGCACCTTGATGTGGTCGACGCCGAACGAGGTGCCGCACGTGGCGACCGCGGTCGTCACTCCCGCGAGGTGGCACGCCATCACGTCGGTGTAGCCCTCGACCACCACCACCTGGTGCCCGCGCGAGATGTCGCGCTTGGCGAGGTCGAGCCCGTAGAGCACCTGCGACTTGTGGTACACGGGCGTCTCGGGGGTGTTCAGGTACTTCGGGCCCTTGTCCTCCTCGAGGAGGCGGCGGGCGCCGAAGCCGACCGTCTGCCCGGTCACGTCGCGGATCGGCCAGACGAGGCGACCGCGGAACCGGTCGTAGACGCCTCCGCGGTTGCTGCTGCTGACCAGGCCCGCCGCGGTGAGCTCGGTCTCGGAGAAGCCGCGCCGCTTGAGCGCGGTCGTCAGTCCGTCCCAGCCGTCGGGCGCGAAGCCGACGCCGAAGCGATCGGCGGCGGCGCGGTCGAAGCCCCGCTCGCCGAGGAACCTGCGGCCGACGTCGGCCCCCGGAGTGGCCAGCTGCTCGCGGAAGTACTCCTCCGCCGCCCGGTTCGCCTCGAGCAGGCGCACGCGACCACCGGTCTCGGGGGCCTGACCGCCGCCCTCCTCGTACTGGAGGACGATGCCGACGCGGGCGGCGAGCCGCTCGACCGTCTCGCTGAACGAGGTGTGGTCCATCTTCATGATGAAGCTGTAGACGTCGCCCGACTCCTGGCAGCCGAAGCAGTGGTAGAACCCGGCCTGCGGGCGCACGTGGAAACTGGGGCTGCGCTCGTCGTGGAAGGGGCAGAGACCCTTGAGCGACCCGACACCCGCCGACTTCAGGGTGACGTACTCGCCGACGACGTCGCCGATGTTGACCCGCGCCTTGACCTCCTCGACATCCTGTTGTCGAATCCGTCCTGGCACCCCACCATCGTAGTCGCCGGTCCTCGCCCGGCGCCTCGCGGTCGGCTTTTCGACGGTGCCGGTCTCGCAGAGCGGGTCACGTCCGCCTACGGCGATCCGCTGACACGCGGATCACCGGTTCGGCTCGAATGGGGCCGCCCACCCGCCGCTGCAGCTCGCTTCCGGCGCAGAACAGGAGTTGAGGAAGGAGTGCGACCGCTAACAGGGGCTGAACCCCGTTGGCAGCCGACGTTGCGCATCGCGCTGCCGCTCCGACGAGGCTTCCGCCTCCCCCTGCTGGTCGAGTAGCCCCGCAGGGGTGTATCAAGCGGCGAAGCCGCGTTGCGTCTCGGTGGTGAGGGAAAAGCCGGCTGCCTGCAGCCGACCCAGTCACCACACGCATGAGGTGACTTTTCCTAAGAGACCCACCCTCCGAGCGGACGCGGATCTCGATACGGCCGCTGCGCGCCCTACTCGATCAGCAAGAGAGGAGCGCACCGGCACACTGACCACACCGAGCGGAACGGGCGATCCGCGTGCCAGCGGATCGACCTACGCGAACGCGACACGCTCTGCAGAACGCGGCCATCCACGAGAGCCGACCGCGCGGGGCCGGGCAGGGACCGGCCCCGTATCGGCACAGCGGGACGGGCGATCCGCGTGCGAGCGGATCGACCTACGCGGACGCACCCCGCTCTGCGGAACGCGAGCATCCACGAAAGCCGACCGCGGGGAGCCGGGCGAGGACCGGCTCCCTATGGGCACAACCTCTCGAACCAGGCGAGGGCGCTCTGGTCGGTGAGGTTGGCGACCTGGTCGACGACGACGCGGCGGCGGGCGTCGTCGGAGTCGCTCGCGCGCCAGTCCTCGGCGAAGCCGGGCTCGAGGACGCCCTCGCCGCGCTCGAGGAGGGTGTCGGCGAGGCGGGTGAGGACCTCGCGTTGCTGGGCGTAGATGGGCTGGCGGGTGTTCCGCGACATCACGAACGTCGCGACGATGCCCTTGAGTACCGCGATCTCGGCCTGCTGCTCGCGGGGCACGACGACGTGGCCGCCGAAGCGGACGAGGTCGGGGTGCGAATATGCCTCGCGGGTCGCCTCGGTGGCGGCGGCGGCGAAGCGGCCGATGAGCTGGCTGGTGAGGTTCTTCAGGCGAGCCTGATCGCGGCGCGACCCGTCCCACGAGTCGAGCCAGACGTCGAGCGAGTCGAGGCGGTCGAAGGCGGAGACGAGCTCGGCGTGCTCGATCTCGTCGCCGACCCAGGCGTGCATCGAGGCCACGAGGTCGTCGTGGTCGCTGCGGGAGCCGAGCGCCTCGACGTCGATGTAGCCCGAGACGACGGCGTCCTCGAAGTCGTGCACCGAGTAGGCGATGTCGTCCGAGAGGTCCATCACCTCGGCCTCGATGCAGCGCACGCCCTCGGGGGCGCCCTCGCGCATCCAGGCGAACGCCGGTGCGTCGTCGGCGTAGAACCCGAACTTCGCCCGGCCGGAGGGATCCGCGACGGAGCGCGTGTCGGGCCAGGGGTACTTGCAGCTGGCGTCGAGGCTCGCGCGGGTGAGGTTCAGACCGTAGGGGCGGTCGTCGTCGCCGAAGACCTTCGGCTCGAGGCGGGTGAGCAGGCGGAAGGTCTGCGCGTTGCCCTCGAAGCCGCCGATGCCGTCGGCCCAGGCGTTGAGCGCCCGCTCGCCGTTGTGGCCGAAGGGAGGATGGCCGATGTCGTGCGCGAGGCAGGCGGTGTCGACGACGTCGGGGTCGAGGTCGAGGCTCGTCGCGAGCTCGCGGCCGATCTGCGCCACCTCGAGCGAGTGGGTCAGGCGGTTGCGGGCGAAGTCGACTCCGGCCGTGGGGCTGAGCACCTGCGTCTTGGAGGCGAGGCGGCGCAGGGCGCTGGAGTGGAACAGCCGCGCGCGGTCACGTGCGAAGTCGGAGCGGCGGGTGGAGTGCTCCTCCGGCAGGAACCGCTCGACGTCGACGAGCGAGTACCCCCAGAGCGCGCGGTCATCCACCGCTGTGGTGGACTTCGGCGGCGGACACGTCGGCGCGCTGGCCGGCGTCGAGCTCGCGGGACTCGAGCCAGCGGTCGGGCAGCGACGGGACCTTCGGCGATCCCGCGCGGCCGCGCTGGCCCTCGGCCGCCTCGCCCGGGTAGGGCTCCTCGGGGTCGAGCTGCGCGAGCAGCTCGTCGAGCTCGGCGAGAGTCTCGGCCGACGCCATGCGGGCGCGCAGCTCGCCGCCCACGGGGTAGCCCTTGAAGTACCAGGCGACGTGCTTGCGGATGTCGCGGCAGCCGCGCTCCTCGCTCTCGAAGAACTCGCAGATGAGCTCGGCGTGGCGGCGGAAGGCGAGAGCCACCTGGCCGAGCGTCGGGCGGAAGCGCTCCTCCGAGCCGGCGAAGGCCGCGGCGAGGTCGCCGAACAGCCACGGCCGACCGAGGCAGCCGCGGCCGACCACGACACCGTCGCAGCCGGTCTCGGACATCATCCGCAGCGCGTCCTCGGCCGACCAGATGTCGCCGTTGCCGAGCACGGGGACACTCGTGATCGCCTCTTTCAGCGTCGCGATGGCCGACCAGTCGGCGTGGCCGCTGTAGAACTCGGACGCGGTGCGGGCGTGGAGGGCGATGGAGGCGACTCCGGCACCCTCGGCGGCTCGGGCGGCCTCGAGGTAGGTCAGGTGGTCGGCGTCGATGCCCTTGCGCATCTTGACGGTCAGCGGCACGTCGCCGGCGGCCTTCACCGCTCCCTCGACGATCTGCCGGAAGAGGGGCAGCTTCCACGGCAGCGCCGCTCCCCCGCCCTTCCTGGTCACCTTGGCGACCGGGCAGCCGAAGTTGAGGTCGATGTGATCGGCGCGGTCCTCCGCGACGAGCATGGTGACCGCTTCGGCGACCGTCTTCGGATCGACTCCGTAGAGCTGGATGGAGCGGACCGACTCGCTGGGGTGGTGGCGGATGAGGCGCATCGACTCCGGCGTGCGCTCGACGAGCGCCCGGGAGGTGATCATCTCGCTCACGTAGAGCCCCGCGCCGAACTCGCGGCAGAGGCGGCGGAACGCGGTGTTGGTGATCCCCGCCATGGGAGCGAGGACGACCGGCGCGTCGAGTTCGAGGGGGCCGATGCGCAGCGCCGGCGCGGGTCGCGCGGGCGGTGGGGCCAGAAGAGTGGAGGACATCGGTATCGATTCTCCCAGATCCTGTGTTGGGGAAGGCGAGACGAGCAGAGGAGGCGGATCGATGAGCACGATCGATGCTGGGGAGGACGGGCCGGCGCGCTTCGAGGCGGACGCCCGGGCGCGCGGACTGGACGTCGAGGTGGTCGAGAGGCCCGAGGCCGGGAGCCTCGAGGAGGCCGCGCGGCTGCTCGGCATCGAGCCGGGCACGATCGTCAAGTCGCTCGTGGTGAAGCGCCACGACGGTGGTCTGCTCTTCGCGCTGATCCCCGGCGGGCGGCAGATCTCGTGGCCGAAGCTGCGCGCGGTGGTCGGAGTGAACAAGCTGAGGATGCCCGAGGAGTCGGTGGCGTTCGAGGCCACCGGGTACCGACGCGGAACCATCACGCCGATCGGCTCCACGACCGCCTGGCCCGTCGTCGCCGACGAGCGCATCCGGGGCCGGCGCATCGCGATGGGCGCCGGGACTCCGGGACGCAGCGCCTTCGTCGACGCCGACGCGCTGATCGAGGCCTACGGCGCCGACGTGGCCGACATCAGCGTCGAGGAGCCTCTGCGCTGACGGCAGCGGGATCGGGAGCGGCGGTCGGCACGGCGCAGACCCCGTCCTCGCAGACGGGCACGCCGGCGGCTCCGAGCATCTCGAAGCTCACGACGCGCTCACCCGCTGCTCGAGGACGTGCTCCAGCACCTCGGTGAACGCCTGCGGCTCCTGCGCGCCCGAGACGCCGAAGCGGCCGTCGAGGACGAAGAACGGAACGCCGTTGATCCCGTACTCGCGGGCCTGCGCAATGTCGGCCTGCACGTCGGGCAGGTGGCGCTGCTCCGCGAGGACCTGTGCCGTCTCGGCCTCGTCGAGGCCGACCTCGGCGGCGAGCGACGCGAGGACCGCTGAGTCCGCGAGATCGCGGCCCTCGACGAAGTACGCGCTCAGGAGCCGTTCCTTCAGCTGGAGCTGCAGTCCCTGCGCCTTCGCGTGGTGCAGCGCCTGGTGCGCGGTGACGGTCTTGACGTGCCGCACCGTCTCGAAGTGGTAGTCGAGGCCGACGCTCGCCGCGATGGCGGTGACGGTGTCGAGCATCTGCTGCGCCTGCGCCTCGGGGATCCCCTTGTGCTCGGCCAGGAACGCCGCTTCGCCGCCGCGGTAGTCCTCGGGGGTGTCCGGCGACAGCTCGAAGCTCCGGTACTCGATCGCCACGGCGGGCGCCTCCGGGTGGGCGAGACGGAAGGCCTCGAGCCCGCGCTCGAACTTGCGCTTGCCGATGTAGCACCAGGGGCACGCGATGTCCGACCAGACGTCGACGGTGATGGGGGGCTGGGAGTCGCTCACTCCGAGGACAACCGAGCGGGGCCGCCGCTATTCCCGCAGCAGTCGGACCAGCTCGTCCACGTCGGACTCGTCGTTCCAGACGTGGAACGCGACCCGCAGCCGTCCGCCGCGTCCCGACACCTTGATCCCCGCCTCGAGCAGGCGCGCCAGGTCCGCACCGTCCTCGTCCGGCCACGAGACGATCGCCCGGCGCTGGGGGTCGCGATCTATTCGTTCGCAGAGCAGATCGCCGAGACCGGAGGCGTGCCGCCACACCTCATCGAGGTCGAGCGAGCCGAGCAGGGCGAGCGACGCCTCCGCTCCCACGAACGCCTGCCAGGCGGGCGAGACGTCGAAGCGGCGGGCGTTCTCGGCGAGGTGCATCGCCGGCCCGTAGCAGGACGACCACACGTCCTCTCCGGAGTACCAGCCCGCCTGCAGCGGCACGAGCTCGGCGGCGTACTCCGGCGAGAGCGTGAGGAACGCGACTCCGCGGGGCGAGCACAGCCACTTGTACGCGTGGGTGAGCGTCGCGTCGAAGCGGGAGGCGTCGACGGGCAGCACGCCCGCCGCCTGGGTCAGGTCGCACGCGGTCCGCGCATCGCATCGGGCGGCCGCTTCGAGGACCGCGTCGAGGTCGGCGAGCGCTCCGCTCCTGGACTGCACCGCCGAGAAGACGACCAGATCGTCGGCGGGCTCGACGGAGTCGGCCAGCGCCTCCAGGGGCACCGAGCGCACCACGACGCCGCGGTGGGCCTGGGCGAGGAACGGGAAGACGATGGAGGAGAAGTCGCCGTCGACGCAGAGCACGCACGCGCCGTCCGGCAGCGAGCCGGCGAGGACCGAGGCCATCGCCGAGGTCTGCGAGCCGATCGCGACGCGCTCGACGGGGACGCCGACGATCCCCGCGAAGGAGGACCGGGCGCGCTCGGCGACGTCGCCGTAGCCGGCGGCCGTGTTCTCACCCGCGGACCAGCGGTCGAGATCGAGACGCAGCGCCTCGACGCTCTCGCGGGGCGGCAGGCCGAGCGTGCAGGCGTTGTGATAGCCGCGCGCGCCGGCGAACCGCTCGCGCAGGGCGGTCACGGACGGGCCTGGAGTACTCACCCTTCGAGGATCCCCCTCCCCCGCCGGATCGCCAAGAGCGCTCCCACGCCGGGCGCGTCGATCCTCAGCGGGCGGCGAGGGCGTGCGCCTGCTCGATCACCGCGACGACGGCGAGGGCCTCGTGCACGTCGACGGGGGCCGGGGCGCCGTCCTGCAGGGTGCGCGCGACACCCTCGTAGAAGGACGCGTAGCGGCCGCGCTGGCTAGGCACGGGGCGGCGTCCGGAGTCGTCCGTCAGCACTCCCCACTCCTCGCGCGGGACCTCGCCGAAGCCGGCATCGTCGACCCGCGCTCCCCCGTGCCGCAGCGCGGTCTCCTGCGGGTCGAGCCCGTCGACCGAGAAGGCGGCTCCGGTGCCGAGGACGCGGAACCGCGGTCCGGTCGCCCGCGCGACCCGGCTCATGGTGAGATGCGAGCGGACCCCACCGCGGTGCAGGAGCGAGACGAAGGCGTCGTCCTCGCTCGCGCCGCCCGCGTGCACCACTCGCGTCTCGGCGGCGGTCACGGTCGCGGGTCCGAAGAGCACGAGCGCCTGGTCGACGAGGTGGCTGCCGAGGTCGAAGAGGATCCCGCCGCCCTGCTCCCGGCCGATCGCGCTCTGCCAGCGCCCGGTCTTCGGCGCGCTCCAGCGCTCGAACGTCGACTCGAAGCGCACGACCTCTCCGAGAGCGCCCTCGTCGAGCAACCGCCTCAGCGTCAGGAAGTCGGCGTCCCAGCGCCGGTTCTGGAACACGAGGACGGGGGCGCCGCTCGCCTCCGACGCCGCGAGGATCGCCTCGGCGTCGGCGACGCTCGGAGCGAACGGCTTGTCGATCACGACCGCGACGCCCGCCTCGAGCACGGCGACCGCCTGCTCGCGGTGCACCGACGGCGGAGACGCGAGCACCACGAGGTCAGGGCTCTCGGCGAGGGCCGCGGCGGTGTCGGCGACGATCCGTGCTCCGGGATGCGCGGCGGCGGCGCTCGCGGCGCGCTCCGCGTTCGACGTCGCCACCGCGACGACCTCGAACGAGGGATCGGCGGCCAGGAACGGACCGTGGAACACGCTGCCCGCCAGCCCGTAGCCGACGATCGCGACGCGGATCACGTCGACGCCCCCGGCACGTCGACGGCACCGCCGAAGCGGCGGGAGCGACCGGAGTAGTGCTCGATCGCCTCCCACAGGTCGGTCCGCGAGAAGTCGGGCCAGAGGCGGTCGAGGAACACCATCTCGGCGTACGCGCTCTGCCAGAGCAGGAAGTTGCTGGTCCGCTGCTCGCCGGAGGAGCGCAGGAAGAGGTCGACGTCGGGCATCTCGGGCACGTAGAGCGCCTTCGCGATCGTCTTCTCGGTGATGCCCGACGGCTTCAGCCTGCCCGCCGCGACCTCGCCGGCGAGGCGCTGCACGGCGTCCGCGATCTCGGTGCGGCCCCCGTAGTTGACGCACATGGTGAGGGTCAGAACATCGTTGCCCGCGGTCAGCTTCTCGGCGAACTGCAGCTCGTTGATCACCGAGGCCCAGAGCCGGGGCTTCCGCCCGGCCCAGCGGATGCGCACGCCCCACTCGTTGAGCTGGTCGCGTCGGCGGTGCAGGACGTCGCGGTTGAACCCCATCAGGAAGCGCACCTCCTCGGGCGAGCGCTTCCAGTTCTCGGTCGAGAACGCGTAGACGCTGAGGTGCTTGACGCCGATCTGGATCGCTCCCGCCACGACGTCGAGCAGCGCCGCCTCTCCGCGCTTGTGCCCCTCGATGCGGGTGAGCCCGCGCCCGTTCGCCCAGCGGCCGTTGCCGTCCATGACGATGGCGACGTGCCCGGGCACGGCTTTCCGCGGCACGTCCGGCGGGTAGAGCCCGGTCCAGTCGAGCTCGCGGTAGGGCTCGGCGTCCTTGTGCGTGAAGGGCTTCATCGGGTGACGTGCTCCAGGGATCTCAGTCCTCGTTCGAGGTGGAACTGCGTGTAGGCGGCGACGACTCCGCTCGCGCGCGATCGGGTCGAGGGCTCGGTGGACTCGGCGTGCACCCAGTCTCCGGAGAGCAGCGCGCCGAGCAGCACGACGACCTCCGGGGCGACGCGCGGGGCGCCGGGAGGAGTGCAGTCCTCGCAGACCACCCCGCCCAGCTGCACGACCACGGCGCCGTGCGGGCCGGGGGCGCCGCACCTGGCGCAGTCCTCGAAGCTCGGCGCCCAGCCCGCGATCGACAGCGCGCGCAGGAGGTAGGAGTCGAGCGTCAGCACCGGCTCGTGCTCGCGCCGCGAGAGCGAGCGCAGCGCCCCGACGAGCAGCAGGTACTGCTGCAGGGAGGCGTCGGAGTCGGTCAGCCGGTCGGCCGTCTCGACCATCGCGTTGGCCGCGGTGTAGCAGTCGTAGTCGGCGGCGATCAGGGCGCCGTACGCGCCGATCGACTCGGCCTGGGTGACGATGTCGAGGCTGCGGCCCTCGTAGAGCTGCAGATCGGCCACCATGAACGGCTCGAGCCGCGAGCCGAACTTGGAGCCGGTCTTGCGGACGCCCTTCGCGACGGCGCGGATCTTGCCGTGCCCGCGCGAGAGCAGGGTCACGATGCGGTCGGCCTCGCCCAGCTTGTGCGTGCGGAGCACCACGGCTTCGTCACGATAAGTGGGCATGACCCCGATTATCCTCCCCGCCACTGACAGCGCCCCGGCCGCCGGGCCGGAGGCGGGTGCGGAGCGTGGAACGATGGGCCGGTGGCCGCCACCCTCTTCGTGATCCCCGCCTGGGCCGACCTGCTCGCGATCGCCATCGGCTGCCTCCAGGGCGCGATGTTCGCGGGCGAGTTCCGCGACCGCCGCATCGACCTGCTCGGCGTGACGATCATCGGCACGGCGACCGGTCTGGGAGGCGGCGTGCTGCGCGATCTGCTGCTGCAGACTCCGCTCGTCGCCCTGCACACCAACGCCTACCTGATCGTCGCGGTCGCCGCCTCGCTCGTCGGGATGCTCCTCCAGCACGTGCTGAACCGCGTCGACGGCACGATCACCGCCCTCGACGCCCTGACGCTCGGGCTCTTCGGCGCGATCGGGACGACGAAGGCGCTGGCGCTCGGCGTGCCGGAGGTGCCGGCCGTCTTCGTCGGGACCGTGTCGGCGGTCGGCGGGTCGGTCATCCGGGACGTGCTGCTCAACCGGCCGATCGCGCTGATGCACGTCGGCTCGCTCTACGCGATCGCCGCGACCGCGGGCACGGCCGTGCTCGTGGCGGGACTGCGCTTCGGGATGCTCATCGACTTCGCCGCGCCGCTCGCGGTGGGCGTCACCACGCTGATCCGCCTGCTCGCCGTGCGCTACGGCTGGAGCCTGCCCGAGCAGCGCGCCCTGAACCGCGTCCCCCGCCTCCACTGGCGTCGCCGCGCCTAGACACGCCGTGAGCCGAGGGAACCCCGACCCGTCGAGGGAACCCGCTGGTGCAGGCTCCCTCGACAGGCCGGGGTTCTCTCGGCCGGACGGATCAGACCGAGGTGGCGGCCAGCTCGAGGGCGGGCGCCTCTTCGCGCAGGGCGCGGTTCACGGCCGAGACGATCGCCTTCAGGGAGGCGGTCGAGATGTCGGCGTCAACGCCTACGCCCCAGAGCGTGCGGCCGTTGACCGAGCACTCGACGTAGGAGGCGGCCAGCGCGTCGCCGCCGGCGCTGAGAGCGTGCTCGACGTAGTCGAGCACCCGCACCTCGACGCCGTGCTGGGCCAGCACGGACTCGAAGGCGTTGACCGGGCCGTTGCCGGAGGCGTTCGCCTCGATGACCTCGTCGCCGACGCGCAGCACCGCGTTGAGGGCGATCGTGCCGCCCATGTCGCTCGAGGTGCTCGTGCGGGTCAGCTCGAAGCGGCCCCACTTCTCGTCGGCGCGGTGCGCGGGAGCGGGCAGGTACTCGTCCTGGAAGATCGTCCAGATCTGCTCGCTCGTGACCTCGCCGCCCTCGGCGTCGGTCTTGGCCTGCACGACGCCCGAGAACTCGATCTGGAGGCGGCGCGGCAGGTCCAGCGCGTGGTCCGTCTTGAGCAGGTACGCGACTCCGCCCTTGCCCGACTGCGAGTTGACGCGGATGACCGCCTCGTAGGAGCGCCCGAGGTCCTTCGGGTCGACCGGCAGGTAGGGAACGGCCCAGGTCAGCTCGTCGACGCCGCGACCGCTGCGCTCGGCCTCGGCCTCCATGGCCTCGAAGCCCTTCTTGATCGCGTCCTGGTGCGAGCCGCTGAACGCGGTGAAGACCAGATCGCCCGCCCAGGGGCTGCGCTCGGGCACGGCCAGCTGGTTGCAGTACTCGGCAGTGCGCTTGATGCCGTCCATGTCGCCGAAGTCGATCTGCGGGTCGATGCCCTGCGTGAACAGGTTGACGCCCAGCGCGACGAGGTCGACGTTGCCGGTCCGCTCCCCGTTGCCGAAGAGGCAGCCCTCGATGCGGTCGGCGCCGGCCAGGTAGCCCAGCTCGGCGGCGGCGACGGCGGTGCCGCGGTCGTTGTGGGGGTGCAGCGACAGGATGATGTTCTCGCGCTGCGCCAGGTTCCGGCTCATCCACTCGATCGAGTCGGCGTAGACGTTCGGAGTCGCCATCTCGACGGTGGCGGGCAGGTTCAGGATGACCTTGCGGTCGGGGGTCGGCTCGAAGACCTCGACGACGCGGTCGCAGATCTCGCGGGCGAACTCGAGCTCGGTGCCGGTGTAGCTCTCGGGCGAGTACTCGTAGTAGACGGTGGTCCCGGGGACCGACGCCTCCATCTCGCGGCACTTGCGCGCACCGGCGAGGGCGATGTCGATGATCCCCTGCCGGTCCTTGCGGAACACGACCTCCCGCTGCAGCACGCTGGTGGAGTTGTAGAGGTGAACGATCGCCTGGCGGGCGCCGCGGATCGACTCGTAGGTGCGCTCGATGAGGTGGTCGCGGGCCTGGGTCAGCACCTGGATGGTGACGTCCTCGGGGATCGCGCCCTCCTCGATCAGGCTGCGCACGAAGTCGAAGTCGGTCTGGCTGGCGCTGGGGAAGCCGACCTCGATCTCCTTGTAGCCCATCGAGACGAGCAGGTCGAACATGATCCGCTTGCGCTCGGGGCTCATCGGGTCGATCAGCGCCTGGTTGCCGTCGCGGAGGTCGACGGCGCACCAGCGCGGGGCCGTGGTGATCCGCTTGGTCGGCCACGTGCGGTCGGGCAGATCGACGGTGATCTGCTCGTGGTAGGGCCGGTACTTGTGGATCGGCATGGACGAGGGCTTCTGCGTGTTCTTCATGGGGTCTCCTGGCGCGGATGCGCGCCCGTGTCGGTCTCGCGGGGATCCGGTGTCGGATGCGACCTCGCGAAGGGAACTGCGATCAGGCGTCGACGGACTCCGCGACGAGGGAGGCCTGGGGGTTAGGACTCGTCGCGGCAGCTAAGAAGGAGCAGACCGAAGCGCACGCGGCCAGGCTAGCACTGCGCGGCGCCCGGGTCACCCGCGGGGGCTCAGGCGACGAGGCCGTTCTCGTAGGCGTAGACGACGAGCTGCACGCGGTCGCGGAGCCCGAGCTTGCCGA
The DNA here is from genome assembly GCF_001423055.1 of Rathayibacter sp. Leaf299. Taxonomy (NCBI): domain Bacteria; kingdom Bacillati; phylum Actinomycetota; class Actinomycetes; order Micrococcales; family Microbacteriaceae; genus Rathayibacter; species Rathayibacter sp. Leaf299. The sequence goes on from NZ_LMNT01000003.1 coordinate 511,720, forward strand.
GGGTCCGGCTGATGTGGGTCTTCACCGTCGCCTCGCTGAGGAACTCGGCCGTCGCGATCTCGGTGTTGCTCAGGCCCCTCGCGGCGTGGTGGAAGATCTCGCGCTCGCGATCGGTCAGCGTCGAGAACGCGGCGGGCGTCTCGCGTCCGCTGCCCGGCGCTCCGAAGTGCTCGAACAGCTCCCGGGTCGCGGAGGCGGCCACGACGGCCGTTCCGGCGTGCACCGTCCGCACGGAGGCGAGGAGGAACCCCGGCTCGGTGTCCTTGAGGAGGAAGCCGCTCGCCCCGGCGCGGATGGCGCGGGCGGCCGCCTCGTCGAGGTCGAAGGTCGTGAGGACGAGGATGCGCGGCGGCTCGGTCCCCGTCTCGGCGGCCCGCGCGAGGATCCGCCGGGTGGACTCGATCCCGTCGACGCCGGGCATCCGGATGTCCATCAGCACCACGTCCGGTGCGACGCGGCCGACGAGCTCGGCGCCCTCCGCACCGTCCGACGCCTCGCCGACCACCTCGAGATCGGGCTGCGAGCTCAGGAGCATGCGGATGCCGGCGCGGAAGAGCGCCTGGTCGTCGACGAGGACGATGCGGATGGGATCGGTCATGACGGGGTGCCTCCGGAGGCGAGCGGCGGGACGAGCGGGACGGGTGAGGTGCGCGACGGGACGACGGGAGCGGGCAGTCGGGCGTCGACCACGAAGTCGTCGCCCACCGGCCCGGCCTGGAGGACTCCGCCCGCGAGGACGGCGCGCTCGCGCATCCCGATGAGGCCGTGGCCCTCCCCCGGCGTCGCGAGCGCGTCCTCGCAGCGGGCGTTGCGGACCGTGAGCACGACGTCGGCGCCGTCGCGGCGCAGGGCGACGTCGAGCGGAGCGCCGGGGCGGCCGTGGCGGAGGGCGTTCGTGGTCGCCTCCTGGGTGATGCGGTAGAGCGCCAGCCCGGTCGCACGCGGCACGGACTCGAGGTCGAGCCCGAGCTCCGAGCGCACCGGTGCACCCGTGCCGCTCACGCTCTCGAGCAGCGCGGGCAGGTCGCGCGCCTCGGGCTGGGGGCCGTCGGCCTGGCTGTGCCGCAGTTGCGCGAGGAGCTGACGGACGTCGCCGAGCGCGTCGCGCGCGACTCCCGAGATGGTGAGCAGCGCCGCATCGGTCTGCTCGGGGCTGCCCGCGCCGAGGTAGCGGGCGCCGTCGGCCTGGGCGATGACGACCGCGAGCGAATGCGCGACGACGTCGTGCATGTCGCGGGCGATGCGGTTGCGCTCCTCGACGGTGTCGAGCTCGCGCTGGGCCCGTGCCCGCTCGCGCTCGGCCTCGTCGCGGAGCGCCTGCCCTTCGCGGGCGCGTCGGGCGGCCCGGGAGAGCAGTCCGATCGTCCACGAGAGTCCGAGCGTCGCGAGGATCCCGCCGAACGACGCCACGAGGGAGATCAGATCCCTGGGTGAACCCTGCGCCAGCCCGAAGGCGACCGAGAGGTACGCCACCGCGACCATCGAGCCGGCGACGGCGGAGACCGCCCCTGCCGTGCGCACCCGCTTCGACGCGGCCGCTCCTGCACCGAAGAGCACCACGAGGATCGCCAGATCGGAGGGAGCGGGCTCCAGCCGGACGCTCATCTGCAGAACAGCGCCGATCCACGCGATGCCGAGGGCGAGTCCGGGCGCGCGGCGGTGCAGCACGAGCGCCACGGCCAGCACTCCGGCCACGAACGGGTGCAGCGAATCGACGTCCACCGAGTACGGGACGACCGAGATCGCGAGCAGCACGAGCGCCTGCGCACCGGCTGATCCGACCGCGAAGGCGTCCTGGGGCCCGGCGAGGCGGACCAGCAGGCGCTCGGTCGGGTCGTCGACGCCGACCGGCGAGCGGACCCCGCGGAGGAAGGACAGCACCGCGACCGCCGCAAGGACCGCGGCGACGAGCACGGCCACCGCGACCAGGACGAGGAAGTCGATGCTCGGCGACGGCTCCGGGGCGTCGATCGACGGTCGGAGCGACGCCGACGCGACGATGCCGCCGATCCCGGAGAGCAGGAGGGCGCCCACCAGTGTCAGCGACCGGGTCCACGGGCCGAGGCGGCGCGCCGTCGACCAGAGAACGACCACTCCGACGACGACGCCGTCGAGCGGCAGCCCGGCGACCGGGACCGCGCCGCCGAGGAGGATGCCCGAGGCGGCGAGGGTCGGCGCGAGCGCGGGCAGGTAGCCGGCCAGTGCGAGGGCGAGACCGAGCAGCAGGCCTGCGGACGGATGCGCGCTCGACACGCCGCTCGCCAGCGCCAGCAGGTGCGCGGCCGCGAGGAGCACCCCCGCGATCGGGAGCGTCGCCGGACGGTCCAGGAGCACGCGCATGCCTCTCACGCTAGACGTCGAGCGCGGCGGCGTCGTCGTCCCGGCGGCTGATCGGCGTGCGCCGACGGGATCAGAAGCCCAGTCGGCCCAGCAGCTTCGGGTCGCGCTGCCACTCCTTCGCGACCTTCACCCGGATCGAGAGGAACACGCGGCGGCCGAGGAGCCGCTCGATCTGCTCGCGGGAGACGGCGCCGACCTCGCGCAGGCGCTGGCCGCCCTTGCCGATGATGATGCCCTTCTGGCTGTCGCGCTCGACGAAGACGTTGGCGTAGATGTCGATGAACGAGCCGTCCTCGCGCTCGACCATGTCGTCGAGGGTCACGGCGAGCGAGTGCGGCAGCTCGTCCGAGACGCCCTCGAGGGCGGCCTCGCGGATGAACTCGGCGATGCGGGAGCCGAGGTCCTCGTCCGTCACGGCCTCCTCGGGGTAGAGGGCGGGCGACACGGGCATCAGGCGGAGGAGCTCCACGGCGAGCACGTCGAGCTGCTCGTCGGTCACGGCCGAGATCGGCACGATCGTGTCCCACTCCCGCAGCTCCGAGACGGCCAGCAGCTGCTTCGCGACCGACTTCTTCGACGAGAGGTCGACCTTCGAGACGATCGCGACCTTGCGGGCCCGCGGGAACGCGTCGAGCTGCTCGTTGATGAAGCGGTCGCCGGGGCCGATCGGCTCGTCGGCCGGGAAGAGCATCCCGATCACGTCGACGTCGCCGAGCGTGGAGGTGACGAGGGAGTTGAGCCGCTCGCCCAGCAGGGTGCGGGGGCGGTGGATGCCCGGGGTGTCGACCACGATCAGCTGGCCGTCGGGCCGGTGCACGATGCCGCGGATCGCGCGGCGGGTCGTCTGGGGCTTCGAGCTCGTGATGGCGATCTTCTCGCCGACGAGGGCGTTCGTCAGGGTCGACTTGCCGACGTTCGGGCGGCCGACGAACGACACGAATCCCGCTCGGAAGGGCGTCGTGGGCGGGCTGGTGTCGGTCATCGTGCGTCCTCGTTCTGTCTGTCCTCGGCGGGGGTGCCCGCTGCCCGGGCCCGGTCGGCACGTGCCTGGGCGGCCCGTCCGTCCCGCGCACGCGTGTCGCGCGAGCGGGGGTCCCGGCTCCGAGTATCCCCGGTCCGCGCGACCTCGGCGGCGTCCTCGCCGCCGTCGACCACGATCGGCACCGGGCCGGTGCCCGACTCGTTCGCGGGATCGTGGTCGGGATCGCGCCGCACCAGGACCGTCGAGATCGTGCCCCGGCGGGCGTCGGCCTGCTCCGCCTCGAGGATCACACCGCCGATCCGGGCGCTGGCTCCGCGATCCGGCAGTCGTCCGTAGGCCTTGGTGAGAAGTCCGCCGACCGAGTCGACGTCGTCGTCCTCGAGGTCGATCTCGAAGAGCTCGCCGAGCTCGTCGACCGGGAGGCGCGCCGAGACGCGGTACACGCCCGGCTCGATCTCCTCGAACAGGTCGACCTCGCGGTCGTACTCGTCCGAGATGTCGCCGACCAGCTCCTCGATGAGGTCCTCGAGCGTGACGAGTCCGGCGATGCCGCCGTACTCGTCGACGACCATCGCGAGGTGGTTCGACTCGAGCTGCATCTGGCGCAGCAGCTCGTCCGCCTTCTTCGACTCCGGCACGAAGAGCGCGGGCCGGGCGAGGTCGGCGACGACGTCGTCGTCGTCCGGGCGCTCGTAGGTGTGGCGGGCGACGTCGCGGAGGTAGAGCACGCCCAGCACGTCGTCGACGCCCTCGCCGATGACGGGGAGCCGCGAGATGCCGCGGCTGAGGAGGAGCCCCATGCCGGCTCCGATCGACGCGGTCGCCTCGATCGTCACCATGTCGGTGCGCGGCACCATCACCTCGCGGACGAGCGTGTCGTTGAACTCGAAGATCGAGTGGATGAGCTCGCGGTCGTCCTGCTCGAGGACGGACTGCTCGGTGGCCTCGTCGACCATGCTGAGCAGCTGCTCCTCGGAGGAGAAGCCCGCCGAGCGACCCGTTCCCGGAGTGACGCGGTTGCCGAGGGCCACCAGTCCGTGGGCCACGGGGCCCAGCGCGACCCGCAGGACGTGCACCAGGGACGCGCTCGTGGCCAGGACCGCCCGGGCGTGCGCACGACCGACGCTGCGCGGGCTCGAGCCCACCAGGACGAACGAGACGGCCGCCATGATCAGGATGGCCAGCAGCAGAGCGAGCCAGAGCTGGTCGACGACCACGACGAGCACCGTCGTGACGAACACGGCGGCGGTCGTCTCGGCGGCGATCCGCGAGAAGTTGACCACGTTGACGTGCGCGCTCATGTCGCCCGCGATGGCGCGCAGGGCGCGGGCGCTGCGGGAGTGGTTCGCCATCTCGAGCACGTCGCTGCGCGAGAGGACGCCCAGAGCGGCGTCGGTGGCGGCGAACCAGCCGCCGACGGCGACGAGCGCCAGAGCGGCGATGAGGAGCTGGAGGGTCAGCACGCCGAGGCCTAGCGGCGTCGCTCGCTGATGTGGAAGCCCACGAGGATGTCGCGCTGGATACCGAACATCTCGCGCTCCTCCTCCGCCTCCGCGTGGTCGAAGCCGAGCAGGTGCAGGAGCCCGTGCGCGGTCAGCAGCAGCAGCTCGTCGAGGACGGAGTGGCCCGCGGCCTCGGCCTGGGTCTGCGCGACCTGCGGGCAGAGCACGATGTCGCCGAGCAGGCCCGCCGGGGTCTGCTCGTCCTCGGTGCCGGGGCGCAGCTCGTCCATCGGGAAGCTGAGCACGTCGGTCGGGCCCGGCTCGTCCATCCACTGCACGTGCAGCTGCTCCATCGCGCCCTCGTCGACCAGGACGATCGCGAGCTCGGCGTCGGGGTGCACGTGCAGCGAGTCGAGCGCGTAGCCGGCGAGGCGCAGCAGCGCCGCCTCGTCGACGGGGACGCTCGACTCGTTGTTGATCTCGATGCTCACGGGGGCGGTGTTCCTCTTCGTCGGAGTGGGTCGGGTGCGCGGGTCAGCCGCGCGGGCGCTTGGGCTGCGCGTCGCCGGCGGAGCGGGGCGAGCCCGCGCGCCGCTCCGCGCGATTCGCGAACTCGCGTGCCTGCTCGCGCTCGTAGTGCTGCGCCTGCTTCTGCTGGTCGTACTCGGTGTACGCGTCCACGATGCGGCCGACGAGGCTGTGGCGCACCACGTCCTCGCTGGTCAGCCTCGAGAAGTGGATGTCGTCGATCCCGTCGAGCACGCGCGTGACGAGGCGCAGACCGCTGGCGCCGGTGGGCAGGTCGACCTGCGTGATGTCGCCGGTGATGACCATCCGCGAGCCGAAGCCCAGCCGGGTGAGGAACATCTTCATCTGCTCGGGCGTGGTGTTCTGCGCCTCGTCGAGCACGACGAACGAGTTGTTGAGCGTGCGACCGCGCATGTAGGCGAGCGGAGCGACCTCGATCGTGCCGGCGGCCAGGAGCTTGGGCACGATCTCCGGGTCCATCATCTCGTTGAGGGCGTCGTAGAGCGGGCGCAGGTACGGGTCGATCTTGTCGGTGAGCGAGCCGGGCAGGTAGCCGAGCCGCTCCCCCGCCTCCACCGCCGGGCGGGTCAGGATGATCCGCTCGACCTCCTTGCGCTGCAGGGCCTGGACGGCCTTCGCCATCGCGAGGTAGGTCTTGCCCGTTCCGGCGGGGCCGATGCCGAACACGATGGTGTTCTGATCGACGGCGTCGACGTACTCGCGCTGCCCGAGAGTCTTCGGGCGGATGCTCTTGCCGCGCGCGGTCAGGATCGCCTGCCCGAACGCCTCGGCCGGGCTGACCGGCCCGCCGCTCTCGAGGATGCGAGCGGACTCGCGGACTCCCTCGGGGTCGAGGTCGTGGCCGCCTGCTGTCATGGTCACCAGTTCTTCCACCAGTCGCGTCGCCGCGGAGACGGGTGCGCGCTCACCCTCGAGCGTCACCTCGTTGCCGCGCACGTGCACCTGGACGTCGGGGAATCGCGATTCGACTGCTCGGATGAGGCGGTCCTGAGGTCCGAGGAGGCGCACCATGGCGACTCCGTCGACGGCGACGACGCGCCGCGTCGGGCCGGGTGTCGTCGAGCCGGTCGCGAGCGACTCGGCGGTGGTCGGAGAGACGGGCTCGTCGCCCGCGTGGTCAACCGGTGGCAAGGGAGCCTTCCGTCAGGTGTCCGCCCAGGACGTGGGCGTGGACGTGGAACACGGTCTGGCCGGCCGCTTCGCCCGAGTTGAAGACGAGGCGGAACTGCCCGCCGCAGTGGGCGTCGGCCAGGGTCTGCGCGACCTGCACCATCTCAGCGAGGAGGGCCGGGTCGGCGGCGCCGAGCTCGGCGACCGTCGCGTACTCCTGGGTCTTGGGGAAGATCAGGAGGTGGACCGGCGCTTTCGGCGCGATGTCGGTGATGGCGAGAACCCGCTCGTTCTCGAACACCACGTCGGCGGGGATCTCGCCCCGGACGATGCGCGTGAAGACGGTGGGTTCGCTCATGCCTTCATCTTAAACGGCGGGCGGCCTCGAACGGGGCCCCGTTCGCCGTCAGCGCGCGCTCCGGCTACCAGCGGCCCAGCCTCGCCGAGAGCACGGCGATGGCCGCGGGGCCGGCGGTGGAGGTGCGCAGCACGGTGTCGCCGAGCGCGACGGCCTCGGCGCCCGCCTCCGCGAGCAGCCGCAGCTCCTCCGGAGCGACGCCGCCCTCGGGACCCACGACGAGCACGAGATCGCGACCGTCGGGCTCGATCGCCGACAGGCGGACCTCGGCCGACGGCTCCAGCACGAGGACGCGGTCGGTCGCCGCGCGGTCCGCGAGCGCGCGCGTCGACGCGAGCGGCGAGACCTCGGGCACCCGAGCACGGAGCGACTGCTTGCTCGCCTCGCGGACGATGCTGCGCCAGCGCTCGCGGCCCTTCTCCTCCTTGGGGCCGCTCCAGCGCGAGATCGAGCGGGCGGCCTGCCACGGCACCACTTCGTCGACCCCCAGCTCGGTCGCGGCCTGCACGGCCAGCTCGTCCCGGTCGCCCTTCGCGAGGGCCTGCACGAGCACGAGCCTCGGCGACGGCGCGGCCGCCTCCTCCACGGACTCGACGACGAGCACCACCCTCGACGGCTCCGAGCTCTCGACGACCGCCGTCGCGACGCGGCCGCGCCCGTCTCCGACGCGGATCGTCTCACCGGCGCGGATCCGGCTCACCGTGGCGGCGTGACGCGCCTCCGCGCCGGTCAGCGCGAGGCGACCGCCGACGACGACGTCGCCGGAGTCGAGCGATTCGTCGATGTAGTGGTGGGCCACGGCCGCGCTCCGATCAGCCGAGGAAGCGGTCGCGGAGCTTCGAGAAGAGGCCCTGCTGGAAGTGGGTCAGCGCGGGCTTCTGCGGCTTGTAGTGCTTTGCGAACTCCTGCACGAGCTCGCGCTCGCGGTGCCCGAGCTTGGTCGGGGTGACGACCTGGATGCCCACGCGCAGGTCGCCGCGGCCGTTGCCGCGCAGCTTCGTCACTCCGCGCCCCTTGATCGTGACGATCTCGGTGCTCTGCGTCCCGGGCTTGATCTCGATCTCGATGTCGCCGTCGAGCGCCGCGAGCGTCGTCGTGGAGCCGAGGATCGCGTCGGTCATCTGCACCTCGAGGGTGGCGAGCAGGTCGTCGCCGTTGCGGCTGAAGACGTCGTGGTGCTTGACCTTGATCTCGAGGTAGAGATCGCCGTTGGGGCCGCCCGCCGGGCCGACCTCGCCGCTGCCCGGCATCTGCAGGCGGAGGCCCGTGTCGACGCCCGCGGGGACGTCGACGGGGATCGTGCGGCGCGCGCGCACGCGACCCTGGCCCTGGCAGGTCGAGCACGGGGTGGCGATGACGGTGCCGTAGCCGCGGCACGTGCCGCAGGGGCTGGCCGTCATCACGTTGCCCAGCAGCGAGCGGACGGTGCGCTGGATCTGGCCGGAGCCGTGGCAGATGTCGCAGGTGACCGGCGAGGTGCCGGGCTGGCAGCACGAGCCCTGGCAGGTCTCGCAGAGCACCGCCGTGTCGACCTCGAGGTCGCGGTGCGTGCCGAAGATGACCTCGTCGAGCGACACCTCGACGCGCAGCAGAGCGTCCTGGCCGCGCTCGCGACGGGAGCGGGGCCCGCGGGACGAGCCCTGCGCACCCTGGCCGAAGAACGTCTCGAAGATGTCGCCGAATCCGCCGAAGCCCTGTGCGCCGCCGGGGAAGCCCTCCTGGGGTCCGCGGTCGTACTGCTGGCGCTGCTGCGCGTCGCTCAGGACGTCGTAGGCGTGCGTGACGAGCTTGAAGCGCTCGGAGGCGTCGGCGCTCGGGTTGACGTCGGGGTGGAGCTCGCGGGCGAGTCGGCGGTACGCCTTCTTGATCTCGTCGGCGGAGGCGTCGCGGGCGACGCCCAGCACTTCGTAGTGATCGGCCACAGGTGGCTTCGTCCTTCGTTCGTGGGTCGGTGCACCGGGCACGGCGGACCTGATGGGAGCCGGGGCGACCGGCGAGTCGGGAAGAGCGGGCTAGTCCTCGCCGAGGAGGCGGGAGAGGTAGCGGGCGACGGCGCGCACCGCGGCGATGTTGCCGGAGTAGTCCATCCTGATCGGTCCGAGGACCCCCAGGCGCGAGACCTGGCCGCCGGCGGTGTTGTAGCCGCTGGTGAGGACGGACGTCTCCTGGAGACCGAAGGGCGCGTTCTCGCGGCCGATGCGCACCGAGATGCCGCGCGGATCCGGGACCATCTCGGCGAACAGGCGCAGCAGCTCCACCTGCTCCTCGATCGCCTCGAGCACCGGGTAGATGCTGCCCGAGAAGTCCTCCTCGGTGCGGACGAGGTTGGCCGCGCCGGCCATCACCAGGCGGTCCTGGCGGTTGGCGCCGACCTGCTCGAGCAGGGTCTGCAGGATCGGGGCCAGGACGTCGCGCCGCTCGGGCGTGAAGCGCTCGGCGGCCGACTGCAGCGTCTCGGCGGCGGCCTGGAGCCCCAGGCCCAGGACGGCAGTGTTCAGCTTGGCGCGGATCTCGCCGAGGAACTCGTCGTCGATGTCGGCGGGGGTCTCGAGGACGCGCTGATCCACCCGGCCGGTGTCGGTGATGAGCACCGAGAGCAGGCGGCGCGGCGCGAGGGCGACGAGCTCCACGTGGCGGATCCGCGCGGCTCCGAACGAGGGGTACTGCACGAGGGCGACGCTGTTCGTGAGCTGCGAGAGCAGCCGCACGGTCTTCACCAGCACCTCGTCGAGATCGGGGCTCTGCCCGAGGAAGGTCTCGATGGCCTGCCGCTGCGCCGCGGTGAGCGGGCGCAGATCGGTGAGCCGATCGACGAAGAGGCGGTAGCCCTTGTCGGTCGGCACGCGCCCGGAGGAGGTGTGCGGAGCCGCGATGAGCTCCTCCTCCTCGAGCTGCGCCATCTCGTTCCGGATGGTCGCAGCCGAGACGCCGAAGGCGTGCCGCTCGACGATCGACTTCGAGCCCACGGGCTCGCGATGGGCCACGTAGTCCTGCACGATCACGCGCAGGACCTGGAGACCGCGCTCCGTCACCATACGACCGACCTCCCGCCGGGCTCCGCGTGCCTCGCGGCACGGACCACCGCGGCGCCGTCGCGCCGCTCGGAGCTTGGCACTCCGCAACTCCGAGTGCCAATCATACCCGCGAGCAGGGCCGCGGAGGGGTCCGACCGCGATCCGCGCGGTGGCGGGACAGCGCGCCGCACGACGTGCCACGATGGACGCCGTGCGCACGGGGGTCGCCCGGCGCGATCACGTCGGAATCAGGAGCCCACATGTCGACCACGCCGCCCCCTCCCCCGCCCCCCGCGTACAGCACTCCCGCGCCGCCGCTGAACCCGGCCGACGAGAAGACCTGGGCGATCGTCACCCACGTCCTCGGCATCTTCTTCAGCTTCATCCCGTCGCTGATCGTGTACCTGGTCTTCAAGGGCCGCGGGCCGTTCCTGGAGGCCCACGCGAAGACCGCGCTGAACTTCCACCTCACGACGCTGATCGCCTACGTGGCGGGCACGATCCTGTCGTTCGTGCTGGTCGGCTTCATCGTGTTCCTCGTGGTGCCGATCCTCGTGATCGTCTTCGCGATCATCGCCTCGGTGCGCGCGAGCGCCGGCGAGTACTACACGTACCCGCTGAGCATCCCGTTCTTCAAGTAGGTCCGGGAGTCGCGGGTCTCGAGACGCCCGCTGCGCGGGCTGCTCGACCGGTGGAGTGACGTCGCCCCCGCTGGTCGAGCAGCCGCCGCGGGCGGCGTTCCTCCTTGCTGGTCGAGTAGCCGCCGCGGGCGGCGTATCGAGACCCACGTCCTCTGCAGGGGTCGGTCTCGATACGCCCGCTGCGCGGGCTACTCGACCAGCAAGCACGAGATCACCGCACCCCCGCTGGTCGCGTCCCCGGGAACGGCGGGTCTCGAGGCGCCGGCTCAGCCGTCGGTCAGGCGTCGCACGACCGCGTCGGCCAGCAGACGGCCGCGCAACGTCAGCACCACGCGGCCCTGCAGTGCTGCGCGCCCCTCGATCAGCCGGTCGGCGATGAGGCCCGCGACCTCGCGGCGGCGCTCCGGATCGATGGAGTCGATCGGCAGCCCGTCCGACAGGCGCGAGCGCAGCAGCACGTCCTCGACTCCGCGCGTCGCCCCGTCGAGCGTCTCCCGGCCGGCCGCCGGGGAGGATCCCGCGCGGAGCCGGTCGGCGTAGGCCGCCGGGTGCTTCACGTTCCACCAGCGCACGCCGCCCACGTGGCTGTGCGCGCCCGGTCCGACGCCCCACCAGTCGTGCCCGAGCCAGTACGACAGGTTGTGCCGCGACCGGTGCGCGTCGTCGATCGCCCAGTTGCTCACCTCGTACCAGGAGTAGCCCGCACTCGCGAGTCGGGCATCCGCCAGCTCGTACATGTCCGCCGTCAGGTCGTCGTCGGGGGTCGCCACCTCGCCCCGCCGGATCTGGCGCGCGAGCTTCGTCCCGTCCTCGACGATCAGCGCATACGCCGAGAGGTGGTCGGGGCGGTTCGCCAGGGCGGAGTCGAGCGAGCGCTCCCAGTCGGCGAGCGACTCCCCCGGCGTGCCGTAGATGAGGTCGAGGCTCACCTGCAGGCCCGCCTCGCGCGCCCACTCGACCACCAGCGGGACGCGCTCGGGGTCGTGCGTGCGCTCGAGGGTCGCGAGCACGTGCGGCACGGCCGACTGCATCCCGAAGCTGACCCGCGTGAATCCCGCGTCGGCGAGCGTGCGCAGGTAGGCGGCGTCGACGGAGTCGGGGTTCGCCTCGGTCGTGATCTCGGCGCCCTCGGCGATGCCGAAGCGGGTGCGCAACCCGTCGAGCATGCGGACGAGGTCCTCGGCCGGGAGGAGCGTGGGCGTCCCTCCGCCGAAGAAGACCGTGGCGGCCGGCCGTTCGGGGAGCCCGGCACGCCGGAGCACCTCGGCGCCGAGGGTCATCTCGGCGACGGCCTGCTCGGCGTAGTCGGACTGCTTCGCTCCGCGCAGCTCGGTCGCGGTGTAGGTGTTGAAGTCGCAGTAGCCGCAGCGCACCCGGCAGAACGGGACGTGGACGTACAGGCCGAGGTCGCGCTGCTCCGCGCCCGTGGCGACGGAGGCGGGCAGGAGCCCGTCGAGCGGAGCGGGATCGGCGAGAGGGAGGGCGCTGCCCACGTCAGCTGACGCGCGCCGGGAGCAGGGCGCGCAGGTACTTCTTGACCTGCCTCTTCTGCACCGCGCGCAGCACGGGCGTGCCGAGCCGGTAGAGGCGGGTGGAGGGACGCGAGAAGACGCGGATGACGAGCCAGACGGAGTCGTCGGCCCGCTTCTCGACCACGAAGGACTCCTCGCCGCTCTCGGGATGCCCCTCGAGCGTGCCGTAGGCGAAGCCGACCTGATCGGGCTCGTCGACGACGTAGACGACGCGGACGGGGGCGTCGAAGGTCCGGCCGAGGAGGTCGATCTTGAGCACGGCGGTGACGCCGGCGGTGATGTAGGGGGTGCCGTCCGGGCCGAACCGCTCCTCCGTGGGGCGGCTCGTGAGGTCGATGGGGGTGCCGGCCGAATCGAAGTTGACGCCGGTGTACTGCACGCCGCTGCCGCTGGTGATGTCCTCGACGCGGATGCCGCTGCCGCGCTGCACGCCCCACGTCATGAGCGACGCGGTCGTGATGGCGAAGCGCTCGTCGCCCGAGCCCAGGCGCGCCTCGAACCGCTCCGCTGTGAAGCCGTCCGGCGGGTACTCGAGGAGGTCGGGGGCGAGGGTGCCGCCGACGGCCGCGTAGGTGACCTGCGGCTGCCCCTCGAAGCTCGAGCGCCGGACGCTCACTTCGCGGCCCCCGTCGCCGGTGCGGCCTCGCCGAGAGGTGAGGTCCTCGAGTCCGTCAGCATCGCCGATCCCGTCCCGCGGGCATGTCCGTCCATTCGACCCAGCGTATCCGACAGTGTGACGGGTGGGCCCGGTGCACGGGAAGAGCCCGGGCCCTCCCGCCGTCGGCAGGGAGGACCCGGGCTCCGGGGAGTCGACTCAGGCGCAGGGCGTGAGCTTCGCGACGGCGTCGGACAGGGTGCCCTCACCGCCGAGCAGGACGACCCGCGTCGTTCCCGCGTTCTTCAGGTCGTTCAGGACGGCCTGCGGGACGCAGTCCGGCCGGACGGCGAACAGGGGCGCGTTGGCGTAGCCCGCCGCAGCCGCTCCCGCGAGGGCGTCGGGGAACTTCTCACCGGTCGCGAAGAAGGCCGTCCTGGCCTTGCCGAAGGCCGCTCGGTTGAGCTGCTCCGACGTGTCGTAGCGGTCCGTTCCGCCGATGCGGGTCTTCTTCGCCACGGTGAGCGAGTTCTCGATGCCGGTGCTGACCGACAGCGCGCTGCCCGCGATGGTCAGATCGGTCACGCGCAGGCCCGAGACGATCCGCTGCGTCGTCACGTCGGCCGACGGCAGTCCGCCGTTGACGAGGACCACCGGGGCGTCGGACGAGCCGGCCGCCGCGCTGGCGCTCAGGGCGTCGGGGAACTTCTCACCCGTGGCGAGCCATGCGTCCGACGAACCGCCCGAGAAGACCCGCGAGATGAGCTGACGGGACGTGTCGTAGCGGTCCACTCCGCCGATGCGCACGGTCTTGCCGGCCGGCGCGTAGGCGGAGAGCTGGCCGAGGAGGCGGTCGCTGACGCTGAGCGCGGAGCCGACCACGACGATGTTCTTCGGCGCGAGGCGCGTCAGCTCATCCGTGACGACCTTGCTCACCGAGTCGGTGTCGACGAGCAGGAGCGGTCCGCCCTGCTTCGCCGCCGCCGGGCCGGCGCTGAGGGCGTCGGGGAAGTTCGAGCCGGTGGCGATGTAGACGACCGGGACGCCGGGGGTCCGGAAGACCGACTTGGAGACCTCGACGGCCGTTCCCTGGCGGTCGGTGCCGGCGAGGCGGGTGACGGTCGGGCCGCCGGCGGGCGGCGGGGTGACCGGCGTGCCGTCGACGGTGAGGGGTGCCCTGACTTGCACGACCGAGCCTGCCGGCTGCTCGTCGCCCTTGCTGACACCAGTGATCACGACGGAGGGCCCGGCGTCGGGCGTGCCCGTCTGACCCGCGTAGCTGTCGTAGAACGACTGCGGGGGGACCACCGAGATCGCCGAGGCGTCGCTGTTCGGAGTGATGGTCGCTGGGATCTCCGCGTTGGCGCCGGCGCCCACTCTCGCGCGGATGCCGGTGAGGTCGAAGAATCCGGGGACCCCGGACTCGAGCACGATGGCGTCGCCCGCGGCAACGGTCGACGGGCGTTCTCCGCCAGCCCAGAAGACGCCGGCGTTCAGCTTCGACTCGGCGACGGAGGTGGACAGATCGACGATGCTGTCGACTCCCGGGGCAGGGGCAACGATTCTCACGAAGGTGTCGACATCGAGGACGAAGCCGGTGTTGGTGAGAGTGGCGTTCTTCGGGATGACAGCGTCCTCGGCGGGTTGAACTGCATCGCCGAGGGAAATCCTGGCCCCGGGCACGTTGAAGGAGCTGAGCGGCTCGTCCAAGGCCAGGGTGACCGAGTTCGTCTTTTCGTTCAGTGTGGCATCGCCCGTGAGGAGGATGCCGTCGCCGTCCTGGATCTCCCATGCGATGGTCTCGTAGGCGGGGTGGGACCACTCGGTGAATGCCGCGGGCTTCGATGTCGACGGCAGGACGATCTCCAGCGTTTCTGTGTCCCCAGGCACGTCCTGCGCTTGCGCAATGGAGTACCGGTGCGCATCCGACCACTGATACGGCGCGGGCGAGACCGGCACCGTCCGGTTGATCGCGGCCGCCGGTCCTGCTGCGGCGAGCGTGCTCGCCGCCACTGCCGCGACTCCGGCGAGCGCTACTGCCGCTCGCACCCTGTTCCTGTTCGAGACTTGCGCGCGCGTGAGCTGCACGGTCCCCACCCTCCGTTTAATCGATGAAGGGCCGACCATCGACGCTCGAGCCCCCCGTGCAGATGACCTGCAGCCGCGTCTGGCGTCTGAAAGCTATCGGGGTATCCGGTGCGGCCGCAACGTCCCCCGTCCGGGGACGTCACACAAGCGGAGGGAGAACGCTACTTCTTGTCCTTGGTCTCGACGTCGCCCGAGAGCGCGGCGATGAACGCCTCCTGCGGCACCTCGACGCGGCCCACCATCTTCATGCGCTTCTTGCCCTCCTTCTGCTTCTCGAGGAGCTTGCGCTTGCGGGTGATGTCACCGCCGTAGCACTTGGCCAGGACGTCCTTGCGCATCGCGCTGATCGACTCGCGCGCGATGATGCGGGCGCCGATCGCGGCCTGGATGGGGACCTCGAACTGCTGACGCGGGATGAGCTTCCGCAGGCGTCCGGTCATGAGGACCCCGTAGGCGTAGGCCTTCTCCCGGTGCACGATCGCGCTGAACGCGTCGACCTGCTCGCCCTGGAGCAGGATGTCGACCTTGACGAGGTCGGCCTCCTGGTCGCCGGCCGGCTCGTAGTCGAGCGAGGCGTAGCCGGCGGTCTTGGACTTGAGGTTGTCGAAGAAGTCGAAGACGATCTCGCCGAGCGGCATGTGGTACCGGATCTCGACCCGGTCCTCGCCGAGGTACTCCATGCCGATCAGGGTGCCGCGCCGGCTCTGGCACAGCTCCATGATCGTGCCGACGTAGTCCTTCGGCGCGAGGATCGCGGCCTTGACGATCGGCTCGGTGACCGAGGCGATCTTGCCGCCGGGGAACTCGCTCGGGTTCGTCACGGTGACGGTCTTCTTGTCCTCCGTGGTCACCTCGTAGATGACGGAGGGCGCCGTGGTGATGAGGTCGAGGCCGAACTCGCGGTCGAGGCGCTCGGTCACGATCTCGAGGTGCAGCAGTCCCAGGAAACCGCAGCGGAATCCGAAGCCCAGCGCGACGGAGGTCTCGGGCTCGTAGACGAGCGCCGCGTCCGAGAGCTTGAGCTTGTCGAGGGCCTCGCGGAGGTCGGGGTAGTCGCTGCCGTCGATCGGGTAGAGGCCCGAGAAGACCATGGGGAGCGGCTCGGTGTAACCGGGCAGCGCCTGCGTCGCGGGCTTGGCCGCGGTCGTGACGGTGTCGCCGACCTTCGACTGGCGGACGTCCTTCACTCCGGTGATCAGGTAGCCCACCTCGCCGACCGCGAGGCCCTTCGTGGCGACCGGCTCGGGGCTGGAGACGCCGATCTCGAGGATCTCGTGCGTCGCCCGGGTCGACATCATCTGGATCTTCTCGCGCGGCGAGAGCTTGCCGTCGATCATGCGGACGTAGGTGACGACTCCGCGGTAGGCGTCGTAGACCGAGTCGAAGATCATGGCGCGCGCGGGGGCGTCGGCGTCGCCGACGGGCGGCGGGATGAGCTGCGTGACGCGGTCGAGGAGGGCCTCGACGCCCATGCCGGTCTTGCCCGACACGCGCAGCACGTCGTCGGGGTCGCCGCCGATGAGGCTGGCGAGCTCCTTCGCGTACTTGTCCGGGTCGGCGGCGGGGAGGTCGATCTTGTTCAGGACCGGGATGATCGTGAGGTCGTTCTCGAGCGCGAGGTAGAGGTTCGCGAGGGTCTGCGCCTCGATGCCCTGCGCAGCGTCGACCAGGAGGATCGCGCCCTCGCAGGCGGCCAGCGAGCGGCTCACCTCGTAGGAGAAGTCGACGTGCCCGGGGGTGTCGATCATGTTGAGGGCGAAGGTCCGGCCCTCGTGCTCCCACGGCATGCGCACGGCCTGCGACTTGATGGTGATGCCGCGCTCGCGCTCGATGTCCATCCGATCGAGGTACTGCGCGCGCATGGCACGGTCCTCGACCACGCCCGTGATGCCCAGCATGCGATCGGCGAGGGTGGACTTGCCGTGATCGATGTGGGCGATGATGCAGAAGTTGCGGATGGACGCCGGATCGGTCGCGGCGGGCTCGAGCCCGAGGTGTGCACGTGGAGACATCGTGGGGCCATTGTCCCACGGCCGGGGTGCGGCGGCGGGCGGGCGCCGTGACGGGCTCCCTCGATGGTCTACAGGTCGAGGCCGTAGGTGCGCGTCGGCTCGACGCCCGGCGGGTTCTCGCGCTCGGCCAGGCGGACGAAGCCCATGCTCTCGTAGAGGGCGTGCGCGGCGACCATGTCGGTCCCGCTGTTCATGACGACGCGCTCGAGGCCGCGCTCGCTCGCGAGCATCACCACGAACTCGGTGAGCAGGCGCCCGAGGCCGCGCCCGCGCGCCTCCGGGGCGACCGCGAGCAGCCGCCAGTCGAGCTCGCCGGGGCGGCCGAGGGAGTAGAGGTTCGCTCCGGGGGCCGCCGTGGTGACGGTCGCGAGGATCCGGCCGTCGGGGTCCTCGGCGACCCAGACCTCGCCCTCGCGGTCGTGCCGGGCGACGTCCGCGACGTCGGCCGCGTACTCCTCCCCCAGCGCGTAGTCGTGGGCGTACGCGGCGAGGCGGAGTCGCGAGACCTCCGCGTGCTCGTCCTCGCGCACGCGGCGCACGAGGATCCCCTCCGCGCTCACGGGCGGACCGGAGCAGGCAGCGTGCGCAGGCCGTGCTCGATGTCGGCCGGATCCGCCGCGAGGCAGATCCGGATCCAGCCCTCGCCCGTGCGACCGAAGGCGCTGCCCGGAGCGACGGCGACGAGCGTCTCGAGGAGGAACGCCTCGACCCACGAGGCGACGTCTCCGCCGGTCGCGTGCGACATGTCGATCCAGAGGTAGAAGGCGCCCTCGGGCTCGCGGAAGCGGATACCGCGCTCGTCGAGGATCGCCGTGGCGAGCCGCAGGTTCGCGAGGTAGTGCGCGGAGGCCTCCGCCACCGCCTCCTGCGGACCGGTCAGGGCGGCGAGTGCCGCGCGCTGATCGGGAGAGGCGACGCAGCTGATCGCCGCCTCCTGCACGGTGACCATCGTCGCGGTCATCCCGGGCGGGGTGACGAGGTAGCCGACGCGCACGCCGGTCATCGCGTACGACTTCGAGAACGAGAAGACGCTGAAGACGCGGTCGTCGTCGTGGCCCAGCTCCTGCGCGATGCTCGCGAGGCTCGTGTGCGGGCGTCCGTAGGTGAAGTACTCGTAGACCTCGTCGCTGATGATCCACAGGTCGTGCCGCCGGGCGAAGTCGAGGAGGCGCTCGAGCAGCGGGCGCGGGAGCACGACTCCGAGCGGGTTCGACGGGCTGTTCACGATGATCACGCGAGTGCGATCGGTGACGATGCGCTCGAGCTCGTCGAGGTCGGGGAGGAAGCCGTTCTCGGGACGGAGCGTGTACGGCACCGGGACGGCCTCGATCATCCGCGCATTCATGGTGAACGTGGTGTAGCCCGGATCCGGGACGAGGACCTCGTCGCCCGCGCGCAGCGTCAGCGTCATCGCCTGGTAGAGCGCCTGCGTGCCGCCGACGGTGAGCCAGACCTGCTCGACGTCGGCCGTGATCCCGTTGTCGCGGGCGAGCTTGTCGACGATCGCGCGCCGCAGCTCGGGGATGCCTCCGTTGGGGCCGTAATCCGTGTCGTCGGCCGCCCACGCGGCGCGCGCGGCCTCGATGATGTGCGGAGCGGTCGGCACGTCGGGCTCGCCGACGCAGAGGAAGGTGACGCCCTCGAGACGGAGGGCGATCTCGAAGAGGCGGCGGATGCCGGACGGCGGCACCGCGGGGATGTGATCGGCGAGACGTGGCATCGCTGATCACCGTATCGCCCGAGCGCGCCCCTGCCCGCTTCCGCCCGGCGGGGCGCGGTTGAAGCGGGAGGACGGGTGCGCTAAAGTTCCTTGTTGGCTTGCGCTCCACCACCGGCACGTGTGTGGAGTGATCAGAAGCCGGCGACCTCCAGTCGCACCGGGACGGCCCGCGCCGCCCGGAAGGGGCACTCCGACGAGTAGCCGGCTGCACACACGCACATTCGAGAAAAGGTAATCCACGTGGCAAACATCAAGTCGCAGATCAAGCGCAACCTCACCAACAAGAAGGCGAACGAGCGCAACAAGGCCGTCAAGAGCCAGCTCAAGACCGCCGTCCGCTCGGTGCACACCGCCATCGCCTCCGGCGACGCCGCCCAGGCCGCGACCGCCCTCGCGTTCGCCGCCAAGAAGCTCGACAAGGCCGCCAGCAAGGGCGTCATCCACAAGAACCAGGCCGCGAACCGCAAGTCGGCCATCGCGAAGCAGGTCGCGGCGCTGTAACGCTGCGCTTCGCTGCAACGACGAAGGGTCCGGCCGATGGCCGGGCCCTTCGTCGTTTCCGCTTCGCGGTCGACGAGCTCCTCGTTCCTCGTCGCTCGTCGCGCGGTCGGCTCTCGCAGGCGGTCGCGGTGGGAGGAGCGGTCTGCGTTCCGCGTACCTCGATCCGCTCGCACGCGGATCGAGGGTGACGCTGCGGGGACGCAGGCTGGTTGAGGAGGGCTCCCGCTGCGCGGGTCGGGTACGCCTGCGGGGGCGTGGGGTGATTCGGAAGTCGAGGGGGGCTCCCGCTGCGCGGGTCGGGTACGCCTGCGGGGGCGTGGGGTGATTCGGAAGTCGAGGGGGGTGAGTTCGATGGACGACGCGGCCGCCCTTCGGCTGGTCGAGTAGCGCCGGAGGCGCGTATCGAGACCCGACGAGTCCGGGAGGACGGGGATCTCGATACGTCCGCTGCGCGGACCACTCGATCAGCAGAAGAGGGGGACGGAGCAGCGCCTCGCCGGGCCTCCGCCTCCGGACCCGGTGGTCGAGTAGCCCCGCAGGGCGTACCGAGACCCCTCGTCAGTTGTGCAGGCCGCGGGCGGAGATGACGGAGACCATGCGCTCGAGGGCGTAGACGGGGTCGCGGCCGCCGCCCTTGACGTTCGCGTCGGCGTCGGCGACGGTCTCGATGGCGGTGCCCAGTCCGTCGCCGGTCCAGCCCTGCAGGTCGCGGCGGGCGCGGTCGACCTGCCAGGGGGCGAGGCCGAGACGCGAGGCGATCTGGCCGGAGCCCTCGCGGGAGCCGGCCACCTTCGCCATGGTGCGGAGCTTGCTCGCGAAGGCGGCGACGATCGGCACGGGGTCCGCTCCGGACGCCAGCGCGTGGCGCAGGCCCAGCAGCGCTTCTCCGTGCCGCCCCGCGATCGCCGCATCGGCGACGGTGAACGCGGTCGTCTCGACACGGCCGCCGTAGTACTGGGCGACGGTCGCCTCGGTGATCTCGCCCGAGGCGTCCGAGATCAGCTGCTGGCACGCGGACGCGAGCTCGTCGAGGTCGTCCGAGAAGGCCGACACGAGGGCGCGGACCGCGCCGGTCGTCGCTGTTCGACCGGCGGAGCGGAACTCGGCGACGGCGAAGTCGACCTTGTCGCTCTCGCGCTTGAGCTCGGCGCAGACGATCTCGATGCCGCCGCCCGCGCCCGAGCGGATCGCGTCGAGCAGCTTCTTGCCGCGGTTGCCGCCGCCGTGCCGCAGCACCACGGTCGCTCCGTCTGCGGGCGACGACAGGTACTCCACCGCCTCGATCAGGAAGGCGTCGGTGCACTTCTCGACGTTCGAGACGCGCAGCAGACGCGGCTCGTCGAACAGGGAGGGGCTCGCGAGCGTCAGGAGCTCACCGGGAGCGTAGCCTCCGGCGTCGATGTCGCTGACCTCGAGGCTCGGATCCTCGGCGCGGAGGAAGTCGCGGAGGAAGCGCAGCGCGCGATCGGCGAGGAACTGCTCGGGTCCGGTGATCAGGACGACGGGGGCGGGCCTCGTCTCGTTCCAGGCGAGCTGCGGGATCGCCGCCTTCGAGGGCGCCGCCTTCGCGCGCGCGGGGGCTCTGCCTGCCATGCCGTCGTCCTTCCGTCGCCCGCCCGATCGAGCGCCCTCCACCCTACGGTCTGCCCGTGCCCGCCCGAGGCGGCGGGGACGGCCGTCGGACCGCTCGCCCACACCGCGATCCCGTCGCTGCGCGAAGCCAGGACGACCGTACCCTCGACGTCCGACCTCAGCGCCTCGACCCCGCGTTCGGCGAGGAGGGTCAGCAGCGAGGGCGCCGGATGCCCGTAGTCGTTGTCGGCGCCGACGGAGACGAGACCGGCACCGGCGTCGAGTGCGTCATAGAGGGCGGGCGCCTGATCCGCCGAGCCGTGGTGCGCGACCTTGACCACGTCGACCGGTCCGATCGGAAGCCGCGCGAGGCGCCCCTGCTCCTCCGCACCCAGGTCGCCCAGCAGGGCGATCGACAGGGGCCCGCCGACCGAATCGGGGCCGATGTCGACGCGCAGGGTCACGCTGGCCGCGTTCCCCCGCAGCGAGCTGCCCCGCTCGGGCCACAGGACCCGCCAGCGGAGCGACCCCAGGGCGCCCTCCTCGCCCCGCTCCGTCTCGCGCACCTCCGCCCCCGCGTCGCGGAGGACGCTCCGGTCGCGCTCGTCGCCGATCTCGGCGGAGGGACCGACGATCGCGGAGTCGACCCGGTGGGCCGCGGCCTCGAGCCCGCCGACGTGGTCGAGGTCGTAGTGCGTCAGCACGAGCAGGGCGATCCGGTCGACTCCGAGGAGGGACAGGCAGGCGTCGAGACGCTCCGGGAGCGGCCCTGTGTCGACCAGCAGCACTCCCCCGTCGCCCCGGAGGAGGATCGCGTCGCCCTGGCCCACATCGCACATCGCGACCCGCCAGTCCTGGGGAACGGACCCGGAGCGCAGCAGCGGCGTGGCCACTCCGGCCGCCGCCGTGCCCGCGAGCAGGGCGGCGAGCGCGGCCGCGACCGCGCGGCGCAGCACCGCGAGGCGACGCGTCCGCGTCAGCAGGAGCAGCGCGAGGACGGTCAGCACGGTGAGGGCGAGCACCCCGGCGAGCCCGGGCCACCAGGCGAGCCGGGGCATCGGCCAGCTCGACACCGCGCGGGCGATCGACGCGATCCACCAGGTCGGAACCGCGGCGAAGCGGATGGCCGCATCGGCCCCCCACGGCCACCACGGCGCGAGCAGGCACCCGATCAGTCCGAGCCCCGTCGCGAGAGGAGCCGCCGGTTCGGCGAGCAGGTTCGCCAGGACGCCGTAGACGGGGACGGTGGGGTCCACCAGCAGCACGACGGGCTGGCAGGCGAGCTGGGCGGCCGTCGGCACTGCGAGCACGAGTGCGAGGGGCCGGGGCAGCACCTCGCCGAGTCGGCGCGCGATCGGCTCCGCGAGCAGCAGCAGACCGGCCGTGGCCAGCACCGACAGCACGAAGCCGAGCTTCCCCGCGATGGCCGGATCGGCGATCACGAGCAGGACGACGCTCGCCAGCAGCGCCGGCACCGCGGCTCCCGACCGCCTCCCCAGACGGGCCAGCAGCACGACGGTCGCCATCGTCGCCGCGCGGACGACGCTCGGCTCGGGGGTGACGAGGACGACGAAGGCGGCGAGGGCGAGCAGGGCGCTGAGGGTGCGGAGGAGCCGGTTCACGCCGAGCAGCGACGCCAGCAGCCAGCCGGCGACGACCACGACCGCGCAGTTCGCGCCGGAGACCGCGGTCAGGTGGGTGAGGGAGGCCGTTCGCATGTCCTCCTCGAGGTCGGCGGTGAGCGCGGTCGTGTCACCCGTCGCGAGACCGGGCAGCAGACCCGCCACGTCACCGCCGAGGACGGCCGTGCGCTCGAGGAAGCTCGAGCGCAGCACTTCCGCGACGGCGGCGATCCCCGTCGGCGCGCTCCGGTCGAGGATCCCGGACGCCGTGACGAGCGTGCGCTCCCCCACGGGGTCCCGGGGTCCGCCGTCGGCCCGTGCCTCCAGCAGGAGCTCGGAGCCGACCGGGACGCGCCCTCCCGGCTCCGCCAGGAAGACCCTCACGGGCGCGGCGATCTCCTCGGCGTCGATCGAGAGCGCGACGGCGTCGAACCAGACGCCGCCCGTCGCGAGCGGGCGCGCCGCGGTCTCGACCCGGATCTCGAGCGCGATCCGGGTGCGCCGTTCGGCCGCCTCGACGAGCGGCTCCGGATGCGCCCCCGGTGCCGAGAGGACGACCGCGGTGATCGCGAGGGCCGCTCCCGCCGCCGGGACCGCGACGACGGCGAGGAGCGTCCGCCGACCCGGGAGGAGGACGAGGAGCGCGAGGAGGAGGGCGACGGCGGCCCAGGCCGCGAGCAGCATCCCCGGACCGGCGGCCGACACGACCGAGACGGGCAGCAGCCCGCAGAGCGCGGCCGCCGTCCAGGTCAGCACCGCCACCGGGAGCAGCCGCAGATCCGCCGCCCTCACGGCGCCACCTGGTCGCGGAAGCCCTCGAGCGTCTTCTCGCCGATCCCGGGGACTTCGAGCAGCTGATCGACGGACGCGAAGGGACCGTTCGCCTCGCGGTAGGCGATGATCTTCGCCGCGGTCGCCGGACCCACCTCGGGCAGCTCCTCGAGCTGGGCGGCCGTCGCCGTGCTGAGGCTGATCGGGCCCGAGCCGGCGACGGCACCGGGAACCGCTCCCGGCGCGGGGGCCGCACCGACCTCGGGCACGATCAGCTGCTCCCCGTCGACGATCCGTCGCGCGAGGTTCACCGCGTCGCTCTCCGCCGCCTCGGTCAGCCCTCCGGCCGCCGCGAGCGCGTCCGCGACGCGTGCTCCCTCCTTCATCAGGTAGAGCCCCGGAGCGACGACCTCCCCCGCGACGTGCACGTAGAGCGTCGGCGGACCGGTCGTGGCCGCCGCGGAGGGCGGCGCGGTACCGGCGGACGACGCCACCGGCAGCACGCGGCTCCTGCCGCTCGCCTGAGCCCCGGCCAGGAGCACGGCGATCACGGCCGCCGCGAGGACGAGCACGACGGCGGCGCCCATCCCCATCCGCCAGCGCGCCCGGGGACGCCGCGGGCGCAGCAGGAGGGCGAGGTCGTCCGTCTCGTCGCTCGTCCGCATCCGAGAACGGTAGGAGCGCGACGCGGCCCGGAGCGGCGGCACCGCGACGATCCGTGGACGACGAAGGGGCTCCTCCGCTGTGGAGGAGCCCCTTCGAGAGGACGGGCTACACGGCCTTCGTCACCAGGTTCACCAGGCGCGGAGCCCGCACGATCGCCTTGACGACCTCGCGGCCGACGAGAGCACGCGCGACGCCGGCCGTGGCCCGCGCCTTCTCCTCGAGCTCGTCGGACGAGATCTTGGGCGACACCTCGAGGCGGTCGCGGACCTTGCCGTCGACCTGGAGGATCGCGGTGACCTTCTCCTCGACGAGCAGCGTCGGGTCGGCCTTGCGCCAGACGACGTGCGCGACGGGGCCCTGGTAGCCCAGGCGGCTCCACATGTCCTCGGCCGTGTAGGGCGCGAAGAGGTTGAGCGCCATCGCGATGACCTCGGCGGCCTCGCGCACCGCGGCGTCGCCGCCTCCGGCACCCGAGTCGATCGTCTTGCGGGTCGCGTTGACGAGCTCCATCAGTCGCGCGACGACGACGTTGAACTTGAACGCCTCGATCAGCGACGGCGACTCGGAGAGGAAGCGGTGCGTGTGGCGGCGGAGCGCCGCGTCTCCGTTCTTCCACTCGATGTCGGGCTTCGAGGTGACGTCCTTCGCGAGGCGCCAGGCGCGCGCGAGGAACTTCGCGCTGCCCGACGGCGAGACGTCGGCCCAGTCGATGTCGTCCTCGGGCGGGCCGGCGAACGCCATGGTCAGGCGCACGGCGTCGACGCCGTACTCGTCGAGCTGCTCCGACAGGCGCACGATGTTGCCCTTGGACTTCGACATCGCGGCGCCGTCCATCTGCACCATGCCCTGGTTGAGCAGCGCCGTGAACGGCTCGGTGAAGGACACGTAGCCGAGGTCGAAGAGCACCTTGGTGATGAACCGCGCGTACAGCAGGTGCAGGATCGCGTGGGTCACGCCTCCGACGTACTGGTCGACGGGCGCCCATTTCTCGGCGAGCTTCGGATCGAACGCCTGCGTGTCGTCGTTCGGAGACAGGAAGCGGAGGAAGTACCAGGAGGAGTCGACGAACGTGTCCATCGTGTCCGGGTCGCGGCGCGCGGGGCTGCCGTCGACCGGGTTGGGCACGTTCACCCAGTCCTCCGCCGCGCCCAGCGGCGACGAGCCCTTGGGCTGCAGGTCGAGTCCCTCGGTCGGCGGCAGGACCACCGGCAGCTGGTCCTCGGGAACGGGGATCAGCTCGCCGTTCTCGCCGTGGATGATCGGGATGGGCGTGCCCCAGTAGCGCTGGCGCGAGATCAGCCAGTCGCGGAGGCGGTAGTTCTTCGCCGAGCGGCCGCGGCCGCGCTCCTCGAGCAGCTTGATCACGCGCTCGATCGCGGTGCGCTTGGAGAGGCCGTCGAGCGGGCCGGAGTTCATCAGGCGGCCGTCGCCGGTCAGCGCCTCGCCGGTGATCGCGGGGTCGGCCGAGTAGCGCGCCTCGAGAGCGGCGAGCTCCTCCGGGTCCTCGGGGATCACGGGGATCGCACCGGTGACGGGCGCGGAGGTGTCGACCACGACTCGGACCGGCAGGTCGAAGGCGCGGGCGAAGTCGAGGTCGCGCTGGTCGTGCGCGGGCACGGCCATGACCGCGCCGTGGCCGTAGTCGGAGAGCACGTAGTCGGCGGCCCAGATCGGCAGGCGCTCGCCGTTCACCGGGTTGATCGCGTAGCGGCCGAGGAACACGCCGGTCTTCGGACGGTCGGCCGTGAGGCGCTCGATCTCG
Organism: Rathayibacter sp. Leaf299; assembly: GCF_001423055.1. Taxonomy (NCBI): domain Bacteria; kingdom Bacillati; phylum Actinomycetota; class Actinomycetes; order Micrococcales; family Microbacteriaceae; genus Rathayibacter; species Rathayibacter sp. Leaf299. Next base: position 536,997 of record NZ_LMNT01000003.1, read on the forward strand.
CTCGACTTCTGCACCTTCTCGAGGTACGAGCGGAACGCGTCGCGCAGCTCCGGCTCGGAGCCCTCGACCAGCTCGGTCGCGAGATCGGAGTCGGGGGCGACGACCATGAACGTCGCGCCGTAGAGGGTGTCGGGACGCGTCGTGAACACGGTGACGCGCTCGTCGCGGCCCTCGATCTCGAACTCGACGTCGGCGCCGATCGAGCGGCCGATCCAGTTGCGCTGCATCGCGATGACCTTCGACGGCCACGAGCCCTCGAGCTGGTTGAGGTCGTCGAGCAGGCGGTCGGCGTAGTCGGTGATCTTGAAGTACCACTGGGTGAGCTTCTTCTTCACCACGACGGCGCCCGAGCGCTCGGACGTGCCGTCGGCGAGGACCTGCTCGTTCGCGAGGACGGTCTGGTCCACCGGGTCCCAGTTGACCCAGCTGTCCTTGCGGTAGGCCAGGCCCTTCTCGTACATCTTCAGGAACAGCCACTGGTTCCACTTGTAGTAGTCCGGGTCGGACGTGTGGATGACGCGGTCCCAGTCGAAGGACGCGGCGTAGCGCTTCATCGAGCGCTTCTGCTGCTCGATGTTGTCGTAGGTCCAGGTGCGGGGGTTCAGGCCGCGCTTGATCGCGGCGTTCTCGGCGGGCAGGCCGAAGCTGTCCCAGCCGATCGGGTGGAGCACGTTGAAGCCCTGCTGGCGCCAGTAGCGCGCGATGACGTCGCCGAGCGCGTACGCCTCGGCGTGGCCCATGTGCAGGTCGCCCGAGGGGTACGGGAACATGTCGAGCACGTACTTGCGGGGGCGCTTGTCGTCGGGGAGGTCCGTCGAGAACGGACGGGTCTCCTCCCAGATCGGGAGCCACTTCTCTTGCAGTGCGCGGAAGTCGTAGCGGTCCTCGTCGTTCGCGCCGGTCTGCTGGGAGGTCTCGTCTGCCACAGGTGTGTCCTACTTCATCAGGGTGGGATCGGACGCGCAGCGCCCGTCGGGGGCGGCGTCCGACGAACAACCCTACTGGCCCTCAGCGACCGGGCGACGAATCCTCCGCGACCTCGCGGGGCACTCCGAGCACTGCCAGCAGGGCGCGCGCCTTGAGCAGCGTCTCCTCGACCTCCTCCTCGGGCACCGAGAGTGCGGTGATGCCGCCGCCGGTGCCGAGGCGCGCTCGCTCGGGCTCGATCACGAGGCTCCGGATGGTCATGGCCAGGTCGATCGAGCCGTCAGAGCCGAGGCGGCCGAAGGCTCCGGAGTAGACACCGCGCGGTCCGCCCTCCCACTCGCGGAGGAGTTCCACGGCCCGCCGTTTCGGCGCCCCCGTCATCGAGCCGGCCGGGAACGTCGCGGCGATCAGAGCGGCGACGCCGATCCCCTCCGCGGGCAGCGCCGACACCTCGCTGACGAGCTGGTGCACGTGCGGGTAGGTCTCGACCTCCAGCAGCCGGTCGACGCGGACGGAGCCCGGCTCGGCGATGCGCGCGAGGTCGTTGCGGACGAGATCGACGATCATGACGTTCTCGGCGCGCTCCTTGACGCTCGCCAACAGCTCGGCGCGCAGGGCCTCGTCCTCCGCGGTGTCGCGGCCGCGGGGCCGGGTGCCCTTGATCGGATGCGTGGCCGCGCGCCCGCCGGCGTCACGCGTCAGGAAGCGCTCGGGCGACGCGCTCACGAGCGCCCGGCCCCCGAAGCGGATCAGCCCGCCGTGGTGGCTGGGGCTCGAGCGGCGCAGGCGCCGGTAGCACTCGACCGGGTCGAACCGGCCCTCCACGACGACCTCGTTCGTGAGGCAGAGCTGGTAGGCGTCGCCCGCGTGGATCGCGGCCTGGCAGCGCGCGATGAGAGCGGAGTAGGCGGCCCGGTCGTGCCGGCGCCGCACGGAGGCCACGGGCTCGGCGGGAGCGGGATCCCCCGGCGGCTCGTCGGCGAGCGCCGCCAGGGCCGCGACCAGGGGGTCCGCCTCCCTTCGCCGCTCCGCCGTCGCCACGACGCGCAGCGTGCGGGCGGCGTGGTCGAACTCGAGCACGGGGTCGCCGCGGAGCAGGACCAGCGCGGGCGGATCGCCCTCGGTCGCTCCGACGGCGGGCAGGGACACGAAGGGCGCACCCGCCTCGTAGGAGAGGTGGCCGTAGCGCCCGAGCGCGCGGTCGCGACCGGTGGACTCCGCCTCCACCCGGGCGAGTGCCGCGGACACGTCGTGGCCGGCCTCGACGACGATCGCGTCGGAGGGGCGGCAGGACCCGAGGTAGGAGCGACCCGCCACCGCGTCGGGGCCGGAGTCGAGCCAGAAGGCGGCGTCCGCCTCGCGGTAGAGGGCGAGGAACGCCCGCTCGGGGTCGACCCACGGCAGGACGACCTCGTGCAGGCCATCGGGGAGCAGGGCGCCGACCACTGGGCTAGCGTAGGCCGTCGTGGACGGCGAGCAGGTGCGGGACTGGAACGGGCGGGAGCTCGCCTCCCCGCGCGAGCCCGGCACGGCGGCGCTGCTGGCCGCCGACTCGTGGCTCGTCTCGGACGGCCGCGTGCGCGGTCTCGAGCTGCACCGCGAGCGCTTCCTCGACGCCGTCCGGGCGGCGGACGGGCCGGACGACGCGGGCGCGTTCTTCGACGCTTCCGTCGCCGCGCTCCCCCGCACCGGCGACCACTTCCCCCGCGTCGAGCTCGACTCCGCCGGACTGCACCTGCGCCTGCGATCGGCACCGCCGCGCACCCGCTCGGTCGTGCTGTGGACGAGTCCCGTGGATCCGCGGCGGGTGCCGGAGTGGAAGGGACCCGACATCGCCCGTCTTGCGCTGCTGCGGCAGCGGGCGATCGCGAACGGAGCCGATGAGGCGGTGCTCCTCGACGCGGACGGCGCGATCCTCGACGGCGCGACCAGCGCGGTCCTGTGGTGGCTCGGCGACACCCTCGTCCTCCCTCCGCCCACGAGCCCCCGGGTGCGCAGCGTCACCGCCCGCACGATCTCGGTGCTCGCGGGCGCGCTCGGCGTCGACGTGCTCGAGGCGCCGACCGAGCCGGAGTCGCTCGACGGCCGCGAGGTCTGGGTCGTCAACGCGCTGCACGGCGCGCGCCTGGCGACCTCGTGGGTCGGCGGACCGGCGCTCGCCGCGGAGCCGGGCCGGCTCGACTCCTGGCGCCGTCGCCTGGACGCACTGCGTCGCCCCCTCCCCTGACGTCGAGGACCGTGCCGCCCTCGGGCGACGACATCGCCCCGGTTCCCGCGCAGCGCTCGTCCCCGCGGGCCGCGTGTGGCAGTCTGCGCAGGACCCACCCGCCGTCTTCCGAGAAGGACCGTCGATGACCCCTGCACCTTCCGTCCGTACCCACGCCTGGAGGATCACCGCCATCCTCGCGAGCGGGGCTCTGCTCCTCGGCGCCCCTCCCGCGCTCGCGGCGGAGTCCGGTCCGCTCTCCTACTCCCACGACGCTCCGGCCGTCCCCTCGACGGGCGACTCGGCCGTGGTGGCGGACGCCGAAGCCGCACGCGCCTCCGAGACCGTCGTCAACGCGCTCGTGGGCGGCGAGGAACTCGCTCGCGGCGAGCGCCTCGTCTCGACGAACGGGGTGTTCGAGTTCGTCTTCCAGACCGACGGCAACGCGGTGGTCTACCGCATCGGCGCCGGCGCGATCTGGAGCAGCGGCACCCAGGGGCGCGGCGATCACCTCGCGATGCAGAACGACGGCAATGTCGTGGTCTACGACGCCGACGACCGCCCCGTCTGGTTCACGGGGACGAGCGGACTGCCGGGCGCCGTCCTGACGGTCCAGGACGACGGCAATCTCGTCGTCTACCGCGCGGACGGCTCTCCTGCCTGGGCGACCAGCGTCGGCGGCCTGATCGCCGCACCGGCACTCGACCGGCTCGAGGGCGGCGACGTCCTGACGTCGGGCACACGGCTCTCGTCGCCCGACGGCCGGTTCGAGGCCGTGATGCAGGCGGACGGCAACTTCGTCGTCTACGGCCCTGGGGGTCCGCGATGGTCGACGGGCACGTCCGGGTCGGGCAGTCGGCTCGCGATGCAGACCGACGGCAACGTCGTGATCTACGGAGCGGACGGCTCGGTGAGGTGGACCACCGTGACCAGCGGCAATCCGGGCGCCGTCCTGATCCTGGGGAACGACGGCGCGCTCGTTCTGCAGGGCGCAGCAGGAGTCGTCTGGACCAGTCGGCCGCCGGTCACCACCGACACCCTCTCGGGGTCGGGGGCGCTGGGGAAGGACGAGGCGCTGGTCTCCTCCAACGGCGCCTGGCGCTCCGTGATGCAGGCCGACGGGAACTTCGTCGTCTCCGGACCGGGTGGCCCGACCTGGTGGACCGGGACCCGATCGGCGAGCGACGCTCTCTCCCCGTCGCGGTTCGTGATGGGTGCGGACGGCACCCTCACGGTCAGTGGATGGGGCCCGAACGCGTTCTGGCTGGCGTCCCCGCGCTACTTCGTGAACGTGGGCCCAGCACTGGCGCCGTTCCGCCTGGTCATGCAGAACGACGGCAACCTCGTGCAGTACGACGGCCGGAACCGGGCGGTCTGGGCGAGCCGCGGTCTCTGATCCCGACACGGCGGGCTCGGAGTGCCGGGCCCGCCGTGCCGCGCGTCCCTCGGGCAGGATGGAGGTGTGGCACGCTCCTCCCCGACGACGTCCGTCCGCGGCGTCCCGGCCGCGGGCATCCCGAGGCGGGTCCTGCGATCGACCGCGTGCGCGGAGGTGCCGGGAACTCCTCCGGCCCGGGCGCGATGAGCGGGCCCGGTGACTTCCTCCGCCAGGTGCTCGCCTACGAGGGCGATCAGTGGCGGGCGCAGGACGTGCGCGAGCGGCTCGGTCACGGCCTCGACGCGACCGGGGCGTCCGTCGGCGCCGTCCGCGGCGGCGTCCGCGACGCGCTGAACAAGTTCCGCGGCCTGACGCACGACGACGTCACCGCGCTCTCCTCGGAGCTCTGGGACCCGCCCGTCTTCGAGCACCGCCTCGCGGCCGTCGTCCTGCTCCAGACGCGCGTCGCGCTCCTGCGCGCGTCGGACCTCACCCGGCTCGAGGGCTTCGTCCGCGACGGGCGCGTGCCCGAGCTCGTCGATCCTCTCGCGGCCGACGTCGTGCGCCCGCTGCGCGCCGCCCTCGACGACCGAGCACGACGGCGGATGGACGCGGTGCTCGACCGGTGGGCCGACGAGGGCGGGATGCTCGCCCGAGCTGCGGCGCGCGTCAGGAGCTGACGGCGGTCCCGTCGGTCACGGCGACGCGCCGGTCGAACACGAACGACGGATCCACGCGGTGCGCGATCAGGACGACCGTGCGGCCCCGCGCCGCGGCGAGCAGATCGGCGAGCAGCGCATCCGCGACCGGAGCGTCGACCGAGGCGGTCGGCTCGTCCAGCACCAGCACGGGGAAGTCGGCCAGCAGCGCCCGCGCGAGGGCGAGGCGCTGCGCCTGCCCGCCGGACACGAGGGAGCCGCGCTCCCCCACCCGTGCGTCGATCCCTCCGCGGGACGCGGTCCACCCACCGAGCCCGACACGGTCCAGCACCGACAGGAGCTCCTCCTCGTCGGCGGCGGGCCGCGCGAAGAGCAGGTTCTGCCGGATCGTGTCGTCGAACAGGTAGGGCTGCTGCTCGACGAGGCCGACCAGCCGGCGCACCCGGGCCTGCGGGAGCGTCCGCGCCTCGACTCCGCCGACGAGGTACGAGCCGGAGTAGTCGAGGAAGCGCACGAGGGCGTGCGCGAGCGTGGTCTTGCCGGATCCGCTCGCGCCGGTCACGAGGATCCGCTCGCCCGCTCGCAGCTCGAGCGACACGTGCGCGAGCGCCGGGGCCGGGGAGCCGGGCCAGGACACCGAGAGGTCCTGCAGCACGAGATCCGATCCGTGCGGGTCGGGGGCGAGCGGATCGACGTCAGCGTCGGCCGCGAGGGCGGGTGACGACGCCTCGCGGTCGAGGTCCGCGAGGCGCTGAGCGCTCGAGCGCGCGGTGCGCGCCGACTGCACGGCGAGCGGGGCGGCGGCGGCCACCTCGAAGACGGCGAGCGGCACCAGGGCGAGGACGCCCAGCGCCGGCCCGCCGAGGGCGTCCATCGAGGGGATGCCGAGGGCCAGCGACGCCCACACCGCGCCTCCCGAGCAGAGCGCGAGCACCGCGGCGGCGAGGCCCGCCGACGCGGCCCGGCGGCGGGCGGCACGGGTGAGCGCCTCCTCCGCCTCCGCCACGTCGGCCACGGCCCGGTCGGCCGCATCGAACGCGATCAGCACGTCGAGACGGGTGACGAGGAGGTTGAGGCGCTCGGCCAGCTCTCCGCGCAGCGGCGCGAGCTCGCGGTCGGCGCGCGCCGACACGAGACCGGAGCCGACCGCTCCCGCCCCGAACGCCAGCAGGAGGAGCGCGAGGAGCACGACCCCGGCGGCCGGGAGCAGGAGCCAGACGCCCACCACTGCGAGAGTCGACACGACGAGCGCCACGACGAGCGGCTGCACGATCCGCAGCGGCACGTCCTGCTGCGCATCGACGTCCGCGACGACCCGCGAGACGAGGTCTCCGCGGCGCACGCGGCCGAGTCCGTCGGGAGCGACCGGGACGAGCCGCTCGTAGACGCCCGCCCGCAGCTCCGCGAGCGCGCGGAACGCCGCGTCGTGGCCGCTGAGCCGCTCGAGGTAGCGGAAGAACGCGCGCGCGAGCGCGAAGGCGCGCACCCCGACGACCGCCATCGACAGGAAGAGGATGGGCGGCTGCTCCGCCGCGCGGACGATCAGCCAGGCCGAGCACGCCAGCAGGGCGACGACCGAGGCCGAGGAGAGCAGTCCGAACGAGAGTCCGGGGAGGAAGCGGCGGGCCGGCGGCATCGCGGCGCGGAGGACGTCGGCGCGCCTCACCGGAGCACCGCCTCGGCACTCGAGAGCGCGAGCACGGCGTCGGCGGCGGCGATCGTGGCGGGGCGGTGCGTGGCGACGATCAGGGTCGCGCCCTCGTCGGCCAGCGCACGGAGCCCCGCGAGGAGCCGCCGCTCCGTCGCGTCGTCCAGCGCCGCTGTCGGCTCGTCGAGCAGGAGCAGCGCGCCATCGCGCTCGAGCAGCCGGTGGATCGCGCGGGCGACGGCGACGCGCGCGCTCTGACCCCCCGAGAGCCCGGTGCCCTCCGCGTCGACGCGGCGCGTCGGATCGACGTCCACGGCGGCCAGCCGGAGTGCGCGGTCGAGGAGCGCGGGATCGACCGATCGCGCGCCCAGAGTGACGTTCGAGGCGACCGTGCCCGGCAGCAGATCGGCGCGCTGCCCCGCCCAGGCGATCCGGTCGCGGACGGCGGCGGGCGCGACCGGCTCCCCGCCGAGCAGCACGGTCCCCTCGGCGGCCACGAACCCGGCGAGGACCGCGAGGAGGGTCGACTTGCCCGAGCCGCTCGCTCCGGTGACCGCGGTGATCGTGCCGACGGCGAAGGTCGCGTCGACCCGCGCGAGCACGCGGCCCGAGCCGTCGTCGATCGAGACGCCGCGCACCTCGAGGTCGCCGCGCGTCGCCGTGCCTCCGGCCACCGCGGGCAGCAGTGCCGCCCGCTCGATCACCGCGAACGCCTCGTCCGCCGCCTGCACGCCGTCCGCCGCCGCGTGGAACTCGGCGCCGACCTGGCGGACCGGCAGGAACACGTCCGGCGCCAGCACGAGCACGAAGAGCCCGACCGCCAGCGCCAGCGAGCCGTCGACCAGCCGCAGGCCGATCGAGACCGCGACGAGGGCGACCGAGAGAGACCCGGCCAGCTCGAGCACGAATCCGCTCACGAAGGTCACCCGCAGCACCTTCATCGTGTGCACGCGGTAGTCCTCCGTCAGCGTGCGGATCCGCGCCGACTGGCGCTCGGCCCGGCCGAAGATCTTGAGCGTCGCGAGTCCGCCGACCGTGTCGACGAACCCCGACGCGAGCGCCTGGAGCCGATCCCACTGGCGCTTCTGCACCGCCTGCGTCGCCCAGCCGATCAGGATCATGAAGACCGGGATGAGCGGCAGCGTCACGATCAGGAACAGCGCGCTGAGCGGATCCGCGAGCAGCACCACCCCGACGAGGATCGGAGTCGTGACCGCCGTCGCGATCAGCTGCGGCAGGTAGCGGGCGAAGTAGCCGTCCAGCGCGTCGAGCCCGCCGCCCAGCAGCGCGACGACACCGCCGGAGCCGCCGGCCGGCCGCCCCGACGGACCGAGCGCCACGAGGGCCTCGAGCACCGCCGCGCGCAGCTGCGCCTTGGCCCCCACTCCGCCGCGCACCGCGTTCACCTCGGTCGCCCACGCCAGGGCCGCCCGCGCGGCGATCACGGCGAGCAGCGCGCCGAGCAGCGGAGCGAGCTCCCGGGCCGAGCGCCCGTCGACCGCTCCCGACACGAGCTGCGCGACCAGCCACGCGAACGCGATCGTGCCCAGCGTGCGGGCGAGCGCGAGGGCGCCGCCGAGCACGAGGAACAGGCGTGCGGCGCGGGCGTAGCGGAGCAGCCGCGGATCGAGGGGCTTCACGGACGAGGGGCGGTCACGTCAGTGCGCGTCCACCGGGATCTGCGTCCGGGTGATGCGCTTGCGGAAGATCCAGTAGGTCCAGGCCTGGTAGCCGACGATGAGCGGCACGAACACCAGGGCGGTCCAACTCATGACCGTCAGCGTATACGGGGTGCTCGAGGCGTTCTCGATCGTGAGGCTGTTCGCGATGTCGTTGGACGCGGGCATGACCGCCGGGAACAGCGTGGTGAACAGCGCGAGCACCGCGAGGGCGATCGTGCCGGCGAGCAGCGCGAACGCGCGTCCCTCCCTTCCCCGGATGTTCGCGAGCCACGCCAGGATCAGCGCGCCGGCAGCGGCGAGGGAGAGCAGCCACGAGGGGCCGTTGCCCGACTGCAGGTTCGTCCAGGCGAGGAACACCGCCGCGACCACGATGGTCACGAGCCCCGCCTTCGTCGCCAGCCGTCGCGCCCGCTCGCGGATCTCTCCGTCCGTCTTGAGCGAGACGAAGACCACTCCGTGGGTGAAGAACAGCAGGAGGGTCGTCAGTCCGCCCAGGAGCGCGTACGGGTTGAGCAGGTCGAAGACCGTGCCGATGTAGTTGTGGTCGGCGTCCAGCGGCACGCCCTGCACGATGTTCGCGAAGGCGACTCCCCAGAGGAACGCGGGCAGCGCCGAGCCGACCACGATCATCCGGTCGAACCGCGACTTCCACTGCGCCTCCGGACGCTGGTGGCGGTACTCGAACGAGACGCCGCGCGCGATCAGCGCGAGCAGGATCAGCAGCAACGGCAGGTAGAACCCGCTGAAGAGCGTCGCGTACCACTCCGGGAACGCCGCGAACATGGCCGCGCCCGCGACGATGACCCAGGTCTCGTTGAGGTCCCAGACCGGGCCGATCGTGTTGATCAGCACGCGGCGGTCGGTGTCGTCGCGACCGAGGAACGGGAGCGACATGCCGACGCCGAAGTCGAAGCCGTCGAGGACGAAGTAGCCGATGAAGAACGCGGCGACGATCCAGAACCAGAGTGTGGGGAGATCCACGGGTGCCTCCTAGTAGACGGTGCCGACGAGCTGCGGGCGACCGCTCTCCTCGTCGACCTCGGGAGCGTCGTCGGGTCCGGCCTGGGCCGCGCGCTTGATGAGCCGGAACTCCACGACGGCGAGAGCGCCGTAGATGGCGGTGAAGGAGAGGAGCGAGATCAGCACCTCGACTCCGCTGACGCCGGGAGAGACGCCGTCGGCCGTCTTCAGCAGGCCGAAGACCAGCCACGGCTGGCGGCCCATCTCGGTGAAGACCCAGCCGACGATCATCGCGAAGAGGGGCAGCGGAGCGGCCCAGATCGCGATCCTCCACATCCACTGCTTCGGCTCGCGGCCCTTGCGGGTGAACCAGAGGCCGGCGGCGGCGACGCCGATGGCGAGGACGCCGAGCGCCATCATCCAGCGGAACGACCAGTAGGTGACCCAGATGATCGGCGTGTAGTCGCCGGGGCCGTAGACCTGCTCGTACTGCGCCTGCAGGTCGTTGATGCCCTCGACGGTGCCGCTGAAGGTGTGGGTCGAGAGGAAGGAGAGCAGGTAGGGGATGCGGATCGAGAACAGCTCGCTGGAGCCGTCGGGCGTGCCCCAGGTGAAGACCGAGAACGAGGCGTCGACGCCGGTCGAGGTGCGGTAGAGCGCCTCGGCCGCGGCCATCTTCATCGGCTGCGTGTCGACCATGGCGAGGCCGAGCTGGTCTCCGGTGAGGAGGGTGAGTCCGCCGCTGACGAGCATCATCCAGGCGCCGAACTTCAGCGCCGGGCGCATGGTCTCGAGGTGCTGGCTGCGCGAGAGGTGGTAGGCGGCGACGCTGATGATGACCGCGGCCGAGACCATGAAGCAGGCGAAGATCGTGTGCGGGAACGCGGCGAGCGCGACCTTGTTCGTGAGCAGCGCCCAGATGTCCGTCAGCTCGGCGCGGCCCTTCGCCTCGTTGATCCGGAAGCCGACCGGATTCTGCATGAACGCGTTCGCGGCGATGATGAAGTAGGCCGAGAGCGTCGTGCCGAGCGAGGTGAGCCAGATGGTCGCGAGGTGGAGCTTCTCGGGCAGCTTGTCCCAGCCGAAGATCCAGAGGCCGATGAACGTCGCCTCGAGGAAGAACGCGAGCAGCCCCTCGAAGGCCAGCGGAGCGCCGAACACGTCGCCGACGAAACGGGAGTAGTCGCTCCAGTTCATGCCGAACTGGAACTCCTGGACGATGCCGGTGACCACGCCCATGGCGAAGTTGATCAGGAAGAGCTTCCCGAAGAACTTGGTGAGCTGCAGGTAGTGGATCTTCGAGGTGCGCACCCAGGCGGTCTGGAAGATCGCGACGGTGAGCGCCATGCCGATCGTCAGCGGCACGAAGAGGAAGTGGTAGATCGTCGTCAGGCCGAACTGCCACCTCGACAGCAGGAGCGGATCCAGGAGTTCGTTCACGGCCCCGAGCCTAGGTCGGCGACGAGGGCCGGACGGCCTCGGATCCCAGTACTGGAGCGGATGTGCGGCCCCTGGGCCCCCTCCGACGACACCCTTCCGCGGGCCGTCGGCGAGCCCGTCTCGACGCCCGCGTGCAGGAGGTCTGTCGACGTCGAGAGGGAGTGTCTCGACGTCGAGGGACACCACCGCCGGGCGACGGGCGAACGGCCCTCCCCGCCGTCGGAGCCGCTGCCGCACTCCTCTCGACGGCGAGCGACTCCGCTGGATCGTCGAACCTGAGGAACCCGCTCATTCAGTCTCGGTGGATTCCCAGGTTGCACGAACCGCACGGGAGCGGTGAACATCCGTTCGCCGCACCTGATGCCGGCACCGGCGCCCGCGCACCGCTCGCCCTGCGACGCCCCGTACGCTTTAGCCATGCCGAGCAAGGGGAGCTACGCCAAGGGTGTCGCCAAGCGCGAGGAGATCCTGCAGACCGCACTCGAGGTGTTCTCGCGCCAGGGGTACCGGAAGGCCTCGCTGCGAGAGATCTCGGAGGCGGTGGGCCTCACGCAGGCGGGTCTCCTGCACTACTTCGACTCGAAGGAGGAGCTCTTCGCCGAGGTCCTCCGCAAGCGCGACGAGCTCGACAGCGCCGCCTACGACCTGGGGCGCACCGGCGATGCCGCGATCGAGCAGCTGGTGCGGCTCATCCGGCACAACAGCGACGTGCCCGGCCTCGTCCACCTCTACGCCACGCTCTCGGCCGAGGGGACGGACCAGTCCCACCCCGCGCACCCGTTCTTCCTCGAGCGCTACCGCACGGTCACCGAGACGCTCGCGTCACGGGTGCGCGAGGACCAGAACGAGGGCCTCATCGCCGAGGACGTCGACCCCGAGACCGCCGCGCGCATGATCATCGCCCTGTCCGACGGACTGCAGGTGCAGTGGCTCCTGGACGACTCGGTCGACATGGGCTCGATCGTCGAGACCTTCTGGGCGCTGCTCAAGCGCGTGCGCTGAGGCCCGGGTCCGGATGAACGACGCGCTGAGTGCGATCCTCGACTTCGTCGTCGCGGTGCCGCCCGTGTGGCGCACGCTCCTGGCGGGCCTCGCCATCTTCCTCGAGACGACGATCCTCGCGGGGCTGATCGTGCCCGGCGACACGGTCGTCATCGTCAGCGCGACCGGCGTCACCACTCCCCTGCAGTTCCTGGCGCTCGCCCTCACGGTGATCCTCGGGGCGCTCGGAGGCGAGTCGGTCGGCTTCGCGCTCGGCCGCTTCTTCGGGCCGCGGATCCGCGCCTCGCGCCTGGGGCGGCGCCTCGGCGAGAAGAACTGGCTGCGCGCCGAACGCTACCTCGCGCGGCGCGGCGGGATCGCGGTGTTCCTCTCGCGCTTCCTCCCGGTGCTGCACTCGCTCATCCCCCTCACGGTCGGGATGAGCGGCATGTCGTACCGCACGTTCATGGCGTGGACGACGCCCGCGTGCGTCATCTGGTCCTTCGCGTACGTCGGGGTCGGCACGGCCGTCGCCGGCGGGTACCGCGAGCTCGCGGACACGCTCCACTGGGCCGGCTACCTCTTCGTCGGCGTGATCGTGCTCTTCGTCCTGCTCGTCGTCGGCGGCAAGAAGCTGCTCTCACGAGCAGAGGCGCGCCACCTCGACGAGTGACGCGCCTCTGCGCGGTGCGATCGGCCGGAGCCGATCAGGGCATCGTGCCCCGGGTCAGCCCAGCAGGCCGGCCGAGGTGAGCCACTCGGTCGCGATGGACGCGGCCGACTTCTGCTCGTTGACGCTCTCGGAGTTGAGCGAGACCAGGTCCTCGGCGGTCAGCTTCGCGCTGACCTCGTTCAGGACCTCGGCCGCGTCGTCCTCGACCTTGTCGGAGACGATCGGCACCACGTTGTCGGCCACGAACAGGCCGTCCGGGTCCTCGAGGGGCAGCAGGTCGTTCGACTCGATGTTCGGGTCGGCGGTGTAGATGTTCGCCAGCTGGATCTGGTTGCTGGTCAGCGCGTCGACGGTGGTCGATCCGCCGCTGTCCTCGATCGCCTGGAAGGTGGTCTCCACGCCGTACTTCTCGAGCAGCGCGTCCGGTCCGTAGGGGCGGGTCTGCAGCTCGGAGTTGCCGCCCAGCACGATCGGGTCGGTCACCGAGGAGAGCGAGGCGATGTCGGTGAGGCCCCACTGGTCGGCGAAGGCCTGGGTCACGGTGTACGAGTTCTGGTCGCTGGCGTCGGCCGCGTCCAGGGCGCGCAGGCCGTCGGGCAGCGCCTCGGTCAGAGCCGAGTACACGTCGTCGGCCGTGGTCGCGGTCGTGTCGGGCTCGAGCGCCTGGAGCAGGCTGCCGCCGTACTCGGGGAAGACGTCGATCGATCCGCTCTCGATCTCGGGGAGGTAGATCTCGCGCTGGCCGATGCGGAAGTCGCGCTGCACGGTGAAGCCGCCGTCCTCCAGCGCCTGCGCGTAGATCTCGGCGATGATCTCGTTCGAGTAGTAGTCCTGCGAGCCGATGACGATCGTGTCGCCGCCCTCGGCGGCACCCGATCCCTCGTCCAGCGGATCGCTCGAGGAACACCCTGCCAGTGCCACGACGGCACCGACCGCGAGTGCGCCCAGCGCGACACGGCCCTTCGTGAAGTGTGCTGTGAACATTGCTATTTCCTCTCCTCGGTGGGATTCCCCACCACCGCGCGTCGTCGGGGCGACGAGGCGCGGATGCTCGAACGGCCGGCGGCGCTGCCGGCGAGACCCAGGACCACTCCGCGCGGGACGGCCACCCGCTGGAGGACGGCGTAGACGACCTCGCTGATCAGAGTGAGCACGATGACGATGATCGACCCGGCGAGCATCTGCGGGTAGTCCCCCGCCTTCACGCCCTGGAAGATGTAGCGGCCGAGGCCGCCTGCGCCGATGAAGTCGGCGAGCGTGGCGGTGGCGATGATCTGCAGCGTCGCCGAGCGGAGGCCGCCCATCAGCAACGGCAGCCCGAGCGGGATCTCGACCTTCGTCAGGATCTGCCACTCCGTCATGCCGACCGAGCGGGCGGCGTCGACGGTGCGCCGGTCGACCGCCTCGAGGCCGGAGTAGGCGCCGGCGAGGATCGACGGGATCGCCAGGATCACGAGCGCGATCAGCGGCGCGCCGAGCCCGAGTCCGAGGCTCATGGCCGCGAGCACCAGGACGCCCAGCGTCGGCAGGGCGCGCAGTCCGCCCGCGACCGGGACGGCGATGCCCTTGCCCTTGCCGGTGTGGCCGATGAGGTAGCCGATCGGGATCGCGATCACCGCGGCGATCACGAGCACGAGCAGGCTGATGCCCAGGTGCTGCGCCACGCGGGTGGGGATCCCGTAGATCCCGGTCCAGTGCTCCGGGTCGCCGATCCAGGCGAACGCGTCGAGGATGAGGTTCACGCCGACACCGCCGTCCGGTCGGCCGGCGCCCTGCGCGCCGAGCGGGTACGGTCGGCCGCGGTCCACGGCATCAGCAGGCGGCCGAGGAGGACCAGGAGCGCGTCGAGCGCGAGCGCCAGCGCGATGGTGAGGACGATGCCCGAGACGATCTCTCCCGTGATGCCGCGCTGGAAGCCGTCGGTGAAGAGGAGCCCCAGGCTCTGGATGCCGAGCACGGCGCCGACCGTCACGAGGCTGACCGTGCTGACGGTGACGACGCGCAGTCCCGAGAGGAGCACGGGGCCGGCGAGCGGGAACTCGACCTTCCAGAACCGGGCCCAGGCGGAGTAGCCCATCGCCGTCGCCGACTGGATCACGTCCTCCGACACCGCCGAGAGCGCGTCCGCGGTCGTGCGGACCATGAGGGCGATGCCGTAGAGGGTCAGGCCGATGATCACGTTCGCCGTCGAGCGCAGCGGGATGCCCAGCACGGCCGGCAGCAGGATGAACATCGCCAGCGACGGGATCGCGTAGAGCACCCCGAGCGCGGTGAGCAGCGTGCCGCGACTCCAGCGGTACCGGTTGGCGAACCAGCCGAACGGCACCGAGATCACGAACGACAGCAGGATAGGCGGCACCGAGAGGACCAGGTGCGCGATCAGGTTCGCGACGATCGAGTCGACGTTGTTGACGACCCAGTTCACGCGGTGCCGCCGTCCGCGGGCCGGAGCACCCCGGTCGCCCGCCCGTCGCCGTCGACGACGAGTCGCGCGCCGTCGCGCTCCTCGATGTGCAGCGAGCGCTTGCCGCGGTCGGCGCCGATGAACCCGGCGACGAAGTCGCTCGCAGGGGCGGCGAGGATCTCGGCGGGCGAGCCCTTCTGCGCGATCCGGCCGCCCTTCTCGAGGATCACGACCTGATCGCCGAGGAGGAACGCCTCGTCGATGTCGTGGGTGACGAAGACGACGGTCTTGTCGAGCTCGCGCTGCAGGCGGAGGGTCTCGCGCTGCAGATCGGCGCGCACGAGCGGGTCGACGGCGCCGAAGGGCTCGTCCATCAGCAGGATGTTGGGGTCGACGGCGAGACCGCGGGCGACTCCGACGCGCTGCTGCTGGCCGCCCGAGAGCTGGCTCGGGTATCGCGCGGCGAGCGCGCGGTCCAGGCCTACGGTGTCCATCAGCTCGAGTGCGCGGTCGTGGGCGGTGCGCTTCGCGACCCCGTTCAGCCGCGGCACGGTCGCGATGTTGTCCACGACCCTCCTGTGCGGCAGGAGGCCCGAGTTCTGCATGACGTAGCCGATGCGCCGGCGCAGCGCCACGGCGGGCAGCGTCGAGATGTCCTCGCCGTCGATCTCGATCGTGCCGCCGGTGGGCTCGATCATGCGGTTGATCATCCGGAGGATCGTGGTCTTGCCGCAGCCGGACGAGCCGACGAAGACGGTGGTGCGCCGCGACGGGAGGACGAGCGAGAAGTCGTCGACCGCCCGGGTGCCGTCCGGGTACTGCTTGCTCACTCCGCGGAATTCGATCACGCCTGTGCCTGCCCTCGCTCCGCTGTACCGAGCCCGTCCCGGACCGAGGCCCCCTGGGAACCCGGCAGTCAGCAAAACATCATTCGGAGACGGCCGCCAACCGGATGGCGGAGTGTTGCGATCCGGCCCCGGAGGGACTAAGCGCCGAAGGGACCGGGCCGCGTCAGCCCTCGACGGGCCCGTAGTGCATCGACAGGTAGTTGCGCAGCAGCGCGCGGCTCTCGTCGATGAAGCGCTGGTCGCCGTTCGGGTCGATCAGGAACGCCCGGGTGAGCAGGGCGTCGGCCACCTCGACGGTGACCTCGAGGCGGAACGAGAGCTGGGCGCCGCCCGGCAGTCCGTACTCGGAGGCGAGGATCTCGGCGAAGCGGCGCGCGAAGAACCCGGCCTCGAACGCCTCGCCCGCGACCTCGGGGGCGTGGATGGTGTCGACGAACCGGATCGAGCGGAAGCCCGCCTCCGTGCGGTGCATGTCGCAGAAGGCGTCGACCGCGCAGTCGACGGCGCCCCACCAGTTGTCGGGGTGGGTGTCGCGGATCTCGGTGATGACCTTCTTGCGGAAGCGCTCGAGCGCGCGCTCGCGCAGGGCCTGCAGCACCGCGATGCGGTCGGGGAAGTAGCGGTAGACGGTGCCGATCGCGGCACCGGCGCGCTCGGCGACCATGGCGGTCGTCAGCCGGTCGAAGCCGACCTCGTCGACGACCGCGGCGGCGGCGTCGAGGAGGGAGGCGAGGCGCGCGGCGCTGCGGACCTGGACGGGCTCGTTGCGGACCTGGGGGGATTCGCCGAAGGGTCGATCCACGAGATTTCCTAGAGGCACGGCGGGCTCCTTCGCTGACGGTTCCTACAATCGTACGCACGCGGACACGCCGTCCGCGTCACTTCGCCGAATGTCCCTCGTGTTTGTCGCCCCCCGAAGGGCGACGCCGCGGACGGACGGACCGCCCTCATCAGGAGGACCCATGTGCGGACGCTTCGTCCTCTCGCAGACCACGGCCGACCTCGTCGCGCTCTTCGACATCGACGATGTCGGGGAGGACCTGCCCGGCCCGTCGTGGAACATCGCGCCCACGCAGCGGATCCCGGTGGTCGCCGAGTCGATGAAGGGCGTCGAGGAGGGCAGCCCGCCGAGGCGGCGCCTGGCCGGAGCCCGCTGGGGCCTGGTGCCCCGCTCCGCGGCCGATCCGTCGGCCGGGGCGCCGCTGTTCAACGCACGGATCGAGTCGGTCGCCGAGAAGCCGGCCTTCCGCGAGTCCTACGCCGCCCGCCGGGCGATCGTTCCCGCCTCCGGCTGGTACGAGTGGCGCGTCGGCGCCGACGGCGCGAAGACCCCGGTCTTCGTCTCTCCCGGCGGCGACTCCGTGGTGCTCTTCGCGGGCGTGTACGAGTGGTGGCGCGCGGCGGCACCCGGCTCGCCGTGGCTGCTGTCGGCCACGATCCTCACCCGCCCCTCGGCGGGTGCCCTCACCGACGTGCACGAGCGGATGCCGGTGCTGCTGCAGCCGGAGCTCATCGAGGACTGGCTCGACCCGCTGGCGGAGCCCGACGGCTCGCTGCTGCGCGCGGCCGCCGACGGCGCGGCGGAGCTGGCGGAGGAGCTCGGGATCGCGGAGGTCGGCCCGGCGGTCGGCACCGTGTCGAACAACGGCCCGGAGCTCATCCGCCCCGTCTGACCGGGCCCAGCCGGGAGCACTCGGCGGCGGGAGGCACCGTCTGCCAGACTGGGCGGATGCCGCTGACGCCTGCAAGCAAGCCCATGAGCGCGGGAGCGGCCGAGGTCATGCACCGCGCCGCACGCCTCGAGGACGCGATCCACCGCTTCCGGATGCGCCGCGTGAAGCGCCGCGGCTACGTCGCCCGCGTGATCCCCTACACCGGCTACGGCTCGACCGGGCAGCTCCGCGTGCTCGCCCGTGTCCTCTACACGCGGCCGACCCCTCCCGGATCCGAGGAGGTGCGGCCGGTCGAGGGCGTGCGCGGCTGGCGGAGCTTCACGAGCGTCTTCGTGAGCGGAGCCGTCGTGTCCGTCGAGGTCGACGGGCAGCGGCACGACATCGTGGCCGACCGCGGCGGCGTGGTCGACTCTGATATCCCGATCACGCTCGAGCCCGGCTGGCACACCATCACCTTCACCACGGCCGACGCGAAGCCGGTCGAGGCCCCCGTGTTCATCGTGCGGCCGGAGGCGCGCATCGGCGTCGTCTCGGACATCGACGACACGGTCATGGTCACCGCGCTCCCCCGCCCCTTCATCGCCGCGTGGAACACCTTCGTGCTGAACGAGCACGCGCGGATGCCCACGCCGGGCATGGCGGTCTTCCTCGACCGCTTCTCGCGGCAGAACGACGGCTCGCCCGTCATCTACCTCTCCACGGGGGCCTGGAACGTCGCTCCGGCGCTCACTCGCTTCCTCTCGCGCCACCTCTATCCCGCAGGCGCGCTGCTGCTGACCGACTGGGGGCCGACGCACGACCGCTGGTTCCGCAGCGGCAAGCAGCACAAGGAGCAGAACCTCCGCCGCCTGGCCGCCGAGTTCCCGGACGTGCAGTGGCTGCTGGTCGGCGACGACGGCCAGCACGACGAGGAGATCTACTCGGACTTCGCGAGCGAGCACCCCGACAAGGTCGCGGCGATCGCGATCCGGCAGCTGTCGACCGGTGAGGCCGTGCTCGCGGGTGGACGCTCGAAGGCGGCCGACCGCTCCGAGACCAGCGGCACCCACTGGGTCTACGCGCCGGACGGCGCCGGCATCGCCGAGCAGCTGACGGAGCTCGGACTGCTCTGACCGATCGGTCGCGCTCCCCCGGGAACGCCGACGCCGTCCGACTCCCGAGGGAGCGGACGGCGTCGGAACGGACGGAGCGGACTACGCCTGGTGCGCGGCCTGCAGGTCGAGGGTGATGGTGACCTTCTCGCCGATGAGGACGCCGCCGGTCTCGAGCGCGGCGTTGTAGGTGAGGCCGAAGTCGGTGCGGTCGATGGTGGTCTTCGCGGTCAGACCGGCCTTGTAGTTGCCGTAGGGGTCGGTGCCGAAGCCGCCGAACTCGACCTCGAACGTGACGGGCTTGGTGACGCCCTTGATGGTGAGGTTCCCGTCGACGAGGAAGTCGTCGCCGTTCGCGCGCACGCCGGTCGAGGCGAAGTGGATCTCAGGGTAGGTCTCGGCCTCGAAGAAGTCGCCGGTGCGGAGGTGTCCGTCGCGGTTGGGCTCGTTGGTGTTGATGGAGGCGACCTCGGCGGTGGCCTCGACGGTCGAGTCGAGCGGGTTCTCACCGGTGGTGAACGTCGCGGTGAAGCGCTCGAACTTGCCCTTGACCTTGCTGATCATGAGGTGGCGGACGCTGAAGGCGACCTCGCTGTGCGTGGGGTCGATGACCCAGGAGCCGGCCTTGTAACCGGGGATGGAAAGCGTGTCGGTCATGATTACTCCTCGAGGATGTGGTCGATGCGGAGAGCTGCTCCCCGTCCGATACATGCAAGCGTATCGAGGATCCGGCTATTCCATGTAGCTACAACTAATTTTCCGACGGCCCGGGCGTGGCGGATGCGGGCTCGCGCGCCGGGTTCCGGATCCCCAGCAGCGAGACCAGTCCGCCGAGGATCAGCAGGACCGCTGTCGCCAGCGCCGCGCGCGAGAAGCCGCCGTCGTCGAGGGTGTCGCCGACCACCAGGGTGGTCGCTGCGATCGCGACCAGCCCCGCGATCCGCGAGACCGCGTTGTTCACGGCGGAGCCGACTCCGCTGTGCTCGCTCGCCACCGCGCCCAGGATCGTCGACGTCAGCGGAGCGACCGTGACCGCGAGCCCGAGACCGAACAGCAGGATCCCCGGCAGCAGCTGGGTGAGGTAGTCCGCCGGCTCGCGGACCCCGACCATCAGGAGGAACCCGCCGCCGGCGACGAGCGGCCCGAGCCCCATGAACAGCCGAGGTCCGAAGCGGGCCGACAGCGATCCGGACACCTGCGAGAAGAGCAGCAGCAGGATCGTCGGCGGCAGGGTGGCGAGTCCGGCGAGCGTGGCCGAGAAACCGAGGCTCTGCTGGAGGAACAGTCCGAGGGCGAAGAATCCGAACGAGAGCGCGCCGTAGACGAACGCGGTCGCGACGTTGCCGACGGTGAAGTTGCGCGAGGCGAACAGCGAGAGGGGCAGCATCGGATGCGGTGCCCGCCGCTCCCAGACGACGAACGCCACGAGCGCCGCGAGCCCGACGACGAGCGCTCCCAGCACGAGCGGATCCGTGGCGCCGAGCCGCTCCTGCTCGATCAGCGCGAAGACCGGACCGCCGAGCCCGACGATCCCGAGGACCGCGCCCACCCCGTCGATCGGCACCCTGCTGCCGGTGTCGACGTGCCCGAGGCGGCGCAGGAGCACGATCGTCACGAGGATCGGGAGCACGTTGAGCGCGAAGACGTAGCGCCAGGAGCCCGCGTCCACGAGCAGTCCGCCGAGCACCGGGCCCGCGATCGTGGCGGTCCCGGTCCACGCGGTCCACGCGCCGATCGTCGTCGCCTGCGCGGCACCGCGCACCGTGGCGATGATCAGGGCCAGCGAGCTCGGCACGAGGATCGCGCCGGCCGCGCCCTGCAGCATCCGCGCGACGATCAGCACCTCCGCGGTCGGGGCGACGGCGCAGAGCAGCGACGTGACTCCGAAGCCGACCAGGCCGATCATCATGCTGCGGGCCCGGCCGATGCGGTCCGCGAGCGACCCCGCGACCAGGATCAGCGCGCCGAGGGTGATCAGGTAGCCGTCGACCACCCACTGCTGGACGGCCAGCCCGCCGCCGAGCTCGTCGGTGATCGCGGGCAGGGCGACGTTGACCACGGTGCCGTCGAGGAAGGCGACGAAGGAGGCGAGGATCGCGACGACGAGGACGGCCCGGCGGCGGCGCTCCTCCTCGGGCGAGGCGGGTGCGGCGGCGGTCACGTGCGGGTCCGGCTCATCCGCTCACGCTACTCCCGGGCGCTCCGGCGAGCGCTCCTCAGGCTCGTCGCCTACTCTCGTAGCCATGTCTGCGCAAGGAACCGCCCGCGGCGGCGTGCTCGCCCGCGTCCTCGGGATCGTCGGGGCGAGCGTCGCCGGTGGTCTGCTGATCACGGTCGGCGTCACCCCCGCTCTCGCCGTCACCGGTCTCGCCTCGAACAATCCGATCGGCCTGTTCGAGACGGTGCCCGAGTACCTCGAGCTGGGCCAGCTCGCCCAGAAGACCGAGATCTACGCGAAGAACGCCGACGGCACCGACGGCCTCCTCGCCTCCTTCTACGCGCAGAACCGCGAGGAGGTGGCCTTCGACCAGGTCGCCCAGTCCGTCAAGGACGCCGCCCTCGCGACCGAGGACCCGCGGTTCTACGAGCACGGCGGAGTGGACCTGCAGGGCACCATCCGCGCCGTCGTGAGCAACGTGATCGGCGGCGACCTGCAGGGCGGCTCGTCGATCACGCAGCAGTACGTCAAGAACGTGCTCATCCAGCAGGCCGAGGCGCTGAGCGACCCGGCGGCCTCGCAGGCGGCGTACGACGAGGCCACCGCCACCACTCCGGCGCGCAAGCTCAAGGAGATGAAGCTCGCCGTCGACCTCGAGAAGAAGTACAGCAAGGACGACATCCTGCTGGGCTACCTCAACATCGCCGGCTTCGGCGGTCAGGTGTACGGCATCCAGGCCGCGGCCGAGTACTACTTCTCGACCACCGCCTCCGCTCTCACGCTCGCGCAGTCCGCGAGCCTCATCGCCACGGTCAACAACCCCAACGGGCTCCGCATCGACGTGCCCGAGAACATCCCCGCGAACAAGGAGCGCCGCGACTACGTGCTGGGCCGCATGCTCGAGGAGGGGAAGATCTCGCAGGCCGACCACGACGCCGCGGTCGCGGAGGAGGTCGTGCCCGCGATCAAGGAGACGCCCACCGGCTGCCAGACCGCCGGGAACGCCGCCTTCTTCTGCGACTACGTCTCGCGGGTCATCCAGAACGATCCGGCGTTCGGCGCCGACGAGGCGACGCGCCTGGCGAACTTCCAGCGCGGCGGCTACAAGATCTACACGACCCTCGACCGCGATCTGCAGGACGTCGCCACCGCCGCGACGAACGAGTGGGTGCCGAAGACCCCGATCGACGAGGTGAACATCGGCAGCTCGACGGTCTCGATGGAGGTCGGCACGGGTCGGATCCTCGCGATGGTGCAGAACAAGGACTACGACGCGGCCGGTTCGGTGAACGGCGAGAACTTCTCGGCCATCAACTTCAACACCGATACGGCGTACGGCGGCTCGAACGGGTTCCAGGTCGGATCGACCTACAAGGTCTTCACGCTCGCGCAGTGGATCGCGAACGGTCACACCATCTACGAGACGGTGAACGGCCGCGAGCGGACCTTCGAGGAGTTCCCCGCGTCGTGCGCTCCCGACGGCGAGTGGTACGGCGAGTTCCCGGTGAGCAACGACGACGACGAGACCGGCGTCTTCAGCGTGCTGCAGGGCACGATGCGCTCCATCAACACCGTCTACGTGGCGATGGCCCAGCAGCTGGACCTGTGCGCGATCCGCGACCAGGCGGCCGCCTTCGGCGTGAAGACGGCGTCCGGTGCGCAGCTGCAGTACCTCCCGTCGGCCATCCTCGGCTCGGCCGACCAGATCGCCCCGCTCTCGATGGCGACCGCCTTCGCCGGCTTCGCCAACAACGGCGCCGCCTGCACCGCGATCGCGATCGACACCATCACCGATGCGGCGGGCGCGCCCGTGCAGGCGCCCGTGTCGACCTGCACGCAGGCCCTCTCCCCCGAGCTCACCGCGGTAGCGAACGACGCGCTGCAGGACGTGGTGACCGGCGGCACCGCCGCCGCGTCCGATCCCGACGACGGCATCGAGCACATCGGCAAGACCGGCACGACCGACGACGCGATCCACACCTGGATGGACGGCGCGTCGACGAGGGTCGCCACGGTGGTCTGGGTCGGCAACATCACCGGCGACGCCTCCATGCGCCAGGTGCGCGTGCGCAGCACCGAGACCGGGAACCGCGCCTACGCCTCCAACCTCCGCCACTACATCTGGAACGCGGTGATGACCCGGGCCGACGAGAAGTACGGCGGCGACGACTTCGCCGACCCCAGCTCGGCCCTGCTGAACGGCCGCCAGGTGACCATCCCGAACGTGACCGGCCGATCGGTCGACTCCGCGACGGACGTCCTCGAGGACCTCGGGTTCGACGTGGAGGAGGGCGCCACCGTCGACTCGGCCGCTCCCGCCGGCACGGTCGCCGGAACGGACCCCGCCTCGGGCACCGCCATCGCGCGCTACTCGAGCATCACGCTCCTGATCAGCAACGGCTCCCAGGTGCCCGCCCCGGCGCCCGAGACGCAGGAGCCGACGCCGACCGCCACCGCGACGGCTCCGGCCGCGACCGGGACGCCGGTGCCGGAGCCCACCGCCACGGCCACCGCGGTCCCGACGGCGACCGCGACCCCGGACGTCGACGGATGAGCACCGGATTCGACCCGGCGTTCCTCGGTGCGCCGCTCGTCGCGCCGGCTCCCTCGGCCGACCGCCCGGTCCGCGTGCTGGCGTACACGCACTTCGAGGTCCTGCTGGATCCGGTGCGGCGCCTCGCGCTCTCGACCGCGGTGAACATCGACGGGGCGGCGCTGCTCGACCTCGGGCGCGGCGACGACTGGCACCTCGACGACCGGGTGCCGGAGTCGGAGCAGACCGGTCCCGAGGTCTACGCCCGCAACGACCTCGACCGCGGGCACCTCGTCCGTCGCCGCGATCCGGTGTGGGGCGCGCCTGCCGAGGCCCGCGCGGCCAACTACGACAGCTTCTGCTACACGAACGCGGCCCCGCAGGCGAGCGGTTTCAACCAGTCGAAGGAGCTGTGGCTGGGGCTCGAGGACTTCGTGCTCGAGTACGCGCAGACCTCGCGGTCGCGACTGAGCGTCTTCACCGGCCCCGTGCTGGCCGACGGCGATCCGGTCTACCGCGGTGTCGGCATCCCGCGTCGGTTCTGGAAGATCGCGGCCTGGAGTCCGGACGGCGAGGGCCTCGCGACGAGCGCGTACCTCCTCGATCAGTCGGAGCTCGTCGAGACCGTCCGCGAGAGCGCGGTCCCCGGCCCCGGGGCGTTCAGGACGTTCCAGGTGCCGGTCGCCGAGATCGGCGCCCTCACCGCGCTGGACGTCTCCTCGCTCGCTGCGGCGGACGTCCTCGGCAGCGCGCGCGTGCGGCCAGAGGAGCTCCGCCGCGAGCTCTCCTCCCCCGAGGACGTCCGCGAAGGACTCGACGGGCGCTGACCGGGCGCGCGGGCCAGGATGGGGGAATGACCTCCCCCGTCCTCGTCGAGATCGACGACTCCGGCACCGCCGTCCTGCGCGATCCCTCGAGCGGACTCGTCGCGGTCGACGAGCCCGGCTACCTGCGCGGCGACGGCGTCTTCGAGACCCTCGCCGTCATTCGGGGCCGCCCGCACGGTCTCGACGAGCACCTGAGCCGACTGGAGGCGTCCGCGGCGGCCGTGGACCTCGCCCTGCCGCCCCGGGCGGCCTGGACAGCGGCGGTGGCGCTCGCGGTCGCCGAGCACGACGCCGTCGACGATCTGTCGGTGCGCCTGGTCGCGAGCCACCGCGCCTCCGCCGCCCGCTGCACAGTGCGCGCCGAGCCCACCGCCGACGCGAGCGCCCTCCGGCGCGACGGGGTCGCCGTCGTCGTGCTCGACCGCGGCTACCCGAGCGGCGCGCAGGAGTCGGCTCCGTGGCTCCTCGGCGGCGTCAAGTCGACCTCGGGCGCGGTGACCCGGGCCGCCCTGCGCGAGGCGCACCGCCGCGGAGCCGACGACGTCGTCTGGCGCACGAGCGACGGGCTGCTCCTGGAGGGAGCGACGTCGAGTCTGGTGCTGCTCACCGGAGGTGCGCTGCTGACGCCCTCTGCGGGCTCCGGCATCCTCGACGGCACGACGGTCGCCCGGATCCTGGCGATCGGTGCCGGTCGAGAACTCGAGACCGCGCGACGGGAGCTGCCCGCCGCTGCCCTCGGCGCTGCCGACTCCGCGTGGCTCGTCTCGAGCACCCGCCGCGCCGTGCCGATCCGCTCGGTCGACGGAGTCGGGCTGCGCCTGGACCGCGAGCTCACGGACGCGTTCGAGCAGGGCCTGCTCGCCGACTGAGCTCAGGCCGCCGCCGCGAGCACGAGCGCGGTCCGGGGGCCGACTCCGACCGCCTCCGCGTCCCGCAGGTCCTCGAGGGTGTCGACGTCGAGTCGCAGGGTCGACCCGACGGGGACGTCGAGGACGCGGCAGCCCGCCGCCCGGTGACGGGCGAGGGATCCGGGTCCGAAGGCCGGGTCGACGCGCTCCGTCGTCCCGACCAGGAGCGCCGTGGTGCCGGTTCCCGCGCGGTCCGCGACGACGGCGGGCAGCGGTGCGGCCGCCGCGAGCACCTCGTCGAGCGCCGCGGGATCGAGCGCCGGCAGGTCGCCGGTCAGGGCGACGACGGACGCGGAGGGATCCAGGAGGAGGGCTGCCTCGATCCCGGCCGTCACCGCCGGGTTCAGCGCGCCGGGATCGGGCACGACGACGAGCCCGGGGGTCTCGTGCCGGGCGAGCGAGGCGGCGGCCTCGTCCGAGGTCACGAGCACGATCGTCCCGACGCGCTCCGCGGCGGTGACTGCCGCGAGCGTGTCGAGCAGGAACGCCTCCGCGAGCGCCGCCCTCCCCTCGAGCTCGAGGCGGGTCTTGGACGTGCCGCGGCCCTTGAAGACCACGACGGCACTCCAGCGGCCGGTCACTCCGGAGCCGCCCCGAGCTCCGCGCGAGCCGCCGCCCGGCCCTCGGCGTACGCCTCGTCGGCTCCGAGGCGGAACATGTCCTCCGGCCCGGTCCGGGTGAGACTCCGCGCGCCCGGCGCCTCCAGCCCGGTCACGTAGCGCCCGAGCCCCCGCACGACCGCCACCGGGCGCCCGCTCGACTTGCCCTTCACGAGGTCGCCGAGCGCGGCGATCTCGTCCGCGACGGCGGGCATCGTGACACCGAGGGTGCGGCCGAGCGCGTCGACGGCGCCGCGCAGATCGTCGATCACGTGCAGTCCCGCCGCGCCGATCGCGGCGTCGGTCTGCCCGACCCGCCACGCGCGGCCGAGGGTGTCGCTGACGACGACCCCCACCTCGACTCCGAGGCGCTCGCGGAGGCCCCCGCACAGAGCCCGCGCCGAGGCGTCGGGATCGACGGGGAGCAGCAGCACGGTGCCCTCGGCGACGTTGCTGGCGTCGACGCCGGCGGCGGCCTGCACGATGCCCAGCCGGTTCTCGACGATGCGGGTGATCCCGTGCGCGTGAGCGCGGGTGGCGACGACGCGCACGGTCTCGGCGGTGATCGCCTCCTCGCGGTCCTCGGCGGCGACGACGCGACCCTCGGCCTTCGAGACGATCTTGCTCGTGACGACGAGCACGTCTCCGCCCCGCGGGCGGTCCTCCTCGGCGGCGCCGGCGACGGCCGCGAGGATCAGCTCGAGCAGGTCGTCACCGGGCGAGACCTCGGGGATCCCGTCGAGGGCCCAGGCCTGGACGCGTGTCGCACTCATCGCTCCATTCTCCCCCGCCCCGAGCGCTCGCCCGACGCGGCGCTCAGGCCGAGAGGTACGCCGCGACCGCAGGAGGCACGTACGGGGAGACGTCGCCGCCGAGCGAGGACACCTGCCGGACGAGGGAGGAGGAGACGTGCGCGTGCGCCGGGTCGGGCAGGAGGAAGACGGTCTCGACGTGCGCGAGGTTGCGGTTCACGATCGCCATCGGCGTCTCGTAGGCGACGTCGACCTGCGAGCGGATTCCCTTCACCAGGATGCTCGCGCCGACGTCGACGCAGTAGTCGACCAGCAGCCCCATGCTCCACGACGCGACGACGATCGAGCCCTCGATCCCCGCCTCCCTGATCGACTGCTCGATCAGGGCGACGCGCTGGGCGATGGGCAGCAGCGCGGTCTTCGACGGGTTGTGGACGACGACCACGTGCAGCTCGTCGACCAGCCGGGCGGCGCGCTCGATGACGTCGAGGTGGCCGAGGGTGACGGGGTCGAACGAGCCGGGGACGACGGCGATGCGGGCCATGCCGACAGCGTACCGGCCGACTCCGGCGCCCTCCCGGGAGCGGATGCCACCCGTCCGGGGTCAGCTCTTCGCGAGGAACTCGCGGTCGCGGTCCTGCACGCGGCGCTCGAGCGCGGCGCGGAGCCGGTCGTGCGCCGAGAGCGAGGGGTCCTCCTCGAGCAGCCGCTCGGCGAGGGCACGGGCCTCGACGATCAGGTGCGCGTCCTGCACGACGCGCAGCAGGCGGAGGGAGGAGCGGCCGCCGGACTGCGAGTCGCCCAGCACGTCGCCCTCCCGCCGCAGCTCGAGGTCGACCTCGGCGAGCTCGAAGCCGTCGAGCGTCGCGGCGACGGCCTCGACCCGCTCGCGGGCCGTAGTGCCCGCCTCCGCCGCCGTGACGAAGAGGCACACCCCCGGTACGCCGCCGCGCCCGATGCGCCCCCGCAGCTGGTGCAGCTGCGAGACGCCGAAGCGCTCGGCGTCCAGCACGATCATCATCGACGCGTTGGGCACGTCGACCCCCACCTCGATCACGGTCGTCGAGACGAGGACGTCGATCTCGCCCGCGGCGAAGGAGCGCATGACCGCGTCCTTCTCCTCCGCGCTCATCCGTCCGTGCAGGGCGGCCGAGCGGCGGTGCTTGAGGAGGGCGTGCGACCGCACGCCCTCGAGCGTCTGCGCGACCGTCGACAGCGGGGTGGCCGCCTCCTCCGGAGCCGTCGCCGCGGCGCCCTCCGCGACCTCGCCGGGCTCGATGGCCGGGCAGACGAGGTACACCTGGTGGCCCTGCCGGATCTCCTCCTCGGCGCGCTCCCACGCCCGGGCGATGAGGCCCGGCTTGTCGGTGAGCGGCACGACGTGGCTCGTGATGCCCGGGCGCCCCGCCGGCAGCTCGCGGATCGTGGACGTGTCGAGATCGCCGAACACCGTCATCGCGACCGTGCGCGGGATGGGCGTGGCCGTGAGCACGAGCACGTGCGGCGGCTGCGCCCCCTTGCGCCGCAGAGCGTCGCGCTGGTCCACTCCGAAGCGGTGCTGCTCGTCGATCACGACCAGCGCCAGATCGTAGAACGAGACCTTGTCGCCCAGCAGCGCGTGGGTGCCGACGACGATCTTCGCCGTGCCCGAGACGATCCGCAGGAGCGCCGCGCGCCGCTCCGCCGCTCCGAGACCGCCCGTCAGGAGGGTCGGCACGAGCGCGGTGGACAGCTCGGGCCCGAGCGTCCGCACGATCGAGCGCAGGTGCTGCCCGGCGAGCACCTCGGTCGGCGCGAGCAGCGCGGCCTGCCCGCCGCTCTCGGCGGCCGCGAGCATCGCCCGCAGCGCCACGAGGGTCTTCCCCGAGCCCACCTCGCCCTGCACGAGTCGCGACATCGGGCTCTCGCCCGCGAGGTCGGCGGCGATCTCGGCGCCGACCGAGCGCTGGTCGCCCGTGAGCGAGAACGGCAGCGCCGCGTCGAAGCGCTCGAGCCAGCCTTCCGGCCCGGGCACGCGAGGGGTGGCGGGGGTCGCCCTCGCGGCGGCCCGGCGCTCGAGGAGCGCGAGCTGCAGGAGGAACGCCTCGTGGAACCGCAGCGTCTCGCGCGCCCGCCTCTCCTCGCCCTCGCGCGCGGGACGGTGGATCAGCTCGAGCACCTCGCCGAGCGGCATCAGCGAGCGACTCGCGCGCACCGACTCCGGCATCGGATCGGGCACGTCGCGCAGACCGTCGAGGATCACGCCGATCGCGGCCTGCAGCTGCCAGCTCGAGATCGCGCTCGTCGCCGGGTAGATCGGGATCGGGCGCTCGGCCCAGTCCTTCGCCAGCGCCGACCCCTTGTCGGCCTCGGCGGTCGCGGCCTCCTCGTCCTCGAAGAGCCGGTAGTCGGGATGCGTGAGCTGCACCGTCTCGCGGAACATCGAGACCGTCCCCGCGAAGATCCCCCGCACGCCGCGGCGGAGCTTCGCCGCCCGCCACGGCTGCCCGAAGAACGTCAGCGACAGCGTGCCCGTGCCGTCCGAGATGACGACCTCCAGGAGCGAGCCGCGGCGGTTGCGCAACGGCCGCTCCCGCACCTCGCGCACCTCCGCCACGATCGTGACGCTCTCGCCGACCGGGAGCCGCGAGAGCTCCGTGAGCTCGCCGCGCTGCGCGTAGCGGCGCGGGTAGTGGCCGAGCAGCTCGCCGACGGTGCGGTACCCGAACGCCTTCTCGACCGCGGTGGCCGTGCGCGGGCCGATCACCGGCGCGAGGGAGGCGTCGAGGGGGTCCGGGATCACCCGTCGATCATAGGTCGGAGCTCGGACGTCCGACGTGGGAGAAGGCGCCGAGCGCGGAGCGCGGGAGCACCGCGGCGAACGCGCGGCGCGGAGTGCCCGCCGCGATCCGCAGCGCCCGCACCACCCGCGCGCCGGCGGCCCAGCCCGCCGCCTCCGCTGCGGGCACGGGGGCGTAGCGCGCCCGCTCGACCGTGTCGCGGAGGAGCGACAGGTCGTTCCGCGCGGCCGCGTCCTCGCCGAGGGCGTCGCGCAGCAGCGCCTCCTGCGCACGCGGGGAGTCGGTCTCCTCGACCGGCACGCCGAGATCCCTGGCGCTCGCCAGCACCTCCGCCCAGGCGGCCTCCGCCGACCCGGTCGCGGCTGCACGCCGCCGGAGCGAGCGCTGAACGAGGCGGAGGAGCCACGGGACCAGCAGGAGGAGCAGCAGGAGCACCCACGCGGTGACGACGGGCGCCGTCGCCGCCGTCGAGGAGCCGACCGCACCGGGGGTCGCCGTGGCGGAGGACGCGGTCGGCGTCGGGGTCGCCTCCGCCTCCTCGGACTGCTCGGGAGCGGCACCGGCCGACGCCCCGGGCGTCGCGCCGGCCGAGGACGTCGCGCTGGGCAGCGTGTACGACGCCGGAGCGCCCCGGCTCGGGGTGGGCTCGAAGGGCAGCCAGCCGACGCCCTCGAAGAACAGCTCGGGCCAGGCGTGCAGATCGGACGAGAGCAGGCGGTAGTCCGTCAGGTCGCTGCCCGAGGAGGGCACCACGGATCCCGGCTGGTAGCCGATCGCCAGGCGGGACGGGATCCCGAGCTCGCGCGCCATGACCGCCATCGCCGAGGCGAAGTGCACGCAGTAGCCCTCGCGCACCTCGAGGAACGCCTCGAGGACGCCCACGCCGTCGCCGTCGTAGCCCTCCTCGGCCGGGGTGTCCTCGGAGTAGGTGAACTCGGAGGAGCGGAAGAACGACTGCAGCGCGCGCGCCCGGTCGTACGCGTTCCCCGCCTCGGCCGTGACGTCGGCCGCGGTGGTGCCCACCACGTCGGGCACGTCGGCCGGGAGAGCCAGGTAGCGCTCGAGAGCGTCGCCCGACGCCGGTGCGGCGAGCAGCTGCTGCGGGTCGGGCGCGAGGCGCAGCGCCTCGACCCGGTACTCGTCGCCGGCCCGGGTGGTCGCGTCGCCGCGGATCGAGCCGTCCTGCACGTCCTGCAGCCAGCCGTCCCCGACGCCCTCGAGGGAGGAGACCGGGTAGGGCACGGGCAGCCACTGGCTGCGGAGGGTCTCGACCTCGACCTCGACCTGCTCGGTCTCGCGCGGCACGCTCTCGGCGAGGCCCTCGGGAGCGATCGGCTCCTCGACCGGGGCCGTCGCCTCCGTGCCGCTCGGCGCCCAGTTCTCGCCGTCGAAGTCCGAGACCGTGAGCACGCGGAGGTACACGGGCAGATCGGAGTCGGTGGAGTAGCGCAGCACCGTCACCGGGTTGGGCCGGCGCAGGTCGTCGCCCAGCGCCACGACGGGATCGATCGACCCGTTGAACAGGGTGCCCGAGACCCCGGAGGAGGACGGCGTGCGGACGTAGCCGGATGCGGAGCCCGCGAGCAGCCCCGCGGAGACGACGACCACGCCGACGACCGCGACCGACGGCAGGGCGGAGGCGGCGGACAGTCGGCGGGCGGGAGCCCGGCGCTCGGGACGCGATCCCGCGGCGAGCACCCCCGCGTAGGCCAGCGCGGTCAGCACGAGACTCGGCCAGGACACCTCGGAGGGGTCGATGATCGCCGGCACCGCGAGCAGCGCGAGGAGGAACAGCCCGGTCAGCGCGGGCAGCCGCACCGAGAAGGCGAAGAGGTCGGCGGCCCAGGCGAGGACGACGACGCCGCCCACCAGGAGGAACGCGATGCCGCTGTCGGCGGTGGCGGGCAGGCCCTGCTGGGCGATCGAGGTGAATCCGGCCTGGGCGAGGGTCTGCGCGTCGGCGATCGCCGCCGGGGTCGGCAGCAGGAAGAACAGTGCGCGCGCCGGCACGAACATCGCGGTGAGGACGACGACCGCCGTGAGCGTGCCGAGCACGGGCGGCACGACGGGGTGCGCGCGGAGAGCCCGCGCACCCGCGGGCACCGCGAGCACGACTCCGACGGCGAGGGTCAGCTGGACGAGCCAGCCGATGCCCTCGAGCAGTCGGCCCGTGCCCGACGCCGCCGAGACGAGGGCGAGCCAGAGCAGGAGCGAGAGCAGAGCGGAGCCGGCCCGCGGGTCGCGATCGGTGCGCCGGCTCATGCGATCGCCCTCAGCGCGAGGGCCTCGGACCAGGCCTCCTCGATGCTCGTGCGCGCGGTCGTGGCGACCGGGTACCAGCCCAGCGACGAGAGCGCGGCCTCCTCCTCCGCGGTCCCCTCGACGAGGAACGCGATGGCGGGCCGGGCGTGCGAGGCGAGCGACGAGAGCGCGTCCAGGTCCTCCTCGCGGAGGCGGGTGAGCACGGCGAAGACCGGACGCACTCCCCCGGCCTCGCGCATCTCGCCGGCGATCCGCGCGGCGGCGTCGGCCGACTCCTCGGACGGCACGAGCTCCGCGAGCCGGAGCAGGACGTCGTGCGCGACCTCGCGCTCGTCCTCCGAGTGCTGCACGTCGGGCCCCGCGCCGGTCTCGACGAGGTGGGTCTCGAATCCGCGGTCGAGCAGGTGGACGGCCAGCGAGGCGGTCATCGAGACCGCCCACTCGAGTCGGTCGCCGTCGCCGCGCGCTCGACGGCCGTCACCGGCGGGCCGGTCCAGGACGCGGCTCGCCCGCGACTCGAGCAGGATCCACGCGTGCGGATCGGTGTTCTGCTCGTCCTGGCGCACCATCAGCTCGCCGGAGCGCGCGCTCGCGCGCCAGTGGACCCGGCGCATGGCGTCGCCGGGCCGGTAGTCGCGCGGGATGACGTCGTCGGTGCCCGATCCCGCTGTCGCGTGCGCGACCGGGCTCGATCCGCCGGCGCCGAACGCGTCGAGCACGTCGCTCTCGAGCGGCACCGCGCGCGGAGTGACGACGAACGGCTGCGCCGAGCCGACGATGCTCTCGCGCAGAGCCAGCCCGAGGGCCTCGCTGCGCACGATCCGCAGCGGCCCGAGGCGGTGGATCCCGCGTCGTCCCGCGGGCAGGCGGTACCGGGCGCGGACGCGGCTCGACCGCTGTCCTGCACGCGCCACGGGAGGCAGTCCGAACCCGCCGCTCGCGACGGAGCGGCCGGAGTCGTCGCCGCGGTCCCTCCGCGTCAGCCGGTCCTCGGCGCGGGCCGAGCGCAGCGGCCCGCCGCGGTTCTCGAGCACCACGTCGACGTCCACGACGTCGCCGACCGCCACGACGCGCGGCTCGAAGCGCCGCTGCACCTGCACGACCGGCGTCGAGACCGCGAGCGACACGACGGCCCCGAAGGGCAGTCCGAGGAGCACGAGCCCCAGGAACAGCAGCTCGCGGAAGTCCATCAGAGGCGCGGCCACGATCGCCGCCGTGCCGAGCACGACGAAGGCCCAGCCGCGCAGCGTGAGCGCGACCCCGCCCAGCGCGGGGAGGGAGCCGATGCGCGGAGAGGGCCCGTCGAGGCCGCGGCGCTCAGTCGCCACGGCCGCTGAAGGGCACGGGCGTCGACGCCAGAATGCGCTGCACGATCTCGGTCACCGAGTGCGAGGCGCCCGATCCGGAGCGTCCCGGCAGACGGGTCGCAGGGAGCAGGCGGTGGCCGAGGACGGGCACCGCGAGCGCGTCGATGTCGTCCGGCACGACGAAGTCGCGGTCGTTGATCGCTGCGAGCGACTTCGCCGCGGCGATGAGCTGCAGCGTCGCGCGGGGGCTCCCGCCCAGACGCAGCTCCGGATCGATGCGCGTCGCCTGCATGATCGCGACGACGTACTCCTGCACGGGGGGCGCGACGTAGACCGACTGCACGTAGTCGATCATCCGCTCGAGCTCGTCGCGCGTGACGACGGGCCGCAGAGCGTCGAGCGGGCTGGCCGCGTCTCGGGTGCGGATCATCTCGAGCTCGGCGCGCTCGTCGGGGTAGCCGAGCGAGAGCCGGGCCATGAAGCGGTCGCGCTGCGCCTCGGGGAGGCTGTAGGTCCCCTCCATCTCGACGGGGTTCTGCGTCGCCACGACCGCGAAGGGGCGAGGGAGGAGGTGCGTGATGCCGTCGACCGACACCTGGCGCTCCTCCATGCACTCGAGCAGGGCCGACTGCGTCTTGGGCGAGGCGCGGTTGATCTCGTCGCCGATGAGGATGTTCGCGAAGACCGGGCCGGGCTTGAACTCGAAGTCCCGGGTCGCCTGGTTGTACACCGAGACGCCGGTGACGTCGGAGGGCAGCAGGTCCGGGGTGAACTGGATGCGGGCGACGCTGCCGCCGACCGAGGCGGCGAGGGACTTCGCGAGGACGGTCTTGCCGGTGCCCGGCACGTCCTCCATCAGCAGATGGCCGCCGGCGAGGAAGACGGTCAGCGCCATCGAGACCTCAGCGTCCTTGCCGTCGATCACGCTGGTCAGATTGCGGAGGATCGCACCGCAGTGGGCGGTGAACTCCTCGCGGGACATCGGCGCCCGAGCCCCGCTCGGGCCCGCGGGGCCGCCGACAGGGGCGAGGGTGTCATCCAGGGACGTCATGATCATCGATTCTCTCAGTCTCGAACCGGTAACGGGCGGTCGGATCGGGCGGTCTCCCAGCTGCGGGCGCCCCCGTATCCTCGGACGGTGACCAGGATCATCTCCGGCTACGCCGGGTCGCTCACCCTCAAGGTCCCGCGCGCCGGCACCCGTCCCACCAGCGATCGTGTCCGCGAGGCCGTCTTCTCGGCACTCGAGGCGCGCGACGCCCTCGACGAGGCGACGGTCCTCGACCTCTACGCCGGATCCGGAGCACTCGGGCTCGAGGCCGCCAGCCGCGGAGCCGCCTACGTGGTGCTCGTGGAGCGCGATCCCTCCGCCGCCCGGACGATCGATGCGAACGCCCGGGCCGTCGTCTCGGCGGCTGCGGCCGGACGGCTGCCGCGCCCGCGGATCGAGGTGGTCACCTCGTCCGTCCGCTCGTTCCTCGACCGCGCCGCAGGACTGCTCGCCGACACGGTGCTCCTGGACCCGCCCTACGACGTCACCGAGGAGGAGCTCGCGGCCGATCTGGCGGGCGTGCTGCCGCTGCTGCACGAGCACGCCGTCGTGGTCGTCGAGCGGAGCTCCCGCAGCCCGGAGCCGACGTGGCCCGCCGGACTCGAGCGCGAGCGCCGCAAGGACTACGGGGACACCACGATCTGGTGGGCCTCCCGCTCCGAGGCCGACTAGCGGGTCACCCCGCGGCGCCGTCCCAGCCGAGGTAGGGGTCCCATCCGCCGCGGTCCTCGAGAGCCGCTCCGCCGAGCCGGACCTCGGGAGCGCCCTCGCGGACCCGCCCGAGCACGGTGAAGCCGACGGGGAGCGCGACGCCCTCCGGGAAGCAGGCGAGCATCGCGTGGTCCTCGCCGCCGCCCAGCACGAGCGAGCGGGCCAGCGAGGCGTCGATGCCGTCGACATCGGTCAGTGCAGCGGCGTGCGCGTCGACCGCCGCCGGATCGAGGTCGAGGACCACTCCGCTCGCACGCGCCATCCGCCGCGCGTCGAGGACGACGCCGTCGGAGACGTCCATCATCGCGGTGGCGGAGCCGCCGGCGGCGATCCCCGCCGCGATCGGCGAGGTCGGCCGCAGCTGTGCGTCGAGGACCGCCGGCAGCCGCTCCCGGAGCCGCGCCGCGAGTCGCGAGGACGGCACGCCGTCCTCCTGCGCCCGCTCGAAGAGCAGCCGCAGTCCGAGGCCCGCCGCGCCCAGGTTCCCCGCCACGGCCAGCACGTCACCCGGACGGGCTCCGCTCCGCAGCACGGGCGCCCGGTCGTCGAGCGAGCCGAACGCGGTGATCGAGAGGGTGAGGGTCGCCGAGGCCGAGAGGTCTCCCCCGACCACCCCGCAGCCCGGAGCCATCGCCGCGCACCCCGCGGCCAGACCGTCGGCGATCCCCTCCAGCACGTCGACGCCGAGCTCCTGCGGCGCGGCGATCGCGACCACCAGCGCCGTCGGGCGGGCGCCCATCGCCGCGACGTCCGAGAGGTTGGACGCCGCCGCCTTCCAGCCGAGGTCGAACGGAGTGGACCACGCGAGCCGGAAGTCCGGGCCGTGCACCATC
The DNA here is from genome assembly GCF_001423055.1 of Rathayibacter sp. Leaf299. Lineage (NCBI taxonomy): Bacteria > Bacillati > Actinomycetota > Actinomycetes > Micrococcales > Microbacteriaceae > Rathayibacter > Rathayibacter sp. Leaf299. Next base: position 572,288 of record NZ_LMNT01000003.1, read on the forward strand.
ATGTCCGTGGTGACGACGAAGCGGCCGTCGGGAGCACGCACCACGGCGCAGTCGTCGCCGGGCCCGACCAGCGTCTCGGCACCCGCGGATCCGGCGGACAGCCGGGCGAGCACCCGAGCCAGGACCTCGCGCTCGCTCAGCTCGGCCAGCGACGGGGCGGCCGGCGGGGAGGCGGCGTCGGCCGCGGTGGAGCTCTGATCCGGTGCCATGGTTGACACGCTAGCCTGGCTCGCGATGTCCCCCCGCCGCCTCGCCTGCCCCCTCGCCGCCCTGTCCGCCGTGCTCCTGCTCAGCGGCTGCTCCGCCCCGGTCGCGCTCGAACCGGCCGCGGACGCGACGAGCGCCGAGTGCGCCGAGGTCTCGGTCCGACTGCCGGATGTCGTGGCGGGCCAGCCCGAGCGCGAGACGAACGCGCAGGGCACCGGCGCCTGGGGCACCCCGGCCGCGGTCATCCTGCACTGCGGAGTCGAGGTGCCCGGCCCCACGACCGACCTCTGCGTCTCGGTCAGCGGGGTCGACTGGATCATCGACGAGTCGCAGGCGGCCGACGACGTGTACACGCTGACGACGTACGGGCGCGATCCGGCCGTCGAGATCACCGTCGACCAGAGCCGCGCCTCCGGCACCTCGGCCGTCGTCGACCTGGCCGAGTCGGTGTCCTACCTGCCGAAGGTCGGCGAGTGCACGAACGTGTCCGAGACCGACACCCTCGACACGACCGGGACGCCCGAGGGCTGAGCTCAGCGGCCGAGCGCCGTCCGCACCATCCGCAGTGCCTCGTCCGGAGCGACGCCGAGCGCGCGCATCCGCTCGGCGAACGCGACCGCCGCGAGCTGCGCCTCGTGGCCCACACCCTCCGCTCCGCGCGCGACGACGGTGCCGGAGCGACCGCGCGTCTCGACGACACCGGCCGCCTCGAGCTCCTTGTAGGCGCGCGCGACCGTCCCCGCGGCGATGCCCAGCGTCTCTGCCAGGGCGCGCACCGGCGGGAGCCGCGTGCCGACGATCAGCGCGCCGTCGGCCACCTGCGCGGTGATCTGCTCCCGGATCTGCTCGAAGGGAGCGGTCGGTCCCGCCTCGAGGCGCAGCCCCAGGGCCGGATCCGTCACGCCACCGCGACCGGGCGGCGCTCGAGGGCCAGCTCGATCAGCTCCGTGATGAGGTCGGGGTACTCGACGCCGCTCGCCCCCCACATCCGCGGGAACATCGAGATCGGCGTGAATCCGGGCATCGTGTTGATCTCGTTCACCACGAAGCCGTCGGCGGTGAGGAAGAAGTCGACGCGGGCCAGTCCTTCTGCCCCGATCGCCTCGAACCCGCGCACCGCCAGCTCGCGCATCTCGGCGAGCTCGTCGGCGCTGAGGTCGGCGGGGCAGACCAGGTCGATGCCTGCCGCCCCGAGGTACTTGGCCTCGAAGTCGTAGAAGCCGCGGCCCGAGATCACGATCTCGCCGGCGACGGAGGAGCGCGGCAGCTCCCCGCGACGACCGCCGAGCACGCCGATCTCGACCTCGCGGCCCACGATCGCCGATTCGACGAGCACGCGGGAGTCGTGCGAGAACGCCTCGTCGAGAGCCGCAGCGAGGTCCGCGCGGTCGTCGACCCGACTCACTCCGACGCTGGAGCCGGCTCGCGCCGGCTTCACGAAAGCGGGCAACCCGAGCTCGTCGAGCGCCGCCTCGGCGTCGCCGGGGGCCGCGCGCCACTCCGCCTCGGTCACCGTGTACCAGGGCGCGACCTCGATGCCGGCCGCGCGCAGCACCGTCTTGGTGAAGTGCTTGTCCATGCCGAGCGCCGAGGCGAGCACGCCCGAGCCGACGTAGGGCAGGCCCACGAGCTCGAGGAGCCCCTGGATCGTGCCGTCCTCGCCCCACGGCCCGTGCAGGATCGGGAACACGACGTCGACGTCCCCGAGCGACTCGGTCGAGCCGTCGGCCCGCGTGACGCTCAGCTCGCGCGAGAGCACCGACTCCGGCCAGCGCACGCGGCTGCCGTCGTCGTGCACGCGGGGCAGGGCCGCCGCGTCGAGCGCGAACTTCTCGGGACGGTCCTCCTCGAGCACGAACGCGCCGTCGACGGTGATCCCGACCGGGATCACCTCGAAGCGGTCACGGTCGATCGCCCTCAGGACCCCTGCCGCCGTGGCGCAGCTGATCGAGTGCTCGCTGGAGCGCCCCCCGAACAGAACGGCGACGCGGAGCTTGCTGGTCATCGAGGTTCCTCTCACCCTGTGGCTCGTCCGAATCCGTGGTCAGGTGCGGCGCGATGTCCTTCGGGTCGAGCGTACCGGCGAGCACCTGCGACACCTGCTGGACGATGGGCATGTCGACTCCGCGCGCACGGGCGAGCTCCAGGACGGGGGCCACGGACGCGAGTCCCTCCGCCGTCTGCTGCATCGACTTCACCACGTCGGTGAAGCTGTAGCCCTGCCCGAGCAGCCGCCCGGCGGTGTTGTTGCGCGAGAGCGACGAGCTCGAGGTGGCGATGAGGTCGCCCAGCCCCGCGAGACCGGACATCGTCTCCGGCCGGCCCCCGTAGGCGACCGCGAAGTCGGTCATCTCGGCGAGGCCGCGCGTGATGATCGACGCCTTCGTGTTCTCGCCGTAGCCGACCCCGTCGACGATGCCGATGGCCACCGCGATCAGGTTCTTCAGCACGCCGCCGAACTCGGTGCCGATCACGTCGGTGTTCACGTAGGAGCGGAAGTAGCGGTTGGTGGCGGCGAGGGCCACCTCCTGAGCGGTGACGAGGCTCTCGGAGGCGATGACGGCGGCCGTCGGCTGCTCCTTCGCGATCTCGAGGGCGAGGTTGGGCCCGGAGGCGACCGCGATGCGGCTCGGATCGATCGGCAGCATCTGCGCGATCACCTCGCTCATCCGCAGTCCCGTGCTCTTCTCCACGCCCTTCATCAGGCTGATGAGCACCGTGCGCTCGGTGAGGAACGGAGTGATCGCCTCGAGGTTGCCGCGCAGCGACTGCGACGGGATCGAGAGGTAGACGTGGTCGGCGCCCTCGAGCGCCTCCTCGATGCGCGGTGTCGCGCGGATGTTGCGCGGCAGGTTGATGCCGGGCAGGTAGTCGCTGTTGCGCTTGGCCTCGGTGATCTCGCGGGCGAGCTCGCTCCGGCGCGCCCACATCACGACGTCCGATCCTCCGTCCGCCAGGATCTTGGCGAACGTGGTCCCCCAGCTCCCCGCTCCCAGAACCGCGACACGGCGCGGGACCGGGATCGGAGCGGATCTCCTACTGCTCGGACTCAAAGCGTCCCGTCCCCTTCTGGTTGTGCTCGGACGGGTTCCACCGGGTGGCCGGCGCGGTCTCGCCGCGCAGCTCCTCGAGCAGTGCGGTGATCGCGGCCATGACGACCGCCGACGCCTCGTTCAGCGTGACGGCGTCGAGGCTGCGCCCGCGGAACGCCGACAGGTCGACGGGATCGCCGATCAGGATGTCGACGCGCTTGCGCCGGAAGAGCGTGAGCTTCTTGGAGTAGCGGCCCATCAGCTGCTGCGTGCCCCAGTGCGCCGCGGGGATCACGGGCAGGTCGTACTGCAGCGCCATGCGCACCGCCCCGGTCTTGCCGCGCATCGGCCAGAGCTCGGGGTCACGGGTGAGCGAGCCCTCGGGGTAGATGATCACCGAGCGCTGCTCGTCGACGAGCGCCTTCGCCGCCTTGAGCGGCTCGTTCCCGCGGACGGTCCCGGCGCGCTCGACCGGGATCTGCCCCGACGCGCGCAGGAGCGCCCCGAGGACGGGGACCTTGAACAGCGACGCCTTCGCGAGGAACCGCGGCGCGCGCCCCAGCTTCCAGAGCGTCCACCCGGTGATGATCGGGTCGATCTCGCTGTAGTGATTCGGCGCGAAGACGAAGGCGCCGGTGCTCGGGACCTTGTGGCCGTCGCGGACGCGGAGGTCGACGGAGGCGGTCATCGCGGGGATCACCGCGGCCGCGAGGAACCAGAAGACGGACGGACGGCTGCGTTCAGACACCCGCCCATCCTGCCATCGACCCTCGTCGACGCGGCCCGCCCACGCCCGCCGCGCCCGGGCCGGTGCTCCGTTCCGCGGGGCTGTAGCGTTCGATCGTGCCCGAGCGACCGCTGAATCCGAGTGCCTCCGGCACTGTGAGGGCGGCGGGCCGGGTCCTGCGCGAGAGCCTCCCGGCGCTCGCCTTCCTCGGCCCTCTGCTTCTGTGGGCGGTGCTCTCCGCCATCGGAGTCGACAGCGGGTCTCGCGACGCCGTGCTGGAGCAGATCCTGAGCACGACCCCGATCGTCGCCGGCGCGATCGTCCTCGTCCTCGTGCTCGGCCTGGTCGCGACGGTGATCGTCCGGCACGTGGCGGGCCCGCTCGTGCTCGTGCGCGCCGAAGCCTCCGGCGGAGTCGCCGCCGTCGGGACGCGTCGCCTGCACCGACTGCTGCGCTGGCTGGACCCGGACGCTCCGTCACCGCTCCTGCGCACGTTCGTCGTCGTCCGCCCGGAGCCGGACCACCTGGTGATCGCCACCGGCGAGCACGAGTCGCGCATCCCGTGGTCGCGCACTCGAGGAGTGGAACGCCACGGCTCGGTCCTCGTGCTCGGCGTCACGAGGGGAGCCCGTGCCCGCCTCCTGACGCTCCGTCTCGTCGAGGGACCCGGGCTGCTGGGACTGCGGCGAGCTCCTGAGGAGACGGCTGACCGGCTGCACGCCCGACTGCAGCAGCGGATCCCCGCTGTCGGTCGGCCGAAGTCCCGCGCAGTCTGGGGCTCGCGTCGCGGCTGACGCTCCCGCTACCGAGCGTCGCGGTAGCGCCACATCGTCAGCGTCCCGAACACCGCGACGAGCCCCGTCGCCCACACGAGCGTCAGCACGAGCTCCGCACCCGGGTCCGCTCCCGCCATCAGCGCCCGCACGGCGGTGACCAGGTGCGAGACCGGATTGACCTCGACGAAGGACTGCAGCCAGCCCGGCATCGTGGCGGGGTCGACGAAGATGTTGCTGCCGAAGGTGATCGGCGTGATCACGAGCATGCTCACGCCCATCACGGAGCCGGAGGTGCGCAGCACCAGGCTGAGGAACGTCCAGATCCAGCCGAGCGCGAACGCGAAGACGAGCAGCAGGAGCACTCCGAGCACGACGCCGACCACTCCTCCGCCCGGTCGGAAGCCCAGCAGGAGGCCGAGGCAGACGGTGATCACCGCCGAGATGGTGAAACGCACCGCGTCGCCGAGCAGCATGCCGACGAGCGCGGAGGGACGCCAGATCGGCAGCGACCGGAAGCGGTCGAAGACCCCGCGATCCAGATCGGTCCGCAGCGTCGTGCCCGTGTACATCGTGATCATGATCACGCCCTGCACCAGGATCCCGGGCAGCAGGAACTGGATGTAGTCGACCGTGCTCCCGGCCAGCGCCCCGCCGAAGAGGAAGGTGAAGAGCAGCGTGAACATGATCGGGAACACCGTCACGTCGAACAGCTGCTCCGGCACGTGCTTGATCTTCAGCAGCGCGCGCCAGCCGAACGTGAGGGACGTCGAGAGGGGCCCCGGCGGAGTCGGCCGCTCGCCCTGCACGAGGACGGCGAGGAGAGCCTCGCGATCCGGTGCGGTCTCGCGGGCGGTGTCGAGACTCATGCGGCCTCCTCCGTGCTCGTGGTCTGCGGCCTGCCGGTCAGCGCGAGGAACACCTCGTCGAGGGAGGGCTGGCCGAGCGAGAACTGGGCGAGCTCGATGCCGGCGCCCTCCAGCGCGGTCAGGGCACGGGTGACGTCACGGGCGGAGCCGTCCACGCGCGCCGCGAGGGCTGCCGGATCGGCCTCCTCCCGCACCTCGACTCCGAGCACCGCCTCGAGGAGCCGCCGCGCCTCGCCCCGGGACGCGGGATCGAGCACGCGGACGTGCAGCGACCCGGATCCGACCGACGCCTTCAGCTCCCCCGGCGTGCCCTCGGCGATCACCCGGCCGGTGTCGATGACGCTGATGCGGTCGGCGAGCCGGTCGGCCTCGTCGAGGTACTGGGTCGTCAGGAGCACCGTCGTGCCGCTCGCCACCATCGCGCGGACGATGTCCCACACCTCGTTGCGGCTGCGCGGGTCCAGCCCGGTCGTCGGCTCGTCGAGGAACAGCAGCTCCGGAGTGACCACGATGCTCGCCGCGATGTCGATCCGGCGCCGCATCCCGCCCGAGAACTTCTTCACCTGCCGGTCGGCCGCCTCGCCCAGGTGGAACGCGTCGAGCAGGTCGTCGGCCCGTCGCGACGCGCGCGAGCCGGTGTAGCCGAAGAGCCGCCCGATCAGCCGGAGGTTCTCGCGGCCGGTGAGGTCCTCGTCGACCGACGCGAACTGGCCCGTGAGGCTGACCTTCCGCCGCACCTCCTTCGCCTCGGTGACGACGTCGTGCCCCAGCACCAGTGCGCGTCCGGCGTCCGGCCGCAGGAGTGTCGCGAGGACGCGGATGGTCGTCGTCTTGCCGGCACCGTTCGGGCCGAGGAAGCCGTGCACCCCGCCGCGCGGGATCTCGAGATCGACGCCGTCGATCGCTCGGGTCGTGCCGAACGTCTTGACCAGCCCTTCAGTGGAGACGGCCGGATCGTCCATGGTCGCTCCTCGTCCGCGGCGGCTCCGGCGGACCCCTCCGCCTGAGAATGCGCACACCGTACGCCCAGGACGAGGAGCTCGGCAAGACCCCCGGGAACGACGGAGGAGCCCGACGATGCGGGCTCCTCCGGAGGGTCTGACGGGCGGTGCGGCTACGCGTCGAGCGAAAAGTCGGCGCCGAGCAGTTCGAGCTTCGTCAGGAAGTTCTCGTAGCCGCGGCTGATGATGCCCACGTTCGAGACCGTCGAGGTGCCCTCGGCCGAGAGCGCCGCGATCAGGTGCGAGAACCCGCCGCGCAGGTCCGGCACCACGATGTCCGCGCCGTGCAGCTTCGACGGACCGGAGATGACGGCCGAGTGCATGAAGTTGCGCTGGCCGAAGCGGCACGCCTGCCCGCCGAGGCACTCGCGGTGGATCTGAATGGTCGCACCCATCTTGACCAGGGCGTCGACGAAGCCGAAGCGCTGCTCGTAGACGGTCTCGTGGACGATCGACACGCCCTTCGCCTTGGTGAGCGCCACGACGAGCGGCTGCTGCCAGTCGGTCATGAAGCCGGGGTGCACGTCGGTCTCGATGATGACCGGCTTCAGCTCGCCACCGGGGTGGTAGAAGCGGATGCCGTCCTCAGCGATCTCGAACGCGCCGCCGACCTTGCGGAAGACGTTGAGGAACGTCGTCATCTCCTGCTGGCGGGCGCCGCCGACGAAGATGTCGCCGTCGGTCGCGAGGGCCGCGGCCGCCCAGGAGGCGGCCTCGTTGCGGTCGAACAGGGCGCGGTGGGTGTAGCCCTCGAGGCGGTCCACGCCCTCGATGCGGATCACGCGGTCGGTGTCGACCGAGATGATGGCGCCCATCTTCTGCAGGATGTTGATGAGATCCATGATCTCGGGCTCGATGGCCGCACCCGACAGCTCGGTGATGCCCGAGGCGCGCACCGCGGTCAGCAGCACCTGCTCGGTGGCGCCGACGCTGGGGTAGGGCAGCGCGACCTTGGCGCCGTGCAGGCCCTCGGGGGCCGACATCCGGATGCCGGAGGGCAGCTTCTCGACGATGGCGCCGAAGTTGCGCAGCACCTCGAGGTGGTAGTCGATCGGACGGTCGCCGATCCGGCAGCCGCCGAGGTCGGGGATGAACGCCTCGCCCAGGCGGTGCAGGAGCGGTCCGCAGAAGAGGATCGGGATGCGGCTGGAGCCGGCGTGCGCGTCGATGTCGGCGAAGTGCGCCGACTCGACGTTCGAGGGGTCGAGGATCAGCTCGCCCACCTCGGGGCCCTGCTGCACCTTCACTCCGTGCACCTCGAGGAGGCCCTTCACGACGCGGACGTCGCTGATGTCCGGGACGTCGCGCAGCGTCGAGGCGGTCTCGCCGAGCAGCGCCGCGACCATGGCCTTGGTGACGAGGTTCTTCGCGCCCTTGAGCTCGATGCGGCCCTTCAGCGGGCGACCGCCGTTGATCGTGATCCGCTCGGTCATCATCCCCACCCGCGCCCCGGACGCCTTCGCGTCCTGGAGGGCCTTCGCATCCTGAAGAAGTGTGTTCACGCTATTTCACCGGCAATGTCTTGGGCCGCCAGCTCTCGCGGCGGGTCTCGAATTCGGAGATGCGCGCTTCGTCGCGCAGAGTCAGACCGATGTCGTCCAACCCCTCGATCAGGCGCCAACGAGTGTAGTCGTCGACCTCGAAGGGGAAGGACTCGCCACCGGCGGTGACCGTACGCGCAACCAGATCGACGGTCAGTTCTATTCCCGGCTGCGCGTCGATGAGCTCCCAGAGGCGCTCGATCGCCTCCTCGGCGACCGCCGCGGCGAGCAGCCCCTGCTTGCCGGAGTTGCCCCGGAAGATGTCGCCGAAGCGGGAGGACAGGACGACCCGGAAGCCGAAGTCGCGCAGCGCCCAGACCGCGTGCTCGCGGCTGGAGCCGGTGCCGAAGTCGGGACCCGCGACGAGGATCTGCGCCCCCTGGAACGCCGGCCGGTTGAGGACGAAGTCCTCCTCCTGGCGCCAGCCGTGGAACAGCGCGTCCTCGAAACCGGTCTTGGTGACGCGCTTGAGGAACACCGCCGGGATGATCTGGTCGGTGTCGACGTTGCTGCGCTTCAGCGGCGCGGCGATGCCGGTGACGGTCTCGAACTTGTCCATGATCAGGCCTCCACCAGTTCTCGAGCGGGCTCCAGATCGGAGGGACTGGAGAGGGTGCCGCGCACGGCGGTCGCGGCGGCGACGAGCGGGGACACGAGGTGCGTGCGTCCGCCCTTGCCCTGGCGTCCCTCGAAGTTGCGGTTCGACGTCGAGGCGCAGCGCTCTCCCGGGGCGAGCTGATCCGGGTTCATGCCCAGGCACATCGAGCAGCCGGCGAACCGCCACTCCGCGCCGAAGTCGGTGAACACGCGGTCCAGGCCCTCGGCCTCGGCCTCGATCCGCACGCGGGCGGAGCCGGGCACCACCATGACGCGCACGCCCGGCGCCTTGGTCCGGCCCTTGATGACGGAGGCGAAGGCCCGCAGGTCCTCGATGCGGGAGTTGGTGCAGGAGCCCATGAAGACCGCGTCCACCGGGATCTCCTTCATCGGGGTGCCGGCCTCGAGGTCCATGTACTCCAGCGCGCGACGGGCGTTGGAGCGCTCGTTCGGGTCGGCGATGGCCTCCGGGTCCGGGACGGACTGCGACAGCGACACTCCCTGGCCGGGGTTCGTGCCCCAGGTCACGAAGGGCTCGAGCGCGTCGGCGTCCAGCACGACCTCGGCGTCGTAGGAGGCGCCCTCGTCGCTGGGCAGCGTGCGCCAGTAGGCGACCGCCTCGTCCCAGTCCTGACCCGAGGGGGCGTGGGGGCGGCCCTTCAGATAGGCGAAGGTCGTCTCGTCGGGGGCGACCATGCCCGCGCGGGCGCCGGCCTCGATCGACATGTTGCAGATCGTCATCCGGCCCTCCATCGAGAGCGCGCGGATGGCGGAGCCGCGGTACTCGAGCACGTAGCCCTGTCCGCCTCCGGTGCCGATCTTCGCGATGACGGCCAGGATGATGTCCTTCGCCGTCACCCCCTCCTTCAGCTCGCCCTCGACGGTGATCGCCATCGTCTTGAACGGCTTGAGCGGCAGGGTCTGCGTGGCCATGACGTGCTCGACCTCGCTGGTGCCGATGCCGAACGCCATCGCGCCGAACGCGCCGTGCGTCGAGGTGTGTGAGTCGCCGCAGACGACGGTGATGCCGGGCATCGTCAGCCCGAGCTGCGGGCCGACCACGTGCACGATGCCCTGCTCGATGTCGCCCAGCGAGTGCAGGCGGACGCCGAACTCCTCGGCGTTGCGGCGCAGCGTGTGGATCTGGGTGCGGCTCGTCAGATCGGCGATCGGCTTGTCGATGGCGAGGGTCGGGGTGTTGTGGTCCTCGGTCGCGATCGTCAGATCGGGGCGGCGCACGGGGCGGCCGGCCAGGCGGAGTCCGTCGAAGGCCTGCGGGCTGGTGACCTCGTGCACGAGGTGCAGGTCGATGTAGATGAGGTCGGGGGTGCCGTCCTCGCCCTTGGCGACGAGGTGGTCGTCCCAGACCTTCTCGGCGAGGGTGCGCGGCCGGGCGGTCCCGGACTCGATGGAGGTGTCGTTCATGACGGGTTTCTCTTCCTCAGGAATGGTGGTCAGCCCACGGGAGACACCGCGACGAGGGAGGCCTGTCAGATCGAGGTCTCGTCGCGGCGGAGAAGAAGGAGCCGGCCGGTCAGCATCCCCAGAGACTAGCACCGCGGCGGCCCTGCTCCCGGGGACGCCACGAGGCCGCTCCCGGCCGATCGCGGCGGAGGATCCTCGCGGCTCAGCGCCGCTGCTCGAGGACCGCGTCGATCACGACCACGGTCACGTTGTCGCGCCCGCCCGCCTCGATCGCGGCGCGGACGAGGGCCGCGGCGAGGTCGGGAGCGCCGATCGCGCCCGCGTCCCGGCGCGCGAACAGAGCGGCGATCTCGGCGTCCGAGAGCTCCTTCGTCAGACCGTCGGAGCAGAGCAGGTAGCTCGAGCGCGGGAGGACCGGCAGGGTCCAGACGTCCGTCTCGACCTCGTCGTCGGCGCCGAGCGCGCGGGTGACGATGTTGCGGTCCGGATGCGTCTCCGCGAGCTCCCGGGTGAGCAGGCCCGCCGAGACGAGTTCCTGCACGGCGGAGTGGTCGACGGTGAGCTGCTCGAGGTCGGACCCGTCCCAGCGGTACGCGCGGGAGTCGCCGACGTTGAACAGCGCCCAGCGCGCGGGCCCCGCCCCGTCGGGCCGCACCAGGGTGAGCCCGGTGAGGGTGGTGCCGCAGAGCGCTCCTCCGACGTCGAGCCCGCGGACCGCGGCGTTCGCGGCCTCGACGAGATCGAAGACGGCGTCCACCTGTCCGATGACCGCGGGGGTGTTCGCCCGCAGGGCGTCGACGGCGGTGGCGCTGGCGAGGTCGCCGCGCGCGTGACCGCCCATGCCGTCCGCGACGGCCAGGAGCAGCTCGTCGGCCAGCAGCGCGTCCTCGTTGACGCGCCGCACGTTCCCCACGTCGGTGCTGCTGGTCACGCTCAGGTGAAGCACGCCCTGGGGCAGGTCGACGTCCAGGGGGGTCATCCGGCCGTCACCTTTCGTCGGAGGGACGCGTCGCGTCGGCGTCCGCCACGACCTCGGGGTGCCCGTCGTGCATCTCGATGTGCGCGTGCTCGCGCCGCATCTTGACGAGGCTCGCCAGCGTCGCGACCGCCATGCTCACGATGATCACGGCGAGGGACGTCCAGGTGTCGATGTCCCACACCGGCACGGGCTCGCCGCCGTTGATGAAGGGGAGCTCGTTCTCCTGCAGGGCGTGCAGCACGAGCTTCACGCCGATGAAGGCGAGGATGAACGCGATGCCGTACTTGAGGTACTCGAGCTTGTCGATCAGGCCGCCCAGCAGGAAGTAGAGCTGGCGCAGGCCCATCAGGGCGAAGATGTTCGCGGTGAAGACGATGAACGGGCTCTGCGTGATGCCGAAGATCGCGGGGATCGAGTCGAGCGCGAACAGCAGGTCCGTCGATCCGATCGCCAGGAACACGATCAGCATCGGCGTGAAGAACTTCTTTCCGTCGATGACGGTGCGGATCTTCGAGCCGTCGAAGCTGTCCGAGATGTTCACGCGGCGGCGGAGCAGGCGGATGAGCAGGTTGTCCGTGCCCTCGTCCTCGTCCTCCTTGCCGAAGGCCTGGTTGTAGGCCGTGTAGACGAGGAACGCGCCGAAGAGGTAGAAGATCCAGCTGAAGCTCTCGATCAGCTGCGCGCCGAGCAGGATGAAGATGCCGCGCAGGATCAGCGCGATGATGATGCCCACCATCAGCACCTCCTGCTGGTACTTCGGCGGCACCGCGAAGCGCCCCATGATGATGACGAACACGAAGAGGTTGTCGATCGAGAGGCTGTACTCGGTCAGCCAGCCCGCGAGGAACTGACCCGCGTGCTCGCCGTCGCCCAGGATCAGCATCAGCAGGGCGAAGATCAGCGCGAGGCTGACGTAGAAGGCGACCCAGAGGCTCGACTCCTTCAGGCTCGGCACGTGCGGCCGCTTGTAGACGATCAGCAGGTCGGCGGCCAGGATCAGCGTCAGGCCGATGAAGGAGCCGACGACGAACCAGACGGGCAGATCGAGCATGGGGGCCTTTCAGGGGTGAAGAGGATGCGGCGGAGCGGGTCCGCAGGCGGACCACGCGGACGGGGTCCGGCGCTCGCCCCGCCCGGCGCGCGCGGTGCGGCGTGATCGGAGGGAGCGGGAAGGCCGGTTCGCTCCCCTTCGCGGTTGCGATCCTACCGTCGGCGGCGTGCCGCGGGAGGGGTCGGCCGGGGTTCCGCGGGCCCCGCGATCGTCGCCGGATCCGCTCGGCCGAGGCGTGGGAAGCGCTGTTAACGCAGAAGAACCCCCGGCCTGAGCCGGGGGTTCTCCTGGTGTTGCCGTGGTGACCCCAGCGGGATTTGAACCCGCGTTACCGCCGTGAGAGGGCGACGTCCTAGGCCGCTAAACGATGGGGCCGCGTTTTTGCAACTCGAAGAGTGTTGCACACGGATCCGCATCGATGCAAATCGAGGGGGCCGCCTGCCCGACCGGTGGGAATCTCAGCGCGGACAGCCCCCCTCCGGGGCGCGGGACGCAGGGCACCCGGCTCCTACGCTCGAGGTCCCCCCCCCACCGCCGATCGGCGGGGGCACGTCCCCGAGGAGCCGTCCGATGCCGATCCGCCCGCACTCCCGACCCCGACTCCTGACCGCGATCGCCGCGCTCGGAGTGGTCCTCTCCGCACTGCTCGCCGCTCCTGCGGCGGCGGCGGCGCCGACTCCGCCGTCGATCACCCTCTCCCCCGCGTCCGGTCCGGTCGGGACGACCGTCGTCGTCACCGGCGCGGCCTTCCCGAAGAAGACGAGCGGATCCCTGACGGTGCTCGGCACGTCCGTCCGGATCACGACGAACGGCTCCGGAGTCTTCCAGGCGCCGATCGCGATCCCGAGCGCGCCGGCGGGCCCGACCACGATCACGGCTCGCGCCGACACCGCCTCGTCGACGGCGGTCTTCACCGTCACCGCTCCTCCTGCGGCACCCGTCATCAGCAGTGCCCGGCTCCGCTTCGGAGTCACCACCCCCGGTGGCGCCTCGGCGAACGCCGAGCTCGACGCCGTGGCGACGCTGGCGGGCGAGAGCCCGTCGATCGTCGTCTCGTACCAGGACTTCGGGCAGCCTGCTCCGCTCGCGGACCTGAACAGCGTCGCCGCCCGCGGCGCCACCAGCCTGATCACCTGGGAGCCCTGGCGCTGGGGCGGCGGTGTCGACCAGCCCGCGTACTCCTCCGCCCGCATCCTCGCCGGCGACCACGACGCCTACCTCACGAGCTGGGCGCGGGACCTCGCCGCCTGGGGCTCGCCCGTCCTGCTCCGCTACGCGCACGAGATGAACGGCGACTGGTACCCCTGGTCGGACGGCGTGAACGGGAACGCTCCGGGCTCCTACGCGGCCGCCTGGAACCACGTGCACGCGATCTTCCAAGCGCAGGGCGCGACGAACGTGCAGTGGGTGTGGAGCCCGAACGTGCCCTACTCCGGCTCGGTGCCGCTCGACACGCTCTACCCGGGTTCCGCCTCCGTCGACGTCCTCGCACTCGACGGCTACAACTGGGGCACGGCGACGACCTGGAGCTCCTGGACCACCGCCGGCGCGCTCTTCGCCGAGGGACTGGATCAGGTGCGGTCGCTGTCCCCCGGCACCCCGATCATCATCGGCGAGACGGCGTCCGCCGAAGCCGGCGGCTCCAAGGCCGCGTGGATCAGCGACCTGGTCGGGTACCTGAACGTCCAGCCGGACGTCGTCGGCCTGGTCTGGTTCCACCACGACAAGGAGGTGGACTGGCGGATCGACAGCTCGCCCTCCTCCGCCGCCGCGTTCGCCGGCGCCCTGGCCGCCCGCCGGGCGTGACGGCACCGCCTCGCCTGACGGCACCGCCTTGCGACCGGGCGGCGAGGGCGGTTAGCTCGGAGCCATGCGACTGACCAAGCTCGAGCACGCCGCCGTCCTCGTCGAGGAGGCGGGATCCCGCCTCGTGATCGACCCCGGAGCCTTCACCCGCCCCGTGGAGGGCACCGCCGAGACCGTGGCCGTGGTCCTCACCCACGAGCACCCCGACCACTGGACGCCCGAGCAGCTCGAGCGCCTGCGTTCGGCGAACCCGTCGATCCGCTTCTTCGGACCGGCGGGGGTCGCTGCGGCCGCCGAGGGCTTCGCCATCGAGACCGTCTCGGACGGCGACCGCGTCGAGGTCGGACCGTTCGAGCTGCGGTTCTTCGGCTCGCGGCACGCGGTCATCCACAGCTCCATCCCCGTGATCGACAACGTCGCGGTGCTGGTGAACGGGCGCTTCTACTACGCGGGCGACTCCTTCACCCGGCCCGACGGCGTCGACGTGGAGATCCTGGCCGCCCCCTCCGGCGCTCCCTGGATGAAGATCGCCGAGTCGATGGACCACGTGCTGGCCCTCTCTCCGCGGCACGCCTTCGCGACGCACGAGGGAGTGCTGTCCGAGGCCGGCCGGGGCATGGGCCACGACCGCCTCGGCTGGGCGACCCGCGAGGGCGGCGGGGAGTACCACGCGCTCGAACCCGGCGACGTCCTCGAAGTCTGAGCTCAGCCCGCGGAGGTGTACCCGGGGACGTCGGTGGCGCGGACGGTCGCGAGGTCCTCACCGAACTCGAAGCGGAAGCGCGCGTGCTCGCCCCGGAGCAGCACGCCCGGGAGCCACCAGCGCGCGTCGTCCCACATCCGCTCGTAGGGGACGGAGTGCAGCGGGACGAACTCGGCGGCGAGCTCGGCCGACTCCGTCACCTCGCCCCGCCAGCGGCGGCAGAGGAAGACGTGCGAACGCTGGCTCCACGCGGGCCGGTGCGGGAACGAGTAGTCGAGGATCCCGTGCGCGACGAGATCGCCCGGTTCGGCGTGCAGCCCGACCTCCTCGGCGAGCTCGCGCACGGCGGCCTCGATCGGCGACTCCCCCGGCTCGAGCTTCCCGCCCGGAGCGACGACCCGGCCCCGTCCCAGACCGCGGCGCTTCTCGCCGAGCAGCACCTCGACGGTTCCGTCGCTCTCGCGCAGCACGTAGACCACGCACACCTCGGGCAGTGGAGTCACCGCGCACCTCCGCTCCGCGCGGGCCGGAGGCCGCTGACCGCCGTCGTAGGCTAGCCCGGTGACGACCACCTCCGCGCTCGAGCGCTTCCAGGCCCTGCTGCGGGTCGACACGGTGTCGCACTCCGACGAATCCGCGACCGACTGGTCGCGCTTCGAGGTCTTCGTCGAGCTGCTCGAGCAGTTCTACCCCGCCCTGCACGGCTCGCTGGAGCGCGAGATCGTCGCCGGGCACTCGCTGCTCTGGCGCTGGCGCGGCACCGTCGACGGCGACCCCGCGGTGCTGATGGCCCACTACGACGTCGTCAGCGTCACGCCGGAGGACTGGTCGAGCTCGCCGTTCGCCGCCGACACCGTCCTGCGGCCCGACGGCCGCACGTCGGTCATCGGACGGGGCGCGCTCGACGACAAGGGCTCCCTCGTGGCCCTGCTCGAGGCGGTCGAGGCCGCGGTGCTGCGCGGTGAGCGTCCCGAGCGCGACGTCTACCTCCTCTCGACGCACAACGAGGAGACCGCCGGCGACGGCGCCCCCTCGGTCGTCGCCCTGCTCGCCGCCCGCGGCGTGCGGCCCCGCTTCGTGCTCGACGAGGGCGGCAACGTCCGCCGCGGCATCCTGCCCGGCGTGACCACTCCGATCGCCGTCGTCGGAGTGACCGAGCGCGGCATCATGAACCTCGAGCTGACCTGCCGAGACGCCGGTGGCCACGCCTCCGCTCCCCCGCCCTTCCCGGGGCTCCTCGCCACGCAGCGGCTCGCCCGAGCCATCCACCGGCTGACCGAGAACCCGTTCCCGTCCACCCTCCCGGAGCCGATCGCCGAGCTCGTGCAGGCGGCGGCTCCGCACGCCGACGCGGCGCACGCCGTCTGGTACTCCCACCCCCACGAGCACCCGGACGCGGTGATCGGCGCTCTCGCCGCGCACTCCAACCGCTCGGCCGCGATGCTGCGCACCACCGTCGCCGTCACCCAGCTCCGCGGCAGCACCGGGGCCAACGTCCTCGCCTCGACCGCCAGCGCGGTCGCGAACGTCCGGATCAATCCGGGCGGCACCGTCGCGGGCGTGGTCGCCCGGATCCGCGACGTCATCGACGACCCGCAGGTCGAGGTCGAGGTGCGGGTGGCGCACGAGCCCTCCCCGGTCTCCTCGACCGGCGAGCCCGGCGACGGCGGCCCGTACGACGTGCTGCGCTCCGTGATCCGCGAGGTGTTCCCCGAGGCGATCGTGGCGCCGTACGTGCAGACCGGCGGCAGCGATGCGCGGCACTTCCACGCGATCAGCGACGGCGTCTACCGCTTCATCCCCTTCGAGATCAGCCCGCAGCAGCAGCTCGGCATCCACGGCGCCGACGAGTCGATCGAGGTCGACCAGTTCGAGCGCGCGATCGTGTTCTACGAGCGGATGCTGCACCGGCTCTGAGTCGACCCGCCCTCGTTCCTGCGGTTCGCGCCGGTTCCTGGGAAAAGCGTTCGATGACGCGCCGTGCCGCGTTGGCCCCTCGTTCACCCCGCGATGATGGACTGGCGTCAGCGGGTGCAGTCCTGGATCCCGCGTCGTACCTTCGCTAGTGTCGATGCTGGAACAACCGATTCAGCTCCCGCCGATCGTGAAACCCGAGGATCATGACCGTCCGTCAGGCCGAGTACCCGCGGCCCAACCACTTCATCCTTCATCTCAGCGACACGCACTTCATCGCGGGCGACGGAGGCCTCTACGGCTCCGACGTCGACAGCGAGGCGCAGCTCCGTCGGCTCTTCGACGAGCTCGAGGAGTCGGGTGGGCGCCCCGAGGCGATCGTCATCACCGGTGACCTCGCCGACAAGGGCGAGCCGGAGGCGTACGCCAAGCTCCGCGCCGTCGTGGAGCCCGCGGCCGCCCGCCTCGGCGCCGAGGTGATCTGGGTGATGGGCAACCACGACGACCGCGGCGCGTTCCGCTCGGGACTGCTCGACCAGCTCCCCACGACGCAGCCCGTCGACCGCGTGCACGACGTGAACGGGCTGCGCATCATCGCGCTCGACTCGACCGTGCCCGGCGCCCACTACGGCGAGATCTCGGGCGCGCAGCTCGACTGGCTCGCCGAGGAGCTGGCGAGCCCCGCTCCGCACGGCACGATCCTGGCGCTGCACCACCCGCCGGTGCCGTCCGTGCTCGACCTCTCGGTGCTCGTGGAGCTGCGCGACCAGCCGGCACTGGCCGAGGTCCTCGAGGGGTCCGACGTCCGCAGCATCATCGCGGGGCACCTCCACTACTCCTCCACCGCCACCTTCGCGGGGATCCCGGTGTCGGTCGCCTCGGCCACCTGCTACACCCAGGACCTCAACGTCCCGGTCGGCGGCACCCGCGCGCGCAACGGCGCCCAGGCGTTCAACCTCATCCACGTCTACGATGGCACGGTGCTGCACTCGGTCGTGCCGATCGGCACCTCGACCGAGGTCTCGTACGTCTCCGCGAACGAGACCGAGCGGATCCTCGCGGCCGCCGGCGTCGAGATCGCCCCGGCCACCGCGGCCCCCGTCACGCGCGACGAGGCGCTCTACCCGCCGCTCGAGGAGCGCGTCGGCGTCAGCGCCTAGGGCGAGGCTCGGACCGAGGAGCCCTCGCAGTGGGAGTCCTTCTCGCTGACCGAGCGGCCCTTCCTTCTTGCTGATCGAGTAGCCCGCGCAGCGGGCGTATCGAGATCCACGTCCACCCGCAGCCCCCGCCTCCGGACTGTCCCTGGCGCATTCCGCCGCCACCTGGCGCGATCGCCCCCGCAGTGTCGGTGGTCGCTGGTGTCATCCTCGTATGGTTCTCCTGGATGTCGAAGCGAAGCCCGCGGGCGGCGGTCCGAGCGTGCGCGAGTGCTTCGACGACGCCCTCGTCGCCGCCGTCGGAGCCGCCTGCGCGGTCGACGCGTTCCGTGCCCGGGCGGAAGCCGAGCGAGCGGAGCTGATCGAGCTCGCCCGCCGCACGGCGATGACGCTCCCGGATGCGCTCGTGGATCCGAGCGTGCAGGCGCACGTCGAACGCGAGGAGGCCGCGATGCGCGCCCTGATCGCCGAGCTCGCGACAGGCATGCGGGTCTCGGAATCCCTGGCAGGCGTCCTCGTGGAGGAGAGCCGGATGCTCGTCAACGA
>NZ_LMNT01000004.1:0-337351 GCF_001423055.1 Rathayibacter sp. Leaf299
CGGATCACAAAACCCGGCCGGGGTTATAAAATTGGCATTGAACATAGTGCACGCTGTTGAGTTCTCAAGAATCGGACACACCCCGCCTCCACCCCACAGAGGAGCTTCACAACGAGAGTGATCGAAGTATTAGCGAAGACCCTAAGGCCCTCGATTTGTTTCCTGTGCCGAGACCGGTTAGGCTTATCAGAACCGCAGTTCCGATCGCCCCCGTGGCAACTCGACTAACTTAGCACATCCGCAGGCCGTGTCAAATCGGCTTCTTTGTGATGTCAGCGGCCGGGAGCTTTCGATCCGACTGCCGTGTTCACGAGGAGCACGACGATCGTCACGATCGCCTTCCGAAGCCTTCATCCGCTCGTCGCCGCCGTTGCCGGTGGCGATGTCGCTTCGAAGCCGGGACCAAAGTCCTGCAGAGGCTGTACATCTTACGCTCACGATCCTCAGCCCTCAAGAGACGAATCTCTAACAGACCTCGGAGTGAGAGGATGGTCCCCGCTTGAGGCCGACGAACTGGTCTCGACGCTCTGCGTCCGACTCTCGCTCGCCGCTCCTTTGGGGTGACGAGGAGTTACATTACGTCGATGTTTCGCGGGGCCGCAAATCGCCCGCAACCCGGGCGTGTCGCCTCACGCCTCCGGTGCGACGAACGCGCCGGCGAAGCTCTTCTTGCCGCGGCGCAGCACGGCGATCCCGTCGATCAGCGGGAGGTCGCCCAGCAGGGTGGAGTCCTGGGTCACCACGGTGTTGTTCACGGAGATCCCCCCCTGGGCGATGCCTCGACGCGCCTCGCCGAGACTCGTCGCGAGTCCCGCCTCGACGACCGCCTGAATCACGGGCGTGGAGGCGTCCGCTTCGATGGTGCGCACGGCGGCGAGCGCACCCCGGAGGATCCCGGCGTCGATCCCGTCGAGCGAGCCGCGACCGAACAGGGCGGAGGCGGCGGCCTCGACCGCACGCGTGACGTCCTCGCCGTGCACGAGCGACGTGACCTCCCACGCGAGCGCGCGCTGCGCCTCCCTCTTGAACGGGGCGGTCGCGGTCGCCTCGGCGAGGCGCTCGATCTCGGTCCTGGGGAGGAACGTGAACACCTTGAGCCGGTCGACGACGTCGCTGTCGTCGACGTTGAGCCAGAACTGGTGGAACGCGAACGGGCTCGTCAGCTCGGGATCGAGCCAGACGGCGTTCCCCTCGCTCTTCCCGAACTTCGTGCCGTCGGAGTTCATCACCAGCGGAGTGCCGATCGCATGCACCGACACCCCGTCGGTGCGGTGGATCAGATCGGTGCCGCTCGTCAGGTTGCCCCACTGGTCGCTCCCGCCGGTCTGCAGGACGCAGCCGTACTGGCGGTGGAGCTCGAGGAAGTCCAGGCCCTGCAGGATCTGGTAGCTGAACTCGGTGTAGCTGATGCCGGCGTCCGAGTTGAGGCGCGCACTGACGGCGTCCTTCTTGATCATCGTGCCGACCCGGAAGTGCTTCCCGATCTCGCGCAGGAAGTCGATGGCCGAGAGCGGTGCCGTCCAGTCCAGGTTGTTGACCAGGCGCAGCGCGTTGTCCCCGTCGGTCGCGAGGAACCGGGACACCTGCCGCTGGAGCTTCTCGACCCACTCGGACACGGTCTCCCGGGTGTTGAGCGTCCGCTCCGCCGTCGGGCGGGGGTCTCCGATCAGCCCCGTGGACCCGCCGACGAGACCGAGCGGTCGGTGCCCCGCGAGCTGGAAGCGCCTCATCAGGATCAGCTGCACGAGGTTGCCCAGGTGCAGGCTCGGCGCTGTGGGATCGAAACCGCAGTAGTAGGTGATCGGGTCGCCGGCGAGCAGCTCCCGGAGCGCCTCCCGATCCGTCGAGACGTGCACCGAGCCGCGCCAGACGATCTCGTCCCAGACGTTGTCGAAGCTCGGGTCCAGCAGGGGATGCGAAGCGGAGCCGGTGGGTGCCTGATCGATCACCGGTCAAGGGTACCGTCGGTCGGACGCCGACCGCGGGCCGGATCAAGCGCGGAGGCTTGATCCCGCCGAATCAAGTGTGGATACTTGATCACGGAGGCCCCCATGTTCGTCATCACCGCCGACCAGCGCGACAGCCGCCACGACGCCGACCGCGTCGACGACGCGATCGCGCGACTGACCGCCGACAGACCCGACGACCTGGTGCTGCCTCCGGAGCGCACCGCCGGCGACGAGTTCCAGTGCGTCCTCGAATCGGCGAGCGCGGTCGTCCCCCTCGTGCTCGCGCTCCACCGCAGCGGCCACTGGAGCATCGGCCTGGGGATCGGCCCCGTCGAGCGCCCCCTCCCCCGCACCATCAGAGCCGCGACCGGCGACGCCTTCTTCGCGGCCCGGCGCGCGGTCGAGAGCGCCAAGAGCAGGCCGGCGCGCTTCGCGCTCGACCCGGACGCGAGAGGCGGGGCCTTCCCCTCGGTCCCCGATGCCCAGGCGCTCTTCGATCCGCTGCTGCACCTGCGCGATGCGCGATCGGACGCCGGATGGGAGATCATCGACCTCCTCGCAGCCGGGCGGAGCCAGAAGGAGGCCGCCGCACAGCTCTCCGTGACTCCGCAGGCGGTGAGCCTCCGGGTCCGCGCGGCGAGCGCTCGGGTCGACGGACCCGCCGCCGACGCCCTCGTCCGGCTGCTGACGGTGGTCGACCGTACGCTCGACCCCACCGACGGAAGGACCGAGCGATGATCCCGCCCCGCACAGCACTGAGCGACACCGTGGCCGCCACGGTGCAGACCGCCGCCACGACCGGGGTCGTCCTCGTCCTCGTCGCGGCGCTCGTCGGAACCGTCCTCGCCCTGCGGCTGCGAGGACCCGCTCTCGCGTGGATCCCCCTCGGCGGAGTCGCCGCGGCGTTCCTGCTGACGGGACTGGGCGCAGTGGCAGCCCCCGCGCCCGTCGCACTCCTCGTCGCCACTCTCGCCTTCGCCCTCGCGATCCTCGGGGGCGGACCCGCCGTGCTGCTGACCCTCGATCTCGCGACCGCCGATGCGCGGGCGGGCGTCCACGGCGGCATCATGATCGCCGCCCCGCGCCCGGCGACCGCTGCTCCGACCGCCATCGGCCAGCCCATCGAGGTCCTGCGCGGCGGCACCACCATCGGTCTTCTCGAGCGCCTCGCCACCGCGGGCGCCCTGATGAGCGGCATCCCCGAGGGGGTGGCCGTCGTGGTCGCCGTGAAGGGCGTCGGGCGGTTCAGCGAGCTCGCCTCACCGGAGGCGCGCGAGCGGTTCATCATCGGAACTCTCGCGAGCCTGGCCTGGGCGGCGGCCCTGGGCGTTCTGGGGCGGATCTACCTGACGGGCTGAGTGCCGCCCGGTCGCCGACGCGGCACAGCGGGCCGGTACGGCGAGACCGTCGGCTCCTCGGGGATCGAGAACCGCCACGGGAACTCGGGGCCGCCTCCGGGTCCCGCCACCCCCGTCCGCGGCGTGGCCAGCACCCTCACCGGACCAAATCGCGGCCGCAGCTCGAACGACGCCTCGAGGGGATCGCCCGTCTCCGAGAGCAGGACCCCGAGCGCCTGCGCGAGTCGTGCCGGTCCTCGCGCGAGATCCCGATCGGGCGCGGTGCCCCGCCGCGATCTCGCGAGCGCGACTCCCCCCACGATCTCGCCCGCGCGCAGGAGCACGGCGGACGCGGTTCCCTCGGGAGCGCAGACGATGTTGACGCAGGTGTGCATGCCGTAGGTGAAGTACGCGTACACGGTGCCGGGAGGGCCGAACATGGGCGCCGTCCGGTCGGTGCGCCGCCGGTAGGCGTGCGAGCCGGGGTCCTCCCCCACGCCGAGGTACGCCTCGACCTCCGTGAGACGGACCGCCACCGAACCCTCGCCCGTGCGGTGCACGAGGGTGCAGCCGAGCAGATCCGGCGCGACGTCCACCGCGGAGCGGCTCAGGTCGATCGGCGGAAGCACGCTCTAGAAGAAGCTCTGGCCGGTCATCACGGTGATGAGGACGACGGCCACGATGATCACCGAGGCCACGACGACGAGCGTGCGCTGCTGCCAGGGGCGCAGCGTCGGACGCTGATCGTCGTCGTCGTCGCGACGCAGGGTCATCAGCGCTCCCCCCGGAGCGACGAGCGCACCACGCGCACGCGCTCGGTCAGCCGGGCGAGCTGCTCCGCGACCCGGTCCGGCGCCGTTCCGCCGACGCCGTCACGACTCGCGACGGAGCCCTCGAGGGAGAGCACGGAGCGCACGTCCGGCGTGAGCAGAGGCGACACGGCCGAGAGTGCCTCGTCGTCGAGCTCCTCGAGGCCGAGGCCGCTCTGCTCCGCCGCCTTCACGAGCTCGCCCGTGATCTCATGCGCGTCACGGAACGGGACGTGCTTCTTGACGAGCCATTCGGCGACATCGGTGGCGAGCGAATAGCCCTGCGGAGCGAGCTCCGCCATCCGCTCGGTGTGGAAGGTCAGCGTCGCGATCATCCCGCTGAACGCGGGCAGCAGGACCTCGAGGGTCGTGACCGAGTCGAAGACCGGTTCCTTGTCCTCCTGGAGGTCGCGGTTGTACGCGAGCGGCAGCGCCTTGAGCGTCGCGAGCAGACCGGTCAGGTTGCCGAGCAGACGGCCCGCCTTGCCGCGCGCGAGCTCGGCGATGTCGGGGTTCTTCTTCTGCGGCATGATCGAGGACCCGGTCGAGTAGCCGTCGTCGAGGGTGACGAAGGCGAACTCGCGGGTGTTCCAGAGGATGATCTCCTCCGCGATCCGCGAGACGTCGACTCCGATCATCGCGGCGACGAAGGCGAACTCGGCGACGAGGTCACGGCTCGCGGTGCCATCGATCGAGTTGGGGACGCTCGCGGCGAAGCCGAGCTCGAGCGCCACCGCCTCGGCGTCGAGACCGAGCGTCGAGCCGGCGAGGGCACCGGAGCCGTAGGGCGAGACGTCCGCGCGGACGCCCCAGTCGCGCAGTCGCTCCAGATCGCGCAGCAGCGCCCACGCGTGAGCGAGCAGATGATGCGCGAGCAGCACGGGCTGCGCGTGCTGGAGGTGCGTGCGTCCGGGCATGATCGCGCCGGGGTGGGCCGAGGCCTGTGCGGCGATCGCGTCGATCAGCTGGACGACCTGCTCGGCGATGACCGCGGCGTGGTCGCGGAGGTACATCCGGACGAAGGTCGCGATCTGGTCGTTGCGGGAGCGGCCCGCGCGCAGCTTGCCGCCGAGCTCGGGGCCCGCCTCGAGCATCAGACCCCGCTCGAGCGCGCCGTGCACGTCCTCGTCCGAGTCCTCCGCGACGAAGCGGCCCTCGGCGACGGCGGCGCCGAGCCGCTCGAGTGCGGCCAGCATCCCGGAGAGCTCGGCGTCGTCGAGGTAGCCCGCGGCCGCGAGTGCTCGCGCGTGGGCACGGGAGCCGGCGAGGTCGTACGCGGCCAGCTGCCAGTCGAAGTGCGTCGACTTCGAGAGAGCGGCGAGCTCGGGCGACGGGCCGCCGGCGAACCGGCCGCCCCAGAGAGCGCCGGCCTCGCCCGCGCGGGCGGAGGGTCGTTCCGTCATGGTTCTCCTCGGGGTCGGCTGTCGAGTCTACTGAGCGGCGGCGGGCTCGCCCGCGCGCTCGAGGAGCCAGACGAGGAGCGCCTTCTGGGCGTGCAGCCGGTTCTCGGCCTCGTCCCAGATCACGCTCTGCGGCCCGTCGATCACCTCGGAGGTGACCTCGTAGCCGCGGTCTGCCGGGAGGCAGTGCAGGAAGAGGGCGTCGGGGGCGGCGGCGGCCATCGTGCCGGCGTCGACCCGGTAGTCGCCGAACGTCGCGACGCGCTCCGCCTTCTCCTCCTCCTTGCCCATGGAGACCCAGGTGTCGGTGATCACGATGTCGGAGCCGGCGGCTCCCTCGGCCGGATCGGTCGTCGTGGTCGCCGAGCCGCCCGTGCCCGCGGCGATGCGCTGGGCGTCGGCCAGCACGGCGGGGTCGGGAGAGTAGCTCTCGGGAGACACGATGCGCACGTGCATGCCGGCCGTCGCACCCGCGAGCAGGTAGGAGTGCGCCATGTTGCTCGCTCCGTCGCCGAAGAAGGTCAGGGTGAGCCCGGCCAGGCGCCCCCGGTGCTCGCGGATGGTCAGCAGATCCGCGAGCAGCTGGCACGGGTGGAACTCGTCGGACAGCGCGTTGACGACGGGGACCCGTGTGCCTCGCGCCATCTCCTCGAGTCCGGACTGCGCGTAGGTGCGCCAGACGATCGCGGCCACCTGCCGCTCGAGGACGCGCGCGGTGTCCGACGCGGTCTCCTTGCCGCCGAGCTGGCTGCTCGCCGTCGAGATGATCAGCGGCGACCCGCCGAGGTCGGCGATGCCGACGGCGAAGGACACCCGGGTGCGCGTCGAGGACTTGTCGAAGATCACGGCGACGGTCTGCGGACCCTGCAGCGGTGTGCGCGACCACCGGTCGCGCTTGAGCTCGAGGGCGAGGTCGAGGATCTCGGCCTGCTCGGCGGGGGTGATGTCGTCGTCGCGGAGGAAGTGGCGGGTCACGGGCGGGGGTCGCTTTCGGTGGAGGAGTGGTCGGAGGTGATCGCCGCGAGAGCGCGGCCGAAGCGAACGGCGAAGTCGTCGACGTCGTCGACGGTGATGATGAGAGGAGGCGCGAGGCGGATGCTCGTCTCGTTCGCCGCGTTGACGATCAGGCCCTCGGCGAGGGCCGCGGCGGCGAGCTCGGCCGCGACGGGCTCGGTCAGGGCGATCCCGAGGAGCAGCCCCGCTCCGCGGACGCCGCCGATCAGGGGCGAGCCGATGGCGTCGACGGCGCGCACGATCTGCGCCCCGCGCTGCCGGGCGTTGTCGAGCAGTTCGGCCCGCTCGATCTCGCCGATCACGGCTGCTGCCACCGCGGTGGCCAGGGGGTTGCCGCCGAAGGTGCTGCCGTGGTGCCCCTTCTGGAACAGCTCGGACGCTCGACCGAAGGTGACCAGCGCGCCGATGGGGAAGCCGCCGCCGAGTCCCTTCGCGAGCGTGATCGCATCGGGGACGATCCCGGCGCTCTGGTAGGCGAACCAGTGGCCGGTCCGCCCCACTCCGGTCTGGATCTCGTCGACGATCAGGAGCGCGCCGTGCTGCAGGGTGAGCTCGCGAGCCCGCTGGAGGAAGCCGTCCGGGAGCGGGACGACTCCCGCCTCCCCCTGGATCGGCTCGACGACGAGCGCGGCGACCGAGCCGTCGATCGCCCGCTCGAGCGCCTCGACCGTGGCGTCGATGTGCTCGACTCCGGGCGGCATCGGCTCGAACGGCGCCCGCATGGACGCCTTGGCCGTCAGCGCCAGTGCGCCCATGGTGCGGCCGTGGAACGCGCCGTGCAGAGCGAGGATCCGTGGCCGCGGACCGCCCTGGACGTTCAGCCGCGCGAGCTTGAACGCGGCCTCGTTCGCCTCCGTGCCGGAGTTCGCGAAGTAGACACGGCCCGCGTCACCCGCTCCGCTCAGCTCGCGGAGCTTCTCGGCGAGCGCGATCTGCGGCGCGGTGGCGAAGTAGTTGGAGACGTGGGCGATCGCGCCCGCCTGACGGGCCACCGCCTCGACGAACACCGGATGGGCGTGACCGAGCGAGTTCACCGCGATCCCGCCGAGGAAGTCGAGGTACTCGCGCCCGTCGACGTCCCAGACGCGGCAGCCCTCGCCCCGCTCGAGGACCGCGAGCGGAGCGGCGAAGGTGCGCATCATCGCCGCGGCGTAGCGGTCGCGCGCCTCGTCGGTGCGGGAGTCGGTGAGAACGGAGTCGGAGGACATGGCGAGCCTTTCTGAGCGAACGGACCGGCCGAGGGGGCCGTCGGTGCGCGGATCCGGATGGATCGGCGCTCGGAGCCGGGGCCGCTGAGAGGTCAGCGGCCCGACGTTCGCTCCCGGTCGACCGTCGGCGGGGAGGCGACGACCTCGGTGCCGACGCCCTCGCTCGTGAACACCTCGAGGAGCACGGAGTGGGGCAGACGACCGTCGATGATCGCCGCCTTGGGGACCCCGCCCTGCACCGCGTCCAGGCACGCCGTCATCTTGGGGATCATGCCCGACTCGAGGGAGGGCAGCAGGGCGATGAGCTCGTCGGACGAGATCTGCGAGACGAGGGAGTCGCGGTTCGGCCAGTCGGAGTAGAGGCCGGGGACGTCCGTCAGGATCACCAGCTTCTCGGCGCCCAGAGCCACCGCGAGCGCGGCAGCGGCCGCATCGGCGTTGACGTTCAGCGACTGCGTCGGATCGTCGGAGTCGGGCGCGATCGACGACACCACGGGGATGCGGCCGGCCTCGAGCTGCGCGAGCACGGCGGCAGGGTCGACCGCGACCACATCGCCCACGAGCCCCAGATCGTGCTCGACACCGTCGAGGACGACACCGCGCCTGCGGCCGAGGAACAGCCCGGCGTCCTCCCCGGAGATCCCGGCGGCCAGCGGTCCGTGCTCGTTGATCCGGCGGACGATGTCGCGGCTGATCTGCCCGGTGAGCACCATCCGGACGACCTCCATCGCCTCGGGGCTCGTCACGCGGTACCCGCCCCGGAACTCGCTCATGATGCCGAGCCTGTCCAGCATCCGCGTGATCTGGGGCCCTCCCCCGTGCACGACGACCGGCCGGATGCCGGCGTACCGCAGGTAGACGATGTCCTGCGCGAAGGCGCGCTGCAGTTCCTCCGACACCATGGCGTTGCCGCCGAACTTGATCACCATCGTGCGGCCGTGGAAGCGCTTCAGCCAGGGCAGCGCCTCGATGAGCGTGCCCGCCTTCGCGCCCGCGTCGGCGCGCAGGGCGGTGCCCTCCGCCTCGGTGTGCGTGTCGTGGTCCATGTCCGCCTCAGCTCGAGTAGGCCGAGTTCTCGTGCACGTAGTCGTGCGTGAGATCGTTCGTCCAGATGGTCGCGGTGGCCCCTCCCGCGTGCAGGTCGATGTCGACCGAGACCGCCCGCGGTGCGAGGTCCACCAGGTCGCGGCTCTCGAAGGGCTCGCCGGCACGGCAGACCTGCACCCCGTTGATCGCGACGTCGATGCCGTAGGGGTCGAACTCGGCGTCGGTCGTGCCGACGGCCGCCAGGACCCGGCCCCAGTTCGGGTCGTTGCCGAAGATCGCGGCCTTGAAGAGATTGCTGCGGGACACGGCGCGGGCGACGACCACGGCCTCGTCCTCGCTCGCGGCGTTCAGCACGCGGATGGCCACGTCGTGCGCGGCTCCCTCCGCATCGGCCTGCAGCTGGAGCGTCAGGTCGCGGCAGACCTCGGTGAGGGCGGCGGCGAACGCGTCGACGGACGGGCGCACCCCGCTCGCTCCGCTGGCCAGCAGCGCGACGGTGTCGTTGGTCGACATGCAACCGTCGGAGTCGAGCCGGTCGAAGGTCACGCGAGTGGCCGATCGCAGCGCCGCGTCGAGTTCGGCGGAGTCGAGGACGGCGTCGGTCGTGATCACCACGAGCATCGTCGCGAGGCCCGGTGCGAGCATGCCGGCGCCCTTGGCCATGCCGCCGATGCTCCAGCCGTCGTCCGAGCGGACCGTCGACTGCTTGGGCACGGTGTCGGTGGTCATGATCGCGCGGGCGGCGTCGTCGCCCGCCTCGTCGCCGGTCGCTCCCGCGAGGACCGCGGCCGCGT
This sequence comes from Rathayibacter sp. Leaf299, assembly GCF_001423055.1. Taxonomy (NCBI): domain Bacteria; kingdom Bacillati; phylum Actinomycetota; class Actinomycetes; order Micrococcales; family Microbacteriaceae; genus Rathayibacter; species Rathayibacter sp. Leaf299. The sequence continues at coordinate 9,559 of NZ_LMNT01000004.1, forward strand.
CCGTCACTCCGCCGGTGATCTTCGCGAGGTCGAGCTGATCGCCGATCAGCCCGGTCGAGCAGACGAGAACGTCACCAGCCGCGACGTCGAGCAGCTCGCCGACGAGCTCGGCCGTGCGGTGCGTCACCTGGAAGCCCTGCGATCCGGTGTAGCAGTTGGCACCGCCGGAGTTGAGGACGATCGCGGACACGACTCCGTCGCGCATCACCTGCTCGCTCCAGAGCACGGGGTTCGCCTTGCACCGGTTGCTCGTGAAGACGGCGGCCGCGTTCTGCAGCGGGCCGAGGTTGCGGACGAGCGCGATGTCGCGCGCTCCGGTCGACTTGAGACCCGCGACGACGCCCGCCGCCTCGAAGCCCGCTGCTGCCGTGACGCTCACGGGGCGACTCCGTTCACACTGAGGCCCAGGGACTCGGGGAGGCCCAGGGCGATGTTGGTGGACTGGATCGCCGCGCCGGCGGTGCCCTTCACGAGGTTGTCGATCGCGGTCACCGCGACCACCCGGCGGGCGCGCTCGTCGACGCCGATGCCGACCAGGGCGGTGTTCGCCCCCACCACGTCGGCCGTCCGTGGGAACACGCCCTCCGGCAGCAGCTGCACGAAGGTCTCGTCCGCGTACGCGGCCTCCCAGGCGGCGCGCACGTCGTGCGCGGACACCCCGGGCGCGAGCCGCGCCGTCGACGTGGCGAGGATGCCCCGGGACATCGGCACGAGCACCGGGGTGAAGGAGATCGAGACGGGGCCGGCGCCCGCGAGCGCGAGGTTCTGCCGGATCTCGGGGTTGTGGCGGTGGGCGCCGCCGAGCCCGTAGGCGTGAGCGGAGCCGAGGAGCTCGCTCGCGAGCAGATCCGTCCGCAGGGTCCTGCCCGCGCCGGAGGGGCCGACCGCCAGCACGGAGACGAGGTCCGCGGCCTCGATCACGCCGGCGTGCACACCGGGCGCGAGACCGAGGGTGACGGCCGTGACGTTGCAGCCGGGCACCGCGATCCGCCGCACGCCCCGGAGGAGCTCGCGCTGCTTGCGTCCGCCGCCGCCGATCAGGAGCTCGGGGAGTCCGTACGGCCACGCCCCGGCGAACTCGCCGCCGTAGTAGTCGGCCCAGTCCTGCTCGTCGCTCAGCCGGTGGTCGGCGCCGCAGTCCACCACGAGCACGTCCTCGGGGAGGGTCGCGGTGATCTCTCCGGACCGTCCGTGCGGCAGTGCCAGGAACACGACGTCGTGACCGGTGAGGTTCTCGGTCGTGGTGTCGACCAGCGTCAGGTGACGCAGCGACCGCAGGTGCGGCTGGAGAGCGATCAGAGGCTGGCCGGCGTTCGCGTGCGCCGTGACGGTCCGCACCTCGAACTCGGGGTGATCGGCGAGCAGGCGCAGCAGCTCGCCGCCCGCGTATCCGCTCGCACCGGCCACCGCCACGGAAAAAGTCATGCCCGACAGCCTAGTCCGTGCGGGCGACGCGATCGGTCCGGCCGCCTGCTCCGCGGGGCGGACGGCCGGCCCGCTCAGTCGCGCAGGCGGGCGCCGAAGCGCTCGGCCGCGAGAGCGACTCCGCTCTCCTTCGACGCGGTCGCCTCGGCGGCCGTCAGAGTGCGATCAGCGGCGCGGAAACGCAGCGCGAAGGTCAGCGACTTCGTGCCCGGCTCGAGGCCCGCACCCCGGTAGTCGTCGACGAGTCGCAGCGACTCCAGCAGCATCCCGGCCCCCTCGGCCACGGCCGAGCGGACCTCGCCCGCCGGCACCTCCACGGAGACGACGAGCGACAGGTCCTGCGTCGCGGCGGGCAGGGCCCCGACCGGACGCGCGACGACGACGCCACCCGCGCGGGCGAGGACGGGATCGAGGTCGATCTCGACGACGGCGACCCGGCGCGGCAGACCGAGCTCCTCTGCCAGCGAGGGCAGCAGCTCCCCCGCCCAGCCGACGACGGCGCCGGCGAGCAGGACCTCGGCGGTGCGTCCCGGGTGCAGAGCCGCGTGGGCGCCCTGGCGGATCTCGAGCTCGACTCCGGCGGCCGCACCGACCGCACGGACGACGTCGAGCGCGTCGCGCCAGTCGACGTCGCGCTGGGCGACACCGGGCTGGCGCTCCACGGCGGCGCCGGTCAGCAGCGCGGCGACGTGCAGCGGCTGCGGCGGGATGCCGGCGTTGAGAGACCGTTCGACCTCGGCCGAGGGCCGCTCGGCGCCGCGCGGCAGCTCGGCCGAGCCGAACGGCGCGTCGGCGTCGGGGAGGAACACGGTGCCGGTCTCGTAGAGGGCCAGATCGGTCAGCCCGCGGGAGCGGTTGCGCGCGGCGACCTGCACGAGGCCGGGCAGCAGCGTGACGCGCAGCTGCGCCGCGGTCGCGTCGAGCGGGTTCGCCAGTGTGACCTGCTGCACCGAATCGCCGGTCGGCGAGCCGAGCCGATCGTTGATCGACCGCGACAGGAACGGGTACGAGAGCACCTCGACGAGCCCCTGGGCGGCGAGCGTCTGCGCGATCGTCCGGCGCAGGCGCTGCCCGGTCGTCAGACCGCGGCCGGGAGGAGCGACGGGCAGGATCGACGGGATGCGGTCGTACCCGGTGATCCGGGCGACCTCCTCCGCGAGCGTCGCCTTGTCGGTGAGGTCGGGACGCCAGCTCGGCGGAGTGACGAGGAGCCCGGCGCTGCCGGCCTCGACACTCGCACCGATCTCGACGAGCGAGCTCCGGATCTCCTCCGGCGTGTAATCGACCCCGATGAGGGCGGACACGTAGCCGTCGGGCAGCTCGAGGACGGGCGGCGCGACCGAGCCCGTCAGGGACGAGCCGAGCTCGTCCGCCGTGCCGCCGGCGAGCTCGACGAGCAGCTGCACGGCCCTGGCCGCGGCGATCGGGGCGACCAGCGGATCGACTCCGCGCTCGAACCGGCGGGAGGCCTCGCTCGGCAGCTTGTGCCGGCGGGCGGTGCGCGCGACGGACACCGGATCGAAGTTCGCAGCCTCGATCAGGACGTCCCGGGTCGCCCCGCCGATCTCGGTGCGGGCGCCGCCCATGACGCCGGCGAGACCGATCGCTCCGCCGTCGTCGGTGATGACCAGGTCCTCCGCGTGGAGCCGACGGGTCTGCCCGTCGAGTGTCTCGAGGGTCTCCCCCGGCTGCGCACGCCGCACGACGATGCCGCCCTGGAGGGTGTCGAGGTCGTAGCCGTGCAGGGGCTGGCCGAGCTCGAACATGACGTAGTTGGTGATGTCGACCACGAGCGAGATCGACCGCACGCCGGCGAGGCGCAGGCGCGCGACCATCCAGGGCGGGGTGGGACGCGCGGTGTCGACGCCGCGGACGACGCGGGTCACGAAGACCGAGGCGCCGTCGCGGCCGCGGATCGGCGCGCCGTCCTCGATCGAGACGGGGAACACGGGAGCGTGCTCGGAGCGCTCGACGCCGGTGACCGCGAGGGCGGGGTCGCGGAACGCGGCTCCCGTGGCGTGCGCGTACTCACGGGCGATGCCGCGGAGGGAGAAGGCGTAGCCGCGATCGGGGGTCACGTTGACCTCGACCGCCGCGTCGTCGAGGCCGAGCAGTCCGATCGCGTCGGTGCCGACCTCGGGATCGATGCCGAGGGTCGCCAGGCGCAGGATGCCGTCGTGGTCGTCACCGAGGCCGAGCTCGCGGCTCGACGCGATCATGCCGTCCGAGACGTGACCGTACGTCTTCCGCGCGGAGATGGGGAACGGGCCGGGCAGAACAGCACCGGGAAGAGAGACCACGACCTTGTCGCCCGCGACGAAGTTGTGCGCGCCGCAGACGATGCCGCGGACGTCCTCGCCGCCGTCGGCTGCCGTCTCCCCCTCGGGGGCGACGCGGACGGAGCACCAGTTGATGGTCTTGCCGTTCTTCTGCGGCTCGGGGGTGAACTCGAGCACCTGCCCGACCACGACGGGTCCGGAGACGTCGAAGCGGTGGACGTCCTCCTCCTCGAGACCGACGGAGACGAGCGCGGCGTGCACCGACTCGGTGCTCGTGCCCGGCTCCAGATCGACGTACTCGCCCAGCCAGCTCAGCGGAATGCGCATCAGATCACCATCCCGTACTGCTCGCTGAAGCGGACGTCGCCCTCGACCATGTCGCGCATGTCCTTCACGTCGTTGCGGAACATCAGCGTGCGCTCGATGCCCATGCCGAAGGCGAACCCGGAGTACTCCTCCGGGTCGATGCCGGCCGCGCGCAGCACGTTCGGGTTGATCATGCCGCAGCCTCCCCACTCGATCCACCGGGCGCCGCCGACGAACGTCGGGTGCCAGATGTCGAGCTCCGCGCTGGGCTCGGTGAAGGGGAAGTAGTTGGGTCGCAAGCGGATGCGGGCCTCGTCGCCGAACAGGAGTCGTGCGACGTGCTCCAGCGTGCCGCGGAGGTGCGCCATGGTCAGACCGCGGTCGACGGCCAGCCCCTCGAACTGCGTGAAGACAGGGGTGTGCGTCGCGTCGAGCTCGTCGGTGCGGTACACGCGTCCGGGTGCGATGACGTAGACGGGCAGGTCGCGCTCGAGCATGGAGCGGATCTGCACCGGCGAGGTGTGCGTGCGCAGCACCAGATGGGAGTCGACCGGATCGACGAAGAACGTGTCCTGCATCGCGCGGGCCGGGTGGTCCTCGTCGAAGTTCAGGGCGTCGAAGTTGAACCACTCGTTCTCGAGCTCGGGGCCCTCGGCGATCTCCCAGCCCATGCCGACGAAGACGTCCGCGATGGTCTCCTGGAGGAGCGAGAGGGGGTGCCGGGCGCCGACGCGGCGGAAGGACGCGCCGGCGGTGACGTCGACGCGCTCGGCGTCGAGGGCGGCGGACTCCTCCGCGGCGACGAGCTCGGCCTCGCGGGCGGTGTAGGCGTCGCCGACCTGCTTGCGGGCGGAGCCGACGAGCTTGCCGGAGGCGGCCTTGGCCTCGGGGGGCACGGAGCGCATCTGCGCGTTCAGTCGGGCGAGGGCGGAGCCCTCACCGAGGTGGGCGGAGCGGGCCGCTTTCAGGGCAGCGGAGTCGCCGGCCGCGCTGATAGCGGTGAGCGCCTCGGCGACGGCTGAGGAGACGGCCTCGTCGGTGATCGGGTTGCTGTCGGACACGATCCCCCAGTGTAGGCGAGGGGTCGCGCGGGGCTTCCCGCGTGCCCTGTGGGGCGGTCAGGCTCGTCCCTGTCCGGAGAGAGCGGAACGGGACGAGGCCGGGGGGACGTGGGTCTCGATACGCCGCTGTGCGGCTACTCGACCAGCAGGCGGGGGCAGCACTCGGAGACGTCGGTCTCGGTACGCCGCTGCGCGGCTACTCGACCAGCGGAGGGCAAGGAGCCCCTCGCGGACGACCATCCGCGTCCCCGGAGGCGAACGCGCGGATCGCGTGCCAGCGATCCGCGCTAGCCGAACGCACCCCGCTCCCGAAAACGCACCACGCGCCCCGCCGACCGCGGCGCCGTCGCCGCAGGCGAGGGCGCGAATGCACTCAGTCCTGCGCCGCCAGCAGCGCCGTGTCGGTCGTGGCACGGGCGGCGGGGTGGCCGGTCCCTCGGCGTCCACTGTTCTTGGTGCGGATCTCGACCCACTTCGCCAGGCCCGACAGGGCGAGGCAGATGCCGATGTAGATCGCTCCGATGACGATGGCGGCGGGGATGATCGGGCTGTCCAGGCTCGGCTGGTTGCCGAGGTACTTCGCGTAGTAGAGGAGCTCGTTGTACGTGATGATCGAACCGAGCGCGGTGTCCTTCAGCGCCACCACGAGCTGCGCGATGATGACCGGCAGCATCGAGCGGATCGCCTGCGGGAACAGGATGAGCCGCATGACGCCGGCCTTGCTCAGGCCGACGGCGTAGCCCGCCTCCTTCTGCCCGCGAGGCAGCGCCTCGATGCCGGCGCGGAAGATCTCGGAGAAGACGGAGCCGTTGTAGAGCGTCAGCGCGATGACGACCGCCAGGTAGGGGCTGAGCTTGAGCCCGGCGAACGGCAGTCCGTAGTACATCAGCATCATCAGGATGAGGACGGGGATCGCGCGGAACAGCTCGATGAAGAGCGTGACCGGGATGTTGATCCACCGGCGGTCCGAGAGCCGGCCGACGGCGAGGACCAGGCCGAGCACGATGCTGGCGACTCCCGCGGTGGCGAAGGCGGCGAGCGTCTGCCCGAGCGCCGCTCCGATGCTCTGCCAGACGAGGGGGTACTGGAACGCGCGCCACTTCTCGGCCGAGAACTGCCCCGACTCGGCGAATCGCCAGAGCACGAAGGCGAGGAAGGCCGCGAGGAGGAGGACGACGACCGCCCCGATCAGTCGGTTGCGGGCGATGGCGCGCGGGCCCGGGTTGTCGAAGAGGACGGAGCTCATCGGGCGACCCTCCACTTCTTCTCGAGCTGGCGTTGGACGAGCGAGAGCACGGTGACCAGGACCACGAACACGAGCGCGACCCAGAGCACCACGATGAGGCTGTTCTCGCCGCGCTCGTTGAGCTCGCGGACGATCGTGCCGGCCTCGGCGACGGAGAAGCCCGCCGCCACGGTGGTGTTCTTGAGGAGGGCGATCAGCACGCTCATCAAAGGCGGGATCACCGACCGGAAGGCCTGCGGCAGGACGACCTGGGTCATCGTGAGGCCGAAGTCGAGGCCGATGGCGCGGGCGGCCTCGGCCTGCCCGATCGGGACGGTGTTGATGCCCGAGCGCAGCACCTCGGCGACGTAGGTCGCGGTGTAGAGGCTGAGGGCGAAGATCGCGAGCGTCGTGTAGTCGAGGTCCGGCAGATCGAGCTTCGGGTAGCCGAAGGCGAAGAAGAACATCAGGAGCGTCAGTGGCGTGTTCCTGATGGTGTTGACGTACACCGTGCCGACCGCGCGGGCGATCGGGACGGGCGAGACGCGCATGGCGCCGACGACGGTGCCGATGAGGAGGGCGAAGACGAGCGAGACGGCGAAGAGCAACAGGGTGTTGCCGAAGGCCGGGACGAACACGTCGAGGTTGTTCAGCAGAACATCCATGCGGCGAGCCCTTTCATCGGGAGGTGGGTGGGAGAGGCGGGGCCCCGGGGCGGCGCGCTCGGCGCCGCCCCGGGAGACCTGCTAGTACGCGTCGACCGCGGGCTGCTCGACCTCGGTGCCGGACTCGCCGAGAGTCTCGTCGTAGATCGCGGTCCAGGTGTCACCGCCCTCGGTGAACATGTCGTTGATGAAGCCGCGCAGCGCGGTGTCGTCCTTCGCGAGGCCGACTCCGTAGAGCTCGGTGCTGAAGGGCTCGCCGACGACCTTGAGCTCGTCCGGGTTCTGCGCCGCGTAGCCGATCAGGATCGCGCCGTCGGTGGTGACCGCGTCGACCTGTCCGTCGTTGAGGGCGTCGACGCACTGCGAGTACGTGTCGAACTCCTCGGTCGGGACATCGGGGTAGTTGGTGCGGATGTTCTGGATCGGGGTGGACCCGGTCGCCGAGCACACGGTGGTCTCGGCGGTGAGGTCGTCCGGACCCTCGATGGAGTCGTTGTCCGCGGCGACCAGCAGCTGCTGGCCGGTCTCGAAGTAGGGTCCGGCGAAGCCGACCTGCTCCTTGCGCTTGTCGGTGATCGAGTAGGTGCCGACGTAGTAGTCGATGTCGCCGTTCACGATCGACGCCTCGCGGTTGGCCGACGGGATCGCCGTGTACTCGATCTGGTCCTCGGAGAAGCCGAGCGAGGCCGCGATCCACTTCGCGATCTCGATGTCGAAGCCCGAGCGCTCACCGGTCGCGGCGTCGAGGTAGCCCAGTCCGGGCTGGTCCTCCTTGACTCCGATGGTGACCTGGTCGGCCGAGGTCATCGCGTCGAAGGTGGGGCTGCCCTCGAGGGTCACGTCGGTGGCGACCTCGTAGGCCGCTCCGCTCTCCTCGGATCCGGCGCCGGCGTCGCCGGTGCCGGAGTCGCCGCCGGCGCAGCCGGCGAGGGCGAGGGTCGCTGCTGCGATCCCGGCGGTCATGAACATGAGCTTGGTGCGCATGGTCGTCCTTCCTGGGTGTGGCCCGTCTGAGCGGGCGGTGTCCGATCGCTCCCCGGGATGGTGGGGGTCGATCCGTCGGATGGATGCTGTGCGGGGCCCCGCGTCCTGCGTGCTGTGCGGACGCGGGCCCTCGCACCTCCTGGTGCGGGAGGAGTCAGTGGGTGATGAGCTTCGAGAGGAAGTCCTTGGCGCGGTCGGTGCGCGGCGCGGTGAAGAACGACTCGGGGTCGGTGTCCTCGAGGATCTCGCCCTCGGCCATGAAGACGACGCGGTCGGCGGCCTTGCGGGCGAAGCCCATCTCGTGGGTGACGACGATCATGGTCATGCCGTCCTTGGCGAGGCCGACCATCACGTCGAGCACCTCGTTGATCATCTCGGGGTCGAGGGCCGAGGTGGGCTCGTCGAAGAGCATCACCTTGGGCTTCATCGCGAGTGCGCGGGCGATGGCCACGCGCTGCTGCTGGCCGCCCGAGAGCTGGGCCGGGGTCTTGCCCGCCTGGTGACCGACGCCGACCCGGTCGAGCAGCGCCTGCGCCTCGGCCTCGGCGGCCTTCCGGGCGAGCTTGCGGACCTTGATCGGCCCGAGCGTCACGTTCTCGAGGATCGTCTTGTGCGCGAAGAGGTTGAAGGACTGGAACACCATCCCCACGTCCGCACGCAGCGCGGCGAGGCCCTTGCCCTCCTCCGGCAGCTTCTGCCCGTCGATCGAGATCGTGCCGCCCGAGATGGTCTCGAGGCGGTTGATCGTGCGGCAGAGCGTCGACTTGCCGGAGCCGGAGGGACCGAGGACGACGACGACCTCACCGCGGTTGATGGTGAGGTCGATGTCCTTCAGAGCCTGGAACTCCCCGTAGTGCTTCTGCACGCCGTCGAGGACGACGAGGGGTTCTCCGACGGGAGCGGACGAGCGATCGTCCTGCACAGGTGCTTCCATTCGGCCAGAGAATCACACGCGAATGGGTGGGTCAAATCATGAGGGTTTTCTTAATCAGAGGTTAATAACCGCGCCGAACGCCCGGCTCGCACCCAGGAGTGCGCTCCTGGTGCTCAGGATCGCAGGGCGAAGGCGCTCTCGTAGAGGCAGACGGAGGCGGCGGTCGCCAGGTTGAGCGACTCGGCCGCTCCGTAGATCGGCACCGCGACGACGCTGTCGACGAGCTCGAGCGACTCGTCCTCCAACCCACGGGCCTCGTTGCCGAACACCCACACGGTCGGCTGGGCGAGATCGCCGCGGGCACGGACGTCCAACAGGTCCTCGCCCTTCACGTCCGCGGCCACCGAGCGCAGGCCGATCGAGCGGAGCCGCTGCAGCACGTCGGCGAGCTGGGCGTCGACCGCGACGGGGAGGTGGAACAGGGAGCCGGTGGTCGAGCGCACGACCTTCGGGTTGTAGAGGTCGACCGAGCGCCCCGTGAGGATCACGGCGTCGGCGCCGGCCGCATCGGCGGCGCGGACGATCGTGCCGAGGTTGCCCGGGTCGCGCACCTCCTCGAGCACGGCGACCAGGCGCGGCTCCGAAGCGACGATATCCTTGAGCGAGGTCGGGAACTGCCGGCAGACCGAGACGAAGCCCTGCGGCGTGACGGTGTCGGCCATCGCATCGAGGACGTCCTCGGTCACGTACTCGATCTCGACGTCGGCCTCCTCGGCGGCGGCGACGATCTCGGGGTGGCGCTCCAGAGCGGTCGGAGTCGCGAACGACTCGACGAGCAGCTCCGGACGGTAGCGCAGCGCCTCCGAGACGGCCTGCGGCCCCTCGAGGAGGAAGAGCCCCGCCTCCTGCCTGGCCGGGCGCCGGGTGAGCTTGGCCACGGAGCGGACACGGGGGGAACGGGGGTTGTCGAGCATGCGGCGAGCCTATCGGCGGCGCGGACGGGGGCCCCGGCGACACGTCGCCCGCGGTCGAGCCTCCCCGGGAACGACGGAGGGGGCCACGACCAGTGGTCGTGACCCCCTCCGGGAGCAGCGAGGACTACGCGGCGGCCTTGGGCGCCGAGGTGTCGGCAGGCAGCGCGTTCTTCGCGGTGGCCACGAGGGCGGCGAAGGTCGCGGGCTCGGTGATCGCGAGGTCCGCGAGGATGCGGCGGTCGACCTGGACGCCGGCCAGGGCGAGGCCCTGGATGAAGCGGTTGTAAGTCAGGCCGTTCGCGCGGGACGCGGCGTTGATGCGCTGGATCCAGAGGCGGCGGAACTCGCCCTTCTTCGCACGACGGTCGCGGTACGAGTAGACGAGGGAGTGGGTGACCTGCTCCTTCGCCTTGCGGTACAGGCGCGAGCGCTGGCCGCGGTAGCCCGACGCGCGCTCGAGGATGACGCGACGCTTCTTGTGGGCGTTGACCGCCCTCTTGACTCTTGCCATTTCTTTTTCTTCCTATCGATCCGGGTCGGTGGAGTAGCCACGCGGCGCAGCGGACTGCGCCGGCTGCGGGCTACAGACCGAGAAGCTTCTTGGCGACCTTGGCGTCCTGCGGGGCGAGGACCTGGTCCTGGTTCAGGCGGCGGGTGCGGACGCTGGACTTGGACTCCAGGTTGTGACGCATACCGGCCTGCTGCTTCATGACCTTGCCGGAGCCGGTCACCTTGAAGCGCTTCTTGGCACCCGAGTGGGTCTTCATCTTGGGCATGTTCTCTCCTTGTCACGTCGCACCCGCGTCAGCGGGGCGAAACCGGTGCCCCGCGAGCAGGGCGTCCGCCGGCCCCGAGGCCGGGGCGGCGAAGTATCAGACGGATTCGGCCTCGGCCGATTCCTCAGGGGTGTTGGCCTCGCGGCGAGCCGCGCGGACCGCGTTCGCCTCGGCCTTCGCCTCGGACTTGTTCTTCAGCGGGCCGATGACCATCACCATGTTGCGACCGTCGATGGTCGGGGTGGACTCGACCTGACCGAATTCGGACACGTCCTCCGCGAAGCGCTGCAGGAGTCGGACGCCCATCTCGGGGCGGGACTGCTCGCGACCGCGGAACAGGATCATGGCCTTGACCTTGTCGCCGGCCTTCAGGAAGCCCTCCGCGCGCTTGCGCTTGGTCTCGTAGTCGTGCTTGTCGATCTTCAGGCGGAAACGGACCTCCTTGAGGATCGTGTTCGCCTGGTTGCGACGGGCTTCCTTGAGCTTCTGGGCCTGCTCGTACTTGAACTTCCCGTAGTCCATGATCTTGGCGACGGGAGGCTTGGAGTTGGGAGCAACCTCGACCAGATCCAGGTCTGCGTCCTGCGCGAGTCGCAGGGCGACCTCGATTTTCACGACGCCGACCTGTTCTCCGGCGGGACCCACGAGGCGGACCTCGGGGACGCGGATTCGGTCGTTGGTACGGGGATCGCTGATTGCGTTTCTCCTCTGATCTCGGTGAGTAGCTGCTCTGCTGCCGGATTCTGATCCGGCGCATCCCGAGAGAGGAGATTCCTGACGTGCTCGTGCACGTGCTCGCACCCTGCGACCCGGCCTCCGAGGTTTCGCTCGGGTGCCGCAGCCCTGCCCTCGTCACCGAGGGCGGAGTGCTTCAGACCCGGTAACCTAATGAAGCGGTCAAGCGCGGGTGGGAGAATCTCCACTTTCGAACCGAGGGCATGCCTCGGAGCCCGCATCACCTTAGCAGAATCCCGGCCCGAGCGACAGAGCGGATTCGGTCGCCTCTCGCCGCCGCAGCGCGAGGCCCCTCCGCGGGCCCGATCCACCGAACGAAGGACCCATGGCCCAGTACGACGACGACTACGTGCGGCGCTTCGGCGACGCCGACGCCTCCTCCGACGTGGAGGCCGCCCGCGACATCGCGGAGGTGCCCGCCGTGGAGATCATCACGACGGCGGCGGTCCACCTCATGAGCGCCGCCGCGGTGAAGTGCGGCCTCGCCGACGAACCGGGCGCCCAGGTCGACCTCGACGAGGCGCGGAAGCTCATCAACGCGCTCGCCGGCCTCGTGACCGCCGGCGCTCCGGACATCAGCGACATGCACGCACGCAGCCTGCGCGACGGACTGCGCACCCTCCAGCTCGCGTTCCGCGAGGCCTCGCCGATCGCCGACCCCATCGGCAAGGGCCCGGGCGAGAAGTGGACGGGCCCGGTCACCTGAGTCAGCGGGCGGGAGCCAGCTGGACCGAGAGCGAGTCGACCCGCGAGGCGACGATCTCGTCGGCGGCCCACCGCTCCCCCAGGCGGGAGACGAGCGCGCCGAGCGCCTCGCGGTCGAGTCCGGGAGCGAGTGCCAGCACCACGACGACCTCGGGACCGTGCAGCCGCTGACGCGGATCTCCGGCTCGGACGTCGACCGAGACGACCACCGGCTCCTGCTCCGCGGACGCCCGCAGCGCCCTGAGCACCTCGGAGTCCTCCGCGGCACTGCGCCACGGCGTGCCCTCGGCGATCGCCCACAGCGCGGGCCGGCGCACCGCGAACTCGTGCTCGGACGCCGGGTCGAGCACCATCAGCTCGGTCGACTCGGCGACGGCGGCGAGCGCGGCACGGCGCCCGTCGACGGGCACGGGGCGCGCCGCCGGATCCCAGCGCCGCATCGTGTCGACGCTGCTGAACACCGGCAGGACGTCGCGCCCGTCCGGGCCGGCCACCGTGACGATCGACAGCTCCTGCGTCTTGTCGGTCCGGAGACCGGCGACCTCGTCACCCTCCTCGCCGAGGTGCGCCACGAGCGGGATCAGCAGGCGGGATCCACGCAGCGCGTCGACGACGGCGTCCGGGCCGCGCGATCCGTCCGCGAAGGCGGCGAGAGCGCGCACGAGCGGCTCCGGCGCGCGGCCGTCGTCCTCGCTCCCCGCGCCCGCCTCGAAACGGCGGCCCGCCCAGGGGGTGCCGGCGGAGTCGGTCAGATGCGAGGGGAGAGCGCGTCCGTCACTCGGACGCGACATCCAGCGCCTCCGCGAGCGTGAAGGCGCCGGCGTAGAGCGCCTTCCCCACGATCGCGCCCTCGAGGCCCTGCGGGACGAGGTCGCGCAGTGCGGCGATGTCGTCGAGGTTCGAGATCCCGCCGGAGGCGATCACCGGGCGGCGGGTGCGGGCCATGACCTGCTCGAGCAGCTCGAGGTTCGGTCCCTTGAGGGTGCCGTCCTTGGTCACGTCGGTGACGACGTAGCGGGTGCAGCCTGCCTCCTCGAGGCGGTCGAGGACCTGCCAGAGGTCGCCGCCCTCCTTGGTCCAGCCGCGGGCCGCGAGGGTGGTGCCGCGCACATCGAGACCGACGGCGATCTGGTCGCCGTACTGAGCGATCACGCTCGCGGCCCACTCGGGGTTCTCGAGGGCGGCGGTGCCGAGGTTGATGCGCTTCGCACCGGCGCTGAGCGCGGACTCGAGGCTGCGGTCGTCGCGGATCCCGCCGGAGAGCTCGACGTTGACGCCCTTGACCTGCCGGATCACCTTCTTCATGATGCCGTGGTTGTCGCCACGGCCGAAGGCGGCGTCGAGGTCGACGAGGTGGATCCACTCCGCGCCCTGATCGGCCCAGTCGCCTGCGGCGTCGATGGGGTCCCCGTAGTTGGTCTCGGTGCCCGCCTCGCCCTGCGTCAGTCGGACGGCCTTGCCGCCCGCCACATCGATCGCGGGGAGAAGGACAAGGCCCGGGGCCTTGGTGAACTCGCTCATCGTCATCCTCAGTCTCGGGAGCCCTGGTGCGGAGGCGGCACTCACGGGGAGCGGCGCCGACCACCGGCCGATCCTAGTTCGTGCGGAGCCCGCCCAGCCAATTCGAGAGCAGGCGCAGGCCCGCCGCGCCGGACTTCTCGGGGTGGAACTGGGTGGCCGAGAGCGGCCCGTTCTCGACCGCGGCGATGAAGGGGCCGCCGTGGTCGGCCCAGGTGACCGCGGGAGCGGGGAAGGGCGGCATGACGTCGAGCGACCACTCCCGAGCGCCGTAGGAGTGGACGAAGTAGAAACGCTCGTCGGCGATGCCGTCGAAGAGCACCGAGCCCTCGGGAGCACTGACGGTGTTCCAGCCCATGTGCGGAACGACCTCGGCGGGCAGGAGGTCGACAGTGCCGGGCCACTCGCCCAGACCCTCGCTCTCGACGCCGCGCTCGACGCCGCGCTCGAACAGCACCTGCATCCCGACGCAGATGCCCAGGACGGGCCGCCCGCCGGACAGGCGCTTGTCGATGATCTCGCCACCGCGCGCCGTCGTCAGGGCGTCCATGACCGCACTGAACGCCCCGACGCCGGGGACGAGCAGTCCGTCGGCCTCGAGCGCCTTCGTGCGGTCCGACGTCAGCTCGACGTCGGCGCCGGCGAGCTCGAGCGCCTTGACGGCGGAGTGGACGTTGCCGGATCCGTAGTCGTAGACGACGACCGAGGGACGGGCGCTCACAGGGCGCCCTTGGTCGAGGGCACGCCGACGACGAGCGGGTCGAGCGCCTTGGCCTGACGGAACGCGCGGGCGAACGCCTTGAACTCGGCTTCCGCGATGTGGTGGGGATCGCGTCCGCCGAGCACGGTGACGTGCACGGTGAGACCCGCGTTGAAGGCGATCGCCTCGAAGACGTGGCGCACCATGGAGCCGGTGAAGTGCCCGCCGATCAGGTGCAGGGCGAAGCCCTCCGGCTCACCGCTGTGCACCAGGTAGGGGCGTCCGGAGATGTCGACGACGGCCTGCACGAGGGCCTCGTCGAGCGGCACCAGCGCGTCGCCGAAGCGGGAGATGCCCGACTTGTCGCCGAGGGCCTGCCGGATGGCGGTGCCGAGCGCGATGCCGATGTCCTCGGCCGTGTGGTGGATGTCGATCTCGATGTCGCCCGTCGCCCGGACACGGAGGTCGGTGAGCGAGTGCTTGGCGAAGGCGGTGAGCAGGTGGTCGAAGAACGGCACGCCGGTCTCGAGGTCCGCGGTGCCGGTGCCGTCGAGGTCGATCGAGAGCTCGATGCTCGACTCGCTGGTGGCACGGCTGAGGGAGGCGGTGCGCCCGGATGCGGCGCTCGGAGAGGTCATGCGACCAGTCTATTCGCCGCTCCGCGGCCGCCCTCGGGCCGGGCGCTACTCGTGCGCGAGTGCTGCGGCGGGGTCGGCGTCGAGGGAGGGCAGGGACGCGAGGGCGTCGAGGAACGCCGTCGTCTCCTCCGCGGTGCCGGCGCTCACGCGCAGGTGGTTCGGGATGCCGACGTCACGGATGAGGACGCCCCGGGCGAGGAGCGCCTCGAAGGTCGCGCCCGGATCGGAGACTCCCCCGAAGAGCACGAAGTTGCTGCCGCTCGCGTGCGGGGTGTACCCGAGCTCGCGGAGGCCGACGACCATGCGGTCGCGCTGCTCGATGATGTCGCCCACCATCGCCAGCATCTCGTCGGAGTGCGCCAGAGCGGCGGTCGCGGCCGCCTGGGTGAGCGCAGAGAGGTGGTATGGCAGGCGGACGAGGCGCAGCGCGTCGACGACGGCGGGGTCGGCGGCGAGGTACCCCAGACGCACTCCCGCGAAGGCGAACGCCTTGCTCATCGTGCGGGAGACGAGCAGCCGGGGGCGTCCTGCGAGCAGGCTTAGCGCGGTGGGCGCGCCGGGGCCCCCGAACTCGGCGTACGCCTCGTCGACCACGACGATGCCGTCCGTGGCGTCGTAGACCGCTTCGACGGTCTCGAGGGAGAGGGGCGTGCCGGTGGGGTTGTTGGGTGCGCAGAGGAAGACGAGGTCGGGCTGCGCACGCCGGACCTGCTCGGCCGCGTACTCGGCGCCGACCTCGAAGTCGTCCTGTCGCGGAGCGCCGATCCACTCGGTGCCGCTGCCGGAGGCGAGGATCGAGTACATCGAGTAGGTGGGCGCGAATCCGAGCACGGATCGCCCCGGGCCGCCGAAGGCCTGAAGGATGTGCTGCAGGACCTCGTTGGAGCCGTTCGCCGCCCAGACGCCGTCCGCGGTGAGACCGTGTCCGAGGTAGGTGGCCAGCGAGTCGCGCAGCTCCCGGAACTCGCGATCGGGATAGCGGTTGACCGTCCGCAGGGCGACGGACACCCGCTCGACGATGTCGGCGATCACCCCGTCGGGGACCGGGTGGGTGTTCTCGTTGACGTTGAGTGCCACGGGGACGATCTTCTGCGGAGCGCCGTACGGCAGCTTCCCTCGGAGATCGTCGCGGAGGGGGAGGTCGTCGAGAGTCGTCACCAGGGAATGGTAGCGGCGACAGGGGAACCGATCCGGATACTGCGCGCCCGCTCCCGCCGAAGCGGCAGCCGCCGGATCAGCGGGCCAGCTCGTACCCGGACGGAACGGCAAGCCGCTGGCCGGGCTCGAGGCCGGCGCTCGCCAGCTGGTTGAGCGAGAGGAGGTCCGAGACGACGTCGCGGGGGTCGGAGTCCGGAGCGATGTCCTCGGCGAGCGACCAGAGGGATTCCCCCGCACGCACCGTCACGTACTGGAACTGCACGTCGGAGGACTCGCCGGAGGCGACCGCTCCCCCGCCGTTGAGGCCGAACACGAACGCTCCCGCGACGATCGGGAGAGCGCCGAGCACCGCCAGGACGCCGCGACCGCGGCGGGTGATCCGCAGGCGCACACGAGCGACGGCAGGCGACGCGACGGCAGGAGCCGCGATGACGGAGACCTGCGCCTCCTGGACGGAGGTGACGCGGTGCTGGTCGATGTGCTGGTCGATCATGGGGATCGCTCCTTTCAGCAGGGACTCGGGGCGGACCTCGGCCGGGAGGCCGCCCCGAATCTCTGTTCCGAATATATCTTCGAATAAAGCGAGAGGCAAGAGCCTGTCGCGTCGTATCCGTCGACGGATCGTGCGACACACTCGAACGAATGTTCCGAACGGGAACCCCCGGCGGATACAGTTTCGAGAGCCCGCTGGTAGTACAGCAGCGACCACCGACATCGGTGATCGACGAGGAGCCGGGCGGGCGCGCACGCGGGGTGCGCGCCGAGAGAGGACGATGTGAGCGACGCGCAGACCGCCAAGGCGAAGCAGGGCACCGGACGACGCCGGAAGAACCTGAGCGCGAAGCAGCTCGCGATCCTCGACGTGATCCAGCGCTCCGTCTCGAGCCGGGGCTACCCGCCGAGCATGCGCGAGATCGGCGACGCCGTCGGGCTCGCCTCGCTCTCGAGCGTCACGCACCAGCTCAACCAGCTCGAGCTCAGCGGCTACCTCCGGCGCGACCCGAACCGCCCCCGCGCGCTCGAGATCCTCATCGACGTCCCGAGCTCCACCGAGGACGACGGGTCGTTCGAGTCGAGCGTCACGGTCGGCGACGCCGCCATGGTGCCGCTCGTCGGCCGGATCGCGGCCGGCGTCCCCATCACCGCCGACCAGCAGATCGACGAGGTCTTCCCCCTCCCCCGCCAGCTCGTCGGCAAGGGCGAGCTCTTCATGCTCAAGGTCGTCGGCGAGTCGATGATCGACGCGGCGATCTGCGACGGGGACTGGGTCGTCGTCCGCTCGCAGCGCACCGCCGAGAACGGCGAGATCGTCGCGGCCATGCTCGACGGGGAGGCCACGGTGAAGGTCCTCCGGCAGCGCGACGGCCACACCTGGCTGCTCCCCCGCAACTCCAACTTCGAGCCCATCCTGGGCGACGAGGCCGAGGTCCTCGGCAAGATCGTGGCCGTGCTCCGCTCGGTCTGAGCCGCTGCGGCCGTGCTCGACGCAGCCCGGTCAGGACAGGAGGAGGGGGCGGACGGCCGAGAGCCGTCCGCCCCCTCCGTGTTCCACTTCTCGACCACGGCCTCCACGGGGCCTCACCACGCCTCGACGGCCGCGTCGACCCTCGTGCTCAGCGATGCCACTGCGCCGTCCTAGCCGTGGGTCTTCAGGCCGCAGCCCGGGTCGATCGGGAGCTGGCGCCGGAACGGACGCGTGGACCCTCGGCCCTCCGGGGGCCACCGGAGGAAGGGCGGTGCCACGCCGTCGAGGAGCGGGACGAGCGTGAGGGAGTACGACGTCGGAGGTGGCGCTCGGCGCTCCGGAGACGACGGAGCGCCCACCTCCCCACAGCGGGGGAAGCGGGCGCTCGCGTCGTGCGGTCAGGCCTCGACGGACGCCGCGGGGGCGGCGAACTCGGCGAGCGAGCCCGCCAGGTCCTGGTGGACGAGCGCCTGGACGCGCGTCCCTCCGTCGACGTACTCGGTCGCCAGGATGCGGCCGCTGCGGTGCAGGTGCGACACCACGTCGCCGCGGTCGTAGGGGACGAGCAGGTCGATCTCGACGTCGGGCTCGGGCAGGATCTCGGCGATCCTGGCCTGCAGCTCGTCGATGCCCTCGCCGGTCCGCGCGGAGACGAAGACGGCATCCGGAGCGAGCCCGCGGAGGACGAGGCGCGTGCCCTCGTCGACCAGGTCGGACTTGTTGAAGGCGATGATCTCGGGGATCCCGCGCGCTCCGACCTCGCCGATCACGTCGCGCACGGTTGCGATCTGCCCGGCGGGATCGGGGTGCGAACCGTCGACGACGTGGACGATGATGTCCGAGTCGGCGACCTCCTCCAGCGTCGAGCGGAACGCCTCGACCAGCTGGTGCGGCAGTGCGCGCACGAAGCCGACCGTGTCGGCGAACGTGTACAGCCGGCCGTCGGCCGTCTGGGCCTTGCGGACGGTCGCGTCCAGCGTCGCGAACAACGAGTTCTCGACGAGGACCCCGGCGTGCGTCATGCGGTTCAGGAGGCTCGACTTGCCCGCGTTGGTGTAGCCGGCGATGGCGACGGAGGGCACGGCGTTCCGCTTGCGGTTCGCGCGCTTCGCCTCGCGCGCGGGCTTCATCGCGGTGATCTGCTTGCGCAGTCGCGCCATGCGCGTGTGGATTCGGCGACGGTCGAGCTCGATCTTCGTCTCACCCGGTCCACGCGAGCCCATACCGGCTCCCGCGCCCACCTGGCCACCGGCCTGGCGCGACATCGACTCACCCCATCCGCGCAGTCGCGGGAGGAGGTACTCGAGCTGAGCGAGCTCGACCTGCGCCTTGCCCTCGCGGCTCTTGGCGTGCTGGCTGAAGATGTCGAGGATCACCGCGGTGCGGTCGATCACCTTCACCTTCACGACGTCCTCGAGTGCGCGACGCTGGCTCGGTGCCAGCTCGGTGTCGGCGACGACCGTGTCGGCTCCGAGGGCTGCGACGACTCCCGCGAGCTCCTGAGCCTTGCCCTTGCCGAGGTAGGTGCTCGGGTCGGGGTGCGGACGCCTCTGCAGCAGCCCGTCGAGGACGGTCGCGCCCGCGGTCTCGGCGAGGGCGGCGAGCTCGTGCAGCGAGTTCTCCGCGTCCTCGAGCGAGCCCTGCGAGTACACGCCGATCAGCACGACGTTCTCGAGGCGGAGCTGCCGGTACTCGACCTCCGTGACGTCCTCGAGCTCGGTGGACAGACCGGCGACGCGTCGCAGGGCCTGGCGGTCGGCACGGTCGAACTGCTCGCCGTCCGAGTCCTCGCCCTCGTGGCCCGAGGTCTGCAGCGCCTGTGCGCCGCCCGCGACGAAGCGCGAGTATCCCGCCGACCGCGACTGCGCGTTCGCCAGGACCCTCGAGACGACGTCCACGGCCTCGGTCGTGTCGGTCTCGTTCAGGTCTTCCGTCATCCGGATAACACTAACTCCTCAGCTGTTGATAAGTTCACTTCCCATGGCCGCCGAGCACTACTTCACGAGCACTCCCGACGGCGACATCCGGCCCCGCAGGATCACGGCCCGTCTCGCGGGCCGCGACCTCGAGCTCACCACCGCCGGAGGCGTGTTCAGCCCCGGCCACGTGGATCTGGGAACGCGCGTCCTGCTGGACACCGTCCCCGAGCCTCCCGCCGGCGGGGACCTGCTGGACCTCGGCTGCGGCTGGGGCCCGATCGCCCTCGCGCTCGCCCTCGACGCACCGGACGCCCGGGTGTGGGCGGTCGACGTCAACCAGCGGGCGCTCGAGCTGGTCCGTCGCAACTGCGAGGAACTCGGCGTCAACAATGTCAACGCCGTGCTGCCCGAGGATGTTCCCGACGACGTGCGGTTCAGCACGGTCTGGTCCAACCCGCCGATCCGGATCGGCAAGGTCGAGCTCCACGCTCTGCTCGAGCGCTGGCTCCCCCGCCTCGAGACCGGAGCGGACGCCTGGCTCGTCGTGCAGCGCAACCTCGGCTCCGACTCGCTCCAGACCTGGCTGACCGAGACGTTCGCCGATCGCCTGGAGGTGGAGCGCGCCGCCGTCTCCAAGGGCTTCCGCGTGCTGCGGACGACCCGGATCTGACGGAGCCGGCTCAGTCGATCCGGATCGTGCCGGTGTAGACGAGATCGGCAGGCCCCGAGAGACCCACGTGCTCGCCCTCCTCCGTGGCGAACATCGACACCCCGAGGGTGCCGCCGGGCACATCGACGCGCCAGGACTGCGGAGCGCGCTCCCCCGCCCAGTAGCGGACCGCCAGGGCCGCTGCAGCGGCACCGGTGCCGCAGCTCAGGGTCTCGCCGCTGCCGCGCTCGTGCACGCGCATCCGGATGCGGCCGATGCCGTCGTGGATGAGCGGCTCCCCCGGCACGACGAACTCGACGTTCGCCCCGTCGACGGGCTCGGGATCGAGCTGCGGGATGTAGGTCAGGTCGGCGGAGTCGAGCTCCTCGTCGTTGCTGAGCGCGACGACGACGTGCGGGTTGCCGAGATCGATGCCGATGCCCGGACGCGCGACCTTGAGCTCCTTCGCGCGCACCAGCGGCTCGCCGCCCGCCAGCCGCCAGCGCCCGAGGTCCACCTGGAACCCCGCTCCGCTTCGCGTGACGTCGCGCACACCGGCGCGGGTGCCGATCGGCAGCGTGTCGCCGGGCTCGAGCTCGGCCAGGCCGCCGGCGAGGAGGAACGCGGCGTAGACGCGGATGCCGTTGCCGCACATCTCGGCGATCGAGCCGTCGGCGTTGCGGTAGTCCATGAACCACTCGGCCTCCGGCTCCTCGGACAGCGAGGCGGCCCCCTCGGCGATCGCCTTCGAGCGCACGGCGCGGATGAGGCCGTCGGCTCCGACTCCGAAGTGCCGGTCGCAGATCATCGCGATCTGCGCAGGAGTGAGCTCCACCTCGCCGTCCGGGTCGCTGAAGAGCACGAAGTCGTTGCCGGTGCCCTGGCCCTTGGTGAAGTGCAGCTCGATCGTCATGGCGGACAGCCTAGCGAGACGGCGGGCCGCCGAGCTGGGCGGCGGGGATCGCGCGCTCGAGCAGATCCGGGGCTCCCGACGGCAGCCGGTGGGCGTCGCGGTACCGGCGGAACCAGCTGTTCTGGCGCCGCGCGTACCTCCGTGTGAGAGCCTGCGTCGAAGCGATCGCCTCCTCCTGCGTGGCCTCGCCCGCGCGCTGCGCGAGCGCCTGCGCATAGCCGATGGCGCGGCTCGCGGTCACTCCGCGCTCGATCCCGAGCGGGATCAGCGCGTCGATCTCGTCGAGCATCCCGTCCGCCCACATCCGCTCGACGCGGGCGTCGAGCCGTGGCACGAGCACCTCGCGGGGCGCCTCGAGGAACAGGAGCGCGGCCGGTCGCCACAGCTGCGGTTCGTCCGACATGAGTGCGCTGTGCGGCGAACCGGTCAGCTCGGCGATCTCGAGTGCACGGACGATCCGGCGCAGGTTGTGCGGACCGATCCGACCGGCCACGTCCGCGTCGATCGCGCGCAACCGCGCGAAGAGCACGGCCGGGCCTTCGCGCTCCGCCGTCTCCTCGAGAGCGCGGCGGACGTCCGGATCGGTGCCGGCGAAGGAGAACTCGAACACGACGCTGGACACGTAGAGTCCGGAGCCGCCGACCAGGATCGGAACGGCTCCGCGCGACAGCACGTCGTCGATGACACGACGCGCCTCTGCCTGATAGCGGGCGACCGACGCCTCCTCCGTCACCTCGAGCACGTCGAGCAGGTGGTGCGGGACGCCCCGGCGCTCCTCGGGCGCGAGCTTCGCCGTCCCGATGTCCATGCCGCGGTAGAGCTGCATGGCGTCGGCGTTCACGATCTCCGCCGCGCGGCCGGAGCCGAGCACCCACTCGGCGAGGTCGAGGGCGAGCTCGGACTTGCCCGTGCCGGTCGCTCCGACGACCGCGATCACCTCCGGCGCGGAAGGCTCAGCGCTCGCCATCGAGGGCGTCGTAGATCGGAGTCGTCAGCGCCGCGGGGCGCACGCGGAGCGACGGCAGGCCGAGGGACACCCGCGGCGCGGCCCCCTCGGACGTCGGGGGCACTCCGCAGGACTCGGTCTGCGAGCGGTCCCAGGCGTCGCCCGCCCGCGTGCGGCGGATGCGCAGCGGCGCTCCGTCCGCGGAGTCCGCCAGGAGGTAGAAGGGTGCCGCGCGGGTGATCCGCACCGTGACGACGTCGCCCGGACGCGGCTGCTCCGACCCCGCGGGCACGTCGAAGTGCACCAGGCGGCTGTCTTCCGCGCGGCCGCTGAGCCGGTGGGTCTCGGCGTCGCGACGTCCCTCCCCCGTGGCGACGAGCACATGCACCTCGCGCCCGACGACAGCGCGGTTCTCCTGCTCGCTGATGGCGTCCTGGAGGGCGACCAGTCGCTCGTAGCGCTCCTGGACGACCTCCTTCGGCACCTGGTCGGGCAGCGTCGCGGCCGGCGTGCCGGGGCGGATCGAGTACTGGAAGGTGAAGGCGGACGCGAAGCGCGCCTCCTCGACGACCCGCAGCGTCTCGGCGAAATCGGCTTCCGTCTCGCCCGGGAAGCCGACGATGATGTCGGTGCTGATCGCCGCGTGCGGGATGCGCGCGCGGACGCGCTCGAGGATCCCGAGGAAGCGCTCGGAACGGTAGGAGCGGCGCATCGCCTTCAGGATCCGGTCGGACCCCGACTGCAACGGCATGTGCAGCTGCGGCATGACCGCGGGGGTCTCGGCCATCGCGTCGATGACGTCGTCGGTGAAGGCCGCGGGGTGCGGGCTCGTGAAGCGGATGCGCTCGAGCCCGTCGATCGTCCCCGCGGCGCGGAGGAGCTTCGAGAACGCCTGCCGATCGC
Organism: Rathayibacter sp. Leaf299; assembly: GCF_001423055.1. Classification (NCBI taxonomy): domain Bacteria; kingdom Bacillati; phylum Actinomycetota; class Actinomycetes; order Micrococcales; family Microbacteriaceae; genus Rathayibacter; species Rathayibacter sp. Leaf299. The sequence continues at coordinate 32,377 of NZ_LMNT01000004.1, forward strand.
CGAACTCGACGCCGTACGAGTTCACGTTCTGCCCGAGGAGCGTCACCTCGATCGCACCGTCGTCGACGAGCGCCTGGATCTCGGCGAGGACGTCGCCCGGACGGCGGTCCTTCTCCTTGCCGCGGAGGGACGGGACGATGCAGAAGGTGCAGGTGTTGTTGCAGCCGACCGAGATCGACACCCACCCGCTGTAGGTCGAGTCCCGCTTGGTGGGAAGGGTCGACGGGAAGACGTCGAGCGACTCGAGGATCTCGAGCTGCGCCTCGTCATTGTGCCGCGCGCGCTCGAGCAGGCTGGGGAGCGCGCCCATGTTGTGCGTGCCGAAGACGACGTCGACCCACGGGGCCTTGTCGAGGATGACGTTCTTGTCCTTCTGGGCGAGGCAGCCGCCGACGGCGATCTGCATACCCTCGTGCCGCCGCTTCACCGAGGCGAGGTGCCCGAGGTTGCCGTAGAGCTTGTTGTCCGCGTTCTCGCGGACCGCGCAGGTGTTGATGACCACCACGTCGGCCTCGGCACCGTCGGCCGGCACGTAGCCCGCCGCCTCGAGGGAGCCGCTCAGGCGCTCGGAGTCGTGGACGTTCATCTGGCAGCCGAAGGTGCGGACCTCGTAGGTCCTCGGACGGCTGCCTGCGGCGGGGACCGGAGCGGGGCTGAGCGTGGTCATGGTCTCGGATTCTACGCGCCGCCCGGAGACCCTCTTGAGCGGCGCGGCGACCGCCCGGGACGGCGGATCAGCGGAAGCGGACGCTCGAGCCGGGCTTGCGCACCGTCTCGCGCACCACGCGCTGCACGAGGGCACCGGAGTATCCCCGGCGGGCGAGGAAGCCCGTCAACCGCCGCTCGGCGACCTCGTCCGACAGCGATCGCAGGCTCGGGAGGCGCTTCCGCGCGAGCTCCACGGCGGTGCGGTACTCGTCGTCGCCGTCGAGCTCGTCGAGCGCCGTCGCGATCGCGTCGGCATCGAGCTTGCGGGCGCGGAGCTCCTGCATGATCGAGGAGCGCCCGAGCTTCTTCCGCTCGCGCAGCTGCGTGACGAGCTGCTCTGCCATGCGGTGATCGTCGAGGTAGCCGAACCGGGCGAACCGGTCGAGGATCTCGAGCGCGTCCTTCTCGGCGACTCCCTCGGTGTAGAGGCGGGCCTCCACCTCGGCGACAGACAGGCTCTTCCGCGCGAGCCCGCGCACGATGCGATCGGCGATCTGCTCGGGATCGGGCTCCTCCGGGAGCTCCGAGACGTCCTCGTCGGCGTCCCGGAACTCTGGAGTGTCCGCGGAGACCTCAGCGACCGCTGCAGGAACCGCGGAGCGGCGGGCGACGTGCGCGGACAGCTCGGCGATCCGATCCGTCCGCTCGTCGCCCGCCTCGGCGACGGCAGGAGCGGAGACCGACGCCTCCGACTCGCGCTCGCCCTCGGACACCCAGGGCAGGAAGGCGACGGGGCGGCCCGCTCCCGTCGGTCCCTCCGACCCGCTCACCGGACTCAAGCGCCCTTGCGGACGGGCTGCTTGGCGACGGGCTGCTTCGTCTCGATCGCGACCGGAGCGGCGTCCTTCACCGCGTTCGGATCGGCGACCACGCCGAGCTTGATCAGGATGCGCTTCTCGATCTCGGCCGCGATGTCGGGGTTGTCGATGAGGAACTGGCGCGCCTTCTCCTTGCCCTGTCCGAGCTGGTCGCCGTCGTAGGTGTACCAGGCGCCGGACTTGCGGACGATCTCGTGCTCGACACCGAAGTCGATGAGGCTGCCCTCGCGCGAGATGCCGATGCCGTAGAGGATGTCGAACTCGGCCTGCTTGAAGGGCGGGGCCATCTTGTTCTTGACGACCTTGACGCGGGTGCGGTTTCCGACGGCGTCGGTGCCGTCCTTCAGCGTCTCGATGCGGCGGATGTCGAGTCGGACGGAGGCGTAGAACTTGAGCGCCTTGCCGCCCGCGGTGGTCTCGGGGCTTCCGAAGAAGACGCCGATCTTCTCGCGCAGCTGGTTGATGAAGATCATCGTGGTGTTCGTCGTGTTCAGACCACCGGTGAGCTTGCGCAGCGCCTGCGACATGAGTCGCGCCTGGAGGCCGACGTGGGAGTCGCCCATCTCGCCCTCGATCTCGGCGCGGGGCACGAGCGCCGCGACGGAGTCGATCACGATCAGGTCGATGGACCCGGAGCGCACGAGCATGTCGGCGATCTCGAGGGCCTGCTCACCCGTGTCGGGCTGCGAGACGAGGAGGGAGTCGATGTCGACGCCGAGCTTCTTCGCGTACTCCGGGTCGAGCGCGTGCTCGGCGTCGATGAACGCCGCGATGCCGCCGTTGCGCTGGGCGTTGGCGATCGCATGCAGGGTGAGGGTCGTCTTTCCGGAGGACTCGGGGCCGTAGATCTCGACGATGCGGCCACGCGGGAGCCCGCCGATGCCGAGCGCGACGTCGAGCGCGATGGAGCCCGTCTGGATCACCTCGACGGGGGCGCGCTCGTCGCTGCCGAGGCGCATGACGGCGCCCTTGCCGAACTGGCGGTCGATCTGCGCGAGTGCGGTCTCGAGGGACTTCTCGCGGTCTGAGGAACTGGGCATGGCCGTCTCGCTCTCGTGTCGGGGTGGGTATCGCCTACAGGCTGTCGCGTCGTGCCGGTGGTGCCGCCGTACGAGTACGACGCCGGCCGGATGCGACAAGGCGGTGAAGCAGGTCCGTTGACTTGTCTCGACGGTATGCCCGACCACCGACATCGGTGGAGGACACGAGCGCCACCGTGGAGACGGCGGCGTTCCTGCTTCTGTGGAGGAGCTTATCTCCGTTCGAACAGGACTTCGATCACCAGGTCACGGCGTGTCGAACACGACTTCGGTCGACACGCGTCGCCACCGCTCAGCGGCGGCGCTTCGCCGGATCGATCCCGTGCCAGCGCGACTCGGGCACGTCGTTCGCCCGGCAGAGCGCGAGCCACACTTCGCGGGGCTCCGCGCCGTCCTTCAGCGCACGGTCGGCCGTGCGGCCGTCGAGCTCGGTGAGGACCAGGTCCGAGACCAGCACGCGGGCGTAGGCCGACCCGAACTCGTCGTCGACCAGCTGCCGGAAGTCGCTCAACCTCATGCCTCCACGCTAACCGCAGGCGCGCCCGGCCGGGAACGCCGAAGGGCGCCCGGGCCGGAGCCCGAGCGCCCTTCGCGTGGAATGGGGGTGGTGGATGGTGAGGACGGAGCCGTCTACCGCGTGACGAGATCCGCGTCGAATCCGGCGACCATGTCGGCCGGGATGGTGTCGGGAATGGTGTCGATCCCCTCGATCACGGCGAGTCGGTCTCCGACCTCGCGCATGATGACCGAGATCGGGGTGTCGAGCGCATCGGCGACCGAAGCGAGGATCTCGGAGGACGCCTCCTTCTGACCGCGCTCGACTTCGCTCAGGTATCCCAGAGCGACACTCGCCTTGCTCGCCACCTGGCGGAGCGTGCGACCTTTCTGCAGGCGAAAGTCCCTGAGGACATCGCCGATCTCCTGACGAACTAGAACCACTGGACCCTCCTTCTCCACGTCAACCGCTTCTTCGTCCACGGTCTCGTCGAAGGATGCCGGAGCAGGAATCGAAGGGGGTGTGTACGAAGGAACCGGATAGCTGTTCACTACCCGGTTCGTGTGAGTCGACTCTAATACCGGATGACTGGACTTTGCGTGTGAGCGACGTCAGATGTAACCCGGGCGAAACGCACCGCATTCCTTGTTCCGGAGCGGATTCCGGAACAGTCAGGAAAGGGATCCGGGCAGTCCTGCGACCGTCTCCTCGGCGATGGTCAGAGCGGCTTCGACGGCGGCGGCGCGGACTGCGGCGCGGTCACCGGCGAACAGGTGCTCGCGCACCGCCTCGACGTCGTCGACCACGACGGCCACGAACACGGTGCCGACCGCGCGGCCCCCTTGCGGATCGGGGCCGGCGACCCCGGTCGTGGCGATGCCCACGGTGCGAGCGCCGACCGGGCCCAGACGCTCCGCGACTCCGCGGGCCATCTGCAGGGCGACCTCGGGGTGCACCGGACCCTCGGCATCGAGCAGGGCCGCGTCGACCCCGAGCAGGAGGTGCTTGAGCTCCGTGGCGTAGCTCACCACTCCCCCGCGGTGCACCGCCGAGGCGCCGGGCACCTCCACGACGGCGGAGCTCAGTGCTCCGCCGGTCAGCGACTCCGCGACGGCGAGGAGCAGGCCCCGGGATTCGAGGGCCCGGACCAGGCGCTCGGCGATCACGACCGGCGCGCGGCCCGGCTCTGGCGGGCCGCATCCGCCAGGTAGTCGATACCGGTCGCGACGGTCAGCACGACCGCGGCGGTCATCGTGATGCCGTTCACCCAGTGCACCCACTCGCCCAGCAGGTTCCACAGCGGCAGGAGGGCGAGGGAGAGGGCCACCGACTGGACGATCGTCTTCAGCTTGCCGCCGCGGGACGCGGGGATCACCCGGTCCGAGAGCACGGCCATCCGGAACACCGTGATGCCGATCTCGCGCACGAGCACGACGATGGTGACCCACCACGGCAGCTCGAGGAGGATCGAGAGGCCGACGAGAGCGGCTCCGGTGAGCACCTTGTCGGCGATGGGGTCGAGCAGCTTGCCGAGGTCGGTGACCAGTCCGCGGCTGCGGGCGATGTGCCCGTCGATGCCGTCGGTCGCGATGGCGACGATGAACAGCAGCGCCGCGGCGATGCGCAGACCGCCGTCCGCTCCGGCGTCGGCGAGCAGCATCCAGAAGAACAGCGGAGCCAGCAGGATCCGTACGACCGTGATCGCGTTCGGGAGGTTCCAGTTGCTCACCGGAGCCGCCGAGGCGGAGGCGGGACTGCTCATCGTTCTCCTGCGTTCGTCGTGGTCGTCCGCGTGCCGCGCATCGCTCAGCGGCCGGTCAGCTGCCAGGCGTCGTCGTCCGAGCCCTCGTCGTCGTCGTGGTAGTCCGTCGCCACGGGGCCGGTCGGCTCGGCGAGCGGGTCGGCGTAGGCGTCGGGCGCCACCGCGGAGGGAGCGGCTGGAGCGTCACCGGGCTGGTCCCCGCGCATCCGCGCGAGCACCCCGGGCAGCTGCTCCGCCGTGACGAGCACGTCGCGCGCCTTCGACCCCTCGGAGGGGCCGACGACCTCGCGGGACTCCAGGAGGTCCATCAGGCGGCCCGCCTTCGCGAAGCCGACACGGAGCTTGCGCTGCAGCATCGAGGTGGAGCCGAACTGCGTGCTGACGACCAGCTCCGCGGCCGCGACCAGCAGCTCGAGGTCGTCGCCGATGTCGGAGTCGACCTCCTTGCGCTGCGCCTGCACCGTGATGTCCTGGCGGTACTCGGGCTGCGCCTGCCTCGTGACGTGCTCGACGACCTTGGCGATCTCGTCCTCGCGGACCCAGGCGCCCTGGACGCGCATCGGCTTGTTCGTGCCCATCGGCAGGAAGAGCCCGTCGCCCTGGCCGATCAGCTTGTCGGCGCCGGGCTGGTCGAGGATGACCCGCGAGTCCGTGACGCTGGTCACCGCGAAGGCCAGACGGCTCGGCACGTTGGCCTTGATCAGACCGGTCACGACGTCGACGCTCGGACGCTGGGTGGCCAGCACGAGGTGGATGCCGGACGCGCGGGCCAGCTGCGTGATGCGGACGATCGAGTCCTCCACATCGCGCGGCGCGACCATCATGAGGTCCGCGAGCTCGTCGACGACGACGAGCAGGTAAGGATAGGGCTTGAGGACCCGGTTGCTGCCGGGCGGCAGGACGATCTCGCCGCCGCGCACAGCCGCGTTGAAGTCGTCGATGTGGCGGTAGCCGAACGACGCGAGGTCGTCGTACCGCATGTCCATCTCCTTCACGACCCACTGCAGCGCCTCGGCCGCCTTCTTGGGGTTCGTGATGATGGGCGTGATCAGGTGCGGGACGCCTCCGTAGATCGTCAGCTCGACGCGCTTGGGGTCGATCAGCACCATGCGGACGTCCTGGGGACGCGCTCGCATCAGGAGGCTGGTGATCATGGAGTTCACGAAGCTGGACTTGCCGGAGCCGGTGGAGCCGGCGACCAGGAGGTGCGGCATCTTCGCGAGGTTCGCCACCACGTAGCCGCCCTCGACGTCCTTGCCGACGCCGATCGTCATCGGGTGGGTCGAGGTGGTCGAGGCGGCGGAGCGGAGCACGTCGCCCAGCGAGACGATCTCGCGGTCGGTGTTGGGGATCTCGACGCCGATCGCGCTCTTGCCGGGGATCGGCGAGAGGATGCGGACCTCGTTGCTGGCGACCGCGTAGGACAGGTTCTTGCTCAGCGCGGTGACCCGCTCGACCTTGACGCCCGGACCGAGCTCGATCTCGTAGCGGGTCACGGTGGGGCCGCGCGAGAATCCGGTGACCGTCGCGTCGACGTTGAACTGCTGCAGCACCTCGGTGATCGCACGGACCATCTCGTCGTTCGCGGCGGAGCGCGCCTTCGACGGGGTGCCCGTGGAGAGCGCCGCGGCGGACGGCAGGCGGTAGGGGGCGTCCTCCTCGAACGAGGAGTCGAAACCGGCCGTCGGATCGTCGGCGGGCACGGGAGCGATGGGGCCGGTGCCGATCGCGGCCGGGACAGGCACGACCGGTGACACGTCGAGGTCGTCGAGGTGGATGACCCCGGTCGCGTCGTCGTCGACGACTCCGACCGGAGTGGTCGCGGCTCCGGAGCGCTCGAAGCGCTCGAGCGCGGCCTCGGCGTTCTCGGCGTCGGAGAGCACCTGCGTCTCGTAGGCTCGCGTCGGCGGATCGGACGGCTCGTCGTGCTCCTCGAGGGCGGTGTCGAACCCCTTCGTGCGGGAGCGGCCCCGACGGCCCTTCGGCTCGTCGATGACCTCCGTGAGCGAGTCGATGGGGAGCTCCGTCTGCACGGTGGGCTCGTCCTCGCGACCGGATTCGGTGCGGCGCCACCAGGGCAGCTCGCCGCCCTCCTCCTGCTCCTCGGAGGACTCGGCCTCGGCCTTGGCGGCCTTGGCCGCCGCCTTCTCGGCCTTCAGGCGCGCGCGCTCCTCGTCGTCGAGGACGGGGGCGCCGAACAGGTAGGAGTAGAGGTCGCGGAACCGCGCCCCGATGCGGTTCGGCGGCGTCTTGGTGATGATGAAGAGCGAGAGCAGGATGACCGCGGAGAGGATCACGGTCGCGCCGGGGACCTGGGCGATCGCGACGAGCGGTGCTCCGACGAGCCAGCCGAGCACGCCGCCGGCGGCCGCCATGGGGAGGATGCCGTCGCCGGGGTACGGCGTGCCGAGGTGCGCGTGGCAGATGCCCGCGGAGGCGATGAGCAGGAACGACAGGCCCACGCCGATCCGGCCGTTGTCGTCGACGGAGCTCGGGTGCCGGAAGAGCCACAGCGCGAACAGCACGAGCACGACCGGGAGGACGTAGGCGACCCGTCCGAAGAGGGCGCCGAAGCTCCAGGCGTCGAGGATCGCGGCGACGGGATCGCCCGCGAGGAACCACTCGACCACCGCGCCGGTGACGCCCAGCAGCACCAGGAGGAAAGGGACGCCGTCGCGGCGCTCCTCCTTCGCGAGCCGCTCGGGGCCCAGCGCGCGCGCGGCTCCGCCGACGACGTGCGCCAGCGTCATCCACAGGCGGACCAGGACGTTCGTGCGCGGGGTGGAGTCGAAGGCGACCGTGGCCTTCGTCTCGGCCGCTCCCCGCCCCGAGCCCCGTCCGGATCGCGGGGCGCCGGAGCGCGCGGAGCCGCTCCCCCGCCCGCGGGAGGTGGTCTTGGTACTGGTCGCCATGAGGCCACCGTACCCGCCGCCTCCGTCATCGCCGGGGACCCGCGCCGGGACGGGGGCCGTCAGCGGAGGGTGACGACCATCGTCTCCGCATCGCCGCGGTCGTCCACCGCGGTGAAGCCCTCGCTCCGGTAGAGCCGGCGGGCGAAGTTGTCGGTGGCCACGTTCAGGGACACCCGCGCGTAGCCGGCGGCGCGCGCCTGGTCGAGCGCGGCCTTCAGCAGGGCGCGGCCGACTCCCTGGACGCGCCAGACCGGACGCACGCCGAGCGTCAGCTCCGGCACTCCCGGTGCGACGAAGCCTCGACCCGGCACGGCCGACGTGAACAGCCGCGTCCAGCAGGCGCCGATCCGCTCGCCCTCGGAGGTCTCGGCGACCGAGCCGAGATCGCCCGGTCGCGGCCAGCCGGCGACGTAGCGACGCGTGGACTCCTCCTCGAGGACGTCGATCCGCGTGCGCGCGGTCGTCCAGTTCCAGTTGGCCGCCTCGACGAGCATGTCGGCGAGGAAGGGCGCGTCCTCGCTCCGGGCGGTGCGGATCGTGTGGTCCACGTGCGGCCTCCTGGCTGCTCGAACGGCGGTCCCCCGCGGACGGTGCGCACTCCCCCCGGGTGCTGGACGGCGGACGGAGGAGGCGGGGCCGCCTCCGTCCGGACGGGTCAGGCCTCGATGACGAGCGGGACGATCATCGGGCGACGGCGGTAGCTCGTGTTCACCCAGCGCCCGACCACGCGGCGGATGGTCTGCGAGAGCGCGTGCTGGTCGTTCACTCCGCTCTGCACCGCCTCCTCGAGCGCCTTCGCGATGCGCGGCTTGACCTCGTCGAAGACGCGGTCGTCCTCGGCGAAGCCCTTCGCATGGATCTCGGGGCCGACCACGATGCGACCGGTGCCGGCCTCCACCACGACGATGATCGAGATGAAGCCCTCCTCGCTCAGGATGCGGCGGTCCTTCAGATCGGCGTCGGTGATCTCGCCGACGGTCGAGCCGTCGACGTAGACGAAGCCGAGGTCGAGCTGCCCGACCACCGAGACCTTCCCGTCGAGCAGGTCGATCACGGTGCCGTCCTCCGCGATGATCGTGTTCTCCTCCGGGATGCCCGTGTCGCGCGCCAGCTTCGCGTTCGCGACCAGGTGGCGGTACTCGCCGTGGACCGGCATCACGTTCAGCGGCTTGAGGATGTTGTAGCAGTAGATCAACTCGCCGGCGGCGGCGTGGCCCGAGACGTGCACCTTGGCGTTGCCCTTGTGCACGACGGTCGCCCCGAGCTTGGTGAGTCCGTTGATCACGCGGTACACCGCATTCTCGTTGCCCGGGATGAGGCTCGACGCGAGGATGACGGTGTCGCCCTCGCCCGGCTGGATCTGGTGGTCGAGATTGGCCATGCGGCTGAGCACCGCCATCGGCTCGCCCTGCGATCCGGTCGACATGTAGACGATGCGGTCCTCGGGGACGTCACCGGCCTTCTTGACGTCGACGAGCACGCCCTGCGGGACCTTCAGGTAGCCCAGGTCGGCGGCGATGCCCATGTTGCGGACCATGGAGCGGCCGAGCAGCGCTACGCGGCGGCCGGTGGCGTGCGCGGCGTCGAGCACCTGCTGCACGCGGTGCACGTGGCTCGAGAAGCTCGCGACGATGACCCGCCGGGTCGCCTTCGCCATCACGCTCTCGATGACGGGGCCGATGTCGCGCTCGTTCGGCGTGAATCCGGGCACGTCGGCGTTCGTGGAGTCGACCAGGAACAGATCGATGCCCTCCTCGCCCAGACGGGCGAACGCGCGCAGGTCGGTGATCCGGCCGTCCAGCGGCAGCTGGTCCATCTTGAAGTCGCCCGTGTGCAGCACCGAGCCGGCGTCCGTGATGATCGCGACGGCGAGCGCATCCGGGATCGAGTGGTTCACCGCCACGAACTCGAGCTCGAACGGCCCGAGGTTCTCGATGTCCCCCTCCTTCACGGCCAGCGTGTACGGCTTGATGCGGTGCTCCTTCAGCTTCGCCTCGACGAGGGCGAGCGTCAGGGTCGAGCCGATCAGGGGCAGGTCGCGCTTGAGCTTGAGCAGGTACGGGACGGCCCCGATGTGGTCCTCGTGGCCGTGGGTGAGCACCACGCCCACGACGTCGTCGAGGCGGTCCTTGATCGGGCCGAAGTCGGGGAGGATCAGGTCGACGCCCGGCTGGTTCTCCTCCGGGAAGAGCACGCCGCAGTCGACGATCAGGATCTTGCCGTCGATCTCGAAGATCGTCATGTTGCGGCCGATCTCGCCGAGACCGCCCAGAGGGATGATGCGCAGGGTCCCGGCTGCGAGCGTCGGCGGGATGATCACGGGACTGGGCATGCGTGCTCCTGTTCGTTCGTCTCCCGCCGGGCGCTGCCGCTCGAGCGGCGTCAGCGGGTGGTGCCGGCGACCTTCGGCAGTGCGCCGCCCGCGGCCGCGTTGCGGTCGGGACGGAAGTTGCGGAAGTCGACGCCCGGGATGTCGCGGACGAGACCGAGCTCGTCCTCGATCAGCGCGGCCTCCGACTCCTCCGGACCGACCAGCGGCAGCCGGACGCGCGGCGACGAGATGCGCCCGAGGCCGTGCAGGATGTACTTCACCGCGACGGTGCCGGGCACGTGCGTCATGAGGGCGCGGACCAGGGGCTCGAGCTGCTGGTGCGCGAGGGTCGCGGCGCGCAGGTCGCCGGCGTTCACGGCGTCGACGATCGTGCGGTAGGGCGCGGACGCGACGTTGGCGGTCACTCCGATGAGCCCGGTGGCGCCGATCGCGAGCTCGGGGAGCACGTTGGCGTCGTCGCCGCAGAAGTACATGAGATCGGTCTGGTTCAGGACCCGGCTCACCTCGGACAGATCGCCCTTGGCGTCCTTCACGGCGAGGATGTTCGGGTGCTTGGCCGCGCGCAGGATCGTCTCGTAGCGGATGGGGACGCCGGTGCGGCCCGGGATGTCGTAGAGGATGACGGGCAGATCCGTGGCGTCCGCGATCATCCGGAAGTGCGTGAGGATGCCCGCCTGCGTGGGCTTGTTGTAGTACGGCGTGACGATCATGTTGCCGTCGGCGCCGGCCTTCTCGCTCTGCCGCGCGAGCTGCATCGCGTGCGCGGTCTCGTTCGAGCCTCCGCCCGTGATGATCTTGGCGCGACCCGCCGCGACCGACTTGCCGACCTCGACGAGGCGGATCTTCTCGGGGTCGGTGAGCGTGCTCGTCTCTCCCGTCGTGCCGGTGACGACGATGCCGTCGGCGCCCGCTGCGATGCAGTCGTCGATGTGCTTCTCGACGCCGGGCCAATCGACCTCGCCGTCGGCGGTGAACGGGGTGACCAGGGCGACCAGGACCTGGCCGAAAGGATTCTCCGGAGTTGACACGAGGCCAGGGTAGCGGGTCGGCGGCGGCGCGCCGGAGGCGGGAGCCGAAGGATCGGGAGGGTCGTAGGGCGCGGGAGGGGACGGTGCGATCTGCAGGGGATCGTGCCATCTGCAGGGGGTCGGCGGAGGAAGGCGTATTCCTCCGCTCGGCCCCGCCCTGACAGCGAGGATCCCCTGCAGATCGTTCACTCGTGCTCCGGAGGGAGGGACGCTCGGCAGCTCTCAGCTGCGCCAGTGGTCGCCGCGCGAGAGCGCCGCGACGATGTATGCCTCCGCGAGGTCCCAGCCATCGTCGATCAGGGACGTGCGCAGGCGGTGGATCCGGTATCCGAGGGATCCGAGAGCCGCATCCCTGCGGTCGTCGATGTCCGCATCGTGGAAGGCCGCGCCGTCCGCTTCGAGCACGAGGACCTCGCCGATCACGAAGTCGACACGGCGTCCGCCGATCCGGACCTGCTGGCGGAACGCGATGCCCAGGCGGCGGAGGCGGAAGGCCACCTGCGACTCGAGTCCGCTCTCGGAGAGAGCGCCGGCCCACTCGAGGAGAGCCCGCACCGGAAGAGGCAGGCGCGCGAGGATCCGCGCCTTGCCCGCAGGGCCGAGCCGTCGGTGGTGAAGTGCGGACTCGAGCAGCACGAACGCGGCCTCCGTGCCGAGACACGACGCGGCGGTGACGATGCAGTCCTCGAGGGACTGGACGAGCGCGCGCGGAGGCGGTGCCGACAGGGACCAGTGCACGTGGACGTCCGGATCCGCGAGCAGCCGTCGCGCGTACTGCTCGCGATCGCGCAGGCGGGAGGCGTGCTCGGGGACGGCGACGTGGAGACCGCGGAAGCGAGGGACCCAGAGGTCGTGGGAGACCGCGGCATCGGCGCAGGCGAGCACTCCGCCCACGCGGAACGCCTGCTCCACTCGCCCGTCGAGGCCCGGAAGGCTGTACCAGCCCTTCCGAATGCGGACGAGTGAGCCCGCGACGACCGCATCACGCAGCTGGCGCGGTGTCGTTCCCTCCCGGAGGAACTGCTCGGTCTTCACCACCCCGCCGGAGCGGAGCACTGTCGTCGAGGAGGGGTGCACGGGGACAGTCTCGGGACCTCGACGCGGTGCTATGAGGAGACGGCGGCCTTCTGGGGATGGGCGTGCACGACCGCGACGTGGGGAGGGAGGACGGCGACGTCTCGAGCGCACGATCTGCAGGGGATCCGCGCCCGTCCGGACCGGGTAGAGCAGCGGGAAGCGCATTCCTCCGCGGGATACCTGCAGATCGCGCGAGTACCTGCAGATCGCGCGAGTACCTGCAGATCGCGCGAGTACCTGCAGGGCGTGCGGGTGCCTGCAGAGCGTGCGGGTACCTGCAGAGCGTGCGGGTACCTGCAGAACGTGCGGGTGCCTGCAGGGCGCGCGGTGGGACGGAGTGGGGCGCGGACCGGCGGCCGGAGGGGCTAGGGGGCGACGCGGCCGTTGACGTTGAAGGCGGCGTAGGTGAGGGGCATGAGCTCCTCGAAGCGCTGCTCCATCTGCTCGGCGGCCATCTCGATCTCGCGCTGCGGGAAGGACGGGAAGGTCGAGTCCTCGCGCTTGGTGCGCAGCGACAGGAAGTTCATCAGCGAGCGCGCGTTCAGCGTCACGTACATCGACGAGTAGATGTTCAGCGGCAGGACGATGCGGGCGACCTCGCGCGCGACGCCCTCGCCGAGCATCCGCTGGTACGCCTCGAAGGCCTGCGTGCTGGCGCGGCGCGTCTCGGCGACGACGAGCTCGGTCTGCTCCGGCGTGCCGGGCTCGAAGGAGTAGGCGCCGGGCTTGCCGACCTGGACGAGGTTCCGCTGGGGGCCGGGCACGTAGAAGACGGGGCGCAGCTCGCGGTAGCGACCCGACTCCTCGTTGTAGGAGGCGATGCGGTGCCGCATGAACTCGCGGAAGACGAAGATGGGTGCCTGCACGTAGAAGGTCATCGAGTTGTGCTCGAAGGGCGAGCCGTGGCGGTCGCGCATCAGGTAGTTGATGAGGCCGCGGTCGCGCTTGCGCTGCAGCTCGGCGTCGGCCTCGTCGGCGTCATCGAGCGCTCCGGCGAGGGTCTGCTCACCCTGGGTCGAGACCCGGGCGGCGAAGAGCACGTCGGAGTCGTGGGCGCTGGAGCGGACGAGCTCCACGACGACATCGGATCGGAACTCGATCGACGGTCCGGTCTCGGGGGGATTCGGCTCGTTCTTCTGCTCGGTCACCGGATCACGATAGAGCACACCCCGGTCCGGCCGCCCGGGCCGTGCGGATCGACATCTCGCGCAATGAACGGACGTGCACGCTCGGTTCGCGCCTAGCCTTCCTCCGTGGACCCTCTTCTGATCGCCGTGCTGCTGGCCGGACTCGTCGCGCTCGCGACAGGCCTCGGTCTCGTGTACCGGCGCTCGCTCGGGCGCGTCCGCGCACGGCCCGCGCAGGCGGGCGAGCGGATCGATCCCGCGGGGCTCGTCCCCGGTTCGGCGCTGGGCCGGACGGCGACGATCGTGCAGTTCTCGACCGAGTACTGCACCCGCTGCCCGGCCGTCCACCGCATGCTCGACGGCCTCGCCCGCGAGCGCGACGGCGTCGAGCACCTCGACGTCGACCTCACCCACCGCGCCGACCTCGCCGACCGGTTCCGCGTGCTGCAGACGCCCACCCTGCTCGTCCTGGACCGCGACGGGATCCCCCGCAGCCGCATCGCGGGCGCCCCGGCGCGCAGCGTCGTGCTGGACGAGCTCGACCGACTCCTGGAGACCCCGTGACCACTCCCGTCCCCGCGAACCGCGTCGACCCGCGCGGGCCGCGCTTCGCCGCCTCCGTCACCGCACTCCTCCTGCTCGTCGCGGTGGGGCTCTCGCTCGCGGCTCCGGCCCGAGCCGATCTGCCGGGCCGCCTGGCGCAGCCCGGCTTCCTCGCGCTCGTGCTGATCGCCGCCCTCTTCGCCTGGTCCGCCGCGCGAGGGGTGGGCTCCGGGCCCTGGGCCGTCGTCTTCCGCCGTCTGGTGCGGCCACGCCTCGCTCCTGCGACCGAGTGGGAGGACGCCCGACCGCCCCGCTTCGCCCAGCTCGTCGGACTCGTGGTGACCGCCGTCGGCGTCGTGCTGCACCTCGCGGGCGTGCCGTACGCGGTGCCGGTCGCCGCGTCGCTGGCGTTCCTCGCCGCGTTCCTCAACGCGGTGTTCGGCCTGTGCCTGGGCTGCGAGCTCTACCTGCTGCTGGTCCGCGCCCGGGTGCTCGGGCGCTCGGGCGCCTCACGGGCGTGAGGCTCTAGGCTCGTTCACACCTCGCGGGCCGCCCGCGACGGGCCTCGGGAGGCACAGATGAGCGACTCGTCCGCACCGCGCACCGACTCGGACGGCGCAGGCGCTCCGTCCCGCCGCTCCGCTCGGGAGAGCACCGCCCGCCCCTCGGTCCTGCCGCCCGCGCAGACGCAGCCGGCCGTCCCCGCTGCGGAGCCCGTGGCGCCGCTGACCGTGCTGATCTCGGGCGCGAGCGGCATGATCGGCACGGAGCTGAGCCGTCAGCTGCGCGGCGACGGCCACGAGATCCTCCGCCTGGTGCGGCACGCGCCCACGAGCGCGGACGAGTTCCACTGGGCGCCGACCTCGCACATGCTCGACTTCAGCGTGCTCGACCGCGTCGACGCGGTCGTGAACCTCTCGGGCGCCTCCATCAGCCGGCTCCCGTGGACCTCGTCCTACAAGCGGGAGATCCTGGACTCGCGGGTCCAGGCGACCCGCACCCTCACCGACGCGATGCGGATGGCGACCTCTCCCCCGTCGATCCTCCTGAACGCCTCCGCCGTCGGCTTCTACGGCGACCGCCCGGGCGAGGACCTGACCGAGGACTCCGCGCGGGGCGAAGGGTTCCTGGCCGATGTCGTCGCCCGCTGGGAGGAGGCCGCGCACCTCGCGCCGGAATCCACCCGCGTCGCGACCCTGCGCACGGGGCTGGTCCTCGGCGACGGAGGAGCGCTCAAGCCGCTGCTTCCGCTGACGAAGCTCGGACTCAGCGGTCCGCTCGGCGGCGGCGAGCAGGCCTGGCCCTGGATCAGCCTCTACGACGAGGCCGCGGCCATCCGCCACCTCCTCACCTCGACGCTGTCCGGTCCCGTCAACCTCGCGGGGCCCGTCCCGGCGACCGCGAACGAGATCATGAAGACGCTCGCCGAGCAGCTGCACCGGCCGTTCAAGCTGCCGGTGCCGGGACGGATCATCGAGCTCGCGTTGCAGGACGCGGGTCACGAGCTCCTGCTCTCGAGCCAGCGGATGCTGCCGCAGCGACTGCTGGAGGACGGCTTCGTCTTCCGGCACCGCACGGTCGCCCAGGCGCTGGAGTGGGTCCTGGCCTGACGAGCGCCGGGAGTCCCCGGAGGCTCAGGCCGGAGCGTCCTTCTCGAGGGCGATCGACGTCCTGATCGCGCCCCGGGCGCGCTTGCGGTCGCCGCTCGCGTCGTAGGCGAGCCCCAGGCGGTACCACGCCCGCCAGCTCTGCGGATCGGCGTCCACCTCGGCCGCGTAGCCGGGGAACAGCGTGTCGGCCTCTTCTCGCAGCGGGCGGCCGCTGGCGCGCGAGTCGAGGACCTCCTTCGGGAGCGCGTCCTCGGATTCGAGCCGGCGGGCCAGGCGCTCGGCGCGGAGCCCGAACAGGAGCTCGCGAACGAGCCCCCAGACGCCGACGGCGCCGAGGATGAGCAGGCCCAGCCCCATCACGATGCCGGGGACCGTGCCCGCGGCGAACGCGACCACGGAGTACTGCAGGCAGACGAAGAGGTAGAGGGCGAGCAGGACCGCCATCAGCCCGACGCCGACGCGGGTCCTCACGGTGCGCTCGTCGCGGCCGCGGCCTGGCCGGACGGCGCGTCGTCGACCGGCGCCGACTCGCCGGGAGCCCGCTCGGCCAGCGGTGCCGCGTCGAACGCCGCACGCAGATCGAGCAGGGCGTCGAGCCCGACCACGACCCCGGTCGTCGAGCGCACCGCGTGCAGCGCCCTCAGGATCCCGGCCTCGTAGGAGGCCGGCGAGGAGGTGTCGTGGCGCAGCGTCACGGTCTCTCCGGTGCCGCCGAACACGACCTCCTGGCGGGCCTCGACTCCGGGCAGTCGCAGACTGTGCACCGGGATGCTCGCCACCTGCTGCCCGCGGGCGCGCTGGTCGGTGTGCGGTGCCTGCACCGGTCCGAGCTCCGCCCGGGCCTGCAGGATCAGCTCCGCGGTCCGGACGGCGGTGCCCGACGGCGAGTCGACCTTGCGGGCGCCGTGCGTCTCGACGATCTCGACGGCGTCGAAGAAGCGGGCGGCGACGGTCGCCAGCGCGGTCGCGAGGACGGAGCCGAGCGAGAAGTTCGGGACGATGACGACACCCGCGTCGGGCTGGGCCTCGACCGTGCGGCGCAGCGCCGCGATGCGGTCGCCGGTCCATCCGGACGTGCCCACGAGCACCTTCCGGCCGTGGGCGACCGCGAAGTCGACGACGCCCTGGCTGACCGCGGGGACCGTCATGTCGACGACCACGTCGGCCGCCAGCATCTCCTGCGGATCGCTCCGGGAGCCCAGCCGGGCGACGAGCTCGAACTCGTCGGAGGCGTCGATCAGCGAGCAGGTCAGAGAGCCGAGTCGGCCGGACGCACCGACGACGGCGACGGAAGTAGTCACTCCGTCAGCGTAACAACGCGGCTGCCCACGGGGGCGGTCGCTCAGTAGGGCTGGGCCTCCGGCAGGCCGGTGCGCAGCTCCACGGGCAGGTGCGCGAGGTCGTTGTGCACGACGAGGACCGGGGGCTTCCGCGATCGGACGCGGATGATCGTCAGCCCGCAGTTGGCCTGGTTGAGCCCGAGCCAGCGCCAGTCCGGGGCGTCGAAGACGTGCCGCACGAACCAGCCGATCACGAAGTTGTGGGTGATGAGGAGGTCGTGCCGGTCCTCGCGCGACGGGGCCAGGAACTCGGAGACCGCATCCTGCATCTGCGCGTGTCCCGCCTCGATCTCGGCGGGCGTGACGCTGCCGAAGAACGGCTCGAACGCGCGCGGCATGTCGGGCGTGGGGCCGGAGGGGATGCAGTCGAACAGCAGCGAGGAGGGCTCGATCGCGAGTCCGGGCAGGACCGCGCGGAACCGGGCGGCCGTCTCCTCCGCGCGCCGGAGCGGCGAGTGCCACGCGCCCGTGAACGGGACGCCGCCGAGCCGCTCGGCGATGAGGCGGGCCTGGCGCTCCCCTCGCGCCGACAGCGGCCCGTCGGGCATGCCGTGC
The DNA here is from genome assembly GCF_001423055.1 of Rathayibacter sp. Leaf299. Taxonomy (NCBI): domain Bacteria; kingdom Bacillati; phylum Actinomycetota; class Actinomycetes; order Micrococcales; family Microbacteriaceae; genus Rathayibacter; species Rathayibacter sp. Leaf299. Next base: position 49,725 of record NZ_LMNT01000004.1, read on the forward strand.
TCGGCGTCCTGCTGCTCGCCGTGACGGACGAGGTAGATGTAATGGGACACGTGGGGCTCCCCCGGGTGCGGCGCGACGGTGCGCGGTCAACGGTCGTTCGCGAGAACGGTTCAGACGGTGGGAGCGCTCTCGATCTCGGCGATGCCGGCGAACGTCGATGCGTCGACCGCACCGACGGCCGAGATCGACGACGGCCCCCTCGCCAAGTCTGCCGCGAGAGCCTGGACATCCTCCGCGCCGACGCGCGCAAGACGGCGCAGGCTCTCATCCAGGTCGACGAATTCGCCGAAGGTCAGCTCGGCGCGGCCGAGCCGGGACATCCGCGTGTCCGAGTCCTCGAGCGCGAGGGCGGCGGCGCCGGACAGCTGGCCTCGGGCGCGCCCGATCTCGTCCTCGGAGACGCCGTCCTCGGCGAGGCGGTGGAACTCCGAGACGAGGAGCTCGGCGACGGTGCCGGCCTTGGCGGGCGTGCTCGCCGCGTAGAGGCCGAAGATGCCGGCGTCGGAGTAGGACGGGGCGAACGAGTAGACGGAGTAGGCGAGGCCTCGCTTCTCGCGGATCTCCTGGAAGAGGCGCGAGGACATCCCGCCTCCGAGGATCGAGTTCAGCACTCCCATCGTCATCCGGCGGTCGTCGGCCGCGGCGAGGCCGGGGAACCCGATGAGGATGTTGGCCTGCTCGGTCGGGCGATGCACGATCGAGAGCGCACTGCCCCGCTCGTAGTGCGCCTCGAGGCCCACGCGGCGCGCCACGGGAGCCGCCGGGACGGAGAGGTCCCAGCCGTCGGAGGAGAGCACGCGCTCGAGCAGCGCGACCAGGGACTCGTGCTCGACGGCGCCGGCGACGGAGACGACGAGATCGCGGGGGCTGTAGGCGGCCCGGTAGTGCGCCCAGACGGCGTCGCGGGTGGCCTCGCCGATGGTCTGCGGGCTGCCGCCGATCGGGCGCCCCAGCGGGTGGTCGCCGAAGACGGACTCGAACAGGCGCTCGCTCGCCACGTCGGCCGGATCGTCGTCGGCCATGGCGAGCTCCTCGAGGATCACGCCGCGCTCGGTCTCGAACTCGTCCGGGTCCAGCAGGCTGGAGGTGACCATGTCGCCGATGACCTCGACGGCCATCGGGAGATCGCGGTCCTGCACCTTGGCGTAGTAGCAGGTGTACTCCTTCGCGGTGAGCGCGTTGTGCTCGCCGCCCACGGAGTCGAAGGAGACGGCGATGTCGAGAGCCGAGCGCGACCGGGTGCCCTTGAAGAGCAGGTGCTCGAGGAAGTGGGTGGAGCCGAAGTTCGACGGGGTCGCCGGACGCCCGCCCTCGGCGGGACGCGCGGGCTGCTCGTCGCGCGAGCCCGCGGCGACCCAGAAGCCGACGGTGGCGCTGCGGGCGCCGGGGACGGCCTCGCTCAGGATGCGGACACCGCTGGAGAGGACGGAGCGGCGGACGAGCGAGCCACCGGCGGCCCGGATCGTCGTCTCCGGCTGGTCGAGAGGGAGTGCGACGCCGTGGTTCATCCGACCCACACTAGGTCACCCGCACGCGCTGTCCCGGCCCGCGGCCATCCGTGCAGGACTCGACGTCAGCGTCGAGCGCGCTCGAGGGCGTGGAGGTGAGCGGCGTCGAGCTCGAGCGAGACGGCGCGGACCAGGGTGTCGATCTCGGCGCAGGACCCGGGCTCGACGGTCGCCGCGGCGACACCCGGCCGGGCGAGCAGCCAGGCGAGGGCGACGGCGGCCGTGGTCGCGGACAGCTCGGCGCCGATCGCGTCGAGCGCCGCGAGCACCCGCCGTCCGCGACGGCCGAGATGCACCGACGCGAGCGCCCCGTCGGGAAGAGCCCGCAGTTCGCGCCTCGAGCGCGCCGCTCCGTGCAGGAAGCCGTGCGCGAGAGGCGCGGTGGCCACGACGGAGAGCCCCTGGCCCCGCGCGACGAGCCCGAGGTCGCCCTCGGCGTCCGAGCCCTCGAGCAGGCTGTAGCGCAGCTCCACCCCGGAGAAGCGCGGCAGGCCGTGACCGGCGAGCACCCGTGCCTCGAAGAGCTCCTCGGCCGCGAACCCCGAGGCGAGGACCGCCCGGACCTTCCCGCGCGCGAGCAGGACCTCGACGGCGCTGAGCAGCTCGTCGAGCCTCCCGGCGCTGTCGGGCCGCACCGCGAGGACGTCCAGGTGGTCGGTGCGCAGGCGCCGGAGCGACTCATCGACGCGGGCGACCAGGGCACGGGGGGACGGCGAGGCGTCGGCGGTCGATCCCAGGCGCCCGAGGAGGAGGAAGCGGTCGCGATCCCGGTGGCCCGCGAGCCACCGGCCCACGGTCTCCTCGCCGGCGGCGGACGCCGCGGTGTCGGTGACGAGGACTCCGTTGCCGCCCCAGGCCGCGAACCGCTCGAGGAGCTCGGGACCGGCGTCGTGGCCGCGACGGCCGAGGACGGCGGCGTCGAGCAGGAGGGGGAAGAGGGACTGCGCGGAGTCGCCGAGCGAGCGGCGCAGCGTGTGGGCGACGACCGGTCCGGTGTCTCCCGGGGAACCCGCTTCCGGGAGCGCTCCGAGGGATCCGTGACGCGTCGCCTTCACGGTCGCGCGGGCCTTCAGCCTCGGCACGCCACCACTCTCCCTGCGGCGGCTCGGGACCCGCCAGGACCGAGAGTAGCCGAGGGCCGAGCGCCGCTCCGGAGGCGGTGCGGAACGGTTCATCAGATCGTTACACGGAGGTCTCCTCCCCCGCCGCGAACCTGCTCCGCTCTCCCCAGGATGCGGTGCTGCGACTCCTCCGCTGCACCGGGTCGCGGCTAGATTCGCCCTCATGGAGCCCCTCACCCCGCCCCCGTCGACGCCCTGGTGGACCAGCGCCGTCGTCTACCAGATCTACCCCCGCTCGTTCGCGGACTCGAACGGCGACGGCATCGGCGACCTCGGCGGGATCCGCTCGCGGCTCGACCACCTGGCCGACCTCGGAGTGGACGTCGTCTGGCTGTCGCCGATCTACCCGTCACCGCAGCACGACAACGGCTACGACATCTCGGACTACGAGGACATCGATCCGCTCTTCGGAGACCTCGCGGAGTTCGACCTGCTGCTGGCGGAGGCGCACGAACGCGGCATCCGCATCGTGATGGACCTCGTGGTGAACCACACGAGCGACGAGCACGCGTGGTTCGTCGAGTCCCGCTCCTCGATCGAGAACCCCAGACGCGACTGGTACTGGTGGCGGAAGGGTCGCGCCGCCGCAGGCGTCTCCTCCGAGCTCGAGGCCGCCGGTGACGCAGGACTGGACGTCGCCGAGCCCAACGGCTGGCGCTCGTACTTCTCCGGGCCGGCGTGGACCCGGGACTCCGTGACCGACGAGTACTTCCTCCACCTGTTCGCGGTGCAGCAGCCCGACCTCAACTGGGAGAACGCCGAGGTCCGGCGCGCGGTGCACGCGATGATGAACCGCTGGCTCGACCGCGGCGTCGACGGGTTCCGGATGGACGTCATCAACCTCGTGTCGAAGAACCTCGACGAGGTCGACGGCGAGGGCGGCGGCACGGGCATCGTCGGCGGAGTGGGTCCGCGGCTGCACGAGTACCTCCGCGAGATGAACGAGGCCGTGTTCGCGGGGCGCGAGGGCGCCTACCTCACCGTCGGCGAGATGCCCGGAGTGACTCTGGAGGAGGCCGCGCTGGTCACCGATCCCCAGCGCCGGGAGCTCGACATGGTGTTCCAGTTCGAGCACGTGGGCATCGACCACGGCGTCGACAAGTTCCACCCGGTGCCGCTGGACCTCGTCGCGCTCAAGGCGAACCTCGCACGCTGGCAGGACGGCCTCGCCGAGCGCGGTTGGAACTCGCTGTACCTCAACAACCACGACCAGCCGCGGCTGGTCTCGCGCTTCGGCGACGACGGCCGCTACCGCTACGAATCGGCGACGCTGTGGGCGACGCTCCTGCACCTGCAGCGCGGCACGCCCTACATCTACCAGGGCGAGGAGATCGGGATGACGAACGTGCCCTTCTCGGGGATCGAGGACTTCCGGGACGTCGAGTCGCTGAACTACTACGCCGAGGCGGTCGGCGACCGCGGGGAGGATCCGGAGGAGGTCCTGGCGGGTCTGCGGGCGCAGAGCCGCGACAACGCGCGCACACCCGTGCAGTGGGACGGCGGCGAGCACGCCGGCTTCACGACGGGCGAACCGTGGATCCCGGTCAATCCGAACTCGATCGAGCTGAACGTGGCGGCCGATCGGGCATCGGAGCGCTCGGTGTTCGAGTACTACCGGGCCCTGATCGCGCTGCGGCACGCCGACGAGACCGTGCAGCTGGGCCGGTTCCGGCTCCTCGAGCCCGAGCACCCGACGCTCTTCGCGTTCACGCGCACCGGCGCGAGCGAGCTGCTCGCCGTGGGCAACGTGTCGAGCGAGCCGCTCGAGGTGTCGCTGCTGGCCGACTGGGCGGGGGCCGAGACGGTGCTGGGCAACGTGCCGGGGTCGACCGGGACGACGCTCCAACCGTGGGAGGCGCGGGTCCTGCGCCGCTGATCGGGAGCGCGGTCGGCCGACAGGCTCCCCGACCTCGTGCCGACGGCTCCGGGGATCACCCGGGAGCCGTCGGACCGGTCAGGCGGAGGCGCGGTCGAGCTGGGCGAGGTCGCTGCGGGTCAGCGGGAGGGCGGCCGCGCCGAAGACCGACTCGAGCTCCTCGGCTCCGCGGGCGCGGACGACCGCGGCGGAGACCTCCTGATGCGAGAGCACCCATGCGAGGGCGACCGTGCCGGGGTTGGTACCGTGGGCCTCGGCGATCTCGTCGAGCGCGGCGAGCACCTTGCTGCCGTGGCGCCCCACGTAGTCGAGCGCGGCCTCGAACATGACCGACTGCGGCTCGTCCGAGCGGTGGCGCAGCGCGCCCGTGAGGTAGCCGCTCGCGAGCGGGAGCCGCGCCAGCGTGCCGAGCTCCTGGCGGATCACCTCCGGGGCGACGTCGGACTCGTAGTCCTTGCGCTCCATCAGGTTGTACTCGGCCACCACGACCGAGAAGACGGGCAGCCCGTGGAGGGTCGCGGCCTCCTCGGCGCGGGCGAGCGCCTCGCCGCTGAAGTGGGCGGCGCCGAGCGCTCCGACGGAGCCGTTCGCGAGGAACGGGGCGACGGCCGCGAGGCTCTCCTCGATCGGCACCTCCGGGTCCTCGCTGTCGAAGGACAGGAGGTCGATCCGGGTGCCCAGCCGCTCGAGACTGCCCTCGACGGCCGCCCGGACGTCGGCCGGCGCGAGGCCCGGGGCGTCGGGGTGGCGGCCGACCTTGGTGGCGACGAGCATCCGCTCGCGTGCGCCGCTCGCCTCGAGCCAGCGGCCGATCATGTACTCGCTGCGGCCGGTCGCGTAGTGGTCGGCGGTCGAGATCAGGGTGCCGCCGAGCGCCGCGAAGGCGTCGAGCGCCTCGGTCGTGTCGTCGATCCCCGCGGCCCAGCCGAAGACGGAGCCGTCGAGGGCGAGCGGATGCACGGGGAGGCCGGTGCGACCGAGGGTGCGCTGGGGAGCGGCGGGCGTCTCCGGCTCGGTGGCCAGGGGCGTCGGGTCGATCACGGTGTTCCTCCGGTCGGGGCGGTGCGACGGCACGGTGCGGCAACGCTACCCCATCCGCCGCAGAACGACGGACGCCCGCCCCACCGGAGTGGGACGGGCGTCACGACGTGCGGGAGGGATCAGCTCTCGACGGGAGCCTCGATCGGCGCCTCGGCTCCGGCCTCCTCGGCCACGACGGGCGCGAGGGACAGCTTGCCGCGGTCGTCGATCTTGGTGATCTGGACGAGCAGCTTCTGGCCGACTCCGAGGACGTCCTCGACGTTCTCGACGCGCTTGCCACCGGCGAGCTTGCGGACCTCGCTGATGTGCAGCAATCCGTCCTTGCCCGGGAGCAGCGAGACGAACGCGCCGAACGTCGCGAGCTTGACGACGGTTCCGAGGAACTGCTCGCCGACCTCGGGGTTCGTCGGGTTCGCGATCGCGTTGACCTGGGCACGGGCGGCCTCGGCCGACGGGCCGTCGACGGCGCCGATGTAGACGGTGCCGTCCTCCTCGATGGAGATGTCGGCGCCGGTCTCGTCCTGGATCGCGTTGATCGTCTTGCCCTTGGGGCCGATCAGCTCGCCGATCTTGTCGACGGGGATCTGCACCGAGATCACGCGGGGCGCGGTCGGGGCCATCTCGTCGGGCTGGTCGATCGCGGCCGTGAGCACGGCGAGGATCGTGCTGCGCGCGTCCTTCGCCTGCTTGAGCGCGGCGTCGAGGACCGACGACGGGATGCCGTCGAGCTTCGTGTCGAGCTGGATCGCGGTGACGAACTCGGAGGTTCCGGCGACCTTGAAGTCCATGTCGCCGAGCGCGTCCTCGGCGCCCAGGATGTCGGTCAGCGCCGCGTAGCGGGTCTGGCCGTCGACGACGTCGGACACGAGGCCCATCGCGATGCCCGCGACCGGGGCGCGCAGCGGCACACCGGCGTTGAGGAGCGACAGGGTCGAGGCGCAGACCGAGCCCATCGAGGTCGAGCCGTTGGAGCTCAGCGCCTCGGAGACCTGGCGGATCGCGTAGGGGAACTCCTCGCGGGAGGGCAGCACCGGCACGAGGGCGCGCTCGGCGAGGAAGCCGTGCCCGATCTCGCGGCGCTTCGGCGACCCGACGCGACCGGTCTCACCGGTCGAGTAGGGCGGGAAGTTGTAGTGGTGCAGGTAGCGCTTCTTCGTGACGGGCGACAGCGAGTCGATCTGCTGCTCCATCTTGAGCATGTTCAGCGTGGTGACGCCCAGGATCTGGGTCTCGCCGCGCTGGAAGATCGCCGAGCCGTGGACGCGCGGGATGACCTGGACCTCGGCGTCGAGCGGACGGATGTCGGCGAGGCCGCGACCGTCGATGCGCACGCCGTCGCGGAGGATGCGTCCGCGGACGACCACCTTCGTGACCGACTTGTACGCCGCTCCGACCTGGCTGTAGGCCTCGGCCGAGAGCTGACCGGACGCGATGCGCTCGGCGATCTGCTCCTTGACCTTCGCCTTCAGAGCGTCGTCGGCGTCCTGGCGCTCGACCTTGTCGGCGATCGAGTAGATGCGGACGAGCTCGTCGTAGCTGAGCTCGGCGACGTTGTCGTAGGTCTCCTGCGCGTAGGGCAGGAACACCGGGTAGTCCTTGACGGGCTTCGCGGTGTTCGCGGCCATCTTCGCCTGCGCCTCGACGAGCGCGCGGATGAAGGGCTTGGAGGCCTCGAGGCCCTGGGCCACGACGGTCTCGTCGGGCTTGGTGGCGCCGGCCTTGATGAGGTTCCAGGAGCCCTCGGTCGCCTCGGCCTCGACCATCATGATGGCGACGTCGGAGGAGCCGTCCTCGTTGGTGACGACGCGGCCCGCGACGGTGAGGTCGAAGACGGCGCTCTCGAGCTGCGAGGCCTTGGGGAACGCGATCCACTGGTCGTTGCCCGAGCCGTCGGACATGAGCGCGAGGCGCACACCGGCGATGGGGCCCGAGAAGGGCAGACCGGAGATCTGGGTCGAGGCGCTCGCGGCGTTGATCGCGAGGGCGTCGTAGAACTCGTCCGGAGCGATGCTCAGGACCGTGATGACGATCTGGACCTCGTTGCGCAGGCCCTCGACGAACGAGGGGCGCAGCGGCCGGTCGATCAGACGGCAGACCAGGATCGCCTCGGTGGAGGGGCGGCCCTCGCGGCGGAAGAACGAGCCGGGGATCTTGCCGGCGGCGTAGGAGCGCTCCTCGACGTCGACGGTCAGCGGGAAGAAGTCGAAGTTGTCCTTCGGGTTCTTCGACGCCGAGGTGGCCGAGAGGATCATCGTGTCCTCGTCGAGGTACGCGGCGACCGCTCCCTGAGCCTGCTGCGCGAGGCGGCCGGTCTCGAAGCGGACGGTGCGGGTGCCGTACGAGCCGTTGTCGAGAACGGCTTCGGCGAATGTGATTTCAGGACCTTCCAAGAGGTTCTGTCTCCTTCAACGTATGCAGCGGCGCCCGTTCTGGGCGCCGGCGTTCGTCGGAGCAGAGTTCCGGTCAGGAATCGAGACGATTCCACGGCAGGGCGTCGCGCCGTGCCGTCGTGTGGAGGGCGTTCGTGCTGGCCACCAGTAGAAAAGCTCCGGGTCGCCTCCTGTGCGACGACGCCGCACCTGTGAACCGGGACTCCACCACCGAGGACCAGCTTCCTGCCGGCCTGCTCCGTGGTTCGAATCCGGTGACGGCCGGCGGCCGCTGCGGATTCGGAACCGGTTCATGCTATCAGCACGGGTGCCGGACGGCCAGGAACGCGCGGCGGGACGCTCCGGGGCGGCTGCTCGACCGGCGTCGGGAGGAGCGCTCAGCCGCGCGTCTCGTGCATCAGCAGCTGCACCCGGAGCGCGCCCTTCACCGTGACGATGCGCGCCGGCACACGCGGCTGCTTGCCCGCCTCCGACAGCCGCGAGAGCGCCGCGTCGACGACGTTCTCGAGACCGCGGGGCACGTAGCCGACGAGGTCGGAGGGGCGGTGGTTGGCGAAGAGACGGACCGGCATGGGGGCGTCCACGCGCTCCTCCTCGAGGGTGCGGCGCGGGATCACCGCCGTGATCTCGTCCTCGCCGAGCGCCAGGACACGGGCGAGCTCGTCCTGGTGCGAGGCGCTGTCGGCGATACCGAGCAGCGTCTCCCCGCGCCGGGACTTCGGCAGCAGGTCGTAGTCGTAGTCGTCGAGCTTGCCCGATCCGCGGTCGTTCGCGGGGAGGGGGTTCTGGTCGTCGCGTCCGCGTCCGAAGGAGAAGAGCTTCATGCCCCCATTGTGACGCTGACGGCGACGGGGCGGCTCTCGCGAGCGGAGGTGCGGCCCCGGGGCTCGATCAGGAGCGGGAGGAGCGGAGCATCCGTGCGATCGCCGCGAGCACCAGCAGCAGCACCACCGCGACGAAGCCCAGGAGGACGGGCACGGCGGGCAGGAGCGCGAGGGCCGCTCCGATGGCGAGGACGGGGATCGCGAGGCCGAGATAGGCGGCGAGGAACATGCCGGCCAGGACCTCGCCGCGCGCGGCGTCCGAGGCGAGCGAGCCGGCGACCGCGAGGGACAGGCGGAACAGCAGGCCGACTCCGGCACCGGCGAGCACTCCCCCGGCGACGAACGGCCAGAGGACGGCCGTCACGGCGCCGACGGCGACCAGCAGGAGGCCGACGGCGAGGGCGGCGGCCGACAGCAGGAGCGCGGGGCGGGCGGCGAGGCGGGCGGAGAGGAGCTGCGCCACGGCGCCGGCGGCGAAGACTCCGAACGACACGGCGCCGGCGACCAGGTGGGAGGTCTCACCGAAGCGACCGGCCAGGAAGGTCGGAGCGAGCGAGGTGAAGAGGCCGAAGACGGCGAAGCCGGCGAACGCGCCGACCGCGGCCGAGAGGAAGGCGCCGCGCGACTCGGCGGGCACGGCGAGCCGCTGCGGGCGGTAGGCGGGCAGGACCTCGCGCCGTTCGACGGTCTCGGGCACGAGGGCGACTCCGAGGCCGAGGACCACGAGCAGCACGAGGAAGACCTCGTAGGGGACGACCAGCGGGCGGTCGACGGTCACGGCGAGCACGCCCCCGACCAGCGGGCCCAGCGCCAGCCCGCCCATGTTCACGAGCGTCGAGACCGCCCGCGAGGTGCCGGGCCCCTCCTCGGGGCGGGCGACGGCGCGCAGCTCTGAGAGGTGCGCGGTCGCGGTGGCCGTCAGGGCGCCGACGCCGAGCCCCGTCAGCAGGCGGGCGATCAGGAGGCCCGGGACCTCGGGCCAGAGCAGGAAGACGATCGCGGCGAGCACCTCGACCAGGATCGACGCGAGCAGGATGCGGCGGCGGCCGAGCCAGTCGCTGACGTGGCCGGCGAGGAAGAGGCTCGCGACCACTCCGACCGCGTAGGCGGCGAACACCACGGTGACGACGAAGGCCGGGAAGCCGTCGCGGGCCTGGTAGATCGCGTAGAGCGGGGTCGGCACGGTGGAGAACGCCATGACCGCGAGGAACGCCGCGGCGATGACCCAGAAGCCGGGGCCGTGCGGCAGCTCGGGTCGGCGGGAGGCCGGACCCGCGGGAGCGGGCCGGGAGGGGCGGTGGTCGAGGTCCGGAGTGGTCACGCGATCAGGTTCCTCCGCCGGACTGAGCGTGTCCAACGGAGGATCTCGGTCGCATTCATCGAGTCCGGTGGATGATGGCGGGATGGACGATCGACAACTGGCCGCGTTCGTCGCGGTCGCGGAGGAGCTCCACTTCACTCGGGCGGCGGCGCGGCTGTTCGTGGTGCAGTCCACGCTGTCCGCCAGCATCCGCGCCCTCGAGCACGAGCTCGGAGCGGCGCTGTTCGAGCGCTCGACGCGCCGGGTCGCCCTCACCGCGGTGGGCGAGGCGCTGCTGCCGGAGGCGCGCCGGGCGATCGACGGGCTCGACCGGATGCGCACGCTCGCCGCCGAGGACGCCGCGGGGCTGCGCGGACGGGTGCGGGTGGGCACGTTCTCGGGCATGGACCTGATCGACCTGCCCGGGGCGCTCGGCGCGTACCGGCGCCGGCATCCGCTCGTGGATCTGCTGCTGCGCACCTCGGCGACCGGATCGACGGGCCTGGCCGAGGACCTGCGCCGCGGACGGCTCGACGTCGCACTGCTCGCGCTCCCCGCGGACGGGATGCCGGATCTCGCCGTCACGCCGCTCGCGCGCAGCGACTACGTGCTCCTGGTACCGGACGACCACCCGCTCGCCGACGCGACCGCACCCCGACCGAAGGACCTCGCGGGCGAGACGTTCGTGGACACTCCGGCCGGCTTCGGCAACCGGGTCAGCGTCGACCGCGCGTTCCTCGCCGAGGGTGTCCCCCGGCGCGTGGCGACCGAGGTCGCGGATCTGCCCGGGATCCCGCGGTTCGTGCAGGCGGGCCTCGGCGTGGCGGTCGTGCCGCGGGTGGGCGTGACGGCGCTCGGGGGTGTGCGCTCGATCACCCTGGACTGCCCGGGGCTCGAGTGGGAGCTCTCGGTCGGGACCGCGCTGCGACCCTCCGCCGCGGTGGAGGCGCTGACCGCGCTCCTCCAGGAGCGGCGGAGCGCTTGAGCGGTCGGCGTCAGCCCTCGAGAAGGGGACCGCGGACGATCGAGTCGCCGGAGTGCGCGGGGTCGCCGTCGAGCGGTTCCTCCGACACGTCGACCAGCGAGTACTCCGAGAGGTCGAGGCCGGCCGGGACGGCGAAGCGGCCCTCGGTGCCGTCGAGGGCTCCGAGCGGCACGAGGCCGGACGCGTCGGCGGCGATCAGCCAGACCTCGCGGTAGCCGCCGTCCCCACCCTGCGCGTCGAGCCGCACGATCAGCTCGCGACCGCCGTCGACGTCCTCGAGCTCGGCGGAGCCGGTCGCGCCCTGCCAGTCGGGGAACGCCTGGAGCTCGGCCCGCGCCACGACGACCACGTCCTCCGTCTGCGACGCCTGCCACCACGCTCCGCCCGCCACTCCGACCGCGAGGGCGGAGAAGGCGGCGAGCGAGGTGAGCACCACGCGGCCGGTGCGCCGACGACGGCGCTCGGGACGGTGCCGGCCCGTGGAGCCGGACTGAGCGACCGGGACGGGAGCGGTGTCGGGTCGCTCCGGGACGGGTGCGAGCACGGGAGCCGCGGAGTGCTCCTCGAGGCCGAGTTCGTCGCGGATGCGGTCCCAGACCGCGGCGGACGGCGTCTCGAGGACGACTCCGCGGCTGTCGCGGCCGACCTCGGCGACGTGGCCGAGCTCGACGAGCTGCTGCGCGCACTCCGGGCACTCGGCCAGGTGCGCGTCGGCCTCGCCGCTCGACTCCTCGCCGAGCGCGAGCAGCGCGATCTCGTTGGGGTCCAGGTGGGTCATGTGCTGCTCACCTCCAATCGGGAGCGGAGTCTGTCGAGGCTGCGGCGGATGTGGCTCTTGACGGTACCGAGCGGCAGCCCGGTCCGAGCGGCGATCTCGGTGTGGGTGAGGTCGTCGTAGAAGGCGAGGCTCATCACCCGGCGGGGCACGGGGTCGAGTCGGGCGAGCTCGTCGGCGACCAGGACCTTCGCCTCCAGATCGACCGGGGTCTCGCCCTCCTCGATCGGAGCGACGGCGACGAGCGCCTGGGTGAGCCGGCGCTCGCGCGATCGGTTCTCGTGCGCGTCGGCGATGCGGTTGCGGGAGATCCCGACCAGCCAGGCTCCCAGAGCGGCGCGGTCCGGATCGAAGTTCTGCCGGCCGGTCCAGGCCGAGACGAAGACGCGCTGCACCACGTCCTCCGCGTCGCCCCGGTCGCCGAGAGAGCGCAGAGCGAGGGTGAACAGCAGCGGGGACCACCGCGCGTAGGCCTCCGCGAGCGAGGACTCGTCGCCCGCGGCGAAGCGGAGCCCGAGACGGCGCACGACGGCGCGCTCGTCCTCGGCCCCGTCGAGGGGTGCGCTGGTGAGGGCGTCGGACAGTGGGATGCTCCTGAGGTGGGGACGGCGCTGCACCCTGGCGTCGGGCTGCGCTGCGGCGGTCGCTGCGCTCATCGTACGCGCGGCGATCGGGCGGTCGGAGTCACGGGGACGGCACCGCCGTGACGACGACGTTGCTGAGGTAGTGGCGCGTGTCGTAGTCGAAGTCGCCGCCGCACGTGATGAGGACGAGCCGGGGCGCACCGTCGCGGGTGAACACGGCCGGGAGATCGACGGACGTCTTCTCGGTGGTCTCGACCGTCGTGACGGTGAAGGAGCGCTCGGCTCCGTCGTCGCTCGTGAGTCGGACGATCTGGCCGGGCTGCGCCGATGTCAGCTCGACGAACGGGCCGAGGCCGTAGGCGAGGGAGTCGACGTGGGCGGCGATGACGATCGTCCCGTCGGGCTCGTCCAGGCCCGCTCCGAACCGGTACCAGCCGGCCGTCGCGGTGTCGGGGACCAGCTCCATGGTGCCGTCGTCGGCCACTCCGACCGGTTCGAGCGGCATGTCGACCGGCAGCCCGTCGACCACGATCCGCGTGGGGGCGATGACGCTGGGAGCCGGGGTCGCTCCCAGACGCGCATCCGCGAGGGGCACGGCGGGCGGGGCGGCGGAGGGGATCGCGGACGGCGCGGGCGGGGGCTGCTGCACCGAGAGGCTCGCGTCGGGCGAGGGCACGACCCCAGCCGCCTGCGCCGAGCATCCGGCGAGACCCGCGCCGACCGCGATCGACCCGATCACGACGAGGACGCGCAGAGGGAAGGGGTTCCGGCTCATGGCGTCCTCCTGGGTCGTGATCGGGTGACCGGCTCGGGCGCGCTCCAGCACGCCCGAGCCGGTGGTGTGTCCGCGGGTCAGCGGCCCGCAGCGGCCTTGCGACGGCCGAACAGGGTCGCTCCGGCGAGACCGAGAGCGGCGAGGGCGGCTGCGCCCCACCAGCCCGCGGCCGCGTCGGTGCGGTTGTCGGCGGCGAGTCCGGCCTCACCGGCGGGGACGCCGGACGGGGTCGAGTGCAGGCCGTCGATGGTCTGCGTCGCGAGGGCGAGGTTACCCTTCTCGAGGCTGCCCCAGGCGTAGACGATCGTGTTGACGCCCTCCTGGACCTGGACGTCGGCCGGGCCGATGACCGGGGTCGTGGTGCCGGTCGCCGCGACGACCGTCGAGATCGTCGCTGGAGCGAGGTTCAGCACGCCCTCGTTCGGGTTGGTGACGTTCGTCAGGACGGGCGAGCCGCCGGCGAGGATGTCGACCGCGGGCGCGGCGGCCACGTGGCGGACGGTGAGCCGTCCCTCTCCCGCGGCGGTGGTCGAGATGTCGTTCGTGAAGAGCGTCGCGGTGGGGGTGTTGTCGGCCTTCAGGTGCGCGGCGGCGGTGTAGCTCTTGCCCGCCTCGAGCGCGAGGTCGATCGGGCCGATGACGGGAGCGCTCGCGTCGGCCGCGTCGGCCGCGGTGATCGCGATGGAGTAGGTGCCGGTGGGCAGGTCCAGCGGTCCGGCGAGGGTGCCGGGGGTGAAGTCGTCGAGCGTCAGTGCTCCGTTCACGTACACGTCCACGGTGGTGTCCGGGACGGCGTGCAGGACGTACAGGTCGGCGGAGTCGGCGTCGGCGGCGCTGGCCGGAGCGGCGGAGAGGCCGACGACGGCGAGGGTGCCGACGCAGGCACCGGTCAGGAGACGGCGGGAGAAGCTGGAGGTGGTCACGGTGTTCCTCTTTCACGATGGGACCCGGAGCGGGTCGGTGGGTACTCGAGAAGGGCCTTCACGGACTACTTCCGGACGAACCCCCTCGACGGATGCACCTCGTGGCGGATTTCTCCGAAAAATCTCCTACGGGGTGCCCCCGAGCCCGGGAACGCCCTGTTCAGCGTGCGTTTCCGGGGTTACGCTCGCGCCGAGAGGGAGTGACGGATGGTGCGACGCAGCACACCCGGACCCGCGTCGGGCTCGCGGCGGGCTGCTCCGCGGCCCCACGGACTGATCGCATCGACGGCCGCGACGGCAGCGGCCTCCGCCGTGCTCGCCCTCGCGCTCGCGGCGATCGCTCCGCTCGCCTCGCTCCCCTCCTCCGCGGCCGGAGCGCCGACGCAGTGCGCGGATTCCCGGGAGCTGCTGGCCGCCGCGCCGGGACTCGAGGGCGCCGACCCCGGTCACCTGATCGCCTGCGTCGACGAGGATCACCGCCGGCTGACGATTCACAACCGCACACCGGTGGTCTGGGCGATCGGGGATCCGTCGGTGACGGGCGTCGTCGATCAGGCGGGCGGCGTCAGCGGGCTGCTCAGCTCCCACGCGTCGCGCTCCGGACGGGGACTGCTGCTCGCTCCGGGCGCCTCCGCCTCCGTCTCGGCAGGGCCTGGACGGATCGCTCCCCGGCCGGATCGGGAGGCGACCCGACTGCACCTCGCCCTGACGGCGATCGTCGAGGCGCAGGACGCCGCCGAGGCGACGCTGCCCCCGCGGGCGCCCAGAGCGGTGCTGCGATCGGCCGCGCTCACCTGCGCCGTCGCGCTGAGCGGGGTCGCCTCAGGATGGGAGATCGCCTCCGTCGACGCACTCGAACGGGCCGCCTCGACGGCGGGATGCGCTCGCGCGTGGCGCGCCGCCGGATCACGGGCGCTCGCGGACGGCTGGCGGCTGCCCACGCTCGTCGCGGCGGTCCGCGATCCGGACCGGCTGGAGCACGATCGGGCCCGTGCGCGGGCGGCGGAGGGATGGTTCGCGGCGGCGGGCGGGTACTCCTGGGGCGGTGCGGAGCGACCGCAGCGGCTCCCGTGAGCCGCGCCGGGAACGCGGAACGGGCCGCCCTTCGCGAGGAGGACGGCCCGTTCGGCAAGAAGTTCGCGGTGTCATCGAGACCCCGCGCTCGCTCCGTGAGGAACTAGCGGCGGAGGCCGAGACGCTCGATCAGCGCGCGGTAGCGGTTGATGTCCACGTCCGACAGGTAGCCGAGGAGTCGGCGACGCTGACCCACGAGCAGCAGCAGACCACGACGCGAGTGGTGGTCGTGCTTGTGCTCCTTGAGGTGCTCGGTGAGGTCCTTGATCCGACGGGTCAGGACGGCCACCTGGACCTCGGGGGATCCGGTGTCACCGGGGTGGGTCGCGTACTCTTCGATGATCGCCTTCTTGACATCTGCTTCGAGTGCCATAGGTGGATCCCCTCTCTCTCGTTGCGCGGTGCCCGGCGCCTGATGCGTGGGCTCTCTTGATCCGCGGCCGTCGAACGGCAACTGCACGAGCTTACCAGAGGGTGGAGCGGTGTGGGGCGGGTCGACACCGCCTAGGCGCCGACGGCCCTGTTCCAGAGCACGACGAGCCACGGCGACACGAGCAGCTCCCAGTAGACGAGGACGAGCACGTTCAGGACGACGGCGATCCACCCGGCGATCGGCGGGCGCTTCTCTCGACGACGGGCGCGGATGGAGGAGACGCCGAGCAGGACGCCCACGAGCAGCAGCGCGTGGATGAGGGCGGTGTAGAGGACTCCGACGATCAGGTCGCTCATCGCGCGGTCGCCCGGGTACGCCCCGAGCGAGATCAGCGAGTACCAGACGAAGAAAGAGATCGGCACCGTGACGACCGCGATGGCCGAGCCGGCCAGCGCGGGACCGTAGCGACGCCACCAGCCGGAGGCTCGGCCGCCGGAGGAGGACGGGCGGGCGGCGTTCCGCGGGCGGTACGAGGGCGAGGCGCCGCGGGCCGAGCGGCGCGGGGAAGCGGATCCGGCTGCGCGCGACGCGGGGGCGGCCGGACGTCGGGGCGCGCCGTCGGGAGACGTGCTCATGCCCACCACCCTAGAGGGTCGGCTCCGCGGGTCCGTTCGGGCACCGCGCCGCCCGGCGAGCAGAATGGGGCGGGTGAGTCAGGTCCCCCGCGCGCCCCGGCGCAGCCACGTCATCGATGTCTCGCCGCTCCGGGAGTCGCCCGCCTTCGCCCGGCTCTGGGCCGGCAACGTGATCTCGGGCATCGGCGGGCAGATGACGATCGTCGCCGTGGGCCTGCACATCTACGAGCTCACCGGCTCGACGCTCGCGGTCGCGATGGTGGGGGTCGTCGCGCTCGTGCCGACCGTGATCGCGGGGCTCTACGGCGGGATGCTCGCCGACGCGTTCGACCGGCGGCTGGTCCTCCTCCTCTCGGCGATCGTGGCGTGGGGATCGACCGCGGGGATCGCGGCGCTCGCCTGGCTCGGCGCCGAGACTCCGCTGACCCTGTACCTGCTCACCGCGCTCAACGCGGTCGCGACCACCGTGATCGTGGCCACCCGGATGACACTCGCCCCGCGGCTGCTCCGACCGGAGCTCGTGCCCGCGGCCGCCGCGCTCGGCGGGATCGCGAGCGGCGTCGAGGTGACCGTGGGACCGGCGCTGGCGGGTGTGCTGGTGGCCGGGGTCGGCTTCCCGGCGACCTACACGATCGACGTGGTGCTGTTCCTCGCGGCGTTCCTGGGGATCGTGGGTCTCCCGGCGCTGGTGCCCGAGGGCGAGCGGCAGCGGCCGGGACTCGAGTCGGTGCGGTTCGGGATGCGGTTCCTGCGCGGGGCGCCGAACATCCGACTGTCGTTCCTCGTCGACATCGTCGCGATGACGTTCGGGCAGCCGAGGGTGGTCTTCCCCGCGGCGGCGGCGCTCCTGCTCGGGGGCGGAGCGGTCACGGTCGGGGTCCTGACGGCCGCGTTCGCGGTCGGTGCGCTGCTCAGCGGAGTCTTCTCGGGCCGGCTCACGGGAGTGCGGCAGCAGGGGCTCGCGATCGGACGGTCGATCCAGGTCTACGGCGGGTTCATCGCGGCGTTCGGCGCGGTGCTGCTGACCGCCGCGCTCGTCGGGCACGAGGACTCGGCGCCGGACCTCGCGCTCATCGCCCTCGCATCGGTCGCCCTGGCCGGAGCCGGGGCGGCGGACAACATCAGCTCGATCTTCCGGCAGACGATGCTGCAGACCGCGGTCCCCGACAACATGCGCGGGCGGCTGCAGGGCGTGTTCATCGTGGTGGTGACCGGCGGTCCGCGGGTCGGAGACCTCTACACGGGTCTGCTGGCCTCGCTGGCGCTGCTCTGGCTGCCGCCGCTGGCGGGCGGACTCGCGATCATCGGGATCCTCGGCGCGGTGCTGCGGACGCGGCCGGCGTTCCGCGGCTACGACGCGCTGCATCCGACGGCGTGAGCCGACCCGCCGCGCCCGGTGAGCGCGGCGGACCCGGGGTCACTCCCCCGCGAAATCGCTCGTGCCGCCGCCGTCGGTGAGGTTCTCGTCGGAGACGGCGCCGCTGTCGTCGTCGCGCCCCTCGACCCGCGTGGGGCGGTAGACGTGGAAGCCTTCGTCGTCGTCCTCCAGCTCCCAGACGACCTCGACCTCCTCGCCGTCGATGTCGGCGACCCGGGTGATGGTGGGCTGCGGGGCTCCGTCGACGAGCTCGAGGCGGATGCTCTCCTGCTCGGCGCCGCTGTCGAGGATGGCCGTGTACGTGGTGGTGTCCATGCCTCGACGGTAGGCACGCCCGCGGGGCGCTCGCCACCCCTTGCGGCGCTCGGGTGGACGCGTAGCGTCGCCTCCATGACCGACACCGACATCACCCCCGCCGACTCCGACGACGTCGCCCAGATCGCCGAGCTCGTGAAGAGCGCGAAGATCGGGCTGCTCACGACCGTGAACGCCACGGGCCAGCTCGTCAGCCGTCCGCTCGCCGCCCAGGACACCGACTTCGACGGCGTGCTCTGGTTCTTCACCCAGGACCCCTCGCCCAAGGTCGAGGACATCCGCGCGAACCCGAGCGTGAACGTGGCGTTCGAGTCGAAGAAGGGCTACCTGTCGGTGGCCGGAACCGCGAGCGTCGTGCACGATGCGGCGAAGGTCGACGAGCTGTGGAGCCCCTCCGTCTCGGGCTG
Source organism: Rathayibacter sp. Leaf299 (assembly GCF_001423055.1). NCBI lineage: Bacteria > Bacillati > Actinomycetota > Actinomycetes > Micrococcales > Microbacteriaceae > Rathayibacter > Rathayibacter sp. Leaf299. The sequence goes on from NZ_LMNT01000004.1 coordinate 68,009, forward strand.
GTTCCCCGACGGCAAGGACGACCCGACCGTCGCCCTGATCCGCGTCGACGCCGAGACGGTGGAGCTGTGGGCGTCGGACGAGCCCGGGCCCGTCGTGCTGTTCAAGGTGCTGACCGCCGCGGTCCGGGGCGGTCAGCCGGACGTGGGTGAGAACCGCACCGTCTCGTTCGAGTAGACGCGCCTGCTGCCTCCTTCCGCGGGATGCCGTTCCGGTACGCCTCGTCCGGCGTGTCGCGTCCCGGAGTGGCATCTCGCGGCGGAGTGATGGGGTCAGGGACCGCCGAAGCGCTCGGTGCGGACGCGCTCGGGGGCGTGGCCCTGGGCCACCAGGGCTGTCGCGACGGCCTCGACGAAGGCGGTCGGGCCGCAGACGTAGACCGTGGGCTCGGCCGAGGGCGGCAGGGCCGCCTCGGCGAGCAGCTCCGGAGTGAGACGGCCGGCCGGACGGGCCGCACCGGGCGGAGCGACGCGGGTGTAGACAACCTCCGTCGCCACTCCGCCCTGCTCGGCCGGCAGCTCGGCCAGCCGCTGCAGGTCGTCGCGGTAGTAGGCGAAGACGGGCGAGCGCACCGAGTAGAGCAGGCGCATCGGAGCCGCGCTGCCGACCCGGCCGTGCTCGCGAGCCATCGCCATCAGCGGGACGAGACCGCTGCCGCCGGCGATCAGCTGCACGGGCTCGGTCTGCTCGGGCCGCCAGACGAACCAGCCGCCGATCGGGCCGCGCACCTCGAGGCTGTCCCCCGCCTCGAGGCCCTCGACGAGGTACGGCGACACCTCGCCGTCCTCCAGGCGCTCGACGGCCAGTTCGACGTGCTCGCCGTCGGCGGGCGCGCCGATCGAGTAGGAGCGGCTGGCCTGGTAGCCGTCGGGGGCCGTGAGCCGGACGTCGAGGTGCTGCCCGGCGAGGTGACCGGGCCAGCCGGGCACGCGCAGAGTGATCAGTCGGGAGGTCGGAGTGAGCGGGGCGACCGCCTCGGCGGTCGACTCCTGCCAGATCACCGGTAGCGCTCCTCTTTCCACGGGTCCCCGTGCATGTGGTACCCGTTCTGCTCCCAGAAGCCGGGCTCGTCGCCGGGCATCAAACGGAGGCTCCTCACCCACTTGGCGCTCTTCCAGAAGTAGAGGTGCGGTACCAGCAGTCGCGCAGGTCCGCCGTGCTCGGCGGCGAGGGGCTCACCCTCGAACGTGGTCGCCACCCAGGCCTTGCCTCCGCGGATCTCAGCCAGGGGCAGGTTGGTGGTGTACCCGCCGAAGCTCTGCGCCATGACGTAGCCGGCGTCGGTCTCGACGCCCTCGAGGAGGGTGTCGACCGAGACGCCGCGCCAGGTGGTGCCGAGCTTGGACCAGCGGGTGACGCAGTGGATGTCGGTGTGCACGTCCTCCTGCGGCAGGGCCTGGAACTCGTCCCAGGTCCAGCTCCGGACGCCGGCGGGGCCCGCGTCGATCGAGAAGCTCCACTCGTGGATGTTCGGCGTCGGCCCGATGGAGAGGACGGGGAAGCCCGTCTCGAGGTACTGCCCGGGCGGGATGTCCGGATTCTCGGCGCGCTTGCCGAAGAAGCCCCGCGTGATGATGCCCATGTCCGCCCTCGTCGTCCTCGGGGCAGCGCCCCGGCTCGGTGGAAACCGCTCGTCGATCGTCAGGCTATCGCGGCGGCGCGGCGCTACTCCATCGCGGGCCCTCGGGCGAGCCCGAGCCGGTGTCGGCGGTGAGTGCGAGGATCGGCGCATGAGACGAACCGTCGTGCCGCCGTACCTCCTCGTCCGCATCGCCCGACTCGACGACCCCGCGTTCGCGCGGGCCGCCCGGGCCGCGAGCCGCTCCCTCGAGCAGGACGTGCCGTTCCGGCGCGTGCGCCCGGGCGAGCCGTCTCCCGGCCGCGGGACGCCGGGCCCGACCGCCACCGCCGCTCCGACGCCCCGCAACCGGGTCGCCGCCCTGCAGCGCACCATCTCGGACGCGCAGACGACCGAGTCGCTCCCCGGCGTCACCGTCCGCACCGAGGGGCAGCCCTCGAACGGCGACGTCACGGTGGACGAGGCGTACGACGGGCTGGGAGCGATGTCCGCGTTCCTCCAGCAGGCCTACGGCCGCGACTCCATCGACGACGCCTGGCTGCCGCTGGACGCGACCGTGCACTTCGGCGACGACTACGACAACGCGTTCTGGGACGGCTCCCGGATGGTCTTCGGCGACGGCGACGGGCAGGTGTTCCGCCGCTTCACGATCTCGCCGAGCGTGATCGGGCACGAGCTCGCGCACGGGATGACCGAGTACACCGCGAATCTCGTCTACCGCGGGCAGTCGGGCGCGCTCAACGAGTCGATCTCGGACGTCTTCGGCGCGCTGCTCGAGCAGTTCGGAGCCGGGCAGAGCGCCGAGGAGGCGAGCTGGCTGATCGGCGAGGGGCTCTTCACCGACGAGGTCGAGGGCACGGCACTGCGCTCGATGATCGCACCCGGCACCGCCTACGACGACGACGTGCTCGGCAAGGATCCGCAGCCGGGTTCGATGGACGACTACGTCGACACCGAGGACGACAACGGCGGCGTGCACATCAACTCCGGGATCCCGAACCGGGCCTTCGCGGTGGCCGCGATCGAGCTCGGCGGGAAGGCGTGGGAGCGCGCAGGCCAGGTCTGGTACGACGTGCTGACCGGCGGAGTGCTCACGGCGACCGCCGACTTCGCGGGATTCGCGAGGCTCACGGTCGCCGCGGCGGCCGAGCGCTACGGAGCCGGGTCGGACGTCGAATCGGCGGTGCGCACCGGCTGGAGCACGGTGGGGGTCGACGTCCCCGCCTGAGCGGGCGCCGCGCCCTCCCCTTCGGAGGGCGGGCGAGTACCATCGCGCGCATGGACGTCATCGTGTCGCGCAGCGGAGGATTCGCCGGACTCCGGCGCGTGTGGCGGGTCGACGTGGAGGAGCAGCCGGACGAGCGCGCGTGGCGGGAGCTGCTGGGGTCCCTGCCGTGGGAGGCGGACGACGAACCGCAGGCCTCCGCCGGCCGCTCCGCCTCCGCTGCCGCCCCGGGCCGACCGGATCGCTTCGTGTACGAGATCCAGGTGCAGACCCACCACGTGCGGCTCGGCGAGACCGAGCTCGACGGGGCCTGGCGGGAGCTGGTCGACCGGGTGCGCAAGGCGCAGCCGAGCTGACGACTCCCCGGCCCCGGACACGACGAAGGCGCAGCCCCGCACGGGAGCTGCGCCTTCGTCGTCGGTGCGGAGGGACTACTTCGTGCCGAGCAGATCGATCACGAAGATCAGGGTCTTGCCGGACAGCGGGTGCCCGCCACCCGCGGGACCGTAGGCCAGGGCCGGCGGGCAGATCAGCTTGCGACGTCCGCCGACCTTCATGCCGGGGATGCCCTGCTGCCAGGCGCGGATCAGGTTGTTCAGGGGGAAGTTGATCGACTGGTTGCGGCTCCAGGAGGAGTCGAACTCCTCGCCGGTGTCGTACTCGACGCCGAGGTAGTGCACCTCGACGGTCGAGCCGGGCTGCGCCTCGGCGCCGTCGCCGACGACGACGTCCTCGACGACGAGGGAGTCGGGGGCCGGGCCGTCGGGGGCGTCGACCTCGGGCTTGGTCAGGTTCTCGCTGCTCATGGTCATCGATCTTAGAGCGGGGCGGCCGGGAGCGGGGTGTGCGGGGAGGGGTGGGCCGGGAGACGGTGGATCTCGATACGCCCGCTGCGCGGGCTACTCGATCAGCACGGGTGGGCGCGGGCGGGTGAGGGAGCCCGGGGACGTCGAGGGAGCCCGGTGCTGCCGGCTCCCTCGACGGGTCGGGGTTCCCTCGGCGGTCACTCGACGAGGGTGAGGCGCTGGGTGGGGCGGGTCATCGCGACGTAGAGGGCGGCGGCGCCGCGCTCGCCGGCGGCGGCGATCAGGCGGGGGCGGGCGATGACGACGGAGTCGAACTCGAGCCCCTTGGCCTCGGTGGTCGAGAGGACGGCGATCGCGCGGTCGAGCCCCGTGGAGCCTCGGCCGACGGCGCGGCCGAACTCGTCCTCGAGGCGGGCGGTGACGGCGTCGAGGTCGGCGTCGGGCGCGATGACGGCGAGGGTCCCCTCCGTCGAGATGGCGCGGTCCTCGCGGATCGCGCCGAGCACGCGGTCGGGCAGCGCCGCGTCGCCGCGGTCGCGGATCGTGCGGACGGGCCACTCCGTCGACCGGACCGAGCGGCTCGGGGTGATCTCGAGTCCGTTCCCGCGCGCCGTCCGCTCGGCGAACGCCACGATCTGCGCGGGCGTGCGGTAGTTGACCGTCAGCTCCTCGATGCGCCACACCGGCGGCTCGCCGTCCCGGCCCTGGCGGCCGAAGGCGTCTCTCAGCGCGGCGTCCCAGCTCGACGCGGCCGAGGCTCCGGACGCCTGCGCGGTGTCGCCCACGATGGTGAACGAGCGCATCGGGCAGCGGCGGATGAGCACGCGCCACTGCATCGGCGAGAGCTCCTGCGCCTCGTCGACCACGACGTGGCCGTAGGTCCACGAGCGGTCGGCGGCGGCGCGCTCGGCCGTCGTGCCCTGGCTCGTGCGCTCCGCGAATCCGGCGGCGAGGTCCTTCGCGTTGACGAGGCCGTCGACGCCCATGTTGCGGATGGCCTGCTCGGCGTTCTCGACGTCGCGGCGGCGCTGCTCCTTCTCGGCCTTCTTCTGCGCGTCGGCGTGGTCGTCGTAGGCGCCGAGGAGCTCGGCGGCCTCGTCGAGCAGCGGCACGTCCGAGACCGTGAAGGGCTCGTCGCGCCCCCGCCGCAGCAGCGCGCGCTGCTCGGGGGTCCAGCGCGGCGTGAGGCCGGCGAACCAGTTCGGCCGGGCGTAGAGGTCCTGGATCAGCTTCTCGGGGGTGAGCGGGATCCACGCGGTGTTCAGGGCGATGCGCACGTCGTTCGCGGTGCGGACGTCCTCCCGGAGCACCGCCTCGTCGGCCTCGTCGACCGTGTTGCCGTGGCTGCGGAGCTGATCGGCGAGCTGCTTCGTGAGGTCACGGATCATGGTCTTCACGAAGCCCACGCGCGCCTCGTTGTGCGGCTTGCGCGACTCCCGGGCGCGGGTGATCGCGCGCTCGACGTCGTGCGGCTCGAGGCGCAGCTTCTCGCCGTTGACGTCGAGGATCTGCGTCTCGGCCGGCACGATCTGACGCGAGCGGACGGCCCGGCGCAGCAGCTCCGCCATGCGGGCGGAGCCCTTCACACGGGCGACGGCCGGGTCGTCCTCGTCGACGAGGTCGAGCCCCGGGTAGAGCTGCCCGAGGGTCGAGAGCACGACGCCCGTCTCGCCGAGGGAGGGCAGGACCGCCTCGATGTAGCGCAGGAACGAGCGGGACGGACCCACGACCAGCACGCCGGAGGAGGCGATGCGGTCGCGGTAGGAGTAGAGGAGGTAGGCGGCGCGGTGCAGCGCCACCGCGGTCTTGCCCGTCCCGGGGCCGCCCTGGACGACGAGGACCCCGCGGAGGTCGGAGCGGATGATGCGGTCCTGCTCGCCCTGGATCGTGGCGACGATGTCGTGCATCCGACCCGTGCGCTCGGCGCCCAGCGCCGCCATCAGCGCGCCCTCGCCCTGGAGCGCCGTGCCCTCGCGCAGCAGCTCCTCGTCGAAGACCTCGTCCTCGAAGCGGACGACCTCGCGGCCGCGGGTGGTGAGATGGCGGCGGGCGCGCGTGCCCATCGGGCGGGCGGCGGTCGCCTGGTAGAAGGCGGCGGACTGCGGGGCGCGCCAGTCGAGCAGCAGGGTGTCCTGCTCCTCGTCGCGGAGGCCGATGCGGCCGATGTAGCGGTGCTCCGCCTCCTGATCGGCGAGGGTGAGCCGCCCGAAGGCGAGACGGTCGTCCGCTCCGGAGAGCGTCTGGATGCGGTCCTCGTAGAGGCGGGCGTACGCGTCGCGCTCGGAGCGGCTCTGGTGGTTGCCGCCCACGCTCTGGATCCGGACCCGGTCCAGCGCCTCGCGCGCCTGCGCGACCAGCTCGTCCAGCCGGGCGTAGAGGCCCGCCACGTACTCGCGCTCGCGCGAGAGCTCGGACTCGAGGATCGTGTTCTGGTCCGTCATCGTGCGCCCTTCCCGTGCATCGCCGTCGCGGCCGGGAGGCGGATCGCACTCCGGGGGCCGCAGAAAAACAGGCGGTCCAGTCTAACGACCGCGCAGGGTCCGGTCGGCGCGGGCGGCGATCCCGGGGGTCTTGACGAACGGCGGCTCCGGGAGGAGGCTTCTGCCCAAGAAGAGTTCGACCCCCGGTCCGAGCAGGCGGCCCCGCCCCTGCCGTCGGGGGTCGATCTCTGTCCGGGCCCGTCAGGACTCTCACCCTCCAGGAACTGGGCGGCGCGCTCCTGCGATGATGGCGGAGGGACCAGCCGCGCTCCCGCCCGACCGGCCGTCGATCGGCCCCGTCCTCCGGGAGCCCCCATGACTCCGACGCCCGCGTCCGCGCCCGTGCGGCGGCTGCGCTCGGTGCGGGTGCGGATCCTCGCGGCGATCCTGGTCGTGACGGCGCTCGGGCTGCTCGTCTCGGGCGGTGCGTCGTTCCTGTTGCAGCGCGACCGGATCCTGGCGTCGATCGACGAGGAGCTGCGGCAGCAGGTCGAGAGCGTGCGCACGATCGTCGAGTCGCCCGGGGAGGCGGCGATCGTGGAACCGGACGGCGCCCCGCTCACCGCGGCTCCGACCGACGGCTCCGGCTTCTCGGACATCGACGCGCTGCTGCGGACGGTGCTCGGTCAGGTGCTCCCCCGGCTGGACGGCAGCACCGTCGGGCTCGTCGACGGGGTCGCCCGGTGGGAGCCGCAGCCGTACGCGCTCAGCTTCCTGCTGGACGACGACCCCGAGTTCCTGACACGAGTGTCGGAGGAGACCGGCGCCGGAGCGACGGTGCTGGGCTGGGGCGAGACCGACGACGGCACCCTCCGCTACGCCGCGGTGCCCCTCCGCGTCGAGGGCTCGGACGCCGAGGGCGTGTACGTGACGGCGATCGACACCGACGCGCGCCTCGCGGACCTCGGCGACGTGTCGCTCAGCTACGCGGTGATCGCGCTCGTGGCCCTGGCGGCGACCGGGCTCGTCGGCTGGTTCGTCGCCGGCCGCCTCCTCGCCCCCATCCGCGAGCTGCGGCGGACCGCCTCGCGCATCACGGCGACCGACCTCGGCGAGCGGATCCCGGTCGGCGGCGACGACGACGTCTCGGACCTCACCCGCACGGTCAACGACATGATCGGCCGGCTGGAGGGCTCGTTCGAAGCCCAGCGTCGGCTGCTGGCCGACGTGCGGCACGAGCTCGGCACGCCGATCACGATCGTTCGCGGGCACCTCGAACTCGTGGATCCGCACGACCCCGCCGACGTCGAGTCGACGCGCGCGATCGCCCTCGACGAGCTGGACCGCATGGGGCACCTGCTGGGCGACATCGCCGAGCTGTCGGAGGCGGAGCGCGAGGACCGGCTCGACCCCCAACCGACCGACGTCGGCGAGCTCACGCGCCAGGTGGTCGCGAAGGTGTCCGTGATCCCGGGACGCGAGTGGCAGGCGGGGCCGGTGGCCGAGGTCCGGGTGCACGCGGATCCGGCCCGGCTCACCCAGGCCTGGCTGCAGCTCGCCGACAACGCGGCGAAGTACAGCCCGGAGGGGTCGGGCATCGTCGTGGGCAGCGAGCGGCGCGGCGACCGGGTGGAGCTGTTCGTGACCGACGAGGGCCCGGGGATCCCGGCCGCGGCGCGGGAGCGGATCTTCGAGCGGTTCGGGCGCGTCGACGACGGGCGCGGCATCCGCGGCTCCGGGCTCGGCCTCGCGATCGTCTCGGCCATCGCCCGGGCGCACGGCGGACGGGTGGAGCTCGACTCCGTCCCCGGCCGCGGAACCCGCTTCGCCCTCTCGCTCCCCCTCCGGCCCCCCGCGCACGACGACACCGACGACCACGACAGGACAGGAGGCGCCGAGTGAGCACCATCCTCATCGCCGAGGACGAGGAGCGCATCGCCGCCTTCGTCGAGAAGGGCCTGCGCTCCGCGGGCTACACCACGACGCGCGCCACCCGCGGTGACGACGCGCTCGCCTACCTCCGCAGCGGCGGGTTCGACCTGGTGCTGCTGGACGTGGGCCTGCCGGGGATGGACGGCTTCGCGGTGCTGCGCGCCCTCCGCGCCGAGGGCGAGTCGCTCCCCGTGATCATGCTGACGGCGCGGAGCTCGGTGACCGACACGGTCGAGGGGCTCGACCTCGGCGCCAACGACTACCTCGCGAAGCCGTTCCGCTTCGACGAGCTGCTCGCGCGGATCCGACTGCGGCTGCGCGAGTCCGCCGCGGCAGGATCGGGAGCGGACGACGGCACCCTCGTGCACGGCGGAGTGGCGCTGGACCTGCGCTCGCGCCGCGCCACTGTGGAGGGCGGGACCGTGGATCTCTCGGCGCGCGAGTTCGCCCTGGCCGAGGAGTTCCTCCGTCACCCCGAGCAGGTGCTCAGCCGCGAGCAGCTGCTCAGCCGCGTGTGGGGGTACGACTTCGACCCCGGCTCGAACGTCGTCGACGTGTACGTGCGCTACCTGCGCGGCAAGATCGGCGCCGACCGGATCGAGACGGTGCGCGGCATGGGCTACCGGATGGTGGGCTGAGAGGTCGGGTCCTAGTCGTCGAGGTCGTCGTCGACGTCGTCGTCCGGGTCGTCGGTGTCCTCGTCGTCGCCGTCGTCGTCGTCGGGATCGGCGGGTGCGGGCGCCGGGACGGGGACGACCGGGACGGGCGCGGTGCCTCCGCTCTGCTCGGCCGGCGGGACCTGCTCGGTGGGTGCCGTCGGCGCCGCGGGAGGCGCCGCGGGGTCCGTGGCCGCAGGATCCGTGGCGGGCGCCGTGCTCCCGGGGGTCTCCTCGGAGCCCGGCGCACGGCTCGGGCCGATGACCGGCGTCGAGCCGATCTCGGTCACCTGCTGCGGCTGCTGCATCGCGCCGGCGACCGTCACGACGCCCCCGGCGATCGCGGCGAGGCAGACGGCCGCGCCGACGGCGAGCAGGACGGGACCGCGTCGGGTCATGGGCTTCTCCTGACCGGTGGGGCCGGTGTCGGTCGTCGGACGGAACAGGGACGTGATCGATCGTCTCACGGGGCGAGGATCCTCTCGGTGGTGCGGGCGAGCGACCGGGCGGCGAGCGAGCGCCACGCCGGTCGGAAGAGGTAGAGGCAGGCGAGGCGGAGGCGTGCGGCGCTCTCGTACGCCTCGAGGCGGTGCGGAGGCACTCCGGCCCGCTCGGCGGCGCGGTCGACGATCGCGGTCGCCGCCGCGGCGGACGCGGCCGGCAGCAGCCCCTGGGCGGTGCGCAGCCGCAGATGCGCGCGCAGGTTGCCGAGGTCGAGGGCGGCCTCGGCCCGCGCCGCGGTGTCGAGGTCGAGCAGTGCCAGGCGCCCGTCGTCGGAGGCGAGCAGCTGCTTGTCGTGCAGGTCGCGGTGCGCGAGGACCAGCGGCTCGGCGGAGCCGGCGAGGAGGGAGCCGGCGGCGCGGTCGGCGGCGGCGAGGACGTCGGCCCGTCGCTCCGGCGGGAGGAGGGTCGCGGCGTGCGCCGCCCAGGTCGCGACGACCGCGGCCTCCGCCTCCGGGCCGTGCACCGGCAGGTCGGAGCCGGCCTCCGGCAGGAGCGCCCAGCCCTCGGCCCAGCGCTGCCAGACCGCGCGCCACTGCTCCGGCGCGGTGCGGGGGTCGGCGCCGACCTCGAGCACGGTGCGGCCGGGCAGCGCCGAGAAGCGGACGAGACCCTCGGGATCGTCGTCGCGGTGGAGCACCCGGGGCAGGTCGAACCCGGCGGCGAACGCCTCGGCGCTCGCGTGGGCCGCCACGACCGCGGGGGCGGCGTGCGGGCGGAGCACCTTCAGGAAGCTGCGGCCGTCGGCCGCCCGGATCACGGCGCGCCGCCGCGGCCGGTGGACGACGACCGCTCCCTCGCGGCGGGCGTGCGCGAGGGCGGGGAGGCGGCGGTCGGTCCCCGCGGGCAGCAGCTCGACTCCGCGGTCGGCGCTCCAGTGGCCGCCGCGGACATCGGCGGACCCCTCGGCGGACGCCTCGAGATCGGCGCCGTCGGGAGCGGGCCACGCGCGCGACACGGTCCACGTCACTCCGTCCTCGATCACCGCGGACGGCACGCCGCTCAGCATGCGAGCACCCCTTCGGCGCGGGCGACGGCGGCCTCGACGCTCTCGCGCCAGTCCGGCCGGGCGGTGCGGAAGGGCTCGACGGCGCGCAGCAGCAGGCTCGAGGCGGTGCGGCGGCGGAGAGCCTCGGGGTCGACCACTCCCCCGGCGCGGCGGTAGGCGTCGAGCAGCGCGGGGCCGAGGGCGGATCCGCGGGGCTCGGCGGCGAGGAGGCCGCCGAGGTCGCGCTCGGGCTCGTCGATCCGGACGCGGTCGAAGTCGATCAGGCGGACGCCGTCGCCGACGAGGACCTGATCGGCGGAGAAGTCGCCGTGCACGACGCAGCGGCGCCGTCCGACCACCGGCAGCGCCGCGGCGAGGCGCTGGAGGCGCACGGCGAGGGCGGGGACGAGGTCGGCGAGAGCGCGGACCGCGACGGCCGTCTCGTCGACCGAGCCGTCCGCCACGGGCACGTCGTGCACGGCGTGGAGCCGGGCGAGCGCGACTCCAGCGGCCGCCGCGGCGTCCTCGGAGGGGCGCTCGGCGAGGTCGCCGTCGCCCCACCACTCGGTGGCGGACGCTCCGTCGCCGATCACCGTCGGCACGAGGACCGGCACGCCGCGCGCGGCCAGGGCGGCCTGCACGCGGGCGACGTCCGCGACGCGGGACGCGGCTCCGGGAGCCACGATCTTGACGACGCGGGAGCCGTCGGCGAGCACCAGGCGGCGGTGCGGGTTGTGCCGGAGCACGCGGGCGCCGTCGAGCAGGGCCGGCTCGCGGCGGGCGAGGCGGCGGAGGGTGGGCGAGAGCTCGCGGTCGGCGCGCACGGGACCGCTGACCGCGCCGAGCTCGGGGTGCTCCCGCAGGACGACGCCGATGCGGGCGGCGCGCTCGCGGGTCTTCTCGAGCTTGGCCGGATCGGCGTAGGCGGCGATCCACGCGGGGCCGTCGGGCGCGTCGAAGGCGACGACCACGTCCGCTCCCCGCTTCCAGCGGCGGCGGGTGACGAGGGCGGGGTGGTCGAGCGCCTCGGCGAGCCGGGTCGGGTCGAGGAGGGAGGCGAGCGCGGGGAGCGACGGATCGCGTCGGGCGAGATCGGCGACGGCGGCAGCGGTGGCGACGGTCATGCGCGCACCTCCGCCGCGGTCGAGGAGACCTCGGCCCGGCGGAACCAGGCGGCGACACGGGAGTCGCTGCCCAGCAGCTCCTGGGGGCTGCCGTCCTCGACGATGCGGCCGTCCTCGAGCCAGAGCAGGCGGTCGGCGCCCGCGATCGCGGCCGGGTCGTGCGTGATCGAGATCGTGGTGCGCCCGCGGGTGAGCTCGGCGAGCGACTGCGCGACCTGCGCGCGCGCCTCCGGATCCAGCCCCGTCGTCGCCTCGTCGAGCACGACGACCGGGGCGTTGCGCAGGAGAGCGCGGGCGATGGCGATGCGCTGGCGCTGTCCGCCCGAGAGGGTGCCGCCGCGCTCGCCGAGCACGGTCTCGAAGCCGTCGGGCAGCGCGACGACGAACTCGAGCGCGTTCGCGCGGCGCGCCGCCTCCTCGACCTCGGCGTCGGTCGCGTCGAGCCGGCCGTAACGGATGTTCTCGCGCACCGTCGTGGCGAACAGCACCGAGTCCTGCAGCAGCAGCGAGATGCTCGAGCGCAGGCTCGACAGCGTGGCGTCGCGCAGATCCGTGCCGTCGATCGCGAGGGAGCCGCTGCGCGGGTCGGAGGCGCGCACGAGCAGGCTCACGAGCGTCGACTTGCCCGCGCCGGACGCACCCAGGAGGCAGACGTTCTCGCCCCCGCGGATCTCGAGCGAGAGACCGGAGAAGAGGGGACGGCCGTAGCCGTCGTCGACTCCGATCGACCGGAACGAGACGGCGCCGACCGTCGTGACCAGGTCGCGCGCGTCCGGGCGGTCCTGCACCTCGATCCGCTCGTCGAGCAGATCGGCGACGCGCTCGCCCGAGGCGGCCGCGCGCGCGATGCGGCCGGTGTACTTCGCGAGGTCCTTCAGCGGGCGCATGGCGATCTTGAGGTACATCGTGAAGACGACGAGGTCGCCCGGAGTCATGACGCCCTCGAGCACGCGCCAGCCGCCGCCGACGAGGACCAGCGCGGTCGCGGCTCCGACGATGACGTCGGTGCGGCGCTCGAGCGCGGCGGCGAGGCGGCGGGCCTTCACGCCCTGGTGCAGGGCGGTCGCGTTGCCGCGGTCGAACGCTCCGCCGACCTCCTTCTCGAGTCCGTAGGCCTGCACGACGCGAATCGCGCCGAGGGTCTGCTGGGCGGTGTCGGCCAGGGCGCCCTCGCCCTTGCGGGTGGACCGCGACGCGCTCGTGATCGAGGTCGAGCTGCGCCGGGACGAGACGAAGTAGACGACCGCGGCGGCGACCACGACGAGCGTGAGCAGCGGATCCAGCCACAGCATCACGACGGTCAGCACGACCAGGGTGATGATGTTGCCGACCAGCGGCAGGCCCGCCGTGACCGCGACCTCCTGGAGGCGGCCGATGTCGCCGACCAGGCGCTGCACCGTGTCGCCCGCCGAGGACACCGTGTGGTACCGGAGCGACAGGGCCTGCACGTGGGCGAAGACGCGGGCCCGGAGCGAGGTCGCGACCCGTGAGCCGACCAGGGCGAAGGCGATCGTGGAGAGGTAGGCGGTGATCGCGCGCAGGCCCACGAGGCCCAGCAGGATCGCTCCGCACGCCACGAGCAGGCCGATCGTCGCCGGCGGGGTGCCGGCGTTCGCACCCGCGGTCGCGCCCAGGCTCGCGCTGACGCTGTCGATCACGATCTTGAGCGGCCACGGCTCGAGGACCCGGAGGATCACCTCGGCCAGCAGCGCGACGAGGCCGCCGAGCATCAGCAGCCGGTGCTCGCGCAGGTGCGGGCGGACGATGTGGAGGCTGCGGCGCAGGGCGCCGGGGTCGGGGGTGGTGCGGCTGGTGCGGCTCACGCGGCGGCCTCCTCGGGTCGGGGCAGGGCCGCGAGGATCCGCTCGAGCACCTGCGCCCAGTCGTGCTCGGCCACGGCGGCGGACCGGGCGGCCTCCCCCATCGCGCGTCGGCGGGCGGGATCGGCGGCGAGGGACGCGATCGCCGCGGCGAGCGCCTCCGGCCGACCCGGTTCGACGACGAGACCGGTGACGCCGTGGCGGAGGATCGACGGGATCTGCCCGACGCCCGTCGCGACGACCGGGAGCCCCGCGGCCAGGTACTCGTAGACCTTCAGCGGCGAGAAGTAGTCCTCGGCGGCGCGCGCCGGGTAGGGGGCGACTCCGATGTCGAGGCGGGCGAGCTGCGCGGGCATGTCCTCGGGCGCGACGGCCCCGGTGAACTCGACGTCGAGGCCGAGGCGCCGGGCCTGCTCGCGGAGCGCGGGGCCCTCCGGTCCGTCGCCCACCACGAGGAGCCGAGCGACCGCGGGATCGAGCCGGGCGACCGCGTCGAGCAGGGCGCCGACTCCGTGCCACGGCTTGAGCGTGCCGACGAAGCCGACGGTGAGCGGGCCGTCGCCGCGCACGGCTCCCGGCACGATGCGGCGGGTGTTGACCCCGTTGGGCACCACGAGCGGAGCGACGGCGCCGTGCTCCGACGCCCAGCACGCGACGGGAGCGGAGACGCACGCGACGACCGCCGCCGAGGCCAGGACCGCGCGGGTCGCGTCGAGTGCCCCCTGCTCGTCGAGGAGCACGCGGTGCTCGCGCTGCTCCTCGACGAGCGGCGAGTTCACCTCGAGCACCGCGGGCACGCCGAGGGCGCGCGAGACGAGAGCGGAGGCGCGGCTGAAGAGGGAGTAGCGCTCGTAGACGAGGTCGCAGCCGTCGAGCACCACCGCCTCGGCGAGGTGCACGGCGGCCTCGGCGACCGCGCGCTCGCGCTCGGCCGGGGCCTGCACTCGAGTGCGGTGCTCGAGCACCGGGACGTCGGCGAGATCGGACGGGACGCTGTCGCCGGCACGGGCGCAGTAGACGCGCACCTCGTCGCCGCGGGAGCGGAGGGCCCGGAGGATCTCCTGGACGTGGACGGAGGAGCCCTTGCTCCCGAAGACGGGCACGCCGGGGTCGGCGCAGACGACGGCGACGCGCATCACGCCACCGCCGTCCGGGCGGCCTCGCGGGTGAGCCCCGCGAGGGTCCGCGCCTGCACGCGGGAGTCGAACTCGCGCTCGACGAGCGCGCGGGCGCGGGCGGTGACTCCGGCGGTGTCGAAGGCCGGGTCGGCCACGCGCTGGAGCGCTCGGGCCAGGTCGTCGACGCGGCCCGGCCGGCAGAGCAGACCGGTGTCGCCGTCGCGGACCACCTCCGGGATCCCGGTGACGGCCGTCGAGATGCACGGCACCCCGGTGGCCATGGCCTCCAGCAGCACGGTCGGCAGCCCGTCCGCGTTGCCGTCGGCACCGACGATGCAGGGTGCGACGAAGACGTCGGAACGGCGCAGCAGGGCGGCCACCTCGTTCTGCGGCACCGGCCCGAGCAGCCGGACGCGCGACTGGAGGCCCGCGGAGCGGATCCGCTCGGCGAGGGAGCCGTGCAGCTCGCCGCCGCCCGCGATCTCGACCTCGACGTCCTGGCCGCCCGCGGCGAGCATCGCGACCGCTTCGACGAGCAGCGCGAAGCCCTTCTTCTCGACGAGACGGCCGACGGCGGCGACGCGCAGCGCGCCGGTGCGCTCGGGGCGCGGCGAGAAGGCGAACCGCTCGAGCTCGAGCCCGTTGTAGACGCGGCGGACCCGGTCGGAGGCCTCGGGGAAGCGCGCCGCGAGGTGCAGCACGTTGTAGTCGCTGACGGTCGCGGCGAAGCTCGCGTCGGCGAGCTTGCGGGCCAGGTCGGCGGAGTCGACCGACTCGTGGAACAGGTCCTTCGCGTGGGCGGTGAAGGAGTAGGGCACCCCGGTCAGCAGCGACGCGAGCCGGGCGACGGTCGTGGCGCTGGAGGCGAAGTGCGCGTGCAGGTGCGTCACTCCCTCGCGCTGCACGGCGGCGGCCAGCTGCACGGCCTGCACGGCGTCCTCGGGGCTCGCGCGCAGCAGCTCGGGCAGCAGGCGGCCGACCGCGGCCAGGAGCTCCGGCGACTGCTCCGCGGTCCGCAGCCCCTGCCAGAGAGCGGATGCCTTCAGCGGCTTGCCGAGATAGCGCACGGGCGCGCTCACCCGGGCGAGCTCGGGGTGGAAGCGGGGGTCGTCGGGCGCTCGGAGCGAGAAGATCACGAGGTCCTCGCCGGCGGCCTCGCGGGCCAGGATCTCGGAGACGACGAAGGTCTCGGAGAAGCGGGGGTAGACCTTCAGGACGTAGGCGGTGCGGGGCATCGGGATTCCTCCGGTGGGCGCGGTCACGGACGGGGGCGGGTCAGACGGCACGGTCGGCCTGCTCCTGAGCGGTGCCGCGGGCCGCGGCGACGAGGCGGGCGGCGAGCGGGCCGACGGCGGCGAGGCCGTCGAGGTCGATCCCCGTGCGGTGCACCTCGGTGCCGACGCTCGCGGCGAACCAGGCGCCGAGCCGCTCGGCGGTGACGTCGGCGGGGTCGAGCACCTCGACGGCTCCCCGGGCGGCGAGCGCGTCGGCGCGCAGCCGCTGCTCTTGGCGGCGGTGCGTGCGGGGCACGACGAGCGAGGGGACGGTGGTGCTCATCACCTCGCAGACGGTGTTGTAGCCGCCCATGCTGACGACGGCGGAGGCGCGGCGCAGCAGCGCGAGCGCATCCGGCACCGAGCGGACGACGGTGGTCGCGGGGCCGGCGGCGGCGCGGATGGCGCGCCGGTGCTCCGCGGGCATCTGCGGGCCGGTGACGACGACGTGGCGGTAGCCGGCCGGCAGCTCGGCCGCGACGGCCGCCTCGGCGATCGCGCGCCCGTCCGATCCTCCGCCGACCGTGGTGAGCACGAAGGGCTCGTCGACGACGGAGTGGCCGGTGCCCAGGCGCCCGTTCGCGAGGAAGCCGGTGTGGGCGACGAGGTCGTGCAGCCCGGGCGGGATCTCCCCCGTGGCCGCGAGGTCGTGGACGCTCGGGTCGCCGTAGACCCAGACCGCGTCGTAGAGCTCGCGGACGGCGGCCGCTCCCCCGACGGCCTTCCACTCGGCCGCGGTCGCCGAGCGGCGGTCGAGCACGTCGCGCAGCCCCAGCACCACGACGGCGGCGGGGTTCGCCGCGCGGACCGCCCGCAGCGCCGGCTCGAGCTCGCCGTGCACGCCGAACGCGTGCCGGTCGACGATCACCATGTCGGGGGCGAAGGCCGCGAGCCCGGCCCGGACCACTCCTCCGCGCAGGCTCGTCAGGGTGCGCAGCTCGACGTCGAGGTGCCGCGAGCGGTAGCCCTGCTCGCCGGTGGTGACGCCCGGCAGCGCGAGCCAGTCCCAGCCGTCCGGAGCGGCGAACGCGGTGGCGGAGGACTGACCCGTCACGAGGAGGCCGGTCACCTCCTCGCCGAGCAGCTCGGGCAGCGCGGTGTTCAGGGCGTGCGCGAGAGCGACGTTGCGCCGGACGTGTCCCAGCCCCACGGAGTCGTGCGAGTACAGGGCGATGCGGATGACCATGGCGTTCCCCTCAGCGGCGGTCGCGGCCGGGGCCGCGGCGGATCCTCGACCCGTGCTCACAGCCTCGTGACGCGGCGTAAAGCGGGTGTGAGACGAGGATGAGAGGCGTCTCATCTGCGCGCTCCTCGCCGGGAACAGTTCGGACGCCTCCCGCGTTGCACGCTGCATGCCTTCGACGAGCAGCAGCACCACCGCCCCCTCCCGCGCCTCGATCGACACCACCGAGTCGGCGCGAGCCGGCTGGGAGTCGTGGCTCGCGCGCCGCGCCGAGCGGGTCACCGGCCCCCGCGGCGACCTCGCCCTGGTCGAGACCCGCTGGCTCGAGTCCGGCGAGAGCGTCGACGACGAGACGGCGCTCGCCGGGTACGGACCCACCGCGACCCTCTCGCGGATGCGCCGACCGAACCTCGAGACCGGCGAGGAGGAGTACGGCTACCGCGTCTGGGACGCCGCCTCGGAGGGCGTCCGCACGTTCGACGCCATCGAGACCTTCCCCTTCGACGCCGCATGGGTGCTCGAGGCCTGGTTCGAGCCGGTCGACGGGGAGCGGACCATCCCGTTCGAGCACCTGCGGGACAACGGGGCGAGCCGCGAGCTCGTCGTGCCCGGCGACATCACCTTCTCGCTGGTCGACGACGGGCGCGCGCACGAGTACACCGTCGCCGCGTTCGACGACGGAGGCACGCTGCTGGTGCCGTTCGGCGACCCGACGAACCGCTCGGACGACCCGGATCTGCAGAGCTACCCCGTCGGCCGCTTCCTCGTGGTGCAGCGCCTGGGCGGCGCGGCCGACGCCGGCACGCCCGGCCCGGTCCTGCTCGACTTCAACCGCGCGTACATCCCGCCCTGCGGCTTCTCGCCGCACTACAACTGCCCGCTGCCACCGGCGCAGAACCGCCTCGGCGTGCCGGTGACCGCCGGCGAGCGCCGGGTGCTGCGCGCGGCCGCCGCGTGAGCCGCCCGCGACGACGCGCGCCCCGATGAGCCGCTTCGGCCGTCGTGGCAGCTTCTGGGTGTCCACCCTGGTGCTGGCGCTGTGCCTCTGGTCCAGCGGTGCCCCGTCGGTGCTGTACCCGACCTACGCGCAGGAGTGGGGCCTGTCGTCGGTCGTCGTCACCTCGGTCTTCGCGGCATACCCCGCGGCGCTGCTCCTGAGCCTCCTGGTCGTCGGCGACCTGTCGGACGTCATCGGCCGCCGGCGCACGATGCTGCTGGGGATCGCGCTGATCGCGGTCTCCGCGATCGTCTTCTCGCTGGCGGGCGGAGTCGCACTGCTCTACGCGGGTCGGGCACTGCAGGGCGTCGGCACGGCCCTCGCGCTCAGTGCGGCGAGCGCCTCCCTCGTCGACAACAACGTCTCGGCGAACCCGCGGCTGCCGTCCTCGCTGACCACGGTCTCGACCTCGACAGGACTCACCCTCTCGCTCCTGGTCTCGGGCGCGCTGGCGCAGTACGCGCCGCTGCCCCTGCAGCTGAGCTACTGGGTGCTCGCCCTGGTGGGACTGCTCACGATCGTGATGCTCGCCCTCAGCCGCGACGACCGCCCCGAGGGCGCGGCCCGCTGGCGCCCGCGGCTCCCGCACGTCGCTCCAGGGCTCCGCACGGTCTACGTCGGCGCCACGCTCGCCGTCTCGGTCGCCTACGCCACCGGGGCTCTCGTCCTCTCGCTGGGCGCGCAGATGGCCCGGGAGCTGACCGGTGCGACCGACCTGCTCGTGATCGGCTCCGCCCTCGCCCTGTCCTCGGTCGTGATCGGAGTGACGGCCCTCGCGATCCAGCGCGTCCCCGCGCACACGCTGATCGTCACCGGCGCCGGCGCGGCGATCGCCGGGCTCGCGCTGATGGAGTGGGCCGCGTCGAGCGGCTCCTTCGCCCTCTTCCTCGCCTTCAGCGTCGTCAGCGGAGTCGGCTACTCCCTGAGCTTCTCGGGCGGGCTCTCCCTCGTCGGCCGGGCGGCGCCGGCCGAGCACCGCGGTTCGATGATCTCGGCCGTGTACCTCGTCAGCTACCTCGGCCAGGCCGTCACGGCGGTCGCCGCCGGAGCGCTGGCGACGTCGCTGGGGCTCGAGCTCGCTCTGGACCTCGTCGCCCCCGTGGTCGCCCTGCTGTGCGTGGCGGCCGGAGTGGTCGCGTTGCTCGACCTGCGACGCCGCCGGATCGCGGTGCGGCCCGCGAGCGCCTAGCGCCCGGTCAGGGCAGTCCGACGCGCCACGAGCTCCTCGAGCAGCACGCGCTCGTCGACCGCTCCCGTACGACCGCCGCGCCCCGCCACCTGCTGCTGACGCAGGTGGGCCAGCCGGGTGGCCGAGCGGAGGAACGCGCTCATCGCCCGCGGCCGGTCGCCGCCCGCGGTCCGCGCCCAGCGCATCGCCGTCCGGCGCCCCTCCGCCGTGCCGATCATGCGCACCTCGGCGGGCGAGAGCCAGCCGGCCGCGGCGTAGTCGCCGAGGCGCTCGAGGGTGACCCGGCGCTCCTGCCGCCGCAGCAGCACGACGACCACGACCGCGACGACGAACAGCGGCACCTGCACCACTCCGTAGAAGCCGAACCAGTCGGCGACCAGGAACGACGAGCCGTTCCACAGCGCGTGCAGGAACACCGCAGCGGCGAGGCCGAGCAGCGCGATCGGCACGGCCGCACCCGCGTGCCGCGACACGGCGAAGCCCAGCGCCGCTCCGGTGCACGAGGTGAAGAGCACGTGGGCGAACGGCGAGAGCACCCCGCGGAGGAAGAACGTGACCGCGAGCGAGCCGAGCCCGCCCTCCACCAGAGCGCTGCCGAAGTAGAGGATGTTCTCGACGAAGGCGAAGCCCGAGGCCACGACCGCCGCGTAGACGATGCCGTCGACGGGTCCATCGAAGGTGCGGCGCCAGATCAGCAGGATCAGCAGCACGCCCAGTCCCTTGGCGCTCTCCTCGACGAGCGGCGCCTGGACCACGGCGCCGACGAAGTCGGATCCGCTCGGCTGCTCCCCCGAGGCGTAGACCGCGATCTGCACGCCCAGGTCGACCAGCAGCGAGATCGCGACCGATCCCGCCGCGCCCCACAGGAACGCGAACCACAGCCCCAGGGGCGCCTCCGGCTCCCAGCGGTCGACCCAGCGCACTCCCGACAGCACGACGAGCAGCGGCACCAGCGCGACGACCGCGCAGACCGCCGCGGCGCTCACTCCGAGCCCCAGCACCACGTAGGCGAGCACGAGCAGCAGCAGGACCCCCAGCAGCGCGACTCCGAGGGCGCCGAGCACGGTCGGGACGATCGAGGGGCGGCCGGGAGCCGGCGGCGGATAGGCGCTCATGGGGACCGACAGTAGGGCACCGGCGGCGAGCGCCTCCGGCGGTTGACAGGACGGCGCCGGCCTGCCGTGTCCGATTCCCGCGACCACGGAGGCCGTCCGCGTGACAGGCTCGGGTCGTGCCCGTCTCCGATCCGCTCTTCGAGGAGCGCTACCGCGCCGTCGCCTCCCGCGACGCCCGCTTCGACGGCCGCTTCATCACCGGGGTGCACTCGACCGGCATCTACTGCCGGCCGAGCTGCCCCGCCACGACGCCCCGCGCAGCGAACGTGCGCTTCTACCCCACCGCGGCCGCCGCGCACGAGGCCGGGCTGCGCGCCTGCAAGCGCTGCCTGCCCGACGCCGTACCCGGGTCGCCGGAGTGGAACCTGCGCGACGACACGGCCGCCCGCGCCATGCGCCTCATCGCCGACGGCGTCGTCGACCGGGAGGGCGTCGAGGGCCTGGCGTCGCGACTCGGCTACGGAGCGCGTCACCTCGGCCGGATCCTGCGCGAGGAGCTCGGAGCACCTCCGCTCGCCCTCGCCCGGGCCCAGCGTGCGCAGACCGCGCGACTGCTGCTCACCGGGACGGAGCTGCCCGTGTCGGAGGTGGCCTTCGCGGCCGGCTTCGCGAGCATCCGCCAGTTCAACGCGACGATCGCCGAGGTGTACGAGCGGACGCCGAGCGAGCTGCGCGCCTCGGCCCGCGGCGGCCGCACCGGGGTCGCCGTGCAGCCCGGCGCGACGACGCTCGAGCTGCGGCTGCCCGTCCGAGCTCCGTTCGACTCCGGCGTCCTCGACGCGCTCGCGGCGTCGGCGATCCCGGGGCTGGAGGAGGGGGGCCGCGGCCGTCACACGCGCTCGCTCCTGCTGCCGGGCGGGCCGGCCGTCGTCCGGCTGGAGGTCGACGGCGGCGCGGTGCGCTGCACGGCGACCCTCGCCTCCGTCGCCGACATCGCTCCGCTCGTCTCGCGGGTGCGCCGACTGCTCGACCTCGACGCCGACGCGCGCGCGATCGACGAGGCACTCGGTGCCGATCCGGTGCTCGCCCCGCTCGTCGCGGCGACCCCCGGGATTCGGCTGCCCGGCTCCGTCGACCCCGCCGAGACCCTGGTGCGCGTCCTGCTCGACGGGCGCCCCACCGTGCTGGCCCGGCTGGTCGCGCTCCTGGGCGATCCGCTGCCCCCGGCGCTCGCCGGCGCGGGCGTCTCGCGCATCTTCCCCTCCTCCGCCGTGATCGCGGCCGAGGGAGCCGCGGCGCTGGGTCGAGCGGCCGAGACCGTCCGCCGGGTCTGCGGCCTGCTCGCCGACGGTTCTCTGGGGCTCGACGCCGGAGCGAGCCGCGAGGAGCTGTCGGAGCGACTGCTCGCGGTCCCCGGCGTCTCGGCCAGGACCGCCGTGGCCGTGGCCATGCGCGTCACCGGCGATCCCGACGTCCTGCAGACCGGGGACCGCGGCGTCCGACGCGGAGTCGCCGCGCTCGGCCTCGCTGCCGCTCCTCTCGCGCTCGCCGCGGCCGGACGCCGCTGGGCTCCCTGGCGCAGCTACGCCGGAGAGCACCTGCGGCGCGCGGCCGACGATCCGCGGCGGGCTACTGGTCCGCGGCGGGCGGGATGATCGGCAGGGCCGCCGTCATCGCCTCGATGCCGGACAGGCGCGCGGGCGAGATCAGCCGCAGCACCTCCTCCCGCGACATCAGCCCCGCCTCGACGACGAGATCGGCGACGTTGCGCCCGGTCGCGAGGGCCGCCTTGGCGATCGCCGCCGACGCCGTGTAGCCGATGCTCGGCGTGAGCGCGGTCACGACGCCCACACTCGAGGCCACCATCGCCTCCAGCCTCGCGGTGTTCGCGGTGATGCCGTCGATGCAGTTGACGCGGAGGGTGAGGCAGGCCTGGGTCATCCAGGTGATGCTCTGCAGGAGCGAGTGGGCGATGACGGGCTCGAAGGCGTTGAGCTGGAGCTGCCCCGCCTCGGCCGCCATGGTCACGGTGACGTCGGCGCCCGCGACCGAGTACGCCACCTGGTTCACCACCTCGGGGATCACCGGGTTGACCTTGCCGGGCATGATGCTCGAGCCGGCCTGCCGCGGCGGCAGGTTGATCTCGCCGAAGCCCGCCTGGGGCCCGGAGGAGAGCAGGCGCAGGTCGTTGCAGATCTTCGACAGCTTGATCGCCGAGCGCTTCAGCGCGCTCGAGAACGACATGAAGACGCCGGTGTCGCTCGTCGCCTCGACGAGGTCCTGCGCCATCTCGAGATCGAGGTCGGTGATGTCGTTGAGGTGGCGCACCGCCGCGGCGCCGTAGCGGGGATCGGCGGTGATGCCGGTGCCGATGGCGGTCGCTCCGATGTTGACCTCGGCGAGGAGCCAGATCGTCTCGGACAGGCGCGCGTGGTCCTCACCGAGGGTCGTGGCGAAGCCGTGGAACTCCTGGCCGAGCGTCATCGGCACCGCGTCCTGCAGCTGCGTGCGCCCGACCTTCAGCACGCCGCCGAACTCGACCGCCTTCTGCGAGAACGACCCGCGGAGCAGCGCCAGCTCGTCCAGCAGCCGACGCAGCGACCAGGTCATGGCCATCTTGATCGCCGTCGGGTAGACGTCGTTCGTCGACTGGCTCCGGTTGACGTCGTCGAGCGGATGGAGGGTGCCGTAGTCGCCCTTGGGGCGCCCGGCGATCTCGAGCGCCACGTTCGCGACGACCTCGTTCGCGTTCATGTTCGTGGACGTGCCGGCACCGCCCTGGATCACTCCGACCACGAACTGGTCGTGGAACTCGCCGTCGATGATCCGACGGCACGCGGCCTCGATCAGCTCGGCCTTGTGCGCGGGGAGGGTGCCGAGCTCGGTGTTCGCGCGCGCGGCGGCGAGCTTGACGGTCGCCAGCGCCCTGACCAGATCCGGGTAGATCGAGATCGGGCGCTTCGAGATGGGGAAGTTCTCGAGGGCCCGGGCGGTGTGGATGCCCCAGTAGGCGTCGTCCGGGATCTCGAGCGAGCCGAGGGAGTCGCTCTCGGTGCGGGTCACGGCCGGTCCTTCCTGGTCGCTCTCGGGGAGGGTGCTCGATGAGAGGGTCACGTCAGCTCCGTTGCTGTCGTCGTGCGGCCCCGGGGGTGCAGGGGGTCCGCGGTCTGCGCCGCCAGCCTACGCCGGAGGCGGGTCGCGGCTGCAGGAGCGGAGCGGCCGCGGCGGCGCGCACGGTCTGCAGGGGTCCGCACGGCCTGCAGGGGTCCGCAAGGTCTGCGGGTACCTGTGCGATCTGCAGGGGATCCGGGGTCTCCGCACGGGCGTCATAGAAAGGAATGCGCTTTTCCCCTCAGATCCCCTGCAGATCGTGCGCACCTCGCTCGCAGATCCCCTGCAGATCGTGCGCCCGCCCGCCCCGGACTCGCGGCGGATCACCCGGGAACCGTCCGTCGGCCGTCCCCGCGGCGTGGTTTCATCGTCGCCAGGGCTCCCGCACGGCCGCGACGGGAGCCGCGATCGGAGGATCCCATGCAGCAGACGACCGCGCCCGGCCCGATGATCGGCCTGACCACCTACCGCGAGCGCATCGTGTCGGACGTCTGGGACCTCGAGGCGCCGTACCTCCCCGCGAGCTACCTCGACTCCGTCACCCGGGCCGGCGGAGTCGCGCTCCTCCTGCCGCCGCAGCCCGCCTCTCCCGACGTGGCCCGCGCCGTCGTGGACCGCCTCGACGCCCTGGTGATCACGGGCGGCCTCGACATCGATCCGGCCCTCTACGGTCAGGAGCCGCATCCCGAGACCGACCTCCCCCGCCCGGACCGGGACGCGTGGGAGGACGCCCTGCTGACGGCCGCCCTCGAGGCCGACCTGCCGCTGCTGGGGGTCTGCCGCGGAGCCCAGCTGCTCAACGTCGCCCTCGGCGGCACGTTGCACCAGCACCTGCCCGAGGTCGTCGGCGACACCCGCTACCAGGCGGCCGGCGGCGTCTTCTCGCACGTCGACGTCGCCATCGCTCCGCAGTCACGACTGGAGGACCTGCTCGGCGTCCGGTCGCTCGTCGCGAAGGTGCACCACCACCAGGCGGTCGACCGGGTGGCGGAGGGCCTCCTCGTCACCGCGCGGACGGCCGACGGCACGATCGAGGCCGTCGAGCTGCCGGGCCGGCGCTTCGCCCTCGGCGTGCAGTGGCACCCGGAGGAGGACTCCGCCGACGACCGCCTCTTCAGCGGCCTCGTCGCCGCGGCCCGCGGGCACCGCGACAGGGCGGCCGAGAGCTGAGCCGTCGGCGCGGCCGCTGCTCCCGCGAGTCGGCGCGGACCGGTTTCTAAGGGCACGCCGAAGCCCGGCTCGGGTCCACTCGGTGCGGAGTCGCGCGGCGAGTGGACGCGAACCGGGCTTCGGGACAGGTGCGGGACCCGTCAGGCGACCGGTCGGCGCCGCCGGATCAGCGGTAGTCGCCGGTCGCGACCGCGACGAGCGGCAGCAGCAGCCCGGCGACGATCAGGAACGCGAGGAACAGGCCGACGAGCCCGATCATCACCGCGTTGAGGACGATGCCCCAGATGGCCAGGGTGCGCCCGGTGGGCTCGCGACGGAGCCCCAGGAGGCCGAAGACGAGGCCGGCGACCGGGGCGATCACCGTCAGGCCGAAGAAGACCGAGGTGACGCCGAGGATCAGGCTGGTGAGCGAGAACGGCGTCGACGGAGCGGCGGGGACGGTCTGCGGCGGAACGCTCGGGGTCCCGTACGGCGCGGGGTAGGACGCGCGGACGTGCTCGGCGCGCACGTCCTCGGCGCGCACCTGCTCGTCGTGCTGCGACGACCCTTCGATGCGGAGCGTGTCGCGCTCCTCGACCACCGGGTCCGGGAGCACGGCCGTGGCGCGCATCCCGAGGTCCTCGGTCGGCTGCTCGGAGGCGGTGCTGCTGCGGGGGGTGGTCTCGTCGCTGGACATGGCTGATGCTCCTGGTCGTCGTGGGTGGGCCGGTGTCTCCGGCGATGCCTCCACGCTACGGACGCGGCTCGCACGGCCCCATCCGGTGAACCCCCCGCCGACGGGGGGAAGCCCCCGCACGCGGGAGGGGGCGGGTGCGAGACTGGGACCGCCGGTGCTCCGCCGGTCGCGCGAGGAGGCGGTGACCCATGACCGACGACGAGATCCGGCACCGGACCCGCGACAGCCGCGGCGCCCGCGCGGTGTGGTTCGCCGGGCTGAGCGCGATCGCCGGCTTCGTGCTCCTCTCTCCGCTGATCTCGCTCACCGCGACGGTGATGACCTGGGGCGCGAAGCGGCGGATCGGCGCCCTCAGCGACCGCAACGGCGTCGTCGCCGTGAACTGGCAGCTCACCTACCTCGCCCTGCAGCTGATGCTGGTGCCCCTCCACCTGGCGCTGGTCTCGGTGCGCGACACCCTCAGCGCCGACTGGCCGGTCGTCACGATCACGGCGATACTGGCGCTCGCGGTGCTCAACCTCGTGCTGTGCATCGTGCTCGGGATCCGCTCCGGACGCGGGAAGCCCGTTCGCCTTCCGATCGCGGTGCCGTTCGTCCGCTCCTCCCGCCCGCCGCGCTGAGCTCCGCAGCGGATGCGGCAGGGTGGAGCGGTGACCCCGATCGCCTTCCCCTCCCCCGTCTTCGTCGTCGCGGACGACGGCACCCGACTGGCCACCTACTCCGTCGGCGACGAGGGCGCGCCGACCGTTCTCGCGGTGCACGGCTTCGCGTCGAACGCCGTCCTCAACTGGGAGACGGCGGGCTGGCTCCGCACGCTCGTCCGCGCCGGGTACCGCGTGGTCGCGCTCGACCAGCGCGGGCACGGCGCGAGCGAGAAGCCGCACCGCACCGGGGCGTACGGGGTCGACGTCATGGTGGAGGACCTCGCGCGGGTGATCGAGTCGTACGACCTGGTCGCACCTCACGTGCTCGGCTACTCGCTCGGGTCGCGGATGAGCTGGGTGCTGGGCCTCCGACACCCCGGGCTCATCGCGACGCTCAGCCTCGGCGGGCTCACCGTCGGCGAGCCGCTCTCCCGCTTCGACGCCGAGGCGGCCCGGGCGCGGGTGGCGAGCGGAGGGGAGATCGACGACCGCTTCACCCGCGCGTTCATCGGCATGGCCGAGGGCGTCGCCGGCAACGACCTCGCAGCGCTCGTCGCCGTGGCCGACGGCGTGCGCGGCGGTGCGCACCCGGTGGCGGGCGAGCACCCGGCGGCCCCGATGCTCCTGGTGACGGGCGGAGCCGATCCGATCGCCCCCGACGGCGCCCGGCTCGCCGCCGCGGCCGGCGCCCGCTTCGTCGAGGTGCCCGGCCGCGATCACACCAGCACGGTGCCCGCGCGCGCGTTCAAGGAGGCGGTGCTCGCGTTCCTCGCGGAGCATCCCTGACCGCTCGCGGGGTGCAGGCGTAGCATCGCGCCATGCATGCCCTCCGCGTCGTCGCACCAGGACCAGACTCCCGTCTCGTGCTCGAGGAGGTGCCGACCCCGACTCCCCGTGAGGGCGAGGTGCTGCTGCACGTCGCGGCCGCCGGTGTGAACCGCGCCGATCTCGGCCAGCGGGCCGGGGTCTACCCGCCGCCGCCCGGCGCCTCCGAGATCCTCGGCATGGAGGTGTCGGGCTCGGTCGTCGAGGTGGGGCCCGGCGTCTCGGGCGTCGCGGTGGGCGACGAGGTCTGCGCGCTGCTCTCGGGCGGGGGCTACGCCGAGTACGTCGCGGTCGACGCGGGACTCCTCCTGCCGGTGCCCGCCTCGGTCGGGCTCGTCTTGGCGGCGGCGCTGCCCGAGGCGACCGCGACGGTGTGGTCGAACCTCGTGATGGTGGCGGGCCTGCGCGCGGGAGAGACGGTCCTGATCCACGGCGGAGGGAGCGGCATCGGCACCGCGGCGATCCAGATCGCGCTCGCGGTCGGCGCGCGGGTCGCCGTCACCGCCGGGAGCCCGCGCAAGCTCGACGCGTGCCGGGCGCTGGGAGCGGACGTCCTGATCGACTACCGCGAGGAGGACTTCGTCGCCCGGATCCGCGAGGAGACCGGCGGCCGCGGGGTCGACGTGATCCTGGATCCGATCGGCGGCGACTACCTCGCGCGCGACGTGGAGGCTCTGGCGACGGGCGGGCGCATCGTGTTCATCGGCAACCAGTCCGGGACGGAGGGCGCGCTCGACATCGGGCTGCTGATGCGCAAGCGCGGCGCGGTGCACGCGACGACACTGCGGGCGAGGCCGCTCGAGGAGCGGCGGGCGATCATCGCCCAGGTGCGCGAGAAGCTCTGGCCGCTGGTGGCCGACGGCAGAATCAGGCCCGTGATCGACGAGGTCGTGCCCCTGGCCGAGGCCGAGCGGGCGCACGAGCGGATGCGGGAGTCGGGCCACATCGGCAAGCTGCTGCTCACGCCGTGACCGGTCGGCGGCGCGCAGGAACCCTGCCGGGAGTGCCCGTCAGTCGCGGCTGACGGGCACTCCCGGCCGATGCAGGGGACCCGGGCTCAGACTCCGGAGCGGAGCAGCCCGAGCGAGCGGTTGATGCCGTCGACGTCGACCGAGGCCGGGTCGAACGAGGCGCCCTCCGCGAGGCCGAGCGCCTCGAGCGCTTCGGCGTGGTCGGCCGAGGACGCATCGGTGGCCGCGCGGACCGTGTCGGCCCAGGCCGCCGGGCCGCCGGGCGCATCGATCGGAGCCGCACCACGGGCTCCGACGCACCGTGGCAGCGCCGCGCCGAGCGGCGAGACGGCCTCGAGCCGGATGACGTGGCGCCACTCGTCCTCGAGGTCGTAGACGTAGAACAGCTCGTCCTGGACGTTCTCGAGCACCTCGGCCAGCGCGACGGAGGCCTCGTCGACCAGATCGGCCCCGAGCTCTTCGGCGTCGGCGGGCGAGCCGATGCGGGTGCCGTCCTCGTCGGGCACCCCCACACTGAAGTAGTGCGGCTGCGCGTCGGTCCAGCCCAGCGAGAGCTGGAGCGCGAGGTGCAGATCGCGCAGCGACGACTCCGACGACAGCTCGAGGCGGCGCCAGACCACGGGCTTGGTGCCCAGCAGCGCCACCTTGAGGGTGTAGGCCGAGGCGGTGTCCTGGGTCGCCTCGTCGAGGATCTCGAGGCGCGAGGCGTCGCGCTCTCCGAGCAGCACGATGCTCGCGCGGACGACGGAGGCGAGCACCGGCTGCAGGCCCTCGGGCACCACGTAGCCGAACTCGGGCGAGTGCAGGAGCAGTCCGAGCTCGGCGGCGTCGTCGAGCATCCGCTCGGCCGAGCCCACCATGCGCTCGCGCTCGTCGAGCGCCTCCTCGAGGGCCACGTCGGCGTCGGCCGCGAGTTCGTCGACCAGCTCGCCGACCACGAGGCCGGGGTGGATCTGCGACTGGCAGGCGACGGCGATGCGCAGGAGCACGGCGTCGGTCGTGGTCACGGCGCGCTCGCGGGGCGAGAACGCCCCGTTCTCGGTGTCGGCGGCGGCGAGCGCGGCCTGCGCGCTGACGATCCACTGCTCGAGGAAGCGGGCCACGTACGCGACGCGCTCGGCGGCGGCTTCGAGGGCGTCGGAGCTGCGCCAGAGCGGAGCCGCCTCGCCGAGGACCGCGACGGACCCCTCGGTCTCGAGGACGGAGGAGGCGACCAGCGCGTCCCACCAGGCCGAGACCGGGATCCGCACGGCGTCGTCGCTGGGCGTCGACCCGGCGGAGGCGATGCCCGCCTCGACCGCGATCTCGCGCGCCGCGCGCTCGGAGAGGGACGCGTCGTCGGCACCGGCGAGGTGCTCGACCACGACGTCGGCGGCGTGCACGAGAGCGGTGGCCCGCACGGCGGCGAGCTGCTCGGAGGCGGGGACGTCCTCGACGGCGGTCAGATCCTCGAGGACGGCCTCGACGAACGAGCCGGCGAGGTCGAGGACCTCGTCGAGGACCGCCTGGCAGTCGTCGAGCTCCTCGTCGGTGCCCGTCCAGAGGTCCTCGTCGGTCAGGAAGTCGAGGAAGTGCTCGATGACCTCGGCGACGGTGAAGAGCGTGTCGTCGAGATCGGCCTCGCTCTCCTCCCCCGACAGGTCGGTCTCGATCTGGTCGAAGACCGCCTCGAGGAGCTCTGCGTCGGGCTGGGCGAAGGAGCCGCGGGGGCGCAGATCGCGCGTCATGGCGAAGAGGTCGGTGAGGACCTCGATGGCCTCGTCGACGTCGAGGTGCTCGTGGAGGACGCCGACCTCGGCGAGGTGCGCGCGGTACCAGCTGCGGAACCGCACCATCATCGCCGTCTCGGCGGTGCGCCCGCCGCCGGATCCGCCCTGACCACCCGATCGGCCGCCGCCGGATCGTCCCTGATTGCGCTTCTTGCCCATGGTTCCTCCGCGACCGCTCCACTCTCGACTGCGAAGCGCTCCAGTCTACCGGAGCCCGCCGAGGGAGAGCGGTGCGGTGTCAGCCGATCGTCGAGGTGACGGAGTCGACCACGAGGCGGGCGGCGAGGGGCCCCGCGTTCAGGAAGAACGGCTCCATCGGGACCTCGACGGCCGTGCCTCCCTCGACCGCGGTCAGCGTGGGCCAGAGCGCCGCGTCCTCGATCAGTGAGAGGCCGTCGCCGAGCCCGGCGTAGAACACGACGTCGGCGTCGGCGAGCTCGAGCTGCTCCGCGCTGATCTCCTGGGCGGTGTCGTCGAAGCGCTGGGACTCGGGCCGGTCGAGCCCCAGGTCCTCGGCGAGACCTCCGACGAAGGACGGGACGCCCTGGATCCGCGTGCGGTCCCCGGTGGACTGGAGGAACGAGACCGTCGGCGCCGGATCGGGCAGTGTCGTCGCGAATGCGTCGGCGTCCTCGTGCAGCTCGTCGAGCATCTCCTGCGCGTCGCCCTCGCGGCCCAGGGCGTCGGCGAGCAGGAGGAGGTCGCTCTTCCAGTTCACGCCGTTGCCGAGCGTCACCACGGTGGGGGCGATCGCGCTGAGCTGGTCGTAGAGCTCGGTTCCGCGGACGGAGTTGATCAGGATGAGGTCGAGATCGGCCTGGGCGATCGCCTCGATGTCGGGCTCGGTGCGCTCGCCGATGTCGGCGATCTGGGCGCTGGTGCCGACACGGTCGGCGAGGTACTCCGGCACGAGGCCGCTGTTCTCGGCGCGGGTGGCGGCGGCGGGGACGACGTCGAGCGCGAGCAGGGCGTCGAGCTGACCCGTCGAGACGACGGCGACTCGCTCCGGGGCCGCGGCGAGCTCGGTCGACCCGGCGTAGTGCGCCACGGTGCGCGGGAACACGCCGTCCTCCTCCGGGGCGCCCATGCCCTCGCCCATCGTGCGCGAGACGGTCCAGTCGCCGACGGCGGCGGCCTCGGCGTCGGGCAGCTCGGCGGTCGAGGCGGAGCCCGAGCAGCCGGCCAGGGCGAGCAGAGCGGCTCCGGCGAGCGCCGGCACGGCGAGCCGGAGGCGGGACGGACGGACGAGGACGGTGCGGGTCGAGGAGTTCACGCCGGTAAGGATAGCCTTGCCTGAATGATCGACCGCGCCCCTGCGCCTTCCGCAGCTCCGGAGCCCGCCACGGCTCCCGTCGCCCCTCGGCGACCGCTCGGGCGGACGCTCAGCGCCGGACTGCTGCTCGCCGTGCTGCTCGTGCTCGCCTGCACCGCGAGCCTCGCGGTCGGTTCCCGACCCGTCCCGGTCGATGCCGCGCTCGACGCGCTGCTGCACGGCGGCGCCACCGCCGACGCGCTGATCGTGCGGGAGCTGCGGATCCCCCGCACCGCTACCGGCCTGCTCGTCGGCGCCGCTCTCGGAGCGGCCGGGCTGCTGATGCAGGCGGTGACGCGCAACCGCCTCGCCGACCCGGGGCTGCTCGGGGTGAACGCGGGCGCCTCCGCGGCGGTCGTCGTCGCGATCGGGTTCCTCGGCGTCTCGAGCGCGGGCGAGTACGTCTGGTTCGCCTTCGGCGGTGCGGCGGTCGCCGCGGTGCTCGTCCACCTCGTCGGCGGCGGCGACGGCCGCGACCCGATCGGCACCGTGCTCGCCGGAGTGGCGCTGGGGGCGTGCCTGAGCGCGCTGATCGGCATCGTCACGCTGCTCGACACCGAGACGTTCGAGTCGTACCGGTTCTGGGTCGTGGGCTCCCTCGAGCGGCGCGAGCTCGGCACCGCGGCGCAGCTCGCTCCGTTCGTCGCGCTCGGGCTCGTCGTCGCCGCGCTCGTCGCGCCGGGGTTGAACCAGCTGGCGCTCGGGCACGACGTCGCGCGCTCCCTCGGGGTGCGCCCCGGCGCCGTGATCCTCGGCGCGGGCGCCGCGATCACGCTGCTCTGCGGAGCCGCGACCGCCGCCGCCGGACCGCTCGCCTTCGTGGGGCTCCTGGTCGCGCACCTCGTGCTGCGCCTCGCCGGTCCGGATCTGCGCTCGGGACTCCCCCTGGCGGCACTGGGCGGGGCCGTGCTGGTCGTCGTCGGCGACGTGCTCGGCCGGCTGATCGCCGCTCCGGGCGAGGTGGAGGTCGGCATCGTGACGGCCCTGCTGGGAGCGCCCCTCCTGTTCCACCTGGCGACGCGGAGAAACGCGCGGTGACGCTCGCCGAGCGGCGGTCTGCGCGCCGCACCCGCGTGATCGCCGTCACCGCGGTGCTGGCGCTCGCGGCGGCCGTCGCGGGCATCGTCGGAGGCTCCTACGAGACGACGCTCGCCGACGTGCGCGACGCCGTCCTCGGCACGGCGTCGGCGCGGACCAGCGTGATCGTCGTCGACATGCGCCTGCCCCGCGTCCTCGCCGGGCTCCTCGTCGGTGCGGCGCTCGGAGTCGCGGGCGCCGTCTTCCAGACCCTCTCGCGGAACCCGCTCGGCAGTCCGGACATCGTGGGGTTCAGCGCCGGCTCCGCCTCGGGCGCCCTGGTCTGCCTGGTGCTCCTGACCCCGCCCGCCGACCCGGCCCTCGGCGCGTGGGCCGGCGGGGTCGGCGCGGTGCTCGTCGTCCTCTTCCTCACCCGCGGAGCGGGCCTGGCGAGCGAGCGGACGATCCTGGCGGGGGTCGCCCTCGCGGCCCTGCTCGCGGCGGCGAACGAGTTCCTCCTCACCCGGGCGCCGACCGAGGTGGCGCGATCGGCGACGATCTGGCTCTTCGGATCGCTCTCGGCGACCGACTGGGGAGACACCGCGCTGCTCGCGGTCGCCGGCGGAGTGCTCGCACTGCTGCTCGCGACGCAGCGCGAGCGGCTGCGCCTGCTCGAGCTGGGCGACGAACTGGCGACGGGGCTCGGAGTGCCGGTGCGGCGGACCCGGCTGGTGCTGCTCCTGCTCGCCGCGGGGCTGACCGGGACGGCGACCGCGGTCAGCGGTCCGATCGGCTTCGTCGCGCTCGCGGCGCCGCAGCTCGCCCGCCGAGCGACCGGCTCGGCGGGCATCCCGCTGACCGCGTCGGCGGCGATCGGGGCGACTCTCCTGCTGGCGTCGGACGTGCTCGCGCAGCGGGTGCTCGCTCCGCTCCAGCTGCCGGTCGGGCTGGTGACGGGGGCGGTCGGCGGGGCGTACCTGTTCTGGCTCGTCGCGCGGGGGCGGCGGCGCCCCGCGATGGGTCAGGAGCGCGGCCTCGGATCCTTTCGATCCGCCAGGGCGACCTCCGGCTCGTGAGAGTCGGTTCGGCTCGCAGGATCAGGCGGTTCTCGCGAGCCGAACGAGTTCCCGCGAGCCGAAGGCGCCTCGCGATGGGGCGGGCGGCATCTCGGAACGACCAGGAGCGACGACCTCGTGCGTTGACACGGCGCCGCGGCGGTGCCTGACTGGGTCCGACGCGAGGAGGCGCTCATGGCGGGGATCACGGGGTTCGACCACATCGGAGTGACGGTCGTCGATCTCGAGGCGGCGACGGCGTTCTTCGTCGGACTCGGCCTCGAGATCGAGGGCAGCACTCCCGTCGAGGGCGAGTTCCTCGACACGGTCATCGGCCTGAGCGGCGCGCGGACCGAGATCGTGATGCTCCGGCCTCCGGGCGGTGGGACGGCCGTCGAGCTCTCGCGCTTCGTCCGGCCCCCGTCGCCTCCCGTCCCGCCGCCGGTCGGAGCGACCGAGCCCGGGCTCCGGAGTCTCGCGTTCGTGGTCGAGGACCTGGCGGCGGTGCTCGCACGGCTCGCCGATGACGGCCACGGGCTCGTCGGCGGCGTCGGCGAGCACGAGGGCGTCTGGCGGATGGCCTACGTCCGGGGTCCCGAGGGGATCATCGTCGCCCTGG
Source organism: Rathayibacter sp. Leaf299 (assembly GCF_001423055.1). Classification (NCBI taxonomy): domain Bacteria; kingdom Bacillati; phylum Actinomycetota; class Actinomycetes; order Micrococcales; family Microbacteriaceae; genus Rathayibacter; species Rathayibacter sp. Leaf299. Next base: position 101,043 of record NZ_LMNT01000004.1, read on the forward strand.
CCGAGCGGATCGACGGCTGACGCGCCCGTCGCCCCTCACGCGAGCCGCGGCGAACGCCTGCGGTACTCGGTGGGCGTCGCTCCCGTGCGGCGCCGGAACGCCGAGCTGAAGGCGAACGGGTCCTCGTAGCCGACGGCCCGCGCCACCTCCGCCACCGTCGCGGTCGGATCCAGCAGCAGATCCCCCGCGAGCGTCAGCCGCCAGCGCGTGAGGTAGGTCATCGGAGGCGTCCCCGCCGCAGTGCGGAACCGAGCGGCGAGGGACGCGCGCGAGACGCTCACGCGCCGGGCCAGCTCGGCGACCGTCCACGGTGCGGCGGGTTCCGCGTGCAGGAGCTCGAGAGCGGCGGCGACGACCGGATCGCGGCACGAGAGCCAGGCCTCGACGTCGGCCTCCGCCGCCCAGCGGCGGACCGTCGAGACCACCAGGACGTCGAGCAGCCGGTCGACGACGACCCCGGCCGCGGCTCCGCTGCCCTGCAGCTCGCGGGCGAGCAGAGGGACGACCGCGTCGTCGGCGGAGGGCACCACGACCAGTCGCGGCAGTGCTCGCAGAACGAGTCCGCCGAGGTCGTCCGCCCGGTCGTAGGCGCCGACCAGCACCGTCGTCCCGCCGTCGACCCGGTTGCCCCAGCGGCGGATCCCGCGCCGGAACTCGTCGGTGAGGTCGCGGCCGTCGAGGCTGCGGCAGAGCTGGCCGGGCTCGATCACGACGGTGGGGGCACTCCCGTCCGCATCGCTGACGACGTACGGCTCGGGCCCGATCACGAGGGCGACGTCGCCCGCCTCGAGCAGCCGGCCGTCGATCCGCGCCGCTCCCGCCGTCACCGCGATCACGGTCAGGGCCGCGCCGTCGCGGACGTCGAGCGCCCACGGCGAGCCCATCTGCACGAGCAGGGCGAACGCCCGTGTCGCGCGAGGGCCGGCGAGGAGGTGATCGAGCGGATCCACGGCCTCACCGTAGACGATCACCGAGGGATGCGAGCGTCGCGCCCCTTTTCCGTCCACGCCTCCCGCGGTGGGATGAAGACATGACCGGAACCGCTCACGCCCTCGCCACCACCGCCGCCGTCGGAGCAGGACTGCTCGCCGGCGTCTACACCGCCTTCAGCACGATGGTGATCCCCGCGCTGCGCCGACAGGATCCGCGCGATGCCGCGGCCGTCATGATCGGGATCAACCGGGTCGCCGAGCGCGGGCCGTTCCTGCTGCTCTTCGGCGGGGCGGCCGTCGCCGCGGCAGCGCTCGGAGTCTCGGCGCTCGTCCGCTCCGACCCCGCTGACGGAGCGGTCGCGGCCGCGTCCCTCGCGAGCACCGCGATCACGGTGGCGGTGAACGTGCCGCTGAACCGCCGGCTCGAGCGCGAACCCGGCTCCTGGACCTCGTACGCCCGCACCTGGACGGCGTGGAACAGCATCTGTGCCGTCGCGGCCGCTCTCGCCGTCGTGGTGGCGGTCGACACGCGCTCCTGACTCAGTCGCAGTCGGCGGGCTCGCCGTCGCCGATCTCGGCGGCGAGCTCGTCGGCGCTCAACCGATCGCCGGGCGCAGGCGTCCGGAACGGCCCGGCGGGCGGGAGCTCCACCTCGGGGTCGGCGGTCTCGGGGGCGGCCTCGACGTCGAGATCGCGCTCGGCCTGCTCGGCGTCGCGGGTGGGTCGGGAGGACGGGAGGAACGGCTCTGCCATCGACATGCCCTCGAGGATCACCCGCGCAGGTGACGGCGAGGTGAACGCGGCCGTCACGGGAAGGTCACTCCGGTGCGCTCCTCCGACAGCCGCCACAGGCGCTGCGCATCCTCGGGGTCGACGAGGCGCGAGAACGGACGCTGCTCCGTCGGCGCTCCCCCGAGCCCACCGGGGCCGCCCGGTCCGACGAAGCGGCCGCCCGCGCCCTCGAGGACGGAGGCGAGCAGCGCCGGCAGCGGAGCGGTCTCGACGGTGCCGACCAGGAGTCCTCGGCGCGACAGCGCCCGGATCAGCCGCACGTCGACTCCGTCGCGGGCGCGACCCGTCTCGGGACGGGCGGCGAGGAGGCTGGTGGGTGCCACTCCGGGGTGCGACAGGTTGCTCGTGACGCCCCAGCTGTGCGCCGCGCTGCGGCGCTCGAGCTCGAGGCCGAACAGCCCGACCGCGATCTTCGACGAGCTGTATGCGCGGAAGGCGTGGTACCCGCGCTCCCAGTCCGGGTCCTCCCAGTGCACAGCGTTCCGGTTCGCCGCGACGCTCACCTGCGACACGACGCGCGCCCGCCCCTCGCGCAGGAGCGGCATCAGCCGACCGATCAGGGCGAAGTGCCCGAGGTGGTTCGTGCCGAACTGCAGCTCGAAGCCGTCCGTCGTGCTCAAGCGCGTGGGAGGGGTCATCACTCCGGCGTTGGCGACGAGGAGGTGCAGCGGCCGTCCCTCGGCGAGGAGCGTGTCGGCGAGGGCCCGGACCGACTCGAGCGACGAGAGGTCGAGGTCGCGGAGCGAGACCGCGGCTCCCGGGCGATGCTCCCGGATGCGGGCGAGCGCCGCCTCTCCCTTCGCTCGGTTGCGGACGGGCAGCAGCACCTCGGCTCCCGCCGCGGCGAGGCGCCGGGCGAGGACGAGCCCGAGGCCGTCGCTGCCCCCGGTGACGAGGGCGCGGCGGCCCGAGAGGTCGGGGAGGTCGAGGTCGATCGGTCGGCGTGGCATGGCGGGCTCCTGACTCGTGGCTGCCGGGTGCAGCGCTGCCAGCGTGCGGCCGACGGCGATTCGGAGGAACGTCCCGCTCAACCGTGGATCGGCGGACCGTGGCTGAGCACGTCGGCCGCCGGTAGAAAGGGAGCGACGTCAGGAGGACCGATGCGCACGATGGACCGGGAGGGGCTCGCCGAGTTCCTGCGCGCGCGACGCGAGGCGCTGCAGCCCGAGGACGTGGGGATGCCGCGCACGGCGCGCCGCCGCACCGCCGGGCTCCGGCGCGAGGAGGTCGCCGCCCGCTGCAGCATGTCGGCCGATTACTACGCGCGCATCGAGCGCGGACGCAGCCCCCAGCCGTCCGAGCAGATGCTCGCGTCGATCGCGCAGGGACTGCACCTGACCCTCGCCGAGCGCGACCACCTCTTCCACCTCGCCGGGCACCGGCCGCCCGAGCGCGGAGCGTCGGACGGCCACGTCGGCCCGGGGTTGCTCCGGATCCTCGACCGCCTGCAGGACACGCCCGCCGAGATCGTGACGGAGCTCGGCGAGACGCTGCGGCAGACTCCGCTCGGCGTCGCCCTCACCGGCGACCTCACCCGCTTCACCGGGCCCGAGCGCAGCATCGGCTACCGCTGGTTCACGGACCCGGCGAGCCGGGCGATCTACGCCGAGGAGGGGCACGAGCAGCTATCGCGCGTCTGGGCGTCGGGCCTGCGCGAAGTGCTGAGCCGCCGCGGACCCGGTTCCCGCGCCGCCCGCTACGTCGAGCTGCTCCTCGAGCGCAGCGACGAGTTCCGCCGGCTCTGGGCACTGCACGAGGTGGGTGTGCGGCCCGGCGAGACCAAGCGGTTCGAGCATCCCGAGCTCGGGCGGCTCGACCTCGCCTGCCAGACCCTGATCGACCCGGTCGACTCCCACGCGCTGCTCGTGTACACCGCGGCACCCGGCTCACCGAGCCACGAGAAGCTCGAGCTGCTGCGGGTGATCGGGGCGCAGCTGCCGGCGGTGGATGCCTGAACCGGAACGAAGTGGCAGAGGGCGATCCGCTCGACCGATCCGCTCGTGCGGCGCTCAGTGAGGCCCGGACTCAGGCGGCGCGCCGCCTCAGGATCCGGCTTCGGGAAGCGTGCTGATGGCCCAGATAGCTCGGCGAAGACTCTCGCTGCGCTCGGATGCACGATTCGCATCCCAGTGATCGGACGCGAAGTCGTTCATGTGGGCCACGAAGAGGGGTCCTGGACCGCCTCCGCTCGCGGTGACTTCTTCGCGTATCGCCCTCGACCGCGAGTCGGCGCACAGAGCGAGCAGGGTGCGCTTCGCATGGAGAAGCGACTCCGGAGCGGACGGAATCCGACTGCGGGCGACCTTGAAGTAGCGGGTGAAGGCATCAGGGTCGGACAGAAGCCATGCCTCCGACATGGAATGCGCGATGCGCAGGCAGAAGGAAGGACTCGGGACCGCTATCCCCGACGTCAAGCGGGTTCGGAGTGCGACGGGGCAGTCGGAATCGGAGTCGCGGAACACTACCCAGGGATTCTGGATCGAGGCGGCGTTGTACTTGGGGATCAACGGGTCGAGCCTCGACTTTCCTCCTGCAACACGGATCAGTCTCACGGACCTTCCCGCGGCGCGGACAACGGAGCCGGCGACACCCCGATCCGACTCGCCTTCGACAGCGACGTTGATCACGAGCGCTTCTTGCCCTGTCCGACCGCGACGAGGCCCGCCAGGTTCTGAGGTGCGATCAGACCGTCGACGATGTCCGATTTCGGAAGGTCCGCTTCGACTTCTCCACTCACCTCATCGATCGTCGACAGGAGTTGGGCGACCGTGCCGTCTCGAGTCACTCGGAGGACGAGAACCTCTCCCGCCCCTACGCCCTCATCGTCGAGTAGTTCGGGGGCGTGCGTGGAGAGGACGACCTGCAGGGCGCGGTCCCTCTGGGTCGCGGCCAGAACGGTCGGGAGAGTGCGGACGATCGCCGAGTTGAGGGACAGTTCCGGTTCCTCGAGGAGGAGCACCCCTCCGTTCGACGGAGCGCTGATCAATGTCCAGAGCAGACCGATCAGACGGAGCGTTCCGTCGGAGAAGTCGGCTTCGCTCTGCCTCGCGGGCGTCTCTCGCCAGTTCTGGTACCCGGCGATGAGATGCGGACGTCCTGCAGGATCGACCTCGAGCTTCAGCGATTGGAACTCGGGGACCGCGGATCGTAAAGCGGACTCCATCCGACGAAGCCAGGCGTTCCTCGTGCCGGTGGGGACCGCGTTCATCTGCGCAATGAAGTCACCACCGTAAGGATCTCCCGGCGCAAGACCGATGCGAGAGGGATCGCGGATGATCTGCGGGACGAGGTGGAAGTACTGCACTTTCGCGAAGTAGTCGGCGAGCACCCGGAACTTCTGGTTGGCAGCGATCTGCTCGAGATGTGTCTGCGTCAGCCGGACCGTGTCGGACTTGTCCTCCGGATCAGGCCGTTGCAGGACGAGTTCGCCGTTCTTCTCGACGAGTTCCTCATCGACGATCGGTCGGTTGAACCCGCCCTTCTCACCTCGGATGGACAGTCGGTACCTCCATCGATCGTCCCCGTCGGAGAGCTGAAGGTCGACGACGAGTCGTCCGCCCTGATTGTTGCGCGCGAAGAGGCTGCGCACTTTGCTGATCCCCCCGCGCCGCTCGATGGCAGAGGCCAGACCGCCGCCCGCCGCTGCGATGTCGCCGAGGAAGCGGAACAGGTCGAGGAGGTTCGATTTGCCCGACGCGTTCGGTCCTACGACGAAGAGCCGGTTCTCGACGGGGAAGTCGAGCGTCTTGAAGTTCCGCCAATTGCTCGCCGTCACATGGGTGATCCGCACCGCGTACCTGCCTTCTGCGTGGAGCGCCGCACGCCGCTTCAGACTAAGGGAACGCCCGGAACCGACGCCGCCGTGCGCCGCCGCCACCGCGCGGTGTCGTCACCGGACGAATCGGATGGAGCGCTCGCCTTGCCTGAATTCTCCCGATCTCGACGTACTCACGCCCTGGATTCCGTCCGTCTCGACGGTGCCGAGCCCGAATGAGGTACAGGACGGAGCAATGTTTCGACCGTGAGAAATCTCGCAGTGATCGACCACCAGGGCTTGCGCGGAGTGCCCCCACATGGGTGGAGTTACCGGATGACGGATACGACGAGCACGACCGGCGAGAGCTCCCCGGGGACCGGCAAGGGATCCGAGAAGGGATCCCTCAAGAAGGTCATCACCGGCCCGCTCCTGTTCGCCTTCATCGTCGGCGACACCCTCGGCGCGGGCATCTACACCCTCGTCGGCACCATGGCGAACGACGTGGGCGGCGTGATCTGGCTCCCGCTGCTGATCGCTCTGGTGATCGCGCTGCTGACCGCGGGCACCTACGCCGAGCTGATCACGAAGTACCCGCACGCCGGCGGCGCCGCCCGCTACGTCGACCGGGCCTTCGGCAAGCCGTACCTCTCGTTCCTGGTCGGCTTCCTGATGATGGCGTCGGGCATCACGACCGCCGCCGCCCTCGCCAACGCGTTCGCGGGCGACTACCTGGGCGCTCTGCTGGACGTGCCTCCCGTGCCCACGGCCCTCGTCTTCATCGCGATCCTCACCCTCGTGAACCTGCGGGGAGTGAAGGAGTCGCTGACCGCGAACCTCGTCGCCTCGGTCATCGAGGTCAGCGGCCTCGTGATCGTGATCGTCTGCGCGGCGATCTTCTTCGGCGGCGGCAACGGCGACTTCTCGCGAGTGCTCGAGTTCAACCCCGAGGTCGCCCCGCTGCAGGGCGCGTTCGCCGCCTCCATCGTCGCCTTCTTCTCCTTCCTCGGCTTCGAGGCCGCGGCCAACATGGCCGAGGAGGTGCGGAACCCCTCGAAGGTCTACCCGCGCGCCCTCTTCGCGGCCCTGTTCACGGCCGCCGTCGTCTACCTCCTGATCGCCCTCGGCGCGGTGATCGTGCTGCCGATCGACGAGCTCGCCGAGTCGACCGGTCCCCTGCTCGACGTCGTCGCGGCCAGCGGAGTGGCGGTGCCGCCGTGGCTGTTCGGCTTGATCGCGCTCGTCGCGATCGCGAACGGCGCCCTGCTCTTCATGGTGATGGCGAGCCGGGTCGGCTTCGGCCTGGCCACGGCGGGCCTGCTGCCGAGCGCCTTCGGACGCGTCCTGCCGAACCGCCGCACCCCGTGGGTGTCGATCATCGTCGTCGGCGGCGTGACGATGGTGCTGAGCGTCCTCGGCGACGTCGGCACGCTGTCCGAGACCACCGTGCTCCTCCTGCTCCTGGTCTTCATCTCGGCGAACGTCTCGGTGCTCGTGCTGAAGAAGGACCGCGTCGACCACCCGCACTTCTCGGTGCCGCGGGTCGTCCCGATCCTGGCGACGATCGCGAGCATCGTGCTCCTGACCCAGCAGACCGGAGTGGTATGGCTCGGCACCGCGGGCTACGTCGTGGTCGGGTCGCTGCTGTTCCTGGCGACGCGCTTCGGGAAGAAGCGTCACGCCGACCAGGTGTCGGCGCGCGAGGACGCGGACCGCTCGTGATCGCCGCCGTTGGGCGCTTTCCGCGGCTCTGAGCTGCTTAGAACCGCAGATCGTGTCCAACGGCGACGCGGTGTAATCCGATCCGTCGCGGACGGTCGTCCCTGCTCGGGATGAGCGGCCGTCCGTGACGGATCAGTAGTGACCTCATGCCGGCAGTGACGGATCGATCGCGCGCAGGGTCTGTGCGCGACTGATCGATCCGCATCGTGGGAGCGTGGAGGGGTGTCCGTCTCCCTCGCCCCGTTCCCTTCCTCCGATCTCGCCGCCTGGATGAAGGTGCAGCGTGCGTCCTACGTCGCCGACCGCCTGCGCGCGGGCGACGACGCTGCAGCGGCGGAGCGGAACGCGGACGCCTCGCACGACCGCCTCTTCGCGGAGGGCCGCCTCGCACCCGGCCACGACGTGCTGCGGATCCTCGACGACGGCGTCCCGGTCGGCGTGGTATAGGTGGGGCCGCACCCGCAGGAGCTCGAGGGCGTGGCGTGGATCTGGGACGTCGAGGTGGACGGGCCGTTCCGCGGGCGCGGGTCCGGTCGCGCCGCGATGCTCCTGGCGGAGGAGCATGCGCTCGCGCGCGGCTACCGCGCGCTCGCCCTCAACGTCTTCGGCTTCAACACGACCGCGCGCGGACTGTACGAGTCACTCGGCTACGAGACGACGGCGGTGCAGATGCGGAAGGAGCTGGGCACTCTCTGATTCCGCGATGACCGTCCCGCATGTGCGGGAATCAGGTCCTCGTACCGAGGCCGTGAACGGAAGCATCTCCGTCAGGGCAGCAGGTCGATCATCCCCGGCCGCGCCTTCATCGCATGGATGACGAGTTCGTTGCCGCTGTCGAAAGTCAGGACGACGGTCTCGAGCAGGCGGCCGCTCGAATCGAAACCGAGCCGCAGCTGGCGCGCCGGCGAGTCGTCGTCCAGGTCTCCGACCCACACCGCCTGGCTCGCCGCCAGGACCGCATCCTCGGGCGCGACTCCATGCTTGAGCGCGGCGTCGTGGACCTTCACGCCGCAGAAGCGGCGAGAGCCTCGCGTATGACCTCGGAGCGCGACTTGTGCTCCCGGGCAGCGCGCTCGTCGAGTGCCGCGAGCTCTTCGGCGGTGAGGCGCAGGGCGACGACCTGCGACGGCTCGGCGCCACGTCCTGGGCGACCCCGTCCGCGGGCGCGAAGGGCGTCGACATCGTAGCCGCGCTCGGCCTCCGCCGCCCAGTCCGCGATCTGCTGCTCGGTCACGGGTCGGCCCTCGATCGTCTCTCGGTCGTTCATGGCGAATATCGTATGACAGAAAGCGCCGAAGAAGATGGATCGTCGCAGAACGTGCCCGGACGTACGACGCCGCGGCTGGTCGGACCCGGAGTCCTCGCGGCAACCCGACCCGGCACCACCATCGGGCACCGGGTCGGGCGGCCTGCCACCGGAGCTCAGCTCGTGGAGGGCACCGCGGTCGGGTCGGACTGGCCCGACCCCTGAGCAGCTGCACCGACGCCGCGGCCGAACGCCTGGCCCTGAAGGATCGCCCCCAGGTCGACGCCGGTCGCGGACTTGACGCTGTCGAAGGTCGCGGCGAGGCTCGCCGCCTGCTCGCGGGCGATGTGCGTGCCGGCGGTGTCGCCGCCGATCAGCGTGATGGTGCCGACGTTCTGATAGCCCTTGGCGAACTCGGACATGAGCGAGGGCAGCTGCCCGATGAGCTCGCGACCCAGGATCGCCTCCTGGTTCTCGCGGAGCGCCTCCGCCTCGGCCGCGATGGCCGCCGCGCTCGCCTCGCCCTTGGCGCGGATGGCCTCCGCCTCGGCGGTCGCGTTCGCACGCAGGGCCTCGGCCTCGGCGCCGGCCTTGGCCCGCAGAGCGTGCGCCTCGGCCTCGGCACGGGCGCTCACGGCTGCAGCCTCGGCTGCTGCGGACGCCTGGCGGGCCTCGGCCTGGCGCTGAACGGCGTAGGCCTCGGCGTCGGACACCTGCTGCGCGACCTGGCGGTCGGTCTCGGCCTTCTTGGCGCGGCCGTAGGCGTCGGCGTCGGCCTCGGTCTGGCGGCGGTACTTCTCGGCGTCGGCGACGCGCTTGACGTCGGCGTCGAGCTCGGCCTGGCGGTTCTCGGCGCGCTGCACCAAAACGGCCTGCTCGCGCTCGGCGCGGGCCAGGTTCTCGGCCTGCTCGGCCTCGGCGTTCGCGCGGCCGACCTCGGACTTCGCGGCGGCGGTGTTCTTGTCGTAGGCGGTCTGCTCGATCAGGTTCGCCTCGTCGGTCGCGAGCTGGCGGGCCTTGACCTCGCGCGCCGCGTTGATCCGGGCGACGTCGGCCTCGCGGCGGACGCGCTCGATCTCCTGCGCGCCGAGAGCCTCGATGTAGCCGTTGCGGTCGGTGACCCCCTGGATCGCGAACGAGTCGAGGACGAGTCCCTGCGCGAGCAGGTCGCCCTTGATGCCCTCGGCGATCTCGTCGCCCAGCTTCTGCCGGTCCTGCATGACCTCCTCGACGCTGAGCTTCGCGACGACGCCGCGGAGGGCGCCCTCGAGCTGCTCGGTCGTGAAGACGTCGATCGACTGGTCCTGCGAGGCGAAGCGCTCGGCGGCGGCGCGCACCTGGTCGGCCGTGGATCCGATCTTCACGAGCGCGACGCCGGCGAGGTGGATGGTCACGCCGTTCTTGGTCTGCGCGACCGGCTCCATCTTGATCTGCCGCGACCGCAGCGAGATGCGGTCGGAGCGCTGGGTCAGCTTGTTGACGAACGCGCCGCCACCGGTGATGACGGTCATGTTGGACGTGAGCCCGTCATCCCCCTTCTGCTTCTTGCCGACGATCACGATCGCCTCGTCGGCCTGGGGCACCTGGTACCAGGCGCGGAAGATGAAGAAGCCGATGAGTGCCAGCAGCAGCAGGGCGCCGGCGACGACCCCCGCGATGACGATCCAGAGCAGGTCGGATTGCATGAACGAGATTCCCCCTTCTCGGGACACGCCGGAGACGTGTCTCTGAGCGATGTACGCCTTCATCGTGGCATGCCCCGGCCCGAGGCGGAGCGGAGGGCGGCGGGTCTCGGCACTGAGCGACCGCGACTCTGCGCCGTCAGTCGGTGGAGGTGTCGCAGACCCCGGTGCCGTCGGCGCGCTCCATGCAGACGCGGGCGCCTTCGGGGGCGAGGCTCCGCGCCGCAGGGAGCAGTCGCCCGAGGTCGCCGTCGTCACCCGAGGCCGTCACCGTCACCGACCGGTCCGACCGGGCCACCGCGGTGACGCCCGGAGTCGCGAGCACCGCCGACGCGTCCGCGACGGCCACACCGAGAGAGCGGGGAGGTGCACTGATCTCGAGCGTTCGAGCCTCGCCGACGCTCATCGTGACGGTCGAGAACTGCACGGACCCCGGAGTCGCGGACACCGCCTCCGCGACGGTCACGGCCCGATCGACTGCATCGACGGCGAGCCGGAGGTGGTCGTCGTCCGTCCAGACGGAGCGCAGGTCGGCGAGGACCTCGGGGTCGAGAGCGGCGAGCACGATGCGCGCCGACTCCCCGGACGCGCCGTCGCCGAGCGCGACCAATGGACTCGAGAAGGCGACCGCAGGGCCGCCGGGCGATGCCGCTGCCGATTCCGCCGCCGCGAGGTCCTCCTCGCTGCCCAGCGTCACCTCGAGCCGCTCCGGCGCCGCCCGGAAGCCGATCACCGGCACCGCCGCCGAGACCGCTTCCCACGTGCCCTCTGCAGCGTCGATCCACGCCCCCGGGTCGCCGCCGACGAGCTCCGACCGGTCGGAGCTCTGCACGCTGACGTGGACCGGAGCCGCGTCCGGCAGCAGGTCGGGAGCGTCCCGGGCGAGCGCGAAGAGGTCCCGCGCCGTCGCCGACTCGGCGAGGATGAGGCTCAGCCCGCTGACTCGGTCGTCGCTGTCGTCCGCGGCCAGCGCGACGGACGACACGCGCGGATCGTCCCGCAACTCGAGCGCCGCCGCGATCCTCCCGTCGGTGAGATCGGAGTCGCCCGAGACAGGGAGACTGAGCCCCTCCGCGTCGAGCACGACCCGGACGTCTCCCGCGGGGCGTTCGGACGCGAAGGCACTGAGTCGGTCGGCGAGCGCCCGCAGGTCGGCATCGGCGAGGTCGTCGCGCGCCACCACCTCGGCGCTCACTCCGCCGGTGAAGGGCATGTTGTCGACCGTCGAGAGCTCGAGATCCGCGATCGCCTCGTCGCTGCCGAAAGTCCGTGCGAAGCCGGCGCGGAACGAGTCGCCGGAGCAGCCGGTGAGCAGGAGGACGGAGGTCAGGGCGAGGGCGGCGAGGCCGAACATCCGCATCCGCTCAGCCCGCATGGCGCCAGCGTAACCGGGTGCTCCAGAGGTCGAACGGAGTGGACGGATCGCGTTCGGCGTGCTTCACGCGGCAGGTCCGTGCTCGCTCGACGACGAGTCGTCGCGGATCGGGTCCCGAACGGAATACGGAGGCCGTTCCGCGTCCACTGACGGAGGAAGGCCGGAGCGATTGCGCGCGAACGGGGCCTGAGGACCGCGAAAGGCCCGATCCGAGTCGAGTGACGCGATCGACCGCGGCTCTGGCGCATCGAACGCGGGGCATCGACAGCAACACGCGGACGGAGCGACGCGCAGGCCGACACGACCTTGCAGGACGATTCCGGCGAGGATGCTCACGCCGAAGCGGAGCCGAGAAACTGCTGGGGTACCTGGACTCGAACCAAGAACAACTGAACCAGAATCAGCCGTGTTGCCAATTACACCATACCCCAATGGCCATCCACAGGTGAGGGAGGAGGCCAGGCGGCGGCCGGAAGAACTTCCGGCGCCGAGGAAGAACACTACCCTACGGGCGCACGCCGCTCAAATCGACGCCGGCCTCGTGGATCGCGTGGGCCTCGGACTCGGGGGCGGCCTCGCCGAGGCGGGCGCGCACGAGGTCGCGGTTGACGGCCGAGGCGACCTGGGCGCCGGAGCCGGCGGCCACGATCAGCTGCTGCGGGCCGGGGGCGGTGACCTCGCCGGCGGCGTAGAGGCCGGGGACGGAGGTGCGTCCGCCCGCGTCCACCCGGAGGAAGCCGTCGCGGTCGGTCTCGGGGCCGGCGGCGTCGAGGTACTCGAGGACCGGCACCCAGATCGGGCGGACGAAGGCGCCGGTGCGCGGGATGACGTCGCCGTCCTCGAGCAGGACGCCGGTCATCTCCGCGCGCTCGCCGGCGAGGTCTGCGACAGGGCGGCGCTCGACGCGGATGCCGATCGAGCCGAGCAGGGACTCGTCGGCGTCGCTGACGACTCCGATGCCGTTGGTGAAGACGATCAGATCGGTGGACCACTGCGAGAGGAGCATGGCGCGCTCGGCGAGGTCGGAGGTCTCTCCGATCAGGGCGAGGGGCTCCCCCGCCTTCTCGTAGCCGTCGCACTCCATGCAGCTGTGCACGGCGGTGCCGTAGTAGGCGCGGAGGCTGGGCAGGCGGGGCAGCTTCTCACTGAGGCCCGCGGCGACGACCACGGCGGTGGCCACGACGGCGCGGTTCGCGGCGCCGCGCACGCCGCGCGCGGAGACGAGGAACTCGCCGCCGGAGCGCTCGACCGAGGTCACCAGGGCGTTGTGCACCTCAGCGGCCTCGTAGCTCTCGACCTCCTCGCGGCCGAGGCGGCGGAGCTCGAGCGGTGAGACTCCGTCGCGGGTCAGGAAGCCGTGCGAGTGCAGCGTCGCGGCGTTCCGCGGACGGTTGCTGTCGAGCAGCAGGACGCTGCGACGGGCGCGCGCCAGGTTGAGCGCGGCCGACAGTCCGGCCGGGCCCGCGCCGATCACGACGACGTCGTACTGGCCTCCCACCGCCTCGGCCATGCTCAGGCCGGTCCGGCGGAGGCGGAGGTGCGGTCGGCGAGGCGCGAGAGGCGCGCGAGCGACTCCGCCCTGCCGAGGATCTCCATCGACTCGAACAGCGGGGGCGAGACTCGGCGACCCGAGATCGCGGTGCGAAGAGGTCCGTAGGCGATGCGGGGCTTGAGCCCGAGGCCCTCGATCAGGGCCGAGGCGAGCGCGGCCTGGATCGAGGCGGTCAGCCACTCCCCCTCCGGCACAGCGGAAAGCGCCTCGATCGACGCGGCGAGCACGTCGCCGGCGTTCGCGGGGAGGCCCTTGAGCGCGTCCTCGTCGTAGGACAGCGCCTCGGCGGTGGTGAAGAGGAAGCCGAGCATGCCGGGCGCCTCGCCGAGCAGGCCGATGCGCTCCTGCACGAGCGGCGCGGCGGCGTCGAGGACGGCCCTCTGCGCAGGGGTCGGCTCCCCGTCGAGCACGCCCGCGGCGATCAGGTACGGCACGGTGCGCTCGGTGAAGTCGTCGACGGCGAGCAGGCGGATGTGGTCGCCGTTGATCGACTCGGCCTTCTTGAGGTCGAAGCGCGCGGGGTTCGGGTTCACGTCGGCGACGTCGAACGCGGCGATCATCTCGTCGATCGAGAAGACGTCGCGGTCGTGGGTCAGCGACCAGCCCAGCAGCGCGAGGTAGTTCACCAGGCCCTCGGGGATGAAGCCGCGGTCGCGGTGGTGGAAGAGGTTCGAGGAGGGGTCGCGCTTCGAGAGCTTCTTGTTGCCCTCGCCCATGACGTACGGGAGGTGGCCGAAGCGCGGCACGAAGGTGGTCACTCCGATGTCGATCAGCGCGTGGTACAGCGCGATCTGCCGGGCGGTGGAGGGCAGGATGTCCTCGCCGCGGAGCACGTGCGTGATCTGCATGATCGCGTCGTCGACCGGGTTCACCAGCGTGTAGAGCGGCTGGCCGTTGGGGCGCACGACGACGAAGTCGCTGAAGGAGCCGGCGGGGAAGGTGATCTCGCCGCGGACGAGGTCGTCGAAGGAGAGGTCGGCGTCGGGGACCCGCAGACGCAGCGCGGGGCTGCGGCCCTCGGCGCGGAACGCCGCGCGCTGCTCCTCGGTGAGACCGCGGTCGAAGTTGTCGTAGCCGTGCTGCTTGGCGCGGCCGGCGGCCTCGTTGCGCGCGTCGATCTCCTCGGCCGTGGAGTAGCTCTCGTAGAGGTGGCCCGACGCGAGCAGGCGCTGGATCACGTCGAGGTAGACGTCGCTCCGCTCGGACTGGCGGTACGGACCGTGCGGGCCGCCCACTCCGACGCCCTCGTCCCAGTCGAGCTTGAGCCAGCGCAGCGCGTCGACGATCTGCTCGTAGCTCTCCTCGCTGTCGCGGGCCGCGTCGGTGTCCTCGATGCGGAAGACGAAGGTGCCCCCCGTGTGCCGCGCGTACGCCCAGTTGAACAGGGCGGTGCGGATGAGGCCGACGTGCGGCGTCCCGGTCGGGGACGGGCAGAAGCGGACGCGCACGTCGCTCCCGGTCGCGGTCGTGAACGGGTGCGCCGCTGCGGCGCGATCGGAGGGCGGGGTGAGCTCAGACATACGCCCGCGATTCTAGCCGCGGAGCGCGCAGTGCCGTCGGGCTGGACAAGGGGCGTTCCGGGGGTGCGGCCTCCGCGCGGACGCCGGTTCAGGGGTCCTCCGCACCGCCGCACGGACGGGATCCTCCGCATGACCGCGCTCCCACGCCCTTTATCGCGAAGCAGTGCTCCGCGTCAACGGACTCGTCTTCTCCCAGGAGCAGTGGTGCTCTGTGCAGAGCGCTTCTCCGGGGCCGCTCGATGAGGAGCGCACCGCATCCGCCATGCCCCGGGCCTCGCGCCAGCACGCCCGGAAAGGGGATTCGGATGAGCACGACCGTCGCCATGTCGCGCGCCACCGCCGCGATGGATCCGGCACGCGAGGAGAAGGACGCGCGCACCCTCTCGCTGTTCCGCGCGGCCGCCGAGGCCACGGGCGCCGAGGGCGACCGCATCCGCGAGCGCATCGTGCTCGACCACCTCGGACTCGCCGAAGCCATGGCCCGCCGCGTCTCGCGCGGAGGCGGAGCCGGCGGCGACTGGGCGGACCTGCGCCAGGTCGCGTACGTCGGCCTCGTCAAGGCCGCCCGTCGCTTCGCTCCCGAGCGCGGTGACAGCTTCGCCGCCTTCGCCGTGCCCACGATCACCGGCGAGCTCAAGCGCCACCTGCGGGACCTGGGCTGGATGGTCCGCCCGCCGCGCAGCGTGCAGGAGCTGCACCGCCGCTCCGGGGTCGTCGCGGAGGAGCTCTCGCAGGAGCTCGGTCGGCACCCGTCCGACCGCGAGATCGCTCTGCGGCTCGGCGTCGACGCCTCCGAGGTCGCCGATGCCCGCTCGGCCGGTCATCCGCTCTCGCTCGACGAGACGGTCGGCACGGGCGGCGACGGAGGAGTGCGGCTCGGCGAGACGCTCGGCGGCGACGACGAGAACCTCGCGGCGATCGACCGTCGTCACGGCCTTGCCGCGGCCCTCGCGGAGCTCGAGGACGCGCAGCGCGAGCTGCTGCGCATGCGCTTCGTCGAGGAGATGACCCAGCAGCAGATCGCGGAGGCGCTCGGCACGACGCAGATGCAGGTCTCGCGCCTGCAGCGCCGGATCCTCGCGCAGCTCGCCGACCGCCTGGGCGCTCCCTCGCGCTCCCATCAGCCGCGCTCCCCCCGCTCCCGCGTCGCCGTGGTCACGCCCGTCCGGCAGGCACCCCGCCTGCGGTCCGCCTGAGGTGCGCCTCGGCGCGCGAGGGCAGCGAGGCGAGGGCGTCCAGGACGTCCTCGGTCTGCACGGCCAGGAGGGCCGGGTCCGGCTCGGACGAGAAGACGTCGCCCTTGCGGAGCGACGCGTCGGTCAGCACGATGTGCGGTCCGCTGACGGGCGGGCCCCAGGCCTCGGGCGGCGCCGGTCCGAAGATCACGACCGAGGGGATGCCGTAGGCCGAGGCGAGGTGAGCGGCTCCGGTGTCGACGGTGACCAGCGTCTCGGCGGCGGCGACCACCGCGGCGAACTCGACCAGGTCGACCTCCCCGGCCAGCACCTCCCCGGTGCCGGCGAGCTCGGCGACGCGACGGGCGCGATCGGCCTCGTTCGCGCCTCCGGTGTAGACGACGCGGTGCCCCTGGTCGGCGAGCGAGCGGGCGACCGCGGCGAAGCGCTCCTCGGGCCACTCCCGCGAGCCGTAGAAGGCGCCGATGTGCACGACGGCGGCGCCGTCGACCCGGGGCGCGACCTCGGGGACCGCGATGGCGACGTCCTCGGGATCGGCGTCCAGGCCGATCGAGTTCACCAGGCGAGCCCAGCGCGCGCGCTCGAGTTCGCCGTCGATCCAGAGCGGGCGCGGGTCGTCGTGGCTCGCGTCGGGATCGAGGGCCGGCACGCGGAACTCGAGCGTGCGCTCGGGCTCGATCTCGGCGAGGCGCAGCCGCGACTCCGGACCGTTGCCGTGCAGGTTGACGCCGAGCTCGACGCGGCCGGCGGCCATCGGCAGCGGATCGTCGAGACCGTGGAGGGTGGGCACCAGGGCGTCGAGCCCCTCGATCAGGTCGACGATCGGCTCGAGCCAGGGTGTCGTGGCGAGAATCAGCCGGTGCTCGGGGAAGCCGCGGCGCAGCGCCCTGAGCGCCGGCACCGCCACGAGGATGTCGCCGAGCTTGAGCGCGCGGAGCGCGAGGACCTCCGGGGTGCCGTCCGGTTCGGTGAGAGCGCGCACGGCGCCTCCTTCCTGTCGGAGGTCCCGTACCCCGTCGCCGGACGCTCAGACGCACGCGCCCCGATCCCGACGCGCCCGAGCGGCACCACTTCTCCTCGGCACCGTTTACGAGGAGGAGAAGCAGGGTACGAGAACGGTGTGACCGACCCGATGCACCCGCGCGAGCAGCGCGGCACCGCCGAGCTCGAGCGGACCCCGCGACTGCGCGGGATCCTCTTCGACCGCGATGCCACGCTCGTCGTCGACGTGCCCTACAACGGCGACCCCTCGCGGGTCGAGCCGATGCCGACCGCCCTCGACGCCGTCGAGCGCGCGCGCGAGGCGGGGCTCGCGATCGGAGTCGTCACGAACCAGTCCGGCATCGCCCGCGGCATCATCGACCGCGGCCAGGCCGACGCGGTGAACCGGCGGGTCGACGAGCTCTTCGGCGGCTTCGACGTCTGGATGCTCTGCCCGCACGGACCCGAGGACGGCTGCGACTGCCGCAAGCCCGCGCCCGGGATGGTGCTGGGCGCGGCCGCGGCGCTCGGGCTGCCCGCCGACTCCCTCGCCGTGATCGGCGACATCGGCGCCGACGTGGGCGCGGCGGCCAACGCGGGCGCGCGGGGCGTGCTCGTCCCCACTCCGGTCACGCGGGCCGAGGAGGTGGCGGCCGCGGCGTTGCGCGCCGACACGCTCCTCGAGGCGGTCGAGCTGCTCCTGGCGATGCAGCCGGACCCGTCCGAGGAGGGCCCCGCATGACCCGCCGCGTCCTCGTCGCCCGCCTCGACAGCGCGGGCGACGTGCTCCTCTGCGGCCCCGCCGTCCGCGCGATCGCCGCGGACGCCGAGGTGCTGCTGCTCGCGGGGCCCCAGGGTGCGCCCGCCGCCGCTCTGCTGCCCGGGCCGACGAGCGTCCGCACCTGGTGGTGCCCGTGGATCGGCGACGCCTCGCGACCGGTCGACGCCGCGCTCGTGGCGGAGCTGCACGCGATCGTCGAGGAGTTCGCCCCCGACGAGGCCGTGATCCTGACCTCCTTCCACCAGTCGCCGCTGCCGCTCGCGCTGCTGCTGCGTCTGGCCGGCGTCGCGCGGATCAGCGGCGCCTCCGTCGACTTCGCGGGTGCGCTGCTCGACGTGCGCCTCGTGCCGGGCGAGACGCTCGAGGAGGACCAGCCGGAACCGGAGCGCGCCCTCGCCATCGCCGCCGCGGCCGGCTTCGCGCTGCCCGAGGGCGACGACGGACGCCTGCGCGTGCGCCGCGAGGGCGTGCTGCCGGCCGCGCTCGAGGGAGTGGGCCCCTACGTCGTCGTGCACCCCGGAGCGGCGGTGCCGGCGCGCGCCTGGCCCGCGGCGAACGCGGCCCGCGCCGTCGAGCTGCTCGCGGACGAGGGCTTCGCCGTCGCCGTGACCGGCGGCCCCGGCGAGCGCACCCTCACGGCCGAGGTCGCGGGCACCCGCGGCATCGACCTGGGCGGCGCGACCGACTTCGCCGGTGCCGCCGAGGTGCTCGCCCGCGCCGAGGTCGTCGTCAGCGGCAACACCGGTCCGGCGCACCTCGCCGCGGCCGTCGGCACTCCGGTCGTCAGCCTCTTCGCCCCGGTCGTCCCCGCGATCCGCTGGGCGCCGTACGGCGTGCCCGTGGAGCTGCTGGGCGATCAGGGCGCCGCGTGCGCCGGCTCCCGCGCCCGGGTCTGCCCGGTGCCCGGCCACCCCTGTCTGACGGGGGTGAGCGCCGAGGAGGCGGTCGCCGCCGTCCTGCGACTCCGCGCCCTCGGGCGCTCCACCACGACCACGACGGAGGCGATGGCATGAGGATCCTCCTCTGGCACGTGCACGGCGGCTGGGCGGACGCGTTCGTCCGCGGCGACCACGAGTACCTGCTCCCCACGACGGACGCCCGTGACGGCTGGGGCCTGGGCACCGGCGGCCGCGACTGGCCGAACGCGATCGAGATCGCCCCCGAGGACCTGCTCGACGCCGACGTCGACGTCGTGCTCCTGCAGCGCCCCGAGGAGCTCGAGGAGGCGGAGCGACTGCTGGGCCGGCGCCTCGGCCGCGACGTGCCCGCCGTCTACGTCGAGCACAACACCCCGCGCGGCGACGCCCCGACCAGCCGTCACCCGCTCGCCGACCGCGACGACCTCCTCCTGGTGCACGTGACGCACTTCAACGCGCTGATGTGGGACACCGGATCGACGGCGACGACGGTGATCGAGCACGGGATCCATGACCCCGGTCCCCTCTACACGGGTGAGCTCGCGCACCTGGGAGTCGTGATCAACGAGCCGGTGCGGCGCAACCGCGTCACCGGCACCGATCTGCTGCCCCGCTTCGCCGAGGTCGCGCCGCTCGACGTGTTCGGGATGAAGACCGAGGGCCTCGCCGAGCTCGCCGGGTTCCCGGAGGGGCGGCTCGCCGTCCTCGGCGACGTGCGGACGAGCGAGATGCACGCGCAGCTCGCCCGCCGCCGCGTCTACCTCCATCCGTTCCGCTGGACCTCGCTCGGCCTCGCGCTGCTCGAGGCGATGCACCTGGGCATGCCCGTCATCGCGCTCGAGACGACCGAGGCGGGCCGCGCGGTGCCGCCCGGCGCGGGAGCGGTCTCGAACGACCTCGACGAGCTCGTCGCCGCCGCTCGCGACCTGATCGCGGATCCGGAGCGCGCCGCCGCCGCCGGGGCGATCGCCCGCGAGAGCGTCCTCGAGCGCTACGGCCTCGCCCGGTTCCACCGGGACTGGGACGAGGTCCTCTCCGATCGTCCGCGCCGCACCGGCCGGACCCTCACCGCCGCAGGGACCCGAGGAGGGAGCACCCGATGATGCACACGACCACCACCCGACCGCTCGCGATCGCGATGGTCTCGGAGCACGCGAGCCCGCTGGCGACGCTCGGAGGCGTCGACGCGGGCGGCCAGAACGTGCACGTCGCGGCCCTCGCCGACGCGCTCGCCCGCCGCGGCCACCGCGTCACCGTCTACACCCGGCGCGACGACCCCTCCCTCCCCCGCCGCGTCCCGTTCACCTCCGGAGTCGAGGTCGTGCACATCGACGCCGGCCCGGCCGCGAAGGTGTCCAAGGACGATCTGCTCCCGTACATGGGCGACTTCGCCGTCGACCTCGCGAACGACTGGCTCGACTCCCGCCCCGACCTCGTGCACAGCCACTTCTGGATGTCCGGGGTCGCCGCGCTCGACGCCTCCGAGCGGGTGGAGCGCGCGACGGGCCGCCGCGTGCCGGTGTTCCACACCTTCCACGCGCTCGGAGTGGTCAAGCGCCGCCAGCAGGGCGCGCTCGACACGAGCCCCGAGGAGCGCGCCTGGCTCGAGCCCGGAGTCGGCCAGCGCGCCGACGGCATCGTCGCGACCTGCTCCGACGAGGCGTTCGAGCTCAAGGGCCTCGGCGTGCCGACGAGCAGCATCTCGGTCGTGCCCTGCGGGGTGGACCTGGAGCGCTTCTCCCCGGACGGACCCGTGGCCGAGAAGACGCGTCCGATCCGGCTCATGAGCATCGGGCGCCTCGTGCCCCGCAAGGGCATGGGCCACGCGATCGAGGCGCTCGCCCGCCTGGTCGACGACGGGCACGACGCCGAGCTCGTCATCGTCGGCGGCTCGGGCTCGGGCGACGCGCTCGTGGCCGATCCCGAGTACCAGCGCCTGCACGGCGTCGCCGAGGGCCTCGGAGTCGCGGACCGCGTCCACCTCGTGGGCCAGCTCTCGCAGACCGAGATGCCCGCGATGCTCCGCTCGGCCGACATCGTCGTCTGCGCCCCGTGGTACGAGCCGTTCGGCATCGTGCCGCTGGAGGCGATGGCGTGCGGCCGGCCGGTCGTCGCGTCCTCGGTCGGCGGGCTCATCGACACCGTCGTCGAGGACGTCACCGGCGTGCACGTGCCGCCCCGCGACCCGGCGGCCCTCGCCGCCGCCCTCGCCGCTCTGATCGCCGACCCCGAGCGCGCCCGCGCCTACGGAGCCGCGGGTCGCGAGCGCGTCGAGTCGCGCTACTCCTGGGACCGCGTCGCCGCGGACACGGAGCGCGCGTACCTCACCACCCTCGCCGGACTCGGCGAGGGGGAGGCCGTCCTGACCGGCGCTCCCCGCAGCTCCCACTCCTCGAAGACCCGGAAGGCGGCCCCCCGACGATGAGCATCGACACCGTGCTGGACACCCCGACGGACGCCGCCCGGCGGATCGTCGACGACCACATCTCCCGCTCGCTCGACGTCGTCGCGCAGCTGGAGCGCCACTCCGAGCAGATCGTCGCCTGGGGCGTCGAGCTCGCCGACCGCCTGCACTCGGGCGCCCGGCTGCTCGCGGCCGGCAACGGCGGCTCCGCGGCCGAGGCGCAGCATCTGACGGCCGAGCTGGTCGGCCGCTTCGACGGCGACCGCGTGCCGTTCTCGGCGATCTCGCTGCACGCCGAGACGTCCAGCCTCACCGCGATCGGCAACGACTACGGCTTCGACCACGTCTTCGCCCGCCAGGTCACGGCTCACGCGCGCTCCGGCGACGTGGTCGTGCTGCTCTCGACCAGCGGGCGCAGCGCCAACCTGCTGCACGCCGCCGAGGCGGCCCGCGCCGCAGGAGCCCGCACCTGGGCGCTCACCGGTGACGGTCCCAACCCGTTGACCGACGCGTGCGACGAGGCGATCGCACTGGAGGGCCACGGCTCGAACGTGCAGGAGGCGCAGCTCGTGCTCGTGCACGCGCTCTGCCGGGCCTTCGAGCACCGCATCCGCGCCCGCACGGGAGCCGCCGCGTGAGCCCGCGCCTGCGGATCGCCGTGGTCGGCGACGTGATGCTCGACGTCGACCTCTCGGGGCCCGCCGAGCGGCTGAGCCCCGACGCGCCCGTTCCCGTCGTCGACGTCTCTACCCGCGGCGTGCGCGCCGGCGGAGCCGGGCTCGTGGCACGGATGCTCGCCCGCGACGGACACGACGTCACCCTCGTGACGGCGCTGGCCGACGACTCCGACGCCGACGTGGCGGAGCTGCGCGCGGCGCTGGACGGGATCCGCGTGGTCGCCGGCCCGTCGGGAGCACCGACTCCGGTGAAGACGCGCGTCGCCGCCTCGGGGCAGGCCGTCGTGCGCTTCGACCGCGGCTGCGAGCGCCCGCCGGTCCCGGCCGTCACCGACGGCATGCTGGCGGCGCTGCAGGACGTCGACGCCGTCGTCGTCGCCGACTACGGCCGCCGCCTCACCGAGGACGGGTCGCTGCGCGCGGCGCTCGACGCCCTCACCGTGCCGCTCGTGTGGGATCCGCACCCCCGCGGCACCGCGCCCGTCGCCGGCACTGCGCTCGCGACTCCGAACCTCGCCGAGGCGACCGCGTTCTCGCAGGCGACGGGCCGCGGAGTCACGCTCGCCGAGACCGCCGCGACCACCCTGCTCGAGCGCTGGGGCTGCGCCGCCGTCGCCGTCACCCTGGGCGGCAGCGGCGCCCTGGTGCGCTCGCGCGGCGCGGGCGTGCCCGTCGTCGTGCCCGCCGCCTCCGTGCCGCCGACCGACCCGTGCGGAGCGGGCGACCGGTTCGCAGCGTCGGCCGCGGTGGCCCTCGCCTCGGGCGCGACCGCCTCGGAGGCGGTGAACGCGGCCGTCTCGGACGCCGGCGCCTACCTCCTCGCGGGCGGGGTCGCCTCGCTCTCGGCGCCCGCCGACACCGCGGTCCTGCACGGCGCCGGCGTCGACGCTCTGCGCGTCGCCGAGGCGGTCCGCGGCTCCGGAGGCACAGTCGTCGCGACCGGCGGCTGCTTCGACCTGCTGCACGCGGGACACGCCCGCACGCTCTCGGCGGCCCGGGCGCTGGGCGACTGCCTGATCGTCTGCCTCAACTCCGACGACTCGGTGCGCCGTCTCAAGGGCGTGTCGCGACCGATCATCCCCGAGGACGACCGGGTCGATCTGCTGCTCGCGCTCGAATGCGTCGACGCGGTGCTCGTCTTCGGCGAGGACACCCCCGACGAGGCGCTGCGCCGCATCCGCCCCGACGTCTGGGTGAAGGGCGGCGACTACTCCGCCGAGTCCCTCCCCGAGACCGCGACCGTCGCCGAGTGGGGCGGGCGCGTGCTCACCGTGCCGTACCACCCGGGCCGCTCGACCACCCACCTCGCCGCGGCGCTCGCCCGCGTCGGCTGACCTCTCTCTTCCCGCCCCGCGACGGCGAGCCACCCGCGACCCGTCGCACCGTCACCCAGAAGGACATCATGAGTCTCACCCCCACCCCCATCGGCCGCGTCCTGATCACCGGAGGCGCCTCCGGCCTCGGTGCCGCCGTCGCCGCCGCGGTCACCGCCGCGGGCGGCACCCCGATCGTGCTCGACCGCGACGTCTCGAGCGTGGCCGAGGGCGTCGCCGCCTACCAGGTGGACGTCGCGAAGACCCGCGAGGCCGAGAAGGCCGTCGTCGACATCGCCCGCGAGCACGGCGGACTCGACGCCGTCGTCACCGCCGCCGGGATCGACCGCTGCGGCCGCCTCGTCGACGTCGACCCGGAGGAGTGGGAGCGCGTCATCTCGGTCAACCTCCTCGGCACCGCCGCGGTGGTCCGGGCGGCGCTGCCGTTCCTCACCGAGACCCACGGCCGCGTCGTCACCGTCGCCTCCTCGCTCGCGATCAAGGCCGTCTCGGACGCGACCGCCTACTGCGCGTCGAAGTTCGGCGTGCTCGGCTTCACCCGCGCCCTCGCCGCCGAGACCAAGGGCGAGATCGGCGTCACGACGCTCATCCCCTCGGGCATGAAGACGCGCTTCTTCGACGACCGCGACGCGCAGTACAAGCCGGGCCCCGACGCCCTGCTCAACGAGCCCGAGAACGTGGCGAACGCCGTCATGTTCGTCCTCGGCCAGCCGCAGGGCTGCGAGGTGCGCGAGCTCGTCATCACGCACGAGGAGGAGCCGTCCTGGCCGTGAGCCGCGTGATCCCCTAGGGATCGACTCCGCGAGACGCCACTCCGGTCCGCGACACATCGTCGCAGGCGCACCGGAGTGGCGTCTCGCGTCTCAGCGGGTGGCGGCGAGCACCTCGCGCACGTCCTCCAGGACGGCCTCGATCCGCACGTCCGCCACGAACGACGGGTCGTGCTCGCAGCGCGGAGCCGTCCAGCCGACCTGCGTCGTGTCGCGACCGCAGACCGGGCACGCGGTGGTCCAGCTCAGCTGCACGCGGTGGCGCTGCCGACCCAGCGGTGCGGCGTTGATCGCGTTGCCCACCCAGAAGACGCCGACGGTGGGGGCGCCGACCGCAGCGGCGAGGTGGCGGGGGCCGCTGTCGTTGCCGAGCACCAGGTCGGCGAGCGAGAGCAGCGGAGCGAGGTCGCGCAGCTCCACGCGTCCCGCCCACGACTCGGCGCCGGGCGCCCCCGCGACGATCGCGTCGGCGGCGGGCACGTCGGAGTCGTCGCCGACGACGAGCACGCGCGCTCCGTCCTCGAGCAGGGCCCGGGCCACCGCGGCGAACGACTCGGAGGGCCAGCGGCGGCGCGGATCCGTCGCCCCCGGGTGGATCAGCACGAGCGGACCGCCTCCGCCCAGCGTCGCCGCGAGCCGGTCGCGGCGCTCGACGTCGACGCGCAGCTCCGGCTCCAGCCGGACCGCCGGCGCCCCGGCGAGGCCGACGACTTCCAGCGCGCGCAGCATCTCGTGCTGGTAGTAGACGTAGGGGATCGTGCGCTCGAGCTCGGCGGCGTCGGGTGTGCGGGAGCCGATGGTGTGGCGCGCGCCCAGTCGCTGCAGGAACGGGTTGGAGTAGCGCCCGCCGCCGTGCAGCTGCACGGCCAGATCGAAGGAGCGCGCGCGCATCCGGGCGGTGAAGTCCTCGACGACCCGCGGGTCCTCGCCCTGGCCGTCGCGGACACCCTGCGCCACGGGCAGCACCTCCACGTCGGAGACGGGCGACACTCCGCCCTCGAGCAGGACGCGGTGGGCGGGAGTGCCGAGCAGGGTGATCTCGGCTCCCGGGTAGGCGGCGGCCAGCGCATCCACGGCGGGCAGCGCGAACAGCAGATCGCCGAGGCCGCCGCCGCGGAGCACGGCGATCCTCTCGACTCCGTCGAAGCGCTCTCGGAGGGGGGCGATGGCGACCACGGGGTGTTCCTCTCGGTGGTGCGGAGCCGGAGGGCCGGATCCGGGGAAGGTGCACTCCTCCCCTTCCCCGGACGGCCCGATCCGAAACGCCCGCGACCGGAGTCGACCCCGCGGGGTCAGCGGCGCGCGCCCGAGCGGCCGGCGAAGCGGGTGTAGACGAGCAGCACGATGATCGCGCCGATGACCGAGCCGATGATGCCGGCCGGCTGCAGGAATCCGTCGCCGGCGTCCTGCCCGAAGATCAGGAAGCCGAGGAACCCGCCGACGAACGAGCCGACGATGCCGAGCACGATGGTCATGAGGATGCTGATGCTCTGCCGTCCGGGGACGAGGAGGCGCGCCAGCGCTCCGGCGATGAGACCGACGACGACGATGCTGATGATGAGACCGATCACGATGGTCACCTTCCGTTGGGCGGACCGGGTCCGCGTGTCAGCCCTGCTGGTGCGGGGCCTGAGGCAAAGGTTCCACCCGCAGGGAGGCTGCGGTACACCCCTGGGGGTGTGGTCTCCGCTCGCCGGGGTGCGGTAGCGTCCGACCCATGTCCCGGACCGCGCCCCTCACCGTCGCGCTGGTCGACGACTACGACGTGGTCCTCACCGGCCTCGCGCACATGTTCGACCACTACCGCCACCGCGTGCTGGTCGCCGAGATCGACGCCAACGCGAGCCTCTCGGACACGATCGACATCGTGCTCTACGACTCGTTCGCGCAACCGGAGTCGGACCACGACGAGATCGCGGGCCTCGTGAGGAACCCGCGCGCCCGCCACGTCGTCGTCTACACCTGGAACTTCGCACCGACCCTCGTCGCCGACGCACTCGAGCAGGGCGTGCACGGCTACCTCTCCAAGACGCTGCCCGCCCGCGACCTCGTCGCCGCCCTCGAGCGGGTCGCCGCGGGCGAGATCGTCGTCAGCGATCCTCCGCAGCGGGCCGGAGCCGCGCCCGGGCTCGACTGGCCGGGCCGGCACGAGGGCATCACCGACCGCGAGTCCGAGATCCTCGCGCTCATCACGCAGGGCAAGAGCAACGCCGACGTCGCCGCGCTCACCTATCTCAGCCCCAACACGGTGAAGTCCTACATCCGGAGCGTCTACGGGAAGATCGGAGCGACGAGTCGCACGCAGGCCGTGCTCTGGGGCGTCGACCACGGCTTCACACCGGATCACCACCGCATCGACCACTGGCTCGGCGGGCCCTGAGCCGCCTCAGCGCCGTGTGCCCGCTTCAGCGCCCTCCGCGCAGCGTCTCGAGCGGATACTCCCCGAACCGCTGCAGGTACGCGCCGGCGAAGCGGCCCGGGTTGAGGAAACCCCAGCGCGCCGAGACCGCGGCGATCGTCGTCGTGTCCGGATCCGCGTGCCGCAGCTCGTCGCGCGCCCGGTCGAGCCGGACGTCGCGGAGGTAGCCGAGCGGGGTCCGGCCGAAGTGCCGCCGGAACGCGAGCTGCAGCGCGCGCGGAGTGAGCGCCGCCGATGTCGCGATGTCGCTGAGCGAGATCGGCGACGAGGCGAAGGCGTGCACGAACTCGGCCGCCCGGAGGAGGTGGGCGTTGCGCGGCCGGAGAACGTCGGCGGGGACGGCGACCGGGCGGTGCGGGAACGCCGCGAGGAGCCGGAGCGCGACTCCGCGGTCGGCCTCGGCCAGCTGCAGTGCCGGCGCGCGGGAGGCGAGCACCCCGGACAGGTCGCGCACCGCATCCCACCAGGCGTCGACATCGGCGGGTCGGGGCACCACGCGGTGGTCGAAGACCAGCGGGGCCGGATCGGCGCCCGTCGACTCCGCGGCGACTCCCTCGAGGAACCCGCCGCCCACGTGCACGAGGCGCTGGTCGTACTCGCCGAAGTCGAACTCGAACGGGCGTCCCGTGGGGAACACGGCCGGGCGTGCGCGCAGGAGCGGCGTCTCGTCACGGCCGACGTCCATCACTCCGCGACCCGCCTGGAGCCACGAGACGACGTACTCCCCCTTCGGTGCGATCTCTCCGCGGATGGAGCCGCGGAAGGTGGAGGTGCGGACGCTGACCTGCTCGTCGCCCAGCGCGGTGTAGCGGAAGAAGAAGGAGTCGGGCAGCGGCTCCGCCCGGAACCGCGTGCCGTGGTACCCGTCCGAGTAGAAGGCGACCGCCTCGTCGACCCGGCGGCTCGCGTGCTCGAAGCCGGACACCGCCGGCAGTGCCGCACTCATCACTCGAGTCTGCCAGCGGGCGGCTCGGCGATCGACAGGAGAACCCCGTGTTTCCTCGCCGCTCACCACAATCCTTCGTATACTAACCTTTATGGCACGAAGGAAGAACGACGGCTCCTCGAAGCGCACGCCGAACCCGATGAACCCCTTCGACGGCAAGCCGGGCCTCTACAACCGGATCAACCGCGCGATCTACTCCTTCACCGGCCCCGCCCACGTCGGCATCGGCCGCCCGGAGGAGCCGTACGTCGCCCCCGCGGACCCCGTCTGCCCGCTCTGCGGCCGCCCGATGGCGCAGCACTCGATCGACCGCTCCGGCGAGCGCACGCAGCTGCACTGCCCGCGCGACTGAGCGCCGGCTCCCTCCTCCTTCTCCAGAAGTTGCGGTGAGCGCGCACCGTTACCGCAACTTCTGCGAAAGCAGCACGGACGACGTCCGGCCTGCGCCTCAGCCACCCACGCGCGTGTTCTTGGTTCCTCAGTAGTGGCGGTGAGCGCGCGCCGTTACCGCGACTTCTGCGGAAGCGGCGCCGCGCTCACCCCTCGCGCAGCCGCCGCCGGTTCACCTTCCCCGCGTCGCTGCGCAGCGGCTCCCGCTGCAGCCACAGAGCCCGCGGCGTCTGCGCCCGCCCGAGCCGCTCCCGGGCGAACGCGAGGAGCTCCTCCGCCCCCACGTCGGCCCGGTCGATGTCGACCACCGCCTCGATCGCCTGCCCCAGGTCCTCGTCGGGCACGCCGAACGCGACGGCCCCGCGCACGGCCGGATGCTCCTCCAGCACCCGCTCGATCTCGGCCGGGTGGATGCTCACCCCGCCGCGCAGCACGAGGTCGTCGACGCGGTCGAGCACGGTCAGCCGGCCGTCGGCGTCGAGCGACCCGAGGTCGCCGAGCGTGTCCCAGCCGTCCCCTGTCCGCCGCGACTCCCCGCCGAGGTAGCGGTACGCCGGATCCGCGCCGCGCCGCATCCAGATCGTGCCCGGCCGCCCGACCGGCACCGGAGCCCCGTCCGCGTCGAGGATCCGCACCTCCGTCCCTCCGATCGGCCGACCGACGCTGCCCGGCCGCTCGAGCCACTCGTCGCCGCGGATCATCGTGAGCCCGTTCGACTCGCTCCCGGCGTACACCTCGACCACCGTCCGCGCCCCGACCCACTCGATCAGCCCGCGCTTGTCGGCGGGCGGGCACGGCGAGCCCAGGTGCAGCACCGTCTCGAGCGAGGACACGTCGACGTCGCGGTGCCCCGGCCAGCGCAGGAGCCGGTGGATGGTCGTGGGCACCAGCAGCGCCCAGGTCACCCGGTGCTCCTGGATCGCCGCGAGCACCCGCCGCTCGTCGAACCGGGGCAGGATCACGAGCCGCTGGCCCGTCAGCAGCCCGCGGAACGCGTAGGTGAACGTCGCCGAGTGCGTGAGCGGCCCCGCGACCAGCTGCACCCCCTCCCGCGGCAGGAACGCGGCGACCGGCTGCGTCGGATCCATGACGGCGGGCGCGGCGGCGAGCACGATCTTCGGTCGGCCGGTGCTGCCGGAGGAGGCGGGCGCCTTCCACGACGACGCGGCGGCGTCCGGCAGCGGCGCGTCCGGCAGCGCGGGGTCCGGCTCGTGCCCGGCCGGCACCGACGGCACCCCGTCCAGCGCGAAGCCGACCGTCAGCGCCGGCCGCGCGAGGTCGGCGATCTCCGCCCGCTCGCGCGGCGAGAGGTCCCTCGACAGCGGCAGCGGAGTCGCTCCCGCCTTCCAGATCGCCGCGCAGACCACGACGAACTCGGCCGTGTTCGGCAGCGACACCGCGACGAGCGAGTCGTGCGCCACTCCGAGCGCCAGGTACGCGCGGGCGAGCCGCGTGCTCTCGGCCTCGAGCTCGCCGGCGGTGAGGGTGCGGTCGTCCGCGATCACCACGATCCGCTCCGGATCCGCCTCGGCGAGCGCCGTCACGCAGCGCGAGAAGGAGCGGCGCATCAGCTCGCGAGGTGCCGGCGGTAGAGGTCCTCGTGCCGGGCCGCGACGTCGCGCCAGTCGTGCGAGAAGGCGAGCGCCCGGCCGTCGCGCGGTGCCGACCCCTCGAGGGCCGCCGCGAGCGCGGACCGGATCCCCTCGACGTCCGATCCGTACGCCACCGTGTCGCCGAACACCTCCCGCAGCACCGGCAGATCTCGGGCGACGACGGGCACCCCGGCGGCGAGCGCCTCCATCGCCGCGAGACCGAAGCCCTCCTTGGTCGACACGAAGCCGAGCACCGACGCACCGGCGACGAGCGGCGCGACCTCCTCCTCGGCCAGAGTGCCCAGCACGACGGGCGACACCCCGAGCTCGCGGGCCCGGCGCTCGAACTCCTCGCGGTAGGGCCGGTAGTCGAAGAGCGTCTCGCCTCCGCCGAAGACGAGCGCGGTGCCCGGAGCGAGGCGGGCGTGCGCCTCGAGCAGGTCGATGCTGCCCTTGCGCGGCTCGATGCCGCCGAGGGCGAGCACGTACGGGCCGAGCCGGGCGCGCCAGGCCAGCGCCGCGTCGCTCCCGGCCGCCGCCGCGAACCGCGCCGCGTCCACTCCGTTCGGGATCACCTCCGCCCGCCGTCCCCATCCCACCGCCACGTCGTCGGCCACCGCCTGCGACACGCAGACGAGCGCCGCCGGGGCGACCAGGGCGCGCTCGTGGCACGCGACGAGCGCCGGAGTCGTGAACTCGTCGAGGTGGTGCACCGTGCGCAGCAGTCCGCCCGGCCCCGCGAATCCGGCGTCCAGCGCCGCGTTCGCCGAGATGCAGTCCTGCGCGTGCACGACGTCGGCCTCGCCGCCGAGCGCCGCGGCCATCGCTACGAGCGAGCGGACGATGCGGTCGCCGACGCTCTCGTCGTCGCGCGCCGCGAACGGCACGACCCGCACCCGCACCGCCGGCGCGACCGGCCGGAAGAACGCGTCGTCGCCCCCGCGCCCGAGCGTCCACACCGTCACCTCGTGACCGCGGGCGGCGAGCGCCTCCGCGAGGGCGAGGGTGTGCACGACTCCCCCACGCGGACGGGTCGAGTACGTCAGCAGCGCGATGCGCACGCCGTCAGCCCTCGTCTGCCGCGAGCCGCACGCCGGGGTGGTAGCTGTGCTCCGCCCGATCGCGGAGGTGGTCCATGCTGCGGCGGGCACGGGCGACGGAGGCGGCGACGTCGTCCGTCGCGGTCGCGAGCCCCCCCTTCGCCCAGGTCTTCGCCACGATCTCGCCCGCCGGATCGACGACCTTCGCCTGGCCGAGGAAGCGCAGCCCGCCCAGCACCCCGGTCTGGTTCGAGGACACGAGGTACACCTGGTTCTCGGCCGCCCGCGCGCAGTCGTAGAGGTCGAACAGGTGCGCCTGGCGGTCGTTGCGGATGCGGTCGGAACGGTCCGTCACGCTGGCGGGCCACGCGCTCAGGCAGCAGAGGATCTCGGCCCCCTCCAGCGCGAGCGAGCGCGCCGACTCCGGGAACGTCTTGTCGAAGTCGATCATCATGCCGATCCGCCCGACCGGGCTGTCGAAGGCGCCGAAGCGGTCGCCCGGCGCGTACACCCGCGACTCCCCCAGCGGCAGGTGGACCTTCCGGTGCGTGCCGATGACCTCACCGCCCTGCACGCAGACGGCGGAGTTGTAGCGCCGCGCCTCCCCGCCCTCGAGGGCCCGCTCGGCGATGCCGAAGCAGACGGTCATGTCGCCGGCCATCTCGGCGACCGCCGCCACCTCCGGCCCGTCCACCTCGACCGCCTCCGGCAGATCGTCGGGACCCGGGTGGTGCAGGTCGAGCAGGTAGCCGCCGAGCGTGGCGTCGGGGAGCACGAGCAGGTCGATCCCGCGCTCGCGGGCGCTGGCGATCATCCCGGGCAGCTTCACGAGGGTCCGCTCGAGGTCGCGGCCGAAGTGCGCCGCAACGGCGGCCATGGTGATCGTCGTCATGGTCCTCTTCCCGGCGACCGGCCCCGCGACCGGTGGGCGTCACCGTACCGCGGTGCTCTCGAGCCGGTCCAGTCGGCGTCCGGAGCGCAGCTGCTCCGCGACGTGGCCCGCGTCGCGCGCGATGGCCTCGAAGCGTCCGGAGCCCCAGGTGTGCAGCCACGGCAGGCCCAGGAAGTAGAGCCCCGGCACGGCGGTCGCCCCCCGGCGGTGCGTCGGGTGCCCCGCTCCGTCGAAGACGCCGACCTGCACCCAGGAGTAGTCGGAGCGGAAGCCGACCGCCCAGATCACGCTCGTGATGCCGCTCGCCGCGAGGTCGAGCTCCTCGATCTCGCGCTCCGGCCGCCAGACGGGGACGTACCGCGCCTCGGTCGGCGCCGCCACTCCCGAGCGCTCGATGTAGGCGTCGATGTCGTTCTTGATCGACTCCGCCACCGAGTCCGCGTAGTCCAGCGACGCCTCCGCCGTCGGCGCGAAGCGCAGCACCCCGCCGTCGACCTTCTGCAGCCGGCCGTAGAGGTGCATGCCGTCGCGCGCGAACGCTCGGAGGTCGATGTCGCGCCCTCCGTCCCGCCCGGTCACGTAGTGGTTCGTCGACTCCCGCTTCGAGAGGCCGCCGACCTGCGCGTGCACGGGCACGTCGTAGACGCCCATGTCCGCGAGCCAGGCGACGCAGTCGCGCCCGCGGTAGAAGCGGGCGACCCGCGGAGCCGTGCCGAGCGCCAGGTGCACCTCGCGGCCCTCGAGGAACAGGTCCTCCGCGATCTGCGCGCCCGACTGACCGGAGCCGACGACGAGCACGCCGCCCTCGGGCAGGTCGGCCGCCGAGCGGTAGTCGGCCGAGTGCAGCTGCGCGACGGAGTCAGGGATCCGCTGCGCCACGGCCGGCAGCACCGGGCGGTGGTAGCCGCCGGTGGCCACGACGACGCGGTCGGCCGTGATCGTGCCGCGCGAGGTGACGACCTCGAACCCGCCGCCCTCGCGTTCGCGCATCCGCAGCACCTCGGTGCCCTCGGCCACCGGCGCGTCGAACGACTCGGCGTAGCGGCGGACCCACGCGTGGACCTCGTCGCGCGTCATGAACCCGTCGGGATCGTCGCCGTCGTACGGGTAGCCGGGCAGACGGCACTGCCAGTTCGGCGTGACCAGCGTGAAGTTGCTCCACCGCCTGTCGAGCCAGTCGTGCGCGATCGTGTCGCGCTCGATCACCAGGTGGTCGATCCCCTCGTCGGTGAGGTGACGGCTGATCGAGAGGCCGGCCTGGCCCGCTCCGATCACCGCGACCTCGACGTGCCGGCCGTTCTCGAGCGCCGTCACGAGGGCACCGCCGGCGGATCCATGGCCAGCACGCGGACGCGTCCGCCGTCGA
The DNA here is from genome assembly GCF_001423055.1 of Rathayibacter sp. Leaf299. Classification (NCBI taxonomy): domain Bacteria; kingdom Bacillati; phylum Actinomycetota; class Actinomycetes; order Micrococcales; family Microbacteriaceae; genus Rathayibacter; species Rathayibacter sp. Leaf299. The sequence goes on from NZ_LMNT01000004.1 coordinate 133,323, forward strand.
AGCGGGCGGCCGCGGCGACGATGTCCGCCTCCTGCTGCATCGCGGAGGTGCAGGCGAAGCCGAACTTCGCGCGGACGCGGTCGCTCGCGATGCGCAGGGCCTCGCTCGAGCGGTCGACGAAGTCCTCGAGCGGGTAGCTCTCGCCCGCGGCGAGGAAGTCGTGCATCACCAGGCTCGGCGAGTAGCAGCGCTCCTCGACGCCGTCGGGCCAGCGCACGGAGAAGGTCATCTCAGGCATGGACGAGGCCCCCGCTCCAGACCCGGTCGATGTCGTACGCGTCGGGGCGGCGGTCGCGGAGGTGGAACATCCCGCCGCGCATCGCCTCGAACGTGCCCTGCACATCGATCTCGGCGACGGCCATCCCCGAGCCCAGCAGCGTCGTCGCGAGGATGTTGCCGCCCGGATCCACGACCTTCGCGTTGCCGACGTAGCGCAGCGACCCGAACGTGCCCGACTGGTTCGACGCCATCCAGAACACCTGGTTGTCGAGCGCCCGGGCGATGTCGAACTGGTTGAACCGGTAGGTCCAGCGGTCCTCCTGCAGGTTCTCGGCCGTCGCCGTGCGCGCGGCCGGCCACGCCGAGAGCGAGGCGATGATCTCGGCGCCGTCGAGCGCCATCGAGCGCGCCGCCTCCGGGAACGCCTTGTCGTAGCAGATCTGCAGACCGACGCGGCCGACCGGAGTGTCGTGCACCGCGTAGCCGGGACCCGGCGAGTACGACATGTGCTCGCCCAGCGGCTGGTGCACCTTGCGGTAGCTGCCGTAGATCTGCCCGCCGTCCAGCAGCGCCGCCGCGTTGTACCGCGTCTCGCCGTCCTCGTCGAGCTCGCAGAAGCCGATCGCGACGAGCAGGTCGCCCGCGATCTCCTGCACCCGCCGCAGCTCCGGCCCGTCGAGCGAGATCGCCGGCGGCAGGGAGCGGGTGGTGGTGCGGAGGGTGTCGCCGTGGTTGCCGAGCGAGGAGAGGTAGCCGCCGATCGCGGCCTCGGGCAGCGCGAGGAACTCGACGCGCTTCTCCCTCGCCTCGTCGACGAGCGCCTGGATGAGCGCGTAGTTCTGGTCGAGGTCGCGGGCGAAGTTGGCCGCGACGGATCCGACGACGGTCATCGCGGGCGCCTAGAGGTTGTAGGTGGAGTTGATGATGGCGCCCTTGCGGGCGTAGTGGATGACGGCGTCCTGCACGTCGAGCGGGTGGCACGGGATCGTGCCCTCGATCAGGTCCTCCTCGCGGAGGCCGTGCAGCGCCATGCCGAAGCGGCAGACGAAGACGCGGTTCCCCTCGTCGATGAACGTCTTCAGCGCGTTGTTGATGTTCTGCTCGCCCGGGAATCCGGAGTCGCCGACCGTGGGGAAGCCGCGGGTCGCCATCGCGTTGATCGTGCCGGGTCCGTAGAAGTAGACGGCCGACTCGAAGCCCTTCCGGGCGGCGCGGGTCGCCTGCAGGATCGCGACGAAGCTGACGGAGGACTCGTGGGCGATGCCGTGCACGAGCGTGAAGTAGGACTGGCCGGGTTCGGCCTGGTAGTCGGGGAACACCTTGGTCGAGCCGTAGAGGTTGCTGCCGTTCGGGAGCGACGGGTGCGCGATCTCGGAGCGGGACTTCTCGATGTTGGCGGTGATCTGGTCTTCGATGTCGGACACGGGAACCTCCGGGGTTCGTCGAGGGCCTGCGCCGAGGGGCGCAGGTGCGAGGGGGGACGACCGCGCCTGAGCACGGTGCGAGTCGAGCAAGGACAGGAGAGCCGGTGATGCGGTCGTGCTGTGATGCGGGTGTCGCTCGGGGCGGATCCGGACGAGCGGAGCGACGGGGCCGGGTCGTCGAGGACGCCTCCCGGTACCGATCAGTCAAGGCCGCTCCTGTTTCCGTGTGGTTTCGAGCGGAAGAAGCCTGCATTACACGACAGCCGTCGCGGATGTAACACGATCGCGTTCCCGATGTCATCGTTCGGAAACACCCGGCGCCTCTAATGGGTGCTCACGGCGACGGACGTCCGCGCCGCGCACCGCTCGACTCGATGCACCGAGGAGCCCCATGACCGATCTGCAGATGCCCCGCCTGCGCACCGCCTCGCACTCCGTCCCGTCCGACTCCGCCGACTCGTCCTGCGGAGCGACTCCGCTGCGCACCCGCGTCGACATCGCCCTGCAGGGCATCCGCGTCGACGCCCCCGTGCACCGCGAGGCCGGAGCCGGCCCGAGCGACGACGGCCACGTCGTACTCGGCGGGCTCGGCGCCGCGATCCCCGTGAACCCGCGCAGCCCCTACTCCGTCACCAACGGCCGCCTGCTGCTCGACGGCGCCGACATCGGCCTGGACGTCGAGCCGGTGAAACGCCCGCGCTTCTACGACCTCGCGACCGCCGACGGCGTCTCGTACGAGAAGATCGCCCGGCTGCACGGCCGCAACATCCTCGCCACCACCGTCGTGCAGACCTGCATGCGCTACGACGAGGCCGAGCGGTGCCGCTTCTGCGCCATCGAGGCGTCCCTGAAGAACGACTCGACCATCGCGGTGAAGACCCCCGCGCAGCTCGCCGAGGTCGCCGAGGCGGCCGCCCGGCTCGACGGCATCCGCCAGATGGTGATGACGACCGGCACCTCCAAGGGCCGCGACCGCGGCGCCCGCCACCTCGCCCGCTGCGTCCGCGCCGTGCTCGAGGCCGTGCCCGGGCTGCCGATCCAGGTGCAGTGCGAACCGCCCGAGGATCTCGCGGCGCTGCAGGAGCTCAAGGACGCCGGCGCCCTCTCGATCGGCATCCACATCGAGTCGATGGACGACGACATCCGCCGCCGCTGGACCCCCGGTAAGGCCCGCGTCTCGACCGAGAAGTACAAGGAGGCGTGGGCGGAGGCCGTGCGGATCTTCGGCCGCAACCAGGTCTCGACCTACCTCCTCGTCGGCCTCGGCGAGGACCCGGACCAGCTCGTGGCGAGCGCCGGCGAGCTGATCGAGATGGGGGTCTACCCGTTCGTCGTCCCGTTCCGCCCCCTGAAGGGCACGCTCGCGACGGAGGTGGACCACGTCCTCCCGCCCGCCGGCTCGCTCCTCGAGACGGTCAGCGAGCAGGTGGCCGCGCTGCTCATCGCCGCGGGCATGCTGTCGTCGGGCCAGAAGGCGGGCTGCGCCGCCTGCGGTGCGTGCGGCGTGCTGAAGACCGCCGGCGCCTGATGGAGCTGTCGATCCTCGAGGGTGTGCGGAGGACCACTCCGGCCGCCCTGCCGTCGATCGGAGTCGCCGACGCGGCCGACGCCCGCGCCTATCGCGCCCTGCGTCGTGCGGTGTTCGTCGAGGAGCAGCAGCTCTTCGACTCCGACGATCGCGACGCCCTCGACGACGATCCCCGCACAGTCGTGCTCGTCGCCCGCCTCGGCGGCGAGGTCGTCGGCGGGGTGCGCCTCGCGCCCGCGCTCGAGCAGGACCTCGGCTGGTGGACCGGCAGCCGCCTCGTGGTCCGCCGCGACGCCCGCGGAGCGGCCGGGCTGGGCGCCGCTCTCGTGCGCGCCGCGTGCGCCGAGGCGGAGTCGCGCGGAGTGATCCGCTTCGAGGCGACCGTGCAGCGGCAGAACGAGGTCCTCTTCCGCCGCCTCGGCTGGGACCGCCTGGGCACCGCCGACGTCGCGGGCCTGCCGCACGTGCGGATGCGCTGGCCGATCGACCGCTTCGACCGCCTCGCCCGCGCGGCGAAGGCCTCCCTCGGACCGCTGCTCGAGGCGTTCGCCGGTCAGCTCGGCGGCCCCGGCTTCCGCGGCGACGACGGCGCCCCCGTGCCCGGCTCCGACCTGATCGCCGTCTGCGACGCGATCGTCCCCTCGATGGTCGAGCGCGATCCGGAGTGGGCGGGCTGGTGCTCGGTGCTCGTGAACGTGAACGACCTCACCGCCATGGGCGCGGATCCCGTGGGCCTGCTCGACGCGGTCGGCGCCCGCGACGCAGGCTCCGCTGCCTGCATCCTGCGCGGCCTCCGCGCGGCGTCCGAGGCCTGGGGCGTTCCACTGCTCGGCGGGCACACCCAGCTCGGCGTCCCCGCCGCACTGTCCGTGACAGGGTTGGGCCGGACCTCCCGACCGGTCCCCGGCTCCGCACCGCTCGGTCACGAGCTGAGCCTGACCGCCGATCTGAGCGGATCCTGGCGCCCCGGATATGCGGGAGCCCAGTGGGACTCGACCTCCGGCCGCTCCCCCGACGTCCTGCGATCCCTCGCCGCGAGCGTCGGCGCCTGCGCTCCCGACGGCGCGAAGGACGTCAGCATGGCGGGCCTCGTCGGCACCGTCGGCATGCTCGCCGAGGCGTCCGGCACCGCCGCCGAGCTCGACGTCGCCGCGATCCCCCGCCCCACCGCCGCCGGAGTCGCCGACTGGCTCTCCTGCTTCCCCGGCTTCGCGATGCTCACCGCCGACCGGCCGGGCCGGGGGCGGATGCGCGCGGCGCACGCCGCGACCGCTCCGATCGGCCGCCTCGTCCCGGGCGAGGGCGTCGTCCTCCGCTGGCCGGACGGCGAGACCACCGGCGCCATCGCCTCCGCGGTGACGCGCCTCGGCGCGGCCTGAGCGGCTCCGAGGCGCGTCACCGTTCGTCCCCTCTCCACCCTCCCCTGCTCGCCGACACCCTCCTCCAGAAGTTGCGGTAAACGCGCGCCTCTCCCGCAACATCTGCGGAACCGCGCCGGCCCCTCCTCCCGATCGCCCCCGCCCTTCTCCAGAAGTTGCGGTAAGCGCGCGCCTCTCCCACAACTTCTGCGGAACCGCGCCCGCCCCTCCTCGCGGGCGCCCTCCCGCTCCTCCAGAAGTTGCGGCAACCGCGCGCCTCCCCCGCAACTTCTGCGGAACCGCGCCGTACCACCCGCCCCGCGCGCAACCCCGTCCGGCGATCCCGCGGGCCGTGTCTAGGCGCGGACCCCCGGGGTACCGGACGTGGGCAGACGCGCCCGCCGCCTCCGGCGAGCCTTGGAACGAGAGGTGACCGTGACCATCGACACCGCGACCCCCGCCGACTCCGCCACCGCGGACGACGCCCCCCGCAGCACCACCGACACCGCGACCGCCGCCGTCGCTCGCGCCCGCGCCGCGTTCCCCGGCTGGGCCGCCACCCCGCCCGCCGAGCGCGGAGCCCTCCTCCGCGCCGCCGCGCACCGCGTCGCCGAACGCGAGGAGGAGCTCGCCGCCCTCAACACCGACGAGACCGGCAAGCCCGCGGGGGACGCCCTCGGCGGCGTCCGCGCCGGAGTCGACACGCTCCTCCAGTACGCCGAGCTCGGCCCGCTGCACCGCGGCAAGTCGCTCCGCGGCGGCGCCCTGAACGTCGACCTCGCCCTCCCGCACCCGCGCGGCGTCGTCCTCGCGCTCACCCCGTGGAACGACCCCGTCGCCGTCGCCGCCGGCATGCTCGGCGCCGCGATCGTCTCGGGCGATGTCGTCGTCCACAAGCCGAGCGAGCGCAGCCCTGGCACCGGCGCCCTCTTCACACGGATCCTCGCCGAGGCCCTCCCTGAGGGCGTCCTGACGCTCGTCGAGGGGGACGGCGCCGTCGGCGACGCCCTGGCCCGCACCGAGGGCGTCGCCGTCCTCGCGCACGTCGGATCCACGGCCACCGGCCGTGCGCTCGCCCGCGTCGCCGCCGTCACCGGTGCGCACGTGATCCTCGAGAACGGCGGCAACGACGCGCTCGTCGTCGACGCCGACGTCGATCCGGTCTGGGCCGCCGAGCAGGCCGCTCTGGGCGCCTTCGCGAACGCCGGCCAGATCTGCACCTCCGTCGAGCGCATCTACGTGCACCGCGCCGTCGCCGACGCGTTCACCGCGGCGCTCGTCGCCGAGGCCGACCGCTGGAGCGCGGGCCCGCTCCCCCGCCTCGTCGACGCCCGGATGCGCGACGCCGTGCACGATCACGTGACCGAGGCGCTCGAGTCGGGCGCCCGCGCCCTCACCGGCGGCGAGCCCGGCGACGGCACCTTCTACCCGGCCACGGTCCTCGCCGACTGCACCGACGAGATGCTCGTGATGACCGAGGAGACCTTCGGCCCCGTCGCTCCGATCGTCGTCGTCGACGACTTCGACGAGGCGCTCCTCCGCGCCGCTGCGAGCCCCTACGGCCTCGCCGCCACCGTGCTCACCGCCGACATGGAGCACGCGCACCGCGCCGCGGCGGCTCTGCCCGTCGGCACCGTCAAGATCAACGCCGTCTTCGGAGGCGCTCCCGGCGGCAGCGCCCAGCCGCGCGGCACGAGCGGCTCCGGCTTCGGCTACGGCCCCGAGCTGCTGGACGAGATGACCACCACCACGGTCGTCCACTTCGGCCTCCCCGTCCTGCCCGGCGGCGCGCGATGAGCCTCGAGGGCTCCGCGCTCCAGCGGGCGAGCGCGCTCGTCGCGCACGTGCGCGAGCACCCGCCGGTCGTCGCCGTCGTCGGCGACCTGATCCTCGACTCCTGGTGGCTGGGCGACGCCGAGCGCGTGACGCGCGAGGCTCCGGCCCCGGTCCTCCGCCTCGACGACGTCGTGGACGTCGCGGGCGGTGCCGCCAACACCGCCGCGAACCTGCGCGCCCTGGGTGCCGAGGTCCGCACGGTCGGAGTCGCGGGCCGCGATCCCGAGGGCGACCGCCTGATCGCGTCGCTCGAGCGGGCGGGCCTGGACACCGGGTCGATCCTCCGGACCGCCGCCGCCACCACGATCAAGACCCGCGTGGTCGGCGGCGACAGCGTGATGCTGCGCGTCGACTCCGGACCGCACCGGCCCTCCGACGACGAGATCGCGCGGCTCGCCGAGCTGGCCGTGCGGGCGGCCGAGGGCGCCGACGCCGTGCTCGTCTGCGACTACGGCTCCGGCATCCTCCGCGCGGCCGTCGAGCGTGTGCTCGCCGAGTACCGCCCGGGCCTGCTCGTGATCGACGCGCACGAGCTCGCCGACTGGGCCTTCGCCCGCCCCGACCTCGTCACCCCGAACGCGAAGGAGGCGGAGGCGCTCCTGGGCGCGCCGCTCGGCCGGGGAGCAGCGAGGGCGACCGCCGTCCGCGAGGCCGCCGATGAGCTCCGCGAGCGCTCGGGCGCCCGACACGTCGTGGTCACCCTCGACCGCGAGGGCAGCCTCGCCCTCGACGCCGACGGCACCGTCAGCCGCACCTTCGCGCAGCCGGCTGAGGAGAAGCAGGCGTCCGGAGCCGGCGACACGTTCGCCGCCACCGCCACGCTCGCCCTCGCCGCAGGCCGCTCCCTGGCCACCGCCGTCGACCTCGCCCAGGCGGCGGCCGACGTCGTGGTCCAGCGCCCCGGCACGTCCGTCTGCTCGGCCGACGACCTCCTCGCCTCCCTCGCCGCCCCCGGCGCCGTGGTCCTCGGCGAGGACCGCCTCGTCGAGGTGCTCGCCGAGGAATCGCGCCGCGGCCGCCGGGTCGTCTTCACGAACGGCTGCTTCGACGTCCTGCACCGCGGCCACACCGCCTACCTCCGCCAGGCGCGGGAGCTCGGCGACGTGCTGGTCGTGGCCGTGAACGACGACGACTCCGTCCGCCGCCTGAAGGGCGAGGGCCGCCCGATCAATCCCGAGGGCGACCGCGCCGGAGTGATCGCCGAGCTCGGCTGCGTCGACTACGTCACGCTCTTCAGCGGCGACACCCCCATCCCGCTGCTCGAGCGCATCCAGCCGCACGTGTACGTCAAGGGCGGCGACTACAACCCCGACATGCTCCAGGAGGCGGTGGTCGTCCGCTCCTACGGCGGCACCGTCACCACCGTCGGCTACGTGTCCGAGCACTCCACCACCGAGATGGTGCAGCGCATCCGATCGGCGGCCCCGCGGTGACCAGCCGGCGCTGGTCGGGCCGATGGGGGCGGCCCACCGAGCCCGACGCTCCGCTGATCGACGTGCTCGTGCCGACCGTCGGGCGCCGCGCCGAACTGGCCGCGACCCTCGCCGGTCTCGCGGCGCAGGACGATCCGGCGTTCCGCGTGATCGTCAGCGACCAGTCCGACGACGCGGTCGCCGAGAACGATCCGACCGTGCTCGCCATGCTGCGCGTTCTGGAGGCGCAGGGCCGGGCGCCGTTCGTCACCCGTCACCTCCCTCGCCGCGGTCTCGCCGAGCAGCGCCAGTACCTGCTCTCGCTCTCCACCGCCCCGGCCGTCCTGTTCCTGGACGACGACGTGTGGCTCGAGCCGGGCACGCTGCTCCGGATGCACGAGGCCCTCGAGCGCCTCGGCTGCGGCTTCGTCGGCTCCGCGGTGCAGGGCCTGTCCTACCTCCAGGACGTGCGCCCGCACGAGCAGACCACCTTCGAGCCGTGGGACGACGGTGTGCAGCCCGAGCGCATCCGCCGCGGCACCCCGGAGTTCGAGCGCTGGCCGCTGCACAACGCGGCGAACCTGACGCATCTCGCCGCCCGGCTCGACCTGGCCGAGGGCGACTGGCGCGCCTACCGCGTCGCCTGGCTCGGCGCCTGCGTCCTCTACCGCCGCGACGCCCTCGTGGCCAGCGGCGGCTTCGACTTCTGGGAGCAGCTGCCCCCGGAGCACAGCGGCGAGGACGTCGCCGCGCAGTGGCGCGTCATGGAGCGGTTCGGCGGCGCGGGGCTCATCCCCAGCGGCGCCGTCCACCTCGAGACGCCCACGACGGTCACCGACCGGCGCGTCGACGCCTTCGACCGGCTCTTCGCCGAAGAGCACAGCCGGTGACACCGGCGCCACCACCAGCACGGCGACGAAAGGACAGCACCATGGACGCACCCAACCCGATCCAGATCCAGAAGTACCTCTCGGGAATCGACTACCCCGCCTCGAAGGACACGATCGTCGAGACCGCAGAGAAGGAGAACGCTCCCAGCGACGTCCTCGACGCTCTGCGCGCGATCCCCGAGGGCGACTACGACGCCCCCACCGCGGTGAGCTCGGCCGTCTCGAACGTCTGACCCACCACGCGAGAGGCCCCTCGCGCCCGCCGTCCGGCGGTGCGCGAGGGGCCTCTCCCCGTTCCCGGAGCGGGACTTCCCGGAGCGATCAGACCGTCGCGTCCTCGCGCTCGCGCAGCACTCCCGACTCCAGGGCCTGGAACGACAGCACCTTGTAGCCCTCGGACTCGAAGAAGATCGTCGCCCGGTCCGACTCCACGCTCATGACCGTGCCGGTGCCCCACTCGCGGTGCTCGACCGACTCGTCGACCGAGAGCGGAGCGTCGGCCGGCGCCGTCGAGGCCGCCTCCTGCTGCGCCTCGTGCCGCTCGCAGCCGTCGCAGTTGCCGCACCACTCCGGGCCCTCGACGCCGAAGTAGTCGAGCAGCACCCGGCGCCGGCACTGCTGCGTCTCGGCGTACGCGCGCATCATCGACAGCCGCGACTCCGCGATCCGCTCGCGGGAGGCGACGGCGTCGGCCACCGCCTGCACGGCGTCGTCGGCGCTCGCCTCCCGGGTCGGGCGGACGCCCTTCCCGGTCTCGATCAGGTCGGCGTCGGCGAGGTCGTTGACGAGTCGGGAGAGCGTCCGGGCCGGCTTCCCGAGCTCGTCCGCGAGCTCCGCGATCGTCCGGCCGGGCTCCGCGGTGACCGCGGCCCAGATCACCCGGAGCGCCGCCTTGTCGATCGAGCGCTTGGCGAAGAAGCGGCGGAGTCCGAGGTCCTCGGCGCGGTAGTGCAGCGCCCCCGTCGCGGGCTCGCCGTCGCGCCCCGCGCGTCCGATCTCCTGGTAGTACGCATCGAGCGACTCCGTGGTCGTCGCGTGCAGCACGAAGCGCACGTCGCCCCGGTCGATGCCCATACCGAAGGCCGAGGTCGCGACGACGACATCGAGGCCACCGTCGCGCCACTGGTCCTGCACGCCGCGGCGCTCGCTCACCTTGAGGCCGGCGTGGTAGGCGGCGACGCGGCGCCCCTCTGCGGCGATCTCGGCGGCGTAGGCCTCGGTCTCCTTGCGGGTCGCGACGTAGACGAGACCGGGAGCCGTCCAGCTGCGCGCCTCCTCGACGACCGCGGCGCGCTTCTCGTTCTCGCTCTCGTGGCGGTGCACGACGAGCCGGATCTCGGGGCGGTCGACCCCGTGCACCTGCACCTCGGGATCGGTCATCCTGAGGCGCTCGACGATCTCGTCGCGCACGGGACCCGACGCGGTGGCCGTCATTGCGAGCACCGGCGGATCGCCCAGCTCGCGGCGAACGTCGGCGAGGCGCAGGTAGTCGGGTCGGAAGTCGTGGCCCCAGGACGACACGCAGTGCGCCTCGTCGACGACGAGGAGCGAGACGCCCGCCGCGGCGAGCCGCGCGACATTCTCCTCCTTGGCCAGCTGCTCGGGAGCGAGCAGTACGTAGAGCGGGCCGCCCTCGTCGATGCGCTTCCATGCACGGGCGACGGCCCCGGCTCCCGCTGAGGAGTTGATGGCGACGGCGGGCGGTGCGGCGGGGGCGGCCTCGATGGAGGCGAGCTGGTCGGCCTGCAGCGCGACGAGCGGCGAGACGACGAGCACGACACCGCCGCGCTGGGCCCCCGCAATCTGGTACACCGCCGACTTGCCGCCGCCGGTCGCGAGGACCAGCAGGGTGTCGCGTCCGGAGGCCGCCGATTCGATCGCCTCGCGCTGCCCCGGCAGGAGCGACGTCCAGCCGAAGTCCTCTCGGGCGATGCGTGCGACGGGGTCGTTCCGGGACGAGTTCATGCCTTCGACGCTACGTCGAACACCTCTTCGAGCGACTCCGCTTGACAGCTCGGGGGAGCACGGTGAAGCGCTCCCACGGGCCGGTCCCTGCGACGCGCCGGACGCTCCTCCGCCGCGTTTGTCAACGTCCTGCGCCGCTGCCGCAGCGGGTGCTGGGCTGGGTCGACCGACTGGAAAGGAGCCACCATGGCGAACGAGGACCTCCCCGAGCAGACCACCGGAGCCGGCTCGACCGCGGGTGCCGACCCGACCGCCGTCGACGGCGCGCAGACCACCCTGCCCGGCGAGGACGCGACCGACACCTCGATGGCGGGAGCCGCTCCCGGCGGCACCGCGATCGACCGCGGCACGTCCGATCAGGTCACCGACCTCGACAGCGGAGGCGACTCCGTCGCCGACGACGACGAGCTCCCCGACGAGACGACCGGCCCGACCACCGCCGACTGACGCGCCCGGACTCGCGGCCGGCGCACGCACCTCCGGCTCGCACAACCACGTTCGGCTCGCACAACCACGTTCGGCTCGCACAACCACGTTCGGCTCGCACAACCACGTTCGGCTCGCGGGAATCAGCGATTCCGACGAGCCGAACGCATCCCTGCGGGCCGAACGTCGCGGCCGCAACCGCAGCCGGGCCTCAGCCCCGGACGATCACCGGATTGAACAGCGTCCCGATGCCCTCGATGTCGATCGCCACGGCGTCCCCGTTCGCGATCGGCCCGATCCCGGCCGGCGTTCCGGTCAGGATGATGTCCCCCGGCAGCAGCGTGAACACCCGCGACACGTAGGCGATGATCTCGGGCACCCCGTGGATCATGTCGCCCGTGTTCCCGGACTGCACGCGGCGCCCGTTCACGCGCGTCTCCAGCGCCGCCTCGTTCCAGACGAACTCCGTCTCGATGACCGGCCCGATCGGGCAGAACGTGTCGTAGCCCTTGGCGCGCGCCCACTGGCCGTCGCTCTTCTGCAGGTCGCGGGCGGTGACGTCGTTGGCGATCGTGTACCCGAAGACTACGTCCTCGTAGTCCTCCGCGCGCACGTTCCGCGCGACGGCGCCGATCACGACCGCGAGCTCGCCCTCGTAGTCCACCTGCTGGCTGTCCTCGGGAAGCACGATCGCCTCGTCCGGACCGATCACCGACGTGTTCGGCTTGAGGAACATCAGCGGCTCCGCCGGAGCGTCGCCGCCCATCTCGGCCGCGTGGTCCGAGTAGTTCTTGCCGATGCCGACCACCTTCGAGCGCGGGATCACCGGGGCGAGGAGCTTCGCCTCCGAGATCGGGATGCGCTCCCCGGTCGTGTCGAAGCCCGCGAACATGGGGTCCCCGGCGAGCACGACCAGGTCGTCCTCGTCGACGATCCCGAAGTGGATCGCTCCCCCGTTGTCCCCCGAGCGCTGCGTGGCGAATCGTGCGATCTTCATGCGTCCAACCTCGTCATCCATCCGTGCCGGTCCTCGCGGCGTCCGTACTGGATGCCGGTCAGCTCCTCCCGCAACGACATCGTGAGCTCGCCGGCGGGCGCGTCCGCGTGCCCGACCGAGAAGCCCTCGCCCTTGAGCTCGGCGATCGGAGTGATGACCGCGGCGGTCCCGCACGCGAACACCTCCACGACGTCGCCCGACTCCACCCCGTCGCGCCACTCGTCGATGCTCACGCGACGCCGCTCGACGCGGTGCCCGCGGTCCTCCGCGAGCTGCAGCACGCTGTCGCGCGTGATGCCCTCGAGGATCGAGTCCGACTCCGGAGTGACGAGCGTGCCGTTTTTCTTGACGAGCACCACGTTCATGCCGCCGAGCTCCTCGATGTACTGCGACTCCTGCGAGTCGAGGAACAGCACCTGCGCGCAGCCGTGCCCGTAGGCCTCCTGCTGCGGCAGGAGCGACGAGGCGTAGTTGCCGCCGGTCTTGGCGGCTCCCGTGCCGCCCTTGCCCGCGCGGGCGTACGAGGTCGACAGCCAGATCGACACCGGAGCGACGCCGCCCGAGAAGTAGGCGCCGGCGGGGCTCGCGATCACGTAGTAGCCGACCTTCTCGGCCGCGCGGACACCCAGGAACGCCTCCTTCGCGAACATGAAGGGCCGCAGGTACAGGCTCGTCTCGGGCTCCGAGGGCACCCAGTCGCCGTCGACGGCGATCAACTGGCGGAGCGACTCGATGAAGTGCTCCGTCGGCAGCTCGGGCAGCGCCAGACGGCGGGCCGAGCGCTGCAGGCGCGCGGCGTTCGCCTCGGGGCGGAACGTCCAAACGGAGCCGTCCGCGTGGCGGTAGGCCTTCATCCCCTCGAAGATCTCCTGCGCGTAGTGCAGGACCGCCGCGGCCGGGTCGAGCGCGATGGGGCCGTAGGGCTGCACGCGCGGGCGGTGCCAGCCGCCGGTGCGCGACCAGCAGATGTCGACCATGTGGTCGGTGAAGAAGACGCCGAAGCCGGGGTCGGCCAGGATCCGGTCGCGCTCCTCGATCGAGCGCGGCTCGGGGTTCGGAGTCACCTGGAAGGCGAGGTCCTGGGGGGCGAGCGGGAGGGGGATGGTCATCTCGGTGTCTTTCGTCGGGAGCGTCGGGAGTGGGGGCCGGTTCAGCTCAGCCGGGCGACGACGGCGTCGCCGATCGCCGAGGTGGCGCGGGCGGAGCCGTCGCGGGACTCGATGTCGGCGGTCACCGCGGCCGTCACGCGGGCGGCCTCGTCGGGCCGGCCCAGGTGGTCCAGCAGCAGTGCCACCGAGAGGATCGCGGCGGTCGGATCGGCGAGCTGCTTCCCGGCGATGTCGGGCGCGGATCCGTGGACCGGCTCGAACATGCTGGGGAACGCGCCGTCGGGGTTGATGTTGCCCGAGGCGGCGAGGCCGATGCCGCCGCTGATCGCGCCGGCCAGATCGGTGAGGATGTCGCCGAAGAGGTTGTCGGTGACGATGACGTCGAACCTAGCAGGGTCGGTCACGAGGAAGATCGTGGCGGCGTCCACGTGGAGGTAATCGACGGCCACGTCCTCGTAGGTGGCCCCCACCTCGTCGACCAGCCGCTTCCACAGCGATCCGGAGAAGACGAGCACGTTCGTCTTGTGCACCAGCGTGAGCTTCGAGCGGCGCTTGCGGGCCAGCTCGAACGCGTGGCGCACCACCCGCTCCACCCCGTAGGCGGTGTTCACCGACACCTCGTTCGCGATCTCGTGCGGGGTGCCCTGGCGGATCGCTCCGCCGTTGCCGACGTACGGACCCTCGGTGCCCTCGCGGACGACCACGAAGTCGACGTCGCCCGGCGCGGACAGCGGCGACGGGACGCCCGGGTACACCCGGGTCGGGCGCAGGTTCACGTAGTGGTCGAGCGCGAAGCGCAGGCGCAGCAGCAGCCCGCGCTCGATGTTCGCGTCCTTCAGGCGCGGGTCGCCGGGCACGCCGCCGACGGCACCCAGGAGGATCGCGTCGTGCGCCGCGATCGCCGCGAGGTCCTCGTCGGTCAGCACGTCGCCGGTCTCGAGGAACCGGGCCGCCCCGAGCGAGAACGGCGTCTTCTCGATCACCAGGTCGGAGTCGGCGGTGACGGCGTCGAGGACCTTCACGGCCTCGGCGATCACCTCCGGTCCGATCCCGTCTCCGGGGATGACGGCGAGCTTCACGGTGCGGGGCATGGGGCATCCTCAGGCGTGCGGGGGCAGTGCGCGAGCAGTGCGGGGCAGAGACGGTCCCAGCGTACTCTCGGGCCGCTCAGCTGCGCCGCAGCCGCCAGGCCGCGACGACCGCCGCGAACAGCACCAGGCCGACGCCGATCCAGGCCGACCAGCCGACTCCCGCGTCGAACGCGGCGCCGGCCGAGGCCAGCAGGCTCGCGGCGGAGTCGGCGGGCAGCTCGCCCGCCACCGCGACCGCGCCGCCCAGGGTCTCCCCCGCGCGCTGCACCTGATCGGCGTCGAGGCCGGCGGGCAGCACGACTCCGCTGCGGTACGCCGACGTCAGCACCGTGCCCAGCGTCGCCGTCCCCAGCACCGCGCCCAGCTCGTACGCCGTCTCGGACACCGCGGACGCGGCCCCCGCCTTGTCGGCCGGCGCGTTCGCGAGCACGAGCTCGTTCGACACCGTCTCGGCCGCCCCGATGCCCAGGCCGAGGAACGCGAACGCGACGGCGACGGTCAGCGCCGTCGCGCCTCCCTCCGCCCCGCTGCCGATCGCCAGCAGCGCGTAGCCGACCGCCGAGACCACGAGCCCGGCGGGCACGACGAGCCGCGGAGTGATGCGCCGCGCGACCGGAACGACGCCGAGCCCCGCCAGGATCATCACCGCGAGCCCCGGCACGAGCACGAGCCCGGCCTGCAGCGGCGAGAGCCCGATGACCAGCTGCAGGTGCTGCGAGACGAAGAAGAGTCCGCCGACGAGCGCCACGACGCTGAGGAGGTTCACCACGATGGCCGCGCTGAACGAGCCGCGGCGGAAGAGCGACAGGTCGAGCATCGGCACCGCGCGCCGCTGCTGGCGCCGCACGAACAGCACGCCGCTCACCACGCCGACGACGAGGGCGGTCGCGGCCACCGCGTCGACGCCGTGCTCGGCCACCGACTTCACCGCGTAGACGAGGGGCGCCATGGTCGCGAGCGAGAGCAGGATGCTGACGACGTCCACGGGCCCCGGCTGCGGGTCGCGCGACTCCGGCACGAGGATCGGCGCGAGCACGACCAGCGGCAGCAGCACGGGCACCGCGAGCAGGAACACCGAGCCCCAGGGGAAGCTCTCGAGCAGCACCCCGCCGACGAGCGGACCGACCGCGGAGCCGACCGCGAACCCGGTCGCCCAGATCGCGATCGCGAGACGGCGCTGGTCGCGGTTCGGGAAGAGGCTGCGCAGGAGCGACAGCGTCGAGGGCATGAGCGTCGCGCCGAAGAGGCCCAGCGCCGCGCGGGCCGCGATGAGCGCACCGGCCGTCGGAGCGAACGCCGCGGCGATCGAGACGACGGCGAAGCCGATCGCGCCGATCACGAGCAGCTTCCGCCGGCCGACCCGGTCGCCCAGGCTGCCCATCGCCACGAGGAGGCCCGCGAGGACCAGCGGGTACGCGTCGACGATCCAGAGCAGCTCGGTGCCCGTGGGTCCGAGGTCCTCGGCGATCAGCGGCAGCGCGAAGTTCAGCACCGTGTTGTCGACCGAGACCAGCAGCACCGGCAGCATCAGCACCGCGAGGGCGAACCAGGCTCGGCGGCCGACGCGGTCCTCGGCGAGCGCGGCGGAGGTGGGCGGAACGGTGACGGGGGCGGTGCGGGCGGACACGGTGGTGCTCTCTCTCGGATCGACGTCGCGCCGGCACCGGACGGCGCGCAGCAGGCGACCCGAGGAGTATACCGTCCAGCCGGTACAGTAGCGCAAGGCCGACCGTAGGATGGGGCGCATGCCTCCCGCCTCCCCCGCTCGCGACCGCGTCCTCGACGCGTTCGAGGAGCTGCTGAACGAGCAGGGCGAGCGCGCGGCCACCCTCGACGCCGTCGCCCGCGCGGCCGGAGTCTCCAAGGGCGGCCTGCTCTACCACTTCCCCTCGAAGGACGCGCTGGTCGACGGACTCGTCGCACGGCTCGACGAGCGCCTCGCCGAGGACATCGACCGCATCCGCACGTCCGACGAGGGCGTGGTCCCGTACCTGATCCGCACCTCGTTCGCCGCCGACACCCCCTTCGACCGCACGATCCTCGCCGTCTCGCGCATCGCGCAGGGCCACGACGAGCGGGCGAGCGCCGCCCTCGCCCGGATCCACGACAGCTGGAACGACGTCGTCGTCGAGGCCGTCGGCGATCCGCTGGTCGCCCGCGCGATCGTCCTGATGAGCGACGGCCTCTACTACAACTCCGCCCTGCTGCCCACGGGCCAGCAGTCGCGCGGCGAAGCGGAGGACGTCCTCGCGGTCATCGACCGCCTCCTGGCCCCGCGCGGCGACTGAGCGCCGCGCGCACCGCGCCGACGACGGAGCCCGCCCCGCGACGGTGCGCGGGACGGGCTCGGGTCGTGCTCGGTGAGCGACGGGGCTACTGCTCCGTGATGTCGATCTCCTGCATGATGTCGGCGTCGATCGCGACGCGGACCTTCTCGAGCAGGCCCGCCGGCGCCGGCGAGTCGATGGTGATCACCGAGAGGGCCTTGCCGCCCGCCTCGGTGCGCGCGATCTGCATCCCGGCGATGTTGACGGAGGCCTCGCCGAACTCGCGCCCGTAGACCGCGACGATCCCGGGGCGGTCGACGTAGCTCATCACGACGTGGTGCTTCGCGATCGGCACCTCGACGTCGTAGCCGTTGACGGCGACGAGCTTCTCGACCTGCTTGGTGCCGGTGAGCGTGCCCGAGACCGAGATCTGCGAGCCGTCCGAGAGGGCGCCGCGCAGCGTGATCAGGTTGCGGTACTCGTCCGAGACGCCGTCGGTGATCAGGCGCACCTCGATGCCGCGCTGCTCGGCGAGGACGGGAGCGTTCACGTACGAGACCGTCTCCGACACGACGTTCGTGAAGACGCCCTTGAGCGCCGCGAGCTTGAGCACCTTGACGTCGTACGCGGCGAGCTCGCCGCGCACCTCGACGTCGATGGAGGTGACGGGAGAGTGCGCCAGGCCCGCGAAGACCTGGCCGAGCTTCTCGACCAGCGGGATGCCGGGGCGCACGTACTCGTCGATGACGCCGCCGGCGACGTTGACGGCGTCCGGCACGAGCTCGCCCGAGAGCGCGAGGCGCACCGACTTGGCGACCGAGACGCCCGCCTTCTCCTGCGCCTCGTCGGTCGACGCTCCGAGGTGCGGAGTGACGACCACGTTCTCGAGGGCGAGCAGCGGCGAGCCGACCGGCGGCTCCTTCACGAACACGTCGAGCCCGGCGCCGGCGATCGTGTTCGCGACGAGGGCGCGGTGCAGGGCGTCCTCGTCGATGAGGCCGCCGCGCGCCACGTTGACGATGTACGCGGTCGGCTTCATCAGCGCGAGCTGCTCGTCCGAGATCATCCCCGTGGTCTCGGGGGTGCGCGGCATGTGGATGGTGATGAAGTCGCTCTGCGCGAGGAGCTCATCGAGCGGCAGGAGCGTCACTCCGAGCTGCTGCGCGCGGGCGCTCGTGACGTACGGGTCGTAAGCGACGACGTCGACGCCGAAGGCCTGCAGGCGAGCGGTGATCAGCGCGCCGATGCGGCCGAGGCCGATGATGCCGACGGTCTTCTCGTAGAGCTCGGTGCCCGTGTACTTCGACCGCTTCCACAGGCCCTGCGCGAGCGCGCTGTGCGCCGCGGGGATGTGGCGGGCGAGGCTCAGGATGTGGCCCACGGTCAACTCGGCCGCCGAGATGATGTTGGAGGTCGGCGCGTTGACGACCATGACACCGGCGGCGGTCGCGGCGGTGATGTCGACGTTGTCGAGGCCCACTCCCGCGCGCGCGATCACCTTGAGCGAGGGCGCCGCGGCGATGGCCTCGGCGTCGACCTGCGTCGCCGAGCGCACGAGGATCGCGTCGGCGGTGCCGAGCGCCTCGAGCAGCGCCGGGCGGTCGGTGCCGTCCACGGAGCGGATCTCGAAGTCGGGACCGAGAGCGTCGACGGTGGCGGGCGAGAGTTCTTCGGCGATCAGGACGACCGGCTTTGTCACGAGTGCGCTTCCTTCGGGGAGGGGACGGTGCGGGCACCGGACGCGGGCGTCGCGGGAGCCCCCGCCACTGTAGCGGAGCCCCGCCGCCGGGCTCGGCCGTGTGACGCCGCGCTCCCCGCCGTGGCGACGCGCTGCTCAGCCGAGCGAGACGAGGCTCGCGAAGCCGAAGACCTGCTGCACGTCCAGCGACAGCACGGCCGAGAGGCAGAGCGCCGCGAACAGGAGCCCCGCGCGCGCGGCGACTCCTCGGCGCCGCCCGAGCAGCAGCGCGACGGTGAAGCACACGACGGGCAGCGCCAGCCCGAGCAGCAGCACCGTCCATCCGGTCGCGTTGAGATCGGTGTTCAGCCCCGCGGCGTAGGCGCGGATACCCACGAGGTTGCCGATCGCCTCCCACACGTCCCACGCGAAGAGGGCCCCGAACAGCACGGCGATCAGCGCCGAGAGCGCGAAGCGCTTCCCCCGACCCGCGCGCCGGCCGCCCAGGGTGGCCTTCGTGGCGGTCTCGTCGCTCATCCTCACGCCCCCTTCAGGAACGGCAGCGGAGCGAGCAGCACGAGTCCCGCGACCAGCCAGAGCACGCGGGTGCGCACCCGCGCGTCGCGGGTGCCGAGCAGCGTCGCGGTGAACCAGGCGACGGGAGCGGCGACGGCCAGCCACAGCCCGAGGCCGTAGAGCCCCCCGCCGACCGCGTCGCCGGCGAAGGTGCCCGCGATCGTGGCGTTCTGACGGGTGGCCGAGATCATCCACGCGATCGTGTACAGCAGGTAGACGCCGGCGGTGACCCCGGTCGCGATGAGCAGCACGGAGGAGGCGGCCGCGGCGTCGAGCTCGGACGCCTCGTCCTCCTCCGGCTCGTCCTCGCGCAGCTCCTCCGGGAGCGGCGCCTCGGTCTCGTCCTCGAGCGCCGGTCGCTCCTGGGGCGCCGAGCGGACCGCGCGGGGCGGACGCCGCCGCGTCGTCCCCGGCCCCGCCGCGAGCGTCGGGTCCTCGTCCTCGCCCGCCCAGCTGAGCGCGTCGTCGTCCCTGGCATCGATCACCCCGACACCCTAACCGCGCTCGGCTCCCAGGCGGCTCGGAGTGAGGGGTCACCGCCCGGACACCTGCTCGCCACCGCCCGGTCTCCCCCGCCCGCGATCCTCCCCGGATGGGGGAACGCACTGCGGCGGCCGGCGAGCGGCGCTACGTCGCGATCGGCGACTCCTTCACCGAGGGCGTCGGCGATCCGCATCCGCGACTGCCCAACGGAGTCAGGGGCTGGGCCGACCGCGTCGCCGACCGTCTCGCGAAGGCCGAGCCCGGCTGGGAGTACGCGAACCTCGCCATCCGCTCCAAGCGGCTCGCGCAGATCCGCGACGAGCAACTCGAGCCCGCGCTCGCGCTGCGGCCCACGCTCGTCACGCTCTACGCGGGCGGGAACGACATCCTCGACCTCGGCACCGACATGGAGGTGCTGGTCCGGCGCTACGAGAAGCTCGTCGACGACCTCGCGACCACGGGTGCCGTCCTCGTGCTCTTCACGGGCTTCGACATCCCCGGACTGCCCGCGCCGCGGATGTTCGTGCGCCGCAATCGGATCTACAACAGCGCGGTGCGCCGCATCGCCCGCGAGCGCGGCGCGGTCCTCGTCGACTACTGGCGGATGCAGGCGTTCCGCGAGCCGGTGATGTGGTCGCCCGATCGGATGCACCTCTCCCAGCGCGGCCACCGCTACCTCGCCGCCCGCGTGCTCGACACCCTCGGAGTGCCGCACTCGATCTCGGACGGACCGTGGGATCCGCCCGAGCCGCTCACTCCCCTCGAGTGGCTGCGCGACCAGCAGCGCTGGACGACGGACTGGGTGCTCCCCCTGGTCGGCCGGAAGATCCGGCGTGTCACCCTCGGCGACCACCTGGCGCCCCGCTGGCCGGACCCCGTGCGCGTCCCTCCGAAGGGCGGCCTGCGCCGCCTCGCGCGGGAGGCCGGGAGCTAGAGCCCGTCAGCTCAGCAGTGGCAGCACCAGCACCGGGAGCAGCACGGCGGCCAGCATCACGATCGGAGCCGCCCGTCCGGCGGCGGGGCTCGCCGGCGCCGCCCTCCGTGACGCCCCGGGCAGGGCCCGCCGGTCGATCGCGGCCGCTCCCCCGCGGACCGACAGCGGCCCCTCCTCGAGGTCCCCCGGCCACAGCTCGACGAGCAGGCGACGGCTCCGCGCCAGCTGCGCGTCGCCGACGCGCGCGAGGGCGATCGGCACGGCGTTCGCCTGGGAGGATCCGATGCCCGCCCCGGCCCCGGCGGCGGCGAGCACGGCGGCCGCGACGGCGAACCGCTCCTCTCCGCTGAGGAGGAGAGTCGCGAACAGGAGGAGCAGGCCGGCACCCGCCGCGGCCACGCCCGCGATCGAGAGCAGGGCGACCAGCACCGAGCGGCTCCGGAGGCCGGCCGCGGCGCTCCGCGTCCGCGCCTCGGCGCGCTCGCCGGCCGACGGTGCGAGGATCCGGGCCAGGTCCGCGGGGTCGAGGGCGTCCTCGGGCAGGCGCACGTCGAACGGCAGATCGGCGGTCCGATCCAGATCGCTCCGGTCGAAGTCCGCTGGCACGGGCCACGCCGCCGCCGTGAACCGCCGCGCAGCACGGTCGGAGTGCCGACGGAGCTGCGACGCCGTCACGACCAGCGTCGTCGCCGCGATGAGTGCGAGCGGCAGAGCCGCGAGGGTGCGCAGCAGCGGAGGAGACGACTCCAGGATCCCGCCCGACAGCAACGCCAGCGCCGCCGCGAGACCCGCTCCTGCGAGCCCGCACAGCACGACCCCCGCCGACACCCCGTACGACAGCCCGTCCCGGATCGCCGCCGCCGTCTCGTCCCACTGCCGCAGCCGCCGCGCCCGTCGCTCCATCCGCCCCACGCTACCCGCCGCCCCGAGGGAACCCCGGACGTGAGGGAACCCCGACCCGTCGAGGGATACCGCCGGAGCGGGTTCCTTCGACGGTCCGGGGTTCCCTCGGTCCGTCAGGCGTCAGTGCGTCAGCGCGCGACGCTGCCGTCGGTGTAGTCGGTGTCGGTCTGCTTCCAGGCGAACAGCTTGCGCAGCTCGCGGCCGGTCGCCTCGATCGGGTGCTGCTCGCCCTTGGCGCGCAGCTCCTGGAACTCGGGGGCTCCGGCGTCCTGGTCGGCGATGAAGCGCTTCGCGAACGCGCCGCTCTGGATGTCGCCGAGGACCGCCTGCATGTTCTGCTTGACGCTGGGGTCGATGACGCGGGGGCCCGACACGTAGTCGCCGTACTCGGCCGTGTCGGAGACCGACCAGCGCTGCTTGGCGATGCCGCCCTCCCACATCAGGTCGACGATCAGCTTGAGCTCGTGGAGCACCTCGAAGTAGGCGATCTCGGGCTGGTAGCCGGCCTCGACGAGGGTCTCGAAGCCGTACTGGACGAGCTGCGAGGTGCCGCCGCAGAGCACGGCCTGCTCACCGAACAGGTCGGTCTCGGTCTCCTCGGTGAAGGTCGTCTTGATGACGCCCGCGCGGGTTCCTCCGATGGCCTTCGCGTACGACTTCGCGGTCTCCCAGGCGGTGCCGGTAGCGTCGTTCTCGACGGCGATGATGTCCGGGATGCCGCGGCCGGCGACGAACTCGCGGCGCACGGTGTGGCCGGGGGCCTTCGGCGCGATCAGGATCACGTCGACGCCCGCGGGGGCCTCGATGTAGCCGAAGCGGATGTTGAAGCCGTGCGCGAAGGCGAGCGTCTTGCCCTCGGTCAGCTTGTCGGCGATCTGCTCGCTGTAGATCGCGCGCTGGTGCTGGTCCGGCGCGAGGATCATGATCAGGTCGGCCCAGTCGGCGGCGTCGGCGACGCTCTTGACCTCGAAGCCGTCGTCCTCGGCCTTGGCGGTCGACTTCGACCCGTCCTTGAGCGCGATGACGACCTGGACGCCGGAGTCGCGGAGGTTCTGCGCGTGGGCGTGGCCCTGCGAGCCGTAGCCGACGATGGCGACCTTCTTGGCCTGGATGATCGAGAGATCGGCGTCGGTGTCGTAGATGAGCTCGGTCACGTGGTGTGTCCTTTTCTGTTGAGGAGTGGTCGCGGTCAGTTCTTGAAGACGCGCTCGGTGATCGACTTCGAGCCGCGCCCGATGGCGAGCAGGCCCGACTGCGCGATCTCCTTGATGCCGTAGGGCTCGATGACCCGCAGGAAGGCGTTGGTCTTCCCGGAGTCGCCCGTCACCTCGATGACGAGGGCGTCGGTCGCGACGTCGACCACGCGCGCGCGGAAGAGGTTCACGGCCTCGAGCACCTGCGAGCGGGTGACGTTGTCGACGCGCACCTTCACGAGCAGGTGCTCGCGGTGCACCGACTGGTCGGGGTCGAGCTCGACGATCTTGATCACGTTGACGAGCTTGTTGAGCTGCTTCGTGACCTGCTCGAGCGGGAGGTCCTCGACGTCGACGGCGACCGTGATGCGCGACAGTCCGTCGAGCTCGGTCGGACCCACGGCGAGGGACTCGATGTTGAAGCCGCGTCGGGCGAAGAGCCCGGCGACACGGGTGAGCAGTCCCGGCTTGTCCTCGACGAGCAGGGAGAGAACGTGGTGCGTCATGCGGTCTACTCCTCGTCGTCCCAGGTCGGGCTGTGGTCTCTGGCGTACTGGACGTAGCTGTTCGAGACGCCCTGGGGCACCATCGGCCACACCATCGAGTCGCGGCTGACCACGAAGTCGATGACCACGGGGCGGTCGTTCGTCGCGATCGCGAGGCGGATCGCGTCGTCGATCTCCTCGGGCTTCGTGACCCGGATGCCGAGCGCGCCGTACGCGTCGGCCAGCTTCACGAAGTCGGGCACCCGCACGGTGTCGTGTCCCGTGTTGAGGTCGGTGTTGGAGTAGCGGCCCTCGTAGAAGAGGGTCTGCCACTGCCGCACCATGCCGAGCGAGGAGTTGTTGATCACCGCGACCTTGATCGGGATGTCGTTGATCGTGCAGGTGGCGAGCTCCTGATTGGTCATCTGGAAGCAGCCGTCGCCGTCGATCGCCCACACGACGCGCTCGGGCTCGCCGACCTTGGCGCCCATGGCGGCCGGGACTGAGTAGCCCATGGTGCCGGCGCCGCCCGAGTTCAGCCACGAGTTGGGGCGCTCGTACTTGATGAACTGCGCGGCCCACATCTGGTGCTGGCCGACTCCGGAGGCGAAGACGCCCTCGGGACCGGTGATCTCGCCGATGCGCTTGATCACGTACTGCGGCGAGAGCTGGCCGTCGGCCGGCTCCGTGTAGCCGAGCGGGAACTCCTCCTGGAGGCCCTTGAGGTAGGACCACCACTCGGAGGTGTCGGGAGCGCCGCCGTCGATCACCTTGGCGTAGGCGTCGGTGAGGTCGGGCAGCACATCCTTGAGGTCTCCCACGATCGGCACGTCGGCGGTGCGGATCTTGGAGATCTCGGCGGGGTCGATGTCGACGTGCACGACCTTGGCGTGTGGGGCGAAGAGCGCCGCCTTGCCGGTCACGCGGTCGTCGAAGCGCGAGCCGAGCGCGAGGATCAGGTCGGCCTCCTGCAGCGCCAGCACCGCGGGGACGGTGCCGTGCATGCCGGGCATGCCGAGGTGCTGCTCGTGCGAGTCCGGGAACGCGCCGCGGGCCATCAGCGTGGTGACCACCGGTGCGCCGGACGTCTCGGCGAACGCGAGGAGCTCGGCGGAGGCGCGCGCGCGGATGATGCCGCCGCCCACGTACAGCACCGGCTTCTTCGACTCGGCCAGCAGCTGCGCCGCGGCCTGGATCTGCTTGCCGTGCGCCTTGGTGACCGGGCGGTAGCCGGGCAGGTCGATCTTCGGCGGCCAGAGGAACGGCGCCTCGTTCTGCTGCGCGTCCTTCGTGATGTCGACGAGCACGGGGCCGGGACGGCCGGTCGTGGCGATGAGGGCGGCGGAGGCGAGCGCCTGCGGGATGTCCTCGGGGCGGGTGACGAGGATCGAGTGCTTCGTGATCGGCATGGTGATGCCGACGATGTCCGCCTCCTGGAAGGCGTCGGTGCCCATCAGCGTCGAGAAGACCTGACCGGTGATCGCGAGCATCGGGACGGAGTCCATGTAGGCGTCCGCGATCGCCGTGACGAGGTTCGTCGCTCCGGGGCCGGACGTCGCGATGCAGACGCCGAGCTTGCCGGTCGCCGAGGCGTAGCCCTCGGCGGCGTGGCCGGCGCCCTGCTCGTGGCGGACCAGGATGTGGCGGATCTTCGACGAGTCCATCAGCGGGTCGTAGACCGGGAGGATCGCGCCGCCGGGCAGGCCGAAGACGTCCTCGATCCCGAGCATCTCGAGCGAGCGGACGACCGCCTGCGCTCCGGTGAGGGTCTCGACCGCGGGGGCCGGGGCCGCTGCGGACGCGGCGGGGCGGGGTGGCTGGGGCGTGGGTGCGGGATGCACGGCGGACGGGTCCGGGGTCATGCGGGTGTCGTTTCCTTCGAGAGGGAGTGCGGCGGCGGGCCCGGGACCGCGAGGTCCTGGACGCGGGAGGCGCGAGTGCGCGGCCGGCGGGAGCGGGCCGGGGTCACCCGGTGGTGGCGCCCACGGCCGCCGAGCGCACGAGCTTGGCGTACTTGGCGAGGACACCGCGGGTGTAGCGCGGAGGAAGGGGGGCCCAGCCTTCTCGGCGGGCGGCGAGCTCGGAGTCGTCGACAAGTAGGTCGATCGAGCGAGCGGCGATGTCGACCCGAATCGGGTCCCCATCGCGCACGAATGCGATGGGACCTGCGTCCACCGATTCGGGTGCTATGTGTCCGATGCACAGGCCGGTTGTGCCGCCTGAGAATCGTCCGTCGGTCAAGAGTAGTACATCTTTTCCGAGGCCCGCGCCCTTGATGGCGGCGGTGATGGCGAGCATCTCGCGCATCCCCGGGCCGCCCTTCGGTCCCTCGTAGCGGATGACCACCACGTCGCCCTTCTCGATCTCGCCGTTCGTCAGGGCGTCCATCGCGGCGCGCTCGCGCTCGAAGACGCGCGCGGGGCCCTCGAACACGGACGCGTCGAAGCCGGCCGTCTTGACGACCGCGCCCTCGGGGGCGAGCGAGCCCTTGAGGATCGTGAGGCCGCCGGTCGCGTGGATCGGGTTGTCGAGCGTGCGGATGACCTCGCCGTCCAGCGGCGCGATGTCCATCGCCGCGAGGTTCTCGGCGACCGTCTTGCCGGTGACCGTCAGGCAGTCGCCGTGCAGGAGGCCGGCGTCCAGCAGCGCCTTCATGACGGCGGGGACGCCGCCGTGGCGGTCCACGTCGTTCATGACGTACTTGCCGAAGGGCTTGAGGTCGCCGATGTGCGGGATCGTGTCGCCGATGCGGTTGAAATCGTCGATCGTGAGGTCGACCTCGGCCTCGTTGGCGATCGCGAGCAGGTGCAGGATGACGTTGGTGGATCCGCCGAAGGCCATCGCGACGGCGATCGCGTTCTCGAACGCCTCCTTCGTCAGGATGTCGCGCGCGGTGGTGCCGTTGCGCAGCAGCTCCACGACGGCCTCGCCGGACTTGCGGGCGAAGTAGTCGCGGCGGCGGTCGGCCGCAGCGGGCGAGGCCGAGCCGGGCAGGCTCATCCCGAGCGCCTCGGCGACGCTGGCCATGGTGTTCGCGGTGTACATGCCGCCGCACGAGCCCTCGCCCGGGGCGAAGGCGCACTCGATGCGCTTGGCGTCCTCCTCGGACATGATCCCGGCCTTGACGCCGCCGACCGCCTCGAAGGAGTCGATGATCGTGATGTCCTTCTCGGTGCCGTCCGAGAGCTTGACCCAGCCCGGAGCGATCGATCCGGCGTAGACGAAGACGGCGGCGAGGTCGAGTCGCCCGGCGGCCATCAGCATGCCGGGCAGCGACTTGTCGCAGCCGGCGAGCATGACGGTGCCGTCGAGGCGCTCGGCCATCATCACGGTCTCGACGGAGTCGGCGATGACCTCGCGCGAGACGAGCGAGAAGTGCATGCCCTCGTGGCCCATCGAGATGCCGTCCGACACCGAGACGGTGCCGAACTGCAGCGGGTACCCGCCGCCCGAGTGCACGCCCTCCTTCGCGGAGCGCGCGAGGCGCTCGAGGGAGAGGTTGCAGGGGGTGATCTCGTTCCAGGAGGAGGCGATCCCGATCTGGGGCTTCTCCCAGTCGTCGTCGCCCATTCCGACGGCGCGGAGCATCCCGCGGGACGTCGTGGCCTCGATGCCGTCCGTGACGGTGCGCGAACGAGGCTTCCAATCGATTTCCGGCATGTGACGAGGCTACCGCCTCGCGACCCCTGCTCCGGCGCTCCCGAGCGCCCCGATCACGCTCCTCGTCAGGCCGGGGCGCCGCGGAACTCCGCCAGCAGGGAGAGCACGTGCGCGACCTGCTCCGGGCCCCGCACGCGGTACGCCGCGGAGGTGGTGCCCGGCCCGCTCTTCACGCCCACGTCACCCGCGCGCATCACGGCGAAGGCGTCCTCGTCGGTCACGTCGTCGCCCGCGTAGAGCACCGCGGTGGCGCCGGTGTAGCGGCGCAGGTGCTCGACGGCCTCGCCCTTGGTCGTGGAGCGCACCGAGAACTCGAGCACGTTCTTTCCCTCGCGCACGTGGACGCCCGCGACCTCGGCGCGCGCCTCCGACAGGGCGACGACGTGCGCGACCCTGCTGTGCTTGTCGGTGGCGAGACGGGTGTGCAGGGCGAAGCCGGCCGGCTTGTCCTCGATCCACACGTTGTCGATCCCGCGGGCGATGCCCTTGAGCACGCCCTCGAGCCGGTCGACCTTGGCGAGCTCGACGGGGTTCAGGCGCACGGCGTCCTCGTCGGGGTCGAGCCGGATCTCCACTCCGTGGGAGCCCACGAGCAGGGCCTCGTCGGGGAGCTGCGACACCTCCTCCAGGCTCTCGAGCGCGCGACCCGAGACGAGCGCGACACGGGTGCCGGGCAGGCCCAGGAGGCGCAGCACGGCCTCGCGCGCCTCGGGCAGGGCGCGGGCGCGCGCGGGGTCGTCGACCTCCGGGGCGAGGGTGCCGTCGAAGTCGAGGGCGACGAGCAGCCGCCCGGTCGCCGCCAACTCGCGCAGGGCGAGGACGAGGCGGTCGGGGACGCCGGGGAGGTGCGGGTCGACGGGCGAGGGGGTGACGGTGCTCATCGCGCCTCCGCCTCCTTGCCGCGCTCGGAGTCCTCGCGGTGCTCGGCCTCCTGGCCGACCGGGGCCTCCTGGCCGCGCGCCGCCGGCCGCACGTCGAGCTGCTGGCCCGCGGCGTGCTCGGTGAGCGCCGAGAGGAAGCTCTCGGACCAGCGCGCGACGTCGTTCTCGAGGACCCGACGGCGCAGGGCCCGCATCCGCCGCGTCTTCTCGGCCCGCGGCATGCGCGCGGCGGCCTCCATCGCGTCCTTCAGCCCCGAGATGTCGTGGGGGTTGATCTGCACCGCCTGCTTCAGCTCGTCGGCCGCTCCGGTGAACTCGCTCAGCACCAGCACGCCGTCGTTGTCGAAGCGCGAGGCGACGTACTCCTTGGCGACGAGGTTCATCCCGTCGCGCAGCGCGGTGACGAGCATCACGTCGGCGGCGAGGTAGAGGGCCACCATCTCCTCGCGGGGGTAGCCGTGGTGGAGGTAGCTGATCGCCGGGTGCCCGATCCGGCCGTAGTCGCCGTTGATCCGGCCGACCTGCAGCTCGATGTCGTCGCGCAGCTGGCGGTAGGTGTCGACGCGCTCGCGGCTCGGGCTGGCGACCTGCACGAGCACGGCGTCGGCGGTGCTGAGGCGGCCGTCGGCGAGGAGCTCGCCGAACGCCTTCAGGCGGTGCCCGATGCCCTTGGTGTAGTCGAGCCGGTCGACGCCGAGCATGATCACCTCGGGGTTGCCGAGCTCGTCGCGGATCTCCTTCGCGCGCGCTTGGATCTCGGGCGTGCGGGCCATCTCCTCGAAGAAGGCCGAATCGATCGAGATCGGGAAGTGCCGGGCGACCACGGGCCGCACGCTCGCCCCCCGGCGGGAGCGGTTGACGCGCCGGGTGCCGCCGGCGGCCTCGTCCTCGACCGGGACCTCGACGACGGTGCTGCGGGTGTCGTAGCCGAGCAGTCGCCGCACCGCCCGGAGGAAGCTGCCCGCATCGCCCTGGCGCTGGAAGCCGATGACGTCGGCGCCCAGCAGGCCCTCGACGATCTGCTTGCGCCACGGCAGCTGGGCGAAGATCCCGTACGGCGGGAACGGGATGTGGTTGAAGAAGCCGATCGTGACGTCGGGTCGGAGCTCGCGGAGCATCTTGGGCACGAGCTGCAGCTGGTAGTCCTGCACCCAGACCACGCCGTTCTCCTCCGTCACCGCGGCGGCGGCTTCGGCGAAGCGCCGGTTGACCCGCACGTAGGCGTCCCACCAGTCGCGGTGGTAGGTGGGGGGCGCGATGACGTCGTGGTAGAGCGGCCAGAGCGTGTCGTTCGAGAAGCCCTCGTAGTAGTCCTCGAGCTCCTGGGCGCTGAGGGCGACGGGCACGATGAGCACGCCGTCGTTCTCGAACGGAGCGACGACCTCGTCGGCGACTCCCGGCCAGCCCACCCAGGCGCCCTCGTTCGCCCGCATGACGGGCTCGAGCGCGGTCACCAGGCCGCCGGGGGACGTCTTCCACGAGGCGGTGCCGTCCTCGGCCGTCACACGGTCGACGGGGAGCCGGTTGGACACCACCACGAACGCGTTGCGCGGCGCCGGAGCACCGTCCTGGAGGTCGGGAACTGCGTGCTCGGAGATGGTGTACCCCTCGTCGAATCGGGTCGTCGTGGACCCCAGGAGGCTACCAGCCCCTCTCGAACGGGTGTCGGACAGGAGATGTCCCTCCGCCGCCTAACCCTGCGTGACGGCGAGCGCGAGGACCGCGCCGCCGACGGTCGGCACGACCGCGACGAGACCGAGCAGCGCGTACTGCGCCCACGAGATCCGGACGCCCATCGCCGTCAGCCGCTGGTGCCAGAGCAGGGTCGCGAGCGACGCCCACGGCGTGATCAGCGGACCGGCGTTGACGCCGATCAGCAGGGCGACCAGTCGCACCGGATCCGCGGCCACGGGCTCGAGAGCGAGGTACGCCGGCAGGTTGTCGACGAGGTTCGCGGCCACGGCTCCGGAGCCGGCGAGACGCAGCAGGTCCGCGACTGTGCCGCCCTGCCCCGCGACCACGGCGAGCGCCGCCCCCAGCCCGAGCTGGTGCGCCGCCTCCATCGCGACGAAGAGGCCGGCCGCGAAGACGACGAGCTGCCACGGGAGGAGCGAGGCGCGGAGCGCGCGGGGCCGGCGCACCGCGAACAGGACGACCAGCACCACCGCCGCGGCCGTGGCGGGGATCCACACCTCCAGTCCGGACACCAGCGCGGGCAGCAGGAGGGCCACCACCGCGCCGGAGCCGACGAGCAGCACGCGATCCCCGATCGGCGTCCGCTCCCCCGCGCTGTAGCGGCCCGCCAGCTCGCGGCGGTACCGGATCGCGAGCACCAGCACCGGGACCGCGGCGGCCACCAGGGCGGGCAGAGCGGTCAGCGCGGCGAACTCGAGCGGCCCGTCGACGCCGAGCCGACGCTCCGCGAGCAGGTTCGTGAGGTTCGACACGGGGAGCAGGAGCGACGCGCAGTTCGCCAGCCAGACCGTCGCCATCGCGAACGGCAGGGGCGACACCTTCACGTGCGCCGCGAGCAGCACCACGACGGGCGTCAGCAGCACCGCGGTCGTGTCGAGCGACAGGAAGACCGTGCTCAGCACCGCGAGGAGCACGACGAGCAGCCAGAGCACGGCCGTGCGGCCCCGACCCCAGACGGCGGCGCGCTCGGCGACCACGGTGAAGACGCCCGCCTCCGAAGCCAGCTCGGCCACGACCGTGACCGCCACCACGAAGGCGAGGATCGGTCCCGTCCGCTCGACGAGCGCGCCCAGCGCCTCGGGAGGGAGGACGCCCGTGAGCACCGCCACCGCTCCGAGCAGGAGCAGGACCACCCCGATGACTGCGGTGCGCATGCGGTTCCGATCCTCCCGGCGCCCGGATGCTGCCGGGCGGCGGTCCACGGTAGCGGGAGAACGGCTCCGTCCTGTCAACCGCTCCGGGCATCGCGACGGCACCGGTAGCGTCGTCGTGAACACCGGGAGGCAATCGATGCGCAAGTTCATCCTCAACTCGAGCGTCATCAGCGCGCTGGTCGGCGGCTGGTCGATCCTTCAGACGACCCGCAAGGGGCCGCGCGACTGGCGACTCGTCCTGCAGTGGGTCAGCTGGGCGATCGCCGTGGCGGTCGCCTTCGGATCCGTCTCCTACGACTCCAAGGAGCTCGCCAAGGAGGAGAAGGGCAAGAAGCGCGATCGCTGATCGTGCCCGCTGACGCGCCGTTCGCCCTGTGCGGCGGCGTGTCAGCGGACTGCGTCCCCGCTCCCCCGCGACACTGGTCTCAGCTGTTGGTCGCACGGGAATCGGGGTTCGTCATGAGGTTTCGTCTGAGGCGCCGCCCGCCGGTCCCCGAGGTCGTCGCGGCCCCGGCGCTCACGCAGGACGAGCTCTTCGCCGTCGTGCACGAGCGCCTCGCCGCGTTCGTCGGCTCCGACGGGGCGTGGGTCGTCACACGCCGCAGCCACGACGACCGCGATCCGATCTTCCACGGGATGCTCGCGAGGTCCCTGGCGCACGAGCTCGCCGGAGCGATCCAGGCGCAGCAGCTGCGCGCAGGCGTCGCGGAGACCGAGAATCCCGTCACCTCGGCGATCCCGGTGATGCGCGCCTCCACTCCGCCCGTCGAGACGGAGCCCGCGGCCCTCACCTGGGAACCGAAGCCGATCGCCGTCTGGGCGGAGCCCGACGCGCCAGCGCAGCTCCCGGTCGACGCGACCCGCTAGGCGCGGCGAGCGGACCCCGCCCCTCCCCTGCTGATCGAGTAGCCCGCGCAGCGGGCGTATCGAGATCCCCCCCTCCACCGCGGGGTCGTGAGACGCGCCTCCCGCTCAGACCTGCTTCCAGCCCTCCGGGCCCTCGCTGCCCGCGGGGTACTCGTCCAGCGGCACGGCGCCCGAGCGCCAGGCGTCGAGTGCCGGCTGCACGATCCGCCAGCACTCCTCGGCCGCGTCCCCGCGGACCGAGAGCGACGGGTCGTCGTCGAGGATGCCCGACAGCACCTCGCCGTAGGCCAGCAGCTCGCCGGCTCCGAAGGTCGCCTCGAGTGACGCGCGCTCGAGCGTGTAGGGGTCGCCGGGACCGTTGATGTTGAGCTCGAGCGCCATCTTGTCCGGAGCGAGGAACAGCCGCAGCACCGAGGGCGACTCCGTGCCGTGGAAGCCGCTCGGCAGGTGCGGCACGGGCTTGAAGCGGATGACCACCTCGCGGCGGCGCTCGCCCAGCGCCTTGCCGGAGCGCAGCGTGAAGGGCACGCCCGCCCAGCGCCAGGTGTCGATCTCGACCGTGAGCTCGGCGAGCGTCTCGGTGCCGCGCTCGGGGTCCACGCCCTCCTCCGAGGCGTACGCGGGGAGCTCGCGTCCGTCGACGGACCCGGCGGTGTACCGCGCCCGGCGAGAGCCCTCCTCCTCGCGGATCCGCGTGGCGCGCAGCACGATTCCCTTGGCGTCGCGCAGGTCGGCGGCGTCGAGCGTCGACGGCGCCTCCATCGCGACGACCGCCAGCACCTGCAGCAGGTGGCTCTGGATCATGTCGATCAGGGCACCGGCGCCGTCGTAGTAGCCGGCGCGCCCCTCCAGCCCGAGCTGCTCGTCGTAGACGATGGCGACGCTCTCGATGTGCTCGGCCGACCACAGCGGCTCGAGGATCCGGTTGGCGAAGCGCAGGCCCAGCAGGTTCATCACGGTGGCGCGGCCGAGGAAGTGGTCGACCCGGTGGACCCGCTCCTCGGGCACGAGCGCGGCGAGGCGCTCGTTGAGGGCACGGGCGCTCTCCTCGTCGACGCCGAAGGGCTTCTCGAGCGCGAGCACGGTTCCCGCGGGCAGGTCGTGCGCGGCGAGCGCGTCGCACGCTTTCGCCGCGATCGCGGGCGGCAGGGCGAAGTAGATCGCGACGGGTCCTGCGAAGCTCGCGAGCAGCGCGGCGAGCGCCTCCGGATCGGTGACGTCGATCTGCTGGTACCGGGTGCCCGCCACCATCTCGTCGGCGCCGGTGCCGCTCGTCTCGACCGTCGCGAGCGAGGTGGAGAGGACCTCGTGCCAGTGCTCCTGCGTCCAGTCCTCGCGGCCGGCGCCGACGAGCTGCAGCCTCCGGTCGGGTTCGCGCGTCAGCAGCTGGCCGATCGCGGGGAGCAGGAGCCGGGAGGAGAGGTCCCCCGTCGCTCCGAGGATGAGCAGTGTCGAGACCGAGTGCGTCATGCGGCTCACCCTACGGCGCGGGTGAGGACCGACGCTCCGCCTTGACGGGGAGTGCCCGGCTCGTGCTGAGAGGATCCGTGCATGGTCTCCCCGATCGAGGACTACGCGGTCCTCTCCGACTGCCGCACCGCCGCTCTCGTCTCCCGCGACGGCGGCATCGACTGGCTCTGCCTCCCGCGCTTCGACTCCCCGTCCGTCTTCGGCGCCCTGCTGGGCGGCGACGAGCAGGGGCGCTGGTCCCTGCGGCCGGTCGATCCCGACGCCCGCGTCGAGCGCCGCTATCTCGGCGACACGCTCGCCCTGCTCACCCGGTGGACGACGTCGAGCGGAGTGGTGGAGGTCACCGACGTGATGCCGTTGCGGGACGACCGGGCCGAGCTCGTGCGCCGGGTGCGCGGCGTCTCGGGCACGGTGCGGATGCGGCAGGAGCTGCGCCTCCGCTTCGACTACGCGCGGGTCGTGCCGTGGGTGCGCCAGGAGGGCACGGACGAGGCTCCGCTGCTGGTCGCCGTGGCAGGGCCGGACGCGGTCGTCGTCCGCGGTGTGCGGCTGACGGCGACCGACCACGTCCACAGCGCCGAGTTCGACGTGGCCGCGGGTGCCGTCACCGATCTCTCGATGGCCTGGTTCCCCTCCCACCACCGCTCCCCCAAGGCCCTCGACGTCGATCGGGCCCTCGAGACCACGCTGGCCTGGTGGTCGGAGTGGGCCGGATCGATCCGCTACGACGGCCCGTACCGCGAGGCGGTCGTGCGCTCCCTGCTCACCCTCCGCGCCCTCACCGACGACCAGACGGGCGGCATCGTGGCCGCCGCGACCACGTCGCTCCCGGAGGAGTTCGGCGGCAGCCGCAACTGGGACTACCGCTACGTCTGGCTCCGCGACGCCGCGCTGACCCTGCAGGCGCTGCTCGCTCACGGCTTCGAGCAGGAGGCGCAGAAGTGGCGCGCCTGGCTGCTCCGCGCGGTGGCGGGCGATCCGGCCGACGTGCAGATCATGTACGGCATCGCAGGCGAGCGGGACCTCGCGGAGCGCACGATGCCGAGCCTGCCCGGCTACGACGGTGCCTCGCCCGTGCGGATCGGCAACGCGGCGGTCGACCAGTACCAGGCCGACGTCATCGGCGAGGTCATGGTCGCGCTGCACGAGGCGCGCACCGCGGGTGTCGACGAGAACCGGTTCTCGTGGCCTCTCCAGCGCGCCCTGCTCGGCTTCGTCGAGGAGAACTGGCAGCGACCCGACAACGGCATCTGGGAGATCCGCGGCGAGCCCCGCCACTTCACGCACTCCCGGGTCATGATCTGGGCCGCACTCGACCGCGGCGTGCGGGCGGTCCGCGAGCACGGCCTCGACGGCCCGGTCGAGACCTGGGAGGCGCTGCGCGACGAGGTGCGCGCCGAGATCGACGCGCAGGGCTTCGACGCCGAGCGCGGTCACTTCGTGCAGTCGTACGGATCGACGGAGGTCGACGCGTCGCTCCTCGTGCTGCCGATGGTCGGCTACGTCGACGCCGACGATCCGCGGATGACCGGCACCGTGGCCGAGATGGAGCGCGTGCTCCTGCATGAGGGGCTCCTGCACCGCTACCGCACCGAGTCCTCGGTCGACGGCCTGCCGGGCGGCGAGCACCCGTTCCTCGCCTGCTCGTTCTGGCTCGTCCGGCAGTACGCCTCCTCGGGGCGCCTCGACGACGCCCGGACGCTGATGGACCGGCTGGTGTCGCTCGCGAACGACGTGGGCCTGCTGTCGGAGGAGTACGACGTCGAGAACCGCCGCCACGCCGGCAACACTCCGCAGGCGCTCTCGCACCTCGCTCTCGTGCAGGCCGCCGACGCGATCGCGGCGAGCCGATGAGCGCGCGTCGGCGCCGGCCGCTCCGGATCGTGCTGCTCGCGCTGGGCGGGCTGCTCGCGGTCGCCGTGCTCGGCTTCCTCACCTGGTCCTCGATCGTCCTCGGGCCGGACGAGGCGGCCCTCGAGCGCGTGCGAGCCGAGCCCGGAGTGGGCGTCGAGCGCACCGACTCCGCGATCGTGATGACTCCGACCGGCGGCGCGTCGGGCGAGGGTCTCGTCTTCGTGCCGGGCGCCAAGGTCGATGCGGAGTCGTACGAAGCGACCCTCGCCCCGCTCGTGGCGGAGGGCGTCACGGTCGTCATCACGCGCCCGGTCCTCAACCTCGCCTTCTTCGACCTCCGTTCGCTCGAGAGCTTCACCGACCAGGCGGAGGGGGTCGACGAGTGGTTCGTCGGCGGTCACTCCCTCGGCGGCGTGAAGGCCTGCCAGTGGGCGGGAGGCGACGACGTCGCCGGCCTCGTGCTGCTGGGCAGCTACTGCGCGAACGACCTCTCGGCGAGCGGCCTCCCCGTCCTCAGCGTCAGCGGATCGGAGGACGGATTGAGCACCCCCGCGAAGGTCGCCGCCGCCCGCGACCTGCTGCCCGCCTCCGCGGAGTCCGTCGAGATCGAGGGCGCGAACCACGCCGCCTTCGGCTGGTACGGCCCGCAGCCGGGTGACGGCGTCGCGACGATCGGCCACGAGGAGTCGGATGCGCAGCTGGCCGAGGCGCTGACCGCGTTCCTGACGGCGGAGCGCTGAGCGGGCGCGGTTCCGGGGCGGCTTGACTTCGAGCGCGCTCGAAGTCCTAGGGTGACGCCATGTCCACCACCCCCCTCGCCGAGGCGCCCGCCGCCGACGTGCTGTCGATCTCGGAGGTCGCCGCGGCGACCGGTCTCACCGTGCACACGCTGCGCTACTACGAGCGCGTCGGGCTCATGCTCGAGCCCGTCGAGCGGGCGTCGTCGCGGCACCGGCGCTACAGCCCCTCGGACGTCGGCTGGGTGGACTTCCTGACCAAGCTCCGCGCCACGGGGATGCCGATCGCGCGCATCCGCGAGTACGCGGGTCTGCTCAGGATCGGTCCCGCGAGCGAGCCCGAACGGCTCGCCCTCCTCCGGGCGCACCGCGCCGAGGTCGAGGAGCAGCTCGCGCGGACCCACCGCAGTCTCGCCGCGATCGACATCAAGATCGCGGCCTACCAGGAGAGGACCACCTCGTGAAGAAGATCACCCTCGGCGCCGGCGACCCCGGAACCGCCCTCGACGTCTCCCGCCTCGGCCTCGGCGCCATGGGCATGTCCGCCTTCTACTCCGGCGCCGGAACCGACGACGCGGAGTCGATCCGCACCCTGCACCGCGCCGTCGACCTCGGCGTCGTCTTCATCGACACCGCCGAGATCTACGGCCCGTTCACCAACGAGGAGCTCGTCGGCCGCGCCCTCGCCGACCGTCGCGACGAGGTGGTGATCGCCAGCAAGTTCGGCATGATCCAGCACCGCGGCTCCGGCGAGCGCGGCCTCGACGGCTCCCCCGAGAACCTCCGCCTCGCGGTCGAGGGGTCGCTGCAGCGCCTCGGCACCGATCGGATCGACCTCTACTACCAGCACCGGATGGACCCGGGCGTGCCGATCGAGGAGACGGCCGGCGCCTTCGCCGAGCTGATCCAGGAGGGCAAGATCCGGGCCTACGGACTGTCGGAGGCGGCGCCCGCGACGATCCGCCGGGCCCACGCCGTGCATCCCGTCACGGCCGTGCAGTCCGAGTACTCGCTCTGGACGCGCGACCCCGAATCCGAGGTGCTGCCGCTGCTGCGCGAGCTCGGCATCGGCTTCGTGCCCTACTCGCCGCTGGGACGCGGCTTCCTGACCGGAGCCATCCGCTCCGTCGACGCGCTGGGCGACGACGACTTCCGCCGCTCCAACCCCCGCTTCGCGGACGGCAACCTCGAGGCGAACATCCGCATCGTGGAGGAGGTCGACCGGGTCGCGGCCGAGGTCGGCGCCACGTCGGCGCAGGTCGCGCTCGCGTGGCTGCTCGCGCAGGGCGACGACATCGCGCCGATCCCCGGCACGAAGCGCGTGTCGCGGATCGAGGAGAACGCGGCGGCGGATGCGCTGGTCCTGACCGGGCAGCAGCTCGCGGCGCTCACGGCCATCGAGCCGCCGGTGGGCGAGCGCTACGCCGACATGTCCTCGATCGGACGCTGACCGGCAGCGGAGGCCGCCTGCGGAAGGCGACCTCCGTTCGCGTCAGTCGGGCCGTCGGGTGTCGCGCAGGTCGATCAGCCCGGTGAACAGCGCGCCGCGCTCGTTCGACGCGGCGTCCCCCGAGAACAGGTTGTCCGGAGTCGCGTGCTGGCGCGGCGGCGTCGGCCGGGCGGCGCCGTTCGCTCCGGGCTCCTGCCGCTCCATCTCGACGCGCTGGCGGGGCAGGGCGACCGGGTCGCTCTCGTGCAGCCACTGCACGAGCCGCTCGCGCACGTAGCAGCGGAGGTCGAACAGCGTCGGCGCGTCCTTCGCGGTGACGAGCACCCGGATCCGCACGAACCCGCCGACAGCGTCGGTCACCTGGAGGACGCTGACGCGCTGGTCCCAGAGGTCGGTCTGCTCGAGGATCCGGTGCAGCTCCTCGCGCATCTCGTCCGGGCGCACGCGCCAGTCGAGATCGAGCTCGACCGCTCCGAGCAGCTCGGAGCCGGTGCGGGTCCAGTTCTGGAACGGCTGGGTGGTGAAGTAGTTCGTCGGCAGCACGAGGCGGCGGTCGTCCCAGAGGTGCACGACGACGTAGGTCAGCGTGATCTCCTCGATCCGCCCCCACTCGCCCTCGACGATCACGACGTCGTCGAGGCGGATCGCATCGCTGAAGGCCAGCTGCACCCCTGCGAAGATGTTCGTGAGGCTCGACTGCGCGGCGAGGCCCGCCACGATCGAGAGCACACCCGCCGAGGCCAGGAGGCTCGCTCCCGCGGTGCGCGCCTGCGGGAAGGTCAGCAGGGCGGCTCCGATGGCCACGACCACGACGGCGGCCACTGCGACGCGCCGGATGATCGTCATCTGGGTCCGCAGGCGGCGGGCCCGGCGGTTGTCGACGGTGTCGGTGCGGTAGCGCTCGGCGCCCAGATCCTCCAGGAACACGAAGAGCGCGCCGACCAGCCAGGCCGACGCTCCGATCGTCGCGATCTGGAAGACCCGGTCGACGAGCTCGGGAGCGACGTCGCCGGTCACCGTCGCGGCCAGCGCGATCCAGACGGCGATCGTCAGCAGGAGCACGCGGAACGGGATGCGGACGCGGCGGATGAGCAGCCGCGCCCAGACCTTGCGCTTGCCGATCATGCGGATCGCGAGGGCGACCACGGCGGTCACGACCACGGCGATCACCACGGCGACGGCGACCGCGAGTGCGATGCCGCCGATCTCGGGGAGGACGTCTTCGGGCACGTCGGTCCTTTCGTCGGGGAGGGGGGCGAGCGAGCGGCCCAGCCTTCCACGGACGAGCCGCGCGGTCGGGAGCGCCGGGGCGACGTCGTGCGGATGCCCAGGCGGGTGCGAGGTGCGGCAGGGCGTCCCAGGATCGGGACGAGCCGCTCGCGCGTGGGGCGACCGCGCCCCGGAACGACGAAACGCCCGCCGGAGGGGCGGGCGTCTCGGGTGGTGCACCCCCTCGGACTTGAACCGAGAACCCACTGATTAAGAGTCAGTTGCTCTGCCGATTGAGCTAGAGGTGCGTGGCGATGCTGCCGTGGTCCGGAGGAAACATGCTTTCCGAACCGAGGAATCACATTAGCAGTGGCTCCCCCCGTCTCGTCAAATCGACGCGGCGACGGCGGGGCGCACCCGGGCCGAGACGCCCGCGACGGACCCGCTCAGTATCGTGGAGCCGTGACTCCGAGCCTCGACGACGACCTCCGCCTCGCCCTCCGCCTCGCCGACGCGGCCGACGCCGTCTCGAGCGAGCGGTTCCTCGCGAGGGACCTCGTCGTGACCACCAAGCCCGACCGCACCCCGGTCACCGACGCCGACCGCGCGGTCGAGGAGACGATCCGCGGGATCCTCGGCGAGGAGCGGCCCGAGGACTCGATCCTGGGCGAGGAGTTCGGCACCTCGGGCGAGGCGTCCCGCCAGTGGATCCTCGATCCGATCGACGGCACGGCCCACTTCCTCCGCGGCGTGCCGATCTGGGCCACTCTCATCGCCCTCGCGGTCGACGGCGTCCCCGTCGTCGGCGTCGTCTCGGCGCCCGCCCTCGGCAAGCGCTGGTGGGCCGCGAAGGGCTCCGGCGCGTGGACCGACGAGAGCACCGGAGCCGTGGGCCGGATCGAGCTGCCGGACGAGCTGCGCGGCGTCCTGGCCGCGCCGGCGGTGCAGCAGCCGCGCCGGATCCGGGTCTCGGGCATCGCCGACCTGGCCGACGCGACCTTCAGCTACAACAGCATCCAGCAGTGGGACGGCGCCGGCCGCCTCGATCAGCTGCTCGAGCTGGCGCGCGGCGTCTGGCGCGACCGCGCGTACGGCGACGCCTGGGCGTACATGCTCGTCGCCGAGGGCCTGCTCGACGGCGCGGGCGAGTTCGACGTGAAGCCCTACGACCTCGCGGCCCTCGTGCCGATCGTCGAGGAGGCCGGCGGCCGCTTCACCTCGGCCGACGGCGAGGCCGGGCCGTGGCACGGCAGCTCGCTGGCGACGAACGGCGTCCTGCACGACGAGATCCTCGCCATCGTGGCGGCCCGATGAGGCGCCGCCTCTGCCTTGTCGCCGGCGCGGCCCTCGTCCTGGCGCTCGCCTCCTGCTCCTCGGTCGTCGGGTCCGATTCCCCCGACGCCGTCCGGGACGAGGCCGGAGTAGTGGTGACGGCGGGCGTCGTCGACGCCTTCTCGGTGCGGAGGGGCGACTGCCTCCTCGCCCCCGACGGCTCCCGCCTCGCCGACGTCGAACTCGTGCCGTGCGCCGACGTGCACGACCTCGAGGTGTTCCACGCCTTCGAGCAACCCGGTGACGACTACACGAGCCGGAACACCCTCCTCGCTCAGGCTAAGGCCGCGTGCGACCTGGAGTTCCCGGCCGCGATCGGCGTCGCGTACGGCGCCTCCGCGCTGGAGTACCGCAGCATCGTGCCCTCCGAGGCGAGCTGGAGGCACGGCGATCGCACGATCCTCTGCGCCGTGTTCGATCCCACCACGGGACCGGCCGCCGGCACGCTCTTCGGCGCCGCCCGCTGACGACGCTGTGCGGCCGCCGCCGACCGTCAATCCCTGCCCCGGACCCGTTGACACGCGCCAGCAGTCGGCGCACTGTGAAGGCACCCGAGAACGGCCCGGGGGGCGCCGGACGAGCGACGAGGAGTCGTCCATGCAGCACGAGACCAGCGCCGATCCACCCGAACGGCGCTCCGTCACCGAGCGGGACTTCGCGCCCGCGGACACTCTCTTCGACCGCATCCGCCACGAGACGGCGCTCATCGCCGCCGCCGACGCCCTCGAGGAGGGCGGCCACTCCGACTGGGCCGCCGTGCTGCGCGACTACACCGTCGCCTCGGACAAGGTCCTGTCCGTGCACGGCGACGCCGACGCCGCGACGCTGGGCTGGCTGAAGGCCCGCGGCATCGTCTCGCTGCTCGTGACGGAGGAGTGCGACGACGCCCACACGGTCGAGCACGTCTCCGCCGCCCTCGCCGCGATGAACGCCGTGACCCTCACGGTCGACGCGGAGCGCTCCGAGCGGCTGCGCCCGCTGATCGAGGCCCTCGCCAGGGTCCTCCCGGACGCCTTCGCCGAGCTGCCCGTCCGCGGGCACTCGGACTACCCGCCCGGGACCGCCGCCGCCGCGCTGACGCCCACCGAGCTGTACCGCTCGTGGGCCGCGCCCGTGACGCTCGCAGGACCCGCGCGGGAGGAGGCCGACCGCGTGGAGCTGCTGACGCTCTACGGTCGACTGCGCCAGCTCGACGTGCGGCCGGAGTGAGCGGCGCCGGACGTGCAGAAGCCCCGCCTCCCTCTCGGGAGCGGGGCTTCTGTCTGCTCGACGTGTGCGACGACGACCGGTGGTGGAGATGGGGGGAATTGAACCCCCGTCCATCGCTGTGATTCTGCGCCTTCTACGGGTGTAGCCAGTGAAAGCGTTCTACTCGGCCCCGACCGTTACCACTGACGCATCGGTCGACGGGCCCAGCCCGAGTTCGAGTCCCGCGTCGCCCTCAGGCGTAACGACGCAGCAAGTCCTCTAGATGACGCCAGGATCCGGGGCGAGGACGCACCCACGGGCTGACGGACTATCGACTCTGCTTAGGCAGCGAGAGCGAAGTCGGTGCGCTTCTGTTCGGCACCTGTGTTTTTCAGAGATCGTTAACGAGATAACCCTGAATCCTCGACCCGCTTCTCGCAGTTTCGCAGGCAATGTCGAAACCGATCATCCCCGCGAGCACTCGGTGCGGATGCTGGGAAGCACCGCCCTGGAGTGGGTCGTCGTCGCACACTGTCGAGTTGTGGATCCGCTGCTCCCCGAGAGGAGCGGCGGCTGCCGCGAGCGGGTGGAACCGCAGTGGCAGAAGACCATTCTAGCCGCTCCTGCGAGCGCGTGGGGCCGCGGGTCAGGACTCGGCGCGCGCCGTCACCCGTCGACGCCGCAGGTCCAGCAGGCCGAGCACCAGCGCGAGCGCGATCAGCCCGAGGGTCACGAAGTAGCCGTTCCGGAACGCGTCGTGGTACGCCACGAGACCCTCGGTCATGCCCGCCTCGCTGGCGAGCGTCGCGAAGAAGACGGCGGAGGCGCAGGCCGTGCCGACCGCAGTGCCGAGGCGCTGGCCGAGCTGCCCGACCGACCCCGCCACTCCGCCCTGCTCCGGCGGGATCTCGGCCAGCGTCAGCGTCTGGTTGGGCGAGACGACGAATCCGCCGCCCGCTCCGGCGACCAGCATCGCCGCGGCCATGCCGTAGGCCGCCGTGTCGGCCGACATCAGCTCGGCCGCCAGGAGCACCAGCGTGAAGCCGACCACCACCAGCACGATGCCCAGCACGACGAGGGCGCGGCCGTAGGTCTGCACCAGCTTGCCGCCGTACCAGGCGGTCAGCGCCGAGGTGAGGGCGAAGGGGATGCTCACCATGCCGGCGAACACCGGCGCCAGCCCGAGGCCCTGCTGGAGGAACAGGGTGGTGAGCAGGAACGTCGCCGGGATGGCCGCGAAGTACGACGTCGCGACGAGGATCCCGTTGCGGTACGAGCTGGTGCGGAAGATGCGGAAGTCGATGACCGGGGTGCGCCCGAGCGACGCGTAGTGCGACTCCCAGCGCACGAACACGGCGGCGGCCGCCACCGCGAGCAGCAGCCAGAACCAGCGGTACGGCGAATCGCTCGACGCCCCGGTGGTCAGCAGGAACGGGAGCATGAAGGCGAAGATCGCGACGCCCAGCAGCAGCAGCCCGACCGGATCGAGAGAGGTGTCCCCGGCCGACTTCCGCTGCACCCGCGGCAGGAGGCGCCACGCGAGGACCAGGGCGGCGACACCCAGCGGGATGTTCATCCAGAACAGCAGCCGCCAGCCGTCCTGCTCGCCGCCGATCGCGATCAGCAGCCCGCCCAGCGTCGGACCGAACGCCGTCGACAGGCCGATCACCGCGCCGAACACGCCGAACGCCCGGGCGCGCTCGGCGCCGGTGAAGAGCTGCTGCACGAGCCCGAGCACCTGGGGCATCTGGATGCCCGCCGCGATCCCCTGCAGGAAGCGGGCGACGACGAGCAACTCGATCGACGGCGCGACGGCGCAGAGCAGACTCGTCAGCGTGAAGACGGTCAGGCCGATCAGGAAGAGCAGCCGTCGCGAGCGGATGTCGCCCAGGCGTCCGGCCGGCACGAGCGAGAGACCGAACGCGAGCGCGTATCCCGCGACGATCAGCTGCAGCTGACTCGCGTCCGCCGAGAGCGACTTCTCGATCGACGGCAGGCCGACGTTGACCTTCGAGAGGTCCAGGATCGTGAAGGCCGCCACCGACACCGCCACGGCGAAGGCCCGCCAGCGGGTCCTCTCCTCGGCGGCGGTGCGCGGTGCGTCGGGGGAGCTCTCGGAGGCTGTCACGCCGTCCAGTCTCCCAGCACGCGCCGAGCCGTGACCCGGCTTGCGCGCGGACGCCCTCCCGGCCTACTCCCCCAGGCGGCGGCGGGTCGCCATGGCGCGGTCGGCCTCGCGACGGTCCTGGCGCTCGCGGAGCACCTGGCGCTTGTCGTAGTCCTTCTTGCCCTTGGCGACCGCGAGCTCGACCTTGGCCTTGCCGTCGCTGAAGTAGAGCGAGAGCGGGATCAGCGTGTACCCGCCCTCCTTCACCTTGTTGTGGATCTTGAGGATCTGCGCCTTGTGCAGCAGCAGCTTGCGCTTGCGGCGGGGCGGGTGGTTCGTCCAGGTGCCCTGCGCCCACTCGTTGATGTGCACCGCGTCGAGCCACGCCTCTCCGCCGTCGACGAAGGCGTAGCCGTCGACGAGGGACGCCCGGCCCGCGCGCAGCGACTTGACCTCGGTGCCGGTGAGCACGAGGCCGGCCTCGTAGGTGTCCTCGATGAGGTAGTCGTGGCGCGCCTTGCGATTGGTCGCGACGACCTTCTGTCCCTGTTCCCTGGGCACGGCGGCTCCTTGCGTCCGAGAGCGATGATGGGCCGCCCCGTCCGGGGCAGCCCATCAGTATACGCGCGCCGTCGGGTCAGACCCGCAGGTACCGGGCGATCGCGACGTTGGAGGCGATCGCCGCGAGGATCGCGCCGACCACCACCAGGATCGGGACCACGATCAACGCGTCGTCCAGGCCCACGAACGACGTGAGCGGGATGCGGTAGGCGAGGAACCCCTGCACGAAGAACTGCACGATCGCCACCACGGCCACACCCGCCAGCAGGGAGCCGAGCAGCGCGGCGAACACGCCCTCGAGGATGAACGGGGTCTGGATGAAGCGGTTCGAGGCGCCCACCAGGCGCATGATCCCGAGCTCCCTCCGACGCGAGAACGCCGACAACCGGATGGTCGTGGCGATCAGCAGCACCGCCGCCACGAGCATGAGCACCGCGATCCCGATCGCCGTGTAGCTCGCCGCGTTCAGGATCGAGAAGATCTGGTCGAGGTACTGCCGCTGGTCCGTGACGCTCTCCACGCCCGAGACGCTCGAGAGGCTCTCGACGAGCACGTCCGACTGCGTCGGGTCCTGCAGGTTGATCCAGAACGTCTGGTTCAGCAGGTCCGGAGTGACGTACTCGGCGACCGGGTTGCCGGCGAACTGCTCCTGGAAGTTCGCGTACGCCTGGTCGTGGTCCTCGAAGTAGAAGCGGTCGATGTAGGGCGCGAGGGTCGAGCCGTCGAGCTGCGTCTCGACCGAGTCGATCTGCTCCTGCGTCGCGTCGGAGCCGCTGCAGTTCGAGCCGCCGGAGGTGGCGGTGCACATGTACACCGCGACCTGGGCCTTGTCGTACCAGAAGTTCTTCATCTGGCCGATCTGCATCTGCAGCAGGATCGCCGTGCCGACGAAGGTGAGGGAGATGAAGGTCACCAGGATCACCGAGACGACCATGGAGACGTTGCGTCGGAGGCCGCTCGCGACCTCCGACCAGATGAGTGCCATTCTCACTTGACGGGTCCTACGTTCTGCTGGTCGTCGCCGGTCTCGTCGCCTTCTCCCGCGTGCGCGCGCAGGCCCAGGCGGGCCGCGAGGGACTCCTCGGGCAGAGTGCCCGTGTCGGCGGGGAGGTAGATCGGACCGGTCTGACTCTGGAGCTCGACGCGCGGGGCGGCGGGCGCCTCCGGCTCGGC
Organism: Rathayibacter sp. Leaf299; assembly: GCF_001423055.1. Lineage (NCBI taxonomy): Bacteria > Bacillati > Actinomycetota > Actinomycetes > Micrococcales > Microbacteriaceae > Rathayibacter > Rathayibacter sp. Leaf299. The sequence continues at coordinate 177,435 of NZ_LMNT01000004.1, forward strand.
GGGGGCGGGTGCGGGGGTCGACTCCTCGGCGGCCGGAGCGGCAGGCGCCGGATCCGGCGCGGCAGCGGAGCGGCGCCCCTCGGGCACGACGGGCTGCGCGGCGGTCTGCGACAGGCGCGGGCGGAGGAACGACCCGGTGCGCGAGGCGGACTCGGGCTCCACGGGTGCGGCGCTGCGCCGCAGGTCCACCTCCGGCACCTCGGCGGGAGCGAGCTCGCCGTCGATCAGCACGGGGGCGGCGACGGGCTCGGCGACCGGCTCGACGGCGGGGTGGTCGTCGGCCGCGACCACGACCACTCCGTCGTGCACGACGGTGATGCTCTCGGTCTGGCCGTAGCCGCCCTGGCTCTCGTCGCGGACGATGCTGCCCGCCGAGAGCTCGATGACGCGGCGCTTCATCTGGTCGACGATGCCGGCCTCGTGCGTGGCCATGATCACGGTCGTGCCGCCGGCGTTGATCCGCTCGAGGAGCGCCATGATGCCGGCGCTGGTCGTGGGGTCGAGGTTGCCGGTGGGCTCGTCGGCGAGCAGGACGGCGGGCTTGTTGACGACGGCGCGGGCGATGGCGACGCGCTGCTGCTCGCCGCCCGAGAGCTCGTGCGGCAGCCGCGACGCCTTGCCGGCGAGGCCGACCATCTTCAGGGTGTCCGGGACGGCCTCCTGGATGAAGCCCTTGGACTTGCCGATGACCTGCAGGCTGAACGCGACGTTGTCGAAGACCGACTTGTTCGGCAGCAGGCGGAAGTCCTGGAACACCACGCCCATGTTGCGGCGGAAGTACGGGACCTTGCGGCTGGAGATCTTGCCGAGGTTCTGCCCGAGCACGTGGATCGACCCCGAGGAGGGCCGCTCCTCCTTGAGGATCAGGCGGAGGCAGCTCGACTTGCCGGACCCGGAGGCGCCGACGAGGAAGACGAACTCGCCCCGCAGGATCTCGAGGTCGATGGCGTTCAGGGCGGGTCTCGTGCCGCCGCGATACTGCTTGGAGACGTTGTCGAAGCGAATCATGTCGATACGAGGGTAAGCGACGATGCCCCGGCGGCCGCCGCCGGGCTCCCCCGGCGCGCCGGGCGAGGCGGCCGGGAGAGCGCTGCGGAGCGGCTCAGGCGGACTTGCGCCAGCGGATCCCGGCGGCGATGAAGCCGTCGAGGTCGCCGTCGAAGACGTGGGCCGGGGTGCCGACCTCGTAGTCCGTCCGAAGGTCCTTGACCATCTGGTACGGAGCGAGCACGTAGCTGCGCATCTGGTCGCCCCAGCTCGCCGTGATGTTCCCGGCGAGCTCCTTCTTGGTGGCCGCCTCCTGCTCCTTCTGCAGCAGCAGGAGCCGCGACTGCAGCACGCGCATGGCGGCCGCGCGGTTCTGGATCTGGCTCTTCTCGTTCTGCATCGAGACGACCGTGCCCGTGGGGATGTGGGTGAGCCGGACGGCGGAGTCGGTGGTGTTGACCGACTGGCCGCCGGGGCCCGAGGAGCGGAAGACGTCGACGCGGATGTCGTTGTCGGGGATCTCGATCGCTCCGGCCTCCTCCATCAGCGGGATGACCTCGACCGCCGCGAAGGACGTCTGGCGCTTGCCCGCAGCGCCGAAGGGGCTCATCCGGACGAGGCGGTGCGTGCCGGCCTCGACCGACAGCGTGCCGAAGGCGTAGGGGGCGTCGATCTGGAAGGTGGCCGACTTGATGCCCGCCTCCTCCGCGTAGCTCGCGTCCATCACGGTCGCGGAGTACTTGTGCTTCTCGGCCCAGCGCAGGTACATGCGCATGAGCATCTCGGCGAAGTCGGAGGCGTCGACGCCGCCGGCCCCGGCGCGGATGGTGACCACCGCAGGGCGGTCGTCGTACTCGCCGTCGAGCAGGGTCTGGACCTCGAGCTCGCCCATCACCTTCTGCAGCGAGGCGAGCTCGGCGATCGCCTCCTGCTCGGAGTCGGCGTCCTCGGCCTCGTTCGCCATCTCGACGAGCACCTCGAGGTCGTCGAGGCGGCGTTCGATCGAGGTGATGCGCGCGAGCTCGGACTGCCGGTGGCTGAGCGCGCTCGTGACCTTCTGCGCGTTGACCGTGTCGTCCCAGAGATCGGGGGCGCCGGCCTGCTCGTTCAGCTCCGCGATGCGGGTGCGGAGGCGATCGACGTCGATCACGGCGCGGATGTCGTCGAAGGTGGAGCGGAGAGCAGTGATCTGCTCGGTGAAGTCGTTGTCCAGCATGGTGCCCCCAGACTACCGGGGACCACCCGCGGCCCCCGCGTACGCTGGGGATGGTGACCGTCCCCGCCGAGCGCCCGTTCCCCGTGGGGCCGCTCCTCTTGTCGACGTTCCTCCCCACCCTCCTCTTCTCGATCGGCGAGGGTGCGATCATCCCGCTGCTGCCGGTCGCTGCCGGCGACCTCGGGGCGACGCTGGCGATCGCGGGCCTGGTCTCGGGCATGATCATGATCGGCGAGCTCGCGGGCGACGTGCCCAGCGGATGGGTGGTCTCGCGCATCGGCGAGCGCGGCGCGATGCTCGCCGCCTCGGCCGCGTCGATCCTCGGTCTCGTGATCTGCCTCCTCTCGTCCTCGTGGGTGGGCCTGACCGTCGGCGTCTTCGTCATCGGAGTCGCGACCGCCGTGTTCGCGCTGGCGCGGCACGCGTTCATGACGTCCTTCGTTCCGGTGGGCTACCGGGCGCGCGCGCTGTCCGCCCTCGCGGGGGCGTTCCGCGCCGGCTGGCTGATCGGCCCGTTCGTGTCGGCGGGAGTGGTGCACCTGACCGGCACCGTCGAGTCCGTCTTCTGGATCCACATCGTCTGCTGCGTCGCGGCTGTCGCCGTGCTGCTCCTCGTCCCGGACCCGGCCACGATCCTCCGCCGCTCGGCCGCCCCGGTCGAGGAGGCTCCGGAGCCGGAGCCCCAGCAGGGCCTGGTCGCCACTCTCCGCCAGCACCGCGGGGTCCTCGCCCGGATGGGCAGCGGCGCCGCCATGATCGGCGCGCTCCGGGCGAGCCGCACGGTGATCCTGCCGCTCTGGGCGGTCAGCATCGGGATGGGCGAGACCGACACGGCCATCGTCATCGGCATCGCCGGCGGGCTCGACTTCGCCCTGTTCTACGCCGGCGGGCAGCTGATGGACCGCTTCGGCCGCGGCGCGACGGCGATCCCCTCGATGATCGGACTGGGGGTCGGGCACGTCGTCCTGGCGTTCACCCTCCTCGCCGGCGACCCGGTGCCGTGGTTCATCGCCGTGGCGTGCGTCCTGGCGGTGGCGAACGGCATCGGCTCGGGCATCCTCATGACCATCGGAGCCGACCTGGCGCCGCGCGAGGACCCCGCCCCGTTCCTCGGCGCGTTCCGCTTCACGGGCGACGTCGGCAACGCGACGGCTCCGATCGTCGTCTCGGCGCTCACCGCGGCGGTCTCCCTCCCGTTCGCAGCCGGGGCGATCGGAGTCCTCGGCCTCGTCGGCGCGGGAGCGCTTGCCCGCTGGATCCCGCGGTACCTGCCGCACCGCCGCCCGGGCCACTGAGCCGCGGCGCTCCCCTCCTACACTGGAGCGGCACCCGCGGGAGTGGTGGAATGGCAGACACGCAGGATTTAGGTTCCTGTGCCGAGAGGCGTGAGGGTTCGAGTCCCTCCTTCCGCACCACGTCGTCGTCCCGTCCGCCGGTCGCGGACCCTGTGCCGACCGGTCGCGGATCCACGGCTCGCGTGAGGAGTCGACCGGTACGCTGTGCGCTGTCACGCCGCCCGACCGCCTCCCGGCCCCACGGCACTGCAGACGACTGGAGACCTGTTGAACCACGCCGCCCTGATCCCCTGGCTCGACCCGGAGACGATCCTCACCTCGTTCGGGCCGTGGGGCGTCCTCGTGGTCTGCCTGATCGTCTTCGCCGAGACCGGGCTGCTGATCGGCTTCCTCTTCCCGGGCGACACCCTGCTCGTCATCACGGGCCTCCTCGCGCACGAGAACGCCTCGAACGGCGGGCTCGGCGTCCCGATCTGGATCATCTGCCTGGCCATCGGCTTCTCGGCGTTCGTCGGCGGCGAGGTCGGCTACCTGATCGGGCACAAGGCCGGTCCGCGCATCTTCGAGCGCAAGGAGTCGGGCTTCTTCAGCGTCGAGAACGTGCGCCGCACCAACGCCTTCTTCGAGCGCTTCGGCGGGCTCGCCGTGATCCTCGCGCGCTTCGTCCCGATCGTGCGGACCTTCGCGCCGATCGCCGCGGGCGTCGCGCACATGAACTACAAGAAGTACAGCCTCTACAACCTGATCGGCGCGCTGATCTGGGGCAGCGGAGTGACCCTCCTGGGCTGGCTGCTCGCGTTCATCCCGCCGGTGGCCGACTTCGTGTCGCACTACATCGACGTCATCCTGATCGGAGCGGTCGTGCTCGCGATCGTGCCGACGCTGTTCCACTTCTTCCAGCAGCAGCGCAAGGCCAGGCATTCCGTCGATCCTGAGACCGACGCGGCCGAGGCGAGCGCGCTCGTCCTCGACCCGGCGACGCTCGACGACGAGCGCCGCGCGCACGGCGGCCGCGAGCACTGAGCCCGTCGGGTCGCCCGGCCGTCGGGTCGCCCGGCCCTCAGGCCAGGCGCGCCGCCAGCTCCGTCAGCTCCCCGCGCAGAGCGGTGAACGCCCGCGCGCGGTGGCTCGCCGCGTTCTTCTCCTCGGGCGAGAGCTCGGCCGCCGTGCGGTCGGACCCCTCGGGGAGGAACACGGGGTCGTAGCCGTGCCCGTTCGTCCCGCGCGGGGCGACGGCGATCGCGCCGGGCCACCGCCCCTCGACGACGATCTCCTGACCGCCGGCGAGCACCCGGTCCGGGACGACGAGGGCGATGGTGCAGACGAAGTGCGCCCCGCGGTGCTCCTCGTGCACGTCGGCGATCTGGGCGAGCAGGAGCTCCAGGTTCGCGACGGCGTCGTGCGGCGTGCCCGACCAGCGCGCCGAGAAGATGCCGGGAGAGCCGCCGAGGACGTCCACCCGGATCCCGGAGTCGTCGGCGAGCGCCACGAGGCCCGTGTGCGCGGCAGCGGCGCGCGCCTTGATCAGAGCGTTCTCGGCGAAGGTCACCCCGTCCTCGACCGGCTCCGGACCGTCGTAGGCGCGGACGCCGACGCCCGGCAGGGACTCGGCGAGCATGGCGCGGAACTCCTCGACCTTGCCCGGGTTGTGGGTGGCGAGGACGAGGTCCAGGCTCACGCGCCGGCCTCCCCGGCGAGCGCCGCGGCCTGGATGCGCGCGAGGTCCGACGCTCCGGAGACGGCGAGGTCGAGCAGGGCGTCGAGCTCGCGGCGGTCGAACGGGGCGCCCTCGGCGGTGCCCTGCACCTCGACGAAGAGCCCGCGGCCGGTGACGACCACGTTCATGTCGGTCTCGGCGCGCACGTCCTCGACGTAGGCGAGGTCGAGCATCGGCACGCCGTCGATGATGCCGACGGAGACGGCCGAGAGGCTGTCGATCAACGGCACCGCCTTCTGCCCGATGTACTTCTTGCCCCGGGCCCACTCGATCGCGTCGACCATGGCCACGTAGGCGCCGGTGATCGCGGCGGTGCGGGTGCCTCCGTCGGCCTGGAGCACGTCGCAGTCGATGACGAGGGTGTTCTCGCCCAGCGCCTTCATGTCGACGACGGCGCGGAGGCTGCGGCCGATCAGGCGGGAGATCTCGTGGGTGCGCCCGCCGACCTTGCCCTTGATCGACTCGCGGTCCATGCGGGAGTTGGTGGAGCGGGGCAGCATCGCGTACTCCGCGGTCACCCAGCCCTTGCCCTTGCCCTGCAGCCAGCGCGGCACCCCGTTGGTGAACGACGCGGTGCAGAGCACCTTCGTGTTCCCGAACGACACCAGGGCCGAGCCCTCGGCCTGCGTGCTCCAGCCTCGCTCGATGGTCACGGTGCGCAGTTCGTCGGGCGCGCGGCCGTCCTTGCGGACGACGGCCTTCGGGGTGGTGTCGGTCACTGGCTTCTCCCTCGATGGGGCGCGGACTGGTCCAGCTCGCGCAGGTTGATGGTGCCGGTCTCGACGAGGTCGACGCTCGAGACCTCGGGGCCGAGGAAGCGTCGGGCGAGGCGGACGAAGTCGCTCGAGCCCGTCTCCTCCCACCGGTAGGTCGGCGGTCCGGGGGCGGTCCGCTGCAGGCCGTGGGCGACGAGCGTGCGGTACACGTCGAGCGCGGTCTCCTCGGCGCTCGAGACGAGGCGGACGTCCGGCCCCATCACATAGGCGATCGCGCCGCGCAGGAGCGGGTAGTGCGTGCAGCCGAGCACGAGCGTGTCGACGCCCGCGGCCTTCATCGGCGCGAGGTACTCCTCGGCGACGGCGAGCAGCTCGTCGCTCCACGTGACTCCCGCCTCGACGAACTCGACGAAGCGCGGGCAGGCCGCGGTCACGAGCTCGAGATCGGGAGCGGCGACGAACGCGTCGTCGTAGGCCCGGGAACGGATGGTGCCGACCGTGCCGATGACGCCGACGCGGCGGTTGCGCGTGTCGCGCACGGCGCTGCGCACAGCAGGCTGGATCACCTCGACCACGGGGATGCCGCGGCCGATCGTGTACCGCTCGCGCGCATCCCGCATCATGGCCGCTGACGCGGTGTTGCAGGCGATGACGAGCAGCTTCGCCCCCTGGTCGACCAGGGTGTCGAGCGTGTCGAGGGCGTAGGCGCGGACGTCGGCCAGGGGCTTGGGGCCGTAAGGCGAGTGCGCGGTGTCGCCGAGGTAGACGATCGACTCGTTCTGCAGCTGGTCGATGATCGACCGGGCCACCGTGAGGCCGCCGACACCGGAGTCGAAGATTCCCAGGGGCGCGTCGGTCACGATCGACCAGCCTACCCGCGACCCTCCGCGGCGTCGCGAGCCCGCCGTCCCAGCGGCGCCACCGCGAGCCCCCTCCGCGCTCCGTCCGCCTCGTGGAAGACTGCGGACATGGACGCGACCGCCTTCCTCACCGACCGGTACGAGCTCACGATGGTCGAGGGCGCCCTCGGCAGCGGCACGTCCGATCGGCGGTGCATGTTCGAGGTCTTCGCCCGGAGCCTGCCTGCCGGCCGGCGGTACGGGATCCTCGCCGGCACCGGGCGGCTGCTCGAGCTCGTCTCGCGCTTCCGGTTCGGCGAGCCCGAGCTCGACTGGCTGCGCGAGAACCGCGTGGTCGACTCCCGCACCCTCGACTGGCTGGCCGACTACCGCTTCAGCGGCGACGTCTGGGGCTACCGCGAGGGCGAGGTCTACCTGCCCGGCTCCCCCGTCCTGATCGTCGAGGCGCCCTTCGCCGAGGGCGTGCTGCTCGAGACGCTCGCGCTCTCGGTGCTCAACCACGACAGCGCCGTCGCGAGCGCCGCCGCCCGCATGGTCTCGGCCGCCGACGGCCGCCCGCTCGCCGAGATGGGCTCGCGGCGGGCCGGTGAGCGATCGGCCGTCGCCGCCGCGCGCGCCGCGTACATCGCCGGCTTCGGTGCCACCTCCAACCTCGAGGCGGGCCGCAGCTGGGGCGTGCCGACGATGGGCACCTCCGCGCACGCGTTCACGCTGCTGCACGACTCGGAGGAGGACGCGTTCCGCGCGCAGGTCGCGGCCCTCGGCCCCGGCACCACGCTCCTCGTCGACACCTACGACGTCACCGCAGCGGTGGACCTGGCCGTGCGCGTGGCCGGAACAGGACTCGGCGCGGTGAGGATCGACTCCGGCGATCTGCCGCAGCAGGTGGCCGCCGTGCGCGCGCAGCTCGACGCCCTGGGGGCCACGGGCACGAGGATCACCGTGACGAACGACCTCGACGAGTACGGCATCGCCGGCCTCGCCGCGTCCCCCGTCGACTCCTACGGCGTCGGCACCTCGGTCGCGACGAGATCCGGTCACCCGACGGCGGGCATGGTCTACAAGCTCGTCGCCCACGAGGACGACGCGGGCGACTGGGTGGCCGTCGCGAAGAAGTCGGCCTCGAAGGCCTCGATCGGCGGCCGCAAGGCGGCGGGCCGGCTGCTCTCGGACGGAGTGGCCGAGGAGGAGGTCGTGCACGTGGGCGCCGGACCGGAGGGCGGCGTCGGAGCGGGAGAGCGTCCGCTGCTCGTGCCGCTCGTGGAGAGCGGCGAGATCCTGGACGAGGCGCTCGGAGCCGCCGGCACGGCCGCGGCGCGCGAGCACCGGGCATCGGCAGTGGGGGAGCTGCCCCTCGACGCGCTGCGCCTGGGCCGGGGCGACCCGGTCATCCCGACGCGCTACGTGTGAGGGCCCGCACCGCCGACGGCGGCACGGGCCCCGCGCGTCACTTCATCCGCGCGTAGATCTCCTTGCAGGAGGGGCACACCGGGAACTTCTCCGGGTCGCGTCCCGGCAGCCACTTCTTGCCGCAGAGCGCCTTGACCGGCTTGCCGGTGAGGGCGCTCTCGAGGATCTTGTCCTTCTGCACGTAGTGGGAGAACCGCTCGTGGTCTCCCGGCTCGATCGTCTCCTGATTGAGGAGCTCCTCGAGCTCGCGGTCGAGGGTGGCGGTTCCTCCGCCTCCCTCGAGAGGGTCGGTGCTGCTGTTCTCGGGGCGGGTCGTCATGCCCTCGATCCTACGCGCGGACGACCGCGGGGTCGGGGGTCGGGAGGACTCGCAGCCGGGCTCAGTACCGGCTCGTGAACGAGACCAGCTCGGCGGTCCGGCGGTCGAAGAGCCATCCGCCGACCAGCACGCCGAGGACGAAGACGACGACGGCGCTGCCGAAGCCCGTCGGCACCGCGGCCGACGCCGCCTCCGGATCGAGGAAGAGCGCGCGGATCGCCAGCACCACGGCGGGTGCGGCCAGCAGGAGTCCGAGCCCGAACGCCAGAGCCTGCGGCCCGGCTCCGCTGGCTCCCGGTGCCTGCGGCTGCACGAACGGGCTGTCGCCCGGTCGCGGTGCGGGGTACGCGAGCCGCGCGGACACGGCGCTCGCCACTCCGGCCGGCACCAGCAGGAGGCAGGTGTTGGCGGCGAGCAGGACGGGGAGTGCACCGTCGAGCCCCGAGGTGGCGCTCGACACCAGCGAGCCGAGCACCACGACGGGGAGGCCGAGCAGGAGCGTCGGGAACGCGCGGCCGAGGCGGTCGGCGCGCCCGCTCACTCCGGCCGCCACGTGCAGCCAGAACGCCGAGCCGTCGTAGGCGACGTCGTTGTGCAGGAACCAGCCGAGGAAGAGCACCACCAGCGGCACCGGGAGGAGCGACAGCAGCGGGAACGGCACCTGGACGACGGCCAGCAGCACGATCACGACGACGGGCAGCACCGGCACGGCGACGAGTGACGCCTGATACCGCGGATCCCGGATCCAGTAGGTGATGCTGCGGGCGGCGACCGCTCCGGCGGGCGAGGCGCCGAGGACGTCGAACCAGCCCAGGCGCAGTCCCCGCGCCGGACGGTGGGTGCGCTCGGGCCGCTCGACGAGCAGGCGCACGAGCAGCCACCAGAGCCCGCCGAGGGCGGCGAGCGTGAGCAGGGCGACGACGAGCGGACCGGCGGGATCGCCCGCGACCGCGCTCGGGGCGATCGCCCACGCGGCACCGAGCGGAGTCGCGCCGAGCGCCGTCGCGAGGGAGTCGAGAGCGCGCGTCCCGGCTCCACCCCAGTCGAGTCCGGTGACGACGACCAGCACCGCGGGGACCGCCAGGAGCAGCAGGAGGCCCAGGATCGCGAGGAGCTCGCGGGCGGTGCGCGAGGGGACCAGCGCCGCCGAGGCGGCGAGACCGATCCGCGCGCAGAGGACCGCGGTGGCGACGGCGACCAGGGGCCCGAGCACCGCGAGGACTCCTGCACCGGCGAACACGGGCACCAGCGCGAGAGCGACCACGAGCAGCGCCAGCACCGGCACCGAGATCAGCCCTGCGAGGGCGAGCGCGGCCGCCAGGCGGGCGCTGGGGATCCCGAAGAGCCGGAACGCCCGCGGGTCCATCGGATCCAGCGGACCGAGGAGGAAGGGCAGCACGAGGAACCCGGCCGTCACGAGGGCGCCGACCGCGATGGTCGCATCGGCCGCGAGGGCGGGATCCTCGCGCAGGGCGCCGAGACCGGCGAGCATCCCCGCGGCGGCCGCGATCGCGACGACGACTCCCAGGAGCACCCCGGCGGTGCGCGCCGGCCCGGAGCGGAACGCCCCGAGCAGCACGTCGAGCCTCAGCCGGAGAAGTCGTGCAACCACTGCAGCCCCTCGGCGATCTGCTTGCCGCCCGCCAGCTCGAGGAAGCGCTCCTCGAGGGTGACGGTCCCGGCGACGTCCTCCACCGCTCCGGAGGCGAGCACCCGGCCCCCGACGATCACGGCCACGTCGTCGCAGACGCGCTCGATGAAGTCGAGCCCGTGGCTCGAGAGCACGACGGTGCCCCCGCCCGCGACGAAGCGGCGGAGCACGGTGATCACCGCCGCCGAGGACACGGGGTCGACGGACTCGAACGGCTCGTCGAGGACGAGCACCCGCGGCGCGTGGATCATCGCTCCGGCGAGGGCGACCTTCTTGGCCATGCCGGCCGAGTAGTCCGAGATGAGGCGCTCGAGCGCGTCCGTCAGGCCCAGCGCTTCGGCGAGCTCCTGCGCCCGCTGCTTGGCGGTGGCTCTGTCGATCCCGCGGAGAGCCGCCGCGTAGAAGAGGAACTGCGCCCCGGTCAGGCGGTCGAACAGGCGGAGGCGGTCGGGCAGGACGCCGATCAGCCTCTTGGCCGCCGCGGGGTCCTTCCAGACGTCGACGCCGTGGACGAGGACGCGGCCGGTGTCGGGGCGCAGGAGCCCCGTCATCATGGACAGCGTGGTCGTCTTGCCCGCACCGTTCGGGCCGATGATGCCGTAGAACGTCCCGGCACGGACCGCGAGATCGATGCGGTCGACCGCGACGGTGCGGCCGAAGGTCCGGGTGACGGCGTGCAGCTCGTAGACGACGGGGTGCCCCTCGGGCGCCGGATCGGCGGGCGCATCGGGACGGACGGCGCCCTCCGGGTCGGCGGGGCGCGGCGAGCGCTCGGTCCCCTCGGCGTTCGTCGACGTCATCCGGCAACGGTACCAAGCCCGACCGGCGGTCGGCCGGGCCCGCGCCGCACCCGCCGACACGGCCGAGGTCAACCACCCTGGCCCTCGAGGGCGGGGACTGTACACTATCTCTCGACCCGAGGAGCAATCAGATCGATACGCAGCGGTTAATTCGAGGAGACGAGCAGACGATGACGAACAACGGAACGAACCGGGGCCAGGCGAGCAGCACGAGCAGCACGCCCGCCACCGTCGTGATCCTCGCCGCCGGCATGGGCAGCCGCCTCGGCCGCTCCCTCCCGAAGCCGCTCACGCCGCTCAGCGACGGCCGCACGATCATGCAGCAGCAGTTCGACAACATCCACCACGCGTTCGGCACCTCGGTGCCCGTGAGCATCGTGGTCGGCTACAAGCTCGAGCACATCATCGAGGCGTTCCCGTCGGCGTCGTTCGTCTACAACGAGCAGTACGACCAGACCAACACCTCCAAGAGCCTGCTCCGCGCCCTCCAGGCCTCGGGCCAGGGCGGCGTGCTCTGGATGAACGGCGACGTGGTCTTCGACCCGCGCATCCTCGACCGCGCCGCGGCCCTCATCGCGAAGGACGCGTCCTTCGTCACGGTGAACACCGCCAAAGTCTCGGACGAGGAGGTCAAGTACACGACGAGCGCCGAGGGCTACATCGAGGAGCTCTCGAAGACCGTCCGCGGCGGTCTCGGCGAGGCCGTCGGCATCAACTACGTCTCGGCGGCCGACAAGCCCGCGCTCATCCGCCAGCTCGCCCGGGTCGACGCCCAGGACTACTTCGAGCGTGGCATAGAGTTGGCGATCGAGCAGGACCGACTGCTCGTCGAGCCGATGGACATCTCCGACCTCTACGCCGTCGAGGTGGACTTCGCCGAGGACCTCGAGCGCGCGAACCTCTTCGTCTGACGCCCGGATCCTCCCCGGCTCGATCCGAGCCGGGTGAGGAGTCGCGCGCAGTGAGCAGAGCGGACGGCACGAGCACCGCGGGCGGCACGAGCACCGCGGTCGCCGATCGGCACCGGCGCTCGTCGGGCTGGCGCTACCGCCACTCCCTCTGGCTGCTCACCCGCCGCGATCTGACGGTCCGCTACGCGACCAGCGCCCTCGGCTACTTCTGGTCGATCCTCGACCCGCTGGTGATGTCGGGCATCTACTACTTCGTCTTCACCGTCGTCTTCGACCGCTCGGTCGGCGAGGACCCGTACATCGTCTTCCTCCTCGCCGGGCTCCTGCCCTGGATGTGGTTCAACCAGGCCACCTCGGACGCGACGCGCGCGTTCCTCAAGGAGGCGAAGCTCGTCCGCTCGACGTCGATCCCCCGCACGATCTGGGTCGGACGCATCGTGCTGTCGAAGGGGATCGAGTTCGTCGCGAGCATCCCCGTGCTGGTGCTGTTCGCGGTCGTCGCCGGGGCGGAGGTGACCTGGGCCGTCCTGCTGTTCCCGGTGGCGATCCTCCTGCAGGGTGTGCTGACGCTCGGCGTCGGGCTCCTGGTCGCTCCGCTGGTCGTCTTCTTCCGCGACCTCGAGCGCGTCATCAAGCTCGTGCTGCGCTTCCTCTTCTACGCGTCGCCGATCATCTACTCGACCGACAACCTGCCGGTCGAGATCCAGCCGTGGGCCGCGCTCAACCCGCTGAGCGGGATCTTCGCGCTCTACCGCTCCACCTTCTTCGCGAGCGAGCTCGACGTGCCGCTGATCCTCACCTCGGCCCTGATCTCGGTGCTCCTGCTCGTCGTCGGCCTGATCGTGTTCCGCCGCTCCGAGCGCGCCGTGCTGAAGGAGCTGTGATGACCTCGACGTCCTCCCCCGATCAGCAACCGGTCGTCATCGCGTGCCGCGGTCTCGGGATCCGTTTCCGGCGCAACCGCCGGGGCACCCGCTCCTTCAAGGACCTCTTCGCCGGCCGCGCGCGCCGCTCGCGCCCCGGCGAGTTCTGGGCCCTGCGCGGTCTGGACGTCGAGGTGCGGCGGGGCGAGGCCATCGGGGTCGTGGGCCGCAACGGCCAGGGCAAGTCGACCCTCCTGAAGCTCGTCGCGGGAGTGGTGCTGCCCGACGAGGGCGTCGTCGAGGTGCGCGGCGGAGTCGCTCCGCTGATCGAGATCACCGGCGGGTTCGTCGCTGATCTGAGCGTGCGCGAGAACGTCTACCTCACGGCGGGTCTGCACGGCATGTCGCGGCGCGAGGTCGACGAGCGCTTCGACTCGATCATCGAGTTCGCCGAGATCCAGGACTTCCTCGACACCCCGTACAAGCACCTCTCGAGCGGCATGAAGGTCCGCATCGCGTTCTCGGTCGTCTCGCGGCTCGAGGAGCCGATCATCCTCGTCGACGAGGTGCTCGCGGTCGGCGACAAGGCCTTCCGCGAGAAGTGCTACGCCCGCATCGAGGAGCTCCTGGCGGCCGGGCGCACGCTGTTCTTCGTCTCGCACAACGAGCGCGACCTCCGCCGCTTCTGCACCCGCGGGCTCTACCTGGACAAGGGCTCCCTGGTGCTGGATGCACCGATCGATCAGGTGCTCGCGCGTTACGCTGAGGACTACGCGCCGAAGCCGCCGACTCCCGCCGACTGACGACGGAGCCGAGCGATCGGCATCCGGACGACGCAGGAGTTGCAGCACATGGCGCCGAAGGACCGCGGCCGGGACGTCGAGAAGTCGGAGCCCGGAGCGGTCGACCCCGCGCAGTTCGCGAAGCTCCTCGACAGGGTGCTCGCCGTGCAGCGGCCGGCCGTGCTCGCGAACATCCGGGCGCTGCGCCGCCGCCGGCCGGATGCGAGCCCGGAGCAGCTCATCACCTCGCTCGAGCGGCAGTACCTCTCGAGCGTCGCGGCCGGCGGGGCGGCCATCGGAGCGACGGCCGTCGTCCCCGGCATCGGCACCGCCGCCTCCGTGGCGCTCTCGGGCGCCGGCGCCGTCGGGTTCCTCGAGGCGAGCGCCCTCTTCGCGCAGTCGGTCACCGAGGTGCACGGCATCCGGCTCGAGGACCCGGAGCGCGCCCGCGCCCTCGTCCTCACGCTGATGATGGGCTCCTCCGGGAGCGAGCTCGTGCGCCAGGTCGCCGGGCAGGCCGCGGGCGGCGCGGGCCTCACCCAGTACTGGGGCTCGGTGGTCACCAAGGGGCTCCCCTCGTTCCTCGTCGGGGAGCTCGCCGATCGCGCGAAGCGCTCCTTCACCCGGCACTTCCTCACGCAGCAGGGTGCGGGCCTCGTCGGGCGCGCCATGCCCTTCGGCGTGGGCGCGGCCATCGGAGGTGTCGGCAACGCGATGCTCGGCCGGAAGGTCGTCCAGAACGCCCGGGACGCCTTCGGTCCCGCCCCGCAGGTCTTCGGCAACGCCCTGGTGATCGAGCCGACCCGCTCCGAGCGCAAGCGCGCGCTGACCGCCGGCACATACGAGCCGCTCGAGCTGCACGTCCGCGACTACGGCGGCGAGGGCGACCGGGTGGCGCTCCTCCTGCACGGACTCGCCTCGGACTCGCGCACCTGGTACGCCCTCGTGCCGACGCTGCACGAGCACGGCTACCGGGTGATCGCTCCGGATCTCGCGGGGCACGGCGGGTCGCCGAAATCGACCGCCTACTCGCCGGAGCGCTGGGCGTCGGACGTGCGCGGCTCGGTGCTGCAGACCCCGGACCTGATCATCGGGCACGGCCTCGGCGCGGTCGTCGCGGCTCGACTGGCGGACGAGTACCGGCCGGAGCGCGTGATCCTGCTCGACCCCGCCTTCTCCGACTCCCGCGGGCCGGCCGCCGCTCTGCGCGGCTCCCGCTCCCTGACGAAGGTCGAGAAGGGCGACGCCGGCGAGCTGCGGCGCCGCCACCCGATCTGGACCGACGAGCAGATCGAGCTGGACGTCTCGGCGCACCGGCTCTGGGATCCGGCGTCCGCCGCCGGACTCACCGCACGCGGTGCCGCCGACGCCCCCGACATCGTCGTGGTGCCGACGCTCGCGGTGCTCCCGGAGGACCCGATCGCGCATCCGTCGCTCGCCGGAGTGCTCTCGGACCACGGCATCGAGGTGCGCAGCGTCCCCGGCGCGGGATCCTCGATCCTGCGCGAGGACCGACCGGCGCTGATCGCCGCGGTCGAGGACCGGCTCTAGCGGGGCTCCGCTACTTCGAGGCCTTGGCCGCGGCCTTGGCTGCCTGCTTCGTCGCGCGCACCGTCGTCAGCGACTCCGGGGAGACGATGTCGGCGACCGAGCGGAACGAGCCCTCCTCGCCGTAGGCGCCGGCGGCCTCGCGCCAGCCCGCACCGTCGAAGCCGCGCTGCTTGCCGAGCAGCGCGAGGAAGATGCGCGCCTTCTGGTCGCCGAAACCGGGCAGGGCCTTCAGGCGCGCGAGCACGGCTTTCCCGTCGGGCTCGTCTCGGGTCCAGATCGCGGAGGCGTCCGCGCCCCAGTCGTCGACGATCGCCCGGCAGAGCGTCTGCACGCGCCCCGCCATGTTGGCCGGGTAGCGGTGGACGGCCGGCGGGGTGCGGCAGAGCTCCGAGAAGGCCTCCTCGTCGAGGGCCGCGATCACCTCGGCGTCGAAGGACGCGCCGAGGGCCTCGAGACGCTGCTCGATCTTGAGCGGGCCCGCGAACGCGGTCTCCATCGCGACCTGCTGGTCGAGGAGCATGCCGATCAGGAGGGCGAGCGGATCGCGCGTCAGCAGCGCGTCGGCGTCCGGGTCGTCGGTGATGTGGAGCGCGTCGGAGGTCATCCCTCAGGGATACCACGCTCGTCGGCGAGACGCCGGACCACGCGGTCGATCGTCCCGAGCGAGGCCGTCAGCTCGAGGTCGGTGAGGTGGCCGTAGCCCAGGACCAGTGCCGGTCGGTCCGCCCTGCCCGACAGCGCGTACGCGTCGAGCGTCGCCACCTCGAGCCCCTCCCGGGCCAGCGCGGCGGAGACGTCGGCCGCCGCGAGGGATCGGGGCAACGAGAGGACGACGTGCAGCCCTCCGTCGAGCCCCTGGGCCTCGCCCCAGCCGATCCGCTCCGAGAACGCGCGGACCAGCTCGCGCCGGTGCGCGTACCTCCGCCGTGTGCGGGTGAGGTGCCGGCGGAACGCGCCGCCCGCCATGAACGCGTCGAGCGCCTCCTGCGTCGGACCCGAGACCGAGGCGTCGCGCTCGGAGTCGAGACCGGCCAGCGCCGGGCGCAGCCACGACGCGGCCGGCAGCGCGAGGAACGCGACCCGCAGCCAGGGCGACACGGTCTTCGAGAAGGAGCCGACGTGCGCCACTCCCCCGGTCGCGTCGAGCGAGGCGAGCGCGGGCAGCGGAGCGCCGACGTAGCGGAACTCGCTGTCGTAGTCGTCCTCGATCACGAGCATCCGCTCGCTCGTCGCGCGCCGCACGAGCTCGAGGCGCGCGGCGAGGGCGAGCCGGCCGCCGGTCGGGTACTGGTGCGAGGGAGTGACGACGACCACGTCGGGTCGGGCCGCGGCAAGCGCCGCGAGGTCGATCCCGTCGGCGTCGAGACCGATGCCGACCACCTCGTGACCCTCGGCGAGGAGGCGGCGCCGCACGGCCGGGTAGCCCGGGTCCTCCACTCCGACCCGCACGGAGCGGCCAAGCGCGGTCGAGGCGGCGCGGACGAGCAGCGCGACGGCGTCGGCGGTGCCGCTCGTGACCACGACGTCGGCAGGAGTGACGTCGACGCCGCGGGAGCGCCGGAGCTGGTCGGCGATCTGCGCGCGGAGGCCGGGATCGCCGGTCGGCGCGGGAAGGGCCGAGGGCGGTGCGGCGAGGGCCGGCCGCCAGGCCGCGCGCCACTCGGGGGTGTCGAGACCGCGGGTGTCCGGACGGCCGGGCCGCAGGTCCAGGAGCGGCGCGGTGCGCTCGGTCGGAGCACGCTCCCCGCTCGGCCTCGTGACGCGCACCGGAACCACCACTCCGTCCGCCGCCACCGTCACGGCGGCGCGAGGCTCGGCGACGAGGTAGCCCTCGCCCACCAGCTGGTCCACCGCGGCCACGACCGACCCGCGCGAGACTCCGAGCTGCCCGGCCAGCACACGGCTCGACGGGATCGGCTCGCCGGGGGCGTAGCGGCCGTCGAGCACGGCGGCGCGCAGCGCCTCCGCGAGGTGCGCTCGGACCGACCCCCGGGGCGACGGTGCCAGCAGCAGCGGGATCTCGAGGTCGCCGGATGCCATGAAGCCCTCCGCTCTGGACCACTCGGATCGGGGCCCGGTGGCATTCTGACAGATCCAGACGCGCGCCAGGATCGGAGCATGAGCACCCTCCCCGTCACCGACCGCACCCGAGTCACCCGGATCCGCGAGCGGCAGGTCACCGACCGCGCCGTCCTCGACGCCCTGCTCGACGAGGCGCTCGTCGCGCACGTGGCCGTGGTGCGCGACGGCGCCGCGATCGTGCTGCCGATCCTGTTCGCGCGCGACGGCGACTCCCTCCTGCTGCACGGGTCCAGCGGAGGAGGACTGCTGCGCTCCGCCGCACAGGGCTCGCTGCTGACGGTGTCGGTCTCGCTCCTCGACGGACTCGTGGTGGCGCGGTCCACCTTCGACAGCTCGATGAACTACCGCTCGGCGATGATCCTCGGCGCGGCCGAGACCCTGGAGGGCGAGGAGAAGCGCCGGGCGCTCGACGTGCTCGTCGACCGCCTGCTCCCCGGACGCGCGCGGGAGGTGCGCCCCACCACTTCGCGGGAGATCGCCGCGACCCTGGTGCTCCGGATGCCGCTGACCGAGGCGAGCGTCAAGATCCGCGCGGCAGGGCCCTCCGACGACGCCGAGCAGACGGACGGCGTCTGGGCCGGAGTCGTGCCGCTGGTCACCCGGACGCTGCCGCCGGTCCTCGCGACGGGAGTGCAGGGCTCGCCCCCGCCGTCGGTGGAGGCGTTCGTCCGGGGCGTCGACGCGACCCGGCCCGACCACTCCTGATCGACGGGCTGCACGGGCAGCAGCGCCCTACTTCGCGTCCTGCCGCGGGAACACGACCTTCTGCACGACGATGATGATCGACGCGGCGACCGGGATCGCGACGAGCGCGCCGAGCACGCCCGCGATGGTGCCTCCCGCGACGGCCGCGATCACGACGACAGCGCCGGGAACGGAGACAGCGCGCGCCATGATGCGCGGGCTGAGCACGTACGCCTCGATCTGCATGTAGACGAGGTAGTAGATCGCCGCGACGAGGGCGGTCAGCGGCGAGGCGAGCAGGCAGGCGAGCGAGATGATCGCCGCGCCCGAGATCGTGCCGACGAGCGGGATCAGCGATCCGAGGAACGCCACGCACGCGAGCAGCGCCGGCACCGGTCCGCCGATCGAGACCAGGAGGATGAACGTGAGGACGCCGTTGACGCCCGCGAGCGTCACCTGGCCCACCACGTAGCGGCCGACCGCTCCGGTGATCTCCTCGCCGACCTCGCGGGCCTTCGCGCGGTGCGAGGCCGGGGCGAAGCGGTAGGCGACCGACTTCATCGAGCGCAGCGACGCGAGGAAGTACAGGGTCAGGATCAGCACGATGATCGCGCCGGTGACGCCGCTGGCGATGCCGGTCCCGACAGCGAGCAGGCCGCCGCCGAGCGAGAGCAGGTTCTGCGGGTCGCCGATGAAGGTCTGGACGGTCTGGATCAGCTCGTCGACATTGATCACGCCCCGCAGCTGCTGCTCCAGATCGAGGACCCAGGGCTGCGAAGCGATGTCGGTGACGATCCGCGGGGCGTCGGTCACGAACAGAGTGAGCTGCGCCACCAGGATCGGGATGATGTAGAGGAGCAGCCCCGCGAAGCCCAGGAGCACGACCGCGAACACGATAGTGATCGCGAGAGCGCGCGGGATCCTCTTGCGCTCGAGCCACGACACCAGCGGGTCCAGGCCCAGCGAGAAGAACAGCGCCACGAACACGTAGGTGAGCACCGTGCTGAGCTCGACCACGAGGCCGCCGAGCACCAGCGCGACGAGCACGCCCAGACCGCCGAAGAGGCCGATTCGGAACGAGCGGATGGTGAAGACCGGGCGCTCCTGGTCGGCCGACACGACGATGTCGGAGTCGACCGCGGGCGGTGTCGGCGCCGCCGTGCGCCGTCGGGCGCGGGCGAACATGCGTCTGGTCCTCATGGGACGAGCGTAGCGGCGCCCAGAAGGCGCCCCTCCGCCTCGACCGGGACTTGACGCGGGTGCCGTCGTCCTGCCGTCAGCCCTCCGGATCGTGGTCGTCGACGGCCGGATCGTCGCGGTGCAGGGCGGCGTGGTGCTCCCACTCCTCCAGCAGGTGCTCGATCGCGGCGTGGAAGCGCTCGGTCGCCGCTCCCGGCCGGGTATCGCCGAAGTAGTGCCCCACCCAGCGCTGCAGACGCTCGACTGCCTCGGCGTCGTGCTCGAGACCGTCGATCCGGGACGCGATCGACGAGGCGTCCCGGGCGAGGAGCCACTCCGCGTCGCCGAGATAGCCCGACTCGTCGACGTCGGCGTCGGCGCTCACGGGTCGCGTGACCATCAGGGGGCGCCCGGTCGCGAGTCGGTCGTAGACCATCGCCGACACGTCGAGGATCGCGACATCGGCGGCGGCCAGCTGCCAGCCGAGCTCGCCTCCCGTGTCGTGGACGTGCTGCGCACTGCGGTCGGCCGCGTTCGCCGCGGCGATCAGAGCGACGATCTCGCGGTTCGCCGCCCCGTAGGCGGGGTCGACCGCTCCGCTGCGGGGGTGCGGTCGGTAGACGAGGCGGAAGCGGCGATCGGCGAGGAGCGCTCTGCTGAGGGCGACGCCGTGGCTCGCGACGGAGCCGTAGCCCGCGGCCGCCCGGTCGCCCTCCCAGGTCGGGGCGTACAGGACCACCTGGCGCTCGTCCGGAGTGAACGGCGTGCGGCCGGCGAAGTGGTCGGCCTGCGGACGGCCGATCGGGATCGCCCGCTTGGCGAAGTCGAAGTCCCAGAGCACGCGGTGGAGGCGGGTGAGGGCGGCGTCCCCCGCGATGAAACTGTAGTCGTAGGCCTTGAACTGGTTCGTGGTCATGTACATCTTGTCGCTCTCGCCGTGGTTGACGAAGACGTGCCAGCGGCGCCCGTAGCGCATCATCTGGAAGTTGCGCGCGTTCTGGTTGACGTACAGCACGATGCTCAGCGGCTGGCGGGCGATCGTGTCCTCGAGGTCGACGACCGACCGGACGTAGGCGACGGGGACCGGGCTCTCGCGCAGGAGGACCGCGGCGGCGCTCGCGTTCCGGGTCAGCAGGACGACCGGATGCGTCTTCGCGAGCTCGACCAGCGGGCGGTACCACTGCCGCACCTGGTACAGGTTGATGTCGCCGTCGGCGAAGTAGACGCCGATCTCGAAGCGGTCCTCGGGCAGGGGCGCCCGCTCGGCGAGGATCCGCGCCACGGTGGCCCTGGCCCGACGGGAGGCGAGCAGGTCGCTGCCGACCTTCCGCGCCAGTCGCGCATCCCGGACGAGACGGTGGAGGAGATCGCGGGACGTCATCGTTCCAGGCTACAAGCCTCCCCGCGCACGCCGGGGGCGC
Source organism: Rathayibacter sp. Leaf299 (assembly GCF_001423055.1). Lineage (NCBI taxonomy): Bacteria > Bacillati > Actinomycetota > Actinomycetes > Micrococcales > Microbacteriaceae > Rathayibacter > Rathayibacter sp. Leaf299. The sequence goes on from NZ_LMNT01000004.1 coordinate 197,879, forward strand.
GCTCAGCGCGGAGTCGTCACCCGGAGCCAGACGAACTGCAGCGGAGCGAGCCGGAAGCCCTCGCGCAGGTCCACCGTGATCTCGGTCACGAGATCCAGGGCCACCGGATCGAGTCCGCCGAAGCGCTCCGGCGCGATCTCCTGCACCTCGTCCGAGACGTTCGCCAGCACGAGCAGGGCCTCGCCGTCGCCCGGGCGCTGGTAGCCGAGGACGTGGCGGTTCTGCGCGTCGAAGACGGTGAGGGCGTTGCCGGCGAACAGCGGCACCGCCTTGCGGATCGCGATGAGGTGCAGCAGACCGCCGAAGATCTCGCCCGCGTCGGTCCCCGGGGTCTCCCGCTGGGCGTAGCGCTCGAAAGGGCGTCGGGGCCGGTTGACCCAGCGCGAGTCGCCCGCCGTGGTCGGGTCCTCCCGGTAGCCGTAGTCGTTCAGCTGGCCGACCTCGTCGCCGAGGTAGAGCAGCGGCAGCCCCCCCGTGCTGAGCGCGATCGAGTGGGCGAGGAGGACCCGCTCGATGCCGTAGGGATCGCCGGCCTCGACGCCGGCGAGCGAGGCCGTCGTCCCCGAGACGCGCCGGTCGCCCGTGCGCGGGTTCTCCTGGAACGGGACGCCCCGCGCGAAGCTGCCGTCGAAGCGGTCGGTGTAGAAGTCGTTGAGGAACCGGCGGTGCCCGCCCGCGTCGATCCCGAGCTCCGCGGCGTCCTCGTCGGCGAAGGTCCAGCCGATGTCGTCGTGGCCGCGCACGTAGTTGACCCACGCCGTGCCCTCCGGCAGCGCGTGGCGGCGCTCGAGGGCCTGCGTGAGGAGGCGGACGTCGCGCGTCGCGAGCGCCTCCCAGGTCAGCGCCATCTGCAGCGGGTTGTACGAGAGCTGGCACTCCTGCACGTCGATGTACTCGACGACCTCGTCCGGGTGCACGATCGCCTCGGACTTGAACAGCAGCGACGGAGCGGCCAGGCGGCACACCTCGTTGAAGGCCCGCAGCAGCAGGTGCGCCTCGGGGCGCGACTCCGACGTCGTGCCGAGCTCCTTCCAGATGAACGCGACTGCGTCCATCCGGAGGGCGTCGATCCCCTGGTTGGCGAGGAACAGCATCTCGCCCGCCATCGCGCGGAAGACCTCGGGGTTGGAGTAGTTGAGGTCCCACTGGTAGCGGTGGAACGTCGCCCAGACCCAGCGGCCGTCCTCCATAGGGACGAAGGAGCCGGGGTGGTCCTCGGGGAAGATCTCGCGGGTCGTCCGCTCGAAGGCGTCCGGCTGCTCGCGGTCCGGGAAGATCCAGTAGTAGTCCTCGAACCGCTTCTCGCCGGCGAGCGCCCGCTGCGCCCACTCGTGCTCGTTCGAGGTGTGGTTGAAGACGAAGTCGACGACGAGGGCGATGCCCTGCGCGCGGAGGTCCGCGGCGAGCAGGCGCAGCTGGTCCATGTCTCCGAGGTCCGGCCGCACCCGGCGGTAGCTCGACACCGCGTAGCCGCCGTCGGACTCGCCCTCGGGCGCGTCGAAGAGCGGCATCAGGTGCAGGTAGTTGAGCCCGATCTCGCGGAAGTAGGGGATCTCGGCGCGGAGGCCCTCGAGATCGCCGGCGTAGCGGTCGACGTAGCAGACGCCGCCGAGCGCCGTGTTCGAGAGGAACCAGTCGGGCTGCTGCTCGCGGGTGCGGTCGAGAGCGCGGAGCTCCTCGGGGCGCTGGGCCCTGGCCGCGGCGGCGAGGGCCACGACGCCGAGGATCTGCTCGGCGAGGTCCTCGCGGTGACCGTACACCTGGGCGAGCAGCTCCACCAGGCGCGGGAGGTGCGCCTCGAGACGAGCGCGGAACTCGTCGTCGTCGCCGACCACGTCCCCCTCGTCGAGGTGCTCGCGCACCGTGGAGAGCAGCTGCGTCGAATCGAACACCGTCGTCCTTCCGGGGGGCATCCGCCCCGGCGGGAGCGGCTGCCCCGATGCTAGACGATGGGCGGACGACCGGCGAAACCCATGCGGAGCACCGTCCGCCACGACAGCACGCGTCGCGGACCGGCGTCCGTGCGCCACCCCTCCCGCCAGCCCGCGAACCACGCGCGCAGGGCCGGAGCGTCCCGCGCCCAGCGCAGGCACTGGATCGCGGTCCACGAGCCGACGTAGGCGAGGGCCAGCGGAGCGGCCAGGTTGCGCCGCGCGAGCCAGACGCGGTTGCGCGCGTTCAGCCGGTAGTAGTCGGCGTGCCGGGTCTGCTGGATCACCGGGTGCTGCGCGACGAGCTCGCCCGCGTACCAGGTGGTGCGGCCCGTGTCCCAGACCCGCCAGGCCAGCTCGATGCCCTCGTGGGCGTAGAAGAACGGATCGGCCCAGCCGCCGATCTCCTCGAACACGTCGCGGCGCAGCACGACGGCGCCCTCCCAGACCGAGAAGACCGGTCCGGAGCGCCGCGGGTCGCCCTTCAGGATCCGCGGGATCCAGCGCCGCGGGGCGGGAGTGCCGTCGGTGCTGTCGACGCGCGGCTGCACGAGTCCGATGCGCCGCGGAGACCGGAGCAGTGCGGTCGCGTCGCGGAGGAAGTCCGGGGACGGCACGCGCGCGTCGTCGTCGAGGAAGAACAGGTACTCGCCGCGGGTCGCGGGCACACCGGCGTTCCTCCCGGCCGGGATCCCGAGGTTCTCGGGGAGCGCGAGCGCGCGCACGCCCTCGGGCAGGCCCTCGGGGGTCCAGCCGTTGCCGACGCAGACCACGTCGAGCTCCACGCCGCGCTGGGCGAGGACGCTCGCGAGTCCGGCCGCGAGGTCGTCGGGCCGCGTGCCCTGGGTCAGGACGACGACGCCGACGCGGGGCAGCGCCTCCGAAACCGCGTCAGGAGCGGACACGCTGCGAGGCCATGATCGCGACGAAGTGCCCGGCGAGGGCGAGCAGCGCGAGCGGCAGGAGCGCCGACACCAGCACGCGGTCGGCGGTGCCCGCTCCGATCACCAGGCCGACGAGCGAGGCGGCGAAGGCGAGCATCGTGAGCTCGACGGAGTGGTAGAGGCGGTGGAACGGCACGAAGCGCGCGGCTCGGCGCAGCGCCGCGAGCCCGGACGACGACGGGACGGCCTCGCCCTTCGTGTCGGCCAGCTTCGTCAGCCCGGCGTTCGCGCGCGCCACGTGCACCATGTCGTTGAGCGCCTTGTTCAGCACGATGACCAGCGCCAGCGCGAGGCCGATCGTGGTCCAGAGGAAGTCGCCCGGCGCCTCGAACGGGAAGCCCGCGGCTCGGAGGCCCAGAGCGATCGGGATGAGCGACTCCGTCGTGTAGTGGCCCACCTTGTCGAGGAACACGCCGGCCGGCGAGGAGGTGCGCCGCCAGCGGGCGACCTCGCCGTCGCAGCAATCGACCAGCATCTGCAGCTGCCCGAGGAGCAGTGCCAGCGCGGCGCCGGCGACTCCCGGGATCAGCAGCGCGGCGGCCGCGCTCCAGCCGACGAGGATCATCAGACCCGTGACGCCGTTCGCCGAGATCGACGTGCGCAGCAGCACCCAAGTCAGGTAGGGCGAGAAGCGGCGGAGGTAGAGCGATGCCGTCCAGTGCTCGGCGTTGCGACGCCCGCGCACCTCGGGGGGCTGCGCGACGGCCTTCAGCTCGGCGATGGATCGGGGTCTCGTGGTCGCGGTCATGCGCCCCTCGCAGTGTCGGTGCCGTCGGTGCCGGTCGGCACTCCCTGCGTGCGCGGCTGGTTGCGGGCGGCCGAGATGTTGCTCGTCAGCCCGGCGAAGCCGAGGACGAACCCGGTGCCCCACGCCACGTGGATCGACGGGATCACGACGGCGAACCACAGCATCGCACGCGGGCCGTCGACCCGGGCGACGGCGACGGTGGCGGCCGCGACGAGCAGGAGGTATCCGGCAGGGACCGCGAATCCGAGCAGCAGCCAGGGCGCCGCGCCGACGAGCGCCTGCACGACCCCGGCGAGACCGAGGAGCAGCCCCAGGGCGAGCAGCGCGACGAGCACGGGCGGAGCGAAGTAGCGCAGCGACCGGGACGCCGGGAACAGGCGGGTCAGCTCGCCGCGCCACATCCCCGTCGAGAGGAACTGGCGGAGCAGCGCGCGCATCGACGGACGGGGGCGGTAGGTGACCGTGAGCCGCGGAGTGAACCAGACCGTGCCGCCCTGCTCGCGCAGGCGGCGGTTCAGCTCCCAGTCCTGGCCGCGCTTGAAGCGCTCGTCGAACAGGCCGGCCCGCTCGAGAGCCGACCGCCGGAAGACGCCGAGGTAGACGGTCTCGGCCGGTCCCTCCGCGCCGCCGACGTGGTGCGGGGTGCCGCCGAGGCCGATGCGCGAGCCGTAGGCCCGGGCGACCGCGCGCTGGAACGGCGTGAGCCCCTCCGCCGCCATGACGCCGCCGACGTTGTCCGCGCCGGAGCGCTGGAGCGTCTCGACCGCCACCCGCGCGTAGTCGCGCGGCAGCACCGAGTGGGCGTCGACCCGCACGACGACCGGGTGACGGGAGGCGCGGATCGCCGCGTTCAGGCCGGCGGGAGTGGAGCCGACGCCGTTGGGCACCACCCGGATCCGCGGGTCGGCCGCGCTCAGCTGCTCGACGAGCGCCTCGGTGCCGTCGATGCTCGGGGCGACGGCGAGGACGACGTCGAACGGACCGGTGTAGTCCTGGGCGAGCAGCGAGTCGACCGCGGCGCGGACGTGCGTGACCTCGTTCAGCACGGGCATGACATACGAGACGCCGGGCAGGCCGGAGAGGTCGTCCGTCGAGGCCTGGTCCGTCGGGTTCTCGGGCTGCATGTGTCCAGTTCGTGCGGGAGGATCCGGCCGCTCGAGGGCGTCCGGGCAGAAGTCCGCCCCACACTAGCAGCAGCCCCCGGGGACGGATCCCCGGGGGCTGCCGATGGTGCGGAAGGAGCGGATCAGCTGGTCGCCATGGTGCCCAGCGTCGCGTCGAGCTCGTAGCTCTGGCCGCTGCGGACGTAGGTGATCTGCACGTCGGCCTCGGCCGCGCGGGCGCGCACCTGCGCGGTCAGGTCGGACGCGTTCGTGATGGGAGTGCGGTCGATCCCCGTGACGATGTCGCCCGCTCGGAGACCCGCGGCCTCGGCGGCGCCGCCCGACGTGACCTCGCGGATGGCCGCACCGAGGACGTCCTCCGTGGAGTCGGTGACGCTCGCCCCGAGCAGGCCGTGCGTCGCCGATCCGTTCTCGATGATCTCCTTCGCGACGCGCTCGGCGACCGCGCTCGGTACGGCGAAGCCGACTCCGATGTTGCCGCTCTGGTCGCCCGAGCTCGAGGAGCCCGCGCTCGCGATGGCGACGTTGACCCCGATGAGCTCGCCGTCGCTGTCGAGCAGCGCGCCGCCCGAGTTGCCCGGGTTGATCGCCGCGTCGGTCTGGATGACCGGCAGCGAGATCGTGCTCGTCGCCTGCGTCTGCGGAGCCTGACCCGGGATGTCGAAGTTGAACGGGCTGTCGGTGCCGCCGCTCGAGCTGTCGCCGGAGTCGTCGGGCGCCGCGGAGGAGGCGACCTGGATGCTGCGGTTGAGCGCACTGACGATGCCGTCGGTGACGGTTCCCGAGAGGCCCAGCGGCGCTCCGATCGCGACGGCGGTGTCGCCGACGTTGATCTCGGAGGAGTCGGCGAAGGTGATCGGAGTGAGATCGCTCGCGTCGGCCAGCTTGATGACGGCGAGATCGAGGGTCGGGTCGGTGCCGACGATGGTCGCGTCGAAGATCCGGCCGTCGCTCGTGGTGACCGTGACCGCGGCGTCGGCGACGCCTCCGTCGAGGGTGACGACGTGGGTGTTGGTGAGCACGTAGCCGTCGTCGGACAGGACGATGCCCGAGCCGGTGCCCGCCGATGAGCCGCCGCTCACCGCGATCGTCACGACGCTCGGAGTCGCCTTCGCGGCCACCGCGGTCGCCGTCGTCGCGTCCTCGGCGTTGTTCACCGTGATGGTCTGACCGCCGCCGGCGGAGACGACGCGGGTGGCGGAGCCGTTCGAGGCCGACCAGAGGCCGAACACTCCGGCGCCTGCCACTCCCCCGACGACCGCGCCGATGGCGAGGGCGGCGACGACGCTGACGCCCGCACGGCGCTTGGCGGGTGCGGGCGCCGGCGCGGGCGGCTGCTCGCCGCCGGGGCCGAACGCGCTCGAGGAGGGCGGGTTCTCGGAGCTGTGGACCGTGCTCGCCGCGGGCGGTGCGTACTGGCCGTACCGGGGGGCGGGTGCGACGGGGCGCGCCTCGTCACCCGCGGTGGAGGTGGGCTGGGGGGCCGCCGCAGGGTGCGCGGGTGCCTCGTGGCGGGGCGCGGACGCCTCGGGCAGCGGGAGGGTGGGGTGCTCGGACCCGCGGCCCTGCTCGGCCGCCGGGGACGCCTGCGGGTCCGTCGGCGTGGTGGGATCCTCGGGCTGACGAGGACCCTCGTGACTCTCGGTCATGGGTAGTGCTCCTTCCAAGCTCAGTCAGCTTGGCCACCGAACCTGGGGGTTCCTTATGACCGGGCTGGAAGCGGGACTCGAAGTCGACGCCCGCCCGAGCGTGCAGACTGGGGCCGTGAGCATCCACGGATCCTGGACCCGCGCCGCCGCGGGCGCCGGCCTACTAGGTCCCCGCGGCGAGGTCGCCGCCACCGTCTTCAGCGAGATGAGCGCGCTCGCGCAGCGCACCGGCGCGATCAACCTCGGTCAGGGCTTCCCCGACGAGGACGGACCGCGAGAGGTGCTCGAGACCGCGCGGGAGGCCATCGCATCGGGACTCAACCAGTACCCGCCGGGTCCGGGCTTCCCGGTCCTGCGCACCGCGGTCGCCGCGCACCAGGAGCGCTTCTACGGTCTCCAGCCCGATCCGGACGGCGAGGTCCTCGTCACGACCGGCGCCACCGAGGCCCTCGCCGCGACCCTCCTCGCCCTGCTGGAGCCCGGGGACGAGGTCGTCACGTTCACTCCGCATTACGACGCGTACGGGGCGCTGATCGCCCTCGCCCGGGGCGTGCACCGGACGGTGCTGCTGCGCGGACCGGATTTCTCGGTCGACCACGCGGAGCTGGAGGCGGCGGTCACGGATCGCACGCGCGTCATCCTCGTCAACGACCCGCACAACCCGACCGGCTCGGTGCTGCCGGTCGAGACCCTCGAGCTGATCGTCCGGCTCGCACACCGGCACGACGCTCTGATCGTGACCGACGAGGTCTACGAGCACCTCCGCTTCGACTCGCCGCACCTGCCGATCGCGACCCTGCCGGGGGCGTGGGCGCGCACGCTGACGATCTCCTCCGCCGGCAAGACGTTCAGCACCACCGGCTGGAAGATCGGCTGGATCACCGGGCCGCGCGAGCTCATCACGGCGGTCCTCGCGGTGAAGCAGTTCCTCACCTACGTCAGCGGCTCGCCGTTCCAGGGGGCGGTCGCCCGGGGTCTGGGGCTCGACGACTCCTTCTTCCGCGGGATCGCGGGCACCCTCGAGCGCAAGCGCGACATCCTCTCGGCCGGTCTCGCGGCCGCGGGCTTCGGGGTGTCGCCCTCGTCCGGGAGCTACTTCGTCGTGGCCGACGTCGCCCCGCTGGGCTGGACCGACGGGACGGCCTTCTGCCGGTCGCTGCCGGAGCTCGCGGGTGTGGTCGCGGTGCCGGTCTCGGCCTTCTGTCGACCCGAGGACGCGGCCGGGTACCGCTCGCTGGTGCGCTTCGCCTTCTGCAAGCGGTTCGAGGTGCTCGAGGAGGCGGCCGGGCGGCTCGCCCGCCTGGGGGCCTGACGGGGTCTTCCGCGGACCCGTCGGCAGCTCCTACAGCGGACGGACCGTGAAGCGCCGCAGGGCGAGCGCCGGGTTCTTCGCGCGCGCCGCGTCGATCCGCTCACGGGACAGCCAGGCGACCGCCACGTCCTCTGCCTCGCCGAGCGTCGCGATCTCGACGCCCATCGGGTCGACGATCATGCTGTTCCCGACGCCGATCGGCGGCGTCTGGTCGGCGGCGACGAGGTAGATCGTGTTCTCGAGCGCCCGTGCGGTGACGAGCGTGCGCCAGTGCGCCTCCTTGAGCGGCCCCCTGACCCACTCGGCGGGCGCGGCGACGACATCCGCCCCCGCGTCGACGAGCCAGCGCGTCACCTCCGGGAAGCGGAGGTCGTAGCAGGTCTGGAGCCCCACGACGAGGTCGCCGACGGCGAAGGTCTCGGGCACGCCGATCTCGCCGGGGGCGATCCACTCCGACTCGGTCTGCCCGAACGCGTCGTAGAGGTGGAGCTTGCGGTAGTGCGCGACCAGCGCGCCCTCGGGATCCACGGCGACGAGCGTGTTGGCGACGCGACGCTCATCCTCGATCGCCTCGACCATGCCGGCGACCACGAACACGTCGAGCTCGCGGGCGATCGCTCCGAGCCCCTGCACGAAGGCGCCGTCGATCGGCTCTCCTGCGGCGAGCGTCCCGGGACCGAGCGGGTCGGCGAAGGACGAGCTGTACTCGGGGAGCACGACCACGCGCGCGCCGCGCTGCACAGCGACCTCGACGAGTCGCCGGATTGTCGCGAGATTCGCGTCGCGGTCGGCGACCGGCGCGAACTGGGCGACGGCGAATCCGATGCCCGCAGCGGGTCGGGTGGACACGATCAGCTCGGCGGGTAGAGGAAGAGCGGCACGCTCGAGGCCGGGATCGTGCGCGTGTGGTACGAGTGGTCGTTGCCCCAGTTGTACTCCTCGAGCGAGACCGTGCCGTCGGAGTTGACCGACTGCACGTACGCCACGTGGTTGCCGGTGAACCAGGCGACGCTGCCGGGGACCGGGGTGGTGCTGGTCTGCCATCCGTGGGAGGCCCACTGGCCCGCCCACGCGTAGGCGCTGCCGCCGCCCGGGGTCATGTTGCCCCAGGTCCACTTCCACGGCGCACCGGTCGAGCCCTGGTCGCGGTTGAGGCGCCACGCCACGAAGTCGACGCACTCGCGGTAGTAGTAGCGCAGCGGCGAGAGGCCGCCGCCCTGGTCGTCGGTGAGCTGGTCGCGCCAGGGGTAGTCGTCGCCCTCCTCTCGGGGAGTGACGGAGGTGCTCGAGGAGCCGGGTGCCGCCGTCGGGTCCGCGGCCGCCGACGCTGCCAGCTCGGCCTCGCGGGCGGCCTTCTCGGCGGCCTCGGCGAGAGCGCGCGCCTGGGCGGCCGCCTCGTCGAGCTGCTGCTGGGTGGGCGCGGTGAAGGAGTCGCGGATCACCTGCTCCTGGGCGGCCGATGCCGACACGGTGAGCTTCTGCGTGCCGAGAGCGCGGATGCGCGCCTCCGCCTCGATCGCGGCCTGCGAGTCGTCGGCGGGGTCGAACGAGTAGGCGGGGAGCGCCATGACGGCGACCATGCCGGCGATCGCGGCCACCGCGGCGGTGCTGACCGCTCCACGGAGCACCGCGGCCTTGCGGCGGCGCACGGGCGGAAGGGAGGGGACCCGCGGAGCGAGGACGGGCGAGGTCACGGCGAGGACGGGAGCGTCCGGGGCCGCGCGGCGGCCGGCGGCGGCGCGAGCGGGTCGATCGCCGCGGTGGGCGGCCTCTCCCGGGACGGAGTCGGAGAGCGAGGACGCCGGCGACGCCTCGGCGGCCCGGCGACTGCGCCGGGTCGGGTGGTCGGTCGCTCCGGATCCGTCGCCGGCCGTCGGAGTCCCGTCCACCTGTTCGTCCGTCACACCGTCACCCTTCGCGTCCCCGTCGAGGATACCGGCCGACCACCTCCGACACACCGCCCTGCGACACCCGGCACGGCGACCCTCCTCACCCGTCCCGGAGGGGATGGGCGAGCTCGTCCGGGCCCAGCCGTGCGAGCAGGAGCGTGACGACCGCCGACACCGCCGCGAGCACGCCGACCACCGCGAACGTCGGCGCGATCCCGACCGCTTCGCCCACCGGGCCCGCGACGGCCATCGAGACCGGCATCAGAGCGAGGGACACGAAGAAGTCGAGGCTCGACACGCGCCCGAGCAGCGCCGACGGCACCCTCTGCTGCAGGAGCGTCCCCCACAGCACCTGCGCCGCCGCCCCGGTGACGCCGTCGAGGAAGAGGATCGCCGCGATCATCCACAGCTGGTCGACGACGCCGAGCAGGACGAAGGGCAGCGCACCGAAGCCCCACAGCAGGATCATCGTGGTCAGGTAGCGGCGCGGCACGGGGCGCGAGGAGACGACGAGGGATCCGACGACGCCGCCCACGCCGTAGGCCGTCAGGGCGAGCGCGTAGCCCGAGGCGCCGGTCCCGGTCTGATCGCGCACCGCGAAGGGCACGAGCACCTCGATCGGACCGACGACCAGGAACACGAGGACGATCGCGAACAGCAGCGTCGCGAGCAGCCACCGCGTGCGCACCATGTAGCCGAAACCTTCGCGGAGGTCGCGGACCGCCGAGCCGAGCGCGCTCCCTCCGGCGTCTGCGGCCCGCTCGAACGGGACGGGTCCTACCAGGAGCAGTCCCGCGAGTGCGAGCGCGTACCCGACCGCCGCGACGGCGAACGCCGCCGACGGCGCCGACACCGCGATCACCGCACCCGCGATCGCGGGCCCGGCGGCGCTCTGAGCGATCGGGCGCAGAGCCCCCTCGACGCCGTTCGCGGCGAGGAGCTGATCGGCCGGCAGCAGGCGAGGGAGGAGCGCGGAGTACGCCGGGAAGAAGAACGCCTCGCCGACGCCGAGCACGAACGCGACCGCGGTCAGCTGCCAGACCGTGAGGATCCCGGCCGAGGAGAGGGCGACCGCGGCGAGGACGACGAGCACCCGCACCGCCTCGACGACGATCAGGATGCGCCGCTGCGGCACCCGATCGGCCAGCACTCCCCCGAGCAGGACCGCGAGCACGAGGCCGAGGGCGCTGGCCGTCGCCACCAGCGAGACGTCCCCGGGGCCGCCGCCGAGGGCGATGACCTGCCAGACGAGGGCGACGATCCACACCCCGCTCGCGAGGAGGGAGAGCGCGAGGGAGCCGGCGAGGAAGCGGTAGCCGCGCGTCTCGAAGGGGCGGAGCGCGCGAGGGAGGGCCGGGGCCATGCCGATCCCTCCTCCGCGGTGGTGACGCGGGCAGCCGACCAGAGTAGCGTCTGGCCCGAGAGGGCGGCAACGGCGCCACCCGCGGAGGGAAGTGGTGCACCGTGGTCCGGAGCGAGCGCGTGTTCAGCGGATTCAGCGTCGACGACATCGAGGCGGCGAGGGCCTTCTACGGGACGACGCTGGGGTTCGACGTGTCGCTCAACTCGATGGGCATCCTCGAGATCGCCCTCCCCGGCGGAGGGCATGCGATCGCGTATCCCAAGCAGGACCACGTGCCCGCGACCTTCACGATCCTGAACCTCTCGGTCGAGTCGGTCGACGACGCGGTGGCGGAGCTGAACCGCGCCGACGTCGTGACGAAGATCTACGACGACGACGAGCTCCCCACCGACGCGACCGGAGTGATGCGCGGACACGGCCCGGAGATCGCGTGGTTCCGCGACCCGGCGGGCAACGTGCTGAGCGTGATCGCCGCGGACTGAACCGGAGCTCGATGCGCCCGCTGCCCGGGCTGCTCGATCAGCACGAGGAGAGGCGACCTCCACGGGCCGGGCACGCGGAGGCAGACCTCCAGACAGGAGACCCCGTCTGCCTGCTGGTCGAGTAGCCCCGCAGGGGCGTATCGAGACCCGCATCCCCTGACCGTCGGTCACCGTGCCGCGACCCTCACAGCACGGAGCGCGGGAGGCGGGGCTGCTGGAGCACGTGGATCTCGATACGCCCGCTGCGCGGCTACTCGATCAGCAAGCAGGGACGCCCGCCGCGCGGGCTGCTCGATCGGCGGAGGGGCGACCATCGGGTGCCCGTTAACGACGAAACCCGGCCTCCGAGGAGACCGGGTTTCGCTTTCTTGTTGCGGGGGCAGGATTTGAACCTACGACCTCTGGGTTATGAGCCCAGCGAGCTACCGAACTGCTCCACCCCGCGGCACAAGAGAAGACATTACACGCGGATCGGGAGCAATGCAAATCGAGAGCCAGGAGCGGGAGGGGCCGACCCTCAGCGCCGCTTCACGGCTGTGATCGCGAGCGCCAGCGGCAGCCACTCCCGGTCGGGCCAGGACCACACTCCGTCGCTCTCGACGAGCTGCGGAACGACCCGCCACGGCGCGATCGGCTCCTCGCGCAGCTCCGTCAGAGACAGGCCCGCACCGAGCAGCGCCGACACGATCGAGCCGATCGGGTGGCTGAACTCGTGGGCGCGGACGTTCTCGAACGAGGCGTCCGACACCGCGTAGTCGCCCGAGTTCTCGACGACGACGGGCTCGCCGCGGCCGTCGTAGGGCTGCTGGAACCGCGGCTCCTGCCCTTCGGGCGAGCCGGTGAAGACCGCCGCTGCGGGGTGCGTGTCGACGAAGACGAAGGAGCCGCCGGGAGCGAGGAACCACTCCACGATGCGCGCCCACTCGACGAGGTCCGGCAGCCAGACGACGGTGCCCCAGGTGGTGACGACGACGTCGAACGAGTCGGGCTCCGGCAGCATGTGCCGCAGCTCGTAGAGGTTGGCGCAGACGAAGCGGGCGCGGTCCGTGAGGCCCAGCTCCGCCGCGAGCTCGCGCGCCTTGCGCACGGCCGGCATCGAGAAGTCGACTCCGATGACGTCCGCGCCGCGCTGGGCGAGCGCCAGGGTGTCGGCGCCGAAGTGGCACTGCAGATGCAGCACCCGCTTGCCCTCCCAGCCGTCGGGCGCGACGCGGGCGAGCGACTCCTCCTCGACGGGGAAGAGCCGGCCCGCCCCGCCGCGCAGCGCCGACAGGTCGTAGAACGAGCTGTCGACGTGCGCGGCGACGCGCTCGTCCCAGAGGGCGCGGTTCAGATCGAGCCACTCCCCCGAGCGCAGGTGCTCGCCGCGGTCGACCTGAACCATCGTGCTACTGCGCCCCCTCGGCCTCGAGGGCCCGGGCGAGGGCCTCCGTCAGCTGCTCGTCGGCCGCCGCGAACGCGGTCAGGTCGCCGGCGCGCAGGGCCGCCTCGCGAGCGTCGAGCGCGGTCCGGGCGTCGCTGAGCGCCTGCTGCAGCGGCGTCTGGTCGCCGGTGTCGGCGTCCGATCCACCGGTCTCGGTGTCCGTTCCCGGATCCGTCCCGACGTCGGTGCCCGGGTCGGTGCCGGTGTCCGGAGTCGTGGGCGTGCCCGTGTCGCCGGCCGTCGCTCCCGAGTCGCCGCCGAAGAGGCTGTCGAGCGCGGCGTCGAGGGTGTCCTCGAACGCGATGTCGTCACCGAACGCGACCAGCACCTTCTGGAGGAGCGGGAAGCTCGTGTCGCCGTTGGAGCGGACGTAGATCGGCTGCACGTACAGCAGACCGCCTCCGACGGGGAGCGTCAGCAGGTTGCCTCGGGTGACCGTGGTGTCACCGCGCGACAGGATGTTGAGCTCGTTCGCGACAGTGGGGTCGGTCGTGAACGCGTTCTGCACCTGGCCGGGTCCGGGGACCGTGTCGTCCTTGGGCAGCTCGAGGAGGCGGAGCGTGCCGTAGCCGTCGGCGACCTCGCCGTCCGCGGATCCCGCGTCGGAGTCGGCCACGAGGTAGCCGGTGAGCACGTTGCGGCTCGTCTGGCTGCCCGCGACGCTCGCCGGGATGTACGTCGAGTAGAGCGAGTACGACGGGACGTCCTGGTCGGGGGTCTGCAGCGTCAGGTAGTACGGCGGCTGCAGGGTGTCGCCGGTCGCGGCGGCCGTGGTCGCGGCTCCGCTCGTCGGGTCGTTCGGCGTCGACCAGGCGTCCTCACGGGAGTAGAAGGACCCCGCCTCGGTCACGTGGTAGGTGCCGAGCACCGCGCGCTGGACCTTGAAGAGGTCCTCCGGGTAGCGGACGTGGCTGATCAGATCGGCCGACATGTCGCTGACCGGCTTCACCGTCGACGGGAAGATCTTCTGCCAGGTCTGCAGGATCGGGTCCTCGGTGTCCCAGGCGTACAGGGTGACCTTGCCGTCGTAGGCGTCGACCGTGGCCTTCACCGAGTTGCGGATGTAGTTCACGTCGTCGGTCGGGAACTGCTGCTGGGTGTTGGTGTCGGCGATCGCCTGCGAGAGGCTCTGCACAGCGGAGTAGGGGTATTCGGCCGACGTGGTGTAGCCGTCCACCACCCAGACCACGCGGTCGTCGACGACGGTCGGGTACGCGTCGGAGTCGAGGGTCAGGTAGGGAGCGACCTTCTGCACGCGGTCGACCGGGTTGCGGTCGTAGAGGATCTGCGACTCGCTGTTCACTCCGTCCGACAGGAAGATCTGCTCGGACTGGAACTTGATCGCGTAGACGAGCTTCTTGAAGACGTTGTCGAGCGACGGACCGCCCTCGCCGTCGAAGGTCGTGTACGTCTGCTGCGCCCCGTCGGTGCCCGAGGGGTAGTCGAGCTCGATGTCGCGCGACTCGGTGCCGCCGACGATCGAGTACGCCGGCGAGTTCTCGCCGAAGTAGATCCGCGGCTCGTAGTCGCCGAGGTCGCCGGTCGTGGGCACGCCGGACTCGATGAACACGGGCTCACCGTCGGCCGAGCGCTGGTTGCCGTAGGCGGCGACGAGGCCGTAGCCGTGGGTGTAGACGAGCGTCTGGTTGTACCAGGTCTGGTTGTTGCCCAGGCCGTTGAGGTTCAGCTCGCGGACGCCGACGACCGCGTCCTGGGTCGAGCCGTCGATCGAGTAGCGGTCGACATCGAGCGAGTTGCGGTCGTCGCCGAAGGAGTAGTACTGGCGGAACTGCTGGAGCTGCGAGAACGCGTCGGTCACGACCGCGGGGTCGATGATGCGGATGTTCGCGGTGGTCTCCGCGTCCGATCGCAGCGCCCCCGGAGCGGCATCGGTCGTCGCGTCGTACGGGATCACCTCGACGTCGTCGACGCCGTAAGCCTGCCGGGTCATGTCGATGTTGCGCTGGATGTACTCGGACTCGAGCGTGCGCTCGTTCGGCACCACCTGGAAGGTCTGCACGACCCAGGGGGCGAGCGACCCGACGAGCAGGCTCGACACGATGAGCAGCGCGGTTCCGATGACCGGGAGGCGCCAGCGGCCGATGAACGCCGTGACGACGAAGAGGACCGCGACGAGCGCCGCGACCAGCGCGAGGATCTGCAGACCCGGGATCGTGGCGTTGACGGTGGCGTAGGTCGCTCCGGTGATGCGCGCGCCCTGGTCGGTGAGGGTCGCGTACTGGTCGAGCCAGAGGCTGACCGCCTGCACCAGCAGGTAGAGCGCAGCGATGATGGCGACCTGGATGCGGGAGGACTTCGAGACGCGCACCTCGCGGCCGTTCACGCGGATCGCTCCGTAGAGGTAGCCGGTGGCCAGGGTGGCGAGCGCCGAGATGATGAGGACGGCGGAGGCGAAGCCGACGATGCTCTGGTAGAAGGGCAGCTCGAAGAGGTAGAAGGAGGTGTCCAGACCGAACTGCGGGTCGACGTCACCCGAGGGCGTGCGGTTCCAGAAGGTCAGGCTGGTCTGCCAGCGCGACGCGGAGGACACTCCGGCGAAGAGGCCCAGGACCGCGGGGATCCCGAAGGTTGCGAGGCGCCGCAGCGGCTCGACCACCTGCTGGTAGCGGTCGATCTGCGAGTTGAGCTTGGCGTAGACCGGCCGGAGGCGGTAAGCGAGGCTGAGGCTGATGAAGACCGGGACGGCCATCGCGACGAAGCCGATGGCGAAGAGCCCGCCCGCGGCCGCCCACTGCGTCGTGAGCACGGACAGGAAGCCGAGCTGGTCGTACCAGAGGATGTCGGTGTAGAGACCGGCGAAGACGAAGAACGCCACCACCAGAGCGGCCACCACCACGACAGTGACGGCGAGGGCGCTCCGTCTCTTCCGCGGCGGGGTTTCGGTTGCTGTGGAACTCACGGATAAGCCTCTTGCTGTCGAGATGTGAGGGGAGGGCACCCATGCTATGCGACGGGTGTCCGGCCCACCTGAGCGTCGGCCCCGACCGGCGGGAGCCGCAGGTCAGTCGATCGGCTCGGCCGCGTCGCAGGTCGGCAGTCCGGAGACGTCGTCCGCGGCGATGCCCTCGAGCGCGGCGAGCGCCTCGTCGAGCGTGGAGACACTGAGCACCTGCAGGCCGTCCGGCACGTGCCCGACGACCTCTCCGCAGTTCTGCGCAGGAGAGAGGAACCAGTCGGCTCCGGCGTCGACCGCTCCGAACATCTTCTGCCGGATCCCCCCGATCGGCCCGACCTCGCCGGCGGCGTCGATGGTGCCGGTGCCGGCCACCTCCGCTCCTCCGTTGAGCGACCCCTCGGTGAGCTTGTCGATGATGCCGAGCGCGAACATCATGCCGGCGCTGGGGCCGCCCACGTCGTCGAGCTGGATGTCGACCTCGAAGGGGAAGTCGAACGCGGCGCCGGCGACGATGCCGAGGACCGCGGAGCCGTCGCGGTCGACAGGCACGACGCGGACGTCCTGCTGCTCCCCGTCGCGCTCGACGGTCAGGTCGACGGGCGAGCCCGCTCCGGACGCCTGCACCGCCTCGCGCAGCGCGGCCACGTCGGCGATCGGCTCACCCCCGACCGCGACGACCGCGTCTCCGGGCTCGAGGACGTCGACCGACGGCGACCCCTCGGGGATCTGCACGACGGACACGCGCTGATCGACCGGGTACCCCAGCTCAGTCAGCGCGGCGGCGATCGCCTCCTGCTGCGAATCCGTCATCTCGGCCTGGTTCGCCTCGTCGCGCTGCTCGACGGTGACCGACCGCGGGAAGATCGACTCGACCGGCACGACCGCCTTGCTGCGATCGAACCAGGCGCCGACGATCTCGACCCAGCTCGGCAGGCTCTCGGGGTTGCCGACGACCGAGACGGTCAGCATGTCGAGGGTTCCGGTGGTGGGGTAGGTCGGCTCGTCGGGGATGGAGATGAGGGGCACGTCCTCGCCGTCGGCCTCGCTCGTGCCCAGGGTGTCGAAGACGGGGCCCGGCTGCTCGATGACGTAGGGGGCCGGGGCGACGCCCAGCACCACGACGAGCGCGACTCCCGAGAACAGCACGGCCGGCCCCACCCAGGCCCGCCGCTCCCGCGTGGGAGAGCGCCGGGGATCGTCGGAGAACAGCGTCACGGGGGCCTTCCTCAGGGCGTGCGGGGAAGCTCCGCCGGAGTGTTCGCGGCGGGCGGAAGCGGGCCCTGCGGTTGCGGTCGTCTTCAGGCCGATCGCCCGGGCACTCGGGCTAACGTAGCTTGCACGACTGGGAGTCGAGTCACGATCCCGGGCGTTCACGCGAACGACGGAGGGCTGATCCGAATGGCCGCAGGCGACAGTGCTGACCGACCCGGCGAGGGCTCGGAGGACGAGTTCCGCGAGATGCTGAGCCGGTTCCTCTCGGGCGACGGGCCGATCGATCCCTCCCAGCTGGCCGGTGCCGCCGGGCTGCCCAACGACCCGGTCGCGCTGCAGAACCTGCTCTCGCAGCTGCAGAGCGCGATGCAGCAGAACGGCGACGGGATCAACTGGACGCTCGCGAGCGAGCAGGCCAAGCAGCTCGCCCGCACCGACTCGGTGCCGGTCACCGACTCCGTGCGCGCACCGCTCGACGGAGCCTTCGGCGTCGCCGCCCTCTGGCTCGACGAGGTCGCCCACGTGTCCGAGCTCAGCCGTGCGCCGCGCAGCATCAGCCGCCTCGAGTGGATCTCTCTCACGATGCCGGTGTGGACGCAGCTCGCCGAGCCCGTCGCCCTGAGCATCTCGGACGCTCTGACCCGGGTGATGCGCGAGCAGGCTCCGGAGGAGATGCGCGCGATGATCGCCGGCGCCGAGAACATGATGCGCGGCATCGGCGGCACGCTGTTCGCCCTCCAGCTCGGCCAGGTCGTGGGGCAGCTCGCGGCCGAGGTCGTCTCGGGCGGCGACATCGGCATCCCGCTGCTCGAAGAGGGCGACGCCGCGATCCTGCCGCAGAACGTCGCCGCGTTCGGCGAAGGCCTCGACATCCCGATCGACCAGGTCCAGATCTACCTGGCGGTCCGCGAGCTCGCCCACGCCCGCCTCTTCCGCCACGGCAAGTGGCTCCGCCTGGCCCTGATCTCGCAGATCACCGACTTCGCGCGCGGCATCAGCATCGACACCACCCGCCTCGAGGAGCTCGCCGAGACCTTCGACCCCTCGAACCCCGAGGAGCTGCGCGACGCGATGACCTCCGGCGCGCTGATCCCGCCGAAGACGGAGGAGCAGCTCGCTGCGCACGCCCGCCTCGAGACGGTCCTCGCGCTCATCGAGGGCTGGGTCGACGTGGTGACCGCCGCCGCGACGACGCGCCTGCCCAGTGCCGGAGCGATCGCCGAGACCGTCTGCCGCCGCCGCGCCTCCGGGGGGCCGGCCGAGTCGGCGTTCGCGACCCTCGTGGGCCTGGAGCTCCGGCCGCGGCGTCTGCGCGACGCCGCCGCCATGTGGCAGGCCGTCACCGACGCGGTCGGAGCGGAGGCGCGCGACAGCCTGTGGTCGCACCCCGACCTGCTGCCCGGCTCCGAGGACCTGGACGACCCGAGCCGCCTCGTGGCGCGGCTCAGCGCGGAGGCCCGGGGCGAGACTCCGGAGCCGGACGAGATGGACCTCGCGCTCGAGGAGCTCCTGAACGGCGGGACGCCCGACGCCTCCTCCGAGGACGGCACCGGCCCGACGGGCGACCGTCCCGTCTGATCCGACGACGCGCGAGGGGCCTGTGGAGAACTCCGCGGGCCCCTCCGTCGTTTCGGCCATGCTCTCGGCATGGTCCTCCGGCTCGATCCCCGACTCCCCGTCCTCTGGCGCTCCGCGACCGCGGTGCAGATCGGCCTCGACCGCCCGCACGCGGTCCTCGAGGGCGTCGGCTACGCGGAGGAGCTGCTGCTGCACGCCCTGCGGGTCGGGACGAGCGCCGGCACCGCTCGGCTGATCGCGCGACGGGCGGGCGCCTCCGACGACCGGATCGACGACCTGCTCGAGACGCTGCGCCCGGTGCTCTCCCGCAACGTCTCCCCCGCCCCGCCGCCGGCGCCGCGCGTCGTCGTCGAGGGCGATGGAGCCGCGGCGGACGCCCTGCGCACCCTGCTGCGCGGCGAAGGCTGCGAGCTGGTGGCGGAGGACGAGGTCCCGGACGTGGCGGTGCTCCTCGCCGACTTCGCCGTCGCTCCCGCACGGGCGGCGCACTGGCTGGCGGCGGACGTCCCCCACCTCGCGGTGGTCTTCGGCGACGAGGCCGTCCGGGTCGGTCCGCTGGTCGAGCCGGGCGCGGGGCCCTGCCTGCACTGCGCCGAGCGCGACCGCATCGACTTCGACCCCGAGTGGCCGCGGCTCGTGATCCAGGTGCTCGGCCGCCGCGCCCCGACCAGGACGGGCCTCGCCAGCGCCTCGATCGCCGTGGTGGCGGCCGATGCGGTGCTCCGCCGGGTCCTCGCGGGATCAACGGCGCTGCGCGAGACCGAGCGCACCTACTCCGACGCCTCGGGCGGCTTCAGCGAGCGGAGGCTGGAGCCGCACCGCGAGTGCGCGTGCCGAGCTCTTCCAGGAACCGCGACGGCTCCCGCCTCGTGACGCGGCCCACGGTCGAGCGCGACCACGACAGGCGCAACCGCCTGCGGGCGCGGGTGATGCCGACGTAGAGGAGTCGCCGCTCCTCGTCGATGCCCTCGAGACCGCTCGCGTACGAGATCGGCAGCAGCCCCTCCGACAGGCCCATCAGGTGGACCGACTCCCACTCCAGGCCCTTCGCGGAGTGGATGGTCGCGAGGGTCACCGCCGCCCGGTCGGGCTCGTGGTGCACCTGCTGGCGGGCGAGGAGGTCGTCGGTGAACTGCCGGAAGCTCCAGCCCGCGGGGGCCTCGTCGACCAGGCGGGCGAGGGTGTCGAGCGACTCCCAGCGATCGCGGACGGCGCCGGGGGCCGACGGCGGCTCGGCGCTCCAGCCGAGCGAGCGGAGGACGTCGCTGACCGACTTGAAGAGGGGCTCGCCGGCGATCGAGACCGAGGCGGCGCGCAGCTGCATGACCGCCTGCTTCACCTCGGGCAGGTCGAAGAAGCGCTTGCCGCCGCGCATGTGCGCGCTGACGCCGCGCTCGGTGAGCGCGTGCTCGAGCACCGCCGACTGCGAGTTCGTGCGGAAGAGGATCGCGATGTCGGAGGGGCGGACGCCCGCCTGGATGTCGGCGGCGACCCGCTCGGCCACGCCGCGCGCCTCCGCGATGTCGTCGGGGTAGGCATCGATGGAGGGCTCGGGCGCCTCGCCCTTCTCGACGGCGTGCAGGACGAGCGCGCCGGGGCGACCGCGCATCAGGCGGTTCGCCGTCTGCACGATCGGAGTCGCGGAGCGGTAGTTCTCCTCGAGCCGCACCACGGTGGCGGAGGGCCAGTGGCCCGGGAAGTCGAGGAGGTAGTCGGCGCGGGCGCCGGCGAAGGAGTAGATGGTCTGACTCGCGTCGCCCACGACGCACAGGTCGCTGCGGTCGCCGAGCCACAGCTCGAGCAGGCGCTGCTGGAGCGGGTTGACGTCCTGGTACTCGTCGACGACGAAGAAGCGGTACTGCTCGCGGACCTGCATGGCCATCGCGGGCTCCGACTCGAGCATGCCCGCAGTGACGAGCAGGACGTCCTCGAAGTCGATCTGGCGGCGCTGGTCCTTCAGCCCCTCGTACTCGTCGACGAGGGCGACGGTCTGCTCGAGCGTCAGCCGACCGGGGAGCGCACGGGTCCGGGCCGCGACGGCGTACTGCTCGAGCGACAGCGCCGAGACCTTCCGCCACTCGATCTCGGCCGAGAGGTCGCGCAGCGTCGCGGTGTCGAGCTTCAGCCGGAGCCGCTCGGCGGCGTGGCCGAGCAGGCGGGCCTTGCCGTCGAGCAGCTGCGGCATCGTTCCGCCGACGAGCTGGGGCCAGAAGTAACCCAGCTGCGACAGCGCCGCGGCGTGGAACGTGCGGGCCTGCACTCCCCCGGCGCCGAGGACGCGCAGGCGCGAGCGCAGCTCCGCTGCGGACCGGCTCGTGAAGGTCAGCGCCATCACCCGGCTCGGCGTGTAGACGCCGGTCGCGACGCCGTGGGCGATGCGGTGCGTGATGGTGCGGGTCTTGCCCGTGCCCGCTCCCGCGAGCACGCAGACCGGGCCGAGCAGCGCCTCCGCCGCCTCGCGCTGCCCCTCGTCGAGTCCGTCGAGCAGGCTCACGCGATGGGCCCGTTCTCGAGCTCGCCCCCGTACCAGTCCTCGATCATGGCGCGGGCGATGGAGGAGCGGCCCGGCAGCAGGACCGACTCGAGCGAGTCGCGCAGCTGGTCGCGGGTGAACCAGCGGAGGTCGACGATCTCCTCGCCGTCGGGGAGCAGCGCGGCCGGCTCCTGGTCGGGCGCGAGGCGGGCGGTGAAGCCGACCATCAACGAGGCGGGGAACGGCCACGGCTGCGAACCGAGGTAGACGGGATCGACGACGCGCATGCCCGACTCCTCGAAGATCTCGCGGACGACGGCGGCCTCGAGGGACTCCCCCGGCTCGACGAAGCCGGCGAGGAGCGAGAAGCGGTCGGCCCCCCACATCGCGTTCGAGCCGAGCAGCAGGCGGTCGTCGGCGTCGAGGACGCAGACGATGATCGCGGGGTCGGTGCGCGGGAAGACCTGGCTGCCGTCTGTGGGCGAGCGGCGCACCCAGCCGCCCTGCTCCACGACCGTCGGGTCGCCGTTGCGCGGAGAGTAGGCGTGGGAGGCGTGCCAGTTGGCGATCGCGAGCGCCTCGGTGAAGAGGCCGGCGTCGCGGCGGCTGAGGCGCTCGGCGATCGGGCGCAGCGCGCTCCAGCGCTCCTCGTCCGGCTCGAGCTCGAGCGCGGCGGCCTCGGTGAGGACCGTGGCGACGACGGGCGTGCCCGCGGGCTCACCCGGGGCGTCGACGGTGGTGCGGCCGAGGTAGACGCGGAGGGTGCCGGCCGTGACCGCGCTCGCGCTCTGCAGGGCGAGGGCGTCGCCGTCGACGAGGGCGCGATCCTTCCGCAGAGCGAGGACCCGGGTGGCGGGATCGGCGAGCAGCTCGTCGTAGAGATCCGGACGGGCGCGGGTGAGGTAGTCGCGATCGACGGCCTGGCGGGCGAGCGGGAGGCGTTCGATGAAGGGCGTGGTCATTCGGAGCTCTTTCCAGGAGGCGGTGCCGCGGGATCGGGAGGCGCGGGAAGGGTCGGGCGGAGCCGCTGGGCCGGAGCCGTCTCCCGAGCACGGCATCGGCGGGAGAGCGCGTGGCGGACGGGCCGGTCGGGGGCGGAGCGACCTAACCTGGAGCCATGGCCAGATCCCATCTCACTCTAGCCGCGCTGGCCACTTCGGCCGTCGAGGGCCTCGACGTCCGGACCGCGCGCGCGTTCACCCACTCGACCCACGGGGACTTCGACTCCGCCCTGCTCTCGACCCGCGAGGGGGCCCGGCTCCTCGTGCGCGTGCCGACCTCGCCCCTGGCCGAGCAGGAGCAGCTCGGCGACCTCGTCGCGCTGCGCGCGCTGACCGCGGGGATCCGCAGCCGCCTGCCGTTCGACCTCCACACGAGCGTCGGGCAGGCGCCCTTCGACGGCACCCGGGCCGTGGTCTACGAGTTCCTCGACGGCGACCGCGTCCTCATCGACGACGTCGCCCCGGCGAGCGGGCTCGCCGACTCGATCGGTCGCGCGATCGGAGCGATCCACTCGCTGCCGGCGTCGTTCGTGCAGGAGGCGGGCCTGCCCGTCTCGACCGCCCGCGACAGCGTGAACGAGACGGTCGCCGTGATCGAGCGCGCCGCCGACACCGGGCACGTCCCCGCGGCGCTCGTCGCGCGCTGGGAGACGGCGTCCTCGGACGAGTCGCTCTGGCAGTTCGACCCGACCGTGGTGAACGGCTCGATGACGTCGGACTCCTTCCTGCGCTCGGGCGAGGTCGTCACCGCGGTGCTGGGCTGGGCGGCGCTGCGCGTCGGCGACCCGGCACGCGATCTGCACTGGCTGCTGAGCGCCCCCGGAGCCGGCACCGCCTTCGCCGCCTACTCGCGGATGCGCGCGGGAGCGGTCGACCGGACCCTGCGCCAGCGGGCGCAGCTCTACGCCGAGCTCGAGCTGGCGCGCTGGCTGCTGCACGGCACCGAGACCGACGACTCCGCGATCGTCGACGACGCGGTGGCGATGCTCGACACGCTCGTCGACAGCGTGCTCGGCGACCTCTCCGCCCCGCTGTCGTCCGACACGGGCCCCGTGCTCGAGGTCTCGGAGGTCGAGGAGCTGCTGAACCGCACGCCCGGCGCCCGGACCGGCGCCTCGGCTCACGGCCGCGGCCTCGCCCCGAGGGCCGAGGAGAGCGACTCCGAGAGCTCCCGCTCCGAGTAGAACCGCTCGGGCCGGAGCACCAGGTCGTCGGCCACGAAGTAGAAGACGGCGTCGATGCTCTCGAGCGGCACGCCCTTCCACTTCGCGAAGGCCAGCCGGTAGAGCGCGAGCTGGAACTGCTTCAGCTCGAGGTCGGCCGCGTCCTTCGGGGCGCGGCCGGTCTTCCAGTCGACGATCTGGTAGCCGCCTGCGACGGGGTAGACGGCGTCGATCTTGCAGACGACGACGTGCTCGGCGAGCTGCAGGTGGATCTCGATCTCGACGGCCTCCGGGCGGCGGGCCGCCCACTCCGAGTGCTCGAAGGTCTCGACGAGGGCGGCGAGCCGCTCCTGCTCGACGCTCGCCCCGCCGAGGTCGTCGAGCTCGTCGGGGAACGTGTCGACCGCCTCCGCCTCGCCCTGGACGCCGAAGCGGTTCTCGACCCAGGAGTGGAACGTCGTGCCGAGCCGGGTCTGGCGGTACGGGCGCTCGGGCATCGGCCGGCGCAGCTGGGCGGCGACCTCCTCCGGCGCGCTGATGACGTCCTTGAAGCGCGAGGCGGGGATGCGCACGGGCAGCGCGACGCGCTCCCCGCCGGCGAGTCGCACGGCGCGCTCGGCGAGCAGCAGCCGGATGTCGTCGCCGCGCGGGCCCTGGAGCCCCGGCTCGGCGATCCGCACCCGCTCGGCGGCCGCGCGCACGCGCTCCCCCCGCGATCCGAGCGGATCGTGCGGCCAGCGGAAGGTGCGCGGGGCGCGCTCGAGGGGGTTCTCGAGGTGGGACGGCTCGACGGGGAGCTCGGGGATCGTGCCGGCCTCGGCCAGGTCGCGGAGGAACACGCCGGGCCCGCGGGGCTTGGACTGCCCCGCCCACCACGATCCGCTCAGCAGCAGGTGGTGGCGGGCGCGGGTCACGGCGACGTAGGCGAGGCGCCGCTCCTCGGACTCGTTGCGCTCGCGCAGGGTGTCGCCGAACTCGCCGATCGCGTCGACGACGTCCTTCTGCGTCTCGGCGCTCCGCCAGTCGAGATCGGGCAGCTCGGCCGCGTCGCCGCGGAAGGCGTAGGGCATGGCGCCCAGCCGCACCCAGCCCCGGAAGCCCTCGACCGGCGTACCCGGGAGCTCGCCGTCGACCATCCGCGGCACCGCGACGAGGTCCCACTCGAGGCCCTTCGAGCCGTGGATCGTCAGCAGCTGCACCGTTCCCGGCTCCGGATCCTCCGGTCGGGGCGCCAGGCCGTCGCGCTTGTCGGCGAGGACCAGCCAGCGGAGGAAGCCGCGGAGCGAGGACCCGGTGCCGCCGCCCCGGTCGTCGGTCTGCAGGTAGCCGGCGACGGCCTCGCGGAAGGCCTCGAGGTTCGCGCGCCCGTCACTGCGCGACTCGTTCGCCTCCACCTCGATGTCGAGGCCGAGCTCCTGCTCGACGAGGGTGACGAAGTCGAGCAGGTCGAGTCCGGCCCGGGCCCGGAGCCGAGCGAAGAGCGTGCCGGCGTCGTGCATCCGCGCGAGACCCTGCTCGCTGAAGGCCGAGAGAGCGGAGTGGTCGAGCCTGCCGTCCTCGCCGGGGCGGCGCGAGGCGATGAAATCGAGCGCCTCGATGATCGAGCCGCCCTCGCCCTCGGTGACGGAGGCGCGCATCCGCTCGCGGACGTCCTCGGGCAGCAGCCGGTGCGCGTGGTCGCGCGAGGCGAGCCAGGAGGCGAGGTCGCGCAGGGCGCGGAGATCCCTGACCCCGATCCGCCAGCGCGCGCCGGCGAGGAGGCGGACGAGCTCGCTGCCGGCGGCCGGATCCTCCACCACGGTGAGGGCGGCGACCAGATCGGCGATCTCGGGTTGGCGGAGCAGCCCCCCGATCCCGAGGATGTGGTACCGCACGCCGTGTTTCGCCAGGGCCGCCGCGAAGCGGTCCATGTGGGCGCGGACGCGGAAGAGGGCGGCGGCCGACGGCGGCTCGGGGCTCTCGGCGAGCCGGCCCGCGAACCAGCGGGCGACGTCGTCGGCCTCGTCCTCGATGGTCTCGGGGAAGGTCAGCTCGACGGGGTGCCCGCTCGCGGCGGGACCGGCCTCGAGCCGGTCGACCGCCACTCCGCTGGTCGCCTCGAGCGGCTGGACGATCGCGTTCGCCGCGGCGAGGACGCGATGGCCGTTGCGCCAGCTCATGCTGAGCGAGAAGCGCGCCGCCGAGCCGAAGTCGACTCCGAACCGGCCGAGACCCTCGGCGCTCGCGCCTCGCCAGCCGTAGATCGACTGGTGGGGGTCGCCGACCGCCATGACGCCCTGCCCGGCGAACAGGCGCGAGAGCAGACGAGTCTGCAGGACGGAGGTGTCCTGGTACTCGTCCAGCAGCACGACCCGGTAGCGCGCGCGGTGCTCGTCGACGAGCTTCGGCACCCGCTCGGTGATCCGCAGCGCCAGGGCGACCTGGTCGGAGAACTCGACGAAGCCGCGCTCGGCCTTCGCCTCCTGGAAGCGCTCGGCGAGGGAGGTGAGGACGGGCAATGCGCCGACCGCCTGGACGGCCTTCTCGACCTCGCGGTAGACACCGCTCCCCTTCGAGCCCCGGGGCAGCTCGGCGATCCGCATGAAGTCTTCGGCGAAGCCCGCGACGGCGGCCGGGTCGGCCAGGTTGTCGGCGAGGTCGTGCGCGAGGGCGATGACGAGGTCGGTGAGGCGGTCGATGTTCGCCTCGACGTCGAGGATGCGAGGGTCGGACGTGTCGGCGACCACTCCGCGCGCCAGATGCCAGGCCGAGGCCTCGGACAGCACCGTCGCGTCGCCCTCCCGCCCGATCAGCGCGGCGTTGTCTCGGAAGATCGTGTTGGCGAAGGCGTTGTAGGTGGAGACCGTCGCGGCGTCGAAGGGATCCGGCTCGGTCTGACCCTCCGCGAGCGGGAGGAGCCCCGCGGCGCCGAGCTGGTCGATGCGCCGGCCGATCCGCTCGCCGAGCTCGGCGGCCGCCTTGCGGGTGAACGTCAGTCCGAGCACCTCGGAGGGGGCGGCGAGACCGTTGGCGAGGAGCCACAGCACGCGGTTCGCCATGGTCTCGGTCTTGCCGCTCCCCGCTCCGGCGACGACGAGCGCAGGGGCGAGCGGCGCCTCGATCACGGCGCGCTGCTCGGCCGTCGGCGGGCGGAGGTCGAGCTTCTCGGCGATGGTGAGGGCGTCGATCACGCGGACACCTCCGTCTGTCCCTCATCGGAGTCGTCGTCGGGCTCGACCTCGTCGAGCGCGAGGGTGCCGTCCCCCGAGACCTCCGGCACGGCGTGCTGGCGGTAGCGCAGGGCGTCCCCCGGAGAGAACGGCACGGCGTCGAGCAGGCCCGAGAAGGCCGGAGCGGCCATGCCGGTCGCCGCGGCGCGCACCCGTTCGCGCAGGCGCTCGAGCTCCTCCTCGCCGAAGCGCGGCTGCACGACCTCCCGGTAGCGCCTGCCGCGCACCCCGCCCGAGACGAAGAGGAGCTTCGCACCGCCCCGCTCGGCCGAGCCCGCCGCCTCGATGGCCCCGCTCGCGACCGCGAGCTGGTAGCTGCCGAGCTGGGCGTGCTCCGCCACTGCGGCCTGGGGTGGGATGCTGCGGCCGGTCTTGAGGTCGACGATGGTCACGGAGCCGTCGGCCGAGCGCTCGACGCGGTCGATCGATCCGCGCACGCGGGCCGGCGGCACTCCGATCTCGAACTGCTGCTCGCGGCCGAGGACCTCGCCCCCCGCCTCGCGGAAGTCGACGAGGTACTCGGCCAGCCCCTCGACCAGCCGTCGGGTCAGCCGCTTCTGCCGCTCGCCGAGCCAGGGCGACTCGAAGACGAGCTCGGGCCAGCGCGACTCGAGCTGCGCCCACAGGGTCTCGGTGTCGGGCTCGGCGGCGTTCTCGAGCACCCAGTGCACGAGCGTCCCGACGCCCATCGCCGTGCTCGTGGTCGATCCGGACACCGCGTCGACGAACCAGTTGAGCGGCGAGCTCTCGAACGCCTCGAGTCGGCTGGGTGAGACCGACACCGGTCGCTCCGGGTCGTCGAGCTCGAACAGCGGCTCGCTGGTCGAGGGCTCGAGGACTCCGTACCAGGAGACCGGATCGGCCCCGGGCACCTCGGCGAGCGCCAGAGCGCGCAGCCCGCGGATCGCCGCCGGGGCGTCGGGCGAGTTCGGAGTGGTCGCCGTGCGCCGCAGCGCCGCGACCGCTCCGCGCAGGGTGAGGGGCACCGCCGAGGCGGCGTCGAGGTGGGGCACGTCGGGAGGCGTGAGCCGGAAGAAGAGGGACGGGGTCTCGTCCTCGCCGGACACCGCGCTGAGCACGAGCTGGCGGCGCGCGCGGGAGGCGGCGAGCGCGAACATCCGCAGCTCGTCGTCGAGGGTGGCCTTGCGCCCGTCGAGCGGCAGCCCTCCCTCGCCGCGCGCGGCGCGGACCAGCCCGTCGGGATCCAGGAGGGAGCCGCGCTGGCGGAGGTTGGGCCAGACGCCGTCCTGGAGCCGCGCGACGACCACCACGTCGAACTCGAGCCCGACGACGGAGGAGGGCGTGCCGATCAGCACCGCGTCGTCGAGGGAGCGCGGCGCGAGGGTGTCCTCCGGCACCTCGGCCTCGAGGATCTCGGTGACGAATCCGACCGCCGAGGATGCCGCGGCGCGCTCGACGAAGCGGCGGGCCGCGCTGAAGAGGGCGACCACGCCGTCGAGGTTGCGGTTCGCCTCGGCGGCCGTGAGCCCGGTGCCGAGCGCCAGTTCGCGCCAGGACGTCGCGACCCGGCTCGACTCCCAGGCCGACCAGAGCAGCTCCTCGATCGAGCCGTGGTCGTCGTGCAGCCGCCGGACCCGGTCGATCGTCACCGCCAGGCGCTCGGCCTGCCGCGCGGGGCCGGAGTCGATGGTCGCGAAGCGGCCGGGGGCCGAGAGCGCCTCGACGAGCAGGGCGTCGCTCGGGCGGATCCCGTCGCCCGCGAGCTCCTCGGCGCGCAGGGCGAGCCGGAGTCGGCGCAGGCCCAGCCGGTCGACGCCGCCGAACGGCCCGAGCAGGAGCTCGGCGGCGAGCGCGGCATCGAGGGGTCGCTCGCCGATGGCGACGCCGACCAGTACGAGCAGCGATCGGGCGGCGTGGTCGTCGCGGAGCGCGCGGCCGGCGAGGACGGAGCGCACCGGCACCTCGGCCACGGCGAGCGCCTTCACGAGCGGCTGCACCGCCGCGCCCGACCGCACGACCACGGCCATGCGGTGCCACGGCACTCCGTCGCGCAGCCTCCGCTCGCGCAGCAGCCGCGCCAGGGTCGCGGCCTCGCGTGCTGCCGTCGGCGCCTGCAGCACGAGGATCGGCGCGGGGGCGCCCGGAGCGTCGTCGTCGGCGCCGGCTGCGCGCTGGCGGCCGGCCGCCGCCGCTCCGATGCGCTGGGTCGCCCGCGAGACCAGCGCCCGCAGCGAGGCCGGATGCCGGTGGACCCGCTCGAGGACGAGCGTCTCGGCGTCGGGGACGCCGATGCTCGCGGAGAAGCGGCCGAGGGTGTCGGAGGAGGCGCCCCGGTAGGCACTGGTCGCCACGTCGGGGTCGCCGAACGCGATGATCGTCACCCCGCGCGCGGCGAGGGCGCGCAGCAGCACGACGGTCGACTCGCTCGCCTCCTGCAGGTCGTCGACGACCACGAGTCGCAGCGCGGTGATCCGCTCGCCCCCGCCTCCGCCGCGGATGGTCTCGGCCGCGAACGCGGCGAACTCGGCGGCGTCGAGCTTCGTGCCGACGTCCGGCGACATCCAATCGACGACCTCGCGGAACTCGTCGATCAACTCGGCGGCCGCCGCCCACTCGCCGCGCTCGGCGTCGACCGCGAGCGCCCGGATCGCCGCGGAGTCGAGCCCGTGCTCGGTCGCCCGCATCCCGAACTCGCGGAGCTCCGTGCGGAAGGTGCGGAGCCGGAGCACCTCGGGGCCGAACCCGTCCGGCCAGCGCGGCCCGGTGCCCTCGGCCAGGTGCCCCTCGATCAGCTCCGACAGGAGGACGTCCTGCTCGCCGCCGGTGAGCAGCGTCGGCCGCTCGATGCCGAGCTCCTTGGCGGAGGCGGTGACCGCCTCGAACGCCAGCGACGTCGCGGTGCGCGCCAGGGGCCCGCGCGTCGGCACGTCGAGTCGGAGGGCGAGGACGTCGCGGAGGGAGGTGGCGGCGGTGCGGCTCGCGGCGAGGACGGCGACGGACTCGGGGGCGTAGCCGCGCTCGAGGACCCGCTCGGCGACGAGTTCGACGATCGTCGTCGTCTTGCCCGAACCCGGCGCTCCGAGCACGGCGGCGCTGCGTCCGTCCGGCAGTGCCAGAACGGCTCGCTGCGAGGCGTCGAGCTCGATCCGTGCGCCGGCCTCCGGCCGCTCCTCGACGGAGACGGCAGGGGCGGAGGGGGTTCCAGGAGCGGGCACGCGACCACGCTAGCCAACACCGCCGACACTGCCCGGCGCCCGCGGCGCGGCAGCTCGCGACCCCGGTCCGCTCAGCGCGAAACCCGCGTCGGGGCCTCGGCACGGTGCCGTATCGTGACAGCCACGTCCCTCCTCCCGAAAGGCAACTGCTGGTGGAAATCCGTATCGGAATCGTCAACACTCCGCGAGAGCTCAACTTCGAGTCCTCGATGTCCGCGACCGAGGTCGAGAAGACGGTCACCACCGCTCTCGAGGCCGGTGCGAAGGTTCTGCGCCTGCGCGACGAGAAGGGCAAGATCTACATCGTCCCCACCGACACCATCGCGTTCGTCGAGCTCGGCTCGGAAGAGTCGCGCCGCGTCGGCTTCGTCGCCTAAGCACTTCCCGAGCACGACGTGGAGCTCCTCTTCATCGGCATCGGCGGGGTCCTGCTGGGCCTCGCCGCCCGGTACTCGCTGCCGCACCGCCACCTGCACGGCTCGGTGCTCGTGCCCGCGGTCGGCGGAGTCGTCGCCGCGGTGCTCTGGGTCGCGCTGACCTGGGCGGGGCTGCCCTGGGACGGCGGCCTGATCTGGGTCCTCGTCCTGGCGCTCACCGCGGTCGCCGTGATCGTCGTCGACCTCGTGCTGGGCCGATCGCGCGCCCGCCGCGACGACGCCTCGCTCGAGGCGATGCTGGCTGGGCGCGCCACCCCCTAGGCGGACCACGACACGAACGAACGGCGCGGGAGTCCTGGACTCCCGCGCCGTTCGTCGTCCGTGGGGGGTCAGACCGGCGCCGCGACCTCCGTCGCGAGCAGCGCCTCCGCCACGGCGGCCCGGATCGGCTCGACGATCGGCAGCCGACCGGTGAACTCCGCGACGAGCACCTGCGCCGCCGCACTCAGCGGTCCTCCGCCGATGATCACCGCCTCCGCGCCGGCCGCCTCGGCGCGCAGCACGGCGCCGCGGAGCTCGATGAGCAGGCGCTCGGGGTCCTCGAGCTCCTCCGCCGCCGTCTCCGTCAGGAAGCACCCGACGTAGTCCTCCGACCGCCCCGCCGAGACGACCAAGGAACGGAGCGTCGTCTCGAGCCGGGCCGTCGTCGTCGCGATCGCGAACCGACGGCCGCCGAGCCCCGCCGCGCGCACCGCAGCGGCGCCGATCCCGATCACCGGGAGCCCCGTCGCGCGGGCCGCCCCCTCCGCACCAGGATCGCCGAACGCTGCCACGACGAGGGCGTCGGGTGCGTGCGACAGAACCGAGCGCCGGGCCGCCGCCACGACCTCGCCCGCCGCGGCCGCGAGCGCGACCGGATCGGTGATGATCCGCGGTCCCCTCGCCGCCGTCTCCCCCGCGATCCGGACGTCCAGGCCCCGCACCGCATCCCGGGCGATGCCCACGAGCAGCCGCGTGGTGGTCGCGGAGGTGTTCGGGTTCAGCACGACGAGGGTGCGCACGGTTCAGTCCTCCGCCATCGGGCGGCCGACCGTCTCGCGGGGGAACTGCACGGCGATCGCGCAGATCGCGAAGAGGCCCGCGAGCAGGGCGAACATGCCGCCGACCCCGGAGGCGTCCAGCACCGCTCCCGCCAGGAGCGGGAACAGGCCTCCCGAGAGCGACCCGAGCGCGAGGATGACGGAGGTGCCGAGCCCGCGGATCCGCGTCGGGTACTGCTCCGGGGCGAACAGCCAGATGGTGGTGTTGAGCACGATCACCGAGAAGTTGAAGAGGAAGCCGAACATCAGCACGAGGGCGACGGTCGTGCCGAGGAAGCCGAAGCCCAGTCCCGCCCCGACTCCGAGGATCGCGGCGACCGTGAGCGTGAGCTTGCGGGGCAGGCGGCGGGCGGCGAGAGCGGCCACGAGCGCTCCGACCAGGGAGCCCGACTGCATGACGAGGGTATACCAGAGCGCACTGGTGATGTCGAAGCCGCGGGACGTGAGGATCAGCGGGATGAGCGTGAGCATCGAGATCTGCGCGGCGTACGACATGCACACCGCCACTCCGAGGGCGATCGTCGTGCGGCGGTGGCGCCGGCCGAAGAGCTCGGTCCAGCGCGGAGTCGCCACGGCCGCGGTCGTTGCGGTCTCGGCAGCACCGAGGTAGTCGATCTCCTCGTTCAGCGGCCGGTGCAGCCGCCCCTGGGCCAGACGGTTGACGACCGTGTTCGCCTCGGCGACGCGTCCGCGGGCCGCGAGGTAGCGGGGCGTCTCGGGCAGCGCTCGGCGGTAGACCACGACGGCGAGGGCGGGGATCACCAAGAGGCCGAAGAGCCAGCGCCAGCGGTCGTCGCCCGTGAACACCGTGAAGACGATGACTCCGAACAGCGGGGCGAGCATGTTGCCCAGCCCGGCCGCCGCGACGTTGATGAGACCGACTGCCGTCCCGCGGTGCTTGGCCGAGAAGAACTCCGCGAGCATGATCACGGCGGTCGCGATCTCGCCGCCGAGCCCGAGGCCCACGAGGAAGCGCGCCGCGACGAGGATCTCGTAGCTCGGCGCGAGGGCGCAGAGCAGGCTGCCGACCGCGAAGACCATCAGGTTCGCGCCCAGGAGGGTCCGCCGGCCGACCCGGTCCATCACGACTCCCGCGAGCACGCGGCCGAGCGCCACGGCGGTGAACGTCGCGGTGTTGAGCAGACCGAGCTGCGCCCCGGCCAGGCCCCAGTCCGCGGCAAGCACCGGCCCGGCGACTCCGACCGTGTTCTGCTCGATCGCGTCGAAGAACACGCCGAACAGGATCATCGCGACGATGCCGACGTGCGCGCTCGTGACTCCGATGCGCGAGTAGGCGGCCTCGATGCGGTCCCCCATCGTCGTCGAGGGCGGAGGGTTCGTGACGGTGCTCATGGGCGGATCCTTTCGAACGGAGTCAGGGAGGCGCTCGGTATACCGAAGCACCTCGCCAACGGTACGGTCGCGCTCCCACCCGCGTGTTTCGGCCGCGTGAAATCGCTGTTACGGCTGGCGATCGCGACGCCCGTTACCCTGGCCCCACCCGCACAGGTAGACCCGAGGAGGCGCCATGGTCGAGAAGAGCCCGGCGAAGACGATGTCGCAGACCGTCTACGAGGAGCTGCGCCGCAGGATCCTCGACGGCAGACTCCCCGCCGGGGAGCCGATCCGGGAGCGCGATCTCGCCGCCGAGCTCGCCGTCTCGCGCGTCCCGATCCGCGAGGCCCTCCCCTGGCTCGAGCTGGCCGGCCTCGTCACCGTGCGGCCTCGGAGCACCGCCGTCGTGACGATCGTCACGCGACGCGACGTCGACGAGCTCTACGACATCCGCTCGGCGCTCGAGCCCCTCGTGGCGCGGAAGGCCGCCGAAGCGGTGTCCCGCGGTGCCGATGCCACGGCGCTCGTCGCCGTCGTCACGGACGCGAGCACGGCCCTCGCCGACGGAGACCTCGCGCGGTTCCACTCCGAGAGCGGCCGCATCCACGGCGCGATCGAGGCGATCGCCGGCAACCGGCTGCTGATCTCGACCATGGGGCCGCTGGACGAGCGGAGCAACCGCCTCAACATCGCGAACATCCAGGCGGAGCCGCGCGTGCGCCACGAGGAGCACGTGCGTCTGGCGGAGGCGGTCGCCGCGGGGGACGCGGGCCTCGCCTCCTCCGTGGCTCACGCGCACGTCGAGTGGGGGCGGCAGCGCACGATCGCGACGCTCGCCGACGTGCCCGGCTTCTCGGCGGAGTGACGCCGGCGGCTCAGGCGGTCAGCCCGAGCGCGTCCATCCGCCGGGTGTGCGAGGCGATCAGCTCGGTGAACACCGGCTCGATGCGCGACTCGTCCGAGTCGGGGTTGCCCGACCCCATCAGCGCCGAGCGCGCGACGAGCAGGGTGTCTCCCACCAGGCGGCGGCCCCAGACCGCCAGGCGCGAGCCGAGGCGCTCGTCGGCGGCGATCTCGCGGCGCAGGATGGTGATCAGCCCGTCGATGCCGGTGTCCGCGCCCAGCGTCTGGGCGATCCGCGGGCCCACGTCGTTCGGGAGCCCCCCGGTCAGGCGGATGAAGAAGTCGTCGAGCAGCCCGGCCGTGATGTAGGCCGAGAGGAGCGTCTCGTGCAGGTCCGCTCCGCGGGTCAGCCGCTCGAACGTGTCGATCGCGGGGCGGAACGGCGCCATCGCCTCGCCCGGCTCCACCTCGCGCCGGCGGAGCTCGGCGACCACCGCGTGGTGCTTCGAGAGCGCGGTGCCGGCCGCGGCCGAGATCGCCTCCTTGTCGGCGAGGTCGTCGGTGTCGGCGACGGCTCGGGCGAGCGCCTCGAAGATCGCGAGCTGCAGGTAGGCGACCTGCCCGAGGTAGGGCAGCACCTCGGGGGTCAGATCCGCCAGGTCGACGCGGTCGCGCTTGGCGGACTCGCCCCGCGGGGTCAGACGCGGGGCCTCTCCGGAGGGACGTCGGCGTCGGAACCAGGCTGCCATTCGCCCAGCTTAGAGCGCGGGCGGTGCGCCCCGCCGCCGCCTTCGGGGCCGCGGAGAGAGCGTGGCGGTAGACTCGCCGGGATGTCACCGGCGCTGGATCGGTGACCCTGCGCCCGGAGTCGTACAGGGGCGTAGACCGTTCGACACGACAGGCGCTTCACTCCCGTGACTTTCTCCGATCTCAACATCGACGACGACATCGTCGCCGCACTCGCCTCCAAGGGCATCCTCGAGCCGTTCCCCATCCAGGAGCAGACGATCCCCCTGGCCCTGCAGAAGCAGGACATCATCGGCCAGGCCAAAACCGGCACCGGCAAGACCTTCGGCTTCGGCCTCCCCCTCATCCAGGCGCTGGGCACCGACCCGGAGCCGGGCGTCAAGGCGCTCATCGTCGTCCCGACGCGCGAGCTGGCCGTCCAGGTGACCGAGGACATCGAGCTCGCCGCCTCGAACCGCCCCACCAAGATCGTCTCGATCTACGGCGGCAAGGCGTACGAGGGCCAGATCGAGCAGCTGAAGGCCGGCGCGCAGATCGTCGTCGGAACCCCGGGCCGCCTGCTCGACCTCGCCGGTCAGCGCCTGCTGTCGCTCGCGAACGTCCAGGTGATGGTGCTCGACGAGGCCGACAAGATGCTCGACCTCGGCTTCCTCTCGGACATCGAGAAGCTGTTCGCCCAGACCCCGCAGACCCGCCACACCATGCTGTTCTCGGCGACGATGCCCGGCGCGATCGTCGCGCTCGCGCGCCGCTTCATGAACAAGCCGATCCACATCCGCGCGACCGATCCCGACGAGGGCATCACGCAGGCCAACATCAAGCACATCGTCTACCGGGCGCACTCGCTCGACAAGGACGAGGTCATCGCGCGCATCCTGCAGTCGGAGGGACGCGGCAAGACCGTCATCTTCACCCGCACCAAGCGCGCCGCGGCCCGCATCGTCGAGGAGCTGAACGACCGCGGCTTCAACGCCGCCGCGGTGCACGGCGATCTCAACCAGGAGCAGCGCGAGCGGGCGATGGCGGCGTTCAAGGCCGGCAAGAAGGACATCCTGATCGCCACCGACGTCGCCGCCCGCGGCATCGACGTGAACGACGTCACCCACGTGATCAACCACACGATCCCGGACGACGACCAGACCTACCTGCACCGCGTCGGCCGCACCGGCCGCGCGGGCAAGACCGGCATCGCCGTCACGTTCGTCGACTGGGAGGACCTGCACAAGTGGGCCCTCATCAACCGTGCGCTCGAGTTCGGCCAGCCCGACCCGGTCGAGACGTACTCCTCGTCGCCGCACCTCTACACCGACCTCGACATCCCCGTGGGCACGAAGGGCCGGCTGAAGCCGACTCCGATCCCCGCCGAGGCGAAGGCCGACGCGCAGCCCGAGCGCAGCACCCGTCAGCGCGAGCCGCGCGAGCCGCGCGAGGGCCGCGAGCCCCGTCGCCGCACCCGCGGCGCAGGCGAGCAGTCCGAGGCCGCCGCACCGCAGACCGGCCAGGCGCCCTCGAGCGAGAGCAAGGAGCACCACGACGGCAACAGCGAGCCGCGCCGCCGGACGCGCCAGCGCCGCCGCAGCCCGCGCCCCGACGCGCAGGTCTGACGCACTCCTTCACGAGCCCCCTCCGCGAGCGATCGCGCGAGGGGGCTCGTGCGTCCACCCGAGGGTGAGCGTCGGCGTCAGCCCCGAGCGGAGGCGCGGATCGCGTCGACCGTCGCGCGCGGGGTCGTGTTCTCGCCGAGCCGGTTCGGCTTGCCCGTGCCGTGGTAATCGCTCGACCCGGTCGTGACCAGGCCGTAGCGCTCGGCGAGCTCCCGCAGTCGCGTCCGGCCGCCCGCCGTGTTCTCGCGGTGCTCGACCTCGAGGCCGAACAGCCCGGCCTCGACGAGGTCCGGCAGCATCGACTCGACGACGATGCCGCGGGTGCTGGTCGCCGGGTGCGCGATCACCGGCACGCCGCCCGCGGCGCGGACGAGGCGGACCGCGTCGACCGGGTCGGGGGCGTAGTGCGGGCGGTAGTAGCCGCCGCGCCAGTCGAGGATCCCGGCGAAGGCCGCCGAGCGGTCGGTGGCGAGGCCGCGGGCGACGAGGGCGTCGGCGATGTGCGGGCGTCCGATCGTGGATCCGGGGCGGGTCTGCGCGAGGACGTCGTCCCAGGTGAGGTCGTAGTCGGCCGAGATCGCGGTCACGATCGCCTCGGCGCGGTGCCTCCGCTCCGAGCGGATGCGCGCGGTCTCGGCGACGAGACCCGGATCCTCCGGATCGACGAGGTACGCGAGCACGTGCACGCTCGCCCAGCCGACGCGCGACGAGAGCTCCATGCCCGGGACCAGCTCGATGCCGCAATCGCGGGCCGCGTCGATCGCGGCGGCCCAGCCGCCGGTGGAGTCGTGATCGGTGAGAGCCACTCCGGCCAGGCCCGCGTCGGCCGCCGCGCGCACGAGCACCTCGGGCGGTTCCGTGCCGTCGGAGACGAGGGAGTGGGTGTGGAGGTCGAACCCGCCTCCCGCGACATGCATGCCCCCCATCGTAGACGCGCGTCCTGCGCCCGAGGCCGGGAGGATGCCCTACCCTGACCGGGATGGGGACGAGACTGGTGAAGACCGCGGTGGCCGCGGCGGTGGCGATCGTCCTGCTCGTGGCGACCGCGCCGGGGTTCTTCGGTCTCGCTCGCGAGGCGCCCTTCGCCCAGCTCGTCTCGTTCCGGCTCGGCACGGCGCTCGGCGCCGTGGCGGTGGCCGTCGTCCTCGTCGTCGTGGCGGTGCTGGTGCGCCCGGTGCGCCGGCTCGCGCTCGTGATCGCGGGGCTCGGACTCGCGTTCGCCGTGGTCCTCGCCGGTCTGCAGGCCGTCCGGGGCGACGACTCCTCGCCGCCCCGCGCCCACCGCCTCGCGGACCTGCGGATCCTGACCTGGAACACGCTCGACTCCGTGCCCGTCGACACGGTCGTCGCACTCGCGACCGAGAACGCGGTCGACGCCCTGAGCCTCGTGGAGGTGTCGGAGGCTCCCGCGCAGGAGATCGCCGCCGCGCTCGGTGCCGCCGGCCGCCCGATGACCCTGCACTACGCGGCGGGGAGCGAGAGCACGGCCGGCACGGCGCTGCTGCTCGCGCCGTCGCTCGGCGCCTACTCCGTCGACCCCGAGAGCACCCCCACCGGCACCCTCGCCTCACTCGTCGTCCGACCGGACACCCCTGAGCGCCCGGTGATCGCCGCCGTGCACGCCGCTCCGCCGATCCCCTCGCTGATGGCCGACTGGCGCAGTGACCTCTCCCGCCTCGCCGCGCTCTGCAGCACGGAGGAGGACGTGGTCGTGGTCGGCGATCTCAACTCGACCCTCGACCACTGGGCCGGCCTGCCCGGCACGGCGGACCTCGGCGGCTGCACCGACGCCGGGTCGCTCGCCGGCGGCGCCGCCCTCGGGACCTGGCCCGCGTCGCTCCCGACGCCGCTGGGCGCTCCCATCGACCACGTCCTCTTCTCCGGGCGCTGGGACGTCTCGGGCTACGTCGTCGTCGACGACCGGGACGACGCGGGGAGCGACCACCGGCCGGTCCTCGCCCAGCTCTCGGTGCGCGGTCTGGTCAAGGAGACGTCCTGACCCCTCCCCCGGACGAGGAGGAGAATGGGGGCATGACGAACACGGACGAGCAGACCACCCCGACGCCCGACCCCGCCGCCGCGCCCACCCCGCGCGCGACCGCGAACCGCTCGACGACCCCCGCCTCCGACCGCTTCCGCGACTTCATCGCCTCCGGCTGGGCCGAGCGGGACGAGCCGCTGCCCGCCGCGCGCGAGCAGGCCTCCTTCGCCGCCGCCCGTCGCGAGCGCCTCTCGGCGCTGCACACCGGCGAGCGCGTCGTGATCCCCGCGGGCCGGCTCAAGCAGCGGGCGAACGACACCGACTACCCGTTCCGCGCGCACTCCGCCTTCACCTGGCTGACCGGCTGGGGCGCCGACTCCGAGCCGGGCGCCGTCCTCGTGCTCGAGCCCGGCGAGTCGGGGCACAGCGCGGTGCTGTACTTCCGCGAGCGCGCCGGCCGCGACTCCGACGAGTTCTACGCGAACCCCGAGATCGGCGAGTTCTGGATCGGGCCGCGGCCCTCCCTCGCGCAGGTCTCGGCCGACCTCGGGCTCGAGGCCCGCGGCATCGACGAGCTGGACGCGGTCCTGGACGCGCAGGACGACGTGTCCGTGGCCGTGCTGCGCGAGGCCGACCCGCTGGTCGCCGAGCGCCTCGCCGGTCGCACGTCGGACGACTCCGACGCCGCCCTCGAGCGCGACCTCAGCGAGCTGCGCCTGGTGAAGGACTCCTACGAGATCGCCGAGCTGCGTGCCGCCGTCGACGCGACCGCCAGGGGCTTCGAGGACGTGCTCGCCGACCTGCCGCGCATCGTCGCCCACGAGCGCGGCGAGCGCCTGATCGAGGGCGTGTTCAACGGCCGCGCCCGCGCCGACGGCAACGCGGTCGGCTACGACACGATCGCCGCCGCCGGTCCGCACGCCTGCATCCTGCACTGGACCCGCAACGACGGACCCGTGCGCGCCGGCGAGCTCGTCCTTCTGGATGCGGGCGTCGAGCAGGAGAGCTACTACACCGCCGACATCACCCGCACCTTCCCGGTCGACGGCGTCTACACCGAGGCGCAGCGCCGGGTGCACGAGACGGTGCGGGAGGCGGCCGACGCCGCGTTCGCGATCGTCCGCCCCGGCATCCGCTTCCGCGAGGTGCACGCCGCCGCCATGGCCGTGATCGCTCGCCGCACGGCGGAGTGGGGGCTCCTCCCCGTCGGCGCCGAGGAGGCGCTCGAAGCCGACAACCAGCAGCACCGCCGCTACATGGTGCACGGCACGAGCCACCACCTCGGCCTGGACGTGCACGACTGCGCGAAGGCCCGGCGCGAGATGTACCTCGACGGAGTGATCGAGGCCGGCATGGTCTTCACGATCGAGCCCGGCCTGTACTTCCAGCCCGACGACCTCACGGTGCCCGAGGAGCTGCGCGGCATCGGCGTGCGGATCGAGGACGACGTGCTGGTCACCGAGGACGGCGTCGAGAACCTGTCGGCCGGCATCCCGCGCTCGGCCGACGAGATCGAGGCCTGGATGGCGCGGCTGGCCCGCTGAGGCGCCGCGCCGCTCAGGCGGCGAGCGCCGGAGCCGCGAACGCGCCCTGAGCGGTCGCGAGCGCGAGGCCCTCGAGGAGCACCGCGAGCTGGCCCGCGGGGGCCTTCGGATCCTCCGGGTGCCACTGCACGGCCACGATCGGGGCGCTGCGGTGCTCGATCGCCTCGACGACCCCGTCGTCCGCGCGCGCGACGATCTCGAGCCCGGGCGCGAGGCGGTCGACGGCCTGGTGGTGCGCGCTCTGCACCGCCAGGACCTCCGCGCCGAAGAGCCCGGCGAGGGTCGAGGACGCGGCGAGCTCCACCGGGTGGCTGTGCATCCGCTCGTGCGCGGGGGCGGCGGCGTTCACGTGCGCGGCGTCGGGGCCGAGGTCCGGGACGAGCGTGCCGCCGAGGGCGACGTTGACGACCTGCAGGCCGCGGCAGATGCCGAGCAGGGGCGTGCGGCGGGCGAGAGCGCGGTGCACGAGGGCGATCTGCGCATCGTCGGCGCGCTCGGCGTGCGGGCCCTCGCCGGGATAGCCGCGGGCGGCTCCGTAGCGCTCGGGCGCGATGTCCTCGCCGCCGGCCAGCACTATCGCGTCGGCACCGTCGGTCTCGGCGAGCAGTCGGGCGGCGCCGAGGTCCTCGGCCGCGTACCGCTGCGCGTCCCAGCCCAGTTCGCGGGCGAGGGTCAGGAGGCGGCCGTTCAGGATCTGCACGTACGCGTGGTACTCGTCGCGTCCGGGCCGCGTCCGGGCGACCTCCACGATGGCGAGCGAGCGGGTCATGCCGTCCATCCTGCGCACCCCGGCGAGCACGGTCGAGCGGAGGCGACACGGTCCGTAACACGCGGGCCGTACGATCGCGGAGTGACCTCCGCTCCCCCGCCCCTCCCGGAGCGGCTGCAGCGCGCCCGTGCCGACGTCTCGGTCCTCGCCGGCCTCGCCTCCGAGCGGCAGGTGCGCCCGTTGCGCGAGGCCGCGGACCGCGCCGCCGACGCCCCGGAGGAGCACGCCGAGGCCCTGCTCGCCGGCGTCGAGGCGATGACCGCGCTCCTCGCCCGCGCCGAGGCCCAGCTGAGCGGCCTCGAGCGCTCGGTGCGGGACGACCTCGACCGGGCCGACACCCTCTCCGGCGTGCGGACGGCCGCACAGGTCGCCTCCGCCGCCGACGTCGCGACGGCCGGAGCCACCGCCAGGGGGCTGCTGCTCGACGCCGACGAGGCGCGCGCGGCGTCGACCGGGCACGACCCCGCCGCGGTGCTCTCCCTCCTCCTCGACGCCGATGCCGCGCTGGACGCGGTCGTCGCCGGGTACCGGGACCCGCACGCGCAGGCAGAGCGCCAGCTCCTGCTCGTCGAGGCCGCCCGCACGGCCGCCCGTCTGGGCGCGGACGCGGTCGGCCTGCTGGTGCTCGTGCACGGCGACCGGATCACCTCGGCGCCGCGCATCCTCGCGGAGGAGACGCTCGCGCAGCTCGACGCCGCGGTCCGGCTCGCCGCCGCCGACCCCGCGGGTGCACTGGAGGAGGCCCGGCGGGCGGTCGAGCGCTCGCGCTCCGCTCTCGACGAGGCGATCGTCGACCTGGACGGGTCCGACGCGCCCGCCGCCGAGGCGCCCGCGGCGGCCAGCGCCGACCCCGCGCTCGGCGTGCTGCCGGCGGTCTGAGGACGAGCGCCGCCCCGTGCCAGACTGAGACGCATGGCGTCCTTCCTCGTGGTCCCGCAGTGGCAGGGCTCGGCGTCGACGCGGGCCATGCGCCTCGTCGACGGGGCCGAGGCGATCCGCGGCGACCTCCCTTCCTCCGCCACCGTCATCGTCGAGGTCCCCGCCGAGGCGGGCGACGCGCAGGACACCGGGATCCGCCGCTACGCCTCCGTCGCGACGACCGCGGAGCGCGTCCGCGAGGCACTGGTCGGCCGTCCCGGCCCCGTGATCACGATCGGAGGCGATTGCGGGGTCGAGTTCGCCGCCGTCGGCCACGCGGTCCGCACGACCGACGGCCCGGTCGCGCTCGTCTGGCTCGACGCGCATCCGGATGGGAACACCCCCGCCACCTCGCCCAGCGGCGCCTTCTCGGGCATGGTCGTCTCGGCCGTCCTCGGCCGCGGCGTCGGCCTCCTGAGCGCGGGCGCGGACGAGCGGGTCGACGACGCCCGCGTGGTGCTCGCCGGAGTGCGGTCGACCGATCCGGGCGAGCTCGAGGGCCTGCTCGAGCGCGGTGCCCGCAGCCTGACGGCCGACGAGCTCGATCCGGAGGCGCTCGTCGCCGCCGTCGAGGCCACCGGGGCGGTCGCGGTGTACGTGCACATCGACCTCGACGTGCTCGATCCTGCCGATCTCGCGGGGCTGTTCGACCCCGTGCCGTTCGGCGTGCCGGCCGGACGGCTCGTGGCGAGCCTCGAGGCGCTGCGAGCGCGGTTCCCGCTCGCGGGCGCCGGACTCACCTCCTTCGCCCCCTCCTCCCCCGCCGCTGCCGTCGACGACCTGCCCACGATCCTCCGCCTCGTCGGCGCCCTCGCCCGCGGGGCCTGAGCGAGCACCCCGAATCCGCGACCGGGAGCCGGGGAGTGTCGGGGGCACCGGGCAAGATGGACGGACGCGACCGAGCGGAGGACCGATGAGCGAGAACCCACGCGTGCGCACCGCGCGCCGCGGCCACGTGCTCGAGATCGTCCTCGACCGGCCCGAGAAGCGCAACGCCGCCGATCTCGCCCTGCTGTCGGCCCTCGCGGCCGCGTACGGAGAACTCGACCGCGATCCCGATCTGCGCGTCGGGGTCGTCCTGGCCTCCGGCCTCCACTTCACCGCCGGCCTCGACCTGGCCGACATCGGCCCGCGGATCGCCTCCGGCGGGCTCGACTTCGTGCCCGAGGGCGGACTCGACCCGTGGGGGCTGCGCACCCGTCCGGTCTCCAAGCCCGTCGTGATCGGCCTGCAGGGCACGTGCCTCACCCTCGGCATCGAGCTCGCCCTCGCGAGCGACGTGGTTCTGGCCGAGGAGTCGACGAGCTTCGGGCAGATCGAGGTTGCGCGCGGCATCCTCCCGTTCGGCGGAGCCACGCTGCGCTTCCCGCGGGCGACCGGCTGGGGCGACGCGATGCGCTGGATCCTCACGAGCGACCTGTTCGACGCCGCCGAGGCGCACCGCATCGGACTCGTGCAGCAGGTGGTGCCCGACGGCACGGTCGCCGAGGCCGCCTCGGCCCTCGCCGAGCGGATCGCCGCTCAGGCACCGCTCGCCGTGCAGGCGGCCCTCGCCAACGCGCGCTTCGCGGTCGCCTCGCCCGACGCCGCCGCCGCCGCGCTGCCCGCGGAGCTCGCCCGGCTCGCCTCCTCCGAGGACGCCGCGATCGGCCTGCAGGCGTTCCTCGCCCGCACGACGGCGGAGTTCACCGGCCGATGAGCGACGAGATCCTCGAGTCCGCCCGCCCCGCCGAGACCACCGGCTCCGCCCTCGAGGCGCAGCGCGAGCGCGCCGCCCGTCAGCTCGAGATCCGGCTGCGCTACGGCGACCAGGTCTGGGAGCTGCGCGAGGTCGACCACTTCGCCGTCTTCACCCGCGCGAGCCGCGCCCGCCGCGCCGGTCGCGCGCTGGTCGCCTCCGGCTATGAGATCGCGATCTCCCGCTTGCGCCTGCGGCACGTGCTGGTCGCGAGCCACCACGCGGCCGTCGACGAGGAGGCGACGACCGCCTTCCTCCGCCAGGTGGTCGAGACCGTCGAGAGCGAGGGCGGCCGCTACGACGGCTGGCGCGCCGAGATCGTGCCCGCCCACTGAGCCCCGCCGGCGCACGCCGGCCCCCTCCGGGACGCACCGTCCCGGGTCAGCAGTCACGGGCCGCCGCCCGAGAAGGATCTGGACACCATGAGCACCGACAGCAGCACGGCCGACGAGTTCGACCTGATCGTCATCGGAGCCGGCCCCGTGGGCGAGAACATCGCCGACCGGGCCGTGCAGGGCGGCCTCACCGCCGCGATCGTCGAGAGCGAGCTCGTGGGCGGCGAGTGCTCCTACTGGGCGTGCATGCCGTCGAAGGCGCTGCTGCGGGCGCCGATGGCACTGCGCGCCGCACGCGACCTCCCCGGGGCGGCCCAGGCGGTCTCGGGCGGAGTGGACGTCGCCGCGCTCCTCGCGCACCGCGACTCCGTCACGAGCGGCTTCGACGACCACGGCCAGGTGCAGTGGCTCGAGGGAGCGGGCATCGAGCTCGTCCGCGGCCACGGCCGCCTGAGCGGTGAGCGCGAGGTGACCGTGACGGCCCCCGACGGCACGGAGCGGGTCCTCCGCGCGCGTGCGGCCGTCGCGGTGGCGACCGGCACGACCGCCCTCGTGCCCGACGTGCCGGGGCTCCGCGACGCCGCTCCCTGGACGAGCCGCGAGGCGACGAGCGCCGAGACCGTTCCGCCGCGCCTCGTGATCGTCGGAGGCGGAGTCGTCGCGGTCGAGATGGCGACCGCCTACGCCGGCATGGGCTCCGCCGTCACCCTGCTCGCGCGCAGCGGGCTGCTCGCTCCGTTCGAGCCGTTCGCCGGGGCGCTGGTCGGCGACTCCCTGCGCGAGCTCGGTGTCGACGTCCGGCTCGGCGCCTCGCCCGCCGCGGTCGAGCGCCGCTCCGACGGCGGCGTCGCGGTCACCCTCGAGGGCGGCGCCGCGATCGAGGCCGACGAGATCCTGGCGGCGACGGGCCGCGCCCCGCACACGCGCGACATCGGGCTCGAGACCGTGGGCCTCGAGCCCGGGACCTCGCTCACCGTCGATGACACGATGCTCGTGCTCGGCGCCGACGGCGCACCGATCGGCGGCTCCTCGCCGTGGCTCTACGGAGTCGGCGACGTGAACCACCGGGCGCTCCTCACCCACCAGGGCAAGTACCAGGCGCGCGCCGCGGGCGACGTGATCGTGGCCCGCGCCACCGGCGCCGCCGTGCTCGACGCCCCGTGGGGTGCGCACGTGGCGACCGCCGACCACGAGGCCGTTCCCCAGGTCGTCTTCACCGACCCGGAGGTCGCCTCGGTCGGACTGACGGCGGCCGCCGCCGAGGAGGCGGGCTACCGCACGCGCGTCGTCGACTACGAGATCGGCTCGGTCGCCGGAGCCTCGCTGGCCGCGGTCGGCTACACCGGCACCGCCCGCATGGTCGTGGACGAGGAGCGCCGGGTCGTGCTCGGAGTCACCTTCGTCGGCAA
This sequence comes from Rathayibacter sp. Leaf299, assembly GCF_001423055.1. Classification (NCBI taxonomy): domain Bacteria; kingdom Bacillati; phylum Actinomycetota; class Actinomycetes; order Micrococcales; family Microbacteriaceae; genus Rathayibacter; species Rathayibacter sp. Leaf299. Next base: position 242,173 of record NZ_LMNT01000004.1, read on the forward strand.
GGAGGTCGGCGAGCTGATCCACTCCGCGACGATCGCCGTCGTCGGCGAGGTGCCGCTCTCGCGCCTCTGGCACGCCGTGCCCTCCTACCCGACCATCAGCGAGGTGTGGCTGCGTCTGCTCGAGACCTACGGGCGCGACAGCGCGTGAGCGCCCTGCGCCGGGCGGTCGCCGTCGTCGCCCTCGACCCCGCGGTCACCCGCCCCGGCTACCTCTTCGCCTGCGCGGTGGGCCTCGTGTGGGGGTTCGTCTGGAGCACCGGGCGGATCGAGCGCCGGAACGGCCTCGTCGTCTTCCGCGGACTGCCCGACTGGGCCTACGGGCGCGGCGGGTCGTGCGTCGGCATCAGCTATCTGACGGGTGCCAACGCGTCGGACCGCGTCCTCGAGCACGAGGCCGTGCACGTGCAGCAGTGGAAGCGCTACGGGATGTGGTTCCCGTTCGCGTACCTCGTGGCGGGTCGCGATCCGCTGCGCAATCGATTCGAGATCGAAGCCGGTCTCGAGAAGGGCGGATACCTCCGTGGTCGCTGACATGAAGGGGCGCGTCGTCGTGCTCACCGGAGCGAGCTCCGGGATCGGGAAGGTCGCCGCGGGCGAGCTGGCCCAGGCGGGGGCGACCGTCGCGGTCGTCGGCCGCAACCCCGAGCGGACCCGCTCCGTCGCCGAGGACGTGGGAGGCCTGCCGTTCGTCGCCGACTTCGACCGCCTCGACGACGTGCGGGCCCTCGCCGCGTCGCTCCTCGAGCGCTTCGACGGGATCGACGTGCTCGCCAACAACGCCGGAGGCCTCGTCTCGGAGCGCGGCACGACGGCCGACGGCCACGAGCGGACGATCCAGAGCAACCATCTGGCGCCGTTCCTGCTCACCCGGCTCCTGCTGCCGCGCCTCATCGAGACCGGGGCGTCCCGGCCCGGCGCCCGCGTCGTCTCGACGGCGAGCGTCGCCAACCGGTTCGGCCGCCTATCGCTCGAGGACCTCGACCGCAGGAAGGGCCCGTGGCTGGGCGGCTGGAGCGCCTACGGCACCTCCAAGCTCGCCACGATCCTCTTCATCCGCGAGCTCGCCGAGCGCCTGCTGCCGACCGCCGTCGACGCCTACTCGTTCCACCCCGGCTTCGTCGCCACCGGCTTCGGAGCCGACTCCCGCGTGATGAAGGCGATGCAGACGCTCACGTCCGGCTCCTACGGCATCACCGCCGAGGCCGGCGCCGTGCCGTTGATCACGCTCTGCTCGGAGCCCGACGTCGGCGCCGCGAGCGGCACCTACTTCGACGGCCTCAAGCCCCACGGAGGCGTCGCCAAGCAGGCCCGCGACCGCGTGCTCGGGACCGACCTCTGGGACCTCTCGAGCCGCCTGGTGGGGGTGTCCCCGACGCTCTGATCGCGACGCCTGCGAGCGGGTCGCGGGGGCGTCGGCTGCAAGGCGGAGGAGCTCCGCGTGGTGGAACCACGCGGTGCGACGACAACGCTGCAGACGGCGTTCCCGCGGCCCGCTCGGCTAGTTGGCTTCGGAGCGGCCGAGGCGCCAGTACCCCATGAAGGCGACGCGCTTGCGGTCGACGCCGAGCTCGGTCACGAGGCAGCGGCGGATGCGCTTGACCGCTCCGGCCTCGCCCGCGATCCAGGCGTAGAGGCCGGGGTCGGTGCTCTCCTCGGGCACCTCCCAGAGGATCCCGCTGTCGATGTCGACGTCCGACACCTCGACGCCGCGGTGGTGCGCCGTGAGGAAGCGGGTCGACCAGGCGCGGACGGAGGCGTCGAGCGCCGCTCCGCAGTCGGCTCCGCTCTCGCGGACGAGCCAGGTGACCTGCACACCGGCCGGGTGGCGCAGCGTCAGGCGATCCTCGGCGGTGGGCACCTCGAGGAACGCGGCTCCGGAGGCGTCGGCCGGGAGGCTCTCGAGGATCGCGCCGATCGCGGGGACGGCGGTCTCGTCGCCGGCGAGCAGGAGCGACGTCGCCGCTCCGGGGTGCCACTCGACGCCGCCGCCGGGCAGCTCGGAGCGGGTGTCGGGGGCGATGATGACGACCTCGGAGCCGGGCGCGGCGGTGCCGACCCAGGCCGAGGCGGGGCCGGAGTCGCCGTGCGCGACGAAGTCGACGTCGATCTCGGAGGCGTCCGGTCGGACGGCGCGGATCGTGTAGGTGCGCAGGGGGTTCCGCTGCTCGTCGGGCAGGGTGCGCCAGCGGCCGTACCAGTCGGCGGCGACTCCGTCCGGGCCGTCGGCATCGGCGACGGACGCCAGGAAGTCGCGGGCGCTGGAGGTCGCGGTCGGGACCACGAGCTTGATCCGCTGGTCGGGCCCGGTGCAGCCGACGGAGTCGAGGTCGTCGCCCGTGAGGGTCACCCGGATGAAGTGCGGAGCGATCCTCGTCGCCCGGGAGACGGTCGCGAGGTACGGCCGGTAGGCCGGGCGGGCGGGGGCGGCGGTCGTCGGAGGCATCGGCTCAGTATCGCACGGTGAGGTGAGCCTCACCTAACCCCGCGGACAGTTCAGCGGGCGGCGTGCTCGGCCGAGACGCGCAGTCGCGCCTCGACATCGGCAGCGAGCTCGGCGATGAGCGGCCCCGCTCCCCCGACCCACGCGCAGAAGTCGTGACGCTCGTCCGACCACGGGTAGTCGCCGTCGACGACGGACATCTCGCCCACCCAGGCCCGCACAGCGCGCTCCAGGGCCATTCCGCGGCGGCACAGGGCGCCCGTGCCCGGGGCGCCGGAGCGCGTCGAGCGGCCGAGCCAGGTGACGGTGACGCGGCCGGGAGCCGAGAGCGGGGGCAGTCCTCGCGCGTCGTCGACCTCGACGAACACCTGGCCCCGGGCGTTCGCGGGGAGGGAGTCGAGCACGCTCTGGATCCATGGCACGACGGTCTCGTCACCCGCGATCAGGTACTGCTTGACGTCGACCGGCTCCGAGCCGTCTCGTCCCTCGAACATGCACATCGAGGCAAGTATAGGCATGCCTTACCTAAGCGGATAGTGCTCCGGCTGAGGATCTGCCGGAGTGACGGGTCACCACTGCGGGGGATGCCGCCGCTGCCAGCGCGCGCGGCGCTCCAGCTGCGCGCCGATCGACAGGAGCACCGCCTCTCCGCCGGGCCGTCCGATCAGCTGGATCCCCATCGGCAGGCCGCTGTCCGTCATCGAGAGGGGCAGAGTGATCGCCGGGAGCCCGGCGACGTTCACGAACGAGGTGAACGGCGTGTACTGCACCTGCTGCGCGAAGTTCCGCTCCGGGTCCTCGGCGTCGTACCAGCCGACCGGGCGCGGGGTCATCGTCATCGCGGGCGCTAGCACGGCGTCGAAGCTCGAGAAGGCGGCGATCAGCGCGCGCTCGAAGGCCGTCAGGACCGACACCGCCTCCACGACGTCGCGGGCGCCGAGACGTCGGCCCTCGACGACGAGCCAGCGGGTCAGCGGCTCGAGGAGCTCGAGGTCCGCGGGCGCCTCGACCGGCAGGGTCGACGCGCCGCTCTGCCACAGGGTCCTGAACGCGGCCGGGTAGGCGCTGCTCGGCGGCAGGAAGGCGTCGTCGAGTCCGTGGCCCAGTGCCGAGAGGGCGGCGATCCCCTCGTCGAAAGCGGCCTGCGCCTCGGGCTCGAGGCGGATGTCCTGCACGTCGTCCCACGGCGAGGCGGTGAGCACGCCGATCTGGAAGCGCCCCTCCCCTCGGATCGCGGCGCCCAGGAACGAGCCCTCGCGATCCTCCGGAGCGGCCACCGAGTAGGGATGCGGGATTCGGCCGTTGCGGCGTTCAAGCAGCCCCTCGAGCAGGAGCCCCGCGTCGGCGACCGAGCGCGCGATCGGACCCGCCACGACGAGCCCGCCGACTCCTCCCACCCCCGACATCGCCGGCACGCGCCCGCGCGAGGGCTTGAGCCCCACCAGTCCGCACGCGGCGGCCGGGATGCGGATCGAGCCGCCGCCGTCGGACGCCGGCGCGAACGGCAGGAGCCCCGCGGCCACGGCCGCCGCCGCTCCTCCGCTCGACCCCCCGGCACCCAGGCGCGTGTCCCACGGCGTCACCGTGGGCGGTCCGACCCGGCTCTCGGTGTAGGAGGGCATGCCGAACTCGGGAGCCGCGGTCTTGCCCACGCTGATCGCCCCCGCCGCGTCGAGCACCTCGACGATCTCGTCGGAGGCGTCGGGCACGAAGGACTCGCGCAGTCGCGATCCGGACGTGGTCCGGACGCCGCGGCGGCGCCACAGGTCCTTGTCCCCGCTCGCCAGGCCCCAGAGGGCGGCCGTGCGCGGGACGGATCCGTGGGCGAGGTCCACGGCGCGCTCCCGGGCCGCGTCGGGCGTCACGGTCGTGAAGGCGCCCAGCTCGCCGTTCCAGCGCTCGATCCGGGCGAGGTAGTGGTCGACCAGCTCGAGCGGCGAGACCTCGCCGCGCTGCAGCCAGTCCCACTGCTCCTGGGCGCTGAGGTGGTGGAGTTCGAACATGGGAACGACCCTATTCCGGGCCACCTGAGACCGGGCGGCGGCGGAACAGGGTCGTCCTGGTGGGAGGGCTCAGGCGGCGCGCCTGCCCGCCTCGCGGGTGCTCTCCTCGGCGCCGTAGCGGCCGCCGGCCGGCACGACGGTGTCGCGGTCGACCCGTGCACCCGTCGCGACGACGGCCGAGCCGCCGATGCGGGTGTAGCTGCCGATGCGGGCTCCCGGCCCGATGATCGCCTCGGGCCCGACGTGCACGTTCGCGCCGATGAAGGCGCTGTGCCCGATCATCGCGTCCCGGTCGACCCAGCTCCCGGCGCCGATCCAGGCGCGCTCGCCGACCGTCGCGCCGGGCTCCACGTAGGCGCCCGTCTCGACGTACGCGGACGCCGAGACGCGCGAGCCGGGTGCGACCATGCCGCGTCCGTTCGCGTGGCGGCGGTAGACGATCTCCTCGTCGCCGCCGCGCGTCCCACGTCCCTTGTTCATGCCTGTTCCTGCCATCTGCGTCGTGCTCCTCCGAGCGGTCCGGTGGGCCGGGCTCCGAGCCCCGCCCCGTCATCCCTAGACAACACCGAGTAGTGCTCGGGCATTCCCCGATCGGCGTCGCGACCAGGGCGGATGCGCGACGCTCAGCGCGGCTCGACGCGATCCGCGACCGCCGTGACGACGGCGCGGAACCGCTCCGGCGCCTCGCGGAGGCGTCGCCGCCCGAGGACGCCCGCGAGAGCGGAGGAGGCCGCCGGCGCGACGAACTCGCACTCGACGCGGGCTCCCTCCTCGTCGGCGAGGACCCGCCACTGCTCGAGGCCCGCTACCGGCAGGCGCCGCTCGAACCCGTCCGCCGTGCGGGCGAAGCCGTCGTCGACGGCGAGCACGTCGGCGAGGGCGGCGAGCGCCGGAGCGGGCTCGGCGTGGAGGATCGAGGCGAGGGCGAGGAGGCTGCGCACCGCGGAAGTCTCGCACGCACGGCCGGACGAGCGGTCAGGAGCGCGCGTCGAGCACCCGTCGCAGCCAGTCGAACGACGCCTTGGGCACCCGGTCGCCGCCGCGCGCGTCCAGGGCGACGAGCCCGTGCGGGCGGGTGTAGCCGTGCTGCCACTCGAACGCGTCCACGAGAGTCCAGAGCTGCACCGACTCGACCGGGAGGCCCTCGTGCACCGCCTCGGCGAGCGCACCGAGGTGCGAGCCGAGCCAGCGGATCCGCTCGGTGTCGACGATCGCGCCGTCCTGGTCGAGCACGTCGGGGAAGCTCGCGCCGAGGGCGGTGACGACCAGCGGAGGCAGCGCCTCGCCGTACCGCTCGACCAGCGCCCGGAGGACCGACACCGGCGCCCACGGGGCCGAGGGCGAGCCGTCGCCCGTCCGGTCCAGCTCCGGCCAGGGCCGCTCGTGGAACGGCAGCACCGGAGGCGCACCGACGCCGGTCGGCGCGTGCGGATCGCGTCCCGCCGCGATGCGCTGCGGCGGCAGCGGAGCCACGGCGTAGAAGTCGAGCGGGGCCGACAGCCGCTCGAGGTCCCGGGGATCGACCCGGGCCAGGCGCTCGAGGAACGGCGGCAGCTCCTCGGGACCCTGCGGGTACGCGCCGGTGAGCACCGCGTCGGCCACGAGCCGGTTGCGGAGGACGTCGGCGAGCCCGGCCCACGCGATGTCGGCCTCGGAGCCGCTCGCGGGCTCGACCGGCGCCAGAGCGTCGACGAGACCGATCCTGCCCCGCACCTCCGCCGCCCGCAGCGCCTCGACGGCGACGCCGTGGCCGAGCAGCTGGTGGTGCAGCGCGGGCAGGGCGTTCAGGAGGCGCCCCGCCGCCGGCGCCTGCCGGGTGAGCGCGTACCCCTCGAGCATCACGGTGGACGGCTGGTCGAGCGTGACCCAGTCGTCGACGCGGTCGCCCAGCTTCGCGCCGACGTCGAACGCCAGGTCGCCGAAGCGGAACGCGGTGTCGCGGTCCATCCAGCCGGCGCCGAGGGCGGAGGGGGTGTCGCGGTGGTGCAGCGTCAGCACCACGCGGATCCCTGCCTCGGCGAGCGCGTCGAGCAGGCGGTCGTAGAAGCCGATCCCGCCGCGGTCCAGCGGCCCCCTGCCGTCGGGCTGCACGCGCGGCCACGAGAGCGAGAGCCTCAGCTCGTCCGCGCCGAGATCGACGAGCAGGGCGAGATCCTCGCGCCAGCGCAGGAGGAAGTCGGTCGCGACCTCGGGCGTCGCCTCCTCGGCGATGGTGCCGCGCCGCAGCGCGAAGTCGTCCCACACGGATCGGCCGCGGTCGCCGGTCTCGAGCGATCCCTCGGTCTGGAAGGCGCTCTGCGCCAGGCCGATCCGCAGCCCGGAGGGCAGGAGCCGTCCCAGCTCGCGCGGGTCGTCGAAGCGCGCGGCCTCGGCGCGCACCTGCCGCCTGTCGCGTCCGCGCGCCGCGTCCTCGCTCATGCTTCCTCCGAAAGGGTCGATGGAGGTATTCTCGCGGAAGCGCTCTCCCACCGGGTGCGCGCTCCCCCGCACAGGACCGGTTCGGTGTCCATCCGGTGACGACGGGCGTGCCCGCTTGACAGTGCCCGCGGGCGCCCGTGCAATGGACGCACAGTGCCACCGAGAGTCGACGCAGCAGTACCGGGGGGTTCATCGGGCGTCCCGATGACCCTGCGCCGTCGAGCCCTCGCGGGCCGGGGTCCGGACGCGAGGACGCCGAGCCGTCGGGCCGCACGCGCATCACGGCGACCCGCCGTCCTCCTCGCCCTCCTCGCGTTCGCCGCGGCCGTGCTGGCGCCGAGCGCCATCGCCGCAGCCCCGCTCTCGATCACCTCCCCCGCGGCACGGTCCGTGATCTCGGGCGGCCCGACGACCGTCACCGGGACGGGAACGGCGGGGAACGAGATCCAGGTCGGTGTGCGCGGCGGCGGCGATCCCTTCTGCATCACGACGGTCGCCTCCGATGACACCTGGAGCTGCCGCGCCGACCTCGACGACGGCCCCCTCGTGCTGAACGCGGTCGAGCTCCTCGCCTCCGGAGGCACGACCACCGCGACCGTGCAGGTCGCCGTCCTCAGCCCCCCGGTCATCCAGTCGGTCGACGGCTCCGCGACGTCGGCGGGCTCCGTCCGCGGCACCGCCTACCCGGGCGCCGCCGTGGCCGTGACGAGCGACGGCGGAGCGGCGTGCCTGGCGACCGCGGATCGCTCCGGCGCGTGGTTCTGCCAGCTCGCGCCCACTCCGACCCCCGGCAGCTACCGCGTGACCGCGACGCAGAGCGCCTCGTTCGCCGGGCGCACGGTCTCCGAGCCGAGCGCCGCCGTCCGGCTCGTGGTCGACACCGCCGCACCACCCGCACCCCGGATCACCTCCCCCGGTGCCGGCGCCTCCCTCCCGATCACCGGGGCCGTCTACGCGGGCACCGGCGTCGACGGCACGCGCGCCTACGTCTACGTGGACCGGGTCAACACCTGCGATGCGGCGGTGAGCGGAGGCGTCTGGACCTGCACCGGCGGCACCGTCACCGCGGGCCCGCACCGCGTCTCGGCGATCCTGGGCGACGCCGCCGGCAACTACGGCTCCCCGAGCCCGTGGATCGACGCGACGTTCGCGGCCTCGACGCCGACACCCTCGGCGACCGCTCCGACCCCCGCCGCGACGCCCGGAGCCACCACGCCGGGCGCCGCGCCGTCGGCCGTCCCCGGCTCACCGTCCCCCGCGCCGAGCACCGCGTCGCCCCGGCCCACCCGGACTCCGGCGCCCGTGCGGCCGAGCACCCCGACCGCCGCTCCCGCTCCGGAGTCGACCGGCGGCGCCACCGCCGTGCCGCTGCCCGAGCCGACGACCCCGGAAGCGGCGCCGGCCCCCGACCCCGGCGTCGGCGGCGCGCCGAAGCCGGGCAGCTGGAGTGCGGCGACCGGCATGACGACCGCCCTCTCCTCCGGAGCCCCGCTGGGCACCGCAGCCGATTGGATGCGGTCGCTCGCCCTGGCCGTCGCCTCGCTGGCGCTCGTGGTCGTCCCCGCCCGTCTGGCCGTCGCCGGGCGCGGACCGCGGCAGGAGCGGGCTTTCCAGCTGACGGGCCGCAACCGCGCCCGAGTGGAGTACGACGACAAGCCGGACCGCGCGCCCGCCTCGACCCGCACGATGGTGGTCGGGATGATCGGCTGCGCAGCCGGCCTCGCCCTGCTCTCGGGCCGCGTGGACAGCGAGCCCGCCTACCTCCGCCTGCTGATCGCCGTGATCCTCGCCACGGCCGTGGTGAACGCGGTGGCGGCCGGCGTGCCCGCGCTCGTCGGCCGGCGCCTGGGCCTGCCCGGCATCGGCGTCGTGGCGTCCCCGCGCGCACTGCTGCTCGTGGCCGGCGCGGCGCTGCTCTCCCGCTTCGCCGGACTCGATCCCGCCTTCCTGTTCGGCGTGGTGATCGGCCTGATGCTGCCCGACGGAGCGACCGCGGTCGACCGAGCGAAGCTCGCGGTGGTGCGCGTGGTCTCCCTCCTGGGTCTGGCGGGTCTCGCGTGGGGCCTCTCGGCCGTCGTCCCCGCTGGAGGCTCCTTCGTCGGCGCCCTCACCGCCGAGGTCCTCAGCGCGACGACGCTGCTCGCGGTCGGCTCGAGCGTCGTGCTCCTGTTCCCCGTGGGCCGTCCGGCGGGGCAGAGCATCCTGCGCTGGTCGCCCGCGCTGTGGCTCGGACTGACGCTGCTAGCGACGACGGTGCTGTTCCTGCTGCTCACGCCCACGATCGCGGCCTGGGCGACCGAGGGCGGCGCCGGACCGGTCGTCTTCGCCGTCGTCGCCTTCACCGTCGTCTGCACGTCCGTCTGGGCGTGGCGCCGGTTCGTCGAACCGGAGCAGTAGCGCCGGGAGCGGCTCCGCGTGCGCGGCGTCAGCCGATCGACGCGGGCTCGCGCACGTCGTCGTCCGGCAGGACGTCCACGACCGCGCCCACGGTGAACTCCCCCAGCGTCGCCACGCCGTCGTAGACGCTGAGGAACGCCGTGTCGGCGGCATCGCGTCCCGTGGCGATCCGCACGAGGCTCCCCCGCGGAGCGAGGGTGGTCGCGTCGACGACGCGCCACTGCCCGTCCACCCAGGCCTCGGCGACCGCGTGGAAGTCCATCGGCTGCAGGCCCGGTGCGTACACCGCGACCAGGCGCGCCGGCACGTCCAGGGCCCGGAGCAGCGCCACGACGAGGTGCGCGAAGTCGCGGCAGACCCCCTGCCGCGCGAGCAGCGTCCGCTCGGCGCCGTCGGTGGGCAGACTCGAGCCGGGGACGTAGGCGAGTCGGGTGCCCACCCAGGAGCTCACCGCGGCGAGCAGATCAGAGCCCGCGAGACCGGCGAACTCGGCCCGGGCGGTCGCCCACAGGATGTCCGACTCGGCGTACCGGCTCGGCCGCAGGTAGCGCAGGCGGTCGACCTCCTCCCCCTCGAGCGGGGCGAGGCGGCCCTCGATGCGGGCGGAGTAGTCGATCACCAGCTCGCCGACCCCGGGTTCGAGGACGTGCAGCCTCGTACCGTGCTGGTCGAGCACCTCGCGGGGCCGGACGGCCTCGCCGCCGAGGGTCACGGTGAGCGACTCCTCGGCCGCGTAGTCCGCCGCGACCGCGAGCGAGAGCACGAGGAACGCGGGGCGCGCCACGTCGAGGGTGAGGTGGGCGGAGACGTCGCGCTTCATGGTCGCTCTTCCTGACGGGTGCGGGGAGGTGCAGGACGGCGGGCGCGCAGACCCCTTACGGGCCCTGCTCGCCCTTCGGGGGCGGCGTGGGCGCGGCGTCCGGCTCCTGCACGAGCTGCAGTCCGCCGGAGGAGTTGGCCGACGCCGTGAGGAGGTCGATCCAGGTGCGGTTGATCGAGGGCACGCGGCCGCCGAAGTACTTGAAGTAGAGGGGCACGGAGGGATCGAGCCAGATGCTCGAGCGGCCGTCGCCCACGGCCGGGTCGTCGCGCCAGGAGAAGAAGAAGCTCTCGCGACGGCGCAGCTTGTTCGCGATGACGATCTGGACGTGCGTGAGCGTGCGGTCGTCGAATTCGATCTCGACGCCCGAGGCGCCGTAGAGCAGCTTCCCCATGGAGGTCTCCTGCCACCCGTCTCCGGGCGGTGCGGTACGGTGCCCTGCGGCACGAGAAGAGGACGGGGCCGTACGACCTCGCCCTCCGATGATACGGACGGTTCCGGCTCCCGCGGGGACGGCGCACGCGCGATCCCGGCAGAGGAACCGCCTGGCCACGACTCTATTCGAGCCGCCGGCGCCGGATCGGGGATTGACGGGGTCCGCACCGACCGGTAGCCGCGGCCGTACTCCTCCTGCGGATCGCGGGACCCGCCGGGCCACTCGGTCCGGATGTCGGAGGTCGGACGTACGGTACCCGCATGATCGAATGCAGCAGCTGTGGAACCGATGCCGTCGTCCTCGATCGCTCCGGAGCGGACGAGGCCTTCCCGGAGGACCTGATGGTCCTCTGCGCCGACTGCACCCCCGGCGAGATCACCGAGGTGCTCGCCGCCAGGTTCCTGGCCGACCCGGCCCGGCTGCGGAGCGAGCACGCCCGAGCGGCCTGAGCGCTCGACGCTCGCTCGCGAGGTGCCCCCACTGGGACTCGAACCCAGACTGAGACGATTTTAAGTCGTCTGCCTCTGCCGATTGGGCTATGGGGGCGGCTTCCGCGGGGCGCGATCACGCGCCCCGCGAGAGCGGGGTCAGGACTTCGCGGGCTCTCCGCCGACCGTGACGGGCGCTCCGGCGGGGCCGGGGGTGCCTGCGGCGGGAGCGGCGGCGGCCGGAGCCGGCTTCGGGCGCGACGCGTAGGTCTCGAAGGAGCCGCGCGGGTACTCGCGGGCCTCGATCGAGGCGATGTCGCGGCCGAGCCAGAGGTTGTTCCACCAGCCCCACACCACGCGGAACTTGCGCTCCCACGAGGGCATCGCCAGGCCGTGGTAGCCGCGGTGCATGACCCAGGCCGGGAACCCCTTGATCGCGATCTTGCCGGACTGGAAGACGCCGACGCCGATGCCGAGACCGGCGACCGCTCCGACGTTCTTGTGGAAGTAGTCCTTCGGCTTCTCGCCGCGGAGGACCGCCACGATGTTCTTGGCCATGAGCTTGCCCTGGCGCACCGCGTGCTGGGCGTTCGGCACGCAGTAGCCGCCGACGCCGCCGCCGGTGAGGTCGGGCACGGCGGTCGCGTCGCCCGCGCCCCAGGCGCCCTCGACGAGGACCTCGTCGTGGCCGACGCGGAGGTCGGGGCGCACGCGCAGGCGCCCGCGCTCCTCGATCGGGAGGTCGGAGTTCTTGATCGACGGGTTCGCCATGACGCCGGCGGTCCAGATGATCAGGTCGGACTCGAAGGTCTGGCCGGTCGAGAGCTCGATGACGCCGCCCTCGGCCGACTTGAGCTGCGTATCGAGGTGGACCGTCGCTCCGCGCTGGTCGAGGTTCTTCAGCACCCAGTGGCTCGTCTCGAGGGCGACCTCGGGCATGATGCGGCCCATCGCCTCGACGAGGTGGAACTGCGTCTCCTCGAAGTCGATCTCGGGGTAGCGCTTGAGCAGGGCGCTCGCGAAGGAGCGGAGCTCGGCGAAGACCTCGATGCCGGCGAAGCCGCCGCCGACGACCGTGACGGTCAGCAGGCGCGAGCGCTCGGGGCCGGCGGGGAGCGTGGCCGCCTTGTCGAAGTTGGTGAGGATGCGGTCGCGGATCGCGGTCGCCTCCTCGATCGTCTTGAGGCCGATCGCGTTGTCGGCGACGCCCGGGATCGGGAAGGTGCGCGAGACGGATCCGGCGGTGATGACGATCTGGTCGTACTCGAAGTCGTAGGGCTCGCCCACGGTCGGAGTGATCACGGCGGTCTTCGCGGCGTGGTCGATCTTCGTGACCTTCGCGGCGAGGATCGCGGTCTTCTTCAGGTGACGGCGGAGCGACACGATGGCGTGACGCGGCTCGATCGAGCCGGCGGCCACCTCCGGGAGGAAGGGCAGGTAGGCCATGTACGGCAGCGGGTCGACGATCGTCACCTCGGCCTCGCCGGCGCGCAGGTACTTCTCGAGCTTCCACGCGGTGTAGAAACCGGCGTAGCCGCCACCGACGATGAGGATTTTGGGCACGGTGAACTCTCCAGAGGGATGGACTGTGCGAACACCCTACTACTCGCGAAGTGCCCGCTCTCGACGGCGGGTGGCAGCACTGACCCCGACGAATCGGAAGTCTAGCGAAGTGCGGGCCGACCGGGGCGTTCCCGGGCGGCGGGATCGAGCGCTCAGGCCCCGTCGGGCTCGAACGGGCGGCAGACGCAGCGCTCGGGCGACCAGTCGGCCCGCGCGAGCGCGAGATCGCCGATCGGGTTCACTCCGGGACCGGCCGCGAGCGAGTGCGCCGCCAGCGCGTGCAGGCACTTGACCCGGGCGGGCATGCCGCCGGAGGAGATGCCCGCGATCTCGGGCACGGAGCCGACGCTCTCGCGGTCGGCCAGGAACGCGCGGTGCGCGGCGGCGTACGCCTCGCGCACCTGCTCGTCCTCGGCGAGGAGCTCGTTGTACTCGGCCATCACCTGGGTCGCCTCGAGCTGCGAGATCGCGGCCGTCGCGGCGGGGTGGGTGAGGTAGTAGAAGGTCGGGAACGGCGTGCCGTCGGCGAGCCGCGGACTCGTCGAGACGACCGTCGGGTTGCCGCACACGCAGCGCGCGCTGATGCCGACCACGTCGCGGGCGGGACGCCCCAGCTGGGCGGAGACGACGGCGACGTCGCGCTCGGTGGGCGGGTCGAAGGGGGGCGTGGTCACGGGGGCTCCAGGGGACGTCGGACCGGACGGAACGGTCCAGTCTACGCCGGGGCGGTCAGGGTGCGGGGGTGGCCGCGGGAGCCGGGGCGGGCTCCTCGGCCGGCGCGAGCTCGTCGATCGTCGGCTCGCCCAGGCCGGCGACCGCGATCGAGGACAGCAGCGCGCCCGCCCAGTCGGTCGGCGTCTGCTGCACGGAGTCGCTCGCCGGCTGCTCCGCCTGCTGGGCGACGGCGATGTCGTCGAGCACCAGGTAGCTGACCTCGCCCGGCATGACGAAGTAGAGCCGCTCGCGGGCCTGCGCACGGATGAAGGCGGGGTCGGACCAGCGCGTGCGCTGCTCGTCGAGGTTCTGCGACTGCGTCTTCGCCTCGTCGACGGTGCGCTGGAGCTCGGCGATCTCGGCACGCTGCTCGACGAAGGTCTTGATGCTCGGCGCGAGCACGACGACCGCCAGGATCAGGATGCCCATGATCAGGAGCGTGAACCCGGAGCCGCGGACGCCGGCGACCCACGCCGACGAGGGCGGCGCCGGAGGCTGCTTCGGCCGAGCGGGGCGGGAGCCGCCCGCGCGGGGGGTGCCGGGGCGGGATCCGGTGCGGCTCGAGGAGCCGCTGCGCTTCGCCCCGGTGGAGGAGCCGGCCGCCGGACCGGAGGACGGGGAAGGCTTCTTCCCGCCGGGCTTCACCGGGGCCGCGGTCGTCTCCGGCTCGGGACGCCGGGGCGCGGAGCCGGGCGCGGAGGGTCGGCGGGGCGGGCGGGCCATGGCGGTGCCTCCTCGATCGCGGTGGGCGGGACGGACGGGGAACGGGAGCGGCCCCGGCGCCCGCACCGAGGTGCGGGACGACCGGGGCCGTCGGCCGAGGCTACGCCGAGAAGCGCGGGAAGGCGGAGCGACCCGCGTAGGTCGCCGCACCTCCCAGGATCTCCTCGATGCGCAGCAGCTGGTTGTACTTCGCGACGCGGTCCGAGCGGGCCGGGGCGCCCGTCTTGATCTGGCCGCCGTCCACCGCGACCGCGAGGTCGGCGATGGTGGTGTCCTCGGTCTCGCCGGAGCGGTGCGAGAGGATCGCGGTCATGCCGCTGCGCTGGGCGAGCGCCACGGCGTCGAGCGTCTCGGTGAGCGTGCCGATCTGGTTGACCTTCACGAGGATCGAGTTGCCGGCCTTCTCGGCGATGCCGCGGGCCAGGCGCACGGGGTTCGTGACGTAGAGGTCGTCTCCGACGAGCTGCACCTTGTCGCCGATCTCGGCGGTGAGGTGGGTCCAGCCGGCCCAGTCGTCCTCGTCCAGCGGGTCCTCGATGGAGACCAGCGGGTAGTTCGCGACGAGGTCCGCGTAGTACGCCGAGAGCTCCTCCGCGGTGAGCTTCTTGCCCTCGAACGTGTAGGCGCCGTCGTTGTAGAACTCGGAGGAGGCCACGTCGAGCGCGAGTCCGATGTCCTTGCCGGGCGTGAAGCCGGCCGCCTCGACGGCCTTGAGGATGAAGTCGAGCGCCTCGCGGTTGGTGGGCAGGTCGGGGGCGAAGCCGCCCTCGTCGCCCAGGCCCGTGGCGAAGCCGGCCTTCTTCAGCTGCGCCTTGAGGGCGTGGTAGATCTCGACGCCCCAGCGCAGGCCCTCCGAGAAGGACTCGGCGCCCAGCGGCACCGCCATGAACTCCTGGATGTCGACGCCGGTGTCGGCGTGCGCGCCTCCGTTGATGATGTTCATCAGCGGCACGGGCAGCGTGTGCGCGTTCGGGCCGCCGACGTAGCGGAAGAGGTCGAGGTCGGCCGACTGCGCGGCGGCCTTCGCGACGGCGAGGCTGACGCCCAGGATCGCGTTCGCGCCCAGGCGCGACTTGTTCTCGGTGCCGTCGAGCTCGATCAGCTCGGCGTCGACGAGGCGCTGGTCGGTGGCGTCGAAGCCCTCGATGGCCGGGCCGATCTCGTCGATGACGGCATCGACGGCCTTCTGCACGCCCTTGCCGAGGTAGCGCTCGGAGTCGCCGTCGCGCAGCTCGTAGGCCTCGAAGGCCCCGGTGGACGCGCCCGACGGCACGGCCGCACGCGAGGACGCGCCGTCCTCGAGCAGGACCTCGACCTCGACCGTGGGGTTGCCACGGGAGTCCAGAATTTCTCGGGCGACGACTGCCTCGATAAGGGCCACAACTATCTCCTCTTGACGGGTGCGCTCCCGGAGGGTGGGAGCGGTCGGGAAGGAGTCTACTGACCGCCTTCGAACGGGAGGGGAACGCCGGGCGTGCGTAGACTTCCAGGGCCCTGAACCCGAGCCGGCGGCGACGGCGCCCACGTCGGCGCACCGCGCCGCCCGAGCCTCCCGGAGGATCCCGTGACCAGCACCGCCGCCGCCCTCGTCGAGCGCCTCACGGAGGTCGTCCCGGACTTCCCCGAGCCGGGCATCCTGTTCCGCGATCTCACTCCCGTCTTCGGCGACGGCGAGGCGCTGCGGGCGGTCGCCGACGCCCTGCTCGAGCCCTACCGCGGCCGGATCGACGCGATCGCCGGAGTGGAGGCCCGCGGCTTCCTGCTCGCGGCGGCGGCCGCCTACTCGGCCGGCCTCGGCGTCGTCACCATCCGCAAGCCCGGCAAGCTCCCCCGCGCCCTCCTGCGCGAGGACGCGACGCTCGAGTACGGCACGACCACGCTCGAGGTGCACGAGGACGCGGCGCCGAAGGGCGCGCGCCTCCTGCTCGTCGACGACGTGCTCGCGACCGGCGGCACCCTCGACGCGAGCCGCCGCCTCATCGAGCGGGCCGGCTGGAGCCTCGAGGGCATCGCCGTGGTGATGGAGCTCGACGGCCTCGGCGGCCGCGAGCTGCTCGCGGGCAGCCGGGTGGACGCGCTCGTCACCGTCTGACCCCGCGCGCCCGCCTCAGTTCAGCGAGAGCGACATCCGCGAGAGCACGAAGGTCTCGACGACCTGCACGACCATGTAGAGCACCAGCGAGACGCCGGTGACGAGCACGACCGCGGACCAGACGTCGTCGAAGCGGGCCTGCGCCGACCAGGCCGAGATCGAGCCGCCGATGCCGTTGCCGGTCGACAGCCACTCGGCCAGCAGGGCGCCCGTGATGGCGCCGGGCACCGAGACCCGGATCGCGGCGAACAGCGACGGGAGGGCGCCGGGGATCGCGACCTTGCGGATCGCGGTGAGGGTGGATCCTCCGTAGACCGAGACCACGTCGAGCATCTGCGGCGACGCGTTGTTCAGGCCGAACGCGATGGTGACCAGCGCGGGGAACAGCACCACGATGCCGCCGACGACGGCGACGGAGGCGATCGTGCCCTGGCCGAAGACCAGGATGATCAGCGGCGCCATCGCGATGAGCGGCACCGAGCGCAGCAGGAGAGCGAACGGCATGAGGGCGTGCTCGACGCCCTTGGACAGCCGGAAGAGGATCGCGACGAGGATCGCCACCACGAGTCCCGCGGCGAAGCCGATGAAGGAGTCCCAGAGGGTGACCGCGAAGAGCGCTCCCAGTTCGGCGCGGTGCTCGGCCGCGCTCTCGCCGGCGACCAGGTGGTCCCAGACGTCCCACGGGCCCTTGATGACGTAGGGCGAGACGCCGCTGAAGAGGATGACGCCGATCCAGATCGCGAGGACGATCACGATCGTCGACAGCGCGATCAGGGCGCTCTTGCGCAGGCTCTTGAGGGTCGCTCCGAGTGCGGCGGAGCGCAGCTGACGGCGGAGCTCGTCGACCGCGAGGATCGACGTCTCGGTGGACTGCTCGGTCCTGCCTCGGGTGAGGGTCATGATCACGCCTGCTTTCCGGAGGACCAGGGCGCGACGAGGCGGCCGATCAGTCCGACGATGCCGTAGCCCAGGAGCGCGACGCCCGCGCAGAGCAGGAAGAGCGCCCAGACGCGGGGCGAGTTGAGCGAGACCTGCGCGGCGACCAGGATCGGCCCGACGCCGGTCTCGATCTTGCCGAAGTACTCCCCCAGGATCGCGCCGAGGAAGGCCGCGGGGACCGCGATCTGCAGCGCCGACAGGATGTTGGGGAGCGCCGCGATGATCCGCACCTTGCGCAGCTGCGTGAACTTCGTGCCTCCGTAGACCGTGACCACGTCGAGCGACGCCTTGTCGGCGGCTTTCAGCCCCAGGAGGCTGCCGACCACGGTGGTGAAGAAGACGGAGAGGCCGGCGAGGAACACCGCGGTCGCGCTGGGCAGACCGGGAGCCTCGGCGCCGCCCATGATGAGGAGGACGAGCGTGCCGATGGCGACGATCGGGACGCAGTAGGTGACGACCGCGAGCTGCGACACGACCCCCTCCAGCCACGGCACGACGAGGACGAGAGCCGAGAGCACCAGGGCGAGGAGGTTGCCCCAGAAGTAGCCGACCGCCGCCTCGCCGATCGTGACGGAGAAGTTGCGCCAGTAGAAGCCGAATCCGTCGTCGATCGCCACCTGCACGACCTGCACCGGAGTGGGCACCACGGCGTAGGTCGAGGAGCCGGTCGGCGCGCTGACGAGCGCGATCACCCACCAGACGGCGACGATGCCCAGCACGCCGAGGAGCCCGGCGGCCCAGGGCGGGAGCGAGAAGGAGCGCCGCTCGACGGCGGGAGCGGGGGAAGCCGTGGCCATGCGGCCCCTCCTAGTGGTCGTCGGCGGCCGCGCCGCCGTCGCCGAACAGGAGCTCGGACGCCTGGTCGACGTACGCGTGGAACTCGGGCGTGCGCTGCATCTCGGGGGTGCGCGGGCGCGGGAGGTCGATGTCGATGATCTCCTTCACCCGACCCGGCCGCGGGCTCATCACGGCGACGCGGTCGGACAGGAAGATCGCCTCCGAGATGCCGTGCGTGACGAGCAGCGTGGTGGCGGGCTTCTCGGTCCAGATGCGCAGCAGCTCGAGGTTGAGCTTCTGCCGCGTCATGTCGTCGAGCGCGCCGAACGGCTCGTCGAGCAGGAGCACCTCGGGCTTGAGGATGAGGCAGCGCGCGATCGAGACGCGCTGGCGCATGCCTCCCGAGAGCTGCGCGGGCTTGGCCTTCTCGAACCCGCGGAGGCCGACGAGGTCGATGAGCTCGTCGATGTAGGACTGGTCGACCGACTTGCCCGCGATCTCGAACGGGAGGCGGATGTTCGACATGACGCTGCGCCACGGGAGGAGCGCGTGGTCCTGGAACGCGATGCCGAGCTTGTTGTCGCGGCGCAGCTCCTTGGGGGTGCGGCCGTCGACCCGGATGGAGCCGGACGTCGGCTCCTCCAGCCCCGCGAGGATGCGGAGGATCGTCGACTTGCCGCAGCCCGAGGGGCCCAGCAGTGCGAGGAAGCTGCCCTGATCGGTGTGCAGATCGGTGTCCTGCAGCGCCGTGACGCTGCGGGCGCCCATCCGGAACGTCTTCGACAGGCCGTGGATCTGGATGCCGGTGCCGCCGGCATCCTGCTCGCGCAGGATGCCGGCGTCGGTCGTGTCGGTCACGGGTGGTGCCCTTCGTGGAGGTGGATCAGTGCCGGATCAGGCGGTGTAGTCGACGAGCTCGGGGTTCTCCTCGTAGACCTCGGCGAGGAGGGTCATGTCGAAGAGATCGTCCGCCGAGATGTCGATGCCGGCGCCGGCGAGGGACGCGATGGTCTCGCTCTGCAGCTCGTCCGAGATCGTGAAGAGGCCGTTGGCGACGGTGTCGTCCGAGACGACGAGCTGCTCGGCCTGGATCGTGGCGCCCTCCTTCGAGGAGGCCTCGTCGAGGCCGAGGTCCTTGCCGTAGTCCTCGATGGCGAGCATCGCGCCCGCCTCCGGGTCCTTGACCGCGTCGGACCAGCCCTTGATCTCCGCGACGAGGAACGCCTTGACCGCGTCGCGCTTCTCCGCGATCGTCTGGTCGGTGACCGTGAAGGTCTCGGCGACGAACGGGAGCCCGTTGTCGGCGAAGGGCAGGTTGACGACCTCGTAGCCCTCGTTCGCGACGGTGATCGACTCGTTGGTCAGGTAGGCGATGAAGCCGTCGACCGTGCCGTTGATGAGGACCGAGGGGTCGTACTCGACGGGGACGACGGTGAGGTCCGACTCCGAGAGCCCGTTGGCGGCGAGGAGCGCCTGGAACAGCGAGGTGTTCGACGCCTGGACGCCGATCTTCTTGCCGGCCATGTCGGCCGGGGTCGCGATGTTGCCCGCGGTCGCGATGGAGAGGACCGTGAAGGGGTTCTTCTGGAAGGTCGCGCCGATGATCTTCAGCGGCGCCTCCTGCTGGGCGATCACGGTGCCGACCGAGACGGCGTCGCTCAGCGCGACATCGGCGGAGCCCGAGAGCAGCTCGGCGGTGCCGGTCGAGGGGCCCGCGGTCAGGGTCACTCCCGAGAGGCCGGCGTCGGTGTAGTAGCCCTTGGAGTCGGCGAAGAACTCGCCAGAGAACTCCTCGTTCTTGATCCAGGAGAGCTGGACCTTCAGGGTGCCGAGGTCCCCACCCTCGCCGGACCCGCCGGTGGAGGCCGAGGAGTCGGAGGCGCAGGAGGCGAGGACGGACGCGCCGCCGATCGCGAGGCCGGCGACCCCCGCCATGCGGAGGAGGCTGCGGCGGTCGAAGGCCGGGGTGCGGAAGGGCGACAGGGTCAAGGGGGACTCCTCGGGTCGAGATCGTCGGGCTGCAGGACGCGGCCGCGGTGATGCTGCTGCTGTGGTGCGCGGGTGGCGGCGTGGTACCCGTCCAGGCGCGCCAAGTCGCGCCGATCGGGTGCCTCGACGCTATCCTCGGGAGATTTCTCGGGTGTGTCCGCAGATTTCGCGGGTATTAAGGCTCTCACGGATCCGCCAAGGATCGCGCCACGGAACGCGTCGACTCCGGCGGATCGGGTGAGACCCCTCTCAGACCCCTCGCGCTCAGCCCAGTGGCTTGAACGACAGGGAGTCGAGCCCGGCCGTGTCCCGGGGCACGAGGGCGAAGCGGGTGAAGCCCGCGGCCGTCGCCCGGTCGAGCAGCGGAGTGAGGTTCTTGCTGCGGCGCTCCAGCCGGACCCGGGAACCCTGGGCGATCAGCGCCTGCTTCAGCGCGAGCAGCGCCTCCGGTGCGGCGTCGCGCTCGTGGACGAGCACCACCGCGTCCGGGCGCTCGGCGACGGGCACGTCGATCAGCTCGACGATGCGCTCGAAGCCGATCGAGAAGCCGCAGGCGGGGACGTCCTGGCCCAGGAACCGGCCGATCATGCCGTCGTAGCGGCCGCCTCCGCCGACCGAGGAGCCGGAGGACGGGTGCGCGATCTCGAAGATCGTGCCGGTGTAGTAGCCCATGCCCCGCACGAGCGTGGGGTCGAAGCGGAGGGAGACGCCGTCCGGCAGGGAGCGCAGCGCGCGGGCCAGGGTCTCGAGGGCCAGCACCGCCTCGGGGTCCACGCCCTCGGGCAGGATCGCGAGGATCGCGGACTCCTCCATCGGCACTCCCCCTGCGGCGACGGCGTCCTCGATGCGCGCGAGGTAGCCGCCGAGCACGGCCGCGGCGTCGGGACCGTCGGCGTCGAGCTCGGCGACGACGCCCGCGGCGCCGATCTTGTCGAGCTTGTCGATCGAGATGAGTGCTTGCGGGAAGCGCTCGGGAGCGAATCCGCAGTGCTCGAGGATGCCCAGGAGGAGCCGGCGGTCGTTGATGCGGATGGTGCAGTCGCGCAGGCCCAGCGTGTCGAGTGCCGAGGCGGTCGCCGTGATCAGCTCGACCTCGGCCAGCTGGCCGGGCTCTCCGATGATGTCGATGTCGCACTGCACGAACTGGCGGTAGCGGCCCTTCTGCGGGCGCTCGGCGCGCCAGACCGGAGCGATCTGCACCGAGCGGAACACGGTCGGCAGCTCGGCGCGGTGCGTCGCGTAGAAGCGGGCGAGCGGAACCGTGAGGTCGAAGCGGAGCCCCAGGTCGGCGAGCGCCGACGGGTCGTCGGAGTCGGCGGCCGCCGCGAGGTCCTCGTGCGAGAGGCCGCGGCGCAGCACGCTGAAGGCGAGCTTCTCGTTGTCGCCGCCGAGTCCCGAGTGCAGGCGCTCGAAGTCCTCGACGACGGGGGTCTCGATCTCGTCGAAGCCGTGCGACGCGTAGACCCGGCGGATCACCGAGAGCGCGTGCTCGCGCTTCGCCTTGTCGGCCGGGAGGAAGTCGCGCATGCCGCGGGGCGGGGTGATCGAGGAGGCCATGGCGACGATTCTCCCAGACCATCGGACGCGCGCCCGGCGCCGCCGAGCCGTCCGACACGGGCGTCGGCTAGGCTCGCCGCGCCCGGACGGTCGAGGGGACCTCCGGGCGGCGACGGACGGGGACCGGATGCACGCGGACCAGCACGACTTCGACCAGCACTGGTTCGCCCGCTACGACGACGGGCCCGACGCGGTGCGCCGCGGGTTCCGCGCCGGATCCGGGATCGGCGGCATCGTCGCCGAGGGCGTCTCGCGCTCCTTCGGGTCCGTGCACGCCGTGCGGAACGCGACCTTCGAAGCGCGCCCCGGCGAGGTGACCGCGCTGGTCGGCCCCAACGGCGCGGGCAAGACCACGCTCATGCTCCTGCTCGCCACGCTCCTCCGGCCCGACGCGGGCCGACTGCTCGTGGCCGGGCACGACCCGGTCGCCGAGCCGGCCGCCGTGCGCGCATCGCTCGGCTGGATGCCCGACGTGCTCGGCTCCTGGGCGGCTCTGACCTCGCGGGCGACGCTGCGCACCACCGGCATGCTCTACGGACTGCCCCGCGCCGACGCCGAGGCGCGCGCCGACGAGCTGCTCGGCCTGGTCGATCTGGTCGAGCTCGCCGACCGTCCCACGCGCGTGCTGTCTCGCGGGCAGAAGCAGCGCCTGAGCCTCGCGCGGGCGCTCGTGCAAGACCCCGCCGTCCTCGTGCTCGACGAGCCCGCCTCCGGCCTGGATCCCGGCGCGCGGATCGCTCTGCGCGACCTGGTCCTGCGGCTCGCGGGCGAGGGACGGACGGTGCTCGTCTCCAGCCACGTGCTCGCCGAGCTCGACGAGATGGCCGATGCGGCCGTGTTCCTCGACTCCGGCACCACGGCGTCGCAGGAGGCGGTCTCGCACGCGGCCGGATCGCTCCGCATCTGGCGCATCGAGGCGGTGTCGGTCGGCGGGCGCGAGCTCGCCGGTCTCGTCGCGCGGGTGACGGGCGCCACCGCCCGGGAGGATCGCGACGCGGTGCTCGTGCCCGTCGCCGACGACGCGGCCGCGGCGGCCCTCCTCGCCGCGCTCGTCGGCGCGGGGGTCGCGGTCAGCCGCTTCGCCCCGGCCGTCGGGGAGCTCGAGCACACCTTCGCCGACCTGCGGCGATCGAGCACCGAGGAGTCGACACGATGACCACGACGACCGCTCCCGAGCCCGTCCGCGCGCTGCCGTTCCTCCGGGGCGCGGGCCTCGTCGTCCGGCTCGAGCTCGCCCAGCGCGTCCGCGGCGTCTCGTCCTTCGTGCTGCTCGGACTGTTCTTCCTGCTGGTCGGAGCCGTCACCGGGCTCCTCGTCGTCGCGAGCGGCGTCCTGTCGGGCAGCGGCGCCCAGGTCGGCGGCTGGATCTACTCCGTCCTCGTCTACTTCGTGCTGCTGCTGGGCAGCCTGGTCACGCCCGCGCTGTCCGGCGCCGCGATCAACGGCGAGCGCGATGCGGGAACGCTGGCGACGATGCAGGTGACGCTCCTGACCACTCCGCAGCTCGTGCTCGGCAAGCTCGCCTCGGCCTGGCTGGTCGCCCTCGCGTTCCTCGTCAGCACAGTGCCGTTCCTGCTCGTGGCGGTGCTGGTGGGGGGCGTCTCGGCGGTCTCGGCGCTCGTCTCGGTGCTCGTGCTGGCCGTGCAGCTCGGAGTGGTCGCGGCGATCGGAGTGGGGCTCAGCGGGATCCTCGATCGGCCGCTGATGTCGGTGGTCACCACCTACCTCGTGGTGGCGGCGCTGAGCGTCGGATCGCTGATCGCGTTCGGCCTCCTGACGACGGTGACGACGTCCGAGACGCGCACCGTCTTCGTCGACGGCGAGGGGAACCCCGATCCCTCGTGCGGCTCGGCGTACGACAGCGTCACTCCGCGCTACGACTACTACTGGGGGCTGCTGGCGCTCAATCCGTTCGTCGTCCTCGCCGACGCGGTGCCTGCGCAGCTCGATGCCTACGGGCAGCCCTCCGACCTGTTCGGGAGCATCGCGCTCGGGGTCCGCCAGGCGCAGATCCCGCCGGAGCTGGAGGTCGAGATCGACTGCACCGGGGCGTCGGAGCAGGGGTACCGCGGGCCCGCGGAGACGTTCGCCGAGACGGTGCCGTCGTGGTTCGTCGGCCTCGCTCTGCAACTGGTGCTCGCGGTCGGACTGGTGCTCGGAGCGATCCGGCGGACGGCCACGCCGGCGGCGCGGCTGCCGAAGGGGCGCCGCGTCGCCTGACCGCGGCTAGTCGGCGGCGCGCTCGCGCTCGACGGCCCGGATCTCGTCCTGCAGGTCGCGGGTGGCGGTGCGGAGGGCGCGCTCGGCGTCCAGGCCCTGCGCCCGAGCGGAGGCGACGATCGCGAGCAGCAGGGGGCCTAAGTCGTCCTCGGACTCGATCGGCAGCGGCCCCTCCCCCGCGTCGACGATGCCGAGGGTCGTCGCCTTGCCGATCACCTTGTCGGCGAGGGCGAGCGCGGGCATGCCCTGCGGGATGCCGTCGAGGACACTGGTGCGGTGCGGCTTCTCGGTCCGCTTCAGCTCGTCCCAGACCGCGATCACGTCGTCGGCGGTCTCGGCGGTCGCGTCGCCGAAGACGTGCGGGTGGCGGCCGATCATCTTGGCGTTCATGTGCGCCGCGACGTCCTCGATCGTGAAGGGCTCGGCTCCGTCGGCGGCGAGATCGGCGTGGAAGAGCACCTGGTAGAGCACGTCGCCCAGCTCCTCGATGAGGTCGTCCCGGTCGCCCGCCTCGATGGCGTCGACGAGTTCGTGCGACTCCTCGATCAGGTAGCGCACGAGCGACTCGTGGGTCTGCTCGGCGTCCCACGGGCAGCCGCCCGGAGCGCGGAGGACGTGGACGGTGCGGATGAGCTCGTCGAGCAGGGGATGCGCGGTCACCCGGCCATCCTCGCATCCGCGGCCGACGGCGCTCCTCAGGCTCGGGCGAGGCGGCGCCGCGCGGTGAGCAGGCAGGCGAGCACCACGGGCGGCACGGCGGCGACGAGACCCGGGGCGGCCGCGACTCCGACGGCCGCGGCGCCCGTCACGAGCACACCGGCCAGGTTCCAGAGCAGCACGACGGCACCGGCGCCGTCGCCGATCGGGAGCGGGACCGGGCCGAGCAGGGACGGGGGCAGCGGGCCTCGTGTCGCGTCCATCGCGCGCGCCGCGACCGCGACGACGGCCACGGCCGCGGCGGGTGCCCACGGGCCGGAGGAGAGGACGGCGGCGAGCACGACCAGGCCGACTGCCAGCACGAGCGGCAGGATCCCGTGCAGGAGGAGCAGGTCGAGCGGGGCGGGGGCGAGGAGCGCGGGCTGTCCGGCGGTCGCGGCGGCGTGCCGGAACCCGTCACTCCAGACACCTGCTCCGCAGTACGCGAGGACGCCGGCGAGCACCGCGGGCAGGGCGAGCAATGACGGGGGCGCCACGGCGGCGGCGGCGAGCGCGACTCCGGCGGCGGCGAGGGCGGCGGCCCCCGCGAGAGAACGGCCCGGCGTGCGCAGCGCGCCCACGGCATCGCGGACCGGCACGGCGAGGACGAACGGTGCGATCCGCACGGCGGAGAGCCCGCGGAGGCGGCGCGGGCGGGCCCGGTAGCCCCCGAGCGCGTCGGCGACCTCGCCGATCGCACCGCGGTCGCGCGTCGCACGCCACTGCCGGGACTGGGCGAGCACGAGCGGCCCGCGCACGGCGTCGAGCAGACGCGGCACCATGGCCAGCGCGAGGGAGGCGGACAGGGCGAGGGCGATCGCGGCGGAGAGGTCCGACCCGGTGAGCGCGGCCGAGACGACGGCTCCCGGCCCGACGGGCAGCAGCACCGCGAGGGCCGTCGCCGCGGCCAGCCCGGCGGACCGGCGCGGTGGGAGGCACTCGCCTGCGAGCCACGCGACCGCGAGGACCGCCGCGCCCGCGGCTCCCGCAACGGCGGCGAGCGGCAGGGACGACTCCGTCGCGACCGCGATCAGGACGGCGCCACCGGTGCCGGCGAGCACGACGGACGCGCTCGACAGCGCGAGGGGGCGGCGGAGGATGAGGCGCCGGGGCAGGTCGGTGTCGAGGAGCACGGCGGTGGGGTGCGGCTCGTCGACCGCCGGGCCGCGGACCCGGCCCAGGAGGACCGCGGCGGGCAGGAGCAGTCCGGCGGCGACTCCGACGACCACCGGCGCCTCGAGGCCCGCGAGCGCCGGAGCCGGATCGCCGGCGAGCAGCGCGAGGGCGCGCAGCACCGGCAGCACGACGACCAGCACGGTGAGGGCGGCGAGGTAGCCGGAGTAGGCGCGGTCGCGATGATCGGACCGGGAGCGGTGCAGGGCGCGGACCGCGCGGATCCGGTTCATCGGCGACCCAGCCGGAGCTCGCGCGTGGCGAGGCCGTCGGTCACCAGTGGGCTGTGCGTGGCGATGAGCACCGCGCGATCGCGTGCCGCCTCGCGCAGCACCTCGACCGCGAGCGGCACGCGGTCGACGTCGAGACGCTGCTCCGGCTCGTCGAGCAGGAGGACCTCGCTCGGTCGGGCGAGCACGAGCGCGAGAGAGACGAGCTGGGTCTGGCCCGAGGAGAGCTCGTGCGGGAAGCGGCGGGCGAGGGCCAGGAGTCCGAGGGAGTCGAGGCCCTGGACGGCACCCTCGCGGGCCTCGGCGAGCGTCGCACCCCACGACAGCGCGACCATCGCGAGGTGCTCCTCGAGGGTGAGGTCGCGCTCGAGCGGCGGGGTGCCGACGAGAGCGGCGACGCGGCGCCGGTGCTCGCGGGAGCGCTCGTCGACCGGAGCGCCCGCGACCTCGACGGTGCCGGCGGTGGGAGCGGTCAGCCCGGCGATCACGCGGAGCAGGGTCGTCTTCCCGCTGCCGTTGGGGCCCGTGACGGCGACGACCTCGCCCGGCTCGACCTCCAGCGAGAGCGGCGCGAGCAGCTCGGCCTCGCTGGTCCGCACGGCGACCTCTCGGAGACGGACGAGCGGAGCGTCGGAGGGCGCGGGCGCGGGTCGGCGACGACGGGCGAGCAGCGGCATGCCCCCATCCTGTCGGCGGACTGCGCACGCCGCATCCGTCGGCCAGCGGAGTCCACATCCGCCGGTCATCGGGACGTAACACGACGCGGCTAGGGTCACCGCGGGGCGCATCCGGCGACCCGGAACAGGATCACCGTGCCCGACACCACTCCCCTCGATCGAGGAGCGCCGCCGAGCGCCGAGCTGCACATCCACATCGAGGGCACCATCGAGCCCGAGCACATCGTCGAGATGGCGCGCCGCAACGGAGTCGCGCTGCCGACGGAGGACATCGACGCCCTCCGCGCCCGGTACGCGTTCACGGACCTCGGCTCGTTCCTCGACCTGCACTACTCGAACCTCACCGTGCTGAAGACCGAGCGCGACTTCTTCGAGCTGGCCACCGGCTACCTCGACCGCGCGAAGCTCGCGAACGTGCGGCGCGCCGAGATCTTCTTCGACCCGCAGACGCACCTGGGCAACGGAGTGGCGCTCGAGACGGTCATGGCCGGACTCACGCGCGCGCTCGGCACGAGCCTGGAGACGCACGGGATCTCGACCGACCTCATCATGTGCTTCCTGCGCGATCTGGGCGCCGAGGCGGCCGACGAGATGCTGACGGCGATCCTCCCCTACCGCGAGCACATCATCGGAGTCGGGCTCGACTCGAACGAGGTCGGCTTCGGACCGGAGCTGTTCGTCGACGTCTACGCGCGGGCCGCGGCCGAGGGGCTGCACCTCGTCGCCCACGCCGGTGAGGAGGGCGGGCCCGAGACCGTGGCCGCGACCCTCGAGCTCCTGAAGGTCGAGCGGATCGACCACGGGATCCGCGCGATGGAGGACCCGGCGGTCGTGACGATGCTGCGGGTGCAGAAGGTGCCGGTCACCGTGTGCCCGCTGTCGAACGTGGCGCTGCGCGCGGTGGACACGATGAAGGACCACCCCCTGCCCGAGATGCTGCGCCAGGGACTGATCGCGACGGTGTCGAGCGACGACCCGCCCTACTTCGGCGGCTACGTCGACGCGAACTACCGCGCGCTGGTCGAGGAACTCGGCATGGACGACGAGCAGCTCGAGCAGCTCGCGCTCAACTCGTTCGACGCCGCGTTCATCTCGGCCGAGGACCGCGACCGCTGGAAGGCCGAGGTCCGGGCGCACTTCGGGCACTGACGACCGCCGCGAGAGGCCACTCCGGTACGCGTCGCGTGCTGAAGTGGCCTCTCACGGAGAGTCGTCGGGCTAGGAGTGGTCGTCGAGGTCGGGCTCGGCTCGGCCGAGGTCGGCGACCTCCTCCTCGGGGCGCGGTGCGATCGTCTCGTCGTCCTCGAGCTCGGGGATGCTCGGCTCGTCGGGCGCGGGGACGCGCGGCGGAACGGAGTGGTCGGCGGGTGCGGTCATCGTGGATCCTTCGTTCGGGGTCGGTCAGCTCGCGACCGCGGCCGGCTCGGGGAAGAGCGCCTCGAGCAGGTTCGCGACCCAGTCGATGAGCGCGCGGTCGTTGAGCGGGACGCCATCGATGACGGGCATCGGCACGACCACGGCGTTCGCCTGCTGCAGGTACTTGGCGCTCGGGTACATCCGGCGCAGCCGGACCTGGATCGAGTCGGCGAGATGCGCCGGGGCGACCCGGACGTTCGAGCCCATCGCGACGACGTCGCTGAGCCCGGCCTTCTGCGCGCGCATCCGCAGGCGTGACACGAGGATCAGGTTCTCGACCGCCTCGGGCAGCTCGCCGTAGCGGTCGGTGAGCTCCTCGACGACCAGCTCGACGCTGCCCTCCTTCGCGGTGGGCGACGACGCGGCCGAGAGCTTCTGGTACGCCTCGAGGCGCAGCCGCTCGCTGTCGACGTACTCCTCCGGGATCCGTGCATCGACCGGCAGCTCGAGCCGCAGCTCGGTCTGGCCCTCGGCGACGTCGCCGCGGAAGGTGTCGACGGCCTCGCCGATCATCCGCAGGTAGAGGTCGAAGCCGACGCCCTGGATGTGACCGGACTGCTCGCCGCCGAGCAGGTTGCCCGCTCCGCGGATCTCGAGGTCTTTCAGCGCGATCTGCATGCCGCCGCCGAGATCGGTGTTGGCGGCGAGGGTCTGCAGACGGTCGTGCGCCGTCTCGCTGAGCGGCTTCGTCTCGTCGTAGAGCAGGTAGGCGTAGGCGCGCTCGCGGCCGCGGCCCACGCGTCCGCGCAGCTGGTGGAGCTGCGAGAGTCCGTACTTGTCGGCCCGATCGACGATGAGGGTGTTGGCGTTGGGGATGTCGAGGCCGGTCTCGACGATCGTCGTCGAGACGAGCACGTCGAACTTGCGCTCCCAGAAGTCGACGATGATGCGCTCGAGCTGCGCCTCGCTCAGCTTGCCGTGCGCGACCGCGATGCGCGCCTCCGGCACCAGCTCGGCGAGCTGGGAGGCCACTCGGTTGATCGTCGAGACGCGGTTGTGCACGAAGAACACCTGGCCCTCGCGGAGCAGCTCGCGGCGGATCGCGGCGCCGACCTGCTTCTCGGAGTAGGGGCCGACGAAGGTGAGGATCGGGTGCCGCTCCTCGGGCGGGGTCGCCAGCGTCGACATCTCGCGGATGCCGGTGACGGCCATCTCGAGGGTGCGCGGGATGGGGGTCGCGCTCATCGAGAGGATGTCGACGTTCTTCTTCAGCGCCTTCAGCTTCTCCTTGTGCTCGACGCCGAAGCGCTGCTCCTCGTCGATCACGAGGAGGCCGAGGTCTTTGAAGACGATGTTGTCCGAGAGGAGGCGATGGGTCGCGATGACCATGTCGACGGTGCCGTCGGCGAGTCCGTCGATCGTCTCCTTCGACTCCTTCGCGCTCTGGAAGCGGCTCAGAGCGCGCAGGTGCACCGGGAAGCCGGCAAAGCGCTCCTGGAAGGTCTCGAGGTGCTGGCGCACGAGCAGCGTCGTCGGCACGAGCATCGCGACCTGCTTGCCGTCCTGGATCGCCTTGAACGCGGCGCGCACGGCGACCTCGGTCTTGCCGAAGCCCACGTCGCCCGAGAGCAGGCGGTCCATCGGGATCGGCCGCTCCATGTCGGCCTTCACCTCGTCGATCACGGTCAGCTGGTCGGGCGTCTCGGCGAAGGGGAACGCCTCTTCGAGCTCGCGCTGCCAGGGGGTGTCCGGCGGGAACGCGTGGCCGGGCGACGCCATGCGGGCGGAGTAGAGCTTCACGAGCTCGACGGCGATGTCGCGGACGGCGCGGCGCGCCTTGCTCTTGGCCTGGGCCCAGTCGCTGCCGCCCATCTTGCTCAGCGCCGGCGCTTCTCCGCCGACGTAGCGCGAGAGCAGGTCGAGCTGATCGGTGGGCACCAGGAGCTTGTCGCCGGGGAAGCCGCGCTTGCTCGGCGCGTACTCGAGCACGAGGTACTCGCGCTTGGTCTTCACCGCGTTGCGTCCGCCGCTCGAGACCTCGCGCTGCGAGAGCTCGACGAAGCGCCCGATGCCGTGCGTGGCGTGCACGACGTGGTCGCCGGGGGTGAGCTGCAGCGGATCGACGACGTTCTTGCGGCGCGACGCGAGCTTCTTGACGGCGCGGGAGTCGTAGCCGACGGTGCGTCCGTAGAACTCGGTGTCGGTGAGCAGCGCGAGCTTCGCCTCCGGGACCTCGAAGCCGTGGTCGACGGACGCCTGGAGCACGTAGGCGAGACCGGACTCGACCTCGCCGGGCAGATCGGCGACGATGCGCGCCGCGACCTCGTGCTCGGCGAGCACCTGATCGGTGCGCTCGACGGTGCCCGTGCCGGGCGCGGTCAGCACGACGGTCCAGCCGTCGGCGAGGCGCGAGCGGACGTGCGCGAGCGCGCCCTCGACGTTGGCGCCGAAGCCGGGCACGGGCTCGCCCTCGACGCGGACGGCGAGGATCTCGTCGATGCCCAGGTCCTCGGGGAGCACCTCGGCCTCGCCCGCGGCGGGGCCCTGGCGGAAGGTGCTCATGGTCCACCACGGGTGGTCGGGAGCGGCGGCGCCGGGGGCGCTGAACTTCACCGAGTCGCGCAGGGCGCCCAGCGGGATGAACTCGCCCGAGGCGAGATCGATCGGCGCCTCGGCTCCGGCGGTCGCGGCGCTCCAGGCGGCCTGGAGGAACTCGCGGTTCGTCTCGGCGAGGCTGATGGCGCGGGTGGCGACGCGCTCGGGGGCCAGCACGGCCACCGCCGCGCCCTCGGGGAGGTAGTGCGAGATCGGCACGAGGCGCTCGAGAAGCGCCGGCGCGAGCGACTCCATGCCCTCGACGGGGATGCCCTCGGCGATCTTCGCGAGCATGGCCGAGAGGCTCGGGAACTCGTGCAGCATCTCGCGTGCACGCTGGCGGACCGCCGGGACGAGCAGCAGCTCGCGGCTGGGCGGCAGCACGACGGAGTCGGACTCGCCGGGCAGCGAGCGCTGGTCGGCGACCGAGAAGGCGCGGATCGAGTCGACCTCGTCGCCGAAGAAGTCGATGCGGCTCGGGTGCTCGGCCACGGCGGGGAAGACGTCGAGGATGCCGCCGCGGACGGCGAACTCGCCGCGCCGCGTGACCATGTCGACGCGCGCGTAGGCGAGGTCGACCAGCTCGGCCGAGATGCGGCCGAGGTCGTAGCCGCGCGTGCCCTTCACCAGGCGGATCGGCGCGATGTCGGCGAGGTTGTCGGCGACCGGCTGCAGAGCGGCGCGGACGGAGGCGACGACGACCAGCGGCTTCTCGGCCGTCCAGGTCTTCATGCGGCGCAGCGCGTCGAGGCGGCGGCCGACGATCTCGGCGCTCGGGCTCAACCGCTCGTGCGGCAGCGTCTCCCACGCGGGGAACTCGACGACGTCGGCGTCGGGCATCACGCAGCTGAGCGAGGCGCGGATGTTCTCGGAGTCGCGGCCCGTCGCGGTCACGACGAGCGCGGCCTGCGGGCGGCCCGCCTCCGCCCGGCGCTCGAGCAGCCCCGCGAGCAGCGGGACCCGGAGGCCGTCGGTGACGGAGAAGTCGGCGTCGCGCACCGCGTACGCCAGTGCGTCGTCGAACGTGGAGGCGCGCGAAAGCGCCGAGATGATCTCGTTGAGGGGCACCGTCCGAGTTTACTGCGGACCCCCGACACGGAGCTGGTGACGGGGATCTCGATACGCCCGCGGTGCGGGCTACTCGATCAGCAGGGGAGGGAAGGGCTAGGCGCTCGTGTGGAACTTCAGCTGGGCGGCGGCGAGGCCGGAGTCGGCGATCAGCTCGACGGCGTCGGCGGCGTCCTGCAGAAGGATCGGCAGGGTCTCGCGCTCGGGGCCGGCGAAGTCCTTGAGGACGAAGTCGGCGGCGGGCTGGCGTCCGGGCGGGCGGCCGATGCCCACGCGCACGCGGAGGAAGTCGGCTCCGTCGGTCGCGGCGAGGATGTCGCGGATGCCGTTGTGGCCGCCGTGGCCACCGCCCTGCTTCAAGCGCAGGGTGTCGAACGGGATGTCGAGCTCGTCGTGCACGACGATCAGGCGCTCGGGAGCCAGGGAGTAGAAGTCGAGCAGCTGCGAGGTCGGGCCGCCCGAGAGGTTCATGAAGCTGTTCGGCTTGCCGAGCACGAGCTTGGGGCCGCCGGGGCGGAGGAACCCCTCGGCCACCGTCGCGTTCGCGCGCGTGTGCCGGCGGAACGAGCCGCCGATCCGCGACGCGAGCTCGTCGAGCACCATCTGGCCCACGTTGTGCCGGTTGCGCGCGTACTGCGCGCCCGGGTTGCCGAGCCCGACGACGAGCCAGGTGTCGCCCATGGTGGTCCTTCTCTCGTGCCGGATGCGGACGTGCCGGATGCGGAACGGGCCCGCTCGCGATCGCGGCGGGCCCGTCCGGTGGTGCAGGTGGGGAGACTACTCGGCGGTCTCGGCGACGACGTCGCCCGAGGCCGGGGTCTCGTCCTCGTCGCCCAGGTCCTGCTCGACCTCGGCGGTGACGTTCACGACCAGCACGTCGGCCTCGGTGACGAGGGTCGCGCCGTCGGGCAGCACGACGTCGCCGGCGGCGATCTGGGTGCCGGCCTCGAGGCCGTCGACCGAGATGACGATGCTCTGCGGGATCTTGGTCGCGTCGACCTCGAGCGAGAGCGTGTTGGCGTCGATCGACACGAGGGTGCCGGGAGCGGCCTCGCCCTCGACGTGCACGGGGATGTCGACCGAGACCTTCTCGCCGAGCTTGATGACCACGAGGTCGATGTGCTCGATGATCTGGCGCACCGGGTCGCGCTGGATGTCCTTGACCAGGGTGGTCTGGGGGGTGCCGTCGATGTCGAGCTCGAGGATCGCGTTCGCCTTGCGGGTCAGCAGCAGGACCTGGTGGCCCGGCAGCGTGACGTGCTGGGGCTCGGTGCCGTGGCCGTAGAGGACCGCGGGGATCTTGTCCTGAGCGCGGATCTTCCGCGCCGCTCCCTTGCCGAACGAGGTGCGGAGCTCCGCGACGACCTTGTTGGTGAGTTCAGCCATGATGTTCTCCTTGGGCGGCGCGCACGCCACCGGATCGGGGTCGTGGCCGGGGCCACGGACGGGGTTTCGACTCGAACGCATGTCAGCGTGAGGAAAAGTCCGCGGCGCCCCTCTCGGGGCCTCGCCTGCTTCCACCGCGTCGATCACGGATGCGTGGTGCATCCCTCGCCGAAGTTCAGCTGCCCACCCTACCGGCCGATCCCCTCCCCCGCCACCCGAGGGCTCCTGCCGGGAGGCGATCAGGAGCACTCGTTAGCGTTCGGGCCATGACTGACGACGACTTCGGCTCCTACGTGGAGAAGAACGGGTTCCACCGCGACACGAACTACATCCCCACGCGGATCACCGCGGACGGGAGCGACGGCTTCCCCGTCGAGGCCGGCCGCTACCGCCTCGTGGTCTCGCGGGCCTGCCCCTGGGCGAACCGCGCCGTGATCGTCCGGCGCCTGCTCGGACTCGAGGACGCCCTGTCGATGGGCATCTGCGGTCCGACCCACGACAAGCGCAGCTGGACGTTCGACCTCGATCCCGGCGGCGTCGACCCGGTCCTGGGCATCCCGCGCCTGCAGGACGCGTTCTTGAAGCGCTTCCCCGACTACCCGCGCGGCATCACGGTCCCGGCGATCGTCGACATCCCCTCCGGCGAGGTCGTCACCAACGACTACCCGCGGATGACCCTCGACTTCTCGACCGAGTGGACCGCGTTCCACCGCGACGGGGCCCCCGAGCTCTACCCGGACCACCTCCGCGACGAGATCGACGAGGTCGCCGAGCTGATCTTCCACGACGTCAACAACGGCGTCTACAAGTGCGGGTTCGCCGGTTCGCAGAAGTCGTACGAGCGTGCCTACGACGCGCTCTGGGCCCGTCTCGACTGGCTCGAGGAGCGCCTCAGCACGCAGCGCTACCTCGTCGGCGACACGATCACCGAGGCGGATGTTCGCCTGTTCACGACGCTCGCCCGCTTCGACGCCGTCTACTACAGCCACTTCAAGGCGAACCGGAACCTGCTCTCGGCGATGCCCGCGCTCTGGGGCTACGCGCGCGACCTCTTCGCGACTCCGGGATTCGGCGACACCATCGACTTCACGCACATCAAGTCGCACTACTACGAGGTGCAGCGCGACATCAATCCGACCGGAGTGGCCCCCAAGGGCCCGGACCTGTCGGGCTGGCGGGTCCCGTCGCACCGCGAGGAGCTGGGCGGGCGGCCCTTCGGCGACGGCACTCCTCCGCCTCCCCCGATCCCCTCGGAGCGGGTGCCGGCCGACCACACCGTGTGAGCTCCTCCGCACGGCCGTGAATCGCCGCCGCGACCGATGTGCACGCTCGGGACCGGGCCGCCGCCGGGCCGCTTCGGTAGCCTGGGCGCGTCCCTGAACGCGTACGTCGAGGAGAACCGTGTCTGACAAGCCCACCGCCACAGCCAACATCGGAGTCGTCGGTCTGGCGGTGATGGGCTCGAACCTGGCCCGCAACCTCGCCAGCCGCGAGGGCAACACCGTGGCCGTCTTCAACCGCTCCTACGGGCGCACCGAGACGCTGATCACCGAGCACCCCGAGGCCGGCTTCGTCGCCTCCGAGACCATCGAGGACTTCGCGGCCTCGCTCGCGACGCCGCGCACCGCGATCATCATGGTCCAGGCCGGCCGCGGCACCGACGCCGTCATCGACCAGCTGACGAGGGTCTTCGAGCCCGGCGACATCATCGTCGACGGAGGCAACGCGCTCTTCACCGACACGATCCGCCGCGAGAAGGCGGTCCGCGAGACCGGCATCCACTTCGTCGGCACCGGCATCTCGGGCGGCGAGGAGGGCGCGCTCAAGGGCCCCTCGATCATGCCCGGCGGCTCGGTCGAGTCGTACAAGACCCTCGGCCCGATCCTCTCCTCGATCGCGGCGGTCGCCGAGGGCGAGCCCTGCGTCACGCACATCGGCACCGACGGCGCCGGCCACTTCGTCAAGATGATCCACAACGGCATCGAGTACGCCGACATGCAGCTCATCGCCGAGGCCTACGACCTCCTCCGCACCGTCGGCGGCCACGAGCCCGCCGCCATCGCCGAGGTCTTCGACGCGTGGAACAAGGGCGACCTCGAGTCGTACCTGATCGAGATCACCGCCGAGGTGCTGCGCCAGGTCGACGCCGAGACCGGCTCGCCGTTCATCGACGTCGTCCTCGACCAGGCCGGCTCCAAGGGCACCGGCGTCTGGACCGTGCAGAACGCGCTCGACCTGGGCGTGCCCGTCGGCGGCATCGCCGAGGCCGTCTTCGCGCGCGCCGTCTCGTCGAAGCCGGAGCAGCGCGCCGCGGTGCAGAACCGCGCCACCTCGCGCCCCACGCCCGTCGCCCTCTACGACGGCTTCGAGGACGACGTCCGCGCCGCCCTCTACGCCTCGAAGGTCGTCGCCTACTCGCAGGGCTTCGACGCGATCATCGCCGGAGCCGAGAAGTACGGCTGGGAGATCGACAAGGGCGCCGTCGCCAAGATCTGGCGCGCGGGCTGCATCATCCGCGCGCAGTTCCTCAACCGCATCGTCGACGCGTACGCCGAGAACGCGGGCATCTCGACCCTCCTCGAGGACCCGTACTTCGCCGAGGCCGTCGCGAACGGCGAGGCCGCCTGGCGCCGCATCGTCTCGACCGCCGCGCTCTCGGGCGTGCCGATCCCCGGCTTCGGAGCCGCGCTGTCCTACTACGACTCGCTCGCCTCGAAGCGCCTCCCCGCCGCCCTCGTGCAGGGGCAGCGCGACTTCTTCGGCGCGCACACCTACCAGCGCGTCGACAAGGAGGGCACCTTCCACACGCTGTGGTCGGGCGACCGCTCCGAGGTCGAGCAGGACCCGTCGACGCACTGACCGCCTGACACGCCGGAGCGCCCCCGCACCTCGATCCTCGGATCGGGTGCGGGGGCGCTCTCGCGTCCAGCGGCTCAGCGCAGCCAGACCGTGGTCTCGGGAGGCACCACTCCGTCGCCCAGCGGACCGCTCGCGAGCAGCACCTCGCCGGCGGGCAGCGCGACCGGGGTCGCGCCCAGGTTCGTCGCCGAGCGCCAGCCGTTCGGGCGCGCGAAGTGCAGCACGTCGGGCTCGGAGTCGAGCCACTCCAGGTGCTCGCCGGACTGCAGCTCGTGCCGCAGGGCCAGCGCGCGGCGGTAGAGCGCGAGCGTCGACTCCTTATCGAGCTCCTCCGCCTGGACGGACGAGTCCGCGAACCACTCCGGCTGCGGCAGGTGCGCGCCGCCGGGGCCGAAGCCCAGGGACTCGCCCGTCTCCGCCCAGGGCAGGGGCACCCGGCAGCCGTCGCGGCCGACGTCGGTGCCGCCGCTGCGGAAGAAGGTCGGGTCCTGGCGCTGCGCATCCGGGATCGCCGGCACCTCGTGCAGGCCCAGCTCCTCGCCCTGGTAGAGGTAGGCGGAGCCGGGCAGAGCGAGCAGGAGGAGCGTCGCGGCGCGAGCTCGGCGCAGTCCCCGCTCGGCGTCCAGCTCGAGCTCCGCTCCCCCGCTGAGCAGCCACTGCTTCGCGGGCGCGGTCACCGCGTCCCCGCGGGCCGGCAGTCCGTAGCGCGTCGGGTGGCGGACCACGTCGTGGTTCGACAGCACCCATGTCGTCGAGGAGCCCGACTCGGCGGCGAGCTCGAGGTTGAACGAGATCAGGCGGCGGAACTCCTCCGCGTCGAAGTCGGCCTCGAGCAGGTCGAAGTTGAACGCCTGGCCCAGGCCCTCGGGGCTCGCGTACCGGGCGCGGCGGGAGGCGTCGACCCAGGCCTCGGCCACGGCGGTGCGCGGCGGGTCGTAGGAGTCGAACAGGGCGCGCCACTCGGCGTAGACCTCGTGCACCTCGTCGCGGTCCCAGAACGGGTGCGATCCGTCGATCCGCGGGGCCTCGATCTCGGCGGCCGCGGGCAGCGGCTCGCTGAGGTCCTTCACGAGCGAGTGGGCCACGTCGATCCGGAAGCCGTCGACACCGCGGTCGGACCAGAAGCGGAGGGTGTCGAGGAAGTCGTCGCGGATCTCGCGGTTCGCCCAGTTCCAGTCGGGCTGCTCCTTGGCGAAGAGGTGCAGGTACCACTGGCCGTCGCCGACCGGCTCCCAAGCCGACCCGCCGAACACCGACTCCCAGTCGCTAGGCGGGAGGGAGCCGTCGGTGCCGCGGCCGTCGCGGAACACGTAGCGCTCGCGCTCGGGCGAGCCCTTCGGCGCCGCGAGCGCCTCCTGGAACCAGGGGTGCAGATCGGAGGAGTGGTTCGGCACGATGTCGACGATCACGCGGATGCCCGCCTCGTGCAGCAGCCGCGTCGTCTCGTCGAACTCGGCGAGCGTCCCGATCCGCGGGTCCACGTCGCGGTAGTCGGCCACGTCGTACCCGCCGTCGGCCAGCGCCGACGGGTAGAACGGGCTCAGCCACACGGCGTCGATCCCGAGCTCGCGGAGGTAGGGGATGCGCGCGATGATCCCTCGCAGGTCGCCGATCCCGTCCCCGTCCGCGTCCGCGAAGCTCCGCGGGTAGATCTGGTACACCGCCGCCTGGCGCCACCACAGCGCGTCCTCCGCGGTGCCGCTCCTGGTGAGCAGGGTCTCGGTCATGCCGTTCCTTCCGTTCGTTGTGTCGTGTCGGTTGCGCCCGCCTTCTGGCGGACGTGGATCTCGATACGCCCGCTCCGCGGGCTACTCGATCAGCAGAGGTGGGCCCCTCCCCTGAGCAGCTGCTCGTGCGCAGCACGGCCCCTCCTACCCCGGCTCGTGCGCAGCACGGCCCCTCCTACCCTGGCTCGTGCGCAGCACGGCCCCTCCTACCCCGGCTCGTGCGCAGCACGGCCCCTCCCCCGTCTGCTCGTGCGCAGCACGGCCGGATGCGCCTCCAGCAGAGGTCGCGGGTCTCGGGGTGGTGAGCTGCAAGGCGGAGGAGGGAAGGCGTAGCGGAGCTACGACGACCGACGACAACGCCGCAGATCGCCGCCCCGAGACCCGCGAGACTTACTTGATCGCCCCCTGAGTCACGCCGGACATGACCCAGCGTTGGGTGAAGAGGTAGACGAGGATCGCCGGCGCCATCGCCATCAGGTAGGAGGCGAAGGCGACGTTGTAGTCGTTGCTGAACTGGGTCTGGAAGATGCTCTGGAGCACCGGCAGGGTCTGCAGCGTCGGGTCGGAGGTGATGAGCGAGGGCATCATGAAGTCGTTCCAGGAGGCGAGGAAGGCGAAGATGCCGACGGTCGCGCTCATGGGGGCGAGCAGCGGGAACACCAGTCGCCAGAAGACCTGGTTGGTGGTCGCTCCGTCGAGCCGCGCGCTCTCCTCGAGCTCCTCGGGGAGTGAGCGGAGGAACGCGGTGAACAGCATCACGCTGAAGGAGAGCTGGAACATCACGTGCAGGATCGCGACGCCGATCGGGTTGTCGAGGCCGACGAGTCCGGTGAGCGAGACCTGCGAGAGGGCGAGCACGGGGAACGGCAGGAACATCGCGGCTAGCAGGTAGAAGAACGAGTAGCGGTAGAACTTCTTCTCCCAGTTGCGCGAGATGGCGTAGGCCGCGAGGGCGCTGAGCACGATGGTCCCGGCGACGGTGATCGCGGTGACGAGCAGCGAGATCGCGAAGCCGCGGGGGAAGTCGGTGAGGTTCCAGGCCTGCACGAAGCCGTCGATCGAGATCGGAGCCGGGATCGAGAAGGCGTTGCCGTCCACCGCCTGCGCGGTCGTCTTGAACGCCATGGTCACCGTGACCCAGAGCGGAGCGATGACGGTCAGTGCGCAGACCGCGAGCACGAGGGTCAGGAGCAGGTTCGAGCGGTTCCGGCGTCCGCCGCGGCGGGCGTCGGCGTTCGCCGCGGGGCGGGTGCCGGGCAGCGCCGGCGAGAGGGGGACCTGGCTGGTCATCAGAAGGCCGCCTTTCCGCGCGAGACGCGCAGTTGCACGAGCGCGATCACGAGCGCGATGAGGAAGAAGATCGTGGCGTTGGCCATCTGGTAGGCGTAGTCGCCGCTGGTGAAGCCCGAGAAGATCGTCATCGCGACGCTGCGGGTCGAGGTGCCCGGTCCGCCGTTGGTGAGGCCGACGATGATGTCGTACGAGTTCAGGAAGTTCTTGAAGCCGATGACGAGGTTGATCACCACGTAGCCCGCGACCAGCGGCAGCGTGATCGAGCGCAGCTGCCCCCAGCTGGACGCGCCGTCGAGCGAGGCCGCCTCGTAGACGTCGCCCGGGATCGAGAGCACCCCGGCGATGTAGATCAGCAGGGCGGAGGGGACCGCCTGCCAGGCGGTGACGATCACGATCGCGAGCCACGCCAGATCCGGGTTCGCGAGCATGCTGCTCGCCAGCGGAGTCGCTCCGATCGACGCGGCGAAGCCGGGCAGCGAGTTCGAGAAGAGGAAGTTGAAGACGAACGCGATGATGATGCCCGAGACGACCATCGGCAGCACGAAGACGGCCCGCAGGGCGACCTTGCCCCGGATCTGCGTCGTGAGGGCGATGGCGAGCAGGAACGCGATCACGTTCACCAGCAGCACCGTGACCAGCGCGAGCCCGACGGTGAAGCCGTAGGACGCGAGGATCGCCGGGTCCGAGAACAGGGCGACGTAGTTGGTGAGCCCGATGAAGCTCCACTCGCCGAAGCCGATGGAGTCGGTGAAGCTGAAGAAGATGCCCATCACCGCCGGCAGGGTGATCGCGAGCGTGAAGAGGATCAGCGCCGGGAGGAGGAACAGCGGGAACGTGAGGTCACGGCGCCGCTTCGGCGTGGTGCGCGCGACGGGGCGGGCGGCGGCGGGGCGCCGCTCCTCCGTCCGCGCGGGGAGGGTGGTGGCCATGGTGTCTCGTCTCTGAGAGTGGTCGGCGGGGAGAGTGGTCGGCGGGAGGAGGGGTCAGGAGCGGAACGCGATGCGCGCCCAGTCGGCGTCGATCGTGCGCAGCGTGCGGGCCGGATCGGAGCCGAGGACCATGCCCTGCAGGTAGTTCTGCAGCGGGATGTTCTGCGGCACGAGCTGCGAGGCGCCGAGGCTGAAGGCGGCCCGGTCGTAGAACTCCTGGAGCTCGACGAGCGTGGGCTGGGTGACCGCGGGCGCGTCGGTCGTCACTCCGAACGCGTTGTTGTCGGCGTTGTAGGCGTCGATGATCTCGGGCTGCATCAGGAACGCGAGGAACTCGCGCGCGGCCTCCTTCTTGGTGGACGCCTCGGGGATCCAGAGCGCGAGGTCGACGTTGACCCGTACCCGGCGCTCCGCGGGGTCGTCCGTCATCGGGAGCGGGAAGGCGCCGATCGAGAGGTCGGGCGCGGTCTTCGCGATCTCGCTCAGCGCCCACGGCCCCTGGAAGTACATCGCGGCCTCGCCGTTCGAGAACGCGAGGTTGCCGTCGCCGTACGCCCGGCTGGCCGCATCCGGGTTCGAGTACGCGGCGATCTGCAGCATCTGGTCGACCGGAGCGGCGAAGTCCTTCTCGAAGGAGACCGGCGACCCGGGGCCCACATCCGGGCCCTGCTCCTTCAGCTGC
Source organism: Rathayibacter sp. Leaf299 (assembly GCF_001423055.1). Classification (NCBI taxonomy): domain Bacteria; kingdom Bacillati; phylum Actinomycetota; class Actinomycetes; order Micrococcales; family Microbacteriaceae; genus Rathayibacter; species Rathayibacter sp. Leaf299. Next base: position 282,360 of record NZ_LMNT01000004.1, read on the forward strand.
GAGAAGAACGACTCGAGGTCGACGGTGCCGCCGACGGAGTAGTCGAACAGCCCCTGCGAGACCGTCCACGGGTCCTTGTAGGTGCTGTAGAGCGGAGTGATGCCTGCGGCCTTCAGCGCCTCGCAGACGGCGACGAACTCGGTCCAGGTGGTCGGCACCTCGAGCCCCTGCTGCGCGAAGATCTCGCGGTTATAGAGCACCGCCGACATCATCAGCGAGTAGGGCAGCACGCTGGTGCGGTCGGGGTAGGACGCGGTCTGCTCGATCAGCGGCTGCAGCGCGGGATTGATGCGCTGCGCCTCCGGCAGGTCGGACAGGTCGCTGAACGCGCCCCGCTCGACGAAGCGCGCGACCTCGAAGTTGTAGTTCAGGCAGCCGAGGTCCGGCGGGTTGGACCGCACGAAGCCGGCCGAGAGGTTGGAGGAGAAGTCGTGCACGACGCGGACGCGGGACTGCGCCGCGTGGAACTTCTCGATCACCTCGTCGAAGTAGCCGATGACCTCGGGCTTGGACTGGTGGAACACGATCTCGACGGGGCGGCCGGAGCCGGAGGGCGAGGCGCAGGCGGCGAGGCCGAGCGCGGCGGCGCCCGCTCCCGCCGCGGCGAGGAGGGATCGGCGGCTCAGGCCGCCGAGGGGTGGGGTGGTGAGGGGCACGTCGTCGTCTCCCGTATGTGTGGAAAAGTTGCTTCATCGACTAAATCTAGGTAAAAAATCTAGTACGCGATGTACTGTTGCAGCCGATCCGCTCCGGGTCAAGAGGGGAGGCGGATCCGATGTCCGAGAACACGTTCTCGTTCCAGCGACGCCGCAACGCCCTCGAGATCCTGCAGGGCGCGTGGAGCGGGGAGCCGCTGACCGCCTCCGATCTGATCGAGCGCACCGGCCTCACCCGCTCGACCGTCATCGCCGTCTGCGACGACCTCATCGAGCTCGGCTGGATCGAGGAGCTCGCGAACCAGCGCGCGGCGGGCGACTACGTGAAGGGCCGCCCCGCGCGCCGCTACGCGCTTCGGCGGACGGCCGGTGTGATCGTCGGAGTCGACGCCGGGCAGCACAGCGTCGGAGTCGACGTCGCCGACCTCCTGGGCGACACAATCGCGCACCACGTCGAGCCGGTCGACCACGAGCCGGTCGAGGAGCTGCCGCGCGAGCGCCGCCTCGCGGACATCGAGCGGATCCTGGACCGCACACTGCGCCGGGCCGGAGTCCCGGACGACGAGGTCCTCGCCGTCACCTTCGGGGTCCCGGCGCCCGTCGACGCCGACGGCCGCTCCCCCGTCGGCGACAACGGCTTCTGGAGCGCGATGAACCCCGGCCTCGGCGACCGCTTCGCCGCGCGCGGCTGGTCGGCCGTCGTCGACAACGACGCCAATCTCGCCGCCCTCGCCGAGGGCTGGCGCGGCGCCGCCATCGGCTGCTCGGACTACATCGCCCTGCTCTCGGGCGAGCGCCTGGGCGGCGGTGTGGTCCTGGGCGGCACGCTGCTCCGCGGCGCGCGCGGGCTTACCGGCGAGATGCGCTACCTGGACCTCGTCGAGGGAGTCGGATCCGCCGAGGGCGTCGCCGCACTCGCCCGGTCGTGGGCGCAGGAGTCCCTCGCCGCTCCGGGTCGCGCCCCGTCGCTCCTGGACGCCGTCGAGCACCCGGGCGCCGAGCAGGTGCTGGCCGCCGCCGCGGCGGGCGATCCGCTCGCCCGGGAGGTCGTCGACCGCCTGGCCGCCCGGCTGACGGCCGTCGCAGCCACCCTCGCGAACCTCCTCGACGTCTCGCTCCTCGTCGTCGGCGGCGCGCTCGCCGCCTCGGCCGGACCGCTGCTCGCCGACGTGTCGGAGCGGGTCGCCACCCTCGTGCACGCGCCGGCACCGCGGATCGTGCCCTCGACCCTCGGCGACCGCGCCGTCGCGCTCGGAGCGGTCCGAGCGGGTCTGGACCGCGTCCGCGCGGATCCGCTCGCCCTGCGCCTGAACGGCGGCGCCTCCGCGAGGGCGGCGACCGGAGGCTGAGGGCCCGGCTCAGCGCCGGAACGCCCGCACGATCAGCAGGAGCCCGAGCAGCACCGCCACCGCGGCCGCGGTCGCCGCGGGCAGGGCGAGCAGCAGGACCAGCGCACCGACCGCCGAGACGAGCGCCGGCAGGCGCAACGCCGCCGCTCCCCACTCCACGCGGCGGACGATCAGCGCGACCAGCTGGGCGGCGACCGCGAAGGCGAGCAGCGCATCCGCGTCGAGCACGACGACCGCGACCACCGAGACGAGGCAGACGACGAGCTGAGCGACGACCGGGACCCCGGTCCGCCGCGAAGGCTGCGCGAGCACGGCCGGGATCTCGTCGGCGTCGGCCAGGCGGACGAGACCGCCCGCGTCGCGGCGCTGCAGCACGACGAGGGCGAGCAGCCCCGCGAGCACGGCGGCGACCGCGACGGGCACCTCGGCAGCGGTGCCGAGTGCGGCGGCTCGGAGCGGAGTGGCGGTGCCGGCGAGCACGGCCGGTCCGACCAGCAGCAGCAGTCCCGCCCCGAGCGCACCGGCGACGAGGGCGACGACGCCCGTCGAGACGAGCGCGGACCGGAGCCGCACGAGGGTCCCCGATGCCGGCGGAGCGAACAGCAGCAGCGCGAGCGCCGCGGCGGACGCGGTGCCCTCCACTCCCCCCGGACGCACGTCCGACTCGGGGAGCACCGGCGGCGCCACGGCGACGATCACGGCGGCGGCCACCAGCAGGAGGAGCACCAGGGCGCCGAGTCCGCGCGCGAGACCCGCACGCACGACTCCGCCCCGCAGGACGAAGACCGTCACCGCGACGAGCATCAGCACCGCGACGGGCCGCGCGGACGCGCCGAGAACCGAGTCCGCGGCGGTCAGCGCGAGCGCGGAGGCGCCGAGCGCCCGGCCGGCGAGCGCCAGCCACTCCGCCGTCGGACCGTCGTGCTGCTCTCGATCGGAGTCGGCGAGCGCACTGATCGCGGTCAGCACCGCGGCGACGCCGATCCCGAGCAGCAGCCACCAGCCGGCCTCGAGCGCGGCGGGCGAGTAGACGAGGAAGAGACCGGCGAGCGTGATCGCCCCGGTCGGCTCCGCGGGGCGCGCCCGAGCGCGATCAGCGCTCACTCGCCCGGGCACGCGCGGAACTCAGGCCCGGTCGATCAGGCGTCGCCGTCGAACATCGAGGTGACGGAGCCGTCGTCGAACACCTCGTGGATCGCGCGCGCCAGCAGCGGCGCGATCGGCAGGATCGTCAGACGGTCCCACTTCTTCTCCTCCGGGAGCGGCAGGGTGTCGGTGACCACGACCGAGTCGATGAACTCGGAGCTGAGGAGCTCGCGCGCCGGATCCGAGAAGACCGCGTGGGTCGCGGCGACGACGACGCCGATCGCTCCGGCGTTCTTCAGCGCCTCGGCGGCCTTCGCGATCGTGCGCCCGGTGTCGATGAGGTCGTCGACGAGCAGGCAGACGCGCCCCTTCACCTCTCCGACGATCTCGTGGACCGAGACCTGGTTGGCGACCTTGGGGTCGCGGCGCTTGTGGATGATCGCCAGCGGCACCCCGAGCTTGTCGCTCCAGATGTCGGCGACGCGCACGCGGCCCATGTCGGGCGAGACGACCGTGAGGGTCGAGGGGTCGAGCTTCTCGCGGAAGTGCTCGAGCAGCACCGGCATCGCGAAGAGGTGGTCGACGGGTCCGTCGAAGAAGCCCTGGATCTGCGCGGCGTGCAGGTCGACCGACATGATGCGGTCGGCGCCGGCGGCCTTGAAGAGGTCGGCGACCAGGCGGGCCGAGATCGGCTCTCGGCCGCGGCCCTTCTTGTCCTGGCGGGCGTAGGGGTAGAACGGGGCGACGACGGTGATCCGCTTGGCCGAGGCGCGCTTGAGCGCGTCGACCATGATCAGCTGCTCCATGAGCCACTCGTTGATCGGCGAGGTGTGCGACTGCAGCACGAACACGTCGCCACCGCGCACGGACTCGCCGTAGCGCACGTAGAGCTCGCCGTTCGCGAAGGTGCGCCCCTCGGTGGTGACCAGCTCGGTCCCGAGCTCGGAGGCGACGGCCTCCGCCAGTGCCGGATGCGCCCTCCCCGAGACCAGGACCAGGCTCTTCTTGTTGCTGGCGGTGATGCCCGTCACTGTTCTCCGCTTCCTCCGGTCGGCCGGTCCGAGCCCTCGGGCTCGGGCACCCCGGCCGCCTCGGCGGCGGTCGCCGCCGCGGTTCCGGGACGGTGGGTCTGCACCCAACCGGCCATGTTGCGCTGCGGAGCGACGGTGATGCCGAGGGCTCCGGCGGGGATGTCCTTGCGGATGACCGTGCCGGCGCCCGTGTACGCTCCGTCCCCGATTCTAACGGGGGCGACGAAGACGTTGTGCGACCCGGCCCGCACGTGGGAGCCGACCACGGAGGACGCCTTGGTCACTCCGTCGTAGTTGGCGAAGATCGAGCCGGCGCCGATGTTCGACTCCTCGCCGATGGTCGCGTCGCCCACGTAGGACAGGTGCGGGACCTTCGATCCCGCGCCGATGGTCGCGTTCTTGGTCTCGACGTAGGTGCCGATCTTGCCCTTCGCGCCGAGCACCGTGCCCGGGCGGAGAAACGAGAAGGGGCCGACCTGCGCGCCCGCGCCGATCACGGCGAGCGTCGCGTCGGAGCGCTTGACGACCGCGTCCTCGCCGATCTCGCACGAGTCGAGCGTGGTGTCCGGGCCGATGACCGCGCCCGTCGCGATGACGGTCGGTCCCTTGATCTGCGTGCCGGGGAGGATCTCGACGTCGGGCGCGAGGACCGCGTCGACGTCGATCCAGGTCGTCGCCGGGTCCTGGATCGTGACGCCCTCGAGCTGCCAGCGGCGGACGATGCGCGCGTTGAGCTCGAGCGCCGCGTCGGCCAGCTGCACACGGTCGTTGATGCCGGCGACGAGCCAGCGGTCCTGCACCGGGACGGCCTCGATCGCGCGGCCGGCGGCCTTGAGTGCCGCGGCGGCGTCGGTGAGGTACATCTCCTTCTGCGCGTTGTCGGTGCCGATGCCGCCGATGACGGCGCGCAGGGCGCTGGCGTCGAAGGCGTAGACGCCCGCGTTGATCTCGGCGATGGCGAGCTGGTCGTCGTCGGCGTCCTTCTGCTCGACGATCGAGGCGAAGCCGCCGTCGGAGCCGCGCACGATGCGCCCGAAGCCCGTCGGGTCCTCGAGGACGCAGGAGAGCATGGTCAGCGCGTTCGCCTCGGCGAGGTGCGCGTCGACGAGGCGCCGGAGCGTCGGGGCGTCCAGGAGGGGCACGTCGGCGCTGAGCACCACGACGGTCCCGTCGAAGTCGGCGGGCAGGGCGCCGAGCCCGAGCTCGACCGCGCGGCCGGTGCCCGGCACCTCGTCCTGATCGACCACGAGGGCTGCGGGCGTGTGCTCGAGCACCGCCTGAGCGACCCGCTCGCGCTCGTGCCGGACGACCGTGACGACGTGCTGCGCCTGGAGCGAGGCGGCGGTGTCGAGGACGTGGCCGAGCAGCGGCCGTCCCGCCAGCCGGTGCAGCACCTTGGGCGTCCTGGACTTCATGCGGGTGCCCTGGCCTGCGGCCAGGATCACGACCGCGAGAGTGCTGTCTATGATCGCGTCTCCTCTTCGGCGGGCGCACCCGGGTCGGTGCGCGCTCGTCATCCCCGCTCCGCCACCAGGATTCGAACCTGGACCGGACAGCTCCAAAGGCTGCCGTGCTGCCGTTACACCATGGCGGACCGCGCTCGCGCGCGTCGTCCATCCTGCCATCCGGCCGGGACCCGCAGAGAACCCGGAGTCCGCCCCTTGGCGTCTCCTCCAGGGAACCTCACCGGCCCGCACCCGCCACAATGGAGGGGTGAGCGCGAACGACGAGGTCGACGGCATCGTCGACGCCTGGGTGAGGGAACGACCCGACCTGGACTTCACGCCGCTGCAGGTCTTCTCCCGCATGCGGCGGCTGGCCAAGCAGCTCGAGCGCGCCCGCGGCACGGCGTTCGGCCGCTCGGAGCTCGAGACGTGGGAGTTCGACGTGCTGTCGGCGCTGCGCCGCGCGGGCGCCCCCTACCGCCTCTCCCCCAAGCAGCTGCTGCAGGCGACCATGGTCACCAGCGGCACCATGACCAACCGCATCGACCGCCTCGTCGAGCGCGACCTGGTCGAGCGCCTCGACGACCCCAACGACGGTCGCGGAGTCCTCGTGCAGATGACGCCGTCCGGGCTCGCTCGCGTCGACGCCGCCATCACGCGGCTCGTCGACGCCGAGCAGGAGCTGCTGGGCGCGCTGACGCACGCGCAGCAGGAGCGGCTCGCGCAGCTGCTCCGCAAGCTCTCGCTCGACTTCGGCTAGGGCCCTAGCCCTCCAGCTGCTCCGAGAGCTCCAGCCAGCGCAGCTCGAGCTCGGCGGTCTCGTCCTCGTAGCCGCGGAGCGTCGCGTTCAGCGCCAGGATGCCGTCGTAGTCGTCCTGGTCGTGCGTCGCCATCTTCTCGTGGACGGTCTTCGTCAGCTGGGTCAGCTTGTGCAGGCGCCGGTCGATCGCCGATACCTCCTTCTCGGCGGTGCGCCGTTCGGCGCCGCCGAGTCCGGAGGGCGCAGCGGAGGCGGTCGCCGACAGCGCGGCCGGGCCCGCCTTCTCGAGCGCCTTGCGCAGCTCCAGGTACTGCTCCACGCCTCCGGGCAGGTGCCGGAACGCGCCCTCGAACACCGCGTACTGCTGGTCGGTGACCCGCTCGAGCAGGTACCGGTCGTGCGAGACGACCAGCAGCGTGCCGGGCCAGGAGTCGAGCAGGTCCTCGATCGCGGCGAGCATGTCGGTGTCGAGGTCGTTGGTCGGCTCATCGAGGATCAGCACGTTCGGCTCGCTCAGCAGGATCAGCAGGAGCTGCAGGCGCCGACGCTGGCCTCCCGAGAGGTCCTTCACCGGCGTCGACAGCTGAGCGCTCGAGAAGCCGAGCCGCTCGAGCAGCTGCCCGGGCGTCATGTCCTTGCCGCCGATGGAGTAGCTGGTGCGCTGCTGCGCGATGATCTCGCGGACCGGCTGGTCCTGCACCTCGGTCAGCTCCCGCAGCTGCTGGTCGAGGATCGCGACGCGCACCGTCGTGCCGCGCTTCACCTTCCCGCTCGTGGGCTGCACGCCGCCGGCGACCAGGCCCAGGAGGGTCGACTTGCCGGCGCCGTTCACGCCGAGGATCCCGGTGCGCTCCCCCGGGGCGATGCGCCACTCGATGCGGTTGAGCACCGTCCGCTCGCCGTAGCGCACCGTGACGTCGAGCAGGTCGACGACGTCCTTGCCCAGCCGCGAGACGGCGAGCTGCGACAGCGAGACGGAGTCGCGCACGGGAGGCTCGTCCTCGATCAGCTGGTTGGCGGCGTCGATGCGGAACTTGGGCTTCGCGGTGCGGGCGGGGGCTCCGCGGCGCAGCCACGCGAGCTCCTTCTTCATCAGGTTCTGCCGCTTGGCCTCCATCGTGGTCGCCATCCGATCGCGCTCGACGCGCTGCAGGATGTACGCCGCGTAGCCGCCCTCGAAGGGCTCGACGAGGCGGTCGTGCACCTCCCAGGTGGCGGTGCAGATCTCGTCGAGGAACCAGCGGTCGTGGGTCACGACGGCGAGTCCGCCGGAGGCGGTGGCCCAGCGGCGCTTGAGGTGCTCGGCGAGCCAGGCGATGCCCTCGACGTCGAGGTGGTTGGTGGGCTCGTCCAGGAACACGACGTCCCAGTCGCCGACCAGCAGCTTCGCGAGCGCGACGCGGCGGCGCTGCCCTCCCGAGAGGGAGCCGACGACGCCGTCCCACGGCACATCGCGGAGCAGCCCGGCGATCACGTCGCGCGTGCGCGCGTCGCCCGCCCACTCGTGCTCCTCGAGACCGCCGACGACCGCCTGCGCGACCGTCAGGTCCTCGTCCACCGTGTCGGCCTGGTCGAGCATGCCGAGGGTGACGCCGCGGCGGTGGGTGACGCGGCCGGAGTCCGGCTCGATGCGCTGCGCGAGCAGGCGCAGGAGGGTCGACTTGCCGTCGCCGTTGCGGCCGACGATCCCGATGCGGTCGCCCTCCTCGATGCCGAGCGAGACGTCGTCGAAGATGACCCGCGTGGGGTACTCGAGTCGCAGCGCCTCAGCGCCCAGGAGATGTGCCATAGGGATCGATTTTACGGGGCTCTCCACTGCCGGGTTCGACCGTCCCCTTTTTCCGCGGGGCTCCGCGGTCAGGCGACCGCGATCGTGCGGCGGTGGTGGCCTGTCGCGCCGTCGGGCGCCGGCCGCGCCTCGTCGGCGGTCTGCACGAGCCCCTCGGAGTCGGTGGCCCGGACGCTCAGCACGTGGTCGCCGGGCGTCGCGTCCCACTCGAGCACCCACTGGATCCAGGTGTCGGCCGTGACCGCCTCGGCGAGGCGGGCCTGCCGCCACTCCCCTCCGTCGACCTGGACCTCGACCTTCGAGATGCCCGTGTGAGGCGCCCAGGCGACTCCGGCGACGGCGACGGTGCCCGCCGAGACCGCCTGGCCCTGCCGCGGCACGTCGATCCGCGACTCGACCTTGATCGGCCCGCGCTCGCTCCAGCCGCGCGTCGACCAGTAGGCGAGGTCGTCGGCGAAGGTCGTGACCTCCAGCTCGGTGACCCACTTCGTCGCGGAGACGTAGCCGTAGAGGCCGGGCACGACCATCCGCACCGGGAAGCCGTGCTCGAGCGGCAGCGGCTCGCCGTTCATGCCGACGGCGAGGATGCTCGCGCGGCCCTCGTCCTGCAGCACGTCCAGCGGGCTGGAGGCGGTGAAGCCGTCGATGCTGCGCGAGAGCACCATGTCGGCGCCCGCAGTCGGGCGCGCCCTGGCCAGCAGCTCGCGGATCGGGTAGCCGAGCCAGAGCGCCGTGCCGATCAGGTCGCCGCCGACCTCGTTCGACACGCAGGACAGCGTGACGAGGTGCTCCTCGAGCGGCAGCGCGAGCAGCTCGTCCCAGGTCAGCTCGACCTCCTCTTCGACCATGCCGTGGATCCGGAGCGACCACTCGGCCGGGTCGACGGAGGGCACCGAGAGCGCGGTGTCGATGCGGTAGAACTCGGCGTTGGGGGTGACGAAGGAGCTGATCCCCTCGACGTCGTCGAGCGCGGCCGTCGGAGGGACGGCCGGAGCGGGCGAGGCGGCGCGCGGCAGCGCCACGGCCTCGCGCACCGCGGTGACGGCGGCCGACGCGGCGGTCGCCATCCGCGCCCCGACGCCCACGACGACCGCCGCGGCACCCGCGACGCCCACGAGGCGGAGGAACGAGCGGCGGTCGGTCCCGCCCCGCGCGGGCTCCTGCTCCCAGCCGCGCAGCCGTGCCGCGGCGGTGCGGAGGACGAGGACGCCCGCCACCATCCCGACGATGCTCGGAGCTGCGGCCAGGCCGGTCGCCCCCTCCCGCGTCACCGCGGCCAGAGCCCCCAGGCCCGCGACCACGACCAGCAGCAGCGCCCCGAACGGCGGACGGCGGAACTCCAGCAGTCCCGCGGCGATCGCGAGCAACGCGACGGCGAAGGCCAGCGAGAGGAGGAGGACGAGCTTGTCGCCGGTGCCGAACAGCGCGATGGTCGCGTCCTTCACCCCGGCGGGCACGATGTCGATCACGAAGCCGCCGACCGCGACGAGCGGACCGCCTCCCGCGCCGGTGAACACGGCCACGAGCTCGGCGCTCGCGAGGGCGACGGCGGCGGCGACGATCCCCGTGAGGATCGCGAGCAGTGCGGCTCTTCTGGGGGGCATGGCCGCACTCTAAGCCACCGCCCGGAGTGCGGGCTGGGGCGTCGATCGTCAGATCGAGAGCAGTCGCGCCCCGTGGACCGGTCCGGTCACGCGGACCGCCTTGTAGCGCGCCGTCGTCAGCTCCAGCTGGAGCTCGAGCGCCGCATCCGCGTCGGCGGCGAGGAACGCGACGGTGGGGCCGGAGCCGGACACGAGGCCGCCGAGGGCTCCGCTCTGCTCGCCGCGCTCGAGGATGCGCGCGAGCCCTGGCTGCAGGTGCAGCGCCGGCGCCTGCAGGTCGTTGTGCATCGCGTCGGCGAGCATCGCCGCGTCGCCCGCCCGGAGCGCCTGCAGCACGTTCGGGTCGACGGACGGCGACGCCGAGATCGGGCGGAAGTCGTGCAGGTGGCGCTCGCGGTGCCGGTCGAGCTCGCTGTAGACCTCGGGGGTCGACAGCCCCTGCTCCGAGAACACGAGGACCCACTCGAACCGGCCCTTGGCCAGGGCCGGGCTCAGCTCGTCGCCGCGGCCCACTCCGATCGCCGTGCCGCCGGTGAAGGCGAAGGGCACGTCGGCGCCCAGGCTCGCGGCGATGCCCAGCAGCTGCTCACGGGTGCACGCCGTGCCCCAGAGCGCGTCGCAGGCGAGGAGCGTGGCGGCGGCGTCGGCCGATCCGCCGCCCATGCCGCCCGCGATCGGGACGTTCTTCTCGATCTCGAGATGCACGCCCCGGCGGTATCCCGTGGCCCGAGCGAGCGCTCTCGCGGCCTTGATGGCGAGGTTGCTGCCGTCGACCGCGAGGCCGGACGTGTCGATCGAGCCGGAGAAGGCGACCGAGAAGTCCGGAGCCGCGCTGGCGCGCACGTCCTCGTAGAGCGACAGAGACTGGAACGCCGTGGCGAGCTCGTGGTAGCCGTCGTCGCGGACCGCCCCCACCTTGAGGAAGACGTTGATCTTGCCGGGAGCCCGCGCGTGGACCACGGTCGACGTCGCGCGAGCAGCCATGCCTCCAAGCTACAGGGTGGTGGAGGAGCCCTCGTCCCGGTCCGAGCCGTCCTCGTCGGGGTCGTCCGACCCCGAGTCGGGCAGCACCCCGCCCCGGGTCGGCACGAGTGCCGGGTCCAGGGTCCGGCCCAGCGCGACGAACGACTCCACGGTCAGCTCCTCGCCCCGCGCGGTCTGCGGGACGCCCGCGGACTCGAGGGCGGTGATCGCCGCAGCACTGTCGCCGAAGAGCGTGGCGAGCGACTGCCGCAGCATCTTCCTCCGCTGGGCGAACGCCGCGTCGACGACGGCGAAGACGGCTCGGCGCAGGGCCTCGTCGCCCGGCTCCTCGCCGCGCTGGAACGACACGAGCACGCTGTCGACGTTCGGGACGGGCCAGAAGATCTGCCGCGAGACGGTGCCGCCGGTCGAGAACGAGCCGAACCACGCCGCCTTGACGCTCGGCCCGCCGTAGACCTTCGAGCCGGGACCCGCGGCGAGGCGGAGGCCGACCTCGGACTGCACCATCACGACGCCCGAGCGGATGCTCGGGAAGTGCTCGAGGAAGTGCAGCAGCACCGGCACGGAGATGTTGTACGGGAGGTTCGCGACGAGCCGCACGGGCTCGCCCGGCAGCTCGAGCACCCGCATCGCGTCGGCGTGCACGATGTGCAGCTCGGCGCGCGGGGCCATCAGCTCCACCGTGCGCGGCAGCTGCTCGGCGAGGCGCCCGTCGATCTCGACGGCGACGACCTGAGAGCCCGCCTCGAGCAGGCCCAGCGTCAACGAGCCCAGGCCCGGGCCGATCTCGACGACCGTCTCGCCCGCCCGCACTCCGGCGAGCTTGACGATGCGGCGCACGGTGTTGGCGTCGTGCACGAAGTTCTGGCCGAGCTTCTTGGTCGGAGTGACGTCGAGCAGCTGCGCGAGATCGCGGATCTCGGCGGGGCCGAGCAGGCGCGGGACGGACGCCGCCTCCACCTCGGCCGCGTGACGGCCGCTCATGCGAGCTGCCCCACCGGCTCCGTCGGCTCCGACCCGACCTCGCCGCCCCACTCGCCGTACACCTGCTCGGTGTTCGACGCGATCGTCGCGGCGAGGTGCCCCACGTCGGTCTCGAGGTGCGCGGCCATGGCGCGCAGGGTGTGCGGGAGCAGGTAGGGGGCGTTGGGGCGCCCGCGCAGCGGCATCGGAGTGAGGAACGGCGCGTCCGTCTCGACGAGGATCAGGTGCCGCGGAGTGACGGCGAGCGCCTCGCGGAGCGGCTCCGCGTTCTTGAAGGTCACGTTGCCGGCGAACGAGAGGTACCAGCCCTCCTCCGCGCACATCCGGGCCATCTCGGCGTCGCCGGAGAAGCAGTGGAAGACGGTGCGCTCGGGGGCGCCGACCCGGCGGAGCGTCTCCATCACCTCGCGGTGGGCGTCGCGGTCGTGGATCTGCAGCGCGATGCCCGCCTCCTTCGCGATGCGGATGTGCTCCTCGAACGAGCGCTGCTGAGCCCCGCGGCCGCTCTCGCCCGTGCGGAAGTAGTCGAGACCCGTCTCGCCGACGGCGCGCACGCGGGGCTGGGTCGCGAGCTCGGCGATCACGGCGAGGGCGTCGTCGAGCTCGCCCCGCGCGTCGAGCTCGGGGGCCTCGTTCGGGTGGATCGCGACGGCGGCGAGCATGCGCGGCTCGGAGGCGGCCATCTCGGCCGACCAGCGGCTGGTCGCCACATCGGTGCCGACCTGGACGACGCCGCGGACGCCGACCGTGGAGGCGCGGTCGAGCTGCTCCCGGTAGTCGAGCGGCTCGAGGCCGTCGGCGATCTCGAGGTGCGTGTGGTTGTCGTAGACGGGGACCACGAGGGCCTCGGGCAGCGGAGGGTACGTCAGGTCGCGGCCGGAGGTGTTCTCGCGGGCGCGGACGTGCTGACTGTCGGTCATGCGCTCCAGGCTACCGGGAGGGTCCGGACGGCCCGCGTCCGGAGTGAGGGGGACCTCGAAGCACCCGCCGCCCCTGCCCGCTGGTCGAGTCGCCCCGCAGTGGCGTGTCGAGACCGACCGGCTCCGAGACCCCGTGGATCTCGATACGCGCGCTCCGCGCGCTACTCGATCAGCAGAGAAGCGCCCGACGTGGAGCTCCGTTCACGACGCATCAGCGGCGCGCAAGCGCACATCGTCGGCGAACCGCCGACTGAGCCGTCGCAGAGCGCCGCCCCTGAGCTTCCCGGACGGCCGTTCGTGACGGATGTCCGGCCGGGCGCGTTCCGGAGGACAACGGTCGCCCCTCCTCCCGCTGCTGGTCGAGCAGCCCCACAGGGGCGTATCGAGACCCACCGGCTCCGGACATCGGGGATCTCGATATGCCCGCTCCGCGGGCTACTCGATCAGCAGAGGGAGGGGCCGGGCGGTCAGCTCGCCGGGGTCTCGATGCGGGGGAAGAGGGCCTCGAGGGTGCCGACCGTCGTGCCGACGGGCAGGCGGCCCCAGTCGCCGGCCTCGCGGATCGGCTGCGCCGCGAGGGAGCCGAGCGACTCCTCGACGCCGAGCGCCGTCCACAGCTTCGTGGTCGCGCGGGGCACGACCGGCGAGAGCAGCACGGCGAGGGCGCGCAGCCCCTCCGTCGCCGTGTAGAGGACCGTGCCGAGCCGCTCGCGGTCGGCGTCGTTCTTGGCGAGCGCCCACGGCTCCTGCTCAGTGATGTAGCCGTTCAGCTCGTCGACGATGGTCCACACCGCGGTGATCGCGTCGTGGATGGCGAGGGCGTCGATCGCCGCGTCCGCCGTGGCCGCCGCTGCGGCGACGGTGCGCTGCACGCGCTCCTCCGCCTCGGTGGCGACTCCGGGCCCGGGCACGACACCCTCGTAGTAGCGGTTGAGCATGGCGATCACACGCGAGGCGAGGTTGCCGAACCCGTTGGCGAGCTCGGCCTGGTAGCGCGCAGAGAGGTCCTCCCACGAGAACGAGCCGTCCTGGCCGAACGTGATCGCGCGCATGAAGTAGTAGCGGAACGCGTCGGACCCGAAGGTGTCGGTGATCTGCTCGGGCGCGATGCCGGTGAGCTTCGACTTCGACATCTTCTCGCCGCCGACGAGCAGCCAGCCGTGGCCGAAGACCTGCTTGGGCACGTCGAGCCCTGCGGCCATCAGCATGGCGGGCCAGATCACCGCGTGGAAACGGAGGATGTCCTTGCCGACGATGTGGGTCGCCGGCCAGCGGCGGGCGAACTCCTCGTCGTCCTGACCGTAGCCGACGGCGGTGACGTAGTTGAGCAGGGCGTCGAACCAGACGTAGACGACGTGCGAGTCGTCCCACGGGACCTTCACGCCCCAGTCGAAGCTCGAGCGCGAGATCGAGAGGTCGGCGAGGCCCTGGCGCACGAAGCTGACGACCTCGTTGCGGGCCGACTCCGGCTGCACGAAGTCGGGGCGCTCCTCGTAGAGCGCGAGCAGGCGCTCGGTGTACTCGCTCATCTTGAAGAAGTAGTTCTTCTCGCTGAGCAGCTCGACCGGCTTGGAGTGGATCTTGCAGACGTACTGGCCCTCGTAGTCGCCGGTGCCCTCGTCGAGGTCCGAGAGCTGCTTGTACTCCTCGCAGCCGACGCAGTAGTAGCCCTCGTACTCGCCCGTGTAGATCGCGCCGCCGTCGTAGAGCGTCTGGAGGAACTTCTGCACGTTGACCTCGTGCCGCTCGTCCGTGGTGCGGATGAAGTCGTCGTTGGCGATGTCGATGGTGCTCAGGAGAGGCTGCCATGCGGTCTCGACCAGTCGGTCCGCCCACTCCTGGGGAGTGGTGCCGTTCGCCGTCGCGGTGCGCAGGATCTTCTGGCCGTGCTCGTCGGTGCCGGTGAGCAGCCAGGTGTCATCGCCGGCCTGACGGTGCCAGCGGGTCAGCACATCCGCCGCGACCTCCGTGTACGCGTGCCCGATGTGGGGGACGTCGTTGACGTAGAAGATCGGGGTCGTGAGATAGAAGGAGGCGCCGTCGGACATGGCGACCATCCTATTCACCGCGCGGTGCCGCTCCTCCTGTGTGACGACGCCCCGGCTCTGCCGTGTGACGACCCGACGAGCTCAGCCGCGGCGCGACGCCAGCGCCGCCTCGTAGAGCTCGCGTCGCGAGAGGCCGGTGCGCTCGGCAACCTCGGCCGACGCCTCCTTGAGCCGCGCCCCGGCGGCGACCCGCGCGAGGACGTCGGCGAGCGCGTCCTCCTGCGACGCCTCCCGCTCCGGAGCGCCCTGCACGACCAGGCAGATCTCGCCGCGGAGCCCGCCGGCCGCCCACTCGGCGAGCTCGGCCGCCGTGCCCCGGCGCACCTCCTCGAACATCTTCGTCAGCTCGCGGCACACCACGACCCGGCGCTCGGGCCCCATCGCCTCGACGAGGTCGGCGAGGGCGTCGCCGATGCGGTGCGGCGACTCGAAGAACACCATGGTGCGGCGCTCGTCGACGAGGGACCGGAAGGTCGAGATTCGCTCGCCGTGCTTGCGCGGCAGGAAGCCCTCGAAGCTGAACCGGTCGGTCGGCAGCCCCGAGACGGCGAGCGCCATGAGCACGGCCGAGGGTCCGGGGAGCGCCGTGACCGCGACTCCGGCGGCCACCGCGGTCTCGACCAGGTGGTAGCCCGGATCGGACACGGTGGGCATGCCGGCGTCGCTGAGCACGAGCAGGTCCTGGTCGCGGGCGAGCTCGACCAGCTCGGCCGCCCGCTGGCGCTCGTTGTGGTCGTGCAGCGCGTAGAGGGTCGGCCTGTTCTCGATGCCGAGCGCCCGCAGCAGCTGGATCGTGACGCGGGTGTCCTCGGCGGCGACGTGCTCCGCGGTCGAGAGCGCCTCCACGAGCCGCCGAGAGGCGTCGCCGAGGTTTCCGATGGGCGTGCCCGCGAGGATGATCATGCGGCCAGTCTCCCAGCCCCGAACCAGCGCAAGCCCCCTGCGGGGACCCAGGAGCAGGAGTCGGCCCGCTCGTTCGGGAGGTCTGATGCGCACAAGCCGGACGGCGACTGCCTTGCAGGGAAGCCACCCCGTGCATATCGTTGCTCAATAACATCGATAATCGATAAGGAGATGCCATGGGGAACTCGACGGCGATCGCCAGCGGACGCGTACGGGACCGGCCGTTCTTTCTGCGTGTCGTACGGGCCGTGCTGCTGATCGTTGCCGCATTCACGGTCGTCTCCGAGGCGACCCGGGCAGTGACGATCGCGACCGGCCGAGTGCTGATCGCCACCGGTGGCGTCGACGATCGTCTGCCGCTGAGCTCTCTGCCGCAACTCTTGCAGGCCGATCTGCGCGACGGCGCGTCGGGAACGCTCGCCGACGCCGACCTCTCCCTCCGGCTGCTCTGCGCCCTGCCGTCGGTGCTGCACGCGGTCACGATCGTGCTTGCGACGGTCTTCCTCCTGCGGGCACTCCGCGGCATCGCGCTCGCGCGGCCGTTCGACCTGTTCGTGCTCACGAGTTGGCGTCGGCTCAGCATCGCTCTCCTGGCCGGAGGCGTCACCCAGGCGCTCGCCGACACGATCGCGACCACCTACCTCAACACGCGCATCGGGCTGCTGTTCGGAGCCGGACGGGTGACGCCGGAGCAGCAGGACGCGTTCCTGGGCGGGGACTACCAGAGCATCGGCACGAATCTGCCGCAGTGGCCGGTCTCCGTCATCGTCGCCGGGCTCGTCGCCGCCGCCCTCACCGCCGCTTTCCGCGCAGGCGCTCGCCTGGAGGACGACGTCGATGGTGTCGTCTGACCCCCGGGACGAGGTCGGAGGCGCCCACCGCGTCGTCTGCCATCTCGACGCCGTCCTGGCCGAGCGCGGAGTGACGCTGACCGAGCTGTCGGCGCGGACCGGGATCACCATGGCGAACCTGTCGATCCTCAAGAACAACCGCGCCAAGGCGATCCGCTTCACCACGCTCACCCTGGTCTGCGATGCGCTCGGCACGTCACCCCAGGAGCTCTTCTCGCTCCGACCGTGACGGAGGTGCGGTGACCCGACAAGAACTGCCCCGAGCACGCCCTCGAACGGCAGGAGCAGAACAAGGGCGTCACGCGCACCGTCCCCGTCGACGACTCGAACGGGATCACCCTCGTAGGCGAGTTCGACGCTGGATGATCTCGGTGATGCGACCTGCATCGAGCGGACGGGCCCCTTTGGCACCAGCGCAGGGCGGGGAAGAGACAGCCCCTCCGGGAGACGTGGGTCTCGATACGCCCCTTCGGGGCTAGTCGATCAGCAAGAAGGCGGGTGTCTCTTCCCAGCGCCCGTCGAGCTCGCCGCGCCCCTCGCGAGCTGACGCCTGGCGCGGTCCCCGCCGCCGCGACGAGGGCGGTGACTCGAGGTCGTGCTGCGGCAGACGCGTGCTGGTCGAGTGGACATGCGCAGGATGGACCAGGCGTACACACCGAGCGCTTCTCGCTCGACGAGGCACCGGAGGCGTACCGCGGTCTGCACGACGGGAAGGTGCGCGGGCGGGCGGTCGTGGTGCCGTGACGCCCCGTTAGCATGGCCGGGTGACGGACCGACCGCAGCGCGACTTCGACGACCTGCTCCTCGACTCCGCCGGAGCGACCCGGTCGGTTCCCGTCGAGCCCGCGGAGGACGTCGCCGCGGCACCCCGGGTGCGCGAGCCGCAGCCCGACGTGCCGCGGGGCTCCTGGTTCGACGACGTCTTCACACGCTTGACCCTCACCCCGCTCCGGCGACGGCTGTGGGATCTAGGTCTGCCGATCGCCGTGGTCGTGCTCGCCGCCGTGCTGCGGCTGTGGAACCTCGGGCACCCGCGCTCCCTCGTGTTCGACGAGACCTTCTACGTGAAGGACGCCTGGACGCTCTGGAACCTCGGCTTCGAGGGCGCGTGGCCGGAGGATCCCGACCCGGGCTTCGCGGCCGGCGACGTGGACACGTTCACGGGAGCGCCGTCGTTCGTCGTGCACCCGCCGCTGGGCAAGTGGATCATCGGACTCGGGATGGGCGCGTTCGGCGCCGACGACAGCGTCGGCTGGCGGATCTCGACGGCGGTCGTCGGGATCCTCGCGGTCGCGCTCGTCATCGTCGTCGGCCGGCTGCTCTTCCGCTCGACGCTGATCGCCTCGCTCGCGGGCCTCTTCCTCGCCCTCGACGGCCACGCGATCGTGATGTCGCGCGTCTCGCTGCTCGACGGGATCCTCATGTTCGTCGCGCTGTGCGGCGTGACGGCCGTGCTGCTGGACCGCCGCTGGGCGGAGCTGCGGCTCGCCGAGAAGGTCGCCGCGGGGGCGCTGCCCAGCTGGGGTCCCGTGCTCTGGTGGCGGCCGTGGCTCCTGGTGGCGGGCTTCGTCTTCGGTCTCGCGGCCGGCGTGAAGTGGACCGGGATCTACTTCCTGGCGGCCTACGGCGTCTACCTCGTCGTGGTCGACGCGCTGATGCGCCGCCGCGCGGGCGTCCCCTTCTGGGGCAGCGGAGCCGTGCTCAAGCAGGGCCCGGTGTCCTTCCTCCTGGTCGTGCCCATCGCGCTCGTCGCCTACCTCCTCACCTGGACCGGCTGGCTCCGGACTTCCGGCGGCTGGGCCCGGCAGTGGGCGACGGAGGCCCCGGGCAACGCCTGGACCGGTGCGCTGGCGTGGGTGCCCGACTGGGCGCAGAGCCTCTGGCACTACCACGTGCAGATGTACGACTACTCGATCAACCTGCGCGCCACGCACCCCTACGAGGCGAACCCGCTGACCTGGCTGCTGATGAGCCGGCCGACCAGCATGTACTTCGTCGACGGCGCCGAGGGCGTGGACGGCTGCACCGCGGTGCGCTGCGCCGAGGCGATCACCTCGGTCGCGAATCCGCTGATCTGGTACGCCGGAGTCGCGGCGCTGCTCTACCTGCTCTACCGCCTCGCGCGGTACCGGGAGTGGCGCGCGGGCTTCGTGCTGATGGGCATCGTCGCGGGCTACCTGCCGTGGATGCTGTACCTGGACCGCACGGTCTTCCAGTTCTACTGCGTCGTGTTCCAGCCGTACATGATGCTCGCGCTCGCGATGACGGCGGGGATCGTGATGGGCTCGCCGCAGGACCCCGTCCGCAAGCGGACCCGCGGGATCGTCCTCGTGCTCGGCTTCGTCGTGCTCGCCGCCGCGCTCACCGCCTTCTTCTACCCCGTCTGGACCGGGCAGCAGACCTCGTTCGCCTTCTGGCAGGCGCACATGTGGCTCCCGTCGTGGGTCTGATCGGGCGTCTCGGACCCGGAGTCGCGGTCTGCGCGGCCGCCGCGGTGCTCGCGGCCGTCGTGCACGCTCTCGTGCCGGCGGTGCCGATGCTGACGGCCGCCGTCGCGCTCGGGATCGTGGTGGCTCAGGTGCCGGCGGCCCGTCCGGCGCTGGGCGGTGCGCTCTCGCCGGGTCTGAAGTTCTCGTCCCGGACCCTCATGCGCACCGGGATCGTACTGCTGGGGCTGAAGCTCTCGCTCGTGGACATCGCGGCACTGGGCTGGGCGGCGATCCTCGTGGTGGTGGGCATCGTGCTGGCGACGTTCGCGCTCACCTGGGCGCTCGGGCGGGCGCTCGGACTGCCGGGTCGGGAGCCCCTGCTGCTGGCCGCCGGGTTCTCTATCTGCGGCGCCTCCGCCATCGGCGCGATGGCCGGGGCGACGCGGGCGAAGGAGTCGGAGCAGGCCGTGCCGGTCGCGCTGGTGACGCTCTGCGGGACGCTCGCGATCGCGGTGCTGCCGGCGCTGCAGCATCCGCTGGGACTCTCGGCGGAGCAGTTCGGGCACTGGGTGGGCGCGTCGGTGCACGACGTCGGCCAGGTCGTCGCGACGGCGCAGGTCGCGGGGGCGTCGGCCCTCGCGGTGGCGGTGGTCGTCAAGCTCACGCGCGTGGTCATGCTCGCGCCGATGGTCGCGATCGCCGCGGCGGCGACGCGGCGCGGCGGCGAGGCGGTCGGACCGCGTCCCGCGATCGTGCCGCTGTTCGTGGTGGGCTTCCTCGCGGCCGTGCTCGTGCGCACCTGGGTGCCGCTGCCGGAGGGGCTGCTCACGGGTGCCGACACCGCCCAGACCTGGCTGCTCGCGGCGGCGCTGTTCGCCCTCGGCACCGGCGTGCGGCTGCGCGCTCTCGTGACGACCGGCTGGCGGGCGCTCGTCGTGGCGCTCGGCTCGTGGTTCGCGATCGCCGCGATGGCGCTGGCGGCGGTGCACGCGACGGTCTGATCCTGGGACTGTTACGGACTGCGACAGCTCTCGCGCCGCGCTGTCGGAGGGCGACGGTAACGTCGATCGCATGGCAGATCGCGAGTACGGCTTCAAGACGCGTGCAATCCACGCGGGCAACATCCCCGACCCGGTGACCGGTGCGCGCGCGCTGCCGATCTACCAGACCAGCGCGTTCGTCTTCGACGACACCGCCGACGCCGCGGCGCGCTTCGCGCTGCAGAAGTACGGCAACGTCTACTCGCGCCTCTCCAACCCCACCGTCGCCTCGTTCGAGGAGCGCGTCGCGAGCCTCGAGGGCGGCCTGGGCGCCGTCGCCACCGCGTCCGGCCTCTCGGCGCAGTTCATCGTCTTCGCGGCCCTCGTCGGCTCGGGTGATCACGTCGTCTCCTCCGCCAACCTCTACGGCGGATCGATCACGCAGCTCGACGTGACGCTGCGCCGCTTCGGGGTCGAGACGACCTTCGTGCAGTCGAGCGATCCGGCCGACTACGCGGCGGCGATCACCGAGAAGACCAAGGTCCTCTACGCCGAGACCATCGCGAACCCCTCCGGCGAGATCGCCGACATCGAGGGCCTCGCGGCCGTCGCGCACGCCGCGGGCATCCCGCTCGTCATCGACTCGACCGTGGCGACTCCTTATCTCGTGCGCCCGATCGAGTGGGGCGCCGACATCGTCATCCACTCGGCCACCAAGTTCCTCGGCGGCCACGGCACCACGCTCGGCGGCGTCGTCGTCGAGTCGGGCCGCTTCCACTACTCGCACGAGAAGTTCCCGCTGCTGCACGACTCCGTCGCCTCGTACGGCGACCTCTCGTGGGACGGCAACTTCGGCGAGTACGGGTTCCTCACCCGCCTGCGCGCCGAGCAGCTGCGCGACATCGGCCCGGTCCTCGCTCCCCACTCCGCGTTCCTGCTTGCCCAGGGCGTCGAGACGCTGCCGTACCGGATCCAGGCGCACGTCGACAACGCCCGCCGCGTGGCGGAGTGGCTCGACGCCGATCCGCGGATCGAGGCCGTCTACTGGGCGGGCCTGCCCGCGCACCCGCACCACGAGCGCGCGCAGAAGTACCTGCCGAAGGGGCCGGGCTCGGTGTTCAGCTTCGTCGTGAAGGGCGGCCGCGCGGTCGGCCAGACCTTCATCGAATCGGTCGACCTCGCCAGCCACCTCGCCAACATCGGCGACGCGAAGACGCTGGTCATCCACCCCGCCTCGACGACGCACGCCCAGCTCACCGAGCAGCAGCTGCTCGACGCGGGCGTGCTGCCCGGCCTCGTCCGCCTCTCGGTGGGCATCGAGGACGCCGACGACATCATCTACGACCTCGACCAGGCGCTCACGGCGGCCGTCGAGAAGCACGGCACGCCGGACGCGCCGAGCGAGCTCCCGGAGGACGCCTCCGCGACCCTCCTCTCCCCCACCGTGGAGGTCTGACCGATGAGCGACACCGGCACCGTCGTCCAGCTGTCCAACGGGCTCAGCTGCTCCGTCCCGACCAACTCGCCGCTGGCGAAGATGCTGCGCTCGCAGCGCACCTGGGTCGGCCCGGACGCGAAGCAGCGCCTCGACATCCTCCGCCGCGCGAAGACCGTCGCGATCGTGGGCGCCTCGCCGAATCCGGCGCGCTCGTCGTACTTCGTCTCGACCTACCTGCAGCAGTCGAGCGACTACGAGCTGTTCTTCGTGAACCCCAACGCCACCGAGATCCTCGGGCAGCCGGTCTACAAGAGCCTCGCCGACCTGCCCGTCGTGCCCGACATCGTCGACGTCTTCCGCAAGGCGAGCGACATCCCCTCCGTCATCGACGACGTCGTCGCGATCGGCGCCCCGACCGTCTGGGTGCAGCTGGGCATCTGGAACCAGGAGGCGGCCGAGTACGGCGAGTCGAAGGGCCTGACGGTGGTCATGGACCGCTGCATCAAGGTCGAGCACGCCCGCTTCCACGGCGGCCTGCACCTGCTGGGCTTCGACACCGGGCAGATCACCGCGCGCAAGACGATCCGCTGACACTCGACGGGCCGGCTGGGGAGTCCCCGGCCGGCCCGTCGAGCGTCAGTCGCGCTCTGCGTCCCAGTCGCCCTCTGCGTCTCAGTCGCCCTTGACGTTCACCAGCTGGCGCAGCGTGTGCCGCACCTCGACGAGGTCGGCGGCGTCGGCCATCACCCGGTCGATCGGCTTGTACGCCGCCGGGATCTCGTCGAGGAACGCGTCCGTGTCGCGGTACTCGATCCCCGTCATGGCCTCGCGCAGCTGGTCGTGCGTGAAGGTCCGGCGCGCCGCCGCCCGCGAGTACTCGCGACCGGCTCCGTGCGGGGACGAGTCGAGCGACATCGCGTTCCCGCGACCGACCACCACGTACGACGCAGTGCCCATCGAGCCGGGGATGAGCCCCGGACGCCCGGCGTCGGCCTGGATCGCGCCCTTCCGGCTCACCCAGACGTCGCGGCCGAAGTGGCGCTCCTGCTCGGTGAAGTTGTGGTGGCAGTTGATCCGCTCCACCTCCTCGACCGGCGCGCCGATCCACTCGGAGAACTGCCGGACGACCCGGTCCATCATCTCCTCGCGGTTCAGCAGCGCGTACGTCTGCGCCCAGCGGAGCTCGGCGATGTACCGGTCGAACTCCGCCGTGCCCTCCACGAGGTAGGCGAGGTCGGGGTCGGGCAGCGTGATCCAGTGGCGCGCGCAGTAGTCGCGGGCGATCCGGATGTGCTCGCCGGCGATCCGGTTGCCCACACCGCGGGAGCCGGAGTGCAGGAACAGCCAGACGGCTCCGGTCTCGTCGCTGCTGACCTCGATGAAGTGGTTGCCGCTGCCGAGCGTGCCCAGCTGCAGCCTCCAGTGCTTCGAGTAGCGCGCCGGGTCGAAGCCCGCCGCCTCGGCGAGCGCGGCGAGCTCCGCGACGCGCGGCTCGGCGGTCGCCACGACCTTGCGGTTCGCGGCGCCCGCCGAGAGCGGCACGGCGCGCTCGATCTGCTCGCGGAGTGCCGCGAGGTCGCGGCCGGTCAGGTCGTCGCGCGTGAACCCCGTGCGCACGGCGATCATGCCGCAGCCGATGTCGACTCCGACGGCCGCGGGGATGATCGCGCCGAGGGTCGGGATGACCGACCCCACGGTCGCGCCGCGCCCGAGGTGCGCGTCGGGCATGAGCGCCAAGTGCGGGAACACGAACGGCATCCGCGAGGCGGTGAGCGCCTGCTCCCGCGCGTTGTCGTCGAGGATGCTCGCCCAGGAGACGAGGCGATCGCCGATCTTCTGCATGGTGCTGGTCTTCTGCATGGTCCTTCCTCTCGTGAAGGCCCGGCGGTCGCCGGGATAGGGGGAGACGCGTTCGGGACGGCGGGATGCCGCGAGCCGTGCACGCGCCGCCTCCCCTGCAGAGGAGTGCGGAAGCGGTGGGGCCCCGAACCGGTGTCGTCCGGGGCCTGGGCAGCTGCCTAGGAGAGCCGGAGGACGCCGGGCTGGAGGTTCGCGGGCGTGCGCTCGCCCGAGAGGGGCAGCGCATGTTCGCGGGACGCGACCGTGCGGACTTCGCGGGACGCGACCGTGCGGTCGGCGACGAGCAGTCTCGTGGTCATGCGACTGCTCCTTCCAGGCGTCGGGGGTGCGCGCTCCGGTGGCGCGCTCGGCGACCGTAGCAGCGCGGGCGAGACCTGTGCAACCCGGGCGTGTCGCGCTGTCCGCGGGCAGGAGGAGGGTCCTCCTCCGCGTCGGCGCGCCGCCTCCCCCGCGCGACGGATTCGCCTCCGCATCGCGTGGACGGTCTCTGGACGGCCCCTCCGATCCTCCGTAGGGCAGCGACGAGGCGAGTAGGCAGGAGGTGCACGGGAGAACGGACTCTCCGGGATCGGACAACGATCGAGCCGCTCGCGGCATCGAGGAACTGGACGGACGATGAGGAACACGACCTTCACACCCAGCACCACCGGATCGGCGGCGAGCGCAGCGTCGCGGCCGAGGCCCCCGCACCGCGGCAGGCGCCTCCTGATCGCCGGCGTCGCCTGCGGCGCGCTCGCGCTCGGCCCGATCGCCGCCACCCCCGCCGTCGCCGCCCCGGCGGCGGCGACCAGTACGGCGCAGGTCGCGGCCGCCGCGTGGAGCGTCGTGGCCGAGGGCGAGAACAGCGCCAACGCGCGGACGGTGCAGCACCTGCTCACCGCGGCCGGGCATCCGGTCGACGCCGACGGCGTCTTCGGCCCCGCGACCGCCGAGGCGGTGCGGGCGTTCCAGAGCGAGCGCGGCCTCTCCTCTGACGGGATCGTGGGCGAGCAGACCTGGTCCGCGCTGATCACGACGCTCTCCTCCGGGGACAGCGGCGAGGCCGTCACCGCGCTGCAGGTGCAGCTGAACAAGACCGGTGCCGGGCTCACCGTCGACGGCTCGTTCGGGCCGGCGACCGCCTCGGCGGTGGAGGCCTTCCAGTCGGAGGCCGGGCTCTCGGTCGACGGCGTCGCCGGTCCGCAGACCTGGCAGTCGCTCGTCGGCTCGGGCTCGGGCACGACCCCCGATCCGGGTCAGCCCGGCGAGACGTTCGCGTCCCTCAGCGAGGAGCAGCTCGCGAACGTGCGCACGATCATCGCCGAGGGGAAGACTGCCGGTGTGCCCGAGTACGGCTGGGTCATCGCGATCGCGACGGCCATGCAGGAGTCGCGGCTGCGGAACCTCGAGGGCGGCGACCGCGACTCGGTCGGCCTCTTCCAGCAGCGGCCGTCGACCGGCTGGGGCGACGCGGCCGACCTCGTCGACCCGGTGTTCGCGTCGCGGGCCTTCTACGGAGCAGCGAACAGCCCGACCGGAAGCACGGGCCTCACGGACGTGCCGGGCTGGGAGTCGATGAGCGTGACCGAGGCGGCGCAGACGGTGCAGGTCTCGGCCTACCCGGACGCGTACGCGAAGTGGGAGACCCTGGCCCGCGAGGCCGTCGAGAGCGAGGGATGAGGATCATGAGCATCACGACAGAGACCACCACCACCCCGATCGTCGAGGAGCGGCCGCGGAGCCTGGGCGCCCGCGCCCTGGCCGTCCTCACCGCCCTGCTCCTCGCCGTCGGCGTCGTCGTCGGCGGCGCCACGAGCGCGCAGGCGGCCGACTGGCCGGTCCTCTCCTCCGGCTCCAGCGGCGAGGACGTGACCACCGCGCAGTACCTGCTGCGCGGCTCCGGTCAGTCGCTCGCCGTCGACGGGGAGTTCGGCGCGGGCACGGCGAGCGCCACCACCGCGTTCCAGTCGGCGAAGGGCCTGGCGGCCGACGGCGTCATCGGCGCGGAGACGTGGGGCGCACTGGCCACGACCGTCCGGAGCGGCGACTCCGGTGACGCCGTGAGCGCGGCGCAGACCCAGCTCAACGCGAACGGCGCCTCGATCGCGGTCGACGGGGCGTTCGGCTCCGGCACCGATGCCGCGGTGAAGAGCTTCCAGAGCGGTGCCGGGCTGACCGCCGACGGCATCGTCGGACCTGCCACCTGGAAGGCGCTGATCGCCGGGACCGGAGGCGGCACCACTCCCCCGCCGAGCGGCGACGCGGCGGCGACCGCGCAGGCGATCCTCGACGACCCGGGCATCGAGTTCGTGGCGCTCACCCCGGATCCCGCCTCCACAGCCCTGCAGAACGTCACCGACACGGCGGCCGGCCGGCCGGCGATGACGAGTCCCGAGGGTCACGCCGGGTCCGGTCCCGTGCAGCTGGACCCGGTGATGCTCGACGCCCTCCTGCGACTGAGCACCGAGCACGGCTTCTCGGTCCGCGTCACCTCGATCGCGGGCGAGGAGCACAGCGCGGGCTCGCTGCACTACACCGGGCGCGCGTTCGACATCGACATGATCGACGGGGTCACCGTCTCGGGCGGCGCCGACCACCTGCCGGTGCAGGCCGCCTGCGACGCGATGGGAGCCGGCAGCTCGCTCGGCCCCGGTGACGCCGGTCACGCCGATCACGTGCACTGCTCCTTCTGAGGCGCAGGACCACTCGAGGGGCGGGTGCCGATCGGCGCCCGCCCCTTCCGCACGCACCGGGCGTAGTCTCCCGTCATGAGCGCCTACGTCTCCGTCCTCGACCTGTTCAGCGTGGGGATCGGTCCGTCGAGCTCGCACACCGTCGGCCCGATGCGCGCCGCCCTTGCCCTCGCCGAGCGCCTGCGGTCGGCGGGACTCCTCCCCCGGGTGAGCCGGATCGGCTGCACCCTGTACGGGTCCCTCGGCTCCACCGGGATCGGCCACGGCACCCCCGACGCGGTGGTCGCGGGCCTGGCGGGGCTCGACCCCGAGACCTGCGATCCCGAGGAGGTGCGCGGGGCCTGGCGCCGCCTCGACGTCGACGGGTCGATCCTCCTGGCGGGCGAGCAGCCGCTGCCGATGTCGAGCGACGACATCGCGTTCGAGCCGCGGACCCGCCTGCCCGAGCACCCCAACGCGCTCACGTTCAGCGTCTGGCTCGGCGAGGAGGCGCTGCCGGAGTGGGAGGAGACGTACTACTCGATCGGCGGCGGCTTCATCCGGCGCGCGGGAGAGCGGGCCGACCTGGCGGCGCTGGCGGCGCATCCGCACCCCTTCGTCTCGGGCTCGGACCTGCTGGCGATCTGCGAGCGGACAGGGTCGCGCATCGCCGGGATCGCCGCGGCGAACGAGGCGGCGCTGCATCCGGACCTCGACGTCGACGCCCGGCTCGACGCGATCTGGGACGCCATGGCCGCCTGCGTCGAGCACGGCCTCGCCACCGAGGGCGTCCTCCCCGGCGGCCTCGCCGTGCAGCGCCGCGCGTCGCTGATGCGCGAGCGCCTCGAGGCGCTGGAGGAGGACCCGCTCGACCGCGCCCGGGCGACATCCGTGGAGTGGCTGCACGCCTTCGCGCTGGCCGTCAACGAGGAGAACGCGGCGGGCGGGCGCGTGGTCACGGCACCGACCAACGGAGCGGCGGGCATCATCCCCGCCGTCGGCCACTACTACCTGCGCTTCGTGCCCGGGGCCGGTCGCGCGGGGCTGCGGGAGTTCCTCCTCACCGCCACCGCGATCGGCTCGCTCTGCAAGACCAACGCCTCGATCTCGGGAGCGGAGGCGGGCTGCCAGGGCGAGGTCGGCTCGGCCTGCGCGATGGCGGCCGGCGCCCTCTGCGCCGTGCTGGGCGGCAGCCCCCGTCAGGTCGAGAACGCCGCCGAGATCGCGATGGAGCACCACCTCGGGCTCACCTGCGACCCGGTCGGCGGACTGGTGCAGATCCCCTGCATCGAGCGGAACGCCATCGCGGCGTCGACCGCGGTCAGCGCCGCGCGGCTCGCCCTGCACGGGGACGGGACGCACCGGGTCTCGCTCGACACGGTGATCGAGACGATGCGGCAGACGGGCATCGACATGTCCTCGAAGTACAAGGAGACGAGCGAGGGCGGCCTCGCGGTCAACGTCATCGAGTGCTGAGGTGAACCCGGGTTACGCGCGGGAGTGCGGCCGCGACGGCCGGCGCCTACCGTGGGCCGGGTGAGCAGCTCCCCCTACCTCGCCCGGCCGATCGTCTCGACGCAGTGGCTGGCCGACCAGCTCGGCCGCGACGGACTCGTCGTCATCGACGCGAGCGTGCTCTTCGTGCCCGCGTTCGACGGCCGCTACCGCTACCTCACCGGCGAGGACCAGTACCTCGTCGAGGGGCACGTGCCCGGAGCGGTCTTCGCGGATCTGCTCGAGCACCTCTCGGACGCCGAGGCGCCGCATCCGTTCACGAGGCTCGACCCCGAGCGGTTCGCCGCGGCGGTCGGCGCGCTGGGGATCGACGACGACTCGGTGGTCGTCGTCTACGACTCCGCGGTCGGCCAGTGGGCCTCGCGGCTCTGGTGGCTGCTGCGCACCGCCGGTCTCGACTCCGTCGCGGTGCTCGACGGCGGCCTGACGGCATGGCGGCAGGAGGCGCGCCCGCTCGAGACAGGGCACGTCGCTCCGACACCGCGCGACGGACTCACCGTGCGCGAGGAGCGCCCGCTCTGGGTCGACAAGGCCGAGGTCGAGCGGGTGGTCCGCGGAGAGGCTCCGGGCGCTCTCGTCTGCGCGGTGCCGCCCAAGGAGTTCACGGGCGAGGCCGGCCAGCGCCCGCGCCGCGGCCACATCCCCGGCTCCCGGAGCGTGCCGGCCGCCCGTCTGGTGGATCGCGAGACGAACACCCTCCTGCCGCACGACCGGTTGCGCACGCTCTTCGGCGACGTGCTCGACGCCGAGCGGGTGGTGCTGTACTGCGGAGGAGGCGTCGCGGCGGCGGCGGACGCGCTCGCCCTCACGCTGCTCGGCGTCAGCGAGGTGGCCATCTACGACGGGTCGCTGAACGAGTGGGCGGCCGACCCGGACGCGCCCCTGGTGGTCACGGCCGCCTGACGAGCTCCGGCAGGTCTGTCGTCGGCAGTGCGCAGACGAACGCCTCGCAGGAGTAGGCGGTCGGCAGACCCTCGCGGGAGGTCCGGCCCTCGAAGAGCTCGAAGCCCGCGTCCGACCACTCGGCGGCGGCGCGGTCGGTGACCAGGGCGAGCACGCCCACCTCTGTCGCCAGGGCGCCCCGCGCGAGATCGGCCAGCGGTGCCGCCTCCGGAGCGACCACGACCAGCTGCGTCACGGGCTCGGCCAGCGACGACGCGAGCGCGAGCACCGCACCGAAGCCCATCGGCTGCTGCAGGGCTCCGGGAGCCACCGCGGCGACGACCGCGTCGGCCGCGTCGCGGTAGCGCCGCTCCCCCGTGAGCAGGAAGAGCTCGTGCGCTGCCCCGGCTGTCGCCGACAGGCCGGAGGGGTACGCACCCTCGGACGGATCGGCCGCCAGCAGCAGCCCGCGCGCGACGAGCGCCGGGTCGCCGCCGCCGGGCAGGGCGAACGGCGGCCACGCCTCGGCGGCGTCGAGCGCGCCGTCGATCAGCGAGCGGGCGGCGAGGGCGTAGCGCGGTGCTCCGTCGGCGAGCGCCAGCTGCACGAGCCCGCCGGCGAGCATCCCGAGGTCCTCGAGCGCGGGCCGGGCCGCCGAGACGCGCTCGTCGAGCGAGGCGCGCACGACGAGCACGCCGTCGACGACGTGGCGGCAGAGCAGGAAGTCGGCGGCGCGTCGGGCGGCGTCGAGCCACTCCGATCGCCCGAGGAGACGCCCGGCGCGTGCGAGCGCCTGGATCGCGAGACCGTTCCAGCCCGTGACGACCTTCTCGTCGAGGGCGGGCGGCTCCAGGCCGGAGCGGTCCGCGGCGAGGTAGTAGCCGCCCTCGGAGCGCCGGCCGTCGACGATGCTCTCGGAGTCCTGGGCGCTGGCGAAGCCGTCGCCCGGCCGCTGCAGAGTGCTGATCAGGAACGACGCGATCCCCTCCGCGATCCCGGTGACGGCGGCGCGGTCGGAGGTGCCGGTGCGGCCCAGGAGCAGGGCGGCGACGTCGAGCAGCTGGGCGTTGTCGTAGAGCATCCGCTCGTAGTGCGGCTCGCTCCAGTCCTCCTGGGTCGCGTAGCGGAAGAAGCCGCCGTCGCGGTCGCGCAGGGGCGAGGCGGCGAGGGTCAGGAGGGTGCGCTCGGCGAGCTCGGCGCCGCCCGCCCGGGAGGCGAGGAAGCCGAGCACGGGCGCCACCGGGAACTTCGGCGCCGTGCCGAAGCCGCCGTGCACGCGGTCCTCCTCGGCGGCGAGGCGCTCGACGGCCGCGTCGAGGTCGGCCGCACCGGGAAGCGCCGTCGACGCGGGGAGGGCGGCGGTCGCCTCGCGGAGGGCGTTCGCGAGCGAGCCGGCGGTGGCGTGCACCTCGTCGCGCCGCAGCCGCCACGCCTCGCCGACCGCGTCGAGGACGTCCGAGAAGGCGGGCACGCCGCCCACGGCCCGCGGCGGGAAGTAGGTGCCGGCGTAGAAGGGCTCGCCGCCGGGGGTGGTGAAGACCGTGAGCGGCCAGCCGAGGTTGCGCGTGAAGGCGCTGGCGGCGGTGAGGTAGGCGGTGTCGACGTCGGGGTGCTCCTCGCGGTCGACCTTCACCGCGACGAAGCCGCCGTTCAGCCGCTCGGCGAGGACCGGATCCGAGAACGACTCGCGCGCCATGACGTGGCACCAGTGGCAGGTCGCGTAGCCGATCGAGACGAGCACGGGCACGTCGCGCCGCTCGGCCTCGGCGAACGCCTCCTCGCCCCAGGGGAACCAGTCGACGGGGTTGTCCGCGTGCGAGCGGAGATAGGGGCTGACACTCGAGCGCAGTCGTTCGGCCATGGCTACAGGCTAGACACGGCGCCGCGGACGGTCACGGGGTTGCAGAAGGGGCGGTGTCCGGGCCTCTCAGCTCCGGTCCTGCTCCTCCACCTGCGGCGACGGCACGAGCGGCAGCGCCAGCGCGGGCGTCAGCGCCACGATCGCGAAGGCGAACGGATAGCCGACCAGGCCGATCAGCGCTCCCACCGCCGGCGCCGCGATCGCCGCCGCGGCGAACTGGCCGGTGTTCTGCGCTCCGAGTGCGCGGCCCGACCAGAACGGCCCGGCGATCTCGGCGACCGAGGTGAAGGCGAGTCCGTTGTCGGCCACCGAGATCGTCGTCGCCGCGACGAACAGGACCGCGGCGACGGCCACCGCCCCGTCGATCGCGCTCGTGGCGGCGAGCAGCAGCAGCGCCGCCACTCCGGCCACCGCGACCCAGCGCAGCGGACGCAGCCGCGACCCGACGCGGTCGCTCAGCACCCCGACTCCGATGCGCCCGAACGCGCCGGCGAACTGCGCGACGGCGACCAGCACGCCGGCCGCCCACGGCTCCCAGGCCTGGTCGGCGATCAGCCAGACCAGTCCGAAGGTCGAGAGGGTGAACTGCGGCACGACCAGCAGCGCCGAGACGCCGTGGATGCGCCAGAGCGCGGCGCCGGAGCGGTAGGGGTTCCGCACCTGAGCCGAGGCCTCGGTCCGCGGCGGACGGGGCGGATCGACGATGCCGATCGTGCACGCGACGGCGAGCACGACGAGCAGCACGACGGGCAGGGCGAGCGCGGCGGGCACCCCGGCGGCGCTCGCGAGCGGCGGCACCGTGAGCGACGCGACCGCGACTCCGAGCGGCTGGCTCATCTGCCGGATGCCCATGGCGAGCCCGCGGCGGTTGCGCGGGAACCAGCCGATCACGACGCGGCCACTCGCGGCGTTGACGCTGCCGGACGCCATGCCGCCCAGCAGGAGGAAGACGCCGAGGAGCACGAGATCGCCGGTGAGCATCGCGCCGACCCCCGCGAGCGCCGTTGCCGCCACTCCGGTCGCGAGCACGATCCGCTCGCCGTACCGGTCGGCGAGGGCTCCCCACGCGACGAGGGTGAGCACGAGCCCGACGTTCGGCGCGGCGGCGAGCAGGCCCGCCTCGGCGAGGGAGTAGCCGTACTGCGTGTGCAGGAGGGGGATCAGGAACGGCGGGACGGACACGAACACGGTCGTCGCGGCCTGCGCGGCCACTCCGATCGCGAGCATCAGCCAGGGGCGGGGAGTGCGGGGCACGGTGCTCCAGGGTCGCGAGCGGGACGGTGCCCAGGAGGCTACCGGTGCCGGGAGGCGGGACGGGGACGGGCGTCGCTCCGTGTCAGCGCTCCGTGTCAGCGCTCGAAGAACCAGCCGCTGGGCCGCTGCGGTCCGCTCGGCGAGGCACCGCCTCCGGTCCGTCCGCCCCGGCGGCCGAGCACCAGGTACGCGATGCTGCCGAGGAACGGGGCGATCACGATGAACGCGACCCAGCCGACCTTGCCCACCCGGCCCAGGCGCGGATTCGCCAGCACGCCCTGGATCGCGAAGAGCAGCAGGACGATGTTCACGACGACGAGCAGGGACTGCGGATTCACGCCGTGCTCTCCGCTCGAGGGTCTGCAGCCCTCGGCGGATCTCGCGGAGGGACGTGGGCATTCTGCCACGGCGCCGTAGGATGGAGGGCTCATGTCAGACGTCCTCAGCATCCGCTATCCGCCCGAGCTCCCCGTCTCGGCGCGGCGCGACGACATCGCCGCCGCGATCCGCGATCACCAGGTCGTCATCGTCGCCGGGGCGACCGGATCGGGCAAGACGACGCAGCTCCCCAAGATCTGCCTCGAGCTGGGGCGCGAGAGCATCGCGCACACGCAGCCGCGGCGCATCGCGGCGCGCACGATCGCCGAGCGCATCGCGGAGGAGCTCGACGACGAGGTCGGCGGCGTCGTCGGCTACCAGGTGCGCTTCACCGACAAGGCGAGCGCGTCGACGCGGATCAAGCTGATGACCGACGGCATCCTGCTGAACGAGATGAACCACGACCGGCTGCTCAGCCGCTACGACACGATCATCATCGACGAGGCGCACGAGCGCAGCCTCAACATCGACTTCCTGCTCGGCTACCTGCACCGGCTCCTGCCGCAGCGGCCGGACCTCAAGCTGATCATCACGTCGGCGACCATCGATCCGCTCAGCTTCGCCGCGCACTTCGCCGACGCCGAGGGGAAGCCCGCGCCGATCATCGAGGTCTCGGGGCGCACGTTCCCGGTCGAGGTCCGCTACCGCCCGCTCGTCGCCGAGGAGCCGGAGGAGGAGGACGACTCCGACACCCCGGACGCCACCGCGGGCAGCCGCGACCTGATGACCGGCATCGCCGATGCGCTCGCCGAGCTCGCGCGCGAGGATCCGGGCGATGTGCTGGTGTTCCTCTCGGGCGAGAACGAGATCCGCGACGCGGAGGACGCGATCCGCGGACTCTCCCTGCCGGGCACCGAGGTGCTGCCGCTCTACGGGCGGCTGTCGGCCGCCGACCAGCACCGCGTCTTCGAGCGTTCGCGCACTCCGGGCGTGCGCCGCCGCGTCGTCCTCGCGACGAACGTCGCCGAGACCAGCCTCACCGTGCCGGGCATCCGCTACGTGATCGACGGAGGAACGGCCCGCATCTCGCGCTACAGCGCGCGGTCGAAGGTGCAGCGCCTGCCGATCGAGGCCGTGTCGCAGGCGTCGGCGAACCAGCGCTCCGGCCGCTCGGGCCGCACCAGCGACGGCATCGCGATCCGCCTCTACTCCGAGGAGGACTACCTCCGCCGCCCGGAGTTCACCGACCCCGAGATCCTGCGGACGGGTCTCGCGGCGGTCATCCTGCAGATGATCTCGCTCGGCCTCGGCGACATCGCCGAGTTCCCGTTCCTCACGCCGCCCGACTCGCGCGGCATCAAGGACGGCCTCGACCTCCTCACCGAGCTCGGCGCGATCCGCGCGCCCGGCGCGTCCTCCTCCGGCTCTCCCTCGCGAGATGCCACTCCAGTACGCGACACGCCGCAGAAGGCGAGCCGGAGTGGCAGCTCGCGGAAGGAGCAGGGCCCGCAGCTCACCCGCATCGGCCGCGACCTCGCGCGCCTGCCCATCGATCCGCGGTTCGCCCGCATGGTGATCGAGTCGCGGACGCACCACACCAGCCGCGAGGTCATGGCGATCGTCGCCGGGCTCACGATCCAGGACGTCCGCGAGCGCCCGCTCGAGCGCCGCGCGCAGGCCGACCAGCAGCACGCCCGCTTCGTCGACCCGACGAGCGACTTCCTCACGCTGCTCAACCTCTGGAACTACGTCGAGGAGAAGCAGCAGGAGCTCTCCTCCAGCGCCTTCCGCCGGCTCTGCAAGGCCGAGTACCTCAACTACCTGCGGGTGCGGGAGTGGCAGGACGTGTTCCGCCAGCTCCGCCAGCTCGCGAAGCCGCTGCGCCTCGAGCTCGGCGAGCCGCGCGTGGATCCGGACGGCATCCACCGCTCGGTCCTGGCCGGGCTGCTCTCGCACATCGGCGTCAAGGACACGACCTCGCAGCAGGCGCAGCGAGCGGCGAAGAGCCGCGAGCGCCAGAACGTGCAGTACGTCGGCGCCCGCAACGCCAAGTTCTCGATCTTCCCGGGCAGCGCGCTCGCGAAGAAGCTGCCGGACGCGGTGATGAGCGCCGAGCTCGTCGAGACGAGCCGCCTGTTCGCCCGCTCGAACGCCGCCATCGACCCGGCCTGGGCCGAGGCGATCGCCGGCGACCTCGTGAAGCGGCAGTTCAGCGAGCCGCACTGGGAGAAGTCGCAGGGCGCGGCCGTCGCCTACGAGCGCGTCACGCTCTACGGAGTGCCGCTCGTCGCGCGCCGCCGCGTGCAGTTCTCGCGGATCGACCCCTCCTACGCCCGCGAGCTGTTCCTCCGCCACGCTCTCGTCGAGGGCGAGTGGGAGTCGCGGCACGCGTTCGACCGCACGAACCGCGCCCTGCGCGCCGAGCTCGAGCGCCTCGAGGAGCGCACCCGCCGCCGCGACCTGCTCGTCGACGACGAGGCCGTCTTCGACTTCTACGACCGCCGGATCCCGCGCGACGTCACCTCCGTCCGCTCCTTCGACTCCTGGTGGAAGACGAAGCAGCACGACGAGCCCGACCTGCTGACCATGACGCAGCAGACCCTGCTGCCCGAGGACGCAGAGGAGATCGACGAGACCGCGTTCCCCACCCAGTGGCGCCAGGGCGACCAGCGCTTCCGTCTCTCCTACCGGTTCGAGCCGGGCACGGAGGAGGACGGCGTGACCGTGCACGTGCCGCTCGCGCTCCTGCCGCGCGTCACTCCGCTGGGCTTCGACTGGCTCGTGCCGGGGCTGCGCGCCGAGCTGGTCACCGCGATGATCAAGGCGCTGCCCAAGCACCTGCGCCGGAACGTGGTCCCCGCGAACGACTGGGCGAAGCGGCTCACCGCCTCGCTGCCGCAGGACGTGCCGAACCCGCCGACGGAGTCGTTCGCCGCGACGCTCGCCGGAGCGATCCGCCGCGAGGCGGGCGTGGTGATCGACGCCTCCGACTTCGATCTCGAGCGGATCCCGGCGCACCTCCGGGTCACGTTCGCGATCGCCGACGAGCGCGGCCGGACGATCGCGGCGGGCAAGGAGCTGGCCCCGCTGGCCGAGCGCCTGCGCGGACGCGTGCGCGACGAGGTCGCCCGCGTGGTCGAGGCGCGCGTGCCCGATGCGCTCGAGCGCCGGGGTCTGAAGACCTGGGACATGCCCGAGCTGCCGCGCACCACCGACACCCGTCAGGGCGGCAACACGATCCGCGCGTACCCGGCGCTCATCGACGACGGCGACTCCGTGTCGATCCGCCTGATGGCGACGCCCGAGGACCAGGCCCGCGAGCACCCCCGCGGCGTGCGGCGCCTGCTCCTGCTCGCGACGCCGAGCCCGGTGGCCTACGTGCAGCAGCACCTGAGCTCGAACGAGAAGCTCGTGCTCGCGCAGAGCCCGTACCAGAACACGACGGCGCTCTTCACGGACTGCCTGCTCGCCTGCGTCGACTCCGTGCTCTGGCGGATGAAGCCCGACGGCATGCTGTTCCTCCGTGCCGAGTTCGACGCGGTGCGCGACCGGGTCTCGGCGAGCGTCATGGACTCGATGTTCGAGACCGTGAAGACGGTCACCACGGTGCTCACGACCGCGCGGGCCGCCGAGAAGGCGCTCAAGAACTCGACCAGCATGGCCCTGCTGCCGGCACTGACCGACGCCCGCGAGCAGCTGTCGGCCCTCGTGCATCCGGGTTTCGTGTCGGCCACCGGCCTCGAGCGGCTGCGGCACCTGCCGCGCTACCTCGCGGCGATCACCGAGCGGTTCGGCAAGATCTCGGAGAACGTCGGCCGCGACCGCGTCTGGCTGAACGAGGTGCAGGCGGCACTCGAGCTCTACCGCTCGGCCGGCGGTGTGCTGCCGCTGCCGCCGCACTCCCCCGAGAACCTGCAGCGCGCGCGCTGGATGATCGAGGAGCTGCGCGTGAGCTTCTTCGCGCAGTCGCTGGGCACCGCCGAGAGCGTGTCCCTGCAGCGGATCCGGAAGGTCCTCGCGGGCTGATCGGCGGCCTCGGGGCCGTGTCCCCGATGGCCCCCGTGGGCGGCTAGTGTCGTCCGGTGGGCAGCTACACCGAACTCCTCAGAACCCCCGGGGTGGGGCGCATCATCGCCGCGCAGCTCACGGCGCGCTTCCCGTTCGGGATGCTCTCGCTCGCCTTCCTCCTGCACGTCGAGCACGTGCACGACTCGTACGCGGCGGCGGGCCTCGTGCTCGGCTCGATGTCGATCGGGCAGGCGATCGCCGGCCCGCTGACCAGCCGGCTGATGGGCCGCCTCGGCATGCGCCGGGTGCTCACGCTGACCCTGATCGTCTGCGCCGCCGCGATCATCGCCATGGCGGTGCTGCCGCTCGAGGTCTGGCAGTTCGTCGCGATCGGCTTCCTCGCGGGGCTCAGCATGCCCCCGGTGCAGCCCGCCGTCCGCACGATCTACCCCAAGATGGTGCCGAGTTCGATGCTCACCCCTCTCTTCTCGCTGGACGCCTCGGCGCAGGAGATCATCTGGGTGCTCGGGCCGGTGCTGACGACCTTCGTGTCGATCCAGATCTCGACGGTGGCGGGCATCCTCACCGCGGCGGTGTTCCTGATCGGCGGCGGCATCTGGTTCATCGCGTCGCCCGAGGTCGGGCGGGTGCGCATCCCGCGCTCCAAGCGCCGGATCGGCGTGGTGCTGACCAAGCCGCCGGTGCTGCTGGCGACCGTGGTCGGGTTCCTCCTGGTCGGCGCGTGCGCGGCGGTCGAGGCGGGCGTCGTCGCCGTGTTCGGCGAGGGCGGGGTGGAGTCGGGAGTGGTGCTCGCGGTCTTCGCGGCCGGCTCGCTCGTGGGCGGTCTGACGCTGGGGCACATCCCGATCAGCCGCTGGGCCACCGCCCGCCGCATGCTGATCGTGACGGTAGGCATGGGGCTCGCCGCCTTCTCGACCGACTTCTGGTGGCTCTCGATCACGCTTTTCCTCGCCGGCGTCGGCATCGCTCCGGCCCTCGCCGCCCTCTTCACGATCACCGCCGCGAGCGTGAAGTTCTCGGACACCGCGGAGGCGTACGGCTGGGTCGGCACCGGTCAGCTGATCGGAGCCGCGCTGGGCTCGGCGATCGCCGGCGTGCAGATCGACAGCAACGGCCCGACCGCGGCGATCGTCGTCGCCGCCGTCTTCGCGTTCGTCGGGTTCGTGGTGCCGGCGGTCGGCCGCCGCTACCACCCGGATCTGCGCGGCCGCGACTCGAGCCCGCTCCCCGACACGGAGCCGGTCGAGCTGCCGACCTGATCGTCGGCCCGCTCGGAGCCTTCCGGAGCCCGCCCCCTAAAGTGGTCCCCACGCGGCGGCCGGAGGTGAGGCGACGATGGGACTGCGGGAGGACGCCGAGGAGCTCGTCCGCGCGCATCGACGCGCGGTGGAGCAGGCGCAGGCGGTCGAGCCCTGGGCCGATCCCGAGGCGCCGGAGTGGTGCGGCGAGCTGGCCGCGGCGCTCTGGCAGGGCGCGTTCCGCCCCTCCCCCGTCTACTACCGCGCCGAGGACCCGTCGCACGCGTGGCGGGGGCCGCACACGGTGCAGCTGCACCACCTCGGCTTCGGCTGGATGATCACGGCGCGGTCGATGCGCGACGGCGCGCTGGTGCCGAGCACGGCGGTCGTGCTCGAGACGGGCTCGCTCTGGCTGGGGCTGGGGCCCGGTCGCCGGCCGCACCGGGGCCTGCTCGCCCTCGCCGACACCGAGAGCGTCGAGGGGCTGCAGCCCGGGCACGACCACTATTTCGCGGTCCGCCGCTTCGGCGCGGGCGACGAGACCGCAGCGGCCGAGCGGCGACTGCTGTTCGGAGTCGCCGGGCTCGCCGCGCTGATCGAGGACGCGGTGCGGGTCGGGCCGCACGGGGAGCTCGACTGGGAGCTCTGAGCTCCTCCCGCGCCCAGGGACGGCGCCGGGCCGCGTGCCAGCATGGAGGGCATGAGCGTCCCCCTGATCCCTCTGAACGACGGCCGCGCGATCCCGCAGATCGGACTCGGCGTGTACAAGATCGGCGACGCCGAGGCCGCCCGCGCCGTCGGCACCGCGCTGGAGGCGGGCTACCGGCACATCGACACCGCCACCCTCTACGCCAACGAGCGCGGCGTCGGCGAGGGCATCCGCGCGAGCGGGATCCCGCGCGAGCAGGTCTTCGTGACCACGAAGGTGTGGAACGACGACCACGGTTACGACGAGACCCTCGAGGCGTTCGACCGGAGCCTCGAGCTCCTCGGCACCGACTACATCGACCTCTACCTCGTGCACTGGCCGATCCCCTCCCGCGACCGCTACGTCGACACCTACCGCGCGCTCGAGCGACTGCAGCAGGAGGGCCGGGCCCGCTCGATCGGCGTCTCGAACTTCGCGATCGAGCACCTCGAGCGCCTGGGCGCCGAGACCGGGGTCGTCCCCGCGGTCAACCAGGTCGAGCTGCACCCGCGCCTGCCGCAGGAGGAGCTGCGCGCGTTCGACTCCGCCCGCGGCATCGTGACCGAGGCCTGGTCGCCGCTGGCCCGGGGTCGCCTGCTGGAGGAGCCCCTGCTGGCCCGGCTCGCCGCGCGCCACGGAGTCTCGCCCGCGCAGATCGTGCTGCGCTGGCACGTGCAGAACGGGATCGTCGTGATCCCCAAGTCCGTCACTCCCGAGCGCATCCGCGCGAACATCGACGTCTTCGGCTTCGAGCTGGACGCCGAGGATCTGGCAGGAATCGCCTCCCTCGCGACCGGCGAGCGCACCGGAAGGGACCCGCGCTTCGACTGACGTCCCCTTAGCCTTCCCCCATGACGACACGGACGGCACTCCTCCTGCACGGACTCGGCGGCGCCGGGGGGACCTGGTGGCGGGTGGCCGAGGCGCTCCGAGCCGCGGGCTGGACGGTGAGCGCGCCCGACCTGCGCGGCCACGGCGATGGGCCGCGCGGCGGCTCCTCACGGCACGACGACTTCGCCGACGACGTCCTCGCGCTGCGGCCGGACGGCGCGGGACCGTGGGGGCTGGTGGTCGGCCACTCGCTCGGCGGAGCGGTGGCCGTGCGGGCCGCGGCGCGGGATCCGGAGTGGGCTGCGCGGCTCGCGCTGATCGATCCGGTCCTGCGCCTGCCCGAGGAGATGCGGGCCGAGGTACGGGCCGACGAGCTCGACGCCCTCACCGCGACGGAGGAGCAGCTCGCCGAGGCGGTGCCCGACTGGGACGCGCGCGACCGCGCCGAGAAGCTACGGGCGGCGCACGCGGCCGACCCCTCCTCCGTCGCCGCGGTCGTCGACGACAACGACCCGTGGGACCTGCTGGCCGACGTGCCCGCGCTGACGGCGCCGGTGCTGGTGCTCGCGGGCGACCCGCAGGTGTTCACGTTCTTCGGCCCGCGGCTCGCGGCCGAGGTCCTGCGGGCGAATCCGCGGGTGCGGTACGCGGTCGTGGCGGGAGCGGGGCACAGCCCGCACCGCGACCGGCCGGCCGAGACCGTCGCGATGCTGAGGGAGTGGGCGGAGAGCCCGGCGACCGTCTGAGCTCTGCAGACGGCACCCGCGGGGACGAGCCCGCCGTGTTTCGCCGACGTGAAATCAGCCCCGGAAGGGTGTCTTTTCGGTCGACCTGAGAATAGCCTCGCCCACAGCGCACCCCGTTCGCAGGATTCGGGTGCGTCGGCCGCCCACCCGGCGGCCCCTGTCATCGACGAAGGGACACCCCTGTGGCGAACAGCACACCCCGAGCACCAGGCGCACGACGCCGGCGCTCACTCCTCGGCACCAGCGCGATGATCGGAGCGGGCGCCCTCGTCGCCGGCTTCGTCTTCGCCCCGAGCGCGAGCGCGGTCGAGGCCGCCGACCTCGCCGACGCCGTCACGGTCGACGGCATCATGGAGCACCTGGAGGCGTTCCAGGCCATCGCCGACGCGAACGGCGGCAACCGGGCCATCGGCACGCCCGGCTACGAGCTCAGCGGGCAGTACGTCGAATCCGTCCTCGCGGCCGCCGGCTACGAGACCGAGCGTCAGGACTTCACGACCACGACGCAGACGATCGACGCGTTCTCGCTCACCACGACCCCGGCCGTCGAGGGCATCCCGATGTCGTTCACGCCGTCCACGCCCGAGGGGGGCGTCACCGGCGAGCTCATCGCTCCCGTCGACCCGCTCGGCT
This sequence comes from Rathayibacter sp. Leaf299, assembly GCF_001423055.1. Classification (NCBI taxonomy): domain Bacteria; kingdom Bacillati; phylum Actinomycetota; class Actinomycetes; order Micrococcales; family Microbacteriaceae; genus Rathayibacter; species Rathayibacter sp. Leaf299. The sequence continues at coordinate 322,123 of NZ_LMNT01000004.1, forward strand.
GCACGGCCGACGCCTGGGCCGGCCTCGACGCCACGGGCAAGGTCGCCCTGGTCAGCCGCGGCACCTGCTCCTTCGCGGAGAAGAGCGCGGCCGCGGGAGCGGCGGGCGCCTCCGCGGTCATCATCTACAACAACGCCCCCGCCGAGCCGCTGAACGGCACGCTCGGCGCTCCCGACGAGGCCTACGTCCCGTCGGTCGGCGTCACCCTCGAGGAGGGTCAGGCGCTGCTCGCGGCGCTGCCCACGAGCGCGACGCTCGTCCTCGAGCAGACGACCACCGACACCGACACCTTCAACATCCTCGCCGAGACCGCGGGCGGTGACCACGACAACGTGGTCATGCTCGGCGCGCACCTCGACGGCGTGCCCGAGGGCCCCGGCATCAACGACAACGGCTCCGGATCGGCGACGCTGCTCGAGACGGCGGTCGAGCTGGCCGAGGCCGGCGAGACCACGAACGCGGTCCGCTTCGCCTGGTGGGGCGCCGAGGAGGTCGGCCTGGTCGGCTCCTACACCTACGTCGACTCGCTGACGGAGGAGGACGCTGCGAAGATCGCGACGTACATGAACTTCGACATGGTCGCCTCGCCCAACTACGTCGTGTCGGTCTACGACGCGAACGAGTCCACCTACGAGGCCCCGGTCGAGGTGCCCGCGGGCTCCATCGCCACCGAGAAGGCGTTCACGGACTACTTCGACTCCATCGGCCAGCCGTGGATCGACACCGCGTTCGACGGACGCAGCGACTACGACGGCTTCATCTCGGTCGGGATCCCCTCGTCGGGCGTCTTCACCGGAGCCGACGACATCAAGACGGAGGAGGAGGTCGCGCTCTTCGGCGGCACCGCCGGCATCCCGCACGACCCGAACTACCACTCGGCCGGTGACGACCTGGCGAACATCAATCAGGAGGCGCTCGGCATCACCTCGAAGGCGATCGCGTTCGTGACCGCCTCGTTCGCCGACGACACCTCGGCGATCGACGGGGAGAAGAACCCGACCCCGCCGACGCCGGAGCCCACGCCGGTCACTCTGCCGACGAGGGCCGAGATCCTGCGACTGCTCGCCTCGGGCATGACCTACCGCGAGATCATCGCCGAGATCGGCATCACCGCCGAGAACGCCGAGCAGTACCTCGACGCAGGTCTGGGCAGTCTCGGCCTCGACCGCGCGACGGTCGAGCGCCTGGTGCGCGAGTACCTCGCCGACCGCGAACTGCCGACGGGCGTCGGCGTGTAGTCCACGCGCGACGCGACCGGGGAGCCCCGGGCCGTCGAGGCCGCCTGCTGCTGCAGGCTCCCTCGACGCCCGGGGCTCCTCCGCGTGCGGGCTCGTCAGGCGCGGCGGGCGCGATCGAAGGCGTCCTCGACGTCCTCGTCCGGGTCGGCGAGGAGGCGGAGGGTCGCGAGCGCGTGGATCCGCCTCGGCTGCTCCTCCGACTGCGCGGCGGTCTCGAGGGCGGGCGCCGCGGCCTCCTCGAGCATCAGGAGCGCGCGGGTGAGACTCCGCTGCTCGGGACGGTCGCCGTCGCCGAGGTGCTCGGCGAGCTGCCGGGCGAGCGCGGAACGCTCCTCCGGGGGTGCGAGGCGGGCGGCGGTGCGCCAGGCGGCCTTCGCGACCTCGAGGTGCTCGTCGTGCAGCAGCGCGGGCGTGATCGCGGCCCACGCCCGGGGATCGCCCACCTTGGACAGCGTGTGCAGGGCCTGCGCGCGGGCCTGCGGCGACTCCGAGACCAGCTCGGCGATCAGCGGATCGACGGTGACCGCGGCGTCGTGCCGCACCAGCGCCCAGGTGAGCATCTCACGCACGCCGAAGTCGGGCTCGACGGCGCAGCGCGCGACCAGCACCGGGACGTACTCGTCGGCCGGCCTCGTCCCCGCGCTCATCGCCGCCTGCAGCCTCGACGACGCGTTCGACGCGTGGAGCGCCGCTCGGAGCCGGTCCGACGGCCGGTCCTCGTCGCTCCTGGTCGTGTCCTCACTCGTCATCCGCCCATTCCACACCCGCGGGCCGGGAGGACGTCGAGTGCCGGAAGGGCTTCCCGCCGCCGGTGCGCACGGTGTTCACTGAACCCATGCGAGCCATCTGGAAGGGCGCGATCACCTTCGGCCTGGTCAACGTGCCGGTCAAGATCTACAGCGCGACCGAGGACCACGACATCGCGCTGCACCAGGTGCACGACCGCGACGGCGGGCGGATCCGGTACCAGCGCAAGTGCGAGGTCTGCGGCGAGGTCGTCTCGTTCGACCACATCGACAAGGCCTACGACGACGGCGAGCACACGGTCGTGCTCACCAAGGACGAGCTGAAGGCGCTGCCCGAGGAGCGCGACCGCGAGATCGACGTGGTGCAGTTCGTGCCCAGCGACCAGGTCGACCCGATCATGTTCGACCGCGCGTACATCCTCGAGCCCGACTCCTCCTCCCCCAAGGCGTACGTGCTGCTGCGGCGCACCCTCGAGCAGACCGACCGCACGGCGATCGTCGAGTTCGCCCTGCGGCAGAAGACCCGTCTGGCGGCGCTGCGCGTACGCGGCAAGCTGCTGATGCTGCAGACGCTGCTCTGGGCCGACGAGGTCCGCGAGGTCGAGTTCCCCTCCCTCGAGGGCACGACCCGGATCGCGGCGCGCGAGCTCGAGATGTCCTCGCACCTCGTCGACTCCTACTCCGAGGACTTCGACGCGTCGAAGTTCACCGACGCGTACCAGGAGGAGCTGCGCACCCTGATCGACGCGAAGATCGAGCAGGGCGACGCGCTCGACACCGCCGCGACCTTCGGCGAGAAGCCGGAGGAGGAGGGCGGCGGCGAGGTGCTCGACCTGATGGAGGCGCTCAAGCGCTCGGTCGAGCGCAGCCGCGGGGCGAAGGGCGGGGCGACGGGCGACGCTCCGGAGAAGGCGCCTGCGAAGAAGGCGCCCGCGAAGAAGAGCACCGCGAAGGGCTCGTCGACGGCGGCCGAGGACGACGCGTCCGGTGCGGCCGGATCGAAGCCGGCCGCGAAGAAGGCCCCGGCGAAGAAGCCCGCCGCGAAGAAGCCCGCGGCGAAGCGGACGGCCGCGAAGAGCGACGAGGAGAAGGCCGCGTCCTGACGCGGACGGCGGGGGCCTCCGGCGCCTCAGCGGCTCAGACGAGCTCGTCGACGTCGTCGAGATCGACCGAGGCCGAGCTCACCAGCGCCAGGAGCGCCTCGCCGTAGGCGTTCTCGGGCGCCGCGTCCTCGAAGGTGCGCGCGACCCCGCCGAGGACGATCTCGACGACGTGGCGCGCGGGCTCGCCCTCCTCGCGGCGCAGCGAGCGGAACGTGCCGCGCAGCAGCTCGCGCAGCTGGTCCTCGCGCGGCATCCAGAGCGAGTCCTCGAGCGAGACCGAGTCCAGCGCCCACTCGGTGGTGCCGTTGAAGCCCAGCACGGTGCCGCTGGGGTACTCGTGCGCCTCGATCGTCATGTCGCTGACGGTGAAGACGTCGCCGTCGAACCCCTCCCGCTCGATGCGGAAGCGGTCGCCGGTGACCGGTGACCAGCGCACGCCCGCGGTGCGCAGCGCTCGGGCCAGCTCGAAGGAGATCATCCCCCGATCATGGCCGCCGTTCCCGGACGTCCGCCGCGAGCGCTCAGAGCTCGGCGTCGCGCAGGAGCGAGCGCACGCGCAGATCGGAGCGCCGCGCGTCGTCCTCCAGGCCGTCGACCACGACGGCCGCGCCCACCCACTCCGCCCCGGCGAGGGCGACCAGGCGACGGCAGGCGGCGGCCTGCGTCCCGGTCTCGATCCAGTCGTCGACGAGCAGCACGCGGTCCCCCGGAGCCAGGACGGCGCGGCGCACCCGGAAGTGGATCGGGTCGTCGCGGTAGTCGCGCGGGAGCGCCGACTCCCACCAGTCGACGCCGTCCTCGACGGGCGCCGACGCCTTCCGCGCCTCGACGAGCCCGGCGCCGCGGTGCAGGGCGACCAGGGCGGCCAGCGGAGTGCCCCGCGTCTGCGGACCGAGGACGACCGTCACCTCCTCGTCGGCGAACAGGGCGGAGAGGCCGGGGCCGAGGGCCGCGAGCAGGCCCGGATCCCGCCACCAGCCGGTGACGTCGGCCGAGGCGTACCCGTCCGTCCGATCCCGGGAGTCGCCGTGCGCGCGGACCAGACGGCGGCGCAGATCGTGGGGATCGCTCATGGCTCGACCGTAGTGGCGCGCGCCGTCGTGTCCGTCGCGACGCGATGTCGGTGGCTGAGTTCACACTCATGAAACACCCGGTTCACGGAGCGGGCATCTGGACTGCATAGCGTGGCTACTCGTGCCCCTTACAGGGGCACGAGCACCACCGGCCGCGCTCCATCAGCGCCGACGCACGCGCGACAGACCGTCCCCACCGGGACGGCGATCGAGAGGACACCCATGCCCGACACCCCGGTGCACGACACCGCCATCCCCTTCCGCCGACGCAGGCGCGCACTCGCCGGCGCCGGGCTCGCGGGCCTCGCGCTGGTCGCCGCCCCGCTCGTCGCCCAGTCCGCCTCGGCCGCCCCGGCCGGCGACGAGCTCGTCATCAGCGAGATCTTCACCCGCGGCGGCTCGAGCGGAGCGGTCTACAGCAACCGCTACGTCGAGCTCCACAACCCCACCGGCTCCGACATCGCCCTGGCCGGCACGAGCCTGCAGTACCGCTCCGCGACCGGCACGGCGAACCCCTCGACGACCGTCGCACTCCAGGGCGTCGTCCCGGCCGGCGGCCACTTCCTCGTGCAGGGCGCGAGCAACGGCACGAACGGCGCGGCGCTGCCCGATCCCGACCAGGTCGCGAACGGCCTGAACATCGCGGCGGGTGGCGGCACCCTCTTCCTCGTCGACGGCACCGCTCCGCTCGTCGCCCCGCCGACCGGCACCGCCCCGCAGCCCGGCACGGTCCTCGACCTCCTCGGCTACGGCACCTCGAACACCTTCGAGACGACCGCCGCCGCCGTCCCGACGAACACCGAGTCGATCTCGCGCGCCGACGGCACCGCCGGCGACACCGACGTCAACAGCGCCGACTTCTCCGTCGGAGCGCCGACGCCCCGCTCGAGCGGCACCGACGCCGAGCCGGAGCCCACCCCCGGCCCCACGACGCCGCCCGTCACTCCTCCCGCGCCCGCCGAGAAGGCGACCATCGCCGAGATCCAGGGCAGCGGAGCCGCGTCGCCGCTCGTCGGCCGCACCGTCACCACGACGGGAGTCGTCACTGCCCGCTACCCCTCCGGCGGCTACAACGGCTACGTGATCCAGACGCCCGGCACGGGCGGCAGCACCACCGGCCGCACCGCCTCCGACGCGGTCTTCGTCTACTCCTCCGGGTCGGTCGGCTCCGTCGCGATCGGCGACCACCTCGAGATCACCGGCACCGTGAGCGAGTTCAACGGGCTCACCGAGCTCACCCCGACCTCGGCCGCGACCGTCGTCCGCCTCGAGGCACCCGCCGCCCCGGTCGTCCCGGCCGCCGTCGAGCTGCCCCGCACGGCCGAGGAGCGCGAACTGCTCGAGAGCATGCTGATCGCCCCGCAGGGCGCCTTCACCGTGACCGACACCTTCGATCTCAACAGCTTCGGCTCGATCGGGCTCGCCGCGGGGACCTCTCCGCTGCTCACCCCGACCGAGGTCGCCCGCCCGGGATCGCCCGAGCTCGCCGCGGTCGTCGCCGACAACGCGGCCCGCGCCGTCGTGCTCGACGACGGAGCCTCGATCAACTTCCTCGGGTCGGCCGCCAACAAGGCGATCCCGCTGCCCTACCTCACGCCGACCGAGCCGATCCGCGTCGGAGCCCCGACGACCTTCACCGGGCCGGTCGTGCTCGACTACCGCAACAACGGCTGGGCCTTCCAGCCCGTCACGCAGCTGACCGTCGAGAACGCCGAGACGGTGCAGCCGGCCGAGTTCGCCGACACCCGCACCGCGGCTCCCGAGGCCGTCGGCGGCGACGTGGCGATCGCGTCCTTCAACGTGCTCAACTACTTCTCGACCACCGGCGACTCGGTGGCCGGCTGCACGTTCTACACCGACCGCGACGGCGACCCCGTCACCGTCAACAGCGGCTGCGACGCCCGAGGCGCCGCCAACGCCGACGACCTCGAGCGCCAGCAGGCCAAGATCGTCACCGCGATCAACGCCCTCGGTGCCGGCGTCGTGTCGCTGGAGGAGATCGAGAACTCCGCCAAGTTCGGCAAGCCGCGCGACGAGGCCCTCGCCACGCTGACCGCCGCCCTCAACGCCGCCGCCGGTTCGGAGGTGTGGGCGTACGTCGCCTCGCCCGCCGCGCTCCCCGCGCTGGCCGACGAGGACGTCATCCGCACCGCCTTCATCTACAAGAAGGCCGTGATCGAGCCCGTCGGCGAGTCGGTCATCCTGAACGACACCACCGCGTTCTCGAACGCACGCAAGCCGCTCGCCCAGGAGTTCCGCCTGATCGGCGTCGCCGAGAGCGAGTTCGTCGCGATCGTCAACCACTTCAAGTCGAAGGGCTCCGGATCCGGCGCCGACGCCGACCAGGGAGACGGTCAGGGCGCCTCCAACGCCTCGCGCGTCGCCCAGGCCACCGCGCTCGTCGCCTTCGCCGACCGGCTGAAGACCGAGAAGGCGACCGAGCTCGTCTACCTGCTCGGCGACTTCAACGCCTACTCGCAGGAGGACCCGGTGAAGGTCATCACCGACGCGGGCTACCTCGACCAGGGCGCGAAGGACGGCGGCGAGTACTCCTACTCGTTCGACGGCGCGGTCGGCTCGCTCGACCACGTCTTCGCCTCCCCCGCCGCCGATGCGATCGTCACCGGAGTCGACACCTGGAACATCAACAGCGGCGAGTCCGTGGCGCTGGAGTACAGCCGCTACGACTACAACGCGACGATCTTCTACGACACCTCCGCGTTCCGCTCCAGCGACCACGACCCCGTGGTCGTCGGCCTCGACCTGCCCGAGGCGCCCGTCACCTCCATCGACGTCGCCACGAGCGCCGAGACCGGAGCCCGCGGCCCGTTCGCGACGATCACGGTCACGGCCGTGAACAACGGACCGGAACCCGTCTCGGTCGTCGTCTCGACCGACTACGGGACCAAGTCGACCAAGAAGCTCAAGCCGGGCCGCGAGTTCAGCGTGACCTTCAACACGCACGAGCGCGCACTCACCGCGGGCGTCGCGACCATCGTGGTCACCGCGCCCGACGGGTCCGAGCGCACCGTCCAGGAGGCGTACCCCGCCCGCTGAGGCGGGCCGACTCCCCAGGAAGGCACGGGCCGCGCACTCTAGAGTGCGGCCCGTGCCCGAGGGAGACAGCGTCCACCGACTCGCCGCCCGTCTCCGCTCCGCGGCCGACGGGCGGTTCGTCGTGGAGGGCGAGCTCCGCTCCGGGAACGCCGCGGGCACCGCGCTCACCGGCCTGCATGTCCTCCGCCACGAGACGCACGGCAAGCACCTGCTGACGCACTTCGACCAGCAGCTGGTCCTGCACACGCACCTGCGGATGCAGGGCTCGTGGACCGTCACCGCGCCGGGCCGCGCGGTCCCGCGCCGGGTCCTCCCCGACGTGCGCGTCCGACTCCGCCTCGACGACGGCACGACGCTGTGGGGCCTCGAGCTCCCGGTCGTCGAGCTGCTGCACGAGCGGGACCTCCCGACCGCGATCGGGCACCTCGGTCCCGACCCGCTCCGCGACGACTGGAGCGCCGACGAGGCCGTCGCCCGCCTCCTCCGCGCGCCGGAGCGGCCGGTGATCGCGGCACTGCTCGACCAGCGGATGCTCGCCGGGCTCGGCAACCTCTGGGCGAACGAGGTCTGCTTCCTCCGCGGGGCGTTCCCCTGGCGCCCCGTCGGCTCCCTCGACGTCCGCGCACTCGTCGCCACCTCGGCGAGGGCCCTGCGCGCCTCGGTCACGATCCCCGGCATGTTCCAGACCACCACCGGCGACACCCGCGCCGGCGAGCGCCACTGGGTGGTCGGCCGGGCCGGTCGTCCGTGCCGCCGCTGCGGCACCGTCGTGCTCGTGCGGGCCGAGGTCCCCGACGACCCCGAGCGGCGCCGCACGTGGTGGTGCCCGCACTGCCAGCCCGAGCCGTCCTGAGGCTCAGGGACTCCCCCTCCGCGCATCGAGCCCGTAAATTCGGGAGGGAGCCCGCATCACCCCTCGCAATGACCGCGACCCCCGGGAGGCCTCCGTGTACGACCCCGTCCTCCTCCGGACCTTCCTCGCGGTCGCCGAGACGCGCGGCTTCACCCGGGCGGCGGCGCGGCTCGGCATCAGCCAGCCGACCGTGAGCCAGCACGTCCGCCGGCTCGAGCAGGCGGCCGACCGCATCCTCGTCGTCCGCGACACCCGCGAAGTCGAGATCACCGACAACGGAGTCGCCATGGCCGGCTTCGCCCGCACGATCCTCGCCGCGCACGCCGCCGCCGAGGACTACTTCAGCGGCACCGCGATGAAGGGCCGGCTCCGCTTCGGCTCGGCCGACGACCTCGCGATCACGCAGCTCCCCCGCATCCTCCGGCACTTCCGGCAGCTGCATCCGCAGATCAAGCTCGAGCTGACCGTCGACCAGAGCGCGCCGCTGCGGCGACGACTCGAGGCCGGCCAGCTCGACCTCATCTTCGTCAAGACCGCTCCCGGATCCACGGACGGCCGGCTCGTGCGCCGCGACACGATGGTCTGGGTCGCGCACGAGAAGACGGTCGTCGAGCGCGATGAGACGGTGCCGCTGATCGCCTACCGCGGCCCCAGCGTCTCGCGGCAGATCGCGATCGACGCCCTCGAGGCGGCCGGACGCACCTGGCGGATCACCTGCAACACCCGCGAGGTGAACGGCGTGCTCGCGGCGGTCCGCGCCGGCATCGGCGTCGCCGTCTTCCCGCGCTCCCTCATCCCGGAGGATCTCGTCACCGTCGGCGACCGCGCCGGCCTGCCCGAGCTCGAGGACATCGACTTCCGCCTGCTCGAGAGCAGCACCGCCGCCCGTGAGCCGGTCGAGGCGCTGACCAGCGCCATCATGGAGCGCACCCACGTGCACGCCCGGTCCTGACGGCGGTGCGGGCGCCGCGGCCCGTGCGTAGTCTGGAGCGAGCGACACGGAGGGGGCCGGATGAGCGACCAGTGGGGGTCCCCGGATCCCGCAGCACGACGGGACGCGAAGGCCGTCGAGCCGGCGACGGGAGCCGAGCCGTCGGCGCCCGAGCGGGTCGAGGACGCCGACCGGGCCATCGCCGTCCGCGAGCTCAAGCGCAAGCGCGACTTCTTCGGCTCCGTCGGCGGCTGGGCGAGCGTCTCGGCGATCACCACGACCGTCTGGTTCGCCTCGGGCGGCGACGGCTACTTCTGGCCGATCTGGCCGATGCTCGGCATCGGGATCGGCGTCATCGGCCAGGCCGCCTCGATCTGGGGCCCGGTGAAGAAGGAGATCACCGAGGACGACATCGCCGCCGAGATGCGCAAGCGCGAGCAGCGCCGACGCTGACGGACGGCGCGGCGGGAACGACCCTCCGACTCAGCTCCCGCCGTCGAGCCGCCCCACGCCCGTGACCCGCACCACGGCGGCTCCCGCCTCATCCGATTCGGCGAGATCGACGGTCGCCGAGATGCCCCAGTCGTGGTCGCCGGCCGGGTCGTCGAGGATCTGCCGCACCCGCCACTGCGTCGGCGTCTGCTCGACGAGCAGCATCGCCGGCCCGCGGGCGTCGGGGCCCGTGCCGATCGTGTCGTGCTCGTCGTAGTAGTCGTCCAGCGCCTCCCCCCACGCGTCCGCGTCGAAGCCGGCCGCTGCGTCGAGCTCGCCCAGCGCCTCGTGGTCGTCGAGCGCCGCCAGCGACACCCGGCGGAACATCTCGTTGCGCACGAGCACGCGGAACGCCCGCTGGTTCGCGGTGAGTCGGCGCGGGGCGGGCGGCACGATCGCCTGGTCGGCGTCGTGCAGGGCCGGGTTGACCAGCTCCTCCCACTCGTCGACGAGCGACGAGTCGACCTGGCGCACGAGCTCGCCGAGCCACTCGATCAGGTCGTGCAGCTCCTCGTTCTTGATCTCGTCGGGGATCGTCTGCCGGGCCGCGCGGAACGCGTCGGACAGGTAGCGCAGGACGAGTCCCTCCGACCGCGACAGCTTGTAGAACGCGGTGTACTCGCCGAACGACATCGCCCGCTCGTACATGTCGCGCACGACCGACTTCGGCGACAGCTCGAAGTCGCGGACCCAGGGCTGCGCCGCGGTGTAGGTCGCGAACGTCGCCTCGAGCAGCTCCTCGAGCGGCTTGGGGTGGGTGACCGACTCGAGCAGCTCCATCCGCTCCTCGTACTCGATCCCGTCGGCCTTCATCGCCGCCACCGCGTCGCCGCGCGCCTGGAACTGCTGGGCGCCGAGGATCTGCCGCGGGTCGTCGAGCGTCGACTCGAGCACCGAGATCACGTCGAGCGCGAAGGTCGGCGACTCGGGGTCGAGCACGTCGAACACCGCGAGCGCGAACGGCGAGAGCGGCTGGTTGAGCGCGAAGTTGGGCTGCAGGTCGACGGTCAGGCGGATGCGCACCACGCCGTCGGCGCCGACGCTCTGCTCGACCACGCCCGCCTCGCGCAGCGTCCGGTAGATGCCCAGCGCCCGACGGGCGAGCTGCAGCTGCCGCTTCCACGGCTCGTGGTTGTCGAAGATCAGCGCGTGCACGTTCGCGAAGGCGTCGCCGCCGCGCGCGATCACGTTGAGGAGCATCGCCGAGGTGATGGTCATGTGCGAGGTGAGCGTCTCGGGCTCCGCGTCGACGAGTTTGCGGAAGCTCGGCTCGCCCCAGCTGACGAAGCCCTGCGGCGCGCGCTTGGCGACCCACTTCCTCCGCTTCTTCGGATCGTCGCCCATCTTGTCGAGCGCCTTGCGGTTCTCGGACTCGTGCTCGGGCGCCTGTACGACCACGGTGCCCGCGGTGTCGTAGCCGGCGCGACCGGCGCGGCCGGCGATCTGGTGGAACTCGCGCGCCGAGAGCTGACGCATCCTGGTGCCGTCGTACTTCGTCAGCGCCGTGAGCAGCACCGTGCGGATGGGCACGTTGATCCCGACGCCCAGGGTGTCGGTGCCGCAGATGACCCGCAGCATTCCCTGCTGGGCGAGCTGCTCGACGAGCCGTCGGTACTTCGGCAGCATGCCGGCGTGGTGCACGCCGATGCCCAGCCGCAGCAGCCGCGAGAGGGTCTTGCCGAAGGCCGTGGTGAAGCGGAAACCGCCGATCACCTCGGCGATGCGGTCGCGGTGCTCGCGGCTGGCGATGTTGGCGCTCGTGAGCGCCTGCGCGCGCTCGAGAGCCGCAGCCTGCGAGAAGTGCACGACGTAGACGGGCGACTGGTTCGTCGCGAGCAGTTCCTCGATCGAGTCGTGGATCGGCGCGATCTCGTAGAAGTAGTGCAGCGGCACCGGACGCTCCACGCCCGTCACGCGGGCCGTCTCGCGTCCCGTGCGGCGGGTGAGGTCGGCGGCGAGCGCCGTCACGTCGCCCAGCGTCGCCGACATCAGGACGAACTGCACGTGGGGCAGCGTCAGCAGCGGCACCTGCCAGGCCCAGCCGCGCGAGGGGTCCGCGTAGAAGTGGAACTCGTCCATCACCACCTGGTCGACGGCGGTCCCGGCCCCGTGGCGCAGCGCCAGGTTCGCCAGGATCTCGGCCGTGCAGCAGATGATCGGGGCGTCGGCGTTGACGGAGGAGTCGCCCGTCACCATCCCGACGTTCGCCGCCCCGAACACGTCGACGAGGGCGAAGAACTTCTCGGACACGAGCGCCTTGATCGGCGCCGTGTAGTAGCTGCGCTTCCCGGCGGCGAGGGCAGCGGCATGCGCGCCGATCGCGACGAGCGACTTGCCGGTGCCGGTCGGCGTCGAGAGGATCAGGTTCGCTCCGGAGGCGATCTCGAGCATCGACTCGTCCTGCGCCGGGTAGAGCGGCAGTCCGCGCGCCTCGGCCCACTCCGTGAACGCCAGGTAGACGGCGTCGTCGTCCACGCGCCCGTCGGCGTCGGGCGTCGGCATCCGTTCGAGCAGCGTCGGGTTCATCCGTCCATCCTCCCAGGCCGCACCGACGCCGGGGTGAGAGGGGCGCCGGAGCGGGATCCGCGTCGGCGGTGCGGGCTAGGCTCCCCGGATGCGCGCCGCGATCCCCGCTCCCCGACTCGATCCCCTCCGCCTCGACTCCCTCGCCGAGGGGTTCGCCGGTGATCTCGGTGCCCGCGAGCACGCCGAGGGCCTGCACTTCGACGGGGTCGACCTCACCGGGGCCGACCTCACCGCCCTCTCGATCAGCGAGTGCCTGCTCTCCGCCGCCGTCCTCTCCGGGGCTCAGCTGCGCGCCGCCTCCGTCGTCGAGTCGCGCGTCGAGCGGATCGACGTGCCCGGCCTCTCCGCGGCCCGCAGCCGATGGCGCTCGGTCGAGCTGCTCGGCTCGAGGCTCGGCTCGGCCGAGCTCTACGAGAGCACCCTCGAGCAGGTGCGGATCGCCGACTGCAAGCTCGGCTACGTGAACCTGCGCGGGGCCGCGCTCCGCGACGTCCTGCTCGAGCGCTGCACGATCGACGAACTCGACCTGGGCGGGGCCACCGGAGCCCGGGTCCGCCTCGTCGACTGCGACGTCCGCTCCCTCGAGCTCGGCGGCGCCCGTCTCGAGCACCTCGATCTGCGCGGCGCCGAGCTGCACGTGCTCGGCGGGCTCGACGGCCTGCGCGGAGCGGCGCTGACGGAGCTGCAGCTGAGCCTGATGCTGCCGCTGTTCGCGCAGCACTTCGGGGTGCAGGTGCTGGGCTGAGGGTCAGCGCCTTCGACGCCGTGCCGCGAGCCGCGTGAGGGTCCGCCGCCCCAGGAGGAACGCGCCCAGCACGAGCGCGGTGACGATCACGAAGCTCCACTGCACGCCCTGCTGCGAGACGATCCGGAGCAGCAGCCCCACGACGACCGTGCCCGCCCAGACGATCAGCCCGGTCGGCACGATCCGGTCGGGAGCACGCCACGAGCGCGCGAGCGCCCAGCCGGCGAGCAGTCCCGTGAGGAACGGCCAGAACGTGGTCAGGAACCCGAGCAGCTCGCCTCCCTCCTCGTGGCTGCGACGTCCGATCAGGACGAACACCGCGACGAGGACGACGTCGAACGCGAGGGCGACCGCGGCTCTCACGCGGGTTCCGTCACGAAGTCGATCAGCTGCTCCACCCGTCCCAGCAGCGCCGGCTCCAGGTCGCGGAACGTCGTCACCGTCGCCAGGATCCGCTGCCACGCGCGGGCGATGTCGGCCTGCTCCTCGTGCGGCCAGCCGAGCGCCTTGCAGATGCCGTGCTTCCACTCGATCGAGCGCGGGATCTCGGGCCAGCGCTCGAGCCCGACGCGGTCCGGCTTCACCGCCTGCCAGATGTCGATGTAGGGGTGGCCCACGACCAGGACGTGCTCGCCGTGCGGGCCGGCGGCGACGGTGTCGGCGATCCGCGACTCCTTCGACCCGCGGACGAGGTGGTCGACGAGCACCCCGATGCGCCGGCCCGGGCCCGGACGGAACGCGCGGACCAGCTCGTCGAGGTGGTCCACGCCCTCGATGTACTCCACGACGACGCCCTCGATCCGCAGGTCGTGCCCCCACACCTTCTCGACGAGCTCGGCGTCGTGCCGCCCCTCGACGTAGATGCGGCTGGGCAGCGCGACGCGCGCCTTCGCGTCGGCGACGTGGAACGATCCGGAGGCGGAGCGCGCCCGGCCGAGGTTCGCGTCGCGCTTGAGACCGGGCGCCTTCAGCGACACCGGCTTGCCGTCGATCAGGAACCCGGGCCCGATCGGGAACACGCGCACCTTCCCGAACCGGTCCTCGAGCCGCACCATCCGCATCTCGACGCCGAGCACGGCGCCCACGAACCCGGAGGCGACCTCCTCGACCACGAGGTCGCGCACGGCCTCGACGACCGCCACCTCGACCTTGTGCTTCGCCCGCCAGTCCCCGGCGAGCACGTCCTGCCCGTACCTGTCGTCCATCCGACCGAGGGTACCTGCCGCCCCCGCGCGCCCCGCCGCGCCTGGCCGGAGCAGCGACCGGCGGGCGTAGCCCAAGCGCCGAGCACACCCCGCGGATCGACCCTCTACTGATAGACCAGCCCGCCAAGCCCCCACCTCTGCTGATCGGGTAGCCCGCGCAGCGGGCGTATCGAGATCCACGTCCACCAGCAGCCCCACCTCCGACCCCCTCCCTGGCGCGTTCCCCCGCCTCGTGGCGCGATTGCGGCTGTGGTGTCGGTGGTCCCTGGTGTCATCCGCGTATGGTTCTCCTGGATGTCGAAGCACGGCCCGCGAGTGGCGGTCCGAGCGTGCGCGAGTGCTTCGACGACGCCCTCGTCGCCGCCGTCGGAGCCGCCTGCGCGGTCGACGCGTTCCGCTCCCGAGCGGAAGCGCAGAGGGCGGAGCTGATCGAGCTCGCCCGCCGCACGGCGATGACGCTCCCGGATGCGCTCGTCGATCCGAGCATGCAGGCGCACGTCGACCGCGAGGAGGCAGCGATGCGCGCCCTGATCGCCGAGCTCGCGACAGGCATGCGGGTCTCGGAATCCCTGGCAGGCGTCCTCGTGGAGGAGAGCCGGATGCTCGTCAACGAANGCGATGCGCGCCCTGATCGCCGAGCTCGCGACAGGCATGCGGGTCTCGGAATCCCTGGCAGGCGTCCTCGTGGAGGAGAGCCGGATGCTCGTCAACGAACTGCCCGAAACACTCACGGCCCTGCGCGAGGCCGCGATCGCACCCGAGCACGCGCGCGTGATCATCCGGGCCGCACTGGATCTCCCCGCGGAGGTGCGCGGCCGCTTCGACGACTCCGCAGCGGTCATCGCCCGCGAGTGCACCCCTCCCCAGCTCCGGCGGCGCCTGCGGTCGCTGCGCGAGCCCGCGGAGGTGCGCGGCCGCTTCGACGACTCCGCAGCGGTCATCGCCCGCGAGTGCACCCCTCCCCAGCTCCGGCGGCGCCTGCGGTCGCTGCGCGAACGCCTGCACCCGGAGTCGCTCACCGACCGCCACACGCGGTGCGCCGCCCGCCGCGGCGTCTGGCTCGACAGCGACCTCGACGGCATGGCCACCCTGCACCTCCACCTCCCCGCCCCGGAAGCGCACGGAGCTTTCGACCGCGCCGACCGCGCCGCGCGCAGCCTGAAGGACCTCCCCCACGACGAGCGCACCCTCGGCCAGCTGCGCGCCGACGTCGCCGCCTCCCTCCTCCTCGACGGCGAGACCGCGCCGGGCTCCGACGAC
>NZ_LMNT01000005.1:0-250801 GCF_001423055.1 Rathayibacter sp. Leaf299
AGTTCGAGACCAAGACAGCCCGGCTAGGCGTCAGATACGCGATCGAGTCAGAACCCCGCGACACCACCAAGGCAATCACCGATACGCCGCTGCGCGGCTGCTCGACCAGCGGGGGTGAGCGCCGCTCGCTCGGTGGGGGGCTGCGCGAGCGGCGGGGATTCTTGCTGATCGAGTAGGTCGCGGAGCGGCCGTATCGAGATCCGCTCGATCCCGCGCGCGGGGGTGTAACCGGCTCGAAGGGTTCGTCCACAGGTGCTGTGCACAGGTGGGGAGAAAGTTATCCACAGGGTTGTTAACAATGGGGAGAACTACGCGGATGTCATTCCGCGGGGTGCGGCCGAGGGACGGGAGGGTCCCCGATCCTGCCGCGTCAGACCGCGGATCGGGGTGAGCGGCCCCGGGATCCCGCGGATCCGGAGGGCGTTGCGCTCTCTCCACAGGAGTTTGCACAGCTGGGGATAATTACAGGCGTGTAGTTCGAGGAAGACGCGCGACGACGACGGTGGCGTCCCGGTCGTCGTCCTCGAGGATCCGCGTCGAGAAGCCCGACGCGGCGAACGCGGCCGCACTCACCGGAGCCTGCTCGCGACCCGATTCGATGACGACCGCACCGCCCGCCGACAGCCAGTTGCGGGACTCCCGGGCGATGCGGCGATGCAGCTCGAGACCGTCGCTCCCCCCGTCGAGCGAGGCGGCGGGTTCGTGCAGCCGAGCCTCCGGCGGCATCAGGGCGATCGTCTCCGTCGGCACGTAGGGGGCGTTCACGACGACGACGTCGATGCGCCCGCGTTCCCCGGCGAGCAGCGCGGAGAAGAGGTCGCCCTCGAACACCTCGCCGAACCCGTCGAGGTTGGTCCGCGCGCAGGCGACCGCAGCGGAGGAGACGTCGGCGGCGAGCAGCCGCAGGTCGCTGCGCTCGCCCGCCAGCGCGCGCCCGATCGCTCCGGAGCCGCAGCACAGGTCGAGCACCGTGGTGCCCGGGGCGCACCCCTCGAGCAGGGACAGGGCCGCGTCGACCACGAAGCCGGTCCGCACACGCGGCACGAAGACTCCGGGAGCCACGCGGACGCGCAATCCGCGGAAGTCGACCCAGCCGAGGATCTGCTCGAGCGGCTCGCCCGCCTCGCGGCGCCGCAGCAGCGCGTCGAGCTGCGCCTCCGACGACGCCTCCTCCTCGATCAGGCGTGCCTCGTCCTCCGCGAACACACAGCCGGCCGCTCGGAGTCGGGCCACGGACGACGAACGCCCCGTCCGGGGATCGGACGGGGCGTCGGTCATGCCGGGGACGCGGTCAGCGCCAGCGGGTGGTCATCAGGAAGCCGATGAAGGCGATCCCGAAGCCGATGAGGATGTTGAGGTTGCCCAGATCGGGGATCGGCAGCACGCCCTGGCTCACGTAGAAGACGATGATCCAGGCGAGTCCGATCAGCATGAAGCCGAACATCACCGGCTTGAACCAGACCGGGTTGGGGGAGTTCTCTCCGGTCCGGGCCTCGTCGCGCTCCGGCTTCGGGCTCTTCGTCGCTCGTGCCATGCCGACCACTGTACCGGGCGGAGCACTCCGACCGGGAGCAGGCCGCCCGCCGGCTCCGGTCGAGACGGCTTTCCGGCGTTCTCCACAGGCTGCGCAGAGCTCTCCCCAGGGGCGCAGAGAGCCGAGGATCCGTGGGAGGCCGCCGATTAGACTCGTCGCATGTCAGCCGAGCAGCCCGCCGAAGCACCCCTGCGGCCGCGAACCCGGCGCCGTGCTCCGCGCCCGCGCCGCCGGCTGTCCGTCTTCGGGGTGCTCGGCGAGCTGCTGATGACCGCGGGCGTCCTCGTCCTCCTCTTCCTCGGCTGGCAGCTGTGGTGGAACGATGCGGTGATCGCCGGTCAGCAGACGAGCGAGGCGGCGGAGCTGCGGGAGAGCTGGGGGGATCCGGCGCCCGCGCCCGCTCCGACGCAGGCCGAGTCCCTCGCCCCGGCCGACTTCGGGGCTCCCGTCGTGTCGACGGTCGCAGCGATCGACACGTCCTTCGGCAACCTCTACATCCCCCGCTACGGCGAGGGCTGGGTCCGCACGATCGCCGAGGGGGTCGACGCGGCGAACGTCCTCGACGAGGGCAGCATCGGGCACTACCCGGGCACCCAGATGCCCGGAGAGGTCGGCAACTTCGCCCTGGCGGCGCACCGCAGCGCGTACGGCGGGGGCATGCACCTCATCGATCAGCTCCAGCTCGGCGACGCCATCTACATCGAGACGGCGGACGGCTGGTACACCTACCGCTACCGCAATCTCGAGTACGTGCAGCCGTCGGACGTGCAGGTCATCGATCCGGTGCCGTGGTCGACCGACGTGGCGCCGACCGACCGGCTCATCACGCTGACGAGCTGCAACCCGCTGTACTCGACCGCCGAGCGGATCATCGCCTACGGCGTCCTCGAGTCCTGGCAGCCGCGTTCCGCGGGTGCCCCGGCCGAGCTCGCCGCGACGCTCGATCAGGAGGGCTGAGATGTACGCAGCGCTGTGGCGGGTCCTGCCCGGCCCCTGGTGGGTCCGGCTCCTCCTCGTCCTCGTCCTCGTGGCGGCCGTGCTGGCCGCTCTCGCCGAGTGGGTGTTCCCGTGGGTGCAGTCGATCGTGCTCGATCAGAACGTCACCGTCGAGGAGTGAGCGGCCGCCGGTCGACGGGGATCCTCGTCGTCGACAACTACGACAGCTTCGTCTTCACCCTGGTCGCCTACCTCCGCGAGCTCGGAGCGGACGTCGAGGTCGTCGAGGGCGCTGAGCTGTCGCCGGCCGAGGCGGTGCTCCGCGCCGAGGCGGCCGACGGTGTCCTCGTGTCGCCGGGCCCGGGCCGACCCGAGGACGTCCCCACGTCGACGGCGCTGGTGCGGCACGCTGTGGCGAGCGCGCATCCGCTGCTCGGCGTCTGCCTCGGGCACCAGGTGATCGCGCACGCCCTCGGTGGCCGCGTGAGCGAGGCTCCGGAGCTCCTGCACGGCCGCACCTCGATCGTCGAGCACGACGGCGACGGGCTGTTCGCGGGGATCCCCTCGGGGTTCGAGGCCATGCGGTACCACTCGCTCGCGGTCGAGCTCGGCTCGCTGCCGCCCGAGCTGGCGGTGACGGCGACCACCGCGGAGGGTGTCGTCATGGCGTTGCGGCACGTCTCGGCCCCGGTCGTCGGCGTGCAGTTCCATCCGGAGTCGATCCTCACGCCGTCCGGGCGCGTGCTGCTCGCGAACTGGCTCGACGAGGTCGGCACGGCTCCGTCTCTTCGCGACCGCGCATCGAGCGACTCGCTGTCGAAGTGACCCTCGGACAGGGGCCATCAGGACGCGCCACTCCTCGTGCGGAAGCCGCCGCCGATGCGCTATGACTGTCGTTTAGAGCTGCCCGATCCGCAGAACGGCGGGAGCGGGAGCTCCGATCGCACGGCTATGGACCCCGCCCTGGTGGCGTGTTTTGACGGGTGTGCGGCGGAGGGTGCAGTACCCCTTCCCGGCATAATCGGAGGACATCCGGCAAGGGGATCGACTGCTGGAACGAATCATCCGGGGGCGACGATGGTGGAACAGGTCTCGTGGGAGTACTCCGGGATACGCGAGATCGAGACGCTCGGTCCTCGGGTCGTGGTGAAGCCGGGGACGGTTCCGCGCCTGACGGGTTCGGGCTTCTCAGCGAACGGCGTGCAGGTGGTCCTGATCACGTCGTCGCCGATGCGCGTGCTCCGGGGGACCTGGAGCGCCGACGACACGTCCGTGCTCACCTTCACGTTCCTGCTCGAGGGCTTCGTCCGCATGGTCGGACCGGAGCGGACGACGCTCCTGCGTCCCGGATCGATCTCGTACCAGCCGGGGACGACCACGTTCACGACGGAATCGACGACCCCGGTCTCGCTGCTGCAGGTCTCGATCCGCTCCGACGAGATGCGCCGCTACGGCTTCGACACGAACGCGGGCGTCTACGCGCTCGATCCCGACGCCCGGACGACGCGCGCCGCCTCCGCGTTCACCACGGCGTTCGTCCTCGCGGCCGAATCGGGTCCCGGGATCCCCGGGGAGGCCGAGCTCGCGAACTTCGTCCACGTCGTCAAGCAGCTCCTGGTCAGCGCGTTCCTCGCCTCGCAGGGGGCTCAGGCCGGCGCCACGAGCATCCGTGCGGCGACGCTGGGTCGCGCCAGGACCGTGATCGACCGCACCCACCGGACGCCCCGCTGCACTCCGGAGGCCGTGGCGGACGCGGTCAACGTGTCGACCCGCTCGCTGCAGCGGCTCTTCGAGGACGCCGGCACCACCGTCGCCAGCGAGATCGAGCTCGCCCGGGTGGCCAGCGCCGTCGAGCTGCTGCGCCGCCGTCCGCGCGAGGTACCCCTCGAGACGATCGCCGCCGCGTCCGGGTTCTCGTCCGCCGACCACCTCCGCCGCGCACTGAAGCGCCGGGAGGGGCTCACTCCGAGCGACATCCGGGGCGGCCTTCCGTCGTCGGCCGACCGGGTCGTGCGACTCGAGCAGCCGCTGGCGGACGCCCGCCGGGCGTAGACCCTCGGAGGCACGGAGCCTCGGCGGCACGGAGCCGCGGGGCACTCGTGCTCGCCGTGCTGCGGGCGCTCAGCCCGCGCAGTAGCCGAGCTCGATGGTGGAGCCCTGGGGGACCTCGCCGGGAGCGGACGACTGGGTGGTGACCGGTGGGTTGGTGCGGCGCACCGACTCGCACGTCTCGTCGGGGGCCTCCTCGCCGACGAGCTGCAGATCCTCGGCCTCGAGGGCTGCGAGAGCGGCGCTCAGCGACAGGCCGACGAGGTCGGGCAGCACGACGGTGCCGGAGGAGACGACGACGTCGACCGGGGTGCCCGGTGCGGCCAGGTCGCCTCCGGACGGAGCGCTGGAGATCACGATGTCGGCCGGGACGGTGGGCGAGTTCGTCCGGGTTTGCGACCCCTCCTCGAACCCCGCTGCGGTGAGGGCGGCGATCGCGTCCGAGAGGGCGCTGCCCGCGGTCGCCGGGACCGCGACCGGTTCGGCGCCCTGCGACACGTAGACGCGGATCACCGTGTCGGGGGCGACGATCGTGCCGGAGCCGGGATCCGTGCGGATCACCTCGCCCTCGGGGACGGAGTCGCTGAACTCGGTGACCTGACTCGGCACGAGGTCGAGGGCCGTCAGCGTCGACTGGGCGCTGTCGTAGCTCGTGCTCGTGAGGCTCGGGACCTCCCGCGACTGCGACGGGAGTGTCGTGGACGGCTGCAGGGTCAGCACCCAGATGACGAGCGCGGCCACGATCACGGCGAGCACGACGATCGACGACCAGATCCACAGCACGGGCGGTCGGCGCTGCGTGCGGACGATCGAGTTGTCCTCGGCGAGCTGGCGCAGGGCCAGCTCGGAGTCGTTCATGCCGCCCTGGCTGCGGGCGGCGAAGAGGGAGGTGGTCAGCTCGTCGATCGGGCGGTGATCGGCCAGCCGGCCGGAGGCGGCGTCGCGCAGGTCGTCGCGGAACTCGGCCGCGCCCTGGAAGCGCTCGTAACGGTCCTTCGAGAGCGCCCGGGCGACGATCGAGTCGAGCGCCGGGCTGACGGCGGGGTTGATCGAGCTCGGCGCCGGAGGCGTCTCGCTCACGTGCTGATAGGCGACGGCGACCGGGGTGTCGCCGCGGAAGGGCGCACGACCGGTGAGGAGCTCGAACAGCACGATGCCGGCGGAGTAGAGATCGCTGCGGGCGTCGACCTGCTCGCCCTTCGCCTGCTCCGGGGAGAAGTAGGCCGCGGTGCCGAGGATCGCGGTGGTCTGGGCGACCGTCGCCGCGGAGTCGGAGACGGCCCGGGCGATACCGAAGTCCATCACCTTCACCTGGCCCGACGGGGTCAGCATGATGTTGCCGGGCTTGATGTCGCGGTGCACCACTCCCGCTCGGTGCGAGTACTCGAGGGCGGTGAGGATGCCCTCGGTGATGCGCACGGCCTCGTCGACGTCGACCGGGCCCTCGGCGATGACGTCCTTGAGCAGGCGCCCCTCGATGTGCTCCATGATGATGAACGGACGCCGCGACTCGGTGCCCTGCTCGTCGACGGTGACCTCTTCGCCGGCGTCGAAGACGCGGACGATGGTGGGGTGCGACATGCGCGACGCGGCCTGCGCCTCCTGGCGGAACCGCAGGCGGAAGGCGGAGTCGGAGGACAGCGAGAGCTTGAGCTCCTTGACCGCGACCGTGCGCCCGAGGCGGGTGTCGGTGCCGAGGTAGACCTCGGACATCCCGCCGCGGCCGAGCCGAGGCCCGACCTGATACCGTCCCGCGATCAGGCGACCCTCTTCCGTCACGCGTACGCTCCCGCCCTGATCCCGTCCAGCACCGGCCCCCGCAGGAGCCACGGCAAGTGTACCCGCGGCCCCGCAGCGAACCCGCGGGGCGCGGCGGTGCAGACGACGACGGGCCCGGAGGATCGCTCCTCCGGGCCCGTCGTGGCGACGGCGCGCTACTCCTCGGGGTCCCCGGTCGGAGTACCCGTCGACGTCCCGGTACCGGTCGGCGTCGGCGTCGGCGTCGGAGCGGGGGCGTCGACCGCGACCGTGAGGGTCGGCGAGGCCGCCGACTCCGTCTCTCCGCAGATCACCGTGTAGGTGATGTCGAGAGAGCCCTCCGCCGGGCCGGCCTGGATCGTGGCGGTGGTGGAGTTCGACGGGTTGGTGCTCGTGACGGACGCGCCCTCGCCGGTCGCGGTGACCCGGTAGCCGGTGACCGAGGTGCCGCTCGGGCACTGGTTGTAGTTGGTCCAGGTCACGTTGAAGGTCGCGCCGGCGTCGACGCTGGAGGCCGCGGGGGTGACGGTGGGGACCGCGGTGGGGGCGTCGGGGGTCGCGACGTCGAGGTACACCGAGACGCGGATCGTGGTGCCCCGCGCGACGTTGGCCGTGGGGGTCAGCGCCGACACGGTGCCGACCTGCTCGGCCGTCGCGGCGTTCGGGCCGTCGACCCGCTCGACGCCCATGCCGAGCGCACCGAGCTCCGCCTCGACGTCCTCGAAGGGGCGGTCGATGAAGTCGTCCTCGTTGATGGGCACGAGGTTCGAGGTCTGCGTGGGAGTCGGCGTTGGTGTCGTGCTGGGGGTCTGCGACGGGGTCTGGCTCTGCGTCGGAGCGGCGGTCGGCTCCGGGTCGCCCCCGTCGCCGGTGGTCAGCGCGAAGATCGTGCCGCCGATCACGACGGCGAGGATCACGATGAGGGCGAGGAGCGGCCAGGTCCACGGGCTGCGCTTGCGCGGCTCCTGGATCTCGTCCGGCTCGTCCTGAGCGCCCACGAGGGAGCCCGCGGCGAAGGCGGTGGTCGTGTTGGAGGGCAGGACGGTCGTGGCCTGCGTGGCTCCCGCCGCCGACGGCAGGACCGTGGTCGCCTGCGTGGTCGGAAGATCGCCGGCGACCGCCGGGACCGCGAGGGCGGCGCCGCGGACGTCGCCGATGCGCAGCGCCTGCGCCGCTCGGGCGAGGTGCGCGGCGGTGGCCGGACGGTCGGCGGGCTTCTTGGCGATGCAGGAGTAGACGAGGTTGCGCACGGGCTCGGCGACCGTGACGGGCAGCTCCGGGGGAGTGTCGTTGATCTGCGCCATCGCGATGGCGACCTGCGACTCGCCCGTGAACGGACGGCGCCCGGCCAGGCACTCGTACGCGACGATGCCCAGCGAGTAGATGTCGGTCGCGGGCGAGGCGGGCTGGCCGCTGGCCTGCTCCGGGGACAGGTACTGGACCGTGCCCATGACCTGGCCGGTCGCGGTGAGCGGGACCTGGTCAGCGATGCGGGCGATGCCGAAGTCGGTGATCTTGACGCGGCCGTCGGGCGTGATCAGCAGGTTGCCCGGCTTCACGTCGCGGTGCACCAGGCCGGCCGCGTGGGCCGCGTGCAGCGCCAGGGCGGTCTGCGCGACGATGTCGAGGACCTTGTCGGTCGAGAGCACGCGCTCGCGCTCGAGCACGGTCGACAGCGCCTCGCCGGGGACGAGCTCCATGACGAGGTACGCCGAGCCGTCCTCCTCGCCGTAGTCGTAGACGTTGGCGATGCCCTCGTGGTTGACGAGCGCGGCGTGGCGGGCCTCGGCGCGGAAGCGCTCGAGGAACCCGGGATCGCCGAGGTACTCGTCCTTCAGGATCTTGATCGCGATGGTCCGGCCGATGACGAGATCGGTCGCCTGCCACACCTCGCCCATGCCGCCGATGGCGATCCTGGACTGCAGCTCGTAGCGTCCCCCGAAGGTGAGGCCTGATGTGGGTCTCATTTGTTCAGCACCGCCTCTAGTACCTGTTGTGCGATGGGTGCGGCGATCAGGTTGCCGTACCCGGTCTGGCCGAGTCCCCCGCCGTCCTCGACGAGGACGGTGATGGCGTACTGCGGATCGTCCGCAGGAGCGAATCCGGTGAACCAGAGGGTGTAAGGGTCGTCCCTGCCGTTCTCGGCGGTGCCGGTCTTACCGGCCACGGTGACGCCTCCTATTGTTGCATTCGTCGCCGCGCCGTCCTCGACGCTGGCGACCATCATCGCCTTGACGGCGTCCGCCGTCTCCTCGCTCACGGCGCGGCCCAGCGGGTCCTCCTGGAACTGCTCGAGGACGCTGAGGTCCTGCGAGCGGATGACGTCGACCAGGCTCGGGCGCATGACCTCGCCGCCGTTCGCGATCGCGGCCGAGACCATCGCGATCTGCAGCGGAGTGGCCCGCACCTCGTACTGGCCGAAGGCGGTCAGCGCGGTCTGCGCGTCGTTCTCGGTCTCGGGGTAGGTGCTCGCCTCGACCGACATCGGGATCTCGAGCTCGGTGTCGAAGCCGAACTTCTCGGCGGTCTCGCGGATCGCGTCGGCCCCGAGCTCGACGCCCATCTCGGCCATCGGCACGTTGCACGAGAGCTTCACGGCCGTCGCGAGCGTGACGGTGTCGCCGGGGCCGCACAGGCCGCCTCCGGAGTTCGTGACCTGCGTGCTGGTGCCGGGCAGCGTGTACGCCTGCTGGTTCGGGAAGCTCGACTCGGGCGTGAAGCGGCCCGACTCGATCGCCGCGGAGGCGACCACGAGCTTGAAGACGGAGCCGGGAGGGTTCAGGGAGCCGCCGATGGCGCGGTTGATCAGCGGGTTCTCCGGGTCGTCGTCGAGTGCCTGGTAGGCCGCGAGTACCTCGTTCGTGTCGTGCGAGGTGAGCGCCGTGGGGTCGAAGGTGGGCTTGGAGACCATCGCGAGGATGCGGCCGGTGGCAGGCTCCGTCACGACGACCGCTCCGGTGTAGTCGCCCAGCGCGTCGAACGCCGCCTGCTGGGCGACCGGGTCGATCGAGAGCTCGACCGACGCGCCCTCGGGATCCTGACCGGAGACCAGGTTGTCGATCTCGTCGAAGAACTGCGAGTTCGAGGTGCCCGAGAGGTAGTCGTTGAGCGAGCGCTCGATGCCGGTGGTGCCCTGGTTCAGGGTGAAGTAGCCCGTGACGCCCGAGTAGAGCGGCCCGTTCGCGTACTGGCGCTGGAACTTGTACAGGTCGTCGCTCGGCACGGACGAGGCGATCGGCTGGCCGCCGACCAGGATCGCGCCGCGCTCGGTCGAGAAGCTCTCGTAGAGCGTGCGGGTGTTGCGCGAGTCCTCGGACAGCGCATCCGCCTGGATCACCTGGATGGTGGTGGTGGAGAGGAAGAGGGCGACGAACATCGTCAGGACGACGATGCTGACGCGCTTGAGTTCACGGTTCATCGACGGATCACACCACCAGACGAGGCTGGCTGCGGACTGTGTCCGACAGGCGGAGGAGCACGGCGACGATCATCCAGTTGGCCACGAGCGACGAGCCTCCGGCCGCGAGGAACGGAGTGGTGAGGCCCGTGAGCGGGATGACGCGGGTGACGCCTCCGATCACGATGAAGCACTGCAGTGCGATGACGAACGAGAGGCCGACGCCCAGGAGGCGGCCGAAGTCGTCCTGGCCGGCGAAGCCGATGCGGAAGCCGCGCGAGACGAGCAGGAGGTAGAGGCCGAAGATCGCGAAGATCCCGGCCAGGCCCAGCTCCTCGCCGAGGCTGGCGATGATGTAGTCGGACTGGGGGACAGGCGTGATGTCGGGCATGCCCTGGCCCAGGCCCGTGCCGAGCAGGCCGCCGTGCGCGAGGCCGAAGAGGCCCTGCACGAGCTGAAAGCTGCCGCCGGGATCCGCGCCGTAGCGGTCGGCGCTGAAGGGGTCGAGCCAGTTCGAGAAGCGGTTGCCGACGTAGTCGAGCGTCTGGCTGGCGAAGATCGCGCCGCCGAGGAACAAGCCGACGCCGATCAGGACCCAGCTGGTGCGGCCGGTGGCGACGTAGAGCATCACGAGGAACAGGCCGAAGTAGAGCAGCGCCGTGCCGAGATCGCGCTGGAAGACGATGACCGACATCGACACGGCCCAGACGACCAGGATCGGGCCGAGGTCCCGCAGCCGCGGGAAGCGCATCCGGAGGAACGTCTTGCCGACCATGGAGAGGGAGTCGCGGTTGCGCACCAGGTAGCCGGCGAAGAACACGGCGAGGGCGATCTTCGCGATCTCGCCGGGCTGGAAGCTGAAGAAGTCGCCGATGCCGATCCAGACGCGCGCGCCGCTCACCTCGCGCCCGATGAAGGGCAGCAGGGGCAGCAGGAGCAGCACGATGGCGACGAAGCCGGCGACGTAGGTGTAGCGGAACAGGATGCGGTGGTTGCGGATGACGACGAGGACCACGATCGCCGCGACGATCGCCAGACCGCTCCAGATGATCTGGCGGACGGCGACCGACTCCCAGCCCGTGGCGCCGTCGGCGATGTCGATGCGGTAGATCTCGGCGATGCCCAGCCCGTTCAGCACCGTGGCGATCGGCAGGAGGAACGGATCCGCCTCCGGGGCCGCGAAGCGCAGCACGACGTGGACGACGAGGACGAGGGCGGAGAGCCCGGCGCCCAGGAAGACGAGCGTGGTGTCGACGGCGCCCAGCGCGCCGAGCTGCACGAGCAGGATCGCGGAGGTGTCGATCAGGCAGGCGCCGATCAGCAGCAGGAGCTCGAGGTTGCGCAGCTTCTGCTTCAGGAGGCGGGGGCGCCGGCGCTCGGCGGCCGCGGGAACGGTGGTCGCGGTCACGGTGCTCCGTTCGCGTCGGTCAGGCGCTCGACGACGTCGACCGCTCCGGCGTAGGACTCGGCGTTGATGGTCTGCTCGAGCTGCTCGACGTCGTACTCGCGGAGGGAGTCGAGGGGGATGCCCGTGTCCTCCTTGACGCTCGAGAGCGAGAGCGGGCCCACGGACTGCTGGATGCCCTGGTAGATGATCACGGTGTCGCCGTCGGTGCCGACGTAGAAGCGGGACTGGGTCCAGTCGTAGGCGAGCAGCACGCCGAGGAACCCGGCGATGAGGACGAGCGAGAGGCCGACGAGCCAGGTGATGCGGCGGCGGAGGTGCCGGCGGCGATCCTCCTCGATGAGCTCGTCGAGGTAGTCCTCGGAGGCGGGCTCGAAGTGGGTGGGTCCCTGCGCGGCGGGTGCGCGGGTGTGCAGGCGCAGGCCCGGGATCCGCAGGCGGTTCTGCGAGTCGTCGGTGCTGATCGGAGTGGGGGCGGCGGCGGAGCCGACGATCACCGGCTCGGGGGTGGGGACGAGGACCTGGGCGGTGTCGTTCTCGCCCGGCACGTCGAGGATCACGACGGTGACGTTGTCGGGAGCGCCGTGGGCGAGGCTGTCGCGGATGAGACGGTCGGCGACCTGCTGCGCCGACTCGCTGCGCGACAGCTCCTTCAGGATCTCGTCGTGCGGGACGACGCCCGAGAGGCCGTCGGAGCAGATGAGCCAGCGGTCGCCCGGCTCCGTCTCGAGAGTCAGCGTGTCGATCTCGGGATTGGTGTGCACGTCGCCGAGCACGCGCATGAGGACGGAGCGGCGCGGGTGCGTCATCGCCTCCTCCTCGGTGATGCGGCCGGAGTCGACGAGGCGCTGCACGAAGGTGTGGTCGGTGGTGACCTGCTCGAGCTTCCCGTCGCGGAGGACGTAGATGCGGGAGTCGCCGATGTGCGCGATGGCGACCGACTCGCCCACCCGGGCGATGGCGCTGACCGTGGTGCCCATGCCGGTCAGCTCGGGGTGGTCGATGACCGCCTCGGCGAGCAGGGCGTTCGCGGCGAGGAGGGTGCGCTTGAGCTCGTCCTCGGCCTCGTACGTCGACGCGTAGGTGCGGTCCGCCTCCGCGATGCGCTTGATGGCGATGGAGGACGCGACGTCGCCGCCCGCGTGCCCGCCCATCCCGTCGGCGACGACGAAGAGCTGCCGGCCCGCGTAGCCGGAGTCCTGGTTGTTGGAGCGGATGCGGCCGACGTGCGACACGGCGGCGCTCTCGCGCGCCGCGCCGACGGCGCTGTCAGGAGTGGAGGTCACGGGCTGCCTACGACCGTCGCAGTTCGAAGGTGGTCGTGCCCACCTTGACCGGGGTGTTCAGCGGCACCTTCGTCGGTGCGCCGACCCGGCGGCCGTCGAGGAACGTGCCGTTCGTGGAGTCGAGGTCCTGGATCATCCACTCGTCGTTCCAGATCAGCAGGCGCGCGTGGTGGGTGGAGGTGTAGTCGTCGCGGATCACGAGCGTCGACTCGGAGGAGCGGCCGATCGTGAGCGGCTCGCCGGAGAGCTCGAGCTCGGTGCCGCGCTTGGGACCCGAGGTGATGACGAGGCGCTGCGCCGTGTGGACCGTGGCGACGCCTCCGGAATCGGTGCGCTCGGCCGCGGCCTCGCGGGAGCGGCGGGCCGACGGGGCCTGCTGCTGCACGGGAGCGGGCTGCTGCTGCGGGGAGGAGGGCTGCGGGGCCGCCTGCTGCGGGGCGGACTGCACGACGGGCTGGGCGGCCGTGACGAACGGCGCGTCGTCCTGCTGCGCGGTCGGCGGCATCTTGCGCACGCGCTGCCCGAACAGGTCGGAGCGCAGCGCGTAGACGATGCCGAACACGAAGAACCACAGCAGCGCGAGGAACGCGATGCGCAGGAGGAAGAGGGTGAGCTCGCTCATAGCCGGTCGTCCCAGAATCCATCGGAGGCGCGTCCGGAGCGACCGGACGGCGAGCGGTCGGCGCGCGCGGGTGCGGCGCCCTGCACGAGGCGGAACACGATCGACGTGCGCCCGATCGTGATGGTCTGCTCGGGCGAGAGGACGGCCTGCGTCACCGGCTTGCCGTCGAGCTTCGAGCCGTTGGTGGAGCCGAGGTCGTGGACCTGGGCCCGCGAGCCGTCCCAGAGGATCTCGACGTGCTTGCGCGAGGTGCCGGAATCGTCGACGGTGATGTCGGCGTCGGCACCGCGGCCGATGACGGTGCGGGATTTGGTGATCGGGTGGCGGCGACCGGCGATGTCGACGACCGGCGTGTAGGCGACGGTGCCCTTGACGCTGCGGGAGTCGACCTCGACCATGCCGTCGCTCAGCGACCCGTCGGCCTCGAGCCGGATGTCGATGGGGCCGGGGAAGCGGTAGCCCTGCTTCTTCGCGTGCTCGGTGGCGACGGTCGTGAGTTCGTCGATCAGGGTGGCGCCCATCCGCTCCATGCGCGAGAGGTCGGCGGCGGACATGCGCAGGGTCAGGCTGTTGGGCACGAGGATGCGGTCGCGCGTGACGACCGCGGCGGTGGTGTCGAGCTCCCTCCGGAGCGCGGACGCGAGCTCGACCGGCTGCAGCCCCGACTTGAAGGTCCTCGCGAACGCGCCGTTGACGACGCGCTCGAGTCCCTTCTCGAAGTTGTCCAGTATGCCCACAGTCTTCCGATCTTCCGTTCCGTCGCCTTCTCGGCGGTCGCGCACGGATCGAGGTGTCTGCGCGCTCACGTGGCTTCCGTTGTCGTCTGCTTGCCGCGCACGGCTACGGGCATGTTACTGGGATGCTCTGGATACGGGCTCCTCGCGGTGTTTTCGCGCGGTGCGGGGGGTGCAGGGGGCTCGTCGGGATTGTGGGATGCGAGCTCGCGGGACCGGTCGGGCTCGTGGAATCCCGTTCGGCTCGTGGTCTTGCGGCGATTCCGCGAGCCGAACGCGACTCTGCGAGCCGGACGTGGTCCTGCGAGCCGGACGTCGTTCCGCGAGTCGGAGGCGGTTCGGTGGGGCGAGTTCACGGGCGGGCGCGGAGGGTGGTAGTCTTTCTCGTCGGTGCTCAGGCATCGTGGTGAGCGCGAGTGGCGGAATAGGCAGACGCGCACGGTTCAGGTCCGTGTGCCCGAAAGGGCGTGGGGGTTCAACTCCCCCCTCGCGCACCAGCAGAAGACGAAGCCCCCGATCGGATGTCCGGTCGGGGGCTTCGTCGTTCGCGGGCGGGAACCGACGAGGGGCACGTGTCTCGACCGGGTGGACAGGCGTCCCGCGTTCGGCCTCTCTCGAGCGGAGGGGGCGCCTTCGATGCCGGCGCAGGGCGGGGGGAGAGACGGATCTTCTGGGAGACGCGGGTCTCGATACGCCCCTTCGGGGCTACTCGACCAGCAGGGACGCGCGGGTCTCGATACGCCCCTTCGGGGCTACTCGACCAGCGAGGACGTCGGCGACCTCGGTGCGCGGGCGCGGGTCGGGGCGGTGGCGGTGAGTGCCGCGGTCGCTGCCGAGTGGCCCCCGAACGGCGCGCGCGATCGGGCTCGGTCCGCTGCGGGAGGTGGTGGTCGATTTTCCGCGACTCGTCACGGCGAGGACGCCCGCGTGGCGCGTCGTGCGCGGGACGGCACCTCGCGGAGGGACGGCGGACACCGGGGGACGGGCGGGCGTTCACCGGGCGGACGCCGGCGGGCGCGATGCTCGGCGGGTGATCCCGCTGCGTGCCGATGTGACTCCGCTCGACGCCCTCGCCCTGCCCGTGCTGCTGCGCCGGCTGCGCGGGCACCGGCACGTCCAGGTGGACGCGCAGCGGTTCCTCGCGATCGTCCCGGGGGTGGGCTCGACCCTCGTCACGGTGGGGCCGGTGCTCGTGCTCGACGTGATGACGGAGCACCGACGGCTGCTGCCGCTCGTGATCGACGCGCTCGAGGCGGAGCTGCGGCGCGACGGCTTCGGCGAGCGGGTCGCGTTGCGCTGGAGCACGCCGGACATCGTGCCGGTGCCGTTCCGCTGAGGACGCGACTCCGGTCTCGCGGCAGAGGTCAGCGGCGGGTGAGCTCGACGACGGGGATGACGCGGGTCGTCTTCTTCTCGTAGCCGGCGAAGCCCTCGGAGGCGTCGGTGAAGAGGGTCCAGTCGGCGTCGCGCTCGGCGCCCTCGAGGACGCGGGCCCGGACGGGGACCGTTCCGTCGTCGGGAGTCTCGATCACGGTGTCGGGCTCGGCGACGAGGTTGTGGAACCAGGCGGGGTGCTTCGGCGCGCCCGCGGCGGAGGCGGCCAGGAGCCAGACGTCGTTCGAGGGGTGCAGCGCCATCAGGGGCGCGATGCGCTCCTCGCCGGAGCGGGCGCCGACGTGGTGCAGCAGCACGAGCGAGCGGCCGAAGCCGGCGGTCGTCACCGTTCCGCCGTTCGCGCGGAACTCCTCGATGATCGTCTCGTTGAAGTCGGCCACGACGTTCTCCTTACTTCTGCGGCGGGCGGCGCTCGCCGGTCTCGGGCGCCGCCATCACCAGCGGGCGTCGACGGCCTCGGTCGCGGCGACCGGGTCCGACTCGGGGGAGCCGCCGCCGACGGCTGCCGGATCCGCGAGCGCCCGCCGCCAGGGTAGCTCCGCGGCGCCCACGAGCTCCAGACGCGACCGGAGCGCCGCGCGCTCGATCCGGACGCCGCGGGCGAGGTCGCTGAGGGCGCGCGCCGAGACCCGTGCGGCGAGGCGCTCGCGGTCGACGGTGAGGAGGGAGCCGAGGAAGCCGCCGAGGACGACGGAGGTGGGATTGAACAGGTTGATGAAGGTGGAGAGGCCCTCGGCCAGGAGGTCGACCTGGCGGGCGACCTCGGCGAGGACGGCGGGGTCGCGGGAGGTGCCGAGCGCGATGTCGAGCTCGTCCTGGTCGAGGACCCGCGCGCCGAGGACGTCGAGGAGCGAGCGCATCCGCACCTCGGCCTCGAGGCAGCCGTGGCGGCCGCAGCCGCAGCGGGTCCCCCCGGCGGCGACGAGGGTGTGGCCGAGCTCGGCGGCGAATCCGGAGGAGCCGCGCAGGGGGAGGCCGTCGATGATCACTCCGCCGCCGATGCCGCTCGCGCCACCGGTGACGTAGACGACGTCGGCGACGCCGCGCGCGGCTCCGAAGAGCGACTCGCCGATCGCACCGAGGCTCGCGTCGTTGCCGACCGAGACCGGCAGGGCGAGCGCGCGGCCCAGGCGCGTCGCGAGGTCGACGTCGCGCCAGCCCAGATGCGGCGCGATGTGCACGAAGCCGGAGTCGCCGTGCACCAGGCCCGGGACCGCGACCCCCGCGCCGACCAGGATGCGGTGCCCCTCCTTCTCGGAGCGGAAGCCCTCGACGATGCCGGACACGACGCGCACGACGGTGTCGGGGGTGGCGGGAGTGGGGGTGTCGAAGCGGACGCGGCGCAGGAGGTCGCCGTTCATGCCGACGAGGCCGACGATGATCGCGTCGGTGTCGAGGTGCACCCCGACCACGGCGAAGGCGCGACCGGGGACGACGGTGGCGCTCGGGCGGCCGATGCGGCCCGTGGGAGCGGTCGTCTCCTCCTCCACCCAGCCCAGGCCGGACAGCTCGCCGACCAGGTTCGCGACGGCGGAGCGGTTCAGGCCGGTGCGCTGGCCGAGCTCGGCCCGGCTGAGGGGTCCGGAGCGGTGGACGAGCGTGGCGATCGCGGCGAGATTGTGGCGGCGGAGCAGGGCGTTGCTCGACGCTCCGACTGCTCCAGCCATGGTGATCCGTCTCTCGTCGGTGGCCCGCGGCGCGGTCGGACGACTCGGGCGGGCCCCGTCATAGTAGAGGGCCCGCCCGAGGCGATCCGGGAGCGGCTAGCGGCCGCCCGCCCGCCGCTTGTTGAAGATGTCGAACGCGACGGCGAGCAGCAGCACGAAGCCCTTGATGGCCATCTGCCACGCGGCGTCGACCGACAGGATCGACAGGCCCATGTTGAGCACGCCCATCACGAGGCCGCCGATGACGGCGCCGACGACGGTGCCGACTCCGCCCTGCACCGCGGCTCCGCCGATGAAGACCGCGGCGATCGCGTCGAGCTCGTAGTTCTGCCCGGCGGAGGCGACGGCACCGCCCGCGCGGGCCGTGCTCACGACGCCCGCGACTCCGGCCAGCACGCCCATGTTCACGAAGATGAAGAAGTTGACCCACTTCGTCTTCACGCCCGACATCATCGCGGCGAAGAGGTTGCCGCCCATCGCGTAGATGTGGCGGCCGAACACAGTGCGGCCGAGGACGAAGCTGTAGGCGAGGATCAGCACGGCGAGCACGATCAGGATGATCGGGGTGCCGCTGTAGCCGGCGAGGAGCCAGGCGAGGGCCATGATCGCGACGACCGCGATGGCGGCCTTGATCCAGAACGACGCGATCGGCTCGCGCGGGAGCTCGAGGCGGCGGAGCGTGGCGCGGGTGCGCAGCTGCTGCACGACGAGGACCGCCGAGACGACGACTCCGAGCAGGAGGGTGAGCGCATCGCGGCCGAGGATGCCGCCGAGGACGCCCGGGAGCCAGCCGGCCCCGATGGCGGTGAAGGCGGTCGGGAGGCCGTTGATCGTGCCGCCGGTGAGCAGCACCAGCGTGAATCCGCGGAAGATCAGCATGCCCGCGAGGGTGACGATGAACGCGGGGATGCCCACGAACGCCACCCAGAAGCCCTGCCAGGCGCCGACCAGCGCTCCGGTGAGGAGCGCCACGACGACGGCGACGCCCCAGGGCAGGCCCCAGTTGTTCATCGCGATCGCCGAGATCGCTCCGACCATCGCCACGACCGAGCCGACCGAGAGGTCGATGTGGCCGGCGATGATCACCATCACCATGCCGATCGCGAGGATCAGCACGTAGGCGTTCTGCTGGATCAGGTTGTTGACGTTGCCGGGCAGGAGCAGGCGCCCGCCGGTGAGGAGCTGGAAGAGCAGGATGATGACGCCGAGCGCGGCGAGGATGCCGTACTGCCGCAGGTTGACGTTCATCCGGAGCCCGCGCCGCGGCGGCGTGGACGGCGTGTTCGCGGGTGTGCCGCTCGGCGCTGTGGTGGTCGTGGCGCTCATCGGGCCTGGTCCTTCCCTGCGGTCATGAAGTGCATGAGGTGCTCCTGGGTCGCATCGGCGCGGGCGACCTCGCCCGAGATGCGGCCTTCGGAGATGGTGTAGATGCGGTCGGAGAGCCCGATCAGCTCGGGCAGCTCGGACGAGATCACGACGACGGCCTTGCCCTGGGCCGCGAGCTCGTTGATGATGCCGTAGATCTCGTACTTGGCCCCCACGTCGATGCCGCGGGTGGGCTCGTCGAGGATCAGCACGTCGGGACCCGAGAAGATCCACTTCGAGAGGACGACCTTCTGCTGGTTGCCTCCGGAGAGCTTGCCGGTGACGGCCGAGACGCTCGGGGCCTTGATGTTCATCTTCGAGCGGTAGGAGTCGGCGACCTTGTACTCGCGGTGCTTGTCGATCACGCCGAGACGGGCGAGGCGCGAGAGCGCGGCGGCCGAGACGTTGACGGTGATGTCGCCGATGAGGTTGAGGCCGTAGCGCTTGCGGTCCTCCGTCGCGTAGGCGAGGCCGTTGCGGATCGCCTCGTCGACGGTGCGGGTCTGGATCTCCTTGCCGTCCTTGAAGACGCGGCCCGAGATGCCGGTGCCGTAGCTGCGGCCGAAGATGCTCATCGCGAGCTCGGTGCGGCCCGCGCCCATCAGCCCCGCGAATCCGACGATCTCGCCGGCGCGCACGGTGAAGGAGGCGTTCTCGACGACTACGCGGTCGACGTCGACGGGGTGGTGGACGGTCCAGTTCTCGACGCGGAGCTTCTCCTCGCCGATCTGCGGATCGCGCGGCGGGAACATGCTGTTGAGGTCGCGGCCGACCATCGCGCGGATGATGCGGCTCTCGCTCGCCTGCTCCGCCGTCATCGCGAAGCTCTCGATCGTGCGGCCGTCGCGGATGATCGTGACGGTGTCCGCGATCGCGCGGATCTCCTTCAGCTTGTGGCTGATGATGATGCAGGTGATGCCCTGGCGGCGCAGCTGGTCGATCAGGCCCAGCAGGTGGTCGCTGTCCTCGTCGTTCAGCGCCGCGGTGGGCTCGTCGAGGATGAGGAGCTTCACGCGCTTGGCCAGGGCCTTGGCGATCTCGACGAGCTGCTGCTTGCCGACTCCGAGCTCGAGGATCTTCGTCGCGGGGTTCTCGGCGAGGCCGACGCGCGCGAGCAGCGTCGCCGCCTCGGCGTTGGTCGCGTTCCAGTCGATGACTCCGCGCTTGGACTTCTCGTTGCCGAGGAAGATGTTCTCGGCGATGGAGAGGTAGGGGCTGAGGGCGAGCTCCTGGTGGATGATCACGATGCCGTCGGCCTCGCTGTCGTTGATCGAGCGGTACTGCGCCGCCCGGCCCTCGAACTCGATCGTGCCCTCGAAGCTGCCGGTGGGGTAGACGCCCGAGAGGACTTTCATCAGCGTCGACTTGCCGGCGCCGTTCTCGCCGCAGATCGCGTGCACCTCGCCGGGCTGCACCGAGAGCGAGACGCCGTCGAGGGCGCGGACGCCGCCGCCGAACTCCTTGACGATGTCGCGCATGATGAGGATGGGACTGGCCAACGGGGCCTCGCTTCGTGGTCGTGGTGGGTGAGGACGGGGTGAGCGGGGGCGGGGAGGATCACTCCTCCCCGCCCCCGCCTCGGGATCAGAGCCCGACGTCACCGGCCTTCAGGAAGCCGGAGTCGACGAGCGTCGACTGCACGTCGTCCTTCACGACGACCTGCGGCTCGAGGAGGTAGGAGGGGACGACCTTCTCGCCGTTGTCGTACGTCTCGGTGTCGTTCACCTCGGGCTCCTCGCCCGCCACGATCGACTGCACCATCTGGAAGACGCGGTCGCCCAGGGTGCGGGTGTCCTTCCACACGGTCATGGACTGCTCGTCGGCGAGGATCGCCTTGACGTTGGCCTTGTCGGCGTCCTGACCGGTGATCACCGGGTAGTCGGCGCCGGGCGCGTAGCCGGCCGACTTCAGCGACGCCTCGATGCCGATCGCGAGGCTGTCGTTGGGGGAGAGGACCACGTCGACCTTCTGGTCGCCCGTGTAGAAGGAGGAGAGGCGGTTGTCCATCTCGGACTGCGCCTTGTCGGAGGCCCAGCCCTGGATGCCGATGGAGGCCCAGTCGTCGTTCGAGGCGGGCGACTTGCCCGAGGGGACGACGAGCTTGCCGCTCTCGACGTAGGGCTGCAGGACGTCCCACGCACCCGAGAAGAAGAACTTGGCGTTGTTGTCGTCGGGGCTGCCGGCGAAGGGCTCGAGGGTGAAGGGACCCGCGGCGTTGGCGAGGTCGAGGGTCTCCTCGATGTACTGGCCCTGGAGCTGGCCGACCTTGTAGTTGTCGAACGTCGCGTAGTAGTCGACGTCGGCGGTGCCGTTGATCAGGCGGTCGTAGGCGATGACGGTCGCGTTCTGCTTCTTCGCCTCGGACAGGACCGGCGCGAGCGCCTCTCCGTCGATGGCCGCGATCACGAGGATCTTGGAGCCGCCGGCGATCTGGTTCTGGATCTGCGAGATCTGCTGGTCGGTCTTGTTGTCGGCGTACTGGAGGTCGACGGTGCAGCCCTCGTCCTCGAGCTGGGACTGGAGTCCCTCGCCGTCGTTGATCCAGCGCTCGAGGCTGCGGGTGGGCATCGAGATGCCCACGGTGCAGTCGCCTTCGGCGCCCTCGCCGCTCGCGGCGCCGCCGGAGTTGGCGGGGCTGGCCGAGCAGGCGGCGAGGCCGAGGGTGATGAGGCCGGCGGTGGCCAGCGTCGTGAGTCCACGCGAGAACGTCATGGAGTGCATTCCTCTCTGAAAGCAGTGTCCGAGTGAGAAGGACGGCGCGAGAGCGTGCACGGATGGATGCACGCCGTCGTGTCGTCGCCCGGGGTAGGGCGGGGAGCCCCGAGGGGCTTTGTCCACGGAGACAACATATTGCGCGACCCGGCCGCTGTAAAGCGCGCTGACGACCGTTGCCGAACCGTGACCTTCGTGGCGAGACCCCCGCTGTCGCAGGGGGAGACCGCTCTCACGAGGTCGGCCGTAGGGGAACCGTGAGCAATCCGGGGCGGGCCGTAGGGAAACCGTGAGGAGCGGATCCGGGGGCCGTGCGCGGGTGTTGCATCGGGACTCGTGCGCTCGCTCGAGCGCCGTCCGCCTCCGGATGGAGTCCTCCGTGCTCGACCTCGCCTACCTCCTCGGCGTGCTCGCCCTGTTCCTCGTCATCGGCCTCGCCGCCCGGGGGGTGGAGAAGCTCGGGCCGCCGGTCCGCGCCGCCGCCCCCCGTGCGGCCCGCGAGTCGGAGGAGTCGCGGTGATCGTCTTCGACGCGCTCGCCGCGGTCCTCGCGATCGGCGCCGTGGTGTTCCT
Source organism: Rathayibacter sp. Leaf299 (assembly GCF_001423055.1). Taxonomy (NCBI): domain Bacteria; kingdom Bacillati; phylum Actinomycetota; class Actinomycetes; order Micrococcales; family Microbacteriaceae; genus Rathayibacter; species Rathayibacter sp. Leaf299. The sequence goes on from NZ_LMNT01000005.1 coordinate 21,433, forward strand.
CCTCGTCGCGCTCGTGCGGCCGGAGCGGTTCTGATGGACACGCTCCTCGCCGTCCTCCAGGTCGCCACCGTCGGCCTCGCTCTCGCGCTCGTGCACCGCCCGCTGGGTGACGGAATGGCGCGCCTCTACTCCTCTCGCCGCGACCTCGCCCTCGAGCGCGGCCTCTACCGGGTGATCGGAGTGGACTCCTCGTCCGAGCAGAGCTGGCGCGCGTACCTGCGCGCCGTGCTCGCGTTCTCGCTGATCGGGGTGCTGCTGCTCTACGGGATGCAGCGCCTGCAGGCGGTGCTGCCCGGCTCGCTCGGGCTGCCCGCCGTGCCCGAGGGACTCGCGTTCAACACCGCGATCTCGTTCGTCACGAACACGAACTGGCAGTCGTACTCGCCGGAGCTCACCCTCGGCTACGCCGTGCAGCTCGGCGGGCTCGCCGTGCAGAACTTCGTCTCGGCCGCGGTGGGCCTGGCCGTCGCCGTGGCGCTGATCCGCGGATTCGCGCGGCGCTCCTCCGGCACGCTCGGCAACTTCTGGGTCGATCTGACCCGCGGCGTGCTGCGCCTGCTGCTGCCGCTCTCGGTCGTGGCCGCGATCGTGCTGGTCGCGGGAGGCGTGGTGCAGAACCTCGCCTCTCCGCTCGAGGTGGAGACGCTGACGGGCGGCGCGCAGAGCATCCCGGGCGGCATGGTCGCGTCGCAGGAGGCGATCAAGATGCTGGGGACGAACGGCGGCGGGTACTTCAACGCCAACTCCGCGCATCCGTTCGAGAACCCCTCGGCCTGGACGAATCTGCTGCAGATCGTGCTGATGCTGGCGATCCCGTTCAGCCTGCCGCGCACCTTCGGGCGGATGGTCGGCGACGTGCGGCAGGGCCGCGCGATCCTCGCCGCGATGGCCGTCGTCTTCACCGTGTCGCTCGGCGCGTTCACCGCGCTCGAGCTTGCCGGCGGCGGATCGGCGGCGCAGGCCGCGGGAGCCGCGCTGGAGGGCAAGGAGACGCGTTTCGACATCGCGGGCTCGACGCTCTTCGGCAGCGCGAGCACGCTCACCTCGACCGGCGCGGTGAACTCGATGCACGACTCCGCGACGCCGCTCGGCGGCATGATGCCGATGCTGAACATGATGCTCGGCGAGGTCGCGCCGGGCGGTGTCGGCTCGGGGCTCTACGGGATGCTCGTGCTCGCGATCCTCGCCGTGTTCGTCGGCGGGCTGCTGGTCGGGCGCACCCCGGAGTACCTGGGCAAGAAGCTCGGGCAGCGCGAGATCACGCTCGCGAGCCTGTACATCCTGGTCACCCCGACCCTCGTGCTCGCCAGCACCGCGCTGAGCTTCGCGATCCCCGCGGTGCGCGAGGACGTCGAGAGCACGTCGATCTGGAACCCCGGACTGCACGGCCTGTCGGAGGTGCTCTACGCCTTCACCTCGGCCGCGAACAACAACGGCTCGGCGTTCGCGGGGCTCACCGCGAACACTCCGTGGCTGAACACGGCTCTCGGAGTCGCGATGCTGCTCGGCCGGTTCCTGCCGATCGTGCTGGTGCTCGCGCTCGCCGGATCGCTCGCCGCGCAGAAGGCGGTGCCCGCGAGCGCGGGCACGCTGCCGACCGCGCGACCGCAGTTCGTCGGGCTCCTCGTGGGAGTGACCCTCGTCGTCACCGCCCTCACCTACTTCCCCGTACTCGCGCTGGGACCCCTGGCGGAAGGGCTCTGATCATGTCGTCCACTCTCACCGCACCCCCTGTCGAGCCGACTCCGGCTCCGCGAGCGGGGCGGGCCGCCTTCGGGCCGCGCCAGCTCGTCGCCGCGCTGCCGGGCGCCGTCCGGAAGCTCGATCCGCGCCTGATGCGGCACAACCCGGTGATGTTCCTCGTCGAGATCGGCGCGGTGCTGCTGACGGTGCTGGCGATCGCCGAGCCGTTCCTCGGCGGGCCGGAGCCGTCGGGCGGCTCGACCGTGCCGGTCACGTTCACGGCGGGCATCGCGCTGTGGCTCTGGCTGACCGTGGTCTTCGCGAACCTCGCGGAGTCGGTGGCCGAGGGGCGAGGCAAGGCGCAGGCCGAGAGTCTGCGCAGGACCCGCACCAGCACTCCGGCCCGCCGCGTCATCGACTACGACCCGGCGGATCCGTCGGCCGCGGGGGCCGAGCTGCGCGAGGTGCCGTCGTCGAAGCTGCAGCTCGGCGACGTGGTCGTGGCCGAGGCCGGCGACCTCGTCCCCGGCGACGGCGACATCGTCTGGGGCATCGCCTCCCTGGACGAATCCGCGATCACGGGGGAGTCGGCTCCGGTCGTCCGCGAGAGCGGGGGAGATCGCAGCGCGGTCACCGGAGGCACCCGGGTGCTCTCGGACCGCATCGTCGTGCGCATCACCTCGAAGCCCGGCGAGACCTTCGTCGACCGCATGATCGGGCTGGTCGAGGGCGCGTCGCGGCAGAAGACGCCGAACGAGATCGCGCTCGACATCCTGCTCGCGAGCCTGTCGATCGTGTTCGTGGTCGTCGTGCTGACCCTGAACCCGATCGCGTCGTACGCGGCGGCCCCGGTCAGCGTGCCGGTGCTCGTGGCGCTGCTGGTCTGCCTCATCCCGACCACCATCGGAGCGCTGCTCTCGGCGATCGGCATCGCCGGCATGGACCGGCTCGTGCAGCGCAACGTGCTCGCGATGTCGGGCCGCGCGGTCGAAGCCGCGGGCGACGTGACGACGCTGCTGCTCGACAAGACCGGCACGATCACCTACGGCAACCGGCGCGCCACCGAGTTCCTGCCGGTGGCGGGAGTGGCGCAGGCCGCGCTCGCGGACGCCGCGGCGTCGTCCTCGCTCAGCGATCCGACCCCCGAGGGGCGGTCGATCGTGGACCTGGCGATCGCGTCCGGTCGCACGGTCGCGGATCCCGGACCCGCGGTGGTCGTGCCGTTCACGGCGCAGACCCGGATGAGCGGACTCGACCTGCCCGACGGCACGGAGATCCGCAAGGGCGCCGCCTCGGCGGTCCGCGCCTGGGTGGAGCAGGAGGGTCCGCTCGCCGCGCCCCTGTCCGCACAGCTCGCGCAGACGGTCGACGCGGTCTCGGGCAGCGGAGGCACTCCGCTCGTCGTCGCGGTGAAGGACGGCGCCGGTGCCCGCGTGCTGGGTGTCGTGCACCTGAAGGACGTCGTGAAGGACGGCCTCGCCGAGCGCTTCGCGGAGCTCCGCGAGATGGGCATCCGCACCGTGATGATCACGGGCGACAACCCGCTGACGGCCCGCGCGATCGCGGCGGAGGCGGGGGTCGACGACTTCCTCGCCGAGGCGACTCCCGAGGACAAGCTCGCGCTCATCCGGCGCGAGCAGGAGGGCGGCCACCTCGTCGCGATGACCGGGGACGGCACGAACGACGCGCCGGCCCTCGCGCAGGCCGACGTGGGCGTGGCGATGAACACCGGCACGTCGGCGGCGAAGGAGGCCGGCAACATGGTCGACCTCGACTCCGACCCGACGAAGCTCATCGACATCGTGCGGATCGGGAAGCAGCTGCTGATCACCCGCGGGGCGCTGACCACGTTCTCGATCGCGAACGACGTCGCGAAGTACTTCGCGATCATCCCGGCGATGTTCGCCGGCGTCTTCCCGGGGCTCGCGGTGCTCAATGTGATGCAGCTGCACTCGCCCGCCTCGGCGATCCTCTCGGCGATCGTGTTCAACGCCCTGGTGATCGTGGCGCTCATCCCGCTGGCGCTGCGCGGGGTGGCCTACCGGCCGCTCTCGGCGTCGAAGGTGCTCAGCCGCAACCTGCTCGTCTACGGGCTCGGCGGAGTCGTCGCTCCGTTCGTCGGCATCAAGCTCGTCGACCTCGTGGTCGCGACGATCCCCGGGTTCTGACCGACCCGTCCGCGGGACGTCACCGGCGCATGCCTCTTCGGGCATGTCCTGGAGTGACGTCCCGCGGGAACCCACCCACTGCTCCCGGAAGAAGAGAGACCATGACGCTCCGCACCTACTCCGTCGCCCTGCGCGCGATGATCGCGATGACCGCGGTCCTCGGGCTCGCCTATCCGCTCGTCGTCCTCGGCGTCGGGCAGCTCGCCCTGCCCGCCCAGGCGAACGGCTCGCTCGTGTCCGCCGACGGGCGGGTCGTCGGCTCGTCGCTGATCGGCCAGTCCTACACCGACGCCGACGGCGCCCCGCTGCCGGAGTGGTTCCAGTCGCGGCCGTCCGCGGCCGGCTACGACGCGGGTGCCTCCAGCGGCAGCAACCTCGGCCCCGAGAACGCCGAGCTCGTCGCCTCGATCCAGGAGCGGCGCGCCGCGATCGCCGCGCTCGAGGGCGTCGACCCGGCCGACGTGCCCGCCGACGCGCTGACCGCCTCCGCCTCGGGCCTGGACCCCGACATCAGCCCGGAGTACGCCCTGCTGCAGGCGGACCGCGTCGCCCGGGCCCGCGGACTCGCTGTGGAGGACGTCCGCGCGCTCGTCGAGAGCTCGGTGCAGCCGCGGGGGCTCGGGTACCTCGGCGAGGAGACCGTGAACGTGCTCGAGCTGAACCTCGCACTGGACCGGCTGTGACGGCCCTGCTCCGACCCCCGGCTCGTAGAATCGCGAGCGGCCCGCCTCCCGCGCGCCGGTCCTGCGAGCCGAGGGTGAGGCCAGGAGCATGACGAAGGGCCGCCTGCGCGTGCTGCTGGGTGCGGCGCCCGGCGTGGGCAAGACCTACACGATGCTCGAGGAGGGCCGCCGGCTCGCCGACGAGGGCCGCGACGTATTGGTCGCCGTGGTCGAGACGCACGGCCGCTCGGCCACCGCCTCCGTTCTCGAGGGCCTCGAGGTCGTGCCGCGCCGCCGCGTCGAGCACCGCGGAGTCGCGCTCGAGGAGATGGACCTGGACGCGGTCCTCGCCCGCCGCCCCGACATCGCCCTGGTCGACGAGCTCGCGCACACCAACGCCCCCGGGTCGCGGCACGACAAGCGCTGGCAGGACGTGCGGACGCTGCTCGACGCCGGCATCACCGTCTTCTCGACGGTCAACATCCAGCACATCGAATCGCTCAACGACGTGGTGCACGCGATCACCGGGGCGCCGCAGCGCGAGACGATCCCGGATGCGGTGCTGCGCGCCGCCGACCAGATCGAGGTCGTCGACCTCGCCCCGCAGGCGCTGCGCGACCGCCTCGCCGACGGCCGCGTCTACCCGCCCGAGCGCATCGACGCGGCGCTCTCGAACTACTTCCGCCTCGGCAACCTCACCGCGCTGCGCGAGCTCGCCCTGCTCTGGCTGGCCGACGAGGTCGACAGCGCGCTCCGCGACTACCGCGTCGAGCAGGGCATCGACAGCACGTGGGAGGCGCGCGAGCGCGTCGTCGTGACGCTCACCGGAGGGCCGGAGGGCGAGACCCTGCTGCGGCGCGGGGCGCGGATCGCGGCGCGCTCCTCCGGAGGCGACCTGCTGGCGGTGCACATCGTGTCGCCCGACGGGCTGCGGTCGCCGCGCCCGGACCTGCTCGAGGCGCAGCGCGCGCTGGTCGAATCGCTCGGCGGCAGCTACCACCAGGTCGTCGGCGAGGACGTGCCGCGCGCGCTGGTCGAGTTCGCCCGCTCGGTCAACGCGACCCAGCTCGTGCTGGGCGTCAGCCGCCGCAGCCGGCTCGCCGCGGCCCTGACCCCGGGGATCGGCGCCACCGTCATCCGCGAGTCCGGCAACATCGACGTCCACATCGTCAGCCACTCGGCGGCGGGGCGGAGCGCGCTGCTGCCCCGGCGCGCGGGGGCGCTGACCCTGCGGCGCCGGCTGGCGGGCATGGGCCTCGCCCTCGTCGGCGGGCCGCTGCTCACCTGGCTGCTGTCGATGCTCCGGAACGACGAGTCGATCACGAGCGACGTGCTCTCGTACCAGCTGCTCGTGGTGCTCGTGGCGCTGATCGGAGGGATCTGGCCGGCACTGTTCGCGGCCGTGCTCTCGGGACTCACCCTCGACTTCTTCTTCGTCGATCCGCTCTACACGATCACGGTCGACGAGCCGCTGCACGCGCTCGCCCTCGCGCTCTACGTGGTGAACGCGGTGCTCGTCAGCTCGGTGGTCGACCGGGCGGCGCGGCGCTCGCGGGCGGCGGAGCGGTCGGGGGCCGAGTCCGAGCTGCTCGCGACGATCGCGGGCGGGGTGATCCGCGGGCAGGGCGCCGTGCAGGCGATCCTCGAGCGCGCGCGGGAGGCGTTCGGGCTCACCGGTGTGCGGCTCGTGCGCGACGGAGTCGTCGTGGCCGTCGACGGGGAGCCGCAGGAGGATCCGGTGACGGTGCCGGTCGGGCCCGCCGCCGTGCTCGAGCTGCACGGCCGCGAGCTGGAGGCGGGCGAGCGGCGGCTGCTGCAGGTGATCGCGGCGCAGCTCGACTCCGTCCTCGAGAACGCGGCGCTGACCGAGACGGCGAGCGAGCTCGCTCCGCTGGCCGAGACCGACCGGGTGCGCAGCGCCCTGCTGTCGGCGGTCAGCCACGACCTGCGTCGCCCGCTCGCCGCCGCGACCGCCGCTGTCAGCGGGCTGCGCTCGCCCGACATCGCGTGGAGCGATCGCGACCGGCAGGAGCTGCTCGCCACGGCCGACGAGAGCCTGACCGTGCTGGCCGCGCTCGTGACCGACCTGCTCGACGTCACGCGGCTCGAGGCGGGGGCGCTCGCCGTGGCGCTCGCTCCGCTGGACGCGGCCGACGTGGTGCTGCCGGCGCTGGACGAGCTCGGACTCGGACCCGGCGAGGTCGACCTCGACCTCGACCTCGACGGGCCGTCGATGCTCGCCGACGCGGGGCTGCTGCAGCGGGTCGTCGTGAACCTCCTGGCCAACGCCGCGCGCTACGCGCCTCCCGGCACCCGGGTGCGGATCGCGACGAGCGCGTTCGGCGGCTCGGGGCAGATCCGCATCGTCGACCACGGACCGGGCGTCGCGCCCGAGCGCCGGGAGCAGATCTTCGTGCCGTTCCAGCGCCTGGGCGACGACGACAACCTGACGGGGCTCGGCCTGGGACTCGCCCTGTCGAAGGGGTTCACCGAGGGCATGGGCGGCACACTCGAGACCGAGGACACGCCGGGAGGCGGACTGACCATGGTGGTGACGCTGCCGCTGGCGCCGACCGCGACCGAGGGGGACGAGTGAAGATCCTGATCGCCGACGACGACCCGCAGATCCTGCGGGCCCTGCGCATCACGCTCACGGCGCGCGGCTACGAGGTCGTGACCGCGGGCGACGGCACGGAGGCGGTCAACCGCGCCGTGGACGAGCATCCGGACCTCTACATGCTCGACCTGGGCATGCCGCGGCTCGACGGCGTCGAGGTGATCCACGCGCTGCGCGGCTGGACGAGCGCGCCGATCCTCGTGGTGTCGGGGCGGACGGGCGCGGCCGACAAGGTCGACGCGCTCGACGCCGGAGCCGACGATTATGTGACGAAGCCGTTCTCGATGGACGAGGTGCTCGCGCGCATCCGGGCCCTGTCGCGGCGCGTGCAGCCGGCCGACGGCGAGCCGCTCGTGGTCATCGGCGAAGTGACGATCGACCTGGTCGCGAAGAGCGCGACGCGGGCGGGGGCCTCGGTGCGGCTCACCCCGACGGAGTGGCAGGTGCTCGAGATCCTGGTGCGGAACGCGGGCAGGCTGGTCACGCGCCGCTCGCTGCTCGACGAGATCTGGGGTCCGACCCACGTCACCGACACCGGCTACCTGCGCCTCTACCTGGCGCAGCTGCGCAAGAAGCTCGAGCCCGATCCGTCGCACCCGCGGTACCTGCTGACGGAGGCCGGGATGGGCTACCGGTTCGTGCCGGGGGCGTGAGGGTTCCCCCGGCGCGGGCGGAGGAGAATGGAGGGACCCCAGCGAAGGAGACCACCGTGGATCAGCCGCGCATGAACGTCGAGTCGTTCAACCTCGACCACCGCACCGTCGCCGCGCCGTACGTGCGCCTCGCCGACGCCAAGACCCTGCCGGGCGGCAGCCGCCTCGTGAAGTACGACGTGCGCTTCACCCAGCCCAACCGCGCCCACCTCGAGATGCCGACCGTGCACTCGCTCGAGCACCTGTTCGCCGAGAAGTCGCGCAACCACTCCGACCGCGTGGTCGACTTCTCGCCGATGGGCTGCCAGACCGGCTTCTACCTGATCCTCGCGGGCGAGCCCGAGCTGCCCGAGGTGCTCTCGCTCGTCGAGGACACCCTCCGCGACATCACCGAGGCCGACGAGGTGCCCGCCGCCAACGAGACGCAGTGCGGCTGGGGCGCGAACCACTCGCTCGAGGGCGCGCAGGAGGCGGCGCGCACGTTCCTCGCGCAGCGCGACGAGTGGGAGACGGTGACCGCGTGAGCGACGCGATCGTCCTGGTGGCGATGGACGAGGAGGCGGAGCCGTTCCTCGCGAAGGCCGAGCGCGCCTCCGAGCCGCGGACGGTCGGCAACTCGCTGCAGTGGGATCTCTCGATCGACGGCGGATCGGTGCTGCTGGTGCGCACCGGCGTGGGCCTCGTGAACGCGGCCGGCGGGCTGACGGCGGCGATCCTCCGGGACCCGTCGCCGCTGGTCGTCAGCGCCGGGTCGGCGGGCGGTCTCGGGGCGGATGTGCGCGTCGGCGACGTGGTCGTCGGCGACGAGTACGTGCAGACGGACGCCGACGCGCGGGCCTTCGGCTACGCGCTCGGACAGGTGCCCGGGATGCCGGCGCGCTACTCCGGGCACGCCCCCGCTCTGACGGCCGAGCTGGTCGCGGAGGTGCCGAACGGCGCGGTCCCGGTGCGCCGCGGGCTGATCGTGTCGGGCGACGTGTTCGTCTCGGGCGACCACGTCGAGCGGGTGCTCGGGGCGTTCCCGGCGGCGCTGGCGACCGACATGGAGTCGGTGTCGCTCGCGCAGACGGCGCACGTGCACGGAGTGCCGTTCGTGTCGGTCCGCGGGATCTCGGACCTGTGCGCGCCGGGGCAGTTCGAGGCGCACGTGGACGACGCGGCGGATCGCTCGGCGGTCGTCGTGCTGGCGCTGCTCCGGGTGTTGCGCGCGAGCTGATCGGGCGCCGCTCGCGAGACGGCACGTTCCGGGGTCTGCGCGAGTTGCAGGCCCCGATTCGCGCCCACTCGCGCTCGCCGTCCGGGCCCAGTGGACACGGAACGGGGCCCGCGCCGTGCGCAGGGCCCCGTTCGCGTCGAGTCGTCGGAGCGGCTACTCGTCGCCGATGCGCTGGTCGGCCGCCTTCTCGGCGCCGTCGATCTGCCCGTCGAACTTGCCGCCCGAGGCCTTGCCCGCGGCGTCGCCCGCCTTGTCGAGGCCCTGATCGGTCAGCTTCTCGCCCTTGTCGCTGTTCGCGAAGTCCTTGGCCTTGTCGCCGAGTCCACCGAGGTCCATGGTCGTTCCTTCCGTCGAAGAGCGCCCACCGGTCGGCGGGGCCGGTGCCAGTCTGCGCTCGCTCGGGAGGCGTGCCCCAGGGGTTGCCCCGGCCCCGCCTCCGGGTGCACCCTCAGCGCCGAGGGCGCAGCGCGCGCGGAGCCGCTGCGACCGCCGCGGCGACGACGACCGCCACCGCCAGCATCGCCGGGCGCACGCCCAGCGGCACCGCCAGAGCGCCGATCGCGGGCGGCCCCGCGATGTTCGCGACCGAGGACAGCGACGTGACCGCCGCGACGCGCGAGGGCCCGTCGATCGGATCCGCCGCGGCCGCCGCGATGCCGATCGGCACCGCCAGAGCCGATCCGGCTCCCCAGAGCGCGAGCCCCGCCAGCGCCGCCGGGAACCCCGGAGCGAGCACGAACAGCGCGATGCCGGCGACCGCCGCCGCGCACGACAGCGTCAGCACCCGCACCCGCCCGAGCCGGTCGATCAGCGGCCCGCCGGTCAGCCGCAGCACGGTCTGCGCGACCAGGAACACGGTGATGCCGAGGGACGCGTCGGCCTCGGTCACTCCGAACGCGTCGACCACGGCGACCGCCGACCAGTTGGTGGCCGTCCCCTCCGACAGCGCTGCCGCGAACACGATCAGCCCGAGCAGCAGCACCTGCGGATGCGTCCAGACGCCGAGGCCGAACCGGCGGCTGCCGCGCGGCACGACCGGCACGGGCCCGCTCTGCACCAGCGCCGCGGCGCGAGCGGCCAGGGCGGAGCGGCGCTCGTGTGCGAGCGAGGCGGCGAGCGGAGCGACGTGGCGGCCGATGCTCCACCGCACGACGACCGCCGCCACGGCCAGGGCGAGGAACTGCGCGGCGGGCGACACTCCGGCGGCCGAGGACGCCCCTCCGAGCAGCGCGCCCAGCGCGGATCCGATCGAGTAGCCCGCGTGGAATTGCGGCAGGATCGTGCGCCCCACCCGGCGCTCGCTGCCCGCGGCGAGGATCGACTGCGGCACGTTGGTCAGCGCGAACGCCACTCCGTGCACCGCGTTGCCGACGAGCAGCAGCGGCACCTGCCCGAGCAGCAGCGCGACGGCGAGCAGGAGGTACGCGGCGGCGAAGACGAGCGTGGCCAGGCGGTAGGTGGGCAGCGCGCCGAGGCGGGCGACGAGGCGTCCGGCGACGGGGACCGTCAGCAGGGTGCCGATCGCGCCGGCGGTGAGCAGGACGCCGAGCCCCGCCGCATCGAGGTCGACCGCCGCACGGATGCCCGGCAGCCGCGCGGTCCAGCTCGCGAGCGCGAACCCGTTGAACGCGTAGGCCAGGGCGACTCCGCGGCGGCCGGGTTCGAGGAGCCCGGCCCCTCTCACGGGGCGGGGTGGTGGCGCTCGTCGGGGGCGGCGCCGGCGAGCACGAGCGCTCCGTCGACGGGAGGCGCGTCGAGCACCTCGAGCCGCACGCCGGGAGCGACCTCGGCCAGGGCGAGCCGCAGCTCGTGCTGCAGGCGCGGCTGGTTCGTGATCACTCCGCCGGCCGCCACCACGCAGTCGCCGAGAGCGCCTCGGGCCAGGAGCGACGCGACGTTCCCCGCGAGCCGGCGGGCCGCCTCCGTGATCACGTGCACGGCCACGGCCGAGCCGCGGTCGGCATGGGCGAAGACGAGCGGAGCGTGCCCGCCCCACTCCGTCAGCCCCGCGCGCTCGGTCACGGCGAGGGCGAGCTCGGTCAGATCCGGGACCCCGTAGGCGCTCTGCAGCGCCGCGACGAGGGAGTCGTCGCCGAGCTCGTCGCGGTCGGCGCGCACCAGCGCCTCGCGCACGCTCTCGCGGAGCAGGGCGGGCGCGCTGCCGAAGTCGCTGAGCAGCCAGCCGTAGCCGTCCGCGGTGATCGTCGCTCCCGTCGCGGTGCGCCCGACGACCACGGCGCCGGTGCCGACGATCATCTGCAGGCACTCGCCGACCCGGGCCGCGTGGCCCAGCAGCTCGGCGTCGTTGACGACGCGGACCGGCGCGGCGAGCAGCCGCTCGAGCGTGCGCGCGGCGAGGGCGACCTGCGCGGGGGTGTCGCAGCCGTGCATCCCGGCGGCGAGGGTCGTGCGCTCGTCGAGGCGCACGAGCGAGCGGATCAGGTCGGCCAGGCGGGCCAGATTGCCCGAGTCCGAGAAGAGGGCTCCCGTGCGCCAGCTCGACGAGGGGACGACGTGGTCGAGGCGGGCGCCGTCGTCGCCGACCGCGGCGACGTGGGTCTTGGTGCCGCCCACGTCGATCCCGATGCGCAGGGCGAGCGGGGTCGCCGTGCGGACGGCGGCCAGGGGGAGTTCATCGAGCAAGGTAGGTGGAACCTCTCACGTGTCGGGCGATCAGCTCGCCCACGCCGACGAGGGCGGCGTCGGGGCCGAGCGACCCCGCCAGGAGCCTCGGGGGGAACGGGATGCGGCCGACCAGCCGCTTCGAGATCTGCTCGATCGCGAACTCGGGGGCGCGGGTGAGGTGCCCGGCGAGCACGATCACCTCGGGGTCGAGGATCGTCGCGAGGGCGCCGCACGAGAACGCGAGCAGGTCGAAGAGCTCGTCGGCGGCCGCCGAGACGGCCGGGTCGCCGGCCGCGGCGGAGTCGATCAGCCGCGCTACGGCGGCGGGTCCGGAGTCGCTGCGCTCGCCGATCGCGGCGATGCGGGTCTCGAGGTCGCCCTGCTCGGTGAAGTAGCGGCGCAGGGCGGAGGAGTCGGCGAAGAGGAAGCCGATCTCGCCTGCTCCCGAGCGGGCCCCGTGGTAGATCGCGCCGTCGTTCACGACTCCGGCGCCGACTCCGACGCCCAGCACGTACGAGGCCGCGCTCTGCGTGCCGACCGCGGCACCCTGCGACCACTCGCCGTACGCGATGGCGTTGGCGTCGTTCTCGACGAGGGTCGGGATGCCCGTGCGGGTCTCGATGATCGCTCCGAGCGGGATCTCGCGCCAGCCGAGCTCGACCGTGTTCATCACGCGGCCCTCGTGCACGATGCCGGGCACCGAGACCCCGATGCCCGTGCAGAGGCGGCCCTGCTGCGCCGCGGCCGCCACGAGCGCCTCGACCAGCGCGAGGGTGCCCTCGAGGCGCACGGTCGCGGCGGAGGAGGCGGGGCCCGTCTCGAACTCGATCCGCTCCTCCGCGACGCTCGCGCCGTCGAAGTCGACGAGCCGGCCCCGGACCGCGGTCTCGGACACCTCGATCGCCGCGACGGCGCGGGAGGACCCGGCGTAGCGCAGGAGGTAGGAGGGGCGGCCGCCGGAGGAGCGCTCGAGGCCGTCGACCGCGATCAGGTTCTCGGAGAGCAGGGCGGCCGAGAGGCGCTCGACGGTGGCCGAGCTCAGCCCGGTGCGCTGCACGATCTGCTTGCGCGAGAGGGGTCCGTGCTGGAGCAGCGCGTCGAGGATCGCCGTGCGGTTGATCTCGGTGACCACGCGGGTGGTCGCGATGCGGGGCTGGGGCGTCGTCATCGTCGCCTCTCCTCTCGTCGCATCAGCGGAGCTCCGGCTCGGAGTTCTCCATCAGTGCGAGATATAACCACAGCATCGCACGGCTCGGCAATCCCGCCTAAGCCTCAAGCGCGGAGAAGGCGGGGCGGTCGTTTCCGGCGTGTTACGGCGTATTTCCGGGCCGTATCAATACCGCGCGGCACACGTTTTCGCGTTGACTCGTTCTTTATCGCACTGATAAGAAAGTCCCCACCGAGTCGCACCTGGGCTCGTCCCTCCGCTCGTGCCCTCTTCTTCCCCTTCACCGAAAGGCGACCTTCGTGAAAGCTCGCTCCGCGATCGCAGTCGGCCTCGCCGCCGCCACGCTCACCGCTCTGGTGGGCTGTGCCGGAACCGGCGGTTCCAGCACCCCCGACAAGCTCCAGTTCATCCTCTCGGGCGACGCCTCCCAGGGCGGCGGCTACCAGGCCATGGCCGACAAGTACGAGGAGGAGACGGGGATCGAGGTCGAGATCGTCGACATCCCCTACGACGACCTCGTGACCAAGCTGCGCAACGGCGCCCAGGCGGGCGACCTGCCGGCCCTCGCCCGCGCCTCCGCTCTCGACCCGATCTGGAGCAGCGAGCTGCTCGACCTCTCGAGCGTCGCCGAGAAGACCGACATCGTGCCCGAGCTGCTCGTGCAGGACGCGAACGACGACGACAAGGTGAAGGCGCTGCCGAGCGACCTGACCGCCGTCGGCATGTACCTCAACACCAGCCTCTTCGAGCAGGCCGGCGTCCCGCTGCCCGGCCCGGACGAGGTCTGGACCTGGGACCAGTACGTGGCCACCATCAAGGACGTGCAGGCCAAGGCCGGCGCGAAGTACGGCATGGTGATGGACTCGTCCGCGCACCGCCTCCGCTCCTTCCTCTACGAGTTCGGCTCGAAGGGCGTCGAGCGCCAGGAGGACGGCTCGTTCGAGATGAACGAGGCCTCGCGCACGGGCCTCGAGTACTTCAAGTCGCTCAACGACGACTCGTTCATGCCGCGCTCGGTCTGGCTCTCGGGCGACGACCCCAGCGCGCTGTTCAAGAGCGGCCAGGTCGTGGCGTACTACTCGGGCGTCTGGCAGATCACCGACTTCTCGCAGAACATCACCGCCTTCGACTGGGCGTCGGTGCGCACCCCCGCGCAGCCGGTCCAGGCGACCAACCTCGGCACCAACTGGATCGTCGCCTTCGACGGCACCGGGGTCGAGGAGCAGACGCAGGACTTCATCGACTGGATGTACCAGCCCGAGAACTACGCGGAGCTGTCGGCGATCTCGGGCTTCCTGCCCGCGACCACCGGCCTCGAGGTCGCGTACCCCGAGAACGCCGAGGCGTTCGACGTCTACAACCAGGAGATCGCGGCGTCCGACCCGATCGCGGCCGTGCAGAGCGCGAGCGCGCTCGAGGACGGCTACAACGACAAGATCCTCGTGAACGAGCCCCTGAAGTCCGAGGTCGTCCGCTACCTCGCCGACGAGCAGGACCTCGACACCACGATCGAGAACATCATCTCGGTCACCGAGGACCAGATCGGCGACTGACGATCGACGGCGGGCGGGGCTGCGGCCCCGCTCGCCCCGATCGTCCGCCGGAAGGAGACGAGAGCGTTGACCAGTCCCATCCTCGACCGCGAGGTCCCCGCGGTCGCCACGGCCGTTCCGTCGGCCGCCGCGACTCCGCCCCGCCCGCGGCGCACGCAGGCGAGCTACCGGCTCGCCCCGGTGCTCTTCACCGCCGTCGTCGTCGTGCTCTTCGCGCTCTTCTTCCTCTGGCCCGGAGCGCTGGGGGTCTTCTACTCCTTCACGGACTACCGCGGAGTCGGCTCGCCCGATCTCATCGGCATCGGCAACTACCAGGAGCTGCTCGCCGACCCCGACTTCTGGGCGTCGCTGGGCCGCACGGCCCTCTACACGCTGCTCTCGGTGCCGCTGGGCTACGTGCTCTCGCTCGGCCTCGCGAGCCTGCTCGTCAACGCGAACGCCCGCGGCTCCGTGCCGGCGAAGATCATCTTCTTCATCCCGTGGCTCGTCTCTCCGATCGTCACCGGCGTGATCTGGCGCTGGATGTTCGGCGAGAACTTCGGATTCATCAACTTCGTCATCGAGGCGGCCGGCGGCTCCGCGGTGCCGTGGTCCTCGAACGGCGACCTCTCGCTGGCGGTCGTCGTCTTCGCCTCCGCGTGGGGAGGAGCGGCCTTCAACATGCTGCTCTTCATCGCCGCGATCAAGAACGTGCCGAGCAGCTACTACGAGGCCGCCGCGCTCGACGGGGCGAACCCGTGGCAGCGCTTCGTGCACATCACCCTGCCGGGCATCGCGCCCACGAGCTTCCTCGTGATCCTGCTCTCCACCATCAACTCGATGAAGGAGTTCGCGATGATCCAGGCGCTCAACGAGGGCGGACCGGGCACCCAGAACCGCCTGATCGTGCAGTACATCTACGAGACGGGGTTCGAGCGGGCCGAGGTCGGCTACGCCAGCGCCGCCTCCATGGTGCTGATGGTCCTCCTGCTCGCGATCGCCCTCGTGCAGCTCGGCTTCGAACGACGGAAGAAGGACGCCTCATGAGCATCGGCCTGGCGACTCCCGAGACCACCGCGCTCGTGCTGAAGGGAGTGCGGAAGCGGCGCCGCTCCGGCGGATTCGCGCGCAGCGTCCTCCCCACGTCGATCCTGTGGCTGCTCGCCGCGATCTTCCTCTTCCCCGTGCTGTGGCTGCTGCTCTCGTCCTTCAAGCCCGGCGGCGAGCTCTTCACCTACCCGCTGTCCTTCCTCCCCGAGCAGTGGACGCTCGACGGCTACGTCCGCGCCTGGGAGCGCGTCGACTTCGCGCGCTACTTCGGCAACACGCTGATCGTCGCCGTGGTGACGACCGTGCTGACCGTGCTCTTCAGCGCCATGACGGGCTACGCGCTCGCGAAGTACCGGGCGAAGTGGCTCTCGCTGCTGTTCGTCGCGATCCTGGCCACGACGATGCTGCCGACCGAGGTGATCCTGAACCCCACCTTCACGGTCATCCGCGACCTGGGGCTCTACAACTCGCTGCCGGGCATCATCATCCCGTCGGTGATCACGGCGACGGGCATCTTCATGTTCCGCCAGTTCTTCCTGACCGTGCCCGACGAGCTGATCGACGCGGCGCGGATGGACGGCGCGAACGAGTTCTCGATCTTCTTCCGGATCATGCTGCCGATCGCCCGGCCGATCGTGCTGACCCTCGCGATCTTCTCGTTCCAGTGGCGCTGGAACGACTACATCTGGCCGCTGCTCGTGCTCAACGACCCGTCGAAGTACACGCTGCAGGTGGCGCTGCGGAGCCTGGTCGGCGCCGAGAACATCGAGTGGACCGTGCTGCTGCCCGCCTCGGTGATCTCGATGATCCCGCTGGTGCTGATCTTCTTCGTGTTCCAGAAGTACGTGATCGGCGCCGACGTCAACGCCGGCCTGAAGGACTGAGCATGGAGTACCTGCGGCTGCTGGCCGAGGCGACCGCCGGGCTCGTCGCCGGCGTCGAGGCGCGCGACCCCGCGACGCTCTCGCACCGTCCGTCGATGCGCGGGGTGAAGACCCTGGTCGCGGCGTTCGCGGCCCCGGAGTCGCCCCGGCACCGCGACGCGTCCGTCCTGTCGGCCGCGGGTCCACTCCTCGACCGCCTCGAGCGGATGCAGCGCCCCGACGGCCTGTTCGACAGCGAGAACCTCGCGTCGCCCCCGGACACCTGCTTCACGGTGAACGACGCCGCGCTCGTGCTCGACGTGATCGCCGCGCACCCCGATCCGCTCCTCGAGGGCGTCGCCGAGCGGATCCGCGCGCTGCTGCTGCGCACCGTCGAGGCGCTGCTCGTGGGTGGCGTGCACACGCCGAACCACCGCTGGGAGCTGACCGCTGGCCTGCTGCGGTTGCACGCGCTGACCGGCGACCCGCGGCTGCGCGAGCGGGCCGACGAGTGGCTCGCGGAGGGGATCGACCTGCAGGCCGACGGCCTCTACTCCGAGCGCAGCCCCAACTACGCCGCCTACGTCTCGAACCCGTCGCTGCTCGTGATCGCCGAGGCGACGGGGGAGGAGCGCTACCGCGACGCCGTGCGCCGGAACCTCGCGGTCACCCTCGACCTCCTCGAGGACGACCTGCAGGTCGAGACGGTGCAGTCGCGCCGCCAGGACCAGACCGAGCGCTTCGACGGCCGTAGCTTCCTCTCGCAGTTCCGCGAGTTCGCGGTGGCCGACGGCGACGGGCGCTTCGCGGCGGTCGTGCGCGCGATCCTCGACCGGGGGGTCACCGAGCCCGAGATCCACCTCGCGGAGGCGCTCGCCCGGCCGCACCTCGCCGGCGCGCTGTCGGAGTCGGTGCCGTGGTCCTCCTCCGGGACCGCGGTCTTCACGGAATCGGGCCTGGTGCGCGTGCGCGCCGGAGCCGTGAGCGCGAGCGTCTTCGGGGGGAGCGACGTGCCGCGGCACCGCCGCATCGCCTCCGGGCTCGCGAACTCGGCGGTGCTCGTGCGCGCCCGCCGCGGCGCCCTGGTCGTCGAGGCGGTCCGGGTGTCGCCGCACTTCTTCGGCCTCGGCCCGTTCCGACCGGAGACGATCGTCGCGGGGCCGCGGATCGCCCTGTCCTCGCGGGTCGAGGTCGGCTACCACCAGCCGCTGCCCGCGTCGGCGCGGCGCCCCGACGGCGACTACGAGCTGGGCAGCGAGGGCCGCTTCTTCGGCTCGATGAGCTTCCCCGCGCGCGCGACCTCCACTGTCGCGCTCGAGACGCGCGCCGAGGTGTCCGTCGACGAGCACGGGGTCGAGCTGGCCCTCGACTTCGCGGGCACCGACACCTCGTGGGTCGGCGAGATCGTGCTGCGGCCGGGAGGCGTGCTGAGCGGAGTCGAGGAGTCGGCCGACGGCGCGTTCCTCATCCCCGCGGGCGGCTCTGCCCGCTACCGCGTCGGCGCCGAGACCCTCGAGATCGGCCCGGGCACCGGCTCCGCCCCCGACCGACCGCCGGTCTTCGACCCGGGCGAGCTCGTCGACTACGTCGGCGGCCGCGACCGGATCGAGGGACTGCGACTGCTCGTGACGGGGCGCACCTCCGCTCCCGCCGTCCTCCGGCTGAGGTTCTCGTGAGCACCGTCCGCGCCTACATCCACGAGCAGCCGGCCGCGCTGCGGCGTGCGCTCGCGCCGCTGGAGCCGGCGGTGCTGGACTCGGTGCAGGCCCTGGCACCCGAGCGCGTGCTGCTCGTCGGCTCCGGCACCTCGTCCTTCGCCGCGCGGGTGATCCGCGGGCGCGCGGCCCGGCTGCTCCGCGTTCCGGTCGAGGTGGCGCTGCCCACCGACGTGCTGCACTACCTGCCCGACGCGATCGACGAGCGGACCCTGGTGGTCGCCGTGTCGCAGTCCGGCCGCAGCACCGCGACGCTCCGCAGTCTCGCCCTCGCCCGCGACCGGGGCGCCCGCACGGTCCTCGTCACCGGGGAGCCCGTGCGCCCGGGCCTCGCCGACGTCGTGGTCGATCTGCGCTGCGGCGCCGAGGAGGTCGGCGCGAAGACCAAGGGCTTCACCGCCACGATCGCGACCCTCGCCGCGGTGCTCGGGGGAGCGGAGGACCTCGCCGGGATCCCCGACCGGGTCTCCGCGGCCCTCGACTCCGAGGCACGCGTGACCGCGTGGGCCCGCTCGCTCGATCCCTCCGTCTCGATGTCGATCACCGGCTCCGGCCCGAACCTCGCCACGGCGCAGGAGGCGGCGCTGAAGATCCTCGAGACCGCGCGGATCCCCGTCGAGGCCGTCGAGACGGAGGAGTTCCTGCACGGTCCGCACCGGCGCCTCGGCCCCGGCCTCGCGCTGGTCGTCCTCGCCCTCGACGGACCCCTGCTGCCCCGCGCGCTCGCGCTCGTCGACTACGCGGCGCCGCTCGTCGCCGGGCTGCTCGTCGTGACGGACACGGATGTTCCCCTGCCCGAGGGCGTCACCGCGGTGCGCCTCGCACCGGGGCTGCCGGAGGAGCTCACTCCGCTCCCCGCGATCGTGCCGCTGCAGCTGCTCGCCGTCGCACTCACCGAGCACCTCGGCCTCTCGCCGGAGGACGCGGTGCTCCCCGACTTCCACACCCGACTCGCCAGCAAGGAGACCGCATGAACATCGTCGTCGGAGCAGACCCGGAGGAGGTCGGCGAGCTCGCCGCCGGCCTCGTCGCCTCGGTGATCGCGGCGGACCCGGCCGCGGTGCTCGGCGTCGCGACCGGATCCACTCCCCAGCCGCTCTACCGCGCGCTCGCCCGCCTGCGCCTCGACCTCTCACGGGCCTCGGCCTTCGCCCTCGACGAGTACGTCGGCGTGCCCGCCGGCCACCCCGAGAGCTACCGGTCGGTGCTCGAGCGCGAGGTCGTCGCTCCGCTCGGCCTGGACCCCGCCCGCCTGCACGTGCCTGACGGAGCGGCGGCCGACCCGCACGCGGCGGCCCGCGCGCACGAGGAGGCGCTCGCCGCGGTCGGGGGCGCCGCCGTGCAGATCCTGGGCATCGGGAGCAACGGGCACATCGGCTTCAACGAGCCGGGATCGCCGCGCGACTCGCGCACCCGCGTCGTGGCGCTGGCGGAGCGCACCCGGCTCGACAACCGCCGCTTCTTCGGCGGCGACCTCGACGCCGTGCCCACGCACGCGATCAGCCAGGGCGTCGCGACGATCCTCTCGGCCCGCGAGCTGCTGCTCGTCGCGACCGGGGCGGGCAAGGCCGAGGCCGTCGCGGCCGCCCTGCAGGGCCCGATCGACGAGCGGATGCCGGCGTCGTTCGTGCGCGAGCACCCGCGCGTCACCGTGCTGCTCGATCGGGCGGCTGGAGCCGGCCTCGGCCACGACCTGCTCATCGCGGGGGCCCGCCGTTAGGCTCCCGACCGTGTCCACCGCCCTCGTCGTCCACCGCGCCCGACTCGTCGACGCGCGGGGGATCGTCGAGGACGGCTGGGTGGCCGCCTCCGACGGCGCGATCACCGCGACCGGCACGGGCGACTCGTGGCGGGGGCTCGCGGCGGCCGAGGTCGTCGACGCCGGCGGGGCGACGCTCGTCCCCGGCTTCGTCGACCTCCACGTGCACGGCGGAGGAGGAGCGGCGGCCGACGACGGAGCCGACGCGATCGCGCGGATGCTCGCCGTGCACCGCGCGCACGGCACCACCCGCTCGGTGCTCAGCCTGGTCGCCGCTCCGCTCGGGGAGCTGGAGCGCTCGCTCGCCGTGATCGCGGACCTCGCGGCGGCCGCCCCCCTCGTCCTCGGCTCGCACCTCGAGGGCCCGTTCCTCGCTCCCGGCCGACGGGGCGCCCACGCGCTCGAGGCGCTGGCGCTGCCGACTCCGGAGGTGGTCGACCGACTCCTCGAGGCGGCCCGCGGCACCCTCGTGCAGGTCACCGTGGCGCCGGAGCTGCCCGGCGCCCTCGACGCGATCTCGCGGTTCGCGGCGGCGGGCGTCGTCGTCGCCCTCGGCCACACGGAGGCGGATGCCGATCTCGCGCGGACGGCCGTCGACCGCGGCGCCCGGCTGATGACGCACGCGTTCAACGCGATGCCCGGCATCCACCACCGCGCTCCCGGGCCGGTTCCCACAGCGCTCGCCGATCCGCGCGTCGTGCTCGAGCTGATCCTCGACGGCGAGCACGTGCATCCGGACGTGGCGCGGCTGGCCTTCGCGGCGGCTCCCGACCGCATCGCCCTCGTCACCGACGCGATGGCCGCCGCGGGATCGGCGGACGGGGTCTACCGGCTGGGCGGCCTGGACGTCACGGTGCGGGAGGGGCGCGCCGTGCTCAGCGGGACGGACACGCTGGCGGGCTCGACCCTCACCCAGGACCGCGCGCTGCGCCTCGCCCTCGACGCGGTCGGTCTCCCCGAGCCCGTCGCGATCGGCGCGCTCACCGCGACTCCCGCTCGCGTGCTCGGCCGCACCGACCTCGGCCTCCTGCAGCCCGGCCACCGCGCCGACCTGGTGCTGCTCGACGCGTCGCACCGCGTCGCCTGGGTGCGCGCGGAGGGCCGCCTGCTCGGCGTCTGACGGGGGGCGGGTCTCGATACGCCCCTGCGGGGCTACTCGACCAGCAGGCAGTGCGGGAGCGGCCTCGACCCCTCTTGCTGATCGAGTAGCCCGCGCAGCGGGCGTATCGAGATCCCCGTCCTCCAGAGCCTCACGGCATCAGCGCCAGCCGCCCCACGATCTTGTCGACCCGGTTCCGCGGCCCGACCAGGCTCACCGCCAGGTACTCCATCGCGTCGGCCCCCGCCTCCGCGACCGCCGCCAGGAACTCGTCGTACACCCGCGTCTCCTGCGCCGCGACCGGCACGTCCGCCACGAACACCTCGGCGTGCTCGGTCGCCTTCCTGCGGATCACCGCCAGAGCCTCGCGGTCGGCCACCAGGATCGAGCACCCCGCCCACGGCAGGCCGACGTGCACCGAGCCGTCGGCGTCCACGGCCTCGGGTCCGAGGAGTCCCGTCACGCCCGCCGAGGTGGCGGCCGCCGCGCAGACGGCCGCGTTCACGGCGCGACCGGCGGGCAGCGAGGCGTCGACCACGATTACCCACTTCAGTCGAGCGGAACGGGTGGATGCGGCGGTGTCGATCTCGTCGGGCGCGAATCCGAGTGGCATGGGTCTCCTCCTGTGCGGTGTGCGGGCTCGATGCTAAGACGAAGAACGGCCCGAGCGCTCCAAATCCGTACGACGTACGGCCAGACCCCTACAATCGCCTCCATGGACGGACTCGATGCGGCGATCCTCCGCGAACTCCAGTCGGATGCACGGAAGTCGAACCGCGAAGTCGCGGCGGCCGTCGGGGTCTCGCCGACCACGGCGCTCGACCGCACCAGGGCGCTCCGGGCCCGCGGGGTCATCCGCGGCGCCCTGCTCGACGTCGACCTCGCCGCGATCGGCCGCCCCGTGCAGGCGCTCATCGCGGTGCGCATCCGCCCGCCGTCGCGCGTCGCCATCGAGGCGTTCCGCGACTGGGTCTCGGCGCTGCCCGAGACCATCGGCCTGTTCGTCACCGCCGGCACCGACGACTTCGTCATCCACGTCGCCGTGCCCGACAACGATGCGCTCTACGCCTTCGTCATCGACCGCCTCACTCAGCGGCGCGAGGTCGCCGACGTCCGCACCTCGGTCGTCTACGAGCACCTGCGGGGCACCCCGGCGATCCCGTGACGGGAATTCCTCCCGGAGATGTCGATATCCGTCCTCGCCGTTCGACGCCACAGTAGGAGGACGCACCGGCGTCCCGGCGAGAAGGAGAACACCGTGAAGTACATGCTCATCATGCGCGCGACCGACGAGGCCAAGAAGGCCTACGAGTCGATCCCGTTCGACGAGATCATCACCCGGATGGGCCAGTACAACGAGGCACTGATCACCGCGGGCGTCCTGCTCGCGGGCGACGGCCTCGCCGACGACGTCGACACGACCGGCTTCGTCGTCGACTTCTCGTCCGAGCCGCCCGCCGTCACCGACGGCCCCTACGGCGAGACCCACGAGCTGTTCAACGGCTTCTGGATGATCCAGGTCTCGTCCAAGGAGGAGGCGAAGGAGTGGGCGCTGCGCTGCCCGCTCGTCCCCGGCAACAAGCTCGAGGTGCGCCGGGTGACCGACGAGAGCGACTTCGCGGACTTCGCCGACAACGAGTACATCCAGAAGGAGGAGGGCTGGCGCGACGAGCTCGGGCAGGCCCGCTGACGATGGACGCGACCCGGGCGGCCGTCGACGCGGTCTGGCGCATCGAGAGCGCCCGGATCGTCGCGACACTCGTGCGCACGACGGGCGACGTCGGGGCGGCCGAGGACCTCGCCCAGGAGGCGCTCGTCGAGGCGCTGAAGCAATGGCCGGAGTCGGGCGTCCCGCGGAACCCGGGCGCCTGGCTGACCGCGGTCGCGAAGCGCCGGGCGATCGACGGCTGGCGGCGCCGCGAGCGGCTCGACGACCGCTACCGCACTCTGGCGAGAGATCTCGAGGAGGGGGCGCAGGACGAGTGGCAGCCGATCGCCGACGACGTCCTCCGCCTCGTCTTCGTCGCCTGCCATCCGGTGCTGGCGCGGGAGGCGAGCATCGCGCTCACCCTGCGCCTGGTCGGGGGCCTGGGCACGGAGGAGATCGCGCGGCTGTTCCTCGTACCGGTCGCGACGGTGCAGCAGCGCATCGTGCGGGCGAAGAAATCGCTCACGGCCGCGGGTGTGCCGTTCGAGACGCCGGAGCCGGCGGAGTGGAAGGAGCGCCTCGCCGCGGTGCTCGGGGTGGTCTACCTGATCTTCACCGAGGGGTACGCGGCGACGTCGGGCGACCGCTGGGTGCGCGCGGAGGTGGCGCAGGAGGCGCTGCGGCTGGGTCGCGTGCTCGCCTCCCTCCTGCCGCGCGAGCCGGAGGTGCTCGGGCTGCTCGCCCTGATGGAGCTGCAAGCGTCCCGGTTCGCCGCACGCACCGCCGCCGACGGCACTCCGGTGCTGCTCGAGGACCAGGACCGCACCCGCTGGGACCGCGCGCAGATCACCCGGGGCCGCGAGGCGCTGCTCCGGGCCGACCGGCTGGGCCGCGGACGCGGCGCCTACGCACTGCAGGCGGCGATCGCCGAGTGCCACGCGGTCGCTCCGAGCGTCGCCGCCACCGACTGGGAGCGGATCGTGCTGCTCTACGAGGTGCTGGGCCGGATCGCGCCGAGCCCCGTCGTCGAGCTCAACCGCGCGGTGGCCGTGTCGATGGCGACCGGACCGGCGTCGGCCCTGCTGGTCGTCGACCGGCTGGCGTCGGAGGGGGCGTTGCGCGGGTCGCACCTGCTGCCGAGCGTGCGGGGCGAGCTGCTCGCGCGGCTCGACCGGAGGGAGGAGGCGCGCTCCGAGCTCGCGACGGCCGCCGGCCTGGCCGGCAACGAGCGCACGCGCGCGCTGCTGGAGGCGCGGGCGGCGTCGCTGTGAGCCCGGATCTCGCGGGTCTCGATACGCCCCTGCGGGGCTACTCGACCAGCAGAGGGGTGGGGGCGTTCCTGCTGATCGAGTAGCCGGCGCAGCCGGCGTATCGAGATCCACCCCCGCCCGCCCTCACGCCTCCGTGACCACGCCGCCCTCGACCCGCCACTGCCGGTTCAGCTGCACCGTCTCGAGCATCCGCCGGTCGTGGGTGACCAGCAGCAGCGTCCCCTCGTACGCCTCGAGCGCCTGCTCGAGCTGCTCGATCGCCGGCAGATCGAGGTGATTGGTCGGCTCGTCGAGCACCAGCAGGTTCGTGCCGCGGGCCTGAAGCAGCGCCAGCGCCGCGCGGGTGCGCTCGCCCGGCGACAGCTCGCCGACGGGGCGCCCGACGTGGTCGGCCTTCAGTCCGAACTTCGCGAGCAGCGTGCGCACCTCGGCGGTCGGCCACTCCGGCACCAGCGCCTCGAACGCGTCGGCGAGCGGCACATCGGAGGCGAGCATCGCCCTGGCCTGGTCGATCTCGCCGATCGCGACGCTGGCGCCGAGCGACGCCGAGCCCTCCTCCGGCTCCACGCGCCCGAGCAGCAGCGACAGCAGCGTCGACTTCCCGGCGCCGTTGGGCCCGGTGATGCCGATGCGGTCGCCGGCGTCGACCTGGAGCGACACCGGACCCAGGGTGAACGTGCCACGGCGCGCGACCGCGCCGTTGAGCGTCGAGACGACCGAGCTCGAGCGCGGGGCGGTGCCGATCGTGAAGGCCAGCTGCCACTCCTTGCGCGGCTCCTCGACCTCCTCGAGGCGCGCGATCCGGCTCTCCATCTGGCGCACCTTCTGCGCCTGCTTCTCGCTCGACTCCGCCGACGCCTTGCGCCGGATCTTGTCGTTGTCGGGCGCCTTCTTCATGGCGTTCCGGACGCCCTGGCTCGACCACTCGCGCTGGACGCGGGCGCGTGAGACGAGGTCGGACTTCTTCTCCTCGAAGTCCTCGTACTTCTCGCGGCGCTGACGGCGCGCGGTCTCGCGCTCCTCCAGGTAGGCCTCGTACCCGCCTCCGTAGACCGTCGTGGTGCCCTGGGCGAGGTCGAGCTCGAGCACGCGGGTGACGCTGCGGCGCAGGAACTCGCGGTCGTGGCTGACGAGGACGACGCCTCCGCGCAGTCCCCGGACGAACGCCTCGAGCCGTTCGAGGCCGTCGAGGTCGAGGTCGTTGGTCGGCTCGTCGAGTAGCACGACGTCGAAGCGCGACAGCAGCAGCGCAGCGAGGCCGACGCGGGCCGCCTGTCCGCCCGACAGCGACGTCATGAGGGAGTCGGCGGCGACTCCGCCCGACACGCCCTGCGCGAGCGCCAGGCCCAGATCGGCGAGGACGACGGGGGTCCGCTCGTCCAGATCGGCGGCGCCGCTCGCGAGCCAGCGGTCGAGCGCGAGGGCGTAGCGGTCGGCGATGCTCCC
Organism: Rathayibacter sp. Leaf299; assembly: GCF_001423055.1. NCBI lineage: Bacteria > Bacillati > Actinomycetota > Actinomycetes > Micrococcales > Microbacteriaceae > Rathayibacter > Rathayibacter sp. Leaf299. The sequence goes on from NZ_LMNT01000005.1 coordinate 46,608, forward strand.
GTCCGGGTCGGGCTCGGCGAGGGCGGAGGCGGCCGCGTCCAGTTCGGCCGAGGCCTCCGCGCAGCCGGTGCGCCGCGCGAGGTACGCCGAGACGGTCTCTCCCTCGCGCCGCTCGTGCTCCTGCGGCAGCCAGCCGACGAACGCGTCGCCGGGCGCGAGCACGACGGTGCCGTCCAGCGGAGCGGTCTCGCCGGCGAGGATGCGCAGCAGGGTGGACTTGCCGGCGCCGTTCGCCCCGACGACGCCGACCACGTCCCCGGGGGCGACCGTCAGGTCGAGTCCGTCGAACAGGGTGCGGTGCGCATAGCCTCCGGAGAGGCCCTTGGCGACGAGGGTGGCGGTCACCGGTCCAGCGTAGGCGGCGGCGTGGAGGAGCTCTGCGGCGAACGCTAGACCCTCTCGTAACACGCGCGTCTAGGATGGCCGGATGAGTGAGACGACGGTCAGGAGCGGCGCCGGGTACTGGTACCCGGACGAGTCCTCCACCAGGCGTGCCGTCGAGGTGCTGAGCGCGATGCGCACGTACCGCGTCTCGGAGGTCGCGATGCGCCGCCGCACCCGCGAGAAGATGGCGATGGGCGAGACCGACCTGATCGCCATCCAGTACCTCCTGCGGCGCCAGCGCAGCGGCGAGATCGTGAGCGCCAAGGATCTGGCCGGCCACCTCTCCATCTCCTCCGCCTCCACGACGGTGCTGATCGACCGCCTCGTGCGCAGCGGGCACCTCGTGCGCAAGCCCCATCCGACCGATCGGCGCGGCATCGTCGTCGAGGCGACCGTCGACAGCGACCGCGAGGTGCGCGAGACGCTGGAGCACATGCACCGGCGGATGCTCGAGATCGCCGAGGACCTCGATGCGCGCGAGGCCGAGGTCGTCGTGAACTTCCTCCGCCGGATGAGCTCGGCCGTCGACGAGATCGACGCCGAGGTCGAGGCGGATGAGCCGCATTCCGAGAATTAGCTAGATTCTCTAGTAGAAAGTCTGTCTAGAGATAGGCTGAGGCCATGGGTCAATTCCTCTACGGCACACCACCGGCCGTCATCGAGATCGAGGACCGGACCCTGGCCCATCTCCAGATCGTCGTCTACGCGAAGTTCCGCCGCGACGAGCGCTTCCCGCTCACCCTCGACTCCATGCCCGAGGGGGCGCGCGGCCGCCACTCCTTCTGGATGAACCCGAACATCGCCCTGCAGTTCCACTTCGCGGGCAGTCGCCAGCCCACCATCAACCCGGCCTGGGTCGAGGTGCTGATGGACTCGGCGAACGGCGGCGGCGGCCTGCGCGTGCTGCCGGAGCCGCACGCCTGATCCCGACGCGCCGCGACCGCACCGCCCGCCCGTCTCCTAGGGTGGTCGGGAGTGCCCGGGGCGGGGGCTCGACGAGGGGCGGGGATGTGCGCGCAGGACGAGTCGGAGTTGCACTGGCGACGGGTGCGCTGCTCGCGCTCACGGGGTGCGCGGCTCCGAGCCCCACTCCCACCGTCACGGTCACCGTCTTCGCGGAGGCGACCCCGACGCCCGACCCCACCGTCACCGCCGCGCTGCCGCAGGCGACCGCGACCGTTTTCGTGCCGCAGCCCGAGGTCACCGTGACGATCACGCCGAATCCGGTGCCCGTGATCCCCGAGACCGCCTACGCCACCGACTTCGGCGCGGCTCCCGGAGCCACGGGCACGCCGACCACGAACGGCGCGGGCGAGATCGTGAGCTACACGGTCGTCGAGGGGGACACGTTCTTCGACATCGCGCAGCGGTTCGGGATCCCCGTGCAGCAGCTGCTCCGGATGAACGCCGACGTCGCAGGGGCCGGCGAGGCCGTGTACATCGGCCGGGTCATCAATCTCGACGCGAGCACCCTGGGCTGACGCGGCGCCCGCTCAGCGCGGGTCGGCTACTGCGATTTCGGCAGGATGTGGAACGCGACGCCGAGCGACAGCGAGATCGCGAGGATGCCGCCGAAGAAGATGAATCCGCCCAGCGCGGGGAACAGGAAGGCGTTCCCCAGGAGGAGGATCCCGCCGAGGAACAGCGCGAACGAGAGGATGACGCCCAGACCAGTCATGCCTTCATCGTACGGGGCTCAGGGGAGCAGGAGGGTCGCGAGCTCCTCGGCCCCGGACACCACGGCCACGGTCCCGGCCGCCTCGGCGGGCGATCCGTAGCCCCACTCGACCATGATCGTCGGGATGCCGTGGGCCGCGGCTCCGTGCACGTCGTGCTCGCGGTCGCCGACCATGACGGGCGTCGAGAGGTCGACGTCGAGCTCGCGGAGCCGACGCAGCGCCTCCTCGACGACGTCGGCCTTGGCGCTGCGCACCTCGTCCTCGGAGGCGCCGCAGATCACGGTGAAGTACTCCGAGAGGCCGTAGTGCTCGAGGATCCGTCGGGCGGCCGACTCGGGCTTCGAGGTCGCGAGCGACAGCGGCACCCCCGCCTCGGCGATGCGCGCGAGGACCTCGGGCACGCCCGGGTAGAGCGACGAGTCGAAGAGCCCGCCGGCGTTGTAGCGGCGGCGGTAGACCTCGAGGGCGGCCTGCGCCTCCTCGACGCTCATGCCGCCCAGGGCGCGGAAGGCGTCGAGCAACGGCGGGCCGACGTAGGCCAGCAGCTCGACGGGTGTGGGGACGGGGCGGCCCAGCTCGACGAAGGTGTCCACGAGCGTGCCGGTGATGCCGGGCGCCGAGTCGGTGATGGTGCCGTCGAGGTCGAAGAGGATGCAGGTCCAGGTGCCGGCGCGTTCGTCGAGGCCGCTCGGGGCGAGTGTCGTGTCGGACATGGCGGGGCTCCTGACCTGGGGTGACTCGTGGACGCCGACGCTGCCCCGTCGGGGGAGAACACTCTACGGGCGCTCGACGGCCTCGAGGGCGTTCTCGATGAACGAACGGGTGACGACCTGTGCGAGCGACCCGGGGTCGAGCTGCACGGCGACGAAGTCGGCGGTGCGGATCAGTGCGAAGGCCTCGGGTCCGGGCAGGACCAGCATCTGCACGCGGGGGTGCTGCTGGCGGGGGATCGCCGTGCGCACCTCGTCGGTGGAGGTGAACAGCGGCAGGACCTGCTCGCCGGTCGTCGTGGCGACCGTGCGCACGTGCGGCACGCCTCCGGGCTGCGATCCCGTGACGTCGACGACGAGCGAGCCGTCGAGGCACGCGGTCAGGAGCCGCTCCACGGCCTCTGCGGACGGAGCGGCGATCAGGGCCTCGAGGGCCTCGCGCGCCGGGACGTTGCGGTAGGGGCCGGGCTTCGCCGGGCGCGCGGGGGGACCGACTCTCCGTGCCATGCCTTCACGGTATCCGGGATCGCTCCGGCTCTCGAATCGGGGTCGAACGGCATCGCTGAGGGAATTCGCAGGGAATGCCCCGACAGGTGATGCGCAGAGCGCTGCCCGCCTTTATCCGCGGTCATCCGCGCAGAGAAGAATCGCCTATCCACCACTCGAGAAGCGCCACGCACTGCCGAATGCTCTTCTTCTGAGAGGAAAGAGGGTAATGTCTTCCACCGACATAGGTTCTACAGTGCGGTCGGTACGCGGCGCGGAAAGCATACGCAGTACTTCACGCGTCATCAGTACTACAGGAGGAAAAGTGGCTCAGAAGATCACTCTCGTCGACGACATCGACGGAACGCCCATCGATTCCGGAGAGGGCGGAACCGTCCGCTTCAGCATCGACGGCGCCAATTACGAGATCGATCTCGGGCCCGACAACATCGAGGCGCTGCACTCCGCTCTCGAGAAGTTCGTCTCGAGCGCCCGCCGCGTCGGCTCGCGCCCGGCCGCGGCCGCCTCGGTCGCCTCGGCGTCCAAGAGCGACCCCAAGCAGCTGAAGGCGATCCGCGAGTGGGCGAACGCCAACGGGCACCAGGTGTCCGACCGCGGCCGCATCCCGGCCGAGGTCCAGGCGGCCTACGCGGCGGCCAACAAGTAGAGCGCCGCATCCGCTCGGAAAAGGCCCTCGCGGGATTCCGCGGGGGCCTTTCCCGTGTTCCGGAGCGTCACTCGGTAGTCGAGTGCTCCTGCCCGCATCGGCGGGCTAGAAGAGCCGGGTGTGCGAATCGTCCACACCGCGCATCGTCTCGTAGTCGAGGACGACGCAGCGGATCCCGCGGTCCTGCGCGAGCGTCCGCGCCTGCGGCTTGATCTCCTGCGCGGCGAACACTCCGGTGACCGGTGCCAGATGCGGATCGCGATTCATCAGTTCGAGATATCGGGTCAGCTGCTCGACTCCGTCGATCTCTCCGCGGCGCTTGATCTCGACCGCCACTGCGGCCCCGCGGGAATCCCGCGCGAGGATGTCGACCGGTCCGATCGCCGTCATGTATTCGCGGCGCACGAGAGTGTGGCCGTCGCCGAGAAGATCGATCTGCTCGGCCAGGAGGCGCTGCAGGTGCGCCTCCACCCCGTCCTTCACGAGGCCCGGATCCACGCCGAGCTCGTGCGCGGAGTCGTGCAGCACCTCGTGGATCGAGACGACGAGGGCGTCGCCCGTCTTCTTGTGCGCGACCGTCCACTGCTCGACGACTCCCGACTCCCGCGCCGTCTCGTCGGGCTCGCCCGTGATCAGCGTGCAGGGCGGGCTCATCCAGTTCAACGGCTTGTAGGAGCCGCCGTCGGAGTGCACGAGGACGCTGCCGTCGGCCTTGACCAGCAGCAGGCGGGTGGCGAGGGGGAGGTGGGCGCTGAGACGGCCGGAGTAGTCGACGGAGCAGCGCGCGATGACGAGACGCACCCGTCGAGGATAGACGCGGTCAGGCGCGGCTGCTCGGTCTCCGCCGACCCGTGGGGGGAGCGGAGGGCGCCTCCGAGACGAAGGCGCGGAGGGCGAGCGCGAACTCGGCGGGCGCCTCGATCCACGGGTAGTGGCCGGATCCCTCGATCACCGCGAGGCTGCACGAGGGGAAGAGAGCGCCGAGCTCGGCGAGCGGCTCGACTCCGACGAGGGCGTCGTCCTCGCCGCCGACGATCATCACGGGGCAGCGGAGGAGGGTCAGCGCCTGCCGCAGCGCCGTCGCGTCGACGGAGGTGAAGAACCCCGCGAAGGCGTCCGGGAACCAGGTCGCCGCCCGCTCGTGCGCCTGCGCCCGCTCGTCCCACGTCGACCAGCCCAGCGGAGCCGCGCGGCGGTAGAGCTCGATCCGTCGCCGCGCGTCCGTCTCCTCCTGCATCAGCACCGCGGCCTCGATCGCGTCGCCCAGCCAGCTCGCGCCGATCCGTCGCGCGGCAATCTCGTGGCGGTCGTCCCGCCCGACGTCGAGCCACCCCGTCGCGGGCGAGATCAGGAGGAGCCGCGAGACGCGCTCGGGGTGCCGCGCGGCGTGCACGAGCGCGGTGCGGCAGCCGGTGGCGTGCGCGAGGACGTCGACGGACTCCACTCCGAGGTGCCGGCGCAGGTCCTCCACGTCGTCGGCCTGCTCGGCGAAGGACCGCACGGGCGCCGCCGCCGAGCCGCCCACTCCACGCGGATGGAGCACGAGGATCCGCCGGCACCCGGAGATCGGCTCGAGGGTGCCGAGATAGTCGGGGTGGCGGGCCGGCCCGCCGGGGAGGACCACGAGGGGCGGGCTGCCGGCCGTGCCGTGCTCGTCGGCGTGCAGCAGGGCGCCGTCACGCGCTCGGAACTCCGTCATGCGCGACCCCCTCCGCCGTGGTGGCGATCCTAGGGCGTGGGAGTCGTCAGGCCAGACGGACGACGTTCCCGGTCACGCGCCGGCCCGCGGGGGAGACGAGGTACGAGACCAGGTCGCCGACCTCCTCCGGCTCGGCGACGTCGAAGAAGGAGTCGTTCGCGGCGACCGCCTCGCGGACGTCGTCGGTCACCCAGCCCGTGTCGGTGACGGGCGGGTGCACGGCGTTGGCCGTGATGCCGAGCGGGCTGAGCTCGAGGGACGCCGAGATCGTGTAGTTCACCAGCGCGGCCTTCGCGGCGCCGTAGGAGACCTCGCCCGGGAAGCCGCGCTCGCCTCCCGAGGTGAGCGTGACGATGCGTCCGCCGTGGCCGCCGCGGGCCTCGAGGCGGGCGGCGAGCTCGGCGATCAGCAGCGCACCGGCTCGGGCGTCGACCGAGAGGACGGCGTCGATGCTCGCGGCGTCGACGCGGCGCTGCGGGCGGCCCATCCAGTCGCTCTCGCGGGCGCGGAAGGTGTCGATCACCGAGCCGGTCGCGTTGTGGACGAGCACGTCGACCGGGCCGAGCGACCGCTCGGCGGCGTCGAAGAGCAGGGCGGGCGAGGAGGCGTCGCGGAGGTCGGCCGAGACCGCCAGTGCGCGGCCGCCCGCGGCGCGGATCCGCTCGGCCACCTGCTCGCCGTCGCTCGCGTGGGCGCGTCTCTGCCGTTCGGGCTCGTACTCGGGCAGGTCCTCGGCGAGGAACGCGACCAGCACGGCGAGGCCGTCGGCCGCGAGGCGCTCGGCGATCGCGGCTCCGATGCCGTGGTTCGCGCCGGTGACCAGCGCGACCCGGCAGGGCTCGCTGCTCGGGGCCGTCATGCGTCCACCCGGGCCCGAGCGGGGCGCGCGGCGGGCGAGGCGAGTCCCGCCACGACCACCAGGGCCAGCACGAGGAACAGCGCGTTCAGGATGCCGACGTGCTCGCCGAGGAACCCGATCGCCGGCGGTCCGACGAGGAACGCGACGTAGCCCAGCGTGGCGACGGCGCTGACCCGCGCGGCCGAGTGGGGTCCCTCCGCCGCCGCCGACATGCCGACCGGGAAGCCGAGCGAGCAGCCCAGCCCCCAGGCGACGGCGCCGGCGATCACCAGCGCGTCGACCGGGGCGAGGATGAAGAGCAGGATGCCGACGACGGCCAGCAGGGCGGATCCGCGCAGCACGGGGACGCGGCCGAAGCGGTCGAGCACGGGGCCGCCGAGGACGCGGCCGACGGTCATCGCCGCGACGAAGACGCCGAACACGATCGCGGCCGTGGTCTTGTCGGCTCCGTGGCCGTCGACCATCGCGAGGGTCATCCAGTCGTTGGCGGACCCCTCGGCGAACGCCATGCCGAGCATGATCAGGCCGATGACCACGAGCCGCAGGTCGCGCCAGACGCCGAGCGAGGCGGCCACGCGCTCCCGGATCGGGGCCTTCGCGGTCGCGACGCCCTGGGTGTCGAGATCGGCGCGCACGGGCACGAAGCGGATCGCCACGGCGACGGTGGCCACCACCACTACCGCGACGCCGACGAGGTGGGCGGCCACCGGGATCGCGAGGGCGGAGGCGGCGGCTCCCACCAGCGCGCCCGCGACGGTGCCGAGGCTGAAGAAGGCGTGGAAGAGGGGAAGCAGGGTCTTGCCGAAGGCCTTCTCGTTGGCGGCTCCCTCGACGTTCATCATCACGTCGACCGCGCCGTTGCCGAAGCCGAGCAGCGCCATGCCCGCGAAGGCGACGGGGAGCGCGCCGAGCGTGTCGGCCGCGACCCCGAGGATCGCGAGGCCGGACGCGCAGACGGAGAGCCCCGCGACCATGCCGCGACGGGCCCCGAGCGCCGACATGATCGCGGTCGAGAGCATCAGGCCGACGATGGCGCCGATCGACATGGCGAGGATCAGCAGGCCGACCCCGGAGGTCGAGAGCTGCAGCTCGTCGCGGATGGCCGGAGTGCGCGACACCCACGTCGCGATCGACAGGCCGCTCAGCACGAAGATCGTGAAGACGGCGTTGCGCCACGCGACGAGTTCGCGGCGCGAGAGGGCGGAGGTGCTGGTCATGACCGGGTTTCCTGTGGCGGGCGCGCCCGGGCGCTCACAGCGGCGCCGCCGGGCCCGCGGGGCGGGGTTCCACCCGGTCGAATCGATTCGAGGCGGGCCGGACTAAGCTATCCAGAACCTCCGGGGCGGTCAAGAAGCACCGCACCGGCCGGCTGAGTCGAGGAGGATCGTGGAGTCGCAGAAGTCGCGCGCCGAGCAGCGCCCCGGGCGACCGACCCTGGCCCGCGTGGCACGGCTCGCCGGAGTCTCGGCCTCCACGGCCTCGCTCGTCTTCAGCGGATCGGGACCCGTCTCGGCCTCGACGCGCGAGCGAGTACTGAAGGCCGCCGCCGAACTGGACTACGCCGGCCCCGACCCGCGCGCGCAGTCGCTCCGGCGCGGTCGCTCCGGCATCGTCGGCGTGGTGGTCGACGAGCGCGTGCTGCACGCCTTCCGCGACCCGATCAGGATCGCGATGCTCGACGGCATCGCCGACGTGCTGGGCGGCGCCGACGCGGGGATCCTGCTGCTGACCGAGACGGGCGACGGCTCCGGGCTGATGTCCACGGCGCCGGTCGACGCCATGATCCTGATCGGCTGCAGCCCGACCGTGGACGAGTCGGTCGCTCTGCTGCAGAGGCGGCGGGTGCCGGTCGTGGTGGTCGAGGGCGTGTCCGAGTTCGGATCGGCGATCGTCACCCTCGACAACCGCGAGGCGACCAGGACGCTGGCCGAGCATCTGCGGGGCCTCGGGCACTCGCGGGTCGCGGCGGTGGCCCTGCCCTTCTCGAAGGACCGCCGCCGGGGGCCCGTGCCTGCGGACTGGCGCACGAGCTCGAGCATCACGGCCGTGGAGCGGCTGCACGGGGCGCGCGACGTGTTCGGCGAGCTGGACTCCGTCGAGGTGACGGCGAGCACGGTCGAGGAGGGCGTCGCGGCCGGGCGGGCGCTGCTCGACGTGCCGGAGCCGCCGACCGCGGTCCTCGCGCAGAGCGATCTGCTGGCGGCGGGCGTGATCCTGGCGGCCGAGCAGCTCGGGCTGCGGGTGCCCGAGGACGTCTCGGTGGTCGGCTTCGACGGCGTGCAGGTGCCGGGGCTCGCGGCGGGCTACGACCTCACCACGATGGTGCAGCCGGCGGTCGACAAGGGGCGCGCGGCGGGGCGGGCGGCGCTGGCGCTGCTCGCGGGCGAGGAGGCGGCTCCGGTGTGCTTCCACGCGGTGTTCCACCGCGGGAACACGAGCGCGGCGCCGCGCTGATCCGCCGGGCGTTCCGTGACCTGAGACATCACGTCCCAGTTCGTTGACGGCGCGGGAATCGCGGCGCTATAAAAAGGCACACGGGCGATCCTGGGCCCGGTCGTCCCCCTTCTCTCGACCGTCTGGTGTGCCCGAATGCCGCGCTCGTCCTCTGCTTCGCCCGCCCTCACCCGCCTCCTCGCCGTCGTCCTGGCCGCGCTCGTGCTGGTCGGACTGACCGCCGGCCCTGCCGTCGCGGCACCGGTGGCGGCCTCGACACCGACCATCTCGGGGACCGCTCAGGTCGGAGCCGTCCTCACGGCGAAGCCCGGCACCTGGACCACCGGCACGACGCTGACCTACCGGTGGTACGCGAGCGGCGTCGCCGTCCGAGGGGCGACGGGGAGGACGTTCGTCCCGACCACCTCCCAGCTGGGCGCCACCGTGACGGTCGAGGCGACCGGGGCCAAGGCCGGGTACACGTCCGTGATCCGGAGGAGCGCCGCGACCGCCGCAGTGAAGGCCGGCAAGCCCACCGGTGCGACGGCGGTGGCCGCTGTCACGGACGGAGCGGCGCGCTCCGTCACCGTGTCCTGGCAGCCGCCCGCCTCGTCCGGCGGCTCGGCGATCACCGGATACCTCGTCGGCCGGTCCGGGAGCGATGCATCCGGTGCCGGCCCCTGGTCCCGCCTCGCGCCGGCCTCCGCTCGCTCGCAGACCTTCACGAACCTCGTGGCGGGTCGGACCTACACCTTCACCGTCCAGCCGAGGAACGCGGTCGGGTCGGGACCCACGTCATCGATCGTCGTCACCCTCGCTGCGAAGAGCCTGACCACCGCGGCGCCGGTCGTCTCGGGCACCCCGAGGGTCGGCGCGACGCTGACCGCCCAGACCGGCACCTGGACCACCGGCACGGCTCTGACCTACCGGTGGTACGCATCCGGTTCCGCCATCGCGGGCGCGACGGCCAGGACGCTTCTGCTGCGCGATGCTCAGGCGGGGACCACCGTGTCGGTCGAGGTGACGGGCACGAAGGCGGGCTACACGACGGCCGCTCGGACGAGCGCGTCGACGAGCGCCGTCGCCGCGACCGTTCCCGGAGCGCCCGCCCGCGTCGATGTCGTCGGCGACCAGGATCGACTCACGGCGACCGTGACCTGGTCGCCTCCGAAGACCACGGGCGGAGCCGCTGTGACGAGCTACCGGGTCTCCCTCGATTCCTACTCGCTCCTCTTCCCCAAGTTGGCCATCGTGTCCTCGACCACCAGGTCGTACACGTTCACGGGCCTTCGCGAGGAGATGGAGTACTACTTCCACGTGGAGGCGGTGAACCCCGTCGGCCGGAGCGAGAAGCAGAGCGGATACCTGTACTTCTGGCACGACTACCAGTCGCCGGGTGCGCCGGTGGAGGTCTCGGCGAGGAAGGACGACGCCGCGCGCACAGCGACGCTGACCTGGAAGCCGCCTCTGGAGGACGACAGCGCGGAGACCGTCGGGTACAGGGTCGCGCGCGACGGGGTCGACGCGAGCGGACGCGGTCCATGGTCGGCCGTCGTCGGTTCCGGCACGCGCTCGCAGACGTTCACCGACCTCGTCCCCGGAGCGACCTACACGCTGTCCGTCGCATCGGTGTCGGACGAGGGCATCGAGACCACCGAGAGTCGTCGGATCACGATGGGGTCCGGACCGTCCTAGTCCCCGACCGCGCACCGTCCCCGGTCGCGTCACTCCGCTCTCCTGCGACGACACCCACCTGTGAGGTAACCCCGTGCCAGCCCGACCCCCCGCACTCGAGCGCGTCGTCGCCTTCGTGCTCTCCCTGCTCGTCGTCTGCGGCATCGTGGCCGCTGCGCCCGCGGCCGCGGCCGCCTCCGTTCCGACGGCGGCGACCTCCGTCTCAGCCGTCGCCGACCCCGCCGCCCGGTCGGTGCTCCTCACCTGGAAGCCGCCCGCCTCGGACGGCGGATCGCCGGTCACCGGATACACAGTCGGTCGCGACGGCACCGACGCGAGCGGCGCCGGAGCGTGGTCGAGGACGACCGCTGCGACGGCCAGATCCCAGACGTTCACGAACCTGCGGCCGGGGGCGACCTACCTGTTCACCGTGCGCCCGCAGAACGGTGCAGGCGCCGCCCCGGCGAGCTCGGTGACCGTCTCGATGCCGACGGGCACCCTGACCACCGCCGCTCCCGTGATCACCGGAGCCGCCGTCGTCGGGTCGACGCTGACGGCCGCCGTCGGGACCTGGACCGCGGGCACGACCTTCGCTTACCGGTGGAAGGCGTCGGGCGCGGTGATCACGGGCGCCGCGACGTCGACGCTCGTCCTCGGCAGCGCGCAGCTCGGCAGGACGATCACCGTCGAGGTGACCGGGACGAAGGCCGGCTACAGCACCGCGACGCGGGTGAGCGCCGCGACGTCGGCGGTCCGATCCGCTGCGGCGGCGCCCGGGAGCCCCACGTCGGTCTCTGCGGCGCCTGGAACGGCTGCCCGATCGGCGACGCTGACCTGGGTGGTGCCGTCGAGCCCCGGCGGATCGGCGATCACGGGCTACCGCGTCAGTCGCGACGGCGTCGACGCCTCCGGGGCCGGCGCGTGGTCGGCTGTCGTCGGCGCGTCGACCCGTTCCCAGACCTTCACGAACCTGGTCGCAGGGTCCGCCTACACCCTCTCCGTCGCGGCCATCAACGCCGTCGGCACCGGCGCCGCCGTCTCGGCCAGGACGACCGCGTCCGGCGCCGCGCTCACGGTCGGCACCCCGACGGTCTCGGGGAAGGCCGAGGTCCGATCCACTCTGACCGCGCGCACGGGCACCTGGACCAGCGGAACCGGATTCACGTACCAGTGGTTCGCCGACGGCACCGCGCTCCCGGGTCGCACGGCCGCCACCCTGGTGCTGTCGACCGCGCACTTCGGCAAGAGGATCACCGTCCGCGTGACGGGGACGAAGACCGGCTATGCTCCCGCGTCCGCGACGAGCACCGCGACGGCGGCCGTCGCCAGGATCCCGGTACTGCGGATCCCGAACGACCCCTGCGCGAACGGATGGGACTGCTCGAACGGGATCACCCTGTCGGGCAAGGAGGCGGCCGTCTACGTGGTCAAGACGATCAACACGGGCGCGGGTCGTCAGCTGACGCTCACCGACGGCGCGGTCGTGAAGGTCGACGGCCGCCATTCGCTCTACGGCCAGGGAGTGGTCGTCAAGGGCACGGCGACGAGCCCGGTGACCGTGACCAGCTACCGCGACGACAGCGTCGGGGGCGACACCAACGGCGACGGCTCCGCGACGACGCCGAAGGCGAGCGACTGGGGCGCGATCTGGAGCGACGGAGCGGGGCCGACGGACATCCGGTACGCGGACCTCCGCTACGGAGGCAGAGGTCTGATCCTGTCGGCGGACGACCGGCCGTCCGGGATCACCGTCGCCGACTCGACGATCACGGGCGGCATCATGGTCATCGCTGCCGGGGAGCCGGACGGTCCCCTCATCCCCACCACGATCGCCCGCAACACGGTGAGGGGCGGGATCGTCGAGATCGGAGTGGCCGACGGCTACAGCCAGGTGCTCCTCGATCTGGTCCTGACGGACAACGTGGTCGCGACGCCTCCGACCGGCAGATCGGCCTACCAGGTGCACGCCGCCTCCTTCAACGGATCAGCGGGCATGGCGCGGAACACGGTCACCGGCACCACGACCTGGACCGTCTCGCTGAACCGGGTCGTCAACCGAGGCTCCTGGGTCATCCCGGCCGGCGAGAGGTACACGCTGACGGGCGACTGGGAATCGCTCCGCATCTTCGTCAACGACGGCCGGATCGAGTTCCAGCCCGGATCGATCGTGAAGTTCGCGCAGGGGACGGAGCTCGGCGGTGTGCTCGTCTTCAAGGGGACGAGCACGGCGCCGGTGACGCTGACGTCCTCGCGTGACGACTCGAAGGGCGGCGCGTGGACCAGCGAGCCGGAGGCGCCCGCGGCGACCGACTGGTTCGGCCTGCGCCCCGCCGCCGGTTCGAGCGGGCGGACGGGTGTCGTCGTCCGCTACTGCACTCCGGAGCGCGGCACGATCTGCAGGTAGGGCCGCTCGTCGCGGCGCCGTCTGCCGCGGCGGTGCAGGCACCTGGGGATCACGGGTGCCTGCACGGACTGCAGGTGCTCGTGCGGTTCGCAGGGGGTCCGCTCAGCGCGAGGGACCACGGTGCGGCGGTAAGGGCGTTCCGACCCGGATCCCCTGCAGACCGCGCGAGGACGTCGCCGGGACGGCCCGCCGGACGGGCGAGTTCTCCACAGGGTTGTCCACAGCCTGTTCGAAACTCTGTTCGAGGGATCAGCGGAGCCACGCCTCGCCGCGGACGCGCAGTCCGAGCGTCAGCGCGCGGGCCCCCAGGTAGCCCCCGGCGAACGCGATCCACAGCGCCGTCAGCCGCCCGTCGGCCGGCGCGAGGGTCGCCAGAAGCGCCAGCGGTGTGAACAGCGCGAGGTTCACGAGTCCGCTCAGCGCGAGGTAGCGGCCGTCGCCGGCTCCGATCAGCACCCCGTCGAGCACGAACACGTAGCCCCCGAGCGGAGCCGTGATGCCGACGATCGCGATCAGCGCGGGCAGCAGGCGCAGCACCTCCGCATCGCTCGAGAACGCGAACGGCAGCACGCCGCTGAGGCCCGCGACGAGCGCGCCCAGGACGATCCCCGCGCCGATTCCCCAGGTCACGCACCGTTTCGTGACCGCGCGGGCCTGCGCGCGGTCCCCCGCGCCGAGCAGCCGGCCGAGCAGCGCCTGCGCGGCGATGGCCAGGGCGTCGAGGGCGAAGGCGACCGCACCGAAGAGCGTCATCGCCACCTGGAACGCGCCGAGCTCCTCCGCCCCGAGCGAGCCCGCGATCGCGACGGCGAGCAGGATCGCCGCGCGCAGACTCGCGGTGCGCAACAGCATCCAGCCGCCCGACCCGGCGGAGCCGAGGACGCCGCCGAGGTGCGGGCGCAGCGGTGCGCCGACGCGTCGCGCCAGCCGCACGGCGATGAGCGCGTAGGCGCCGAACATCGCCCACTGGGCGATCACCGTCCCCAGCGCCGACCCGGTTATCCCCAGGCCGGCCGGGTAGATCAGCACCGCGTTCAGGCCCGCGTTGAGCGCGAATCCGGCCACCGCGATCACGAGGGGCGTGCGGGTGTCCTGGAAGCCGCGCAGCAGCCCGGTCAGGGCGAAGATCCCGAGCATGGCGGGGATCCCGGCCATGCTGACGGCGAGGTAGCGCACGCCCGCCTCGGTGACCGCCGCCTCCGCTCCGAAGAGCCCGATGACGAGCGGCGCGGTGACGGCGCCGGCGACCGCGAGCACCGCGCCCAGCGCCAGCGCGAGCCAGCCGCCGTCGATGCCGGCCGCGACGGCCCTCCGCTCGTCGCCCTCGCCGAGCGCGCGGCCGACCAGCGGAGTGGTGCTGTAGGCGAGGAACACCATCAGACCGACGATCGTCTGCAGCACCGCGGCGCCGAGCGCGAGGCCGGCGAGGGGCACCGCGCCCAGGTGCCCGACGAGTGCCGAGTCGGTGAGGAGGAACAGCGGCTCGGCGACCAGGGAGCCCAGCGCGGGCACCGCGAGCCGCAGGATCCTGCGGTCGAGGCTGCGGCGGTCGGGCGAGGTCACCGTCCGACGCTACGCGAGCGGGACGGGTGGCGCGGGCGGGGCGTCGCCGCCCCCGCCCGCTCGGCGGCCCCGCTCAGTCGCGGTCGGCGGCCTCGCGCCCCGCGGTCTCGCGCAGCTTCCGGCCGTCCGCGACGTCCTCGGCGTGCTTCTCGGCCTGCTTCTCGCTCTTGCGGGTGTCGCGCGGAGGGAGCTGGATGTGCTCCTCCGCCTCGATGCCCGCCTGGAGCTGGCGGCCGCGCTCGAGCTCGGCGTCGAACTCCGCGCCGAAGAGCAGTGCCAGGTTGGTGATCCAGATCCAGAGGAGGAAGACGATCACACCACCGAGCGCGCCGTACGTCTTGTTGTAGTTGCCGAAGTTGGCGACGTAGAACGCGAATCCGGCCGAGGCCAGCGCCCAGATGACGAGGGCGAGGATCGAGCCGAGGCTCGTCCAGCGGAACTTCGGCTGCTTCACGTTCGGCGACCAGTGGTAGAGCACGGCGATGATCACGATCATGATCGCGATCAGCACCGGCCACTTCGCGATGCTCCACACCGTCAGTGCGGCGTCGCCGAGTCCGATGGCCCCGCCGATCGCCTCGGCGACCGGTCCGCTGAGCACCAGGAGGAGCCCGGCGATCACGAGCAGCACGACCGAGAAGAGGGTGACGCCGAGCATCGTCGGGCGGAGCTTCCAGATCGGGCGGCCCTCGTCGATCTCGTAGACGCGGTTCATCGCGCGGCCGAACGCTCCGACGTAGCCCGAGGCGGACCAGAGCGCGCCGACGAGACCGGTGACGAAGGCGAGACCGGCGGCGGGGGAGGAGGTCAGCTCCTGCACCGGGCCGCGGATCGTGTCGAGCACGTCCTGCGACGCGAAGCCGCCGAGGATCTCGAGCACGGTGTCGGTGGTCTGCTCGGCCTGGCCGAACAGGCCCAGGATCGACACCACGGCCAGCAGGCCGGGGAACAGGGCGAGGACGGCGTAGTAGGTCAGCGCCGCCGCGAGGTCGGTGCACTGATCGGCGCCGAACTCGCGCAGCGTCTTCTTCAGGACGTAGCCCCAGGAGCGCTTGGTGACGTCGGTGGGGTCGTCGGGCTTGCGGGAGTCGTCGGGATCGGGCGCGCTCTGCGCGCGCCGGGTGCTGGTCTGGGCCACGGGGATACTCCGATGCTGGCTGCTCGCGCCGGAGCATGCGGGAACCGGCGCGAGGACGTGGGGGGCGTCCTCGCCTCCGACGCTAGGACGGGCGCTCGCAGAAGGGACGGAGGTTGACAGTCGGCCGCACGGCGCGGGATCCTCCCGCGCGCGCCGGTGCGTCACTCCTCCGGGTGCCGCGCCGGGATCAGTCGGGGGACGAGCCGCACCAGCAGCACCATCGCCACGAGCTCGACCAGCGTCTGCGTGACGACGACGACGGGCGCGAGGTCCAGCGGCGCGGGCAGGGCCAGCGCGAGCGGCAGCACCACGAGCGAGTTGCGGGTGACGCCGCTGAACAGCAGCGCGCGTCGGGCGGGCACGTCCAACCTCGCGAGACGGCCGGATCCCGCGCCGATCAGCGTCATCACGACCGCGAACGCCGCGTAGAGCACGACGAGCAGCCCCAGCTGCGGCAGTGCCCCGCCGACCACACCGGCCTGCGACGCGACCACCACGGCCAGCGTCGCGACCATCAGCGGCACCATCGAAGCGAGCACGACGCCCTCGATCCGCCGACCGATCGCCGTGCGCGCGGCGAGGGCCTGAAGCCCGGCGGCCGCGGCGAGCGGCAGCACGATCAGCACCGCGAACGCCTCGGCGAACGGACCGATCTCGACCGCCTCCCCCGCGCCGGGCCCGAGGAACAGGAGGAGGGAGAGGGGCAGCAGGAGGATCTGCGCGAGCATCAGGAGCGGCGCGGCGGCGAGCAGGCGTGCCGACGCCCCTCCGGCCAGCCCGCTGAACACGATCACGTAGTCGATGCAGGGTGTGAGCAGCACCAGCAGCACGCCGATCAGCAGCGCCGGCTCGCCCGCCACCGGCCGCGTCAGCACGAAGACGACCGCGGGCACGGCGACGAAATTCACCACCAGCACCGCCGCGAGGAACCGGCCGTCGCGGAACGCCCCGAGCACCGACGCGAACGGCACCCCGAGGAACGTCGCGAACAGCAGCAGCGCGAGCACCGGAGTGATCGCCGCGTCGAGCCGCGCGGCCCCGGGGAGCAGCAGACCCGCGCCGAGGGCCACGCCGACGGTCAGCAGGTACATCGCCACCTGATGCCGCTCGAGCGCATCGATCAGTGCTGGTCGGGCGCTCATCCCCCGATTCTCGCGCGTCCGCCCTCCTACTCTGGAGGCACCCCTCCCCGGACGGAACGGTCACCATGGCATCCATCACCGCGCGCGTCGGACTCGGCCTCGCCGCCGTCGGCCGACCGGCATACATCACCGCGGGTCGCGACGGCGACCTCGGGCCGCCCGAGGACCGCAGCGTCGACGCCCTCCGCGCCCGCACCCACGAGCTGCTCGACGCGGCCTGGGCCGGAGGGATCCGCTTCGTCGACGTCGCCCGCTCCTACGGGCGGGCCGAGGAGTTCCTCGGGAGCTGGCTCGCAGAGCATCCGGAGCGCCGTGCCGAGCTGACGGTCGAGTCGAAGTGGGGCTACGAGTACCTCGGGGCCTGGGCGATGGACGCGCCGGTGCACGAGCGCAAGGAGCACTCGGTCGGCATGTTCGAGCGGCAGTGGTCGGCGACCCTCGAGGCGCTGGGCTCCGCTCCCGACCGCTACCTCGTGCACTCGATCACTCCCGACAGCCCGGCGCTGACCGACCGGGTGCTGCTCGACCGGCTGCGGGGCCTCGCCGCCTCGGGCGTGCGGGTGGGGCTGTCGACGAGCGGGCCGGAGCAGGCGCGCACGATCGCGCTCGCCCGGGCGATCCCGGAGTCGCCGTTCACGGCGGTGCAGACGACGTGGAACCTGCTCGAGCGCTCGGCCGGGGCGGCGCTCGCCGAGGCGCACGACGCCGGGGTGCTCGTCGTGGTGAAGGAGGCGCTCGCGAACGGGCGGCTGGTCGGGGACCGCGCTCCGGAGGCGGTGCGGCGGCTCGCGGGGACAGCCGAGGAGCTGGCGCTCGGAGCCGCACTGGCGCAGCCGTGGGCCGACGTCGTGCTCAGCGGGGCGGTGACCTCGACGCAGCTGCGCGAGAACCTGCGCACCCGTCCCGCGCCGCTCCCCGAGGGGCTGCCGACGCAGGATCCGGTGGACTACTGGGCCGACCGGTCGGCCCTCGCCTGGCGGTGACCTGCAGAACCTCAGCTGAGAGGAGGGGATGACCGCTGTCAGCCGTCATCCCCCACTCTCAGCCGAGGTTCTGCAGCGCGCTCACGTCGTCTTCACCGCGTTGTCGCCGTGGTTCCCGATCACCTCGTACGCGGTGCTGCCCACGGCGCGCACCGGCTTGGCGTTCATGTGCCCCGTCGCCCACTGGTTGCCCAGCACCGACACGGCGCGCGCGTTCAGCGCCTCGACGCAGTGCGTCCAGCCGGCGCCCGCGTCCTCGCACGCGAAGATGTTGCCGGTGATCGAGAAGCCCGCCGTGCGGGCGGTCGGCGAGACTCCGAGGATCGAGATGGCGGCGTAGGTGTTCGCCGCGGCCTTGCCGCCGTTGCTGATCGCGTTGCCCACGATCTGGATCTGCGCCAGATCCTCCGTCAGCCACGGCGGCATCGTGTAGACGAGCGACTGCTTGCGCGCGCCCTCCATGATGTTGTTCGCGATGGTGATGCGGCGGTTGCCGCGCAGCTCGATGTTGATCTGCGGTGAGCCGTCGAGGTGGTTGCCGAGGATCCGGAGCGGGCCGCCCTCGACCGAGATGTCGGCGTAGCTGGCGCCGATGTTGTTCTCGACGATCCAGGAGTCGATCATCCGGTAGCTCGCCCAGATGCCGATGCCCGTGCACTGGTCGATGCTGCAGCGCTGGATGCGGTTCAGCAGCCCCAGGTCGCCGAAGGTGCCGTCGTTCAGGCGCATGCCGTAGCCGGTCCAGCCGTAGAGCTGCAGCGAGTCGAGCACGGTCTTGTCGAGGTGCGCCGAGATGCACGGCGAGCCGAGGCCGTTCGCGTCGAGGATGAGGTTGTCGAAGCGGCAGGCCGAGAACGCACCGGTGACCACGGGCGCGTCCGTGAGCGAGCGGATGCGGGTCGACAGCTCTCCGGCGCCGCGGAACGCGATGCTCGCGAGGCCGCTCGCGCGTCCGATCGATCCGGCGATGCGGTAGATGCCGCGGGGGAAGTAGACGACCCCGCCGTAGGTCGCGACGGCCGCGTCGATCGCGGCGTCGATGGCGGGGAGGTCGTCGGTCGTGCCGTCGCCGGTCGCTCCGTAGTCCTGCACGTTGTAGACCAGCTCGCCCTTGGCGACCGGGCGCTCGCCGGAGGACGTTCGCACCGACTCCGGCAGCTGCGCGAGGGGGACGAGGGCGTCGGCGTCGAGTCCGGCGACGCCGGAGGGCGCGGCGATCTCGGAGTGGAGGACGGGGTCGGAGGGGGAGGAGGCGGCGAGGGTCGTGCCGAGGGGCGCGGCGAAGAGACCGCGGCGGGTGATCTCGGCGGTCACAGCGGTGAGAAGGGGCATGGCTCACGGTCGTGCCGCGCGGCACGACGGCGCAACCTCCCCATGGGGGCCGATGTGCGCGAGGCTTCGTCGGCATACGATCCGCGCCCGAGCGCGCGAGACCGTGCGCTCAGCATGCACCCTGCGAGGAGGCCCTGTCGTGCCACTCCAACGGGGGGCGGCACCGCATCGTGACGACCTCGGATCGGCTTCGGTCAACTCCCTAGACTGACCCCAGAACGGGCCGTTAGACAGCCGTCTCCACGGCACTCGCCGAGGCCTGAGCACGACCGTTCGACTCTCCATCCTCGAACCCGGGACGCTCCGGGCTCCCGAATGCCGATCGGACCGTCGACCCCAGATGCTCTCCTCCTCCCTGCGCCGTCGCGCGCTCGTCTCCACCGTCGCTCCGGCGCTCGCCGTGGCTCTCGTCTTCGGAAGCGCGTCGACCGCGGCGGCCGCCGACTTCGTCGATCCGGTGACCGGAGCCGTCGTGCAGGCCGCCGCGACCGACGCGGCCCTCACGGTCACCGCGGGTGCGCCGCTGCAGTACCTGACCCTCCCGATCGCCGACGGGGTCACTCCCACCCGCGTCCTCGGCGCGATCGAGGCGCAGGAGCCGCTCACCGGCTCGCTCTCGGTCGTCGTTTCCGGGCGCACCGTGCTGACCCTCGACGCGGCCACCGCGTCGACCCTCGACATCCCGGTGGGGCAGGCCGACGTCGTCGACGGCGTGCTCGCGATCGGCTTCCAGCTGACCGGGGCGACCGGGTCCACCGGCGCGCTCTGCGAGGTGCAGGGCCGCTCGCTGATCGTCTCGGGCCTCGGAGTCGTCACCGAGGGCGCTCCCGCCGCCCCCACGACCGTCGGCGACTTCTTCGCCGACGCCGTCACCGCCGTCTCGATCGTGGTGCCGGACGACGCGAGCGACGACCTGCGCGCCGCCGGGCTCTCGGCCGCCGCCTCGCTCGCCGCGCGCTACCCCTCCGGCACCGCGATCACGGTCTCGGAGGAGAGCGCGACGGACGGCCGCCCCGACCTCGACGCCGCCCAGGGCCGCGTCGTGCGCTTCGAGGCGGGCGACGGCGACGTCGTCACCGCACTCGGCGACGAGGCGGGCGTCCCGGCGCTCGTGCTCACCGGAGCGGAGGCGGACCTCGCCGCCGCCGGAGCGGCCCTCGGCAGCGAGTACGCGGGCCTCGCCTCGAGCGCGACCACCACGGGCCTCGCCCAGAAGGTGATCCCGTCGAGCACGCTCGAGCACACCCTCGCCGACTTCGGCGCCGACCGCGTAGCACTGGGCAGCGGCGGCACCGCCGCGAGCTACACGACCATCACCCAGTCGGCGTTCGGCGGCCCGGTCTCCTCGATCGACCTCGACCTCGTCGGCACCCACTCCGCGATCCCCGAGGGCGTCACCGCCACCGCGAACGTCTACTGGAACGACTTCCTGATCGGCTCGAGCGTGCTGGGCGCCGAGACCGCCGTCGACATGGAGCTCTCGGTCCCGACCGGCCAGCTCGCGTCCTCGAACGGCCTGTCGGTGCGGCTCTCGGCCGTGCGCGAGAGCGATGGCCTCTGCATCGGCTCGGCCGACTCCGTGCCGATCGAGCTCTTCCTCGACGGCGCCGGTTCGACCGTGACCGGCGTCCGCGGCGAGTCCGCGGCTCCCGGCTTCGGTCGCTTCCCCCAGGCGTTCGGCGGCGAGCTCGCGGTGGCGTTCGGCGAGTCCGCGACCGGAGCGGATGCGCTGCGCAGCGCGGGCGACCTGGTCGCGGCCCTGCAGCGCGTGCAGCCCGACCCCCTCGCCGTGTCGGTCGTCGGGATCGACGACTTCGTCGGCTCCGACCGCTCCGGCCTGGTCGTCGGCGCGGGCACCGACGAGGCGGAGGAGCTGCGCACGCCGCTGCGCCTCGCCCCCTTCACCGCGATCGAGAGCTCGCGCCTGACCTACGGCGTCGGCACCGACGCTCCCTACGCGGCACTCGAGGCCTTCACCACCGACGGTCGCGATGTGGTGCTGCTCGGCGGCTGGAGCCCCGACGGCGACCCCACCGCCTCCTCCGCCCTGCAGGCCTCGGTGGCCGGCTGGGCGGCCGAGGAGGGCTGGCTCGCGCTGCCCGGCGACCTGGCCGTCTCAGGATCGACGGCCGCCGACCCCGTCGCGATCGACAGCAATGAGATCACGCCGCAGGAGGAGGTCAAGGACGACTACTCGTCGTACGCGATCTGGTTCCTGGTCGCTGCGGTCGTCATCGGACTGCTGATCCTGCTCGGCTGGCTCGCCCGCCGTCGCCGCAGCCGCAAGGTCGCCGCCTACGTCGACGCGCAGGAGCGCGCGGCGGAGGAGCCGACGCACGGCCAGCACGCCGCCGAGGCCCCGCGCACCTCCTCCGCCGACTGATCCGCCCATGACGAGCACGCTGACGGAGCAGGCGGCGCAGCCCGCCGCGCCCGCCGCCGGCCGGTGGTGGCGGGAGGCGTGGGACCGCCTCGGGCAGCCCGTCACGGGCCGTCAGGTCCCCGGCACCGTCGTCGTGCTCGTCGCGGCGCTGCTCGTCGGGTTCGCGGCGTGCCTGGTGACGACCTCCTCCGGGATCAACCTCGCCTACGCCGACACGCAGAGCCACCTCTCGATCTCGCGGCGCATCGTCGACTCGAAGGCGCCCGGGTTCTCGCAGCTGGGCACCGTCTGGCTGCCGGTGCCGAGCCTGATCCTCATCCCGTTCGTGCAGTCGCTCTGGCTCTGGCACACCGGCTGGGCGGCGGGGCTGCTGGGCATGATCTGCCTGGCCGGAACCGCCTGCGGCGTCTACCGGATCTCGGCGCGCGTGGGGCACCTCCGCGCCGGCCGCCTCACCGCCGTGCTGCTCGTGCTCGCGAACCCGGGCGTGCTCTACGCGTTCTCGACCGCGATGACGGAGCCGGTTCTCATCGTCACGATGGTCGGCTGCTTCTCGGGTCTCGCGCACTGGGTGACCAGTCGCCGCAACCTCAGCGCCGGCGAGATGATGGTGTTCTCGGGCCTGCCCGCCGCGGCGGCCACGCTCTCGCGCTACGAGGGCTGGGTGCTCGTGTTCGGCGGCACGCTCGTCGTGCTGATCGTCGCCTGGCGCAAGAAGAAGTCCCTGTTCTACGCCGTCAAGATGGCCTGCGCCTTCGGGATCCTGCCGCTGATCGCGATCCTCTGGTGGCTGGTCTACAACTACGCCGTCTACAGCAACCCGCTCGAGTTCATGAACGGGCAGTACTCGGCGGCGAACCTGCAGAAGGCCGTCGCCGACGCGGGGCTGCTGGCCTACCAGGGCAACGCGGGGCTCACGCTCTGGTCGTACAACTGGGCGGTGCTCGAGACCTCGGGCCTGCTGACGGTGGCCCTGGGCCTCGCGGGCGCGCTCGTGCTGGCCTGGCGCCGCGGCATCTCGGACGACGCCCTCGTGATCTGGCTGATGATCGTCTCGTACGCGTTCTCGCTCCTGAGCCTCTACCTCGGCCAGACGCACATGAACAACGACCAGACCTTCCCGACCAACTGGTGGAACAACCGCTACGCCCTGTCGGTGCTGCCGTTCCTGGCGGTGCTCGCGGCCGTGCTCGTCGACGCGCTGCGCCGCCTCCCGCGCGTCGGAGCCGGCGCGCTGGGCCTCGTGCTCGTGCTGCTCGGCGCGCAGACCGCCTGGTGGGCTCAGGACCTCGACCGCAACGCCGTCATCGCCGAGGCGACCGGCTACGTCGAGATCAAGGCGGGCACCGGAGCGACCGCCGCGGCCCGGTTCCTCGGCGAGAACTACGACGGCGGCGGGATCCTGATGGACGAGAGCGCCGCCGGCAACGCGCTGCTGCCCGAGATCGGGGTGCCGATCTCGGAGTACTTCAACCGCTCGGCCGGCGAGCTGTTCGACGAGGCCCTCGCGGCCCCGTACACGCACGCGAAGTGGGTCTTCGTCACCACCGCCGACGCCCCCGAGCTGTCCGAGACCGGAGTCGCCGACCTCGTCTACGACGCGATCACGAGCGATCCGTCCTTCGACACCCGCTACCGCCCCGTGTTCCAGCAGGGCATCTACGTCGTCTACGAACGGCTGGAAGGCTGACCATGGCCGCTGTCACGGCGCGCATCGGGGAGATCCTCGTCGAGCGCGGACTCGTCACTCCGGAGCAGCTCGACGCCGCTCTCGCCCGCCAGGCCCGCGAGGGCGGGCTGATCGGCCGGCACCTCGTCATCGACGGGGCCGTCACCCGGCGCGAGATGTACGGCGCCCTCGCCGAGCAGTGGGACGCGCCGCTGATCGACCTGGTCGAGGAGCCGCCGGAGGGAGTCGTGCTCGCCGGCATCGGCGCGCCGAACCTCGTCGAGGCGGGCTGGGTGCCCTGGCGGGTGCTGCCCGACGGCACCGGAGTGATCGCCACGTCCGTCCCGCCGACCGACGAGGTCCTCGCGACCGCCCGCGCGCTGATGGGCGTCGAGCGGATCGAGGTGCGCACCACCACCGACTGGGACATCTTCATGGCGGTCGAGAACGCGTGCCGTGCCGCGCTGCTGTTCGGTGCGGCCGACGCGCTCGCGGTGCAGAGCGGCGACGAATCGGCCAAGTCGGGGCTGCGGCGCTGGCAGGTCGTCACTCCGCTCGTCGTGGCCGCCCTGGTGGTCGCGGGCGCGGTGCTGGCGCCCAGCATCACCTTCGTGATCGTGCTCGCCGGAGCGAACCTGCTGTTCCTGATGAACATCGCCTTCAAGGCGCTGGCCGGCCTCCGTGCACCGCTCAACCAGAGCTCGGTGAAGGCGTGGGAGGAGGAGGTCGCGATCGAGCGCGGCCGCCGCGGTCTCGTGGTCGACCCTCCGCGCATGACCGACGACGAGCTGCCGATCTACACGATCCTCATCCCCGCCTACAAAGAGGCCAACATCATCAGCAAGCTGCTGGTGAACATCGGCGCCCTCGACTACCCCAAGGCCAAGCTCGAGGTGCTCGTGCTGCTCGAGGCCGACGACGACGAGACCATCTCGGCCGTGCGCCGGATGAGCCCGCCCGAGTACGTCCGCATGGTGATCGTGCCGCCGGGCGGCCCGCAGACCAAGCCCCGCGCCTGCAACTACGGGCTCAGCTTCGCCCGCGGCGAGTTCGTCGTGATCTACGACGCCGAGGACCGGCCCGACCCCGACCAGCTCCGCAAGTGCGTGCGGCTGTTCCGCGAGGACGCCTTCGAGCGCGAGCACGTCGATCCGTCGCAGAAGCAGCTCGTGTGCCTGCAGGGCGCGCTGAGCTACTTCAACGCCGACTACAACGTGCTCACCCGGATGTTCGCGGTCGAGTACGCGCACTGGTTCGGCGCGATGCTGCCGGGCCTGGACCAGTCGCACCTGCCGATCCCGCTGGGCGGCACCTCGAACCACTTCGACACCCGCGTGCTGCGCGAGCTCGGCGCGTGGGACCCCTACAACGTGACGGAGGACGCGGACCTCGGGCTGCGCGTGGCCGCGCACGGCTACCGCGTGGGAGTCGTCGACTCCAACACGTGGGAGGAGGCGTGCGCCGAGGTCCCCGCGTGGATCAAGCAGCGCACCCGCTGGATCAAGGGCTACATGATGACCGCCGGCGTGAACACGCGGCACCCGATCCGCTGGTTCCGCGTGAACGGGATCCTCGGCTCGCTGAGCCTGGTGGCGCTGATCATGGGCACGCCCGTCGCGTTCCTGCTCTACCCGCTCGTGCTGGGCTTCACGGTCATCACCTACATCGGGGTGCAGTTCATCGGGCTCGACATCCCGGAGTGGCTGATCATCGCCGGGACGACGAACATGCTGTTCTCGAACGCGCTGATGATCGTGGTCTCGGGTCTCGCGGCCTGGAAGCGCTACAACTGGCGGGTCGCGGCGTTCGCGCTGCTGAACCCCGTCTACTGGGTGCTGCACTCGATCTCGGCCTGGCGCGCGGCCTGGCAGATCGTGTTCAGCCCGCACAAGTGGGAGAAGACGCCGCACGGCCTCACCGAGGACTACGAGGACTCGACGATCGGCGCGCCGGCGTAGGTCTGCGGGCGTCGTGCCTCGCCGCCGCCCACTCTCCAACAGTTGTCGTACTCGAGCGCCGAGTACGACGACTTCCGCGGAGTCGGGCCCACCGCCGACGGACCGGAGCAGAGCTTCCGCCCCGAGTGTCCAAGAGTCGTCGTACTCGAGTGCCCAGTACGACGACTTCTGAGGATTCGACGCGCTCCAGGGCGGAGGAGCCGAGCGGCTCAGACCGGAGGGGCCACCAGCAGCAGGGCGCCGCCGGCCGCGCTGAGCGCCGCGACGATGCACCAGCGGTCGGGGTGGGAGCCGCAGCCGGCCGCCTTCGCGAGCGCGGCCAGCGCGGTGGCGAGAACGCCGACTCCGATCTGCAGCGTCGCCGACGTGCGCATCAGCGACCAGGCCTCGAAGGCGGGTACCGGAGTGGGCGCGGGCAGCAGCCCGGCGAAGCTCGCCGACACCGCCAGCAGCAGCACCGACGCGAACGCCAGCGCGACGACGAGGTGCGCCAGAATCTCCGCGACTGCACGCTGTCGAGCGCGGGAGACGACGGTGCGGAGGTGCGGGACGGAGGCGATCGCGGCGCTGCGATGAGGCATGCGCCGAGCGTAGATCGCAGCGATCCCCCTGCAGGTCCCCCATCAGGAGGGGATCCGAGAGTACGTCCGTTCCGGCCCGCCGAGCGCATCCCGAGTGGTCGCTGAGCGCTCGAGAGGGGGATCGACCCCTCCGCGGAGCCCGACCTAGCCTGGAGGGACGGAGGTGACCCGATGTCCGACGCCAAGAACCACGCCGCGCGCTACCTGGCGAAGCGCTCCGCCGGCGACCCCTCGCCCGACACCTCCGACGAGACCGAGGCGACGATCCCGGAGGATCCCGCCGAGCGGGCCGCGTTCATCGAGACGACGATCCAGCAGGCGATCCGCCGCGGCGACTTCGACGACCTCCCCGGCGCCGGCAAGCCCCTGGAGGGGCTGAACGGCAGCCACGACCCCGACTGGTGGATCCGCCGCAAGATCGAGCGCGAGAACCTCACGGGCATCGGCCCGGTCGCGTTCCTCCTCCGTGCCGAGGACCGGCAGCTCGACGAGCGGCTCGACCGCCTGCACCGCGAATCGGAGGTGCGCACGCACCTCGAGGAGTTCAACAGGCGCGTCGTCGAGGCGCGCCGGCAGCTCCTCGGCGGCCCGCCCGTCGTGACGCCGCTCCGCGACGTCGACGCCGAGCTCGTGCGCTGGCGCGAGCGCCGCGCCGAGCGCGCCCGTCCTGCGATCCAGACCGAGACGGAGCGCCCGCGCCGGTGGTGGCGGCGCCGGAGGGCCGATCAGGCCTGAGGCGGCTCCGCGTCCGGGTGGCCGGCGGCCTCCGCGATCGCGGCCATCACCAGCGACGTGTGCTCGTCGTCGAGCTCGGGCAGCACGTGGCGCAGGTGTACGGTGAGTCCGTCGGCCAGCGAGGCCGCCATCTCGAGCACGCTGAGGAGCGAGGGGGTCAGGCCCCACTTCTCGTGCTCGACGGTCAGGGCGTCGACCGCCTCGGTCGCTCGGTCGAAGTCGATCCACCAGGTTCCGGAGTCGTGCAGCACCCACGGGTGCTCGTCCCGGACCAGGCCGGTGGCGATGAGCAGGTCGACCGCCGCCCGTCGGGCGTCGTCCGTGGACGCTCCCCGGCGCAGCTGATCGAGGCGGTCCTCCTCTGAGGTCGTGCCTCGCGCGGTCGCGCTCATGCGACGGCCCGGTGCGTCACGACACCGATCCGGGGGGAGGAGTCCGGACCGCGGTTCGAGGAGGGGCGCATGGGTGTCCTTCGTGAGCCGAGGGGAGGAATCGGCCGATGTTACCGTGAACAATTTCACGGGTGCAAGCGCACGAACGGCGCACCCCGCCGGAGCGAGGTGCGCCGCAACGAAGGCGTTACGCCTAGATGTTCAGCTTGTTGAACACCGGCGCCGGCAGCGCCTTGATCACCGTCATGATCACGCGCCACTTCACCGGCGCGTACGCGACCGCGCGGCCTGAGGCCATCGCGGCGGCGACGTCCTTCGCCACCGACTCCACCGACGCGAGCGAGCCGCCGGACTGCTTGATGTGCGCGGTCATCGGAGTGTCGGTCGGGCCGGGCTTGATCAGCACGACCGAGAGGCGCGAGCCGGCCAGACGGTGCTGGAGACCCTGGGCGAAGCGCTCGACGAGACCCTTGGCCGAGCCGTAGACGTAGTTGGTCTTGCGCCCGCGGTCGCCGGCGACCGACCCGATCACGCCGATGGTGCCGGACGTCAGCGCGTTCGCGTACGCCTCCATCCACAGCGCCACCGAGACGCCGGTGACCACGAGCACGTCGCGGGCGACGGCGAGGTCGGCCGAGGCCTCCTCCTGCGACGTCATCGCGCCGTGGGCGATGAGCACCGTGTCGGGCGCCCCGCCCTCGAGCGAGGTCTCGACGACGGAGGAGATCGCGGCCGGGTCGGTCAGGTCGACCGCCGACACCGACAGCGCTGCGGCAGGGAAGCGCACGCGGAGGTCGGTCGCGAGGGCCTCGAGCCGGGCCTGGTCGCGGCCGACGAGCAGCGCCTGGCGCGCGCCCGTGCCCAGCCAGAGACGGAGGGTGTGCTCGGCGATGGCCGAGGTCGCTCCGACGACGACGATCTTCGAAGGGTGGTTGGTCACGTCAGCTCCCGAGGACTCGGCGCGAGAAGCCGGAGGAGATCCCCGGGTCGCGCTGAAGGGTGAATTCGGCGAGGCGCGGGTATCCGGCCTCGAACATCTCGCGCGGCATGCGCGCGTCCTTGGCGGGGTACAGGCGCCCGCCCGCGGCCAGGACCAGGGCGTCCAGCCGCTCGAACAGCGGCAGGGCCGCCGCGTCGTTGGGGAAGTCGAGCGCGAAGCAGACGCCGGGCGCGGGGAAGCTCAGCAGCCCCGGCGACTCCAGCGAGCCGAAGGTCTTCAGCACGCCGAGGAACGAGCCGGTGCCCGACGCGGCGATCAGCGCCAGCATCTCGCGGTTGACCTCGAGCGCTCCCTCCCACGGCACGACGCTCTGGTACTGGTAGAAGCCGCGGGGGCCGTACATGCTGTTCCAGCCCTCGATCGCGTCGAGCGGGTAGTAGAACTGCTCGTAGTGCTGCACGGAGCGGCCTGCCCCGGTCGCCTTCAGGCGGTAGTAGGCGCGGTTCAGCAGGGGCAGGGTGGCGCGGTTCACGACCGACGCGGGGAACGCGAACGGCACGCGCAGGCCGCGTCCGCGCGCCTCCGGCAGCTCGGGAGCGGCGGTCGCGTCGCCGCGCGTGTAGACGCCGCGGCGGCCGCCCTGGGTGGTGACGTCGATCCAGGCCACGGTCTGCTCGAAGACGTCGACCGACTCGTGCACCAGGCCGAGGTACTCGTCGAGGGTCTGGAACGGCACGTCCTCCGCAACGATCCACGGGCCCGGGACCCGCTTCAGCGCGATCTCGACCTCGACGATCAGACCGGTGAGCCCGAGCCCGCCGATGGTGGCCGCGAAGAGCTCGACGTTCTCCTCCGGGGAGCAGCGGGTCGTCGATCCGTCGCTCCGCAGCACGGTGAACGAGACGATGTGGCGGCCGATCGTGCCCGCGGAGGCGTGGTTCTTGCCGTGCACGTCGTTCGCGATCGCGCCGCCGAGGGTCACGTTCTTGGTGCCGGGAGTGACGGCGAGCATCCAGCCGCGCGGCGCGAAGACGGACTGCACGTCCTTCAGCAGGACGCCGGGCTCGGCCCGGAGCACCCCGGTCTCGTCGTCGAAGGCGAGGAAGCGGTCGAAGCCGCTGAAGTCCCAGACGACCCCGCCGCCGTTGAGCGCGACGTCGCCGTAGCTGCGGCCGAGGCCGTAGGCGATGCCGCCGTCGCCACGGGCGAGAGCGGCCTGCGCCTGCTCGACGCTGGTGATCGCGACGACGCGGTGCTCGTCGCGCGAGAGCAGGCCCCAGGAGGAGACGGTGCTGGTCATGCTGGCTCCTCACGCGGGCCCTGGAAGGTGACGTTCTTGTCGAGGAAGTACTTGGCGGCGTAGCCGATGGCGAGGCCGATCACGGCCCCGGTGTAGCGGGCGGCGTCGGTGCCGAACAGGGCGTCGAAGCCGAACTCGAAGCCCCAGAAGATCAGGGTCGTGACCCCGCTCATCACGCCGTAGAGGAAGAAGGTCTTCACGCCGTGCGCCGCGTTCACGGTCTCGTGGCGGAAGATCCAGCGCTTGTCGAGGACGTACTTGGCTACCACCCCCGTCAGGGTGCCCGCGAGGACGGCGATCACGGTCGCCCACTCGCCGGTGAGGAGGTGCTCGAGGAGGATCTGGGTGCCCAGGTTGACCGCGGTGGCGACGATGGCGAACACGACGTACAGCACGGCCGTGCGCATGAGCGTCCCTCCGTGCCGATCGTCGATGTCCCCCGCCGCCGCCCGGGCCGGAACGACGAGGACGACACCCGAGATTGTAGGTTGAGCACCGCCCCTTGCGAAAATCCCGCGGCGGTCCGCGCCCTGCGACCGCCCCCACCGATCCCGGAGGAACGACGCCGTGAGTACCGCTCGAGCACTCGTCGCCGCCATGCGCCCCAGGCAGTGGCTCAAGAACGTCCTCGTGCTCGCCGCTCCGATCGCCTCGGCACGCATCTTCGAACCCGAGGTCCTGCTGGCGAGCGTGATCGGCATCGTGGCGTTCAGCCTCGCCTCCTCCGGCGGGTACATGCTCAACGACCTCCTCGACATCGAGTCCGACCGGCTGCACCCCAAGAAGCGGTTCCGCGCCATCGCGTCGGGAGCCCTGCCCGTCCGCGTCGCGTGGATCGCCGCGTTCGTGCTGATGATCGCTCCGCCGCTGCTCACGTTCCTCGCCGGGTACACCTGGTTCGCTGCGACGCTGGCCGCCTACCTGGTGATGCAGATCTCCTACTGCATCTGGCTCAAGCACGAGCCGGTGATCGACATCCTGATCGTGGCGGGCGGATTCGTGCTCCGCGCGATCTCGGGCGCCGCGATCGCGGACATCCCGCTCACGCAGTGGTTCCTCCTGGCCATCTCCTCCGGCTCGCTCTTCATGATCGCGGGCAAGCGCTACTCCGAGAAGCTGCAGAGCGAGGGCAAGGAGGCGAGCCACACGCGGGCGACGCTGAAGATCTACACGGCGGGGTACCTGCGCTTCGTGTGGTCGGTGGCCGCGTCGCTGACGATGATCACCTACGCGCTCTGGTCGCTGTTCCTCAACGGCGACGACTCGCTGTGGTCGATGGCGTCCATGGTCCCGTTCGGCGCCGCGCTGTTCCTCTACGCGCTCGACATCGAGAAGGGCCGCGCGTCGGCTCCCGAGGACATCGTGCTGGGCAACATCCGGCTGCTGATCTGCGCGGCGCTGTGGGCGGCGCTGTTCGTCACGGCGATCCTGACGCGCGCGGCGGCCTGACACCCGGTCGTCACGACGTCGTGCCGCGCCTCAGGCGCAGCCGCGTCTCCTCCAGGTCGAGCATCGACTGCGCCTGCGTGAGGATCCGCTGCGGGTAGGCCCGCCGCGAGCGCGCGTCGAGCAGCGCCTCGCGCTCGGCCGTCACCACGGCCAGCCGCAGCGCGCGGTAGAGGCGGTGCGGAGTGCCGGCCGCGTCGCGCTCGCCGCCGCGGGCCCGCTCCCACGCCGCCTCCGAGCGGAGGAATGACGTCTGCCGGACGCGCTCCAGGACGTCCGGGTCCACCTCCGTCACGCCCTCGACGACGTCGCCCGGGCGCTCGAGGACCGACAGCCCCTTCTCGGTGATCTCGTCGAGCAGCCCGGCGAGGGAGCGCTGGTCCTCCGGCTCGTACACTCCGCGGATCCCGGTCGCCCGGATCACGAGGGGCAGCGTGCTGCCCTGGACGAGGAGCGTCGTCACCGCGACCGTGAAGGCGATCAGCACGAGCTGCGGGCGGTACGGGATGTCCTCGGGCAGCGACTGCGCGGCCGCGAGGGTGACGACTCCGCGCATCCCGGACCAGCCGAGCACCAGGCCGCCCCGCCAGCCGAGGCCGCTGGTGCTGAAGTGTCGGTAGTCGGCGCGGCGGAGCTGGTAGCGGCGGCGCGCCTTCGTCCGCTCCTCGCGGGGGAGCTCGGAGGCCTGCTCGAGCACCGCTTTCTGCTCGCGGGCGCGCCGCTCGGCCCGCCGGGTCTGCCAGCGCTCGCCGAGGAGCACCGGGCCGACCCAGAGGAAGCGGACGACGAGGAGCCCGACGGTGGCGATCAGGCCGATGCCGACAGCGGCGGGGACCGTGAGCGCGGCGTCGTCCGCATCCTGGATCAGACTGCGGATCTCGAGCCCGATCAGCAGAAACACGCCGTTCTCGAGCAGGAACTGCACCGTGCGCCAGTTGATGCGGTCGTTGACCCGCGACTGCGCGGTGAAGGCGCGGGAGGAGGCGTGCCCGGTGTGCAGGCCCGCCACCACCACCGCGAGCACCCCCGAGGCGCCCAGGCCCTCGGCCGGGATGAAGGCGACGAACGGCACGGTGAACGAGACGACGGTGTTGAGCACCGGGTCCTCGAGGCGCGAGCGCACGAAGACGGTGAGGATGCTCGCCACGAGGCCGACGACGACCGCGACGGCCACGGCGTAGAGGAAGTCGCCCACCGCGGCCCACGGAGTCGCGAGCGTGCCGGCCGCGGCGGCGAGGGCCGAGCGCAGCAGGACGAGGGCGGTCGCGTCGTTGATCAGGCCCTCGCCCTCGAGCAGCGTGAGCAGCCGCGGGGGCAGGCCGAGGCGCCGGCCGACCGAGGTGGCCGCGACGGCGTCGGGCGGGCTGATGATCGCTCCCACCGCGATGGCGAGCGCGAGGCCCAGCTCGGGCAGCAGGACGAAGAGGAGCGCCCCGACCCCGGCCGCCGAGATCGCGACCAGCACGACGGAGAGGCCGGTGATCGTGGTCAGGTTCCGCCGGAAGTCGATGAACGGGACGCTGATGGCGGCGGCGTAGAGCAGCGGTGGCAGGACTCCGTCGAGCACCCACTCGTGCGGCACGACGACCTCCGGCACCCCGGGCAGGTACGAGAGGCCGACTCCGGCGAGCACCAGGACGATCGGAGCGGCGACTCCGAGGCGGCGCGCGAACACGGCCACCGCGACGAGGACCGCCACGGCCACGATCACCGCGATCCCGAGCATCATCGGGGGTCGCTCCTGCTGGCGCGGGGCGGGCGGCGGTCGGGCATCGGTCTCGTCTCCGGTCGTCCCGGACGCCGCCCCGGACGGGCGGCGCTGCGGGAGCCGTGGTCGAGTCTGCGCCTGGTGCCGGGGCCCGGGCAGGGGGTTGCCGCCCGGGCGGGATCCGCGCACGGGCCCGGGGCTCAGCGCCGGTCGAGCACCCGCTCGAGGCCGATCAGCAGGGCGAGTCCGCCGAGGGCCGCGACGACGACCGCGGCGATCGCGCCGGGGGAGAGGGTGAGGGCGGCGTCGACCAGCTCGGCGCGCAGACCCTGGTCGCCCGAGACGATCAGCAGGCCGACGGCGACGGCGGCGGCGAAGAGGCCCCAGACGATCGCGCCGAGGCGGATCCGCGGGCGCCGGGGCGTCAGCGCGCCCGGGAGGGGAGTGGTCTCGGTGCTGCTCATGGTGCGTCCTCACTCGTGGTCTGCGGGGTGGTGATGGTGGCGGGGTCGGTGGGTGCGCTCTCGGGAGGAATGGTGGACTCCGTGCCCGCGCTGTCCTCAGCGGGGAAATAGGTCGTCTGGTCGTGCACGGTGATGGATCCGGCCGCCTGCTCGATCCGGACGACGACCGGCACGGCGTCCGGATCCCCGAAGGTCTGCGTCCACACGGTGCGGCCGTCGACGACCGAGACGCCCTCAGGGGTGCTCCGCACCTGGTCCATCACCGAGACGACGCCCAGCACCCCGCTGTCCGACACGGCCTCGACCCGGACCGCTGACCCCTCCATCGGCCAGATCGAGATCTCGCCCGCGCCCTGCCAGACGTCGATGACGGTGCCGTCCTCCCCGGCGTCGGCCACCACGGTGATGTCGAGGAGGCCGGTGAGCATCGCGTAGTCGCCGGACCGGTAGTTGGAGACGCCGTACGATCCGATCGGCAGCAGCTCGCGGTCCGGCGGCAGCATCGCGGCGACCAGCGCCGTCGGCAGCACGAGCACCGACGCGATGACCAGGAGGGCGGCCCTGCGGCGCAGCAGGCCGGCCAGCACGATCGCCGCGGCGAGCACGAGGGCGGCCGCGGCGAAGCCGACCACGACCGCGGTGGTGCCGGAGGCGGTGAGCGAGGCGAGCGCGCCGGTCACGGCTGCGGCGCCGAGCACGACGAGGGTGACGCTCGCCCGCAGCCGCGGGTTGCCCGCCCTGCGCACTCGGCGGCGCTCCTCGCGGACCGCGGCGGCCGCGCGCGACCGCGCTCGCGCCTCCTCCGCCCGCTGCCGTGCCGTCTCGCGGGCCGAGGCGGCCTGCTGGGCGCGGAACGCCTCGCGCTCGGTCCGCCACGCCTCCTGACGGGCCCGCCACTCGGCGAGGTCCTCGGGCGAGTCGGGTCGGACGTCGGTGGGACGCGGGGGCGGGAAGAGGGGGGCGGAGTCGGGACGGGCCTCGGTCGCGCCGGGCGTCTCCTCCGGTGCCTCCGAGCGGGGCGACCGGACGGCCTGACGCGCCACCCAGACGGTGAGGGCGAGGAGGAGGCCGATGACCACGAGGGTCCAGATCGTGCGGCCGACGGCGGGGGCCCAGGCCTCCGCGCCGGTGTAGGCGCCGCCGAGCGACCAGAAGCCCTGCGCGAGCGGCAGCATCGAGGCGAGGATCAGGGCGCCGATGCCGGCGTGCACCCGCTCGATCCGACCGGCGACGAGCTGCTCGACGGGCAGCGCGCCGTCCTCGTCGGGGAGCAGGAGCCAGGCGGCCGCGTAGACGAGGAGCGCCGGGCCGCCGAGGACCGCCACGACCAGGACGATGCCGCGGACGATCAGAGGGTCGATCCCGACGCGCTCGGCGATGCCGGAGCAGACGCCGCCCACCCAGCCGGGGCGACGGGTGATGCCGAGGCCGCGGAGCCACAGGAAGAAGCGGTTGTCGGAGGGGGGAGCAGTGTCTGGGCCCTGCTTATCGGGTGCGGGCTGCTCGGCTCCGCTCTCGGCCGTTCCCGGCGCCCCGGGCCCGTCCGCTCCGC
Organism: Rathayibacter sp. Leaf299; assembly: GCF_001423055.1. NCBI lineage: Bacteria > Bacillati > Actinomycetota > Actinomycetes > Micrococcales > Microbacteriaceae > Rathayibacter > Rathayibacter sp. Leaf299. The sequence continues at coordinate 80,889 of NZ_LMNT01000005.1, forward strand.
CGCTCGGCGGGGGAGTGCTCTGTGCTGTCATGGTGAGAGTGTCCCGCTCCTCCACAGGCGCCGACCATCGGGGGATCCCCTGACTCGACCCTCGTTTCCTCCCCCGGGTCCCCGACGACCTGTTTGGATGCTCGTGTGAGCATCTCGAGCACCGCGGTCCGGCCGCCGCTGCGACGCCCCCGGCGGGTCGTCCTCGGCGGCGTCTGCGCCGCGCTCGCCGATCACCTCGGCTGGACGCTCGCCTCCACCCGCTTCTTCGTGGTCGTCGGATCCCTGCTGGGCGGGGGCGGGGTGCTCCTCTACCTGTGGCTGTGGGCGCTCGTGCCGCTCGCCGAGCCCTCCGGCGACGACGACCGTGCCGTCCGGCGCTCCGTGCCGGTCGCCGGCCTGCTGGCGGTGGCCGCCCTGGTGGCGTCCTGTGCCGTGCTCGTCGCCCTCGGGGCGTACGACGACGTCGCCGTGACGCGGGCGCTCGTCGCGGTCGCGGCACTGGCCGGAGGCGCGGTTGCCTGGGCGCTCGGACCCGGACGCGACGACCCCTCCGCGGCCCCGCGCGCGCAGATCCGCGTGCGCCTCGCCTCGTGCGCCGCCCTGCTGCTGGCCGGAGCGGCGGTGCTCGCGAACCGGCCGAGCGCCCTGAACGCGGTCCTCGCGGTCGGCGTGCTGATCGTCGTGGCGGGGGTGCTGGCCGCTCCGCGGATCGTGCGCCTGTGGACGGAGCTGATGGGCGAGCGGGCGGCGCGCGTGCGCGAGGAGCAGCGCGCCGAGATCGCCGCGCACCTGCACGACTCCGTCCTGCAGACCCTCGCCCTCATCCAGAACCGCGCCGGAGCCTCGAGCGAGGTCGCCCGCATCGCCCGGGCCCAGGAGCGCGAGCTGCGCGACTGGCTGTTCGAGCGCGACGTGCCGGTCGCCAACGACCTGGCCGCAGAGATCCGCGCCATCGCCGGCGCCATCGAGCTCGACTACCCGGCGACCCTCGAGGTCGTCGCCGTCGGCGTCTCGGTGCCGGGCGCCGCTCCGCTGCTCGCCGCGACCCGCGAGGCGATGCTCAACGCGGCGCGCCATGCAGGCGGCGAGATCTCGGTCTACCTCGAGTCGGCTCCCGACGGCGTCGACGTCTTCGTCCGCGATCGCGGTCCGGGCGTCGATCTCGGGGCGCTGCCCGGCGATCGGCTGGGCATCCGCGAGTCGATCATCGGCCGGATGAGCCGCGCGGGCGGCAGCGCCGTCGTGCGGCCCGGAGCGGGCGGCTCGGGCACCGAGGTCCACCTCCACCTGGGGAGCAGGCCGTGACGCGCGTCGTGCTGGTCGACGACCACTCCATCTTCCGGTCGGGTCTGCGGGCCGATCTCGCCCCGACGCTCGAGGTGGTGGGCGAGGCCGCCGACGTCGACTCCGCCGTGCGCCTCGTCGCCGAGACTCGCCCCGAGGTGGTGCTGCTCGACGTGCACCTGCCGGGCGGGGCGGGCGGAGGCGGCGCCGAGGTGCTGCGGCGGAGCGCTGGGCTCCTCGAGTCGGTGCGGTTCCTGGCGCTCAGCGTCTCGGACGCCGCGGAGGACGTCGTCGGCGTGATCCGCGCCGGGGCCCGCGGCTACATCACCAAGACGAGCTCCGGAGCCGAGGTGAGCCGCGCGGTCGAGGCGGTGGCGGGCGGCGACGCCGTGTTCTCGCCGCGCCTCGCCGGCTTCGTCCTCGACGCGTTCGGCGCCCTCGCCGGCGAGCAGGCCGAGTCGGTCGACGAGCTCGACCGGCTCTCGGCCCGCGAGCGCGAGGTGATGCGCCTGATCGCCCGCGGCTACGCCTACAAGGAGGCGGCGGCCGAGCTCTTCATCTCGGTCAAGACCGTCGAGTCCCACGTCTCGGCCGTGCTCCGCAAGCTCCAGCTCTCGTCGCGCTACGAGCTCACCGCCTGGGCCTCCGTGCGCCGCCTGCTCTGACGCGCCCGGCGGACCCGCCCGAGCACCCCGCTGGCGCGCCTATCGAGCGGAGGGGGCGCCTTCGGTGCCGACGCAGGGCGGGGAAGAGACGGATCCTTTGGGAGGCGTGGGTCTCGATACGCCCCTGCGGGGCTACTCGACCAGCGGGGTGGCGGCGGTCTCGTCCAAGTAGACCCACCCCGCCCTCCTCTGCTGATCGAGTAGCCCGCATGCGGGCGTATCGAGATCCACCAGCGCCGGACGCGTGATCATCGAACGGATCCGCTCGGTCCGGTGGGTCTCGATACGCCCCTTCGGGGCTACTCGACCAGCGGGGTGGTCGGTGGTCCGACTTCGCCGGAGCCGTCAGTCGCGCGAGACGAGCACCCGCACGTCCCACGGTCCGAGCTCCAGCACGTCGCCCGCCGCCGACGCCTCGCCCGAGAGCACGTCCTCGACCGCCTCCGGCAGCGCGAACGTCGACGGCTCCCACGACCAGTTGTGCACGAACCGCACGCGCTCCCCGTGGCGGTTGGTGGCGCTCGTGACCGTCTGCGACGGCGAGGCCGCACGCCACGGAGTCGAGACGGCGGACGACTCCGACACCGCCCACTCCATCAGCGCCCGGGCCAGCTCGAGGTCCGGCACCGTGCCCACGTAGGTCACCCGACCGGCTCCGTGCGCGCGGGTCGTGACCGCCGCGAAGCGCCCGTAGTGCGGGTGCCGGTAGCGCACGAGCACCGTCGCGTCGTCGACCTGCACCCCGTCGGCCCAGACCGTCGCGCGGGCACCCTCGGGCAGGGCGAAGCCCGACTCCGCGTCGACGGGCACCGGCACCGCGAGGTTCGCGAACTCGTCGTAGTGCACACCGGCCGCCTCCGCGAGGAACGCGGGCTTGCGCTGCAGGCGCGCGCGTCCCTCCTCGTCCTCGTAGCCGGTGCGCACACCGACGATCAGGTGCCCGCCCGCCGCCGCGTACGCCTCCAGCCACTGCAGCTCCGAGTCGTCGGCGATCGTGAACGCCGCCGCGACGAGCACCGGATGCGCGGCCGCGTACTCCGCGGCCGGCACGGCGGTCAGCTGCGAGGGGTGCACTGTCGACGCCTGCAGGCCCGCGTCGAACGCCCCCCGCGCGAACGCGTCGCGCGCCGTCTGGAAGCTGCGGCGGTCCGGCTGGGGCACGCCACGCGCCGCGTCGCCGCCGCGAGCGGAGTCGCTGAACGCGGGGTGCTCCTCCAGCGCCCACTTGCTCTCGTTCGAGAACAGGATCGCCACGTCCGAGTCGGGCACCAGCTCCGTCACCCGGTCGCCCGCGGCGGCGAAGTCGGCTCCGAGCGCGGCGATCTGCTCGTAGGTGCGGCCCGGCTCCTGCGAGTGCGGCAGCACCCCGCCCCAGTAGGTCTCGACCCCGTGGTGGAGCGTGTGCCAGTGCCAGTACTCGATCATCGTGGCGCCGCGCGAGACCAGCGCCCAGGCGGCCTGGCGCCACTGGCCGTCGAACGCGGGCTCGTTCGACCACGACATGCCGATCGCCTGCGCATCCGTCTCGGTGACGAGGAACGGCGCCTGCTTCGAGCCGTACATCCGGTCGGCGGTCGCGTAGAGCGCCCAGGTGCCGGAGGTGGTCCAGTGCTGGTCGAACGGCGGCGCGTCCGGCAGCTCGAGGCCGTCCTGCATCCGGTAGTAGGGGTTGCCTGCGGTCACGTCGAGCCGGCGCACCAGCTCCTCGTCCTGCACGGTCGCGCGCTCGTACGAGATGCAGGTGGTGACGAACTGGTCGTCGCGGCCGATCCGCTCGGTGATGCCGCGGACCAGGTCGGCCTGCCAGCCGATGAAGTCGGTCGTGATCGAGGCCTGGAAGCGGCGCCAGGCGAGGTCGTACTGCGGCTGCGCGTTGCCGTCCGGGGTCCACAGGTCGGCCCAGGTCGAGAGCCGGTGCGACCAGTACGTGAGTCCCCACTCGTCGTTCAGCGCCTCGACCGTGCCGTACGTCGCGCGCAGACGGTCGACGAAGCGCTCGAAGACCTGGCGGTTGTGGAGGATCTCGTTGCCCGGCTCGTTGTCGACCTGGAAGCCGATGACCGCGGGGTGCGCCGCGTAGCGCTCGACGATGCGGCGGATCACGCGCTCCGCGTGGAAGAGGAACGCGGGGTGGCTGTAGTCGATCTCCTGGCGCGCTCCCCAGCCGACGGGCTGTCCGGTCGCCCGGTCCGCGTTGATCTCGGGATACTGCCGTGCCAGCCACATCGGCACCGCGTAGGTGGGCGTGCCGAGCACGACCGAGATGCCGTGCTCGTGCGCTCCGTCGAGCACCGGCTGCAGCCAGTCCAGCTCGAAGACCCCGTTCTCGGGCTCCCAGGTCGACCAGACCGACTCGCCGACGCGGATCACGGTGAACCCGGCGGCCTTCATCAGCCGCAGGTCCTCCGCCAGGTCCCGACTGCCGAGCCGCGAGGTCGGCTGGTACTCGTGGTAGTAGGCCGCGCCGAAGAGGATGCGATCGGTGAGGTGCTGCATGGTCGCCTTTCAGTGGTGGTGAGGTGGTGGGTGTCAGCCCTTGACGGCGCCCGCGGTCAGACCGTCGAGCAGCTGCCTGCGCAGGAGGAAGAAGACCAGGATGGTCGGTACCGAGGCCAGCACCGCGCCGGCGAGCACGAGATCGTACGAGCGGTTCTCGGAGGCGAAGAGGATGTTGAGCCCCAGCGGGATCGTGTACTGCGACGAGTCCGAGAGCAGGACGAGCGGCCAGAGGAAGCTGTTGTAGCTCTGCAGGAACCCCCAGACGCCCAGCGCACCGAGCGACGGGCGCAGGAGCGGCAGCACCACTCGCCAGAAGATGCCGAACTCGGAGTTGCCGTCGATGCGGGCGGCCTCGATGATCTCGTCCGGGATCGACTGCACGATGAACTGCTGCATCATGAAGATCCCGAACGCGGGGGCGACCCAGGGCACGATGAGCGCGAACCACGGGTTCGACAGCCCGGCCTTCACGACCAGGATGAACAGCGGCACCAGGATCACGACGAACGGCACGGACAGCGACGAGAACATGATCGTGAAGAGCACCCGCTTGCCGCGGAAGGCGAACTTCGCGAAGCCGTAGCCGGCCATCGCGCAGACGAACACCGAGACGGCGGTCGCGATCAGCGAGGTGCCGATGCTCATCCCGAACCAGTTCCAGAACGGCTGGGTGGTGAGCAGGTTCGTGTAGTTCTCGGTCGTCGCGGGGTTCGGGAGGAGCGACGGCGGCGTCGAGAAGATGTCTCCGCGGTTCTTGAACGAGCCGCTGAGCGCCCAGAGCAGGGGCAGGACGAACACCAGCAGCAGCGCCGAGAGGGTGACGTAGAGCAGTCCGCGACGGGCGCGCTCGCCTCCGGACGCCTTCCGCTGTCGAGGTCCGGGGGTGCGTCCGGAGCGCGCGGTGACGATTCCCGTGGTGGCGGTCATGAGGTTCTCCCGATGGCGAGGGCGCGGTTGAGGATCTGGCTGACGGCGAAGACGAGCACGAAGAGCACGACGCCGGCCGCGGCGGCGTAGCCGAACTGCTGGCGCTCGAACGCGGCGCGGTAGATGAACATCGAGACCGAGAGCGTCGCCTCTCCGGGTCCGCCGCGGGTCAGCAGGTACGGCTCGTCGAAGAGCTGGGCCGCACTGATGAACGAGGTGACGACGACGAACGCGGTCACCGGCCGTATCGCCGGCAGGGTGACGGTGCGGAACTTCGCGAGCACTCCCGCGCCGTCGAGCTCCGCGGCCTCGTAGAGCTCCTTCGGCACCGCCTGCAGGGCGGCGAGGAAGAAGATCGTGAGGTAGCCGACCGTGCGCCAGAGGAGTACGAAGCCGATCGCCACCTTGGCGAGCGTCGGGTCGCCGAGCCAGTCGATGTCGCCCAGGCCGAACAGGGCCCGGAGGAGCGAGTTCAGCAGTCCGTAGCTGCGGTCGAAGATCAGGCTGTAGATCAGCGCGATCACGATCGGCGAGAGCACCATCGGGATGAAGAAGGTGAGGCGGAACAGGTCGCGCGCCTTCAGGCCGCGGGCGTTCAGGCCCTGCGCGATCATCAGCGAGCACGGCACGATCACGAACACCGCGATGAGCGTGTAGATCAGCGTGTTGGCGAGGGCGACGCCGAAGCTGGTGTCGCCGAGGAGGTCGGCGTAGTTCCCCAGCCCGATGAACTCGGGTGACCCCAGGCCCACCCACTCGGTGAGGCTGAGCCAGATCGCCGCGCCGACCGGAACGATCATGAACAGCGCGTAGAGCACGTAGAACGGCGCGATGAAGAGGTAGGGGGCGTTGCCGCCGGACGTGTTCAGCCGCTTGCGCTTCGCGCTGCGGGCCTCGAGCGGGGAGCCGCCGCGGCCGTCCTGAGCGGAGGCGGGCGCCCCGGCCGTGGTGAGAGTCGACATCATCGATCCTTAGCTGCGGGCCTGGCCGCGGAAGTCCTCGGCCGTCGCGCGGAGCGCTTGCGCCGGGGAGAGGGTGCCCTTGTAGGCCTGGAGGAGGTAGCCCGACAGCACGGTCGTGAGGATCTGCTGGTCCTGGCTCTGGTACAGCGACGGGACCTCGTCGATGATCTCCCCGTACACGTCGAACAGCGCCTGGCCGCCGAAGTAGTCGTCGGTGATCACGGCGAGCTCCGGGTCGTCGAAGACCGAGCGGAGGGTCGGGAGGTAGCCGAGGTCCCGGTAGCGCTTCACCTGCTGCGCCGGGTCGAGGTAGGCCGCCAGGATCAGCTCCACCGCCGCGTCGCTGTTCGCCTTGCCGGTGACCGCCGCGAAGCCGGTGCCGCCGCCGACGGCCGTGCGGCCGCCTCCGTTCTCGAAGCGCGGCAGCGCCTTCACGCGCCAGAGCCCCGCCTGCTCGGGCACGTTGGGCTTGATGCCGTAGCTCGAGTACCAGGTGGGCATGTCGACGCCGAGGATCGTGCCGTCCTTGAGCCCGCTCTGCATGCTCGGGCCGTAGTAGTCGGCGACGGTGGTGAGGAAGCCGGAGGCGAGGCCGTCGGCGGCGAACCGCAGCGCCTCCTCGGCCTCGGGGGTCTCGATGTCGAGTCGGCCGTCGCGGTCGAAGAGCTGCCCGCCGCGCTGCATCAGCAGCAGCTGATAGCCCTGCACGACCTGCGGCAGGTCGCTGCCGACCGAGAGCGCACCGAACGAGACCCCCTCGCGGGCGCTGATCTCGCCGCCGACCCGGGCGAACTCCTCCCAGGTCTCGACGTCGACCGGCACGCCCAGGCGCTCGAACTCGTCGGCTCGGTAGTAGTACACGGCGAGCGGGGTGTCGGAGTCGAGCGCGTAGAGGCTGCCGTCCTTGCTGAACGCATCGACCCGCGCGGCGATCAGGTCGTCGCGGTAGGGCGCGGTCGCCTCGGTCAGATCCACGAGCAGCTCGGGGGCGATGGAGCCGCGCAGCGTGCGGGCGAAGTTCGCGACCTCCAGGCCGACGACGTCCGGAGTGCCGGTGCCGGCGACGGCCTGCGCGATCAGCTTGGTCACGATGTCGGTCGCGCCGATCTTGGTGACGTCGAGCGAGTAGTCGAACGCGCTGCGCTGGGCCGCGAGGGGGAGCGCCTCGGTGAAGAACGAGACGTAGCCGTCGTCGTGCGTCCAGAACGAGAGGTCGACGTCGCCGGACTCCAGCGCGGCCTGCGGGCCCTGGGTCGAGCAGGCGGCGAGGAGGGACGCGAGGGCGGCCGAGCCGCCGGCGGCGGCTCCGAGGCGCAGGAGGCCCCGACGCGAGAGCGCGGATCGGGGCGGTGGGGAGAAGGGGTGCATGGCGGTGCTCCTCGGGGAGGGATGCGGACGACGGAGGGCAGGCGCGCACGCCGGAGGAACCGCGGTGCGGAGTGCGGTGCGGTCGTGAGGGGCGGGACGGAGTGTGCGCTAGGGAACGGCGGTGGGAGGTGCCGGGCGCACCGCGGCGCGCTCGGGACTCGCGGGCCCGGAGGACGAGCGGACGATCAGCTGGGCGGGGACGGAGCGGTGGCGGTCGGCGGGCGCGTGGCCCTCGAGAGTCCGGATCAGGCGGTGCATGGCGATCCGGGTGACCTCGGCGAAGTCCTGCTTCACGGTGGTCAGCGGGCGGTGCAGGTACTCCGAGAACGGGTCGTCGTCGAAGCCGACCACGCTCACGTCCTCGGGGACGCGCAGGCCTGCGGCCTCGACGGCGTGGATCGCTCCGACGGCCATGTGGTCGTTGGCCGCGAACACGGCGGTGACGTCGGGGCGGTGCAGGATCGACGCCATCGCCTCGGATCCGGAACGCGGGCTCCAGTCGCCGCTGAGCACCGGCGGCTCGGGCGCGTCGGCGTCGGCGAGGGCGGCGCGCCAGCCGTCGATGCGGCGGCGGGTCGCCGACCAGGTGCTCGCACCGGCGATGTGCCAGACCGTCTCGTGACCGAGGGCGAGGAGGTGCTCGGTCGCGCTGCGCGCGGCGCCGGCCTCGTCGGTGCCGACGACCAGCTCCTCCGGTCGGTGGTCCTCGCTCGGGTGGTCGAAGCTCAGCACGGTGACCCCCTCGGGGATCCGCAGTCGCGGGTGCCCGAAGTCGACCGGCTCCGAGAGGATGATCCCGTCGACGCCCTGGTCGACCAGCGTGTCGACCGCCTCCTGCAGCTCGGCTCCGCTGTTCTCGTGGGTGCGCACGACGCTGAGGAAGTAGCCCGCGGCGCGGGACGCCTGCTCGACGCCGTCGAGGATCGAGGACGGGCCGTAGAGGGACGTGCCCATGGTGACCATGCCGATCCGGCGGCTGCGCTGGGTGGCGAGCGCCCGCGCGGTGGCGTTGGGGCGGAATCCGAGCTGCGCGATCGCGTCGGCGACCCTCCGCTCGATCGCGGGGGAGACGTGCGCCTCGCGGTTCACGACGCGGGAGACGGTCTTCTGCGAGACGCCGGCGACGCGGGCCACGTCGGCCATCGAGACCCGGCGGCCGCGGTCTTCGGCGCCGATGCCGACTGCTGGTGCGTCCACGGGGCTCCTTCGCTCGCTCTGACAGCGCAGTCAACCGCGCTGTCCAAGGAGTAGAACACGGATTGACAGCGCAGTCAATCGCTCGCCGCCCGGACGGTGGCCCCGGAGTCAACCCCGTGGAGTCCGCCGCGCATCCCGACCGAGACTGTCCGGACACGATGGGAAAGGACGACACGGATGCCGACCATTCACGCGCTGCGGACCCTCGCCGACGTCTACCGCGACCTCCGACCGGTCTCGCAGGTCTACCTCGACGTCTCGCTCGACTCGGGCGATCCGCCCGACATCGCCTTCGAGCGCGGCACCGCCGTCGCCGACGAGCTGCGGAGGCAGGCAGCGCCCCAGGGCGACATCGACGCGCTGACCGCGCTGCTCACCGGGGCGGGTCGGCCGCAGGGCCGCTCCTGCCTCTTCGCCGTCGCTGTCGACGGCTCGATCGTGCTGTCGGAGGTGCTGCCGGGCCGCCCGGTCGCGCCCGAGCACACGTCCTACGGCACGCTCCCCGACGTCGTCCCGCTGCTCCAGCACCGCCCCGACGTCCGCTACCTCGTCGTCGAGACCTCCCGCGACGGCGGCGAGGTGCGCCTGCACCGCCTGGGCGCCGAGCGTCCGGAGGAGGAGGAGTCGGTCCAGGGACGGACCGACACCCTGCACAAGGCGCAGGCCGGCGGATGGCGGCACGACCGCTTCCACAGCCACGCCGAGGAGATCTGGCGGCAGACGCAGGCCGAGCTGGCCTCCTCCGTCGACGAGATCGTGCGCACCCGCCGGCCGCAGCTGCTCGTCGTCGCCGGGGATATCCGCGCGCGCCAGCTGCTCGCCGAGCAGCTCTCGCCGTCGAGCGCGGCGATCCTGGCGGTCCTCCCCGCGAACACCCGCGCCGACGGCAGCGACGACGGCGCCCTCGACGAGTTCGTGCAGGAGCAGGTCGACCGGCTGCTGCGACGCGAGAAGGAGGACGTGCTCGACGCGCTCCGCACGCACGACGGGCGGCACGACGACACGGTCGAGTTCTCGCTCGGAGCGATCGTGCAGGCGCTCTCGGCGGCCCAGGTCGACACGCTGGTGATCGACCCGCAGCGGCTCCGCGAGCGCGAGCTGCTGGCGCTCGCGGGCGAGCCGTGGGTGGCCGCGGCTCCGGAGGAGGCGCTCGGCGCCGAGGTCATCGGCCCGGTCGACGCGGCTCTCGCGCTCGTACGGGCGGCGCTGCTGACCGACGCCCGCGTGCTCTGCACCGACTCCCGCACCGCTCCGGACGGCGAGGACGTCGTCGCCCTGCCGCACGAGGCTGGCGCGGCCGCGCTGCTGCGCTGGCGCACGGGTCCGCCGGTGCCGGGCGCCTGAGCGGCTGCCCGGCCGCAGAACGTCGGCTGAGAAGGGGGTCTGTCCGCTGTCAGGCGACAGACCCCAGGCTCAGCTGATGTTCTGCGCGCCCTACGAGACGAGCGGCAGCAGCGGCAGGACGGCCAGCGCCGTGAGGGCTCCGAGGGCCGCCCCGGCGAGCACGTCGGTCGGGAAGTGCATGCCGAGCGCGAGGCGCGAGAGCATCATCGCGACCACGACGACGACGGCGAGCGGCCAGAGCGCCGGCAGCATCACGGCGAACACGATCATGGCCGCGGTGGTCGAGGTGGCGTGCGAGCTCGGGAAGCTCAGCTTGCTGGGCGCCTTGCCGCGCACCTCCACGCCCTCGCCGAGCGGGCGCGGACGCCGCACGACGCGCTTCACGCCGATCGAGAGCGCGTGCGCGACGACGATCGCGACGTCGCAGAGCGCCCAGGCCCAGAACCGCGACGGATCGAGGAACGCGGCGAGCACCCCGAGCAGCAGCCAGCCCGCGGCGTGCTCCCCGAAGAAGCTCAGCCCCCGCGCGATCGGCAGCAGGGGGAGGGTGAGCGGGGACCGCTGCACGGCGGCGATGATCGCCGACTCGCGGCTCCTGAGGGTCGGCATCGGGTCATCCTAGCGAAGAGGGGAGGAGGGGGCGGGGGAGCAGCGCCCCCGCCCCCTCCCGGGGATCAGGCCTCCGAGTCGCCCTCGGACCGGGACCTGCGACGGGCGCTCAGGCCCAGCGCCGCGGCTCCGGCCGCGAGCAGCGCCGTCGCGCCGCCGATCAGGCCGACCGACTCGACACCGGTCGAGGCGAGGCCTCCGCCGGAGCCGCCGCCGGGCAGCGGAGCGGCGGTGCCGGTCGGCACGGGTCCGGCCGTGGGCGTCGCGGTGGGCGCCGCCGTGGGTCCCGCGGTGGGGGCCGTGGTCGGGCCCGCGGTCGGAGCCGTCGTGGGGGCGGCCGTCGGCGTCGTGGTCGGCGCCGTGGTCGGCCCGGCCGTCGGAGTCGGCGTCGGCGTCACGACCTGCGAGGCGGGCAGGATCTGCACGATCGCCGGACGCGGCGCGGCGAACGCCCCGGCAGGGACCGCTCCGCTCGCCGCGAAGTCCGGGAAGTACGAGGTCGGCGCCTCGAAGGTGCCGTCCTCGCCCGGGTGCTGCACGGCGACGAAGACGTGCTGGTCCTGGTCGTGCACGATCGGGCCGCAGGTCTCGGCGTCGACCGGCACCGACAGGAACTGCTCGACCTTGCCGCGGTCCGCGCCCTCCAGTGACACCTTGAACAGGCCGTCGTTGTAGCCGATGCCGCTGGGCGCGCCGTCGGTCGAGATCCAGAGGTTCCCGACGGAGTCGAACGCCAGGTTGTCGGGGCAGGAGATCGGCGAGACCTGCTCGGCCGGGAAGCCGGAGAAGTAGACGACGTCGCCCTGCGCCGCGTCGCCGCAGAGCATCAGCAGGTTCCAGGTGAAGGTGCGGCCGGTCTGGTCGCCGCCGTCCTCGATGATCTCGACGATGTGGCCGTCGCGGTTCTCGGTGCGCGGGTTGATCTCGGTCGCGCCCTCCGTGCCCTCCGTGCCGCGCTCGGAGTTGTTGGTGCAGGCCACGTAGATCCGGCCGCTGACCAGGCTCGGCTGCACGTCCTCGCAGCGGTCCATCTTGGTCGCGCCGGCCGCGTCGGCCGCCTGGCGGGTGTGCACCAGGACCTGCTCGACGCTCATGCCGGGGATCTTCGAGGCGCCGTCGAGCACGAGCGGGAGCCACTCGCCGATGCCGTCGAAGCCGCCGTCCGAGGGGACCGCGCCGGTGCCGGTGATCTCGGCGACGGGGGAGTCGCCGGTGAAGCGGGCGACGTACAGGTCGCCCTCCTCGAGCAGCGTCTTGTTGTGGGCGCGGTCGCCCTCGATGTAGCGCTTCTTCGAGACGAACTTGTAGAGGTAGTCGAAGCGCTCGTCGTCGCCCTGGTAGGCGACCACGCGGCCGTCCGGAGCGATGATGACGTTCGCGCCCTCGTGCTTCAGGCGCCCGAGCGCGGTGTGCTTCTTCGGCGTCGACTCCGGGTCGAAGGGGTCGAACTCGACGATCCAGCCGAAGCGGTTCGGCTCGTTCTCGTAGCCGGGGGTGCGGGCGTCGAAGCGAGGGTCGTCGAGCTCCCAGAGGCGCGAGGTCTCCTCGTCGGTCAGTCCGTAGCGCTGCTCCTCGGCGCTCGTGCCGGTCGCGCGGAAGTAGCCGTTGAAGTTCTCCTCGCCCGACAGGATCGTGCCCCACGGCGTGGTGCCGCCGGAGCAGTTGCCGAGCGTGCCGAGCACCGTGCGCCCGGTGGGGTCGGCGACGGTCGTCAGGAGCGGCGATCCGGCGGCCGCGCCGGTCACCTCGTAGGGGGTGTCGATCAGGTAGCGGCGGTTGCGCTCGCCGCCGCGGACGTACGCCCAGGGGCGGTCGACCGCCGTGCGGACGAGCTCGACGACGCTGAGGCCGTGGGCGGCGCGTCCGACCTCGCGCACGCGCTCCTGCTCGGACTCGAGCTGGGCGGCCGGGAACATGATGGTCTCGTTGGTGTACTCGTGGTTGACGACGAGCAGGGCGCGCAGGCGCTTCGAGCCGGGGATCTCGACGATGTCGGTGTAGTCGTTGTTGTAGCCGAACTGGCCGGACTGCGCCGCGCCGGTCTGGTCGGCGAGGTCGAACTCGGCGCTGTCGGCGAAGAGCGGGTCGCCCCAGCGGATGATCGGCTGCCAGGCGAAGCCCTCGGGCACCGTGAACTCGTCCACCGTCGCCGGCACGGGGGCGATCGGAGTGAAGACGAGCGGGGACGCGTCGCCGGCGGCCACGGCGGTGGCGGCCTCGGCGGTCGGGGCGCCCGGGGACGCGACGGCGATGGTGACCGCTCCGGCCAGGCCCAGGCCCAGCGCGCCGCGGCGCGTGATCTGCGCTCCGACGATGTCGCGGAAGTAGCTGTTGTGCGACGTGTTGCAGGTCGCGGCGGAGCAGGCGTTGGCGCACTTCAGCGCACAGGTGACGGGGCTGCGCTTCCCCCGGGTGTGCCCGGCCATGGGCAGCAGCAGTCGGCGGGAGGTGTCGGTCATCGTCGTCTCGTCCTTCGATTCGCAGGCGTGGGCAGACCTCGAGGGAATCAGCGGCAGCGGGCGGGCCGGTCACCCGGCGGCGGATCGCCTCTGAACGCGAGGTGAACGTCGATCGACGTAGGAGAGGCTCACCTCACCTCCGTCAGGCCCCCGCTCCCGTCCCCGCTGCTGGTCGAGCCCCCCCCGCAGGTGGGTCTGGAGACCCCGTCTTCCTCCCCTCCGCTCTGTCGCGAACGACGTTCTGCGCAGATCCGAGCCGACGGGCTCAGCCCGAGTAGCCTTCCGCGGTGCGCGCCCGCCGAACCGTCATCGTCTACTTCGACGGATTCGCGCTCTACAAAGCGCTCCTGCAGCAGCGCTACCCGCAGTACAAGTGGCTCGACCTGGCGGCCCTGGCGAAGCGCCTGTTCCCTCATCGAGAGGTCGTCGGAGTGAAGTACTTCACGGCCCCGCTCAAGCCGCTCACGAACGACCCGGGAATAGGGCAGCGGCAGCAGGTCTACTGGCGGGCGCTGCGGACGACCGAGGTCGAGATCATCGAGGGGATCTTCACCTTCACCAAGCAATACCTCCCGGAGTCGCCGGAGCGGCTCGATCAGAGCGGGCGGGTGGTGACCGTCCGCGTGAAGAGGCCTGAGGAGAAGGGGACGGATGTCGCGCTCGCGTCGCACCTGCTCGTCGACGCGTTCGAGCAGAGGGCCGACTCGTTCGCGATCGTCACGAACGACTCCGATCTCGTGCCGCCGTTGAGGATGCTGAGCGAGCGCGGGTACTCCGTCGCCCTGGTCTCGGTGGTGGGACCGCGGTACAACAAGGCCTTCGAGGGGATCGGACTGAACGGAGTCCGGCAGATCCGTCGCGGCACCCTTGCCGCCTCTCAACTCCCCCTGCTCGTCGTCGACTCGGAAGGCCGGCGGATCAGAAGACCGCTCCGGTGGAGCTGACTACCAACGAAGCAGGCCCCCGCCGAAGCGGGGGCCGCGCCCGGTAGTCGAGACATCCGGGTGGTTACGCATCCACGCTACTCCGAGCCGCCTGTGCAACGGCGACGTCGCGCCACTAGCCCTTCCGCGCGTCGCGGGCCTCGATCAGCGGCACGGCGTGCTCCTCGATCCAGTCGACGACCGGGAGGAGGCGCTCGGCGAGCTCCGCGCCCAGCGGGGTCAGGCTGTAGTCGACCCTCGGTGGGATCACCGGGTGCGCCTCGCGGTGCACGAACCCGTCCTCCTCGAGGGTGCGGAGCGTCTGGGCGAGCATCTTCTCGCTGATGCCGCCGATGCGACGGCGCAGCTCGGCCCAGCGCTGCGTGCCGGGAGCGAGTGCTGCGAGCACGAGCACGCCCCACTTGCTCGTCACGTGGCCGAAGATCTCGCGACTCCCGCAGTCGGCCGAGTAGACGTCGGCGGCGAACGGGGTGCTGGCGGTGGCGGTCACGGTTCCTCCTGGAAGGGTCTCCCCAGTACTAACGAAATAGTGCGTACTGCATTCCGGGAAGTACTCGGACGGATCCGCGGTTGCAGGGTGGGTCGGCGGAAACCTCGCCGCACCGCCCACGGAAGGACCACCTCATGACCCTCGTCGTCACCGGAGCCACCGGCCACCTCGGCCGCCTCGCTGTCGAGCACCTGCTCGCCCGCGGCACCGCCGCCTCCGACATCGTCGCCACCGGCCGCGACGCCGCGAAGCTCGAGGCGCTCGCCGCCGACCTCGGCGTGCGCACCGCCGTCGCCGACTTCGAGGACCCCGCCTCGCTCGACACCGCCTTCGCCGGCGCCGAGGCCGTCCTGCTCGTCTCGGGCTCCGAAGTCGGCAAGCGCGTCGCCCAGCACACCGCTGCGATCGACGCCGCGGTCCGCGCCGGCGCGCGCCTGGTCTACACCAGCGCCCCGAAGGCCACGACGAGCACCCTGATCCTCGCTCCCGAGCACAAGGCGACGGAGGAGGCGATCGCCGCGTCCGGCGTCCCCGCCGTGATCCTCCGCAACGGCTGGTACAACGAGAACTACGCGCAGACCGTCGCCGAGCTCGCCTCCACGGGCACCACGCTCTCCAGCGCGGGGGAGGGCCGCGTCTCCAGCGCAGCCCGCTCCGACTACGCCGAGGCGGCGGCCGTCGCCCTCGTCGACGCGTCGCTCGTCGGCACCGTGCACGAGCTGTCCGGCGACGTCGCGTGGAGCTTCGACGAGCTCGCCGCGATCGTCGGCGAGGTCGCGGGCCGCGACGCCTCGATCACCCATGTCGACTCCGCCGAGCACGCGCGGATCCTCACCGAGGCCGGTCTGCCCGAGGGCGCCGTCGGCTTCCTCGTCGGACTCGACGCGAACATCGCCGAGGGCCTGCTCGGCGCGACCGACGGATCGCTCGCGCGCCTGATCGGCCACCCGACCACTCCGATCCGCGCCTACGTCGAGTCGCAGGTCTGACCCTCCGGGAGCCGGATGCCGGCCCCGCCCGGGTGCGGCCGGCGCCTGCCCCGGTGAGCGACCGGGTGCTGACGATCATCGAACTCGAGACGATCGCGGGCGACGTCGTGCGGGCTGCGAACGCACCCTCGCCACCGGCACAGCCGACCCACGACCCTGAGCGATCGCAGACCTCCGCCGCTGCGCGAGCAGGACCACAGCGCGGGGAGGTGTCGGTCTCCAGCGCGATGACGCCGCGTCGACGATCCGGCGGTCGCCGCAGACGATGTCTGACGGCGACCGCTGGGTGCAGGCGGCCGACCAGCCCGGCGTGCTCGGCTGGTGCAGCGTTCACACCGGTCGGTCGATGATCTGCCCAGTCTGGTGCGCGTCCGCCGGGATGTCATGCGAGCACGGCTGCATCCCCGAGGGCGGCCGGGTAAGCACTGCGTCGGCGATGCGGTCGATGCTCGCCAGCTACGACATCGGCGGACACCGACTCGAGCCCCGGCGTGCGGGCACTGCTCGAGCATTGCCTCGCCGACGCCTACGAGTCAGTCCTGCTCAACCGGTACCTCCGGCGCGACCGGAGCAGCTGCGCGACCGGCTCCTGCAGCTGCGCACCTCACTCCCGCGCGACGCTCGTACCGAGGCTCTTCCTCGTGTCTCAGGGGATCGTCGGTGAGGTGAGCTGGATCTGCTGGTCGCAGCGGCTTGCGATGCGGTCGTCGTGGGTGGCGATGACGATGCTGGCTCCTCGGTCGGCGATCTCGGTGAGGATGTCGAACACGGTCTCGGCGTTGCCTGAGTCGAGGGCGCCGGTGGGTTCGTCGGCGAGGACGATCGAGGGGCTCTTCACGAGGAGGCGTGCGAGGGCGACGCGTTGCTGTTCGCCACCGCTGAGGCGTGAGACGCGTTCCCGCGCGCGGCCGGAGAGGCCGACGCGGTCCAGGGCTGCGTCGAAGCGGCCGGCGCGGCCGCGGCGCTCGACGACGGCGAGGGCGAGGTTCTGCTCGACGGTGGCGGTGTCGACGAGGGCGTAGTTCTGGAAGAGGTAGCCGAGGCGGTGCCGGCGGTAGTCGCGGGCTCCGCGGGTGCGGAGTCGGGTGAGTTCTTCGCCGTCGACGTCGATGCTGCCGCGGTCGGGCTCATCCAGGAGTCCGAGGCAGTTCAGGAGGGTGGATTTTCCGCTGCCGCTGGGCCCGGTGACGGCGAGGAGGCTTCCGGTGGGGACGGTGAAGGCCAGCGACCCCCAGAGCTCGCGGGGGCCGTAGGACTTGGTGAGTCCGGTGACGGTGATCATGGTGTTCCTCCCGGTGGTTCAGGTGTCGGCGGAGTGGCGGCGGATCATCCGCTGAGCGGCGATCGCGAGTGAGGCGATGAGGAGCGCGGCCGCGCCTCCGGAGACGCCGAGGGCGATGAGGGACTGGTTCACGAGGTAGTCCTGCGTGCTGATGGTGCCGAGGTCGATCACGGTCTGCACGGAGAGAGGGTCTCGGTTCCAGGCCGCGATGAGGCTGACCAGGGCGATGCCGGCCACGAGGGCGCCCTCGAGTAGCAACGCGGCGCGGTGTGCGCCGATGAAGGACCATCCGGAGAGGTGCTGCACGAAGAGCCGCTGGTGGTTCTTCTCCACGGTGACGATCGCGACGATGAGGGCGGTGAGAGCGACGACGATGATCGCGGCGAGGAGGCTCGCGATGTTCACGGTGACGCTGCCGAGGGCCTCTCGGTAGCTCTCGTTCGCCTGGTAGGCGACGGGCTGGATCGCCGCGATGGCGGAGTCGAGGCCGCGCTCGTGGACGGCCGCGGTGGTCGCGGCCGGGTCGGTGAAGACGATGTCACCCGTGCTCACGGCGGCGAAGAGTTCGGAGAGGGGGATCAGCCGCAGGCTGGGGAGGACGATGAGGGTGGCGTTCTCGCTGATCGCGGGACCGTTCAGGACTGTGCCGGAGCCGGTACGGAAGGTGAAGAGCCGTTGGTCGTCTTGGATCCGCGTCTGCGCGATGGGGACCTCGTCCGGGTCGGGGACATCGCTGAGGGTCAGTTCGTGCTGGAACCGGTACCAGTCCGCGGTGGCGGCCCGCGCTCGGGCGGATTGGGTAGCGGTTGCACTGTTCGGAAGCAGGATCGTGATGCTGTTCGGGTCGGTGGCGGTGATGCAGTTACCAGCGGCGTCCCGGACCTCGATCTGCTGCAGATACTCCTCGTTGACAACGAGGGCATCCGGATAGTCGGGTGCAAGGGCATCGCCCTGCACGAGGACGGCGCTGCGGTGGTTGTCGAGATCTCGAGTGAGCTCGCCGACGCCGGTGCGGGCGGCGGTCATCTCGTCCTCGGATCGGCTGCCGGAGATGGCGAGCGTGACGGCGTCGCCGGCATCGTCCCAGTAGGCCCGGGTCTGTGCTTCGACCTGCGCGAGGTAGACGCTCTGGCCGAGGGCGGCGACGATGCTCAGCAGGACGAAGATCGCGGGGAGCCTGACGGCGTATGCGCCGATGAGCGCCCATCGTCCATCGATCTCACCCTTGACCTGGTCGACCAGGTCGCGGCCGTTGGTGAGGACGACGCCGACGACGTGCGCTCCGACCGCAGCGAGCAGCAGGAGCGCTCCGAGTCGCCCAGTGAGCGCGAGCAGTGTGCTCGCGTGGGCGAAGCCGTTGTAGAAGGTGATGCCGGCGCAGAGGAGAGCGAGCGCGGCAGTGGACAGGAGTCCGACGGGCAGCAGAAGCGCGCCGACCTCGCGGACCAGGATCCCGAACGAGCTGCGCCCTGCGAGCCGCTGGATGCCGTGTGCTGTGCCGCGAAGGACGGTGCCGGCGCCGACGAGCACGAGAACCGCGAGGAGGCTGACTCCGAAGGCTCGGACCAGGTCGCCGAAGTCGGTGTACGTCGTGAGATCGGTTCCGACCGGATAGGGGTACACGCCCCCGGTCCAACCGGCCGCTTGGATGATGTCGAGAACAGCGAGGGCATCCTCTCGGCTTCCGCCGACAAGGTAGTAGCCGCGCGGATCGAGCGAGCCGAGCTCGCTCAACGGTGCGATCGTCGTCGTCAGTGCCGGGTCGGCGTCGTCGTAGCCGTCACGCAACCACGTCGCGCCCTCGCCGCCGCCGTCGGCGACGAAGAAGTGGCGAACCGAGTCGGGCTTCTCGCCGTCGGGTACGAATCTGACGACGTCGACGTGACGTTCCTGCGCGTACGCCGTCAGCTGGGCGTACAGCTCCGCGGCGGGTGTCGTCGCAGTCGTCACCTCGGAAACGCGCATCTGCTGGCCGCCGTTCCACACCGGACCGCGCACCTCCAGCGCCCGCACGAACAGGAACGCGAACACCACCGCCAGAACGACTGCGGACACGTAGCCCGCAACAACACTTCGACTTCTCATCCACTCATCCCCAGAGAAGCGGGGGTGGGATGCTCGGCACCCCACCCCGCGATGTCAGCAGTCGGTCAGCAGAACGCGTAGTAGGCGTAGTCGGTCTGCCACATCCGGGCCTTCCCGAAGATCCCGGCGTTCACCTTCGGGTTCTTGCACCCCGTCGACTGCAGCCAGCCGTTGTCGATCGACGCGCGGTGCTTCCTCGACGGGTGGTTGTAGGACGACAGCACGTCTCCGTTGGAGACGCCGTGGACCCACGTCCCGCCTTCCGGGTACGAGGTCGTGTACACCGCAGCCGCGGCAGGCGCCGCGATCAGGGTCCCGGCGAGAGCCAGAGTAGTGATGAGCGAGCGGCGTGATCCGCGCCGAGAACGTCGAGTGATCATGGGAGACCCCCTGGTGTCGATAGCTGCCGTCAGTTGACGATCGCTCACAAGATACGACGATGTCGAGGAAACGTCATGTCGGCAACTTGAGGGACCGATCGGGGTGCAAGCTCGCGATGATCCTCGCAATGGACGCCGCAACGACGAGCCGGCAAGGGTCCCCGAGCTCCCGCGCGCAAGTCGGGAGCGCGGCCAGATCGGTGCTCGACGACCCCCGGTCTCGGTGAATCAGGCTCTCCGCGCTGGTCCGTCCGGGCCCGGCCCAGTTGATGCGATCGTCGCCGCTCACAGGTGGGGTACTGCTCGAGGGGTTGATCGGACGACAGCCGTGCTGGGCGGAGTCCCTGCTGCCATCATCGACGGGTGAACCAGATCCCTGTCGTCCGGACCACCCTCAGCACCCTCAGGCTCAGCGATGCCGACCGCTTCGCGACGGTCGAGGTGAGACGCATCACCATGGCGCCGAGCGTCCACCCCGGTCCGCACTGGCACAACGGGCCCGTCTTCGGCGTCATCGAGTCAGGCTCCGTCTACTTCGCAGCGGGCGAGGGAGAGGAACGCGTCCTTCGGAGCGGCGACACCTTCTACGAGCCGGCCGACGAGACGATCACACGATTCGACGCGACAGAAGAAGGGGTCACGTTTCTCGCGTGGTTTCCCACGCCCGCGCATGTCGATCCGGAACTGACGACGGGCGAACGAGTCGTCTGACGCCCGCGGTGCTCGACCGGCGAAGGGGCGGGGGTCCGCGGTCGCGCCGAGGGGCCCGGCGCGCGGCCGTCGTCGCCCGCCGAGCGCGGCGTCTGACGAGTCCGGGTCAGGGAGTGTTCATCGCAGGGATCACCCTCGGTCTGCTCCTGCTGCCTGCGCGGACCTCCAGATGGTGGTCTCTCGACGGGCGAGGGGTTCGGCTCGTCCGCCGGATCGACAGGCTCATCATGGACGGCACCGTCATCTGCGGGTCGTAGGTCGCCTTCGGACGCGTGACCGTTGCGCGTCCTGGTGGAGCAGGGTGAAGGGTGTCCGGCGAGCGTCGGAGGTCCCCCGCCGGGTCCCGCCCTCCCGGTCATCTTCGACGGGATCGCCTGCCGTCCAGGTGTTCGGCCTGATCGTTCCCGTCTCCTGAGGCGCGTCCCGCCCAGGAGGTTCTGACCGCTGGTGAGCACCTCGGGCTCGTGAGACCGCGTTCGGCTCGCAGGGCTCCGGGTATTCCGCGGGCCGAACGCGTTCCTGCGAGCCCGAGGGGCATCCGGACCGGCGCGGACATGCCCGGATCGCCCGCGCACGGGCGGGTGTCGGCGGCCCGTCGTAGGGTGGTCGGCATGACCTCGACGACGCCTCGCTCCGGTATCGACCTCCCCGAACTCGACCCCGCGACGCGCCCGCAGGACGACCTCTACCGGCACGTCAACGGCCTCTGGATCGACCGCACCGAGATCCCGAGCGACAAGGCGCGCTACGGCTCCTTCCACGCGCTGCAGGAGGAGGCCGAGAAGGCGGTGCGCGACATCATCGTCGAGGCCGCGACCGCCGAGCAGGGCTCCGAGGAGCGCATGTTCGGCGACCTCTACGCCTCCTTCATGGACGAGGCCCGTGCCGAGGAGCTCGGCGCCACCCCGATCGCCGACGACCTCGCCGCCGTGCAGCGCGTCGACTCGATCGCGGGCCTGCTCGCCGCGATCGGCGACTTCGAGCGCACCGGCGTCCCGGGGCTCTTCGGCCTGTTCGTCGACAACGACCCGGGCGACCCCGAGCGCTACCTCGTCTTCGTGAACCAGGGCGGCCTCGGGCTGCCGGACGAGAGCTACTACCGCGAGGAGGAGTTCGCCTCCGTCCGCGAGAAGTACACGCCGTTCGTCGCGCGCATGCTCGAGCTGGCCGGCATCGGCGCGGCCGAGCAGCGCGCCGAGCGCATCGTCGCCCTCGAGACCGAGATCGCCGCCGCGCACTGGGACAAGGTGCGCAGCCGCGACAGCCAGGCGACGTACAACCTCCGCTCCTGGTCCGAGGTCGAGGAGCTCGCCGCGGGCATCGACCTCGGCGTCTGGCTGACCGCGATGGGCGCTCCGGAGGGGGCGCTCGCCGAGGTCGTCGTCCGCCAGCCGAGCTTCCTCCAGGGCCTCGCCGGTCTCCTGAGCGACGACAACCTGCCCGCGTGGCGCGACTGGCTGTCGTGGCAGGTCGTCCGGGGCGCCGCCGCGTACCTCTCGAGCGACTTCGTCGACGCCAACTTCGACTTCTACGGCCGCACGCTCACCGGCACCCCGCAGAAGCGGGAGCGCTGGAAGCGCGCCGTCTCGCTCGTCGAGGGCTCGCTCGGCGAGGCCGTCGGCCGCACCTACGTCGCGCGGCACTTCCCCGAGAGCGCCAAGACCGAGATGGACGTGCTGGTCGCGAACCTCATCGAGGCGTACCGCCGCTCCATCGTCGACCTCGACTGGATGGGCGCCGAGACCCGCGAGCGCGCGCTCGAGAAGCTCGCCAAGTTCACTCCGAAGATCGGCTACCCGGTCCGCTGGCGCGACTACTCCGCTCTCACGATCGATCCGGCCGACCTCGTGGGCAACGCCCGCCGCGTGGCCGCGTTCGAGTTCGACCGCGAGCTCGGCAAGATCGGGAAGCCGCTGGACCGCGACGAGTGGTTCATGACTCCGCAGACCATCAACGCGTACTACAACCCGGGCTTCAACGAGATCGTGTTCCCCGCGGCGATCCTCCAGTTCCCCTTCTTCGACGAGACCCGCGACCCGGCGGCCAACTACGGCGCGATCGGCGCGGTCATCGGCCACGAGATCGGCCACGGCTTCGACGACCAGGGCTCGCGCTTCGACGGCGACGGCCGCCTGACCGACTGGTGGACCGCCGAGGACCGCGCGGCGTTCGAGGAGCGGACGAAGGCGCTCATCGCGCAGTACGACGCCCTCGCACCCGCGACGACCCCCGGGCACCACGTGAACGGCGCCCTCACGATCGGCGAGAACATCGGCGACCTGGGCGGCCTGAGCATCGCGTGGAAGGCGTACGTGCTCTCGCTCGAGGGTCAGGAGCCGCCCGTGATCGACGGTCTCACCGGCGCCGAGCGCTTCTTCCTGTCGTGGGCGCAGGCCTGGCAGCAGAAGTCGCGCGACGAGGAGACGATCCGGCTCCTCGCCATCGATCCGCACGCCCCGGCCGAGTTCCGCTGCAACCAGATCGTCCGCAACATCGACGAGTTCTACGCTACTTTTGACGTCACCGAAGGCGACGCCCTATGGCTCTCCCCGAGCGAGCGCGTCACCATCTGGTAGTCAGGATCCGGTGGTCGCCGAGCGGCCGCCGACCCCTCCCGCGGACGACACCCCGGGCATCGAGAGCCGACCGATGCCGCCGGGTCCGTCCGTGCATCGCGTGCCCTCCGGGCGCGTCGACGGACCCGTGGTCCGCCCCTCCGCACGACCCGCTCACCCGACCCCGGAGAGGGGCCCGATCCGTGGTGATCCCCCACGACACCCGCCGCGACACCCGACGAGCCCGCCGCGGCCGGCACAAGGGCTCCGAGGATCGCGACAACTTCCAGCGCGGCTTCGACGCGCTCGGCCGGCTCGCGCTCGACGGAGTGGTCGTCTCGGCCTGCGCCGTCGACCTCGCGACCGGGCGCACGCTGTTCGCCGTCGACGACTCCGTCTCGATGCCGACGGCCGGCATCGGCACGATCCTGCTGCTCGTCGAGGTCGCGGCCCGTCTGGCGAGCGATCCGCAGGAGAACCTCCGCCTCCTCGACCGCACCGCCGCCGACGCGGTCGCCGGCTCCGGCGTCTGGCAGCACCTGCAGGTCCCGTCCCTCCCGATCGCCGATCTCGCGGCCCTGGTCGGAGCGACGAGCGACACCCTCGCGACGAACGTGCTCCTCCGCCGGGTCGGCCTCGACGCCGTCCGCGAGCGCGCCGAGGGCCTGGGGCTCTCGCGCACCGCGCTCCTCGACGTCGTGCGCGACGAGCGCGGCCCCGACGACGCTCCGCAGCTCTCGATCGGCTCGGCCCGCGAGCTGACCTGGCTGCTCGCCACCCTCGCGAACGGCGAGATCGTCGACTCGACCGTCAGCTCGCGCGTCATCGGCTGGCTCTCGCTGAACCCCGACCTGTCGATGGTCTCCTCGGCGTTCGGCCTCGACCCGCTCGCGCACCGCCGCCCCGACCACGGCGTGCTGCTCGTCAACACCACCGGCACCGACGTCGGCGTGCGCGCCGAGACGGGTGTGCTGCGCGGTCCGCGCGCCTCCGCCGCCTACGCGGTGACGACGCAGTTCGACGACACGTCGCTCCACTACCGCCTCGCGGTCCTCGAGGGCATGCGCACCCTCGGCGTCGACCTGCTGGAGTACGTGCACTGAGCCGTGGCTCGATGGACGGCCGGTGAGGCGACCGCCGTCCGTCAAGGCCGTGACCGGCTCGCGCGCCCGACCTAGGCTGCCGACAGCGGCACCGCCTCCGGTGCGGGCCGCGGAGGAGGAACCATGAGCAGCTTCGGCTTCGACGCCCCCGAGGACGTCACCGACACCAGCCGCCCCGACCCCGACTCGATCCCGGCGCCCCCGGAGGACCCGGCGCAGGTCGACGACCCGGAGGCGCTCGACGAGGCCCTGGACGAGGGCGCCGACGCGCGCCTCGGCGACGAGCAGGACCCGCCGGAGCACCCGGTCGTCCCCTCGCCGAGCTGACCGGCGCGGCGACGCCCTCCTCGAGAGGTCGCGGGCACCGCGCGCGACTTCTCGAGAGGCGTCCTCAGCCGGGCGCCGCCGTCAGTCGCGGAACGCGCCGCGGTAGCGCGCCGCCGGATGCCGCGGGTTCACCTGCGCCGACCCCGTCAGCCGCTCGCGCAGTCCACCGCGCGAGTACTCCGTCCGCGCCAGCCCGCGCGAGCGCAGCACCGGCATCACCTCGTCCACGAACTCGACGTAGCTGTCCGGCAGCGTCCAGTGCGCCAGGTTGATCCCGTCCACGCCCGCGTCGCGCAGCTCTCCGAGCCGGTCCGCGATCTGCTCCGGCGTGCCCACCACGCGCGGGTGGCGCCGCACCGCGAGGCGGGCGAGGTCCGCGACCGTCGCGTCGCGCTCGGGCAGCAGGCGGATCATCGACTCGAGCGTGCTGCGGTTGCCGTTCGTCGTGATGTCGCGCAATCGTGTGTCCGGCGGGAACGGTGTGCCGTCGGCCTGGTCGACGCTCAGGCCCGCGTGCAGCAGGTGGGCGTCGATGCTGGTCCGGGCGTCCAGCTCGGCCTCGCGCTCCCGGGCCTCGCGCTCGGTGCTCCCGACGACGACCGACAGGGGCGAGAAGAACAGGACGTCGTCGCCGCGGCGCCCGGTCGCCTCCGTGAGTGCGCGGGTCGACGCGATCAGCTCCCGCGTCTGCTCGAGGGTCGATCCGCCGACGAACTGCGCCTCGGCGTGCCGGGCGGCGAAGGCGCGGCCGGCCGGCGAGGACCCGGCCTGGAAGAGGAACGGCGTGCGCTGCGGCGACGGCGCCGACAGGTGCGGTCCCTCGACCCGGTAGTGCTCGCCGACGTGGTCGATGCGGTGCACCGCCTCCGGGCGCGAGAAGGCGCCGGCCTTGTCGCGGACCGAGGCGTCGTCGTCCCAGGACCCCTCCCAGAGCTTGTAGACGACGTCGAGGTACTCCTCGGCCTGCGCGTAGCGGGCGTCGTGCTCGGTGAGCCGGTCGAGACCGAAGTTGCGGGCCGCGTTCTCCTGGTAGCTGGTGACGATGTTCCAGGCGACCCGCCCCTTCGAGAGGTGGTCGAGGGTCGACATGCGCCGGGCGAACTCGAACGGGTGCGCCTGCAGGATCGAGCTCGTCATCGCGAGCCCGAGGTGCTCGGTCGAGCCGATCAGGGCGGCGAGGAGGATCGACGGATCGTTGGTGGGCAGCTGCAGCCCCTCGCGGGCGTTGACCTCGAGCGAGGCGCCGACCGCGCCGTAGGTGCCGACCACGTCGGCGAAGAAGATCGCGTCGAACACGCCGCGCTCGAGGGTGCGGGCCGTCTCGACCCAGAAGGCGAGGTCCTCGAACGACCCGTGGCGCGCCTCCGGTCGCCGCCACTGCCCGTGGTGGAGGTGCGACGGCGTGTTCATGACGAACGCGTTGAACAGCAGCGGACGGGGCGGGCGGGTCATGCGGGCTGCTCCTGCGCGGTGACGGTGCTGCGGAAGTCGGTCTCGGGCTCGGTGCCGTTGAGCAGGTAGGCGCCGATCGCCGCCTGACGGAACGCCGCCGGGTTGTGCGAGGCGATGGTGCGGGCGTTGCGCCAGTGCCGGTCGAGGCCCGACTCCGTCAGCACCGCGGAGGCGCCGCCCACCTCGAACAGGCGGGAGGTCACCGCGACGATGTCGGCCACGGCGATCTGCTGCGCCTCGAACTGGCGGATCTGCACGCGGACGTAGTCGCGGGTGCGCTCGGCCTCGTCGGCGTGCTCGCGGTCGCGGACGGCGGCGTAGTCGCGGGCGACGTCGTGCACGAGCGCTTCCACCGCGGCGACGCGGCTGGCCAGCTCGCCGACGACCGACTGCACCCGCGGGTCCTCGCGCGGCAGGCTCTCGCCGGCGACTCCGAACGAGCGCGACCGCGCCCGAACGAAGCGCAGCGTGTCATCGAGGGCCGCCCGGCCGATGCCCGCCATGGTCGCCTGGAGCAGCAGGTGCAGCAGGAGCCGGAAGTCGAGCGTGTACCAGTCGGGCTCCTGCAGCACTCGGTAGACGTGCTCGTCGTCGAGCGGCACGTCGGTGAACACGGTCGTGCCGCTCGCGGTGAGGCGCTGGCCGAAGCCGGTCCAGTCGTCGATCACCTCGACGCCCGGGGCCCGGGTCGGCACGACGGCGCCGTAGCGCTCGCCGGTCGGGTCGAGGGCGCCGGTCCACGTGTAGTCGGCGTAGAGCGTGCCCGTCGTGTAGAACTTGCGGCCCGTGAGTCGCCAGCCGCCCTCGACCGGGACGAGCCGCGCCTCCGTCGTCGTCGCGGAGCCCTTCTCGGCCTGCGAGTTGGCGAACAGCGCTCCCTCCGCCGCGCGCCGGAGCCACGCCTCGTCGCGCGCGGTGCCGCCGACGAGGAAGCGCTCGACGAGCCCGAAGTGGCCGCGCAGCGCCTGCGGGAGGTTGGGGTCGGCCGCGCCGAGCGCGACCAGCAGCTCGAAGAGCTCGGGCAGTGTCGCTCCGGCGCCGCCCCATTCGACGGGCACGCGCATCGCGGTGAACCCGGAGGCGACCAGCGCCGCGATCTCGGGGTGCAGCAGGCGCCGCTCCCGCTCGCGGACGAGAGCGTCCCGTCCGACCTCCTCGATCACGGAGCGGAACCGCTCGAGATCGGTGGCCGAGAGACTCATCGCGCGACCTCCCCGAACGCGCCGCGGTAGGACCGGGCGGGATGCTCCTCCGGCAGCTGATCGCGGCCGAAGAGCTTCTGCCGCAGGGTTCCGGGTGTGTACTCGCGCTGGGCGAGCCCGCGCTCCTGCAGCACCGGGGTCACGTGGTCGACGAACTCCTCGAAGCTGCCGGGCAGCGTCCAGTTGATGACGTTGATCCCGTCGATGCCCGCGTCGCGCCACTCGGCGAGGCGGTCGGCGATCTGCTCGGGCGTGCCGACGATCCGTCCGCGCAGCTTCGCTGCGAGGGTCGCGAGGTCGCGCACCTTCGGGTCGGGGTCGGGCGAGAGCTCGCGCATCCACTGCAGGTGGCTCACGTTGGTGCCGGTGGAGAGCTCCGAGAGCGGAGTGTCGGGGTCGAGCGCTTCGCCGGTCGCCGGGTCGAAGGCGAGGTTGCTGTGCAGGAGGAAGCCGTCGCTCGAGAGGTACTCGTCGAGCTCGGCCGCCTTCCGCTGCGCCGCCTCCTCGGTGTCGCCGGTGACGAAGGCGAGGCCGAGGAAGAAGGCGAGGTCCTCGGGAGCGCGGCCCGTCGCCGCGACCTTCGCGCGGGTCTGCTCGATCAGCGCCCGGGTCTTGTCGAGTCCGGAGGTGAGCACGAACTGGCCTTCCGCATGGCGGGCGGCGAAGGCGCTCCCCGCGGGCGAGGAGCCGGCCTGGAAGATCACCGGGGTCCGCTGCGGCGACGGCGGGCTCTGGTGCGGGCCGGCCACGCGGTAGCGCTGCCCGACGTGGTCGATGCGGTGGATCCCGCTCGCGTCGGCGAACACCGCGTCGTCCGGGTGGCCGAGCGCCTTGTCGCGCCGGAGCGCGTCGTCGTCCCACGACCCCTCCCAGAGCTTGTAGACGACCTCGAGGTACTCCTCGGCCCAGCGGTAGCGCTCGTCGTGCTCCTCGAGTCCGTCGGCGCCGAAGTTGCGCGCGGCGCTCTCCTGGGCGCTGGTCACCACGTTCCAGCCGACGCGGCCGCCCGAGAGGTGGTCGAGCGTCGACACGCGCCGGGCGAACTCGAACGGGTGCGCCTGCAGCACCGAGGAGGTGAACACGAGTCCGAGGTGCTCCGTGACGGCGGCCAGCGCCCCCAGCAGCACTGACGGGTCGTTGCTCGGGAACTGCAGCCCCTCGCGCGCGTTCACGGTGTAGTCGCCGCGGGCGGGGCCGTAGAGGCCGAGGACATCGGCGAAGAAGATCGCGTCGAACCGGCCGCGCTCGAGGGTGCGGGCGAGGTCGGTCCAGAGCCGCAGCGACGTGAACTCGTGCTGGCGCGCCTCCGGGTGCCGCCACAGGCCGTGCTGGATATGGGAGGCGGTGTTCATCACGAAGGCGGAGAAGCGCAGCGGCTTCGGGGCGTCGGTCATCGGGGGTCCTCGGCGGTCGGGGTGGTCGCGGGGTCGGCGAGCAGGCGCCGGCCGGGCACGGCGTCGAGCAGCTCGCGCACGTAGTCGGTGCGGGGCGCGGCGAAGATCTCGTGCGACGGGCCCTGCTCGACGACCCGGCCGGCCCGCAGCACCACGACGTCGTGCGCCAGGCGGCGCACCGTCGACAGGTCGTGCGAGATGAAGAGGTAGGAGACGCCCTGCTCGCGCTGCAGGCGCTCCAGCAGCTGCAGCACCCGCTCCTGCGTGATCACGTCGAGCGCGCTGAGCGCCTCATCGAGCACGACGAGCGAGCTGTGCGGAGCGAGAGCCCGCGCGATGGCGACGCGCTGGCGCTGACCGCCCGAGAGCTCGCCGGGGCGCTTGTCGATCACTCCGTCGGGCAGCGAGACGGCGTCGAGCAGCTCCTCGACGCGGGCCCGGCGCTCGCGCGGCGACGCGGAGCCGAGCAGCGGCTCCGAGACGATGCGTCCGACGTTCCAGCGCGGATCGAGGGCGGAGTCGGGGTTCTGGTAGACGAGCTGCACCGTGCGCCAGAGCGCGAGCCGGTCGCGGCCCGCGACCGCGGTGACGTCGCGGCCGTCGAGCGCGATCGAGCCGGCGCTCGGGTCGAGCAGCCGCAGGACCATGCGCGCCGTCGTCGACTTCCCCGAGCCGGATTCGCCGACGAGCGCCAGCGTGCGGCCCGCGGGCAGCGCGAACGAGACGTCGTCGACGGCGGCGACGGAGGCTCCTCCGCGCCGCCCCGGGAACGACTTCGAGAGCCCGCTCACCTCGAGCACCGTCGACGGGACGGAGGAGGAGGGCGTGGGCGGTGGCGCGATCTGCGTGGCCCGCGCGTGGGCGATGAGGTCGCGGGTGTAGTCGGTGGCGGGCGTCCGCACGATCCGCTCCACCGGAGCGTCCTCGACCAGCCGGCCGCGCTGCAGCACCAGGGCGCGCGAGGCGTGGTCGGTCGCGAGCGCCAGGTCGTGGGTGACGAAGAGCACGCTGGTGCCGTGCTCGGCGGCCAGGCGGTCGAGCACGCGCAGGATCTGCTTCTGCACCGTCACGTCCAGCGCCGACGTCGGCTCGTCGGCGACGAGCAGAGCGGGGTCCAGCCCGAAGGCGATGGCGATCAGGATCCGCTGCTTCAACCCGCCCGAGAGCTCGTGCGGGTACTGGGTGAGCCGGTCGGCCGCGCGCGACACCTCGGCGATCTCGAGCAGCTCGATCGACCGGGCCCGCCGCTCGGCGCGAGAGAGGCGCTCGCCGCGGATCGCGAAGATCTCAGCCACCTGCGCCCCGATGGTGAGGACCGGAGTGAGGCTCGAGCCCGGGTCCTGGGGGACGAGGCCCACGCGGCGGCCGCGGATCCGGCTCCACCGCGACTCCGGGGCGCGGGTGACGTCGGCGCCGTCGACGAGCAGCCGGCCGGAGGCGACGCGTGCCCCCGAGGGGAGGAGGCCGGTCGCGGCGTTCGCGATGGTGGACTTGCCCGATCCGGACTCGCCGACGAGGGCGACGATCTCGCCCCGGCCGACCGTGAACGAGACGTCGTCGAGGGCGCGCACCGAGCGCCGGCCGAGCCGGTAGTCGAGCGAGAGGCCCTGGAGCTCGAGGGCGGGGGCGTCAGGCACGGGTCGCCTTTCCGAGGTAGCGGCTGAGCACGCCGAGGGCGACGACGACGACCAGGACGAAGGTGCCGGGCAGGGCGGTCATCCACCACGCGTTGGCGAGGTAGTTGCGCCCCTCGGCGATGATGAGCCCCCACTCGGGCGTGGGCGGGGGAGTGCCGAAGCCGAGGAAGCCCAGGGCCGAGACGGCCAGCACCGCCGCTCCGAAGTCGACGACGGCGAGGGCCACGAGCGCCCCGGTGATCGCGGGCAGCACGTGCCCGACGAGCTGGCGCAGGTAGCCGGCGCCGGCGAGGAGGCTCGCCTCGAGGTAGTCGAGGGAGCGCACCCGCAGGATCTCGGCGCGCGTCACCCGGGCGAACAGCACGACCGAGCCGATGCCGACCCCGATGCCCAGCGACACCGGTCCGGCGCCGTAGGCCGAGACGACGAACAGCGCGATCATGAACGCCGGCAGGGCGATGAGGGCGTCGATGACGCGCATCCCGATCGCCTCCGCCCACGGACCGAGCGTCGAGGACGCGATGCCGACGAGTGTGCCGAGGACGAGACCGACGACCACGGCGAGCCCCGCGGTGAGCGCCGTCTGGGTGGTGCCGTGGATCACCCGGGCGAGCACGTCGCGGCCGAGGTGGTCGGTGCCGAACGGATGCGCGGCGCTGGGCGGCCGGAAGACCTGGGCGGAGTCGCCGGTCAGCGGGTCGGCCGACGTGAACCAGCCGGGAGCGACGAGCCAGAGCAGGACGACGACGATCAGGGCCGCCGAGAGGATCGTGGCCGGGCCCGGCGCGGGCAGGCTCCGGAGCAGGCCGGCCCTGCGGTCGTCGGCCGTGCGGGTCAGCTCAAGCGCCAAGGCGCACCAGTCCCTTCTGCCCGCGGCTGCGCAGCACGCGGGGGTCGAGCGCGGGCGCGATCAGGTCGAGCACGAGCGTGGTGACGACGACGACGAGCGTCGTCAGCAGGACCAGGCCCTGCACTAGCGGCACGTCCTGCGCGATCACGGCCTTCAGCAGCACCGAGCCCAGGCCCGGGCGGGCGAAGACGGTCTCGGTGATGACGGAGCCGGCGAGCAGGATCCCGAGGGTCGTGCCGATGACGGCGGTGGTCGCGCCCAGCGACGAGCGGAGCACGTGCCGGAGGAACACCCGCAGCGGGCGGGCGCCCTTCGCCCGCGCGGTCTTCACGAACGCCTGCTCCGACGCCTGCTCCACTCCGCTCAGCAGCACCTGCGCGATCGGAGCCGACACCGGGATCGCCAGGACGAGCGCCGGGATGAGCAGCGACAGCAGCGATCCGTCGGGGAACAGCGACAGGATCCGGAGCTGGAACGAGAAGACCTGCAGCACGATGATGCCCAGCCAGAACACGGGGACCGAGCTGAAGAGCGACGGCACCGCGACGATCACGGCCTTCAGGCGCGGCGAGTCGATCAGGAACGCCGCGGCGCTGACCGCCACCGCGATCACGATGCTCAGGAGCAGTCCCGTCGACGCCAGCGCCACCGTGCTCCCGACCACGTCGCCGATGCGGGTGAGCACGGGCTGCCCGGAGGAGAGCGAGAAGCCGAAGTCGCCGCGCACCAGGTTCGCGAGCTGCAGCAGGTACTGCTGGTACCAGGGCTGGTCGTAGCCGTAGAGCGCGCTGACCTGCGCGATCAGGGCGGGGTCGGCTCCGGCGTCGCTCGCCAGGAAGATCGTGACGGGGTCGGACGGCAGCAGCTGCACGACGACGAACACGATCGTGTAGGTCAGCCAGAGCACGAGCACCGCCTGCCCCGCCCGGCCCGCGAGATACCGGAGCACGACGATTACTCCTGGATCCAGGCTTCCTGGAGCAGCGGCGCGGTGCCGCCGTCGAAGGTCACGCTCACTCCGGGGCCGACGGCGTGCACCTGCACCTCGTCCCACAGCGGGACGAGCAGGTTGGTGCCGAGCACGAGGCGCTCCTGGATGTCGGCGAGCACCGCGTCGCGGGCGGCCGGGTCGGTCGAGGCCCGCTCGGTGGCGAACAGGGCGTTCAGCTCGTCGTCCGAGACGTAGGTGTTGGTGTTGCCGGCGGCGCTGAACAGCGGGCCGAGGCCGCCGAGGTAGAACTGGCGCGAGCCGATGGCGGGGTAGGACGGGTCGCCCAGGGCGGTCGCGAGGATCGCGCTGTCGCCCGCGTTGTTGGTGAGCTCGACGCCGAGCTTGCGCCACTCCGACTCGATGAACTCGAAGGCGGGCTTGATCACGACGCTGCGGGGGCTGGCGGCCACCGAGAGGGCGAGGCGCTGCCCGTCCTTCTCGCGGATGCCGTCGGAGCCGACCGCCCAGCCGGCCTCGTCGAGCAGGCGCTCGGCCTCGTCGGCGTCGTAGGCGAGGTCGTCGCCGAGGTCGACGAAACCGGGGGCGGAGCGGTTGAGCACCGATCCCGAGAGCGGGTAGCTGTCGCTGAGCACGGTCGCCTTGAGGGCCTCGCGGTCGAAGCCGATCTGCAGCGCGCGGCGCACGTCCTGGTCCGAGACGACGGGCGCGTTCCCGCGGAAGGCGGCCCAGTTGGCGGTCAGCTCCGGCGCCTGCGCGACGGCGAGCTCGATGCCGGAGGCGGTGGCCGCGGCCTCGTCGGTCGGCTGTATGCCGCGGGCGATGTCGGCCTGTCCGGAGGAGACGGCTCCGACCCGCAGACCCACCTCGGGGATCGCGCGGAACACGACCTCGTCGAGGTGCGCGGCGCCCTGGTTGGTCGAGATCGACGACGGCCAGGCGTAGTCCTCGCGCTTGGCGAAGCGGATCTCCTGGTCGGGCACCTGCGACTCGAAGACGAACGGGCCGGAGGCGACGATCTTCGAGATGTCGGCCTGGCCCGCGTAGTCGAGCGCCAGCGTCGAGGTCGAGACGAGGCTCGCGGTCGAGGCGGCGGTGGCCTTGAGGAAGTCGGCGTTGGGCTCCGAGAGGCGCACCACGACGGTGTCCTCGCCGGTCACCTCGGAGCTCGCGTAGCCGATGAAGTCGCGGTTCTTGACGATCTTCTTCGCCTCGTCGCCCAGTCCGAGCTGATCGAGGTTCGCCTTGACGGCGGCGGCGTCCAGAGGGGTGCCGTCCGAGAAGGTGACTCCGGGGCGGATCGTGAAGGTGAACTCGGTGTTGTCGCCGTTGATGCTCCAGTCGGAGGCGATCCACGGCACGACCTCGCCCGACTCCGGGTCGAAGGCGGTCAAGCGGTCCGCGATGTTCCGGAACACGTTCGACTGCGTGTAGTTGAAGCCCTTCTGCACCTGGAAGTCGGTCTGCAGCTCGATGTCGGCGAAGACGAGCGAGCCTCCCTCGACGGGGGTGCCGGACGCGGTGCCGGGCTCGGTCGCGGCCTGGGCGGTGCAGCCCGCGAGCAGACCGGCCACGAGGACGGCGCCGACGGCCACGGCGAGGCGCGAGCGGGACGGGGACGAGAACATGCGGGCTCCTGAACGACGGGGCGGGACGGCTCCGGCCAACCTAGGAGTTCGCTCAGCCACCCGCCATCCGTCGTGTAACACGGCGCCACGGAGCGCATCGGTCAGTCGTGCGGAGGGTCCCGCGGGAGGTCGGCGCCCGCGGTGACGGCCACCGCCGCGACCAGCACCGCGGCGTTCGCCCAGAACACGCCGGCCGAGCCCAGCGAGCCCGCCGTCGTGCCGATGGCGACGGGCAGGGCGATCTGCGCGAGTCGGTTCGCGGTCATCCGCAGGCCCAGCGCGGCGCCGTGCACCGACTCCGGAGTGAGGCGCACCACCCACGCCATCGTCAGCGGCTGGGGGACCCCGAGCGCGAGGCCGAGACCGATCATCACCACGATCGCTCCGCCCGCGTCGACCAGTGGCAGCGCGACCAGCGCGGCGACTCCGCTCGTGATCGACACGATCAGCAGCGTCTTGCGGCCCAGGGCCGAGACGAGCCGACCGAGTCCGATCCGGCTGAGCACCGAGACGACCGCTCGGACGGCGAGTAGCAGTCCGACGGCGACCGCCGGGACGCCCTGCTCGGTGGCCCACAGCGGCATGTACGTGTAGAGCAGGTCGACCGTCACGAGCACGGCCGCGCTGACCGAGAGCGAGCGGAGGAGCCCGGGGGTGCGCGCGACGTCGCGCATCAGGAGCGGGCCGGCCGACGACTCCGCCGCGGGGGGCGTGCTCCTGTCGACGCGCTGGAGCCGCCGGCTCCCGACCAGGCCCGCGAGCACCAGGACGCCGCAGGCCGCGGCGCCGAGCAGCGCGTTCGGAGCAGCGCCGGCGCCGGCACCGAGGGCCGCGACGAGCGTCACGATCGGAGGGCCGAGGAGCTGCCCGACCGAGGCGGCGGTGGTGAGGGTGGCGAAGCCGCTGTCGCTCGAGCCTCCGCGCGCGCGGTGAGCCACGAACGTCTGCTGGCCGATCATCACGAAGAGGTTGCCGAGTCCGATGACCGCCGCAGCCACCAGGAGGCCCGGCACGCCGGCCGGCAGCGCCAGGAGGCCCAGGCCGAGGACGAAGACCGCGATCCCGAGGAGCGAGACCCGCGCGCCGCCGACCCTGTCCGAGAGCCGGCCGGTGGGCAGCGCGCCGATCAGCGCGGGGACGGCGGTCGACGCGGCGACGAGACCGAGCACGAGCGCGTCCGCGCCGAGCTCGACGGCCCGGTACCCGATCATCAGCCGGATGCCGACCCAGCCCGACTGCACGAGAGCGGCCTGCACCCGGAGGGCCGGCCGCCAGCCCTCGCTCACCGGCGGCCGGTCACGGACGCAGCGGGATCTCGTCGGCTCCGCCCACCAGGCGCGTGAGGTCGTCGATGTCGCTGCGGACGGCTCCGTAGCGGGTCGGATCGAGGTGGAAGACGGCCAGCTGCAGCGCGTAGGCGATGACGATCGGCACGACGAGCGTGTTGTACTCCGAGTCGAACCCGCGCGGCGACGCGAGCAGGTGGTCGGGAGCGGGGCGGAAGTGGTAGCCGGGCGTGTCCGTGACCAGGATCGCCGCGCCTCCTCGGCGCTGCGCCTCGCTGACCAGGGTCGGCAGCGAGGTCGGGGCCTCGCGCAGGGCGAGGGCGACGAGGACGCTGGTGGCGTCGAAGCTCACGAAGTGCTCAGCGAGGTCCTTGCCGCCGTAGCCGAGGGTGACCACGACGAGGCCGAGCCGGCGCAGGCGGCCGGCGAGCAGATCGAGCGCCGCGCGCTCGTCGGCGCTGGAGTAGAGGTAGACGGTCCGCGCGGCGTGGATCGCCCCGGCGGCGGAGTCGAGCGACTCCTGCGGGATGTACCGGGCCAGGCGCTCGAGCGAGGCGGCCTCGTCGGTCGCGAACGCGAGCAGGTCGTGCCCGGTCGACGCCCGCATGACCGGCACGGACTCGACGTGCGAGCCCTCGTCGCGCTGCAGGTCGGCCCGCAGATCCGGGTAGCCGCGGTAGCCCAGCTTCTGGGCGAGGCGGACCACCGTCGACTCGTGCGTCTGCGATCGGCTGGCGATCTCGGCCGCCGTGATCTCGGACGCGTTCGTCGCCGAGAGCAGGACGTTCATCACCCGCCGCTCGGACGGACTGATCTGCCGCGTGTTGCTCGCGACGACCGATTTGAAGCTCACGCGCACTCCCCTTCGAGTCGATGAGGACCTTACCGGTCCCGCCTTGACAGTCTGACAGCTGCATGCAATTCTGTGCAATGTCGCAAGTCGGGCGCTGCAGCCCTGCATCCGCGACTCGAGGAACCCGCAGAGAGGCGGAGGACGACGATGTCCACGATCGAACCCAGAAGCACCGCGTCCGGCGGATCCCGGTCGCTCGACCCCCGCACCGTCACGGAGTGGGCGCTCGCCGGAGCCTCCGCGCTCGGCGGTGCCGCGCTGGTCGTCTCCGGTTCCGGCTACGGCCTCACCGCCCCGACCGGCGTCGGCGCGGGCATGATGCCCCTCGTCGCGGGCCTCTTCGTCGGCGTCGCCGGCCTGTTCTGGTCGCTGCGGCTGCTCCGCGCGCACCGGGCCCACGCCGCTCTCCCGATCGCGGAGGTGTCGGACTCGACGCTCGGGGTGTTCCTCCAGGGCGAGGACGACGAGCTCGACGACGCGCACTTCCCCGACCGGAGGGGATGGACGCGGGTGGGAGTCGTCGTCGGCTCCGTCGCGGTCGCAGCGCTCCTGCTGCCGGTGCTCGGCTACTCCGTCACCATGGTCGCCCTGCTGACCGCCGTGCTCGTGCTCGTCGGCGGCCGCAAGCTCTGGATCGCGGCCCTCGTGGCCGTGGCGACGACCGGCGCCTCGCGCCTCGTCTTCGAGGTCTGGCTGAACACGGCCCTGCCGCACTCGACCCTCGTCCCCCTCGCCTGGCTGGGGCTGTGACCATGGGATTCGGCGAGCTCTGGGGCGGCCTCCTCACCGTCCTCACCCCCGATCACCTGCTCTTCGCGCTGATCGGCTGCATCATCGGGATGCTCGTGGGCGTCCTGCCCGGCTTCGGCCCGGCCGCGGCGGTCTCGCTGCTCATCCCGGTCACGTTCGGGCTCGACGCCACGACCGCGATCATCATGCTCGCGGCGATCCTCTACGGGGCGGCGTACGGCGGCACGACCACGGCGGTGCTGCTGCGGATCCCCGGGGAGGCGTCCTCGATCGCCACCACCCTCGACGGGTACCAGATGGCGAAGCAGGGCCGGGGCGGTCCCGCCCTGGTCACCGCAGCGATCGCCTCGTTCGTCGGCGGCCTGATCGGAGTCGTCGGGTTCGTCCTCGTCGCCCCCTTCAGCAGGCTCGCGCTCGAGTTCGGGGCTCCCGAGCTGTTCCTGGTCTCGGTGCTCGGCATGGCGCTCGTCGCGAGCTTCGCCGGGAAGGACCCGGTCAAGGCGCTGCTGAGCGTGGGGCTGGGGCTCGCGATCGCCAGCGTCGGGATCGACCAGGGCCAGGGCGTGCAGCGCTTCACCTTCGACCTCCCCGAGCTCTTCGACGGCCTGGGCCTGGTGGCCGTGGTCATGGGCGTCTTCGGGATGAGCGAGATCCTCGCCCAGGCCCGCGGCGGCTCCTCCGGATCGCGCCGGCCCATGAAGGTCGGGCGCCTGCTGCCGACGCGCAGCGACCTGCGCCGCTCCTTCCTCCCGTACCTCCGCGGCTCCGTCATCGGCTTCGCCATGGGCCTGCTGCCCGGATCGCCGGGCGCCGCGACGTCGCTCGCCTCCTACGCCCTCGAGAAGAAGGTGTCGAAGCGGCCCGAGGAGTTCGGCCGCGGAGCCGTCGAGGGCGTCGCCGGACCGGAGGCGGCGAACAACGCACTCGCGGTCTCGTCGATGATCCCGCTGTTCACCCTCGGGATCCCGACCAGCGCGACCGTCGCGATCATGGCCGGCGCCTTCACGATCAACGGGCTCATCCCGGGCCCGCTGCTGTTCCGCGACAACCCCGAGGTGGCCTGGGCGATCATCGCCAGCCTCATCGTCGGCAACGTGATCCTGCTGATCCTCAACGTCCCGCTCGCCCGGGTCTGGGTCGCGGTGCTGAAGGTGCCGTTCCACTACCTGATGGCCGTGATCATCGCGTTCATGTTCCTCGGCACCTACAGCATCAACGGATCGACGTTCGACATCCTCGTGATGCTCGGCGCCGGGGTGGTCGGCTACCTCTTCTCGCTCTTCGCGGTGCCGCTCACGCCGCTGGTGCTCGCGATCATCCTCGGCCCGCTGCTGGAGGAGAACTTCCAGCGCTCGCTCGCCCTCTCGCGCGGCGACTACTCGGTGTTCGTCAGCGGTCCGCTGAGCATCGGGCTCGTCACCGTCATCGCGCTGGCCGTGCTCTTCGGAGCCGTCCGGCCCGCCCTCTCCGCCGCCCTCGCGCGGCGCGCCTCCCGCACGATCCCCTCCGACCAGACGAAGGAGTCTGTCTCATGACCCGAACCCCCCACCGCACCGCAGCGGCCCTGATCGCCCTCGCCGCCGGCTCCGCCCTGCTCGCCGGCTGCACCTCCTCGGCCGCCGCTCCGGGCGGCGCCTCGGACGCGACCTTCCCCGAGTCCGGGCAGACGATCGAGTGGATCGTCCCGTCCGCGGCGGGCGCCGGCAACGACATCCTCGCCCGCATCCTGGCGCCGGTGCTGTCGGAGGAGCTCGACGCGAACGTGAAGGTCGTGAACAAGGAGGGCGGCAGCCAGGTCATCGGCCTGAACTACCTCGCCTCGGCCGCGAAGGACGGCGGCACGATCGGCTTCACGAACATCCCGTCGATCTTCGGACGGTACCTCGACCCCAGCAAGCAGGCCGGCTTCGACCGCGAGAGCTTCGCTCCGATCGGATCGTTCGCGCTGAACGACGTGGTCATCGGAGTGAACGCCTCGAGCCCGTACACGTCGCTCGAGGAGCTGTTCGACGCCGTCGAGGCGGCGCCGGGCGAGATCACTGTGGGCACCGACTCCCGCGCGGGGGACGATCACGTCAACCTGCGCACGATCGAGAAGGAGCTCGGGCTCGACTTCAACATCGTCCACTACAACAGCGGGGCCGACAAGATCGCCGCCCTGGTCTCGGGCGAGGTCGACTTCGCCCTGGGAGGCGTCTCGAGCTTCATCGGACAGTACAAGTCAGGCGAGATCTCGATCCTCGCGGTCGTCAACGACCAG
Source organism: Rathayibacter sp. Leaf299 (assembly GCF_001423055.1). Classification (NCBI taxonomy): domain Bacteria; kingdom Bacillati; phylum Actinomycetota; class Actinomycetes; order Micrococcales; family Microbacteriaceae; genus Rathayibacter; species Rathayibacter sp. Leaf299. The sequence goes on from NZ_LMNT01000005.1 coordinate 119,321, forward strand.
CAGAGCCCGTTCCTGCCGGACGTGCCGACCATCGCCGACGCCGGGTTCGAGCTCGAGCCGATGACGAACAACTTCGCCATCTCGGCCCCGGCCGGCACCCCCGAGGAGACGATCGCAGCCCTCGAGGGCGCGCTCGAGGCGGCCACGCAGGACCCCGAGGTCGCCGAGAAGCTCGAGGCCGCCGGCACCGTGCCCACCTGGGAGGACGCGGCCGAGGTCGCCGCCCTCTGGGAGGAGCGCGAGAAGACCGCGAAGCCCGTCATCGAAGAACTCATCGCCGAATAGCTCCGCCCACCGGAAGGACACCCCTCATGTCACGGATCCCCCTCATCACCGATGAGCTGATCGACCGGGCGCGACTGCTGCCGACCGCCAACATCGGCGACGCGCAGGAGCGGTTCGGCATCGCCTCCGGCCTGCACCCCGTCTGGGCGGGCGCGCGCCTGGCCGGTCGGGCGTTCACCGTCTGGACCCGCCCGGGCGACAACCTCCTGATCCACCGGGCGCTCGACGCCGCGCAGCCCGGCGACGTGATCGTCGTGAACGGCGGCGGCGACGTCACCCGGGCGCTGATCGGCGACCTGATCGGGCTGCGCGCCGACACGCTCGGCATCGCGGGCTTCGTCATCGACGGAGCGGTGCGCGACGCCGGCACGCTGGGCGACGTCGGGATGCCGGTGTTCGCGCGGGCGGTCAGCCCGGCGGGGCCGTACAAGCACGGACCGGGGCGCCTCGACGAGCCGGTCGCGATCTCGGGGGTGGTCGTCGCTCCTGGGGACCTGGTCGTCGGCGACGCGGACGGGGTCGTGGTGGTGAAGGCATCGGAGGCGGAGTCGGTCGTCGCGGCCGCGGAGGCGATCGAGCGGGGCGAGGCCGAGAAGCGCCGCTCGATCCTCAGCGGGGCGCCGCGCGCACTGGCCTGAGGGTGGCCGTTTCGGCCCCCCTCGTGTCGTCGTGAGAGCGCTGCTCCGCCCCCTGCTTGCTGATCGAGTAGCCCGCGCAGCGGGCGTATCGAGATCCACGGTGTCTCGGCGTGGGTGGGTCTCGATACGCCCTGCGGGCTACTCGACCAGCGGCATGGGAGCGCGGCCCGTGCGACTACCGGATGCCGCTCCGCGCGAAGCCCTGGACGAAGTAGCGCTGGAAGGCCAGGAACAGCACCACCATCGGCAGCACCGAGACCAGGGCCAGTGCCATGCTCGCGCTGTAGTCCGGCGTCGACTGCCCCTTGAGGTACAGCAGTCCGATCGGCAGCGTGAACAGGTCGTTGTCCTTCAGTGCGATCAGCGGCCAGGCGAAGTCGTTCCACGATCCGAGCAGCGTCAGCAGCACGAGCACCGCGATCAGCGGGTGGCTGAGCGGCAGCACCACCTGGAGGAACACGCGCAGCTGACCGGCTCCGTCGATCCTCGCGGCCTCGAGCAGCTCCTCCGGGATCGAGAGGAAGAACTGCCGGGCGAGGAAGATGCCGAACGCCGCGGCGGCCCCGGGCAGGATCACCGACCAGTAGGTGCCGTAGATCTCGAGCCCGGCGACCAGCCGGAACTGGGCGACCATGATCGCCTGCACCGGGATCATCATCGTCGCGAGCGCCAGGAGGAACAGGGCGTTGCGCCCCGGGAAGCGCAGTCGCGCGAACGCCCAGCCCGCGGTGAGGTTCACCGCGACGGTGAGCGCCGTCACGAAGGCGCCGATGACGACGGAGTTGACGAACCAGTCGCCGACCGGGAAGCGCTCGAACACGGTGGCGAAGTTCTCGAGGCTGAGGGTGCTCGGCCAGAACCGGGGCGGGCCGGGCGCGAAGACCTCGCCGCGGGGCGAGAACGCGATGACGAGCATCCAGTAGAGCGGGAAGAAGACGATCGCCGAGGCGATCACGGCGACGACGATGCGCAGGGCGACGCCGGCGCGGGAGCCGTCCCGACCGCTGCGACGACGGCGGGTCCCGGAGGCAGCGCGGGTCGCATCGACGGCCGGTGCGATCTGGGTGAGGGTCGAGGAGGTCATCGGGGGTCCTATTCGACGAGGTCGCGGGTGCGGCTGGTGCGCCACTGGACGTAGGTGAAGAGGAGCGTGATGAGCAGGATCACGACGCCCAGCGCCGCTCCGTAGCCCTGCTCGCGCACCTGGAAGCCGTTGCGGTAGGCGTAGGTTCCGAGCACCGAGGTCGCGAAGCCCGGTCCGCCGCCGGTCATCACGAAGACGATGTCGAAGACCTGGAACGAGGCGATCACGTTCATGATCAGCAGGAAGAACGTCGACGGGCCGACCAGCGGCACCGTCAGCGCGCGGAACTGCTGCCAGCGCGTCGCTCCGTCGATCCGCGCCGCCTCGTAGAGCTCGGACGAGACGCTCTGCAGGCCGGCGATGTAGATCACCATGTTGAAGCCGATCCGCAGCCAGATCGCGGTGATCATCACCGAGATCATCGCGGGCGCGCCCTCGGACTGCCAGGAGACGGGCGAGGCGCCGAGCGAGGTCAGCACCTTGTTCACGATGCCGGAGGACTCGCTGAAGATCGTGACCGCGATCATGCCGGAGGCGACTCCGGAGATGACCAGCGGCAGCACGATGATCGTGCGGTAGACGCCGCGCGCGGGCAGCACCGAGTTGAGCAGCACGGCCAGGCCCAGCCCGCCGATCAGCTCGATCGGCACGGTCACGGCGGTGAACAGCAGCGTGTTGGCGAGGCTCTGCCAGAAGACCGGATCCGCGCCCATCCGCAGGTAGTTCGCGAACCCGACCCACTCCGGCGTGCCGAAGCCGCGCGAGTCCTGGAACGACAGCTGGATCGCCCACAGGATCGGCACGAAGAGGAACAGCGCCATCAGCAGCATGTTCGGCGCCACGAAGCCGTAGCCCGTGAGCGCCTCCCTGGTGCGGGCGGCCGACCGCCGCCGGGCGGGCGCGGGTGCGCCTTCCCGGCGGCGGAGTGCGGCGGACGTCATCAGCTGGTCGCCTGCCCGATGGCGTCGGAGAGGTCCGTCAGCGTCTCCTCGGTGCTGCGGCCGTTCACGAACGCCTGCTCGAGCTGGTCCTGCATCGCGACCGAGATCTGCGCGAGGAACGGCGAGGTGAGCTGCTGCACGTCGCGCGGCGTGATCGTCGAGGCCTGCTCGACGAAGACGGGCATGACGTCCGGGCGCACCGCGAACTCGATCGAGGCGGGGTCGATGTCGGAGCGGGTGGGCAGCTCGTTCGTCGCCGCGCAGAACTCGGCCATGGTCGAGGCCTCGGTCATGAAGGTCAGGAACTCGGCGGCCAGCTCGGGGTTCGCGGTGTCGGCGGTGGCGACGAGGGCGTTGCCGCCGAGGTCGGTGGCTCCGCGCTGGTCGACGGGCATCGGAGTCGCGACCCACTCGAAGTCGGCGAGGTCGTCGATGTCGGGCACGAGGAACGAGCCGGCGAACGCCATCGCGGCGGTCTCCTCGGTGAAGAAGGAGTCGGCGTAGGTGGCCGACTTGACCGAGCTGGTCGGGGGCACCCAGTCGTTCTCGAAGAAGCTCTTCGTGAAGTCGAGCGCCTTCGCGCCCTCGGGGGAGTCGATGGCGGGCGTGGTGCCGTCCTCTTCGAGCAGGGCGCCGTCGGCCTCGAACAGCCAGCTCAGCCAGCGCGGGGTGCCGCCGAGCTGCCAGTTGTAGACGAAGGGGTACTGCTCGGCGGGGAGGGAGGCGCGCAGCGTCGTGGCGACGTCGGCGAACTCCTCCCAGGTCCAGGCCTCGTCGAGCGTGGTCGGCACGTCGGTGATGCCCGCGGCGGCGAGCAGCTCGGTGTTGACGAGCAGCGCCGAGACGTCGGTCTGGTGCGGAACGCCGTAGGGCACGCCCTCATAGGAGACGGCCTCCCAGAAGGCGGGTGTGAACGCGTCGATCTGCTCCTGGGTGAAGTACTCGCTCACGTCGAGCAGCTGCTCCTGGCTCGAGTAGACGCCGAGGTTGCCGTAGTCGACGCGGAACACGTCGGGCGCCTCGCCCGAACTGAGCTGCGCGTCGATGTTGCTGAACATCTGGTCGTAGGGGACGACGTTGAGCTGCACATCGACGCCCTCGTTCGCCGCCTCGAAGTCGGTGATCAGCGACTCGAAGGCCGCCTGCTCGGACTCGCTGGCCCAGGTGGTGAAGGTGAGGGAGTCGGCGTCGGATCCGCCGCCGCCCCCTCCTCCGAAGCCGCTGCAGCCGGTGAGGGCGGCGGTGACGGCCAGGACGGTGGCGGTGGGGAGGAGTCGTCGTGTCTTCATGGTGTCCTCTGCTGTGGTGTGCGGTGCGGTGTCTGCGGTGTGCGGGTGCGTGCGGGTGTGCGGTGTCGGTCTGCGGGTCAGGGGTCGAGGCGGTCGAGCGCGGTCTCGACGAGCGAGACGAGGCCGTGGGGGCCGAGCTGGCCCTGGAGCGACTCGAGCGACTCGCCGGGGTCCTCGGAGTCGAGCGCCGCGTGAGCCGTGGCGGCCGCGTCCTCGATCGCGCGCACGCAGCCGAAGCGGGCGATGCGCGAGTCGTCGATCGCGGTCGCTCCGTAGCCCGAGCGGAACGCCCGGCGCTGCTCGTCGCTGATCGGCTGCGAGAAGATCACGCCGAGCTCGATCAGCAGCAGGTCGACCTCGCGCGGGGCGACGGTCGCCTCGTCGAAGTCGATCAGCCAGGGGCGGCCGTCGACGCCGATCACGACGTTGCCCGGATGCGGATCGCCGTGCAGGGGCACGCGCGCGGTCGGCGTGCGCTCGCGCTTGAGGCGCCGCTCCGCCCGGGCGAGCGCCTCGAGGCGCGGTCGGTGATCGCGCCAGAACCGGGCGACGGCGTGGTCCTGCACGGCGTGCATCCGCTCGTCGAGATCGGCCAGGCGGGCGAGCGGAGGGGCGTCCGCTCGGCGGATCCCGCGGCGGACGGGAGCGCCGGCGGGCGGCTCCGAGTCGTGCACGGCGCGCAGCACGACGCCGAGCCCCTCCCACGAGAGGGCGTCGGGGCCGGAGTCGACCGCGTCCTCGCCGAGGATCCACGGGGCGACCGAGACGAGCACGCCGTCGTCCTCCGTCCACGGGCGGCCGTCGTCGGCGCGCAGCGGAGCGATCACACCCGGCACTCCTGCGTCGGCGAGCGAGGCGGCCAGCGACAGCCCGAAGCGGCCGTCGCGGCGGCTCGCCTTGACGCTCCACAGGGCTCCGGAGTCGTCGGTCGCGCACCAGACACGGGCCCGGTCGTCGAGTCCGCCGGTCACCGGTTCGAGCCGCGCGATCGGCACGCCGAACCGCTGTCGGACCCGGTCGTCCACCGCGGCGTCGAGAATGCTCATCCGTGTCATCGTGACGCCCGAACGGGGCGGAAACACGGACTTGCGGATCGGGCGCGGAGGTGCGCGGGGTGCGTCGGTGCTCGGGGGGTCAGTCCGGAGCGACCGCCGCCAGCCACTGGCGCACGAGGGGCGCGACGAGCGCGGGGTCCTCGTCGGCGTCGAGCGCGCGGACCGCGCGGTCGGGCGCCCGCCACTGCACGCGGGTGTCGTCGAGGACCGGCGCGACCTCGTCGGCGCGCGCCGCGACTCCGCGGTGCAGCACGACCTCGACCCGGTCGCCCGGCCGCAGGCGCAGCGTGACCAGGTGCTCGCCGATCGCGTAGCTCGGCGCGTTCCACTTCACCGACTCGACGAGCCGCGGATCCGCGGACAGCACCGCCTCGCGCACCCGCGTGATCTGCTCGTGGCGCGGGTGCCCCATCGCGGCGACGTGAGCGGAGGCGGCGGCGTCGAGTCGGGACATGGAGCCACCATGGCACGGGACCGGGCGCCGCGGGTGTTCGCAACCGAGGTCAGGATCCGGGGAAGGGCACGGGGAGGGCCGCCGCGGCCCTCCGGACCTCGGTTGCGCACTGCGTCGAGCCGCGACTCGGAACGCGGACGCCCCACTCGGCCGCGGACGTGCGCAAGGCTGGAGCAATGCAGTTCAGAGTCTTCACCGAACCCCAGGAGGGCGCGAGCTACGAGGATCTCCTCGCCGTCGCCCAGGCGTCCGAGGCCCTCGGCTTCGACGGCTTCTTCCGCTCCGACCACTACCTCCGCATGGGCGAGGGCGATCCCGGCCCCGGTCCCTCCGACGCGTGGACCTCGCTCGCCGGCCTCGCCCGCGAGACCGAGCGGATCGCGCTCGGCACGCTCGTCTCCTCCGTCACCTACCGCCCGCCGGGGATCCTCGCGATCCAGGTCGCGCAGGTGGACGCGATGTCGGGCGGCCGCGTCGAGCTCGGGCTCGGCACGGGCTGGTTCGAGAAGGAGCACGCCGCGTACGGCATCCCGTTCCCGCCCCGCCGCTTCGACCTGCTCGAGGAGCAGCTCGAGATCGTCACCGGCCTCTGGTCGACCCCGGTCGGCGAGCGCTACTCCTTCGCGGGCGAGCACTACACGCTCACCGATTCGCCGGCGCTGCCGAAGCCCGCGCGGCTGCCGGTCCCCGTGATCGTGGGCGGAGGGGGCCCCAAGCGCACCCCGCGGCTCGCGGCCCGGTTCGCGAGCGAGTTCAACCTGCCCTTCCCCGAGGTCGACTCGATCCGCGGCTCCTTCGACCGCGTCGACGAGGCGTGCCGTGCGATCGGGCGCGAGCCGTCGTCGCTGGTGCACTCGGTCGCACTGATCGCCGTCGCGGGAGCGTCCGAGGCGGAGTTCGCGCGCCGGGCCGCGGCCGTCGGGCGCGAGCCGGCCGAGCTGCGCGAGCACGGCATCGCCGGCGGCGTGCAGGAGGCGGTCGACCGCCTGGAGTCGCTGCGCGCGTCGGGCGTCGAGCGGGTCTACCTGCAGATGATGGACCTGCACGACCTCGAGCACCTCGACCTGTTCGCCCGCGAGATCCTGCCGCGCCTGTCCGCCTGACGCCGCCCGCGCTCCTCCAGAAGTTGCGGGGACTGCTCGCGCTTCCCGCAACTTCTGGAGAGTGGACGGCCCGGTTCGCCCCACTCCGCAGAAGTCGTCGTACTCGAGCCCGACTACGACGGCTTCCGCGGACTCGAGTACTGCGCCCTCAGCGCGGCCAGCGCGGTACCGGAGTCGGAGTCGCGCGGCTGCCCCCCCCGCCCAGCGCTTCTCCAAAAGTTGCGGTAATCGCTCGCGCTTCCCGCAACTTCTGGAGAGTGGGCGGCCCGGCGGGCCCGACTCCGCGGAAGTCGTCGTACTCGAGCCCCAGTACGACGACTCCTGGAGAGTCGCCGCGCGCCGCTCCCTCCGCCCGCCCGCGACCTAGGCTGGACGGGTGCCTGAGACCATCGAGCGCCCCGATGAGCGGCTGCGCACCCGCTCCGCCGCGGACGTCCCGTGGATCGTGCTCGTCTGGGACGACCCCGTGAACCTCATGTCGTACGTCTCGTACGTCTTCCGCAGCTACTTCGGCTTCGGCCGGGCCGAGGCCGAGCGCCTCATGCTGCAGGTCCACACCGAGGGTCGCGCGGTCGTCGCCCAGGGCAATCGCGAGGAGATGGAGCGGCACGTGGAGGCGATGCACGGCTTCGGCCTGTGGGCGACGCTGCAGAAGGCCGACGCATGAGCACCGCGGTCCTCACCGCCGCGCCCCGCCGCACCCCCGTCCGCCCCTCGAGAGCCCCCCGCTGATGCGTGCCTTCCGCCGCGACTCCTCCGGCGCCGCCGTCGCCCGCTTCGACCGGGAGGAGGCGGGGATCCTCCGCCACCTCGCCGGCGAGATGCTCGAGCTGCTCGATCGCAGCGTCGACGACGACCTCGCCCGCACCGATCCTGCACTCGCGCGCCTGCTCCCCGACGCCTACCGCGACGACGCCGAGGCCGCCGCCGAGTTCCGGCGATTCACCGCCCCCGATCTCGCCGGACGCAAGATGGACGACGCACGGTCGGTGACCGCCGCGCTGGACGCGGGGGACGACTCCGGGCACGGACGCGTCTTCGCGGGCCTCGGCGAGATCTCGGTGCGCCTCGAGGAGCCGCAGGCGCTCTCGTGGATGCGCGCGCTCACCGACATGCGCCTCGCGCTCGCCGCCCGCCTCGGCATCCTCGACTCCGACGACGGACTCGAGCCGGAGGACGAGAACGCGGCCGCGATCCGCAGCGTCTACGACTGGCTCGGCGCCGTCCAGGACGGCCTGGTCCGCGCCGTCGACGTCTAGCCGTTCTAGCGAATCCACAGGTGTGGACAACCCTGTGGAGAACTGTGGACAACCGTGGGGAGAACTCCTCCACAGGGCCACCGGACCGCGGGAACACAGCGCAAGGGGATGTGGGGGCCTGTGGAAACGCGTAGCGTCCCGCCTGTGAACACTCCGAGTGGTACCCAGGCCAAGCAGGCGGCCGACGACGCGCAGGACTCGACGGCGGTGCGCACCCTCGCCCGGTTCGGCTACGCCGCGAACGGTCTCGTGCACATCCTCATCGGCGTCATCGCCCTCCAGGTCGCGCGGGGCGGCGGAGGATCGGCCGACCAGTCCGGCGCGCTCGGCGCCCTCTCCTCCACTCCCGGCGGCACCGTGGTGCTCTGGGTGTGCACGGTCGGCCTCTTCGGCCTCGCACTGTGGGGGATCCTCGAGGCGTTCCTCGTCGTCAAGGGCGACACCGAGCTGAAGAAGTGGGGCAGCAGGCTGAAGGAGGCGGCGAAGGCCGTCGTCTACGCCGCACTCGGCGTGACCGCGCTGCGCTTCGCGATGGGCGACGGCTCGAGCTCGTCCCAGTCGTCCAAGAGCGCCAGCGCTCAGCTGCTGTCGGCTCCGGGCGGAGTCGTCCTGCTGGTGCTCGTGGGCGTGATCGTCCTCGCGATCGGCGGCGTCTTCGTCTACCGGGGCGTCAGCAAGAAGTTCCTCGAGAACGTCGCGGAGCCCGGTGGCACCGCTGGCACCGTCGTCACCTGGCTCGGCATCGTCGGCTACACCGCCAAGGGCATCGTGCTCGGCGCGCTCGGCGTGCTGCTGATCGTCGCCGCGGTGAAGCACGATCCGGAGCAGGCAGGCGGCCTCGACGAGGCGCTGAAGTCGCTGACGGAGCTGCCGTTCGGCGTGTTCCTGCTCGGCTTCGTCGCGGTCGGCCTCATCGCGTACGGCGTCTTCTGCTTCGCCCGCGCGCGCTGGCCGCGTCTCTGACCCGCGCCCTCCTGCCCCGGAGCGATCGCTCCTACTCCGCAGCGCCCGCGGGCGCAACTGCTCCCGCCGTCGTCGCCGCGGTGACACGCTGAGCCTGTGAGTGCGGGGACCGACGACGAGGTCGCGAGCGAGGTCTACTCGGTCGGGATCGCCGCCGCACGCCTGCTCCGCTCCGCCGCCACCGGCGACCGTGCCGCGTTCGCCGCGCTCTTCGACCGTTTCGGCACCCTCTTCTCGGCGTCCGTCGCGGCCGTCCACTCCGACGCCGCGACCCGTGACCGCCTCTGCACCGAGGCGTTCGCCGAGGTCTGGCGCCGCTGCCCCGAGGGCGCGCGCTCCGAGACGCCCGTGCTCTGGCTGCTCGAGGTGCTCTGCGAGACCCTCGGCACCTCGCGGGCGCTCGCCCGGCGTCCGATGGGCACCGGCCTCCTCGCCCTGCCGTGCCCCGATCGGGAGCTGCTGCTCCTGGCGGTCGCCGGTCGCTACACGCAGCCCGAGATCGCGGCGCTCACCGGAGTGGGGGAGCCGGAGCTGCGGCGGATCCTGCGCGACGCGCTCACCTCGCTCCGGATCGGCGCGGGCGACGGCCGGCTGACCGCGTGAACCCCTTAGACCTTCGGGAATACCCCGCAGCGCGGTAAAGTTGAGTCAGTCGAACTCAACTTTTGATCTTCACGGAGGACACCACAGATGCAGGCCGGTCGTACGCCCCAGCAGGACGAGCAGCAGTCCGCTCTCGAGCAGTACGGCGTCGACCTCACCGCGATCGCAGCGAGCGGCAAGCTCGATCCGGTGATCGGTCGCGACGCCGAGATCCGCCGCGTCAGCCAGGTGCTGACCCGGCGCACCAAGAACAACCCCGTGCTCATCGGCGAGCCCGGCGTCGGCAAGACGGCGGTCGTCGAGGGCCTCGCCCAGCGGATCGTCGCGGGCGACGTCGCCGACAGCCTCAAGGGCAAGCGGCTCGTCAGCCTCGACCTGTCCGCCCTCATCGCCGGCGCGAAGTACCGCGGCGAGTTCGAGGAGCGGCTGAAGGCGGTGCTGAAGGAGATCAACGACTCCGAGGGCCGCATCATCACGTTCATCGACGAGCTGCACACGCTCATGGGCGCCGGTGGCGGCGACGGCTCGGTCGCGGCCGCCAACATGCTCAAGCCCATGCTCGCCCGCGGTGAGCTGCGGATGATCGGCGCCACCACGCTCGACGAGTACCGCGAGTACATCGAGAAGGACGCCGCTCTCGAGCGCCGGTTCCAGCAGGTGTTCGTCGGCGAGCCGTCGGTCGAGGACACCGTCGCGATCCTCCGCGGCCTGAAGGAGCGCTACGAGGCGCACCACAAGGTCGCGATCGCCGACTCCGCCCTGGTCGCCGCCGCCTCGCTGTCGAACCGCTACATCACCGCGCGCCAGCTGCCCGACAAGGCCATCGACCTGATCGATGAGGCCGCGTCGCGGCTACGGATGGAGATCGACTCCGCTCCCGTCGAGATCGACGAGCTCCGCCGTTCCGTCGACCGGCTGAAGCTCGAGGAGCTGGCGCTGAAGAAGGAGAAGGACGAGGCCTCCAAGGCCCGCCTCGAGAAGCTGCGCGAGGACCTCGCGCGCCGGGGCGCCCAGCTCGACGAGCTGCAGCAGCGCTGGGAGCGCGAGCGCGCCTCCCTCAACCGCGTCGGCGATCTGAAGAACAAGCTCGACGCCCTGCGGATCGAGGCCGAGCGCGCCCAGCGCGAGGGCCGCCTCGAGCGCGCCTCTCGCCTCCTCTACGGCGACATCCCCGTGATCGAGCGCGATCTCGCGGCCGCCGAGAAGGAGGAGGAGCCCGCCGAGGGCCGCATGGTCAACGAGCAGGTCACCGCCGACGACATCGCCGCTGTGATCGCGGCGTGGACGGGCATCCCCGTCGGCCGGCTGATGCAGGGCGAGACCGAGAAGCTGCTCCACCTCGAGCGCGAGCTGCACCGGCGCCTGATCGGACAGGAGCAGGCCGTCTCGGCCGTCGCGGACGCGGTCCGCCGCACGCGCGCCGGCATCTCGGACCCCGACCGTCCGACGGGCTCGTTCCTGTTCCTCGGACCGACCGGCGTCGGCAAGACCGAGCTGGCGAAGGCTCTCGCCGACCACCTGTTCGACGACGAGAAGGCTCTGGTGCGCATCGACATGTCCGAGTACGGCGAGAAGTTCGCCGTCTCGCGACTGGTCGGGGCCCCTCCCGGCTACATCGGCTACGAGCAGGGCGGCCAGCTGACGGAGGCCGTGCGTCGGCGCCCCTACTCGGTGGTGCTGCTCGACGAGATCGAGAAGGCGCACCCCGAGGTGTTCGACGTGCTGCTGCAGGTGCTCGACGACGGCCGCCTGACCGACGGTCAGGGCCGCACGGTCGACTTCCGCAACACGATCCTGATCCTGACCTCGAACCTCGGCTCGCAGTTCCTCGTCGACCCGACGCTCTCGAACGAGCAGAAGGACGAGGCGGTGCAGCAGATGGTGCGCCAGGCCTTCAAGCCCGAGTTCGTGAACCGCCTCGACGACATCGTGATCTTCCGGACGCTCGACGAGACCGAGCTGGGCGAGATCGTGTCGCTGTACGTCGATCGGCTGTCGCGTCGCCTGACGGAGCGACGGCTCGATCTGGCCGTGACGCCCCGCGCCCGCGGATGGCTCGCCGAGCGAGGCTACGACCCGCTGTACGGCGCGCGGCCGCTGCGCCGCCTGATGCAGCACGAGATCGACGACCAGCTGGCGACCTCGCTGCTCGACGGGTCGATCCGCGACGGCGACGTGGTGCTGGTCGACGTGTCGGACGACGGCGACGGTCTCGTGGTCAGCGCCGGACTGCCGACGGCGGCGTAGGGCGGCTCCACTCCTCAGAAGTCGTCGTACTCGAGCTCGAGTACGACGACTTCTGCGGACTCGAGCGCGCGGCTGCCGGCGGAGGCTCCTCCACAGAGGGGAGGGGCCGCGAAGTCGTCCACAGCGTCGGGGGAGCGGCCCTCGCGGCTCCCGGCCGCACCGGTACCGTCGCCGCCATGTCCCTCCCTCCGCCGGCTCCCCGCATGGCCGACCTCGCTCCCGAGCAGCGCCCGCGCGAGCGCTTGCGCGCGCACGGTCCGGCGGCGCTGACCGACGCCGAGACCCTGGCCGTCCTGATCGGCAACGGCGTCCGCGGCGCCAACGCGACCGTCGTCGCCCAGCAGCTGCTCGCCCGGTTCGGCGGCATCGACGCGGTCGCGCGGGCCGGAGTCGTCGACCTCGCCCGCCAGCGCGGCATCGGCGAGGTCGCGGCGTGCCGCATCGTCGCGTCCTTCGAGCTGCGCCGGCGGATGAACCGCGCGCACCGGGCGCCGCGCGTCACCACTCCCGCCGAGCTCGCCGCTCTCGTGGGCCCCCTGTTGAGCGCCCGGCCCGACGAGACCGTGCTCGCCGTCGCGCTCGACGCCTCCGGGGCGGTGCGCGACGTCCTCGCCCTGGCCGACGGAGGCGCCTCCCACGCCGATCTCCCCGTGCCCGCGGTCCTGGCCGAGGTCCTCTCCCGCGGAGCCGCCGGCGTCGCACTCGCGCACAGCCACTCCGGCGACGCGACCGTGCTCCCCTCCGACCGCGCCGCCACCCGCGCGCTCGCCGACGGGGCCAGGGCGTGCGGCCTCGGGTTCCTGGCGCACGTGATCGTCGGGCGCGACGGCTGGGCGGAGGCGCCGCCGTGACGAGCGGAGCGGCCGCGCCTCCGCGCCTCTCCTCTGCGCCCGTCTCCTCTGTGCCCCGTTCCGCACGCCCGTGCAAGCCCCCGCCCCGCGCCGCCTCCCGCGCGCGCCCCGGCGTACCGTGGAAACGACCCCACCCCCCTCTCGAGCAGGAGATCCCTCATGCGAGCAACACTCATCCACGGCGAGCGCGACATCCGACTCGAGGAGGTCCCCGAGCCGACCCTGTCGACCGGGCGCGACGCGATCGTGCGCGTCACCGCGGCCTGCGTGTGCGGCTCCGACCTCTGGCCCTACCGCGGCGTCACGCCGACGAAGGAGGCGCACCGCATCGGGCACGAGTTCGTCGGAGTCGTCGAGTCCGTCGGCGACGACGTGCGCGACATCTCCGTCGGCGACTTCGTGATCGCTCCGTTCTACGTCTGCGACGGCACGTGCGCCAACTGCGCCAACGGCGTCTCGACGTCGTGCCTCACCGGCGGCTGGTGGGGAGCAGAGGTGGGCGAGGAGGGCTTCGCCGACGGCGCCCAGGGCGAGAAGGTGCGCGTGCCGCTGGCCGACGGCACCCTCTTCCGCGTCGGCACCGATCCCGACCCGAAGCTCATCCCCAGCCTCCTGACGCTCGCCGATGTCATGGGCACCGGTCACCACGCCGCCGTCTCGGCCGGCGTCACCGCGGGCTCGACCGTGGCGGTCGTGGGTGACGGAGCGGTCGGCCTCTGCGCCGTGCTCGCTGCCAAGCGACTCGGCGCCACGACGATCATCGCGATGTCGCGCCACGAGTCCCGTCAGGCGCTCGCCACCCGCTTCGGCGCCACGCACATCGTCGAGACGCGCGGAGACGAGGGCGTCGCCCGGGTGAAGGAGCTCACCGGCGGCATCGGCGCCGACTGCGTCCTCGAGTGCGTCGGCACCAAGGAGTCGATGCAGCAGGCGCTCGACTCGGCCCGCCCCGGCGGCATGGTCGGCTACGTCGGCGTGCCCAACGGCGGTCCGGAGCTGCCCGTGCGCCAGATGTTCGGCTCCAACGTCGGCGTGAACGGCGGAGTCGCGCCCGTCCGCGGCTACATGGAGGAGCTCCTCCCCGACGTGCTCAGCGGAGCGATCGAGCCCGGCCTGGTCTTCGACCTCGAGCTCCCGCTCGACGAGATCGCGGAGGCGTACGCCGCGATGGACGAGCGCCGCGCGATCAAGACGCTGGTCCGCCCGTAATGGGGGAGAGGGGCGTCCGTCGAGGCGCGGGGAGTAGCCTCCGCATGACCGCGTCAGCCCGCACCGCCGCGACGGCGTCCCTCTTCCACCCGGATCTCGCGCTCGGCCGCTGGATCCCGCCCGTCTCCCTCGGCCCGCGACTGCTCCGCCTCGCCACCCGCCGCGAGGCCGTGGGCGGGGAGGCGCCCGCTGACCTCCTCGTCGAGGACGTCGAGATCCCGGGCGCCGACGGCGCACCGCCGATCCGCGCGCGCAGCTACCGCCCCCGCATCCTCCGCGGGACCGCCCCCGCCCTCCTGTGGGTGCACGGCGGAGGGATGGTGCTCGGCAGCCGTTTCCAGGACGAGGCGTCGAACATCGCCTTCGCCCGCACCCTCGGCATCACCGTCCTCTCGGTCGAGTACCGCCTCTCGCCCGCGCATCCCGCTCCCGCCGCCCTCGAGGACGTGCTGGCCGCCTTCCACTGGCTCGTCGAGCACGCCGACGAGCGCGGCGTCGATCCCCACCGCATCGCGATCGGCGGAGCGAGCGCCGGCGGAGGCCTCGCCGCGGGCGCGACCCTGCTCGCCCACGACCGCGGCGGGCCCCAGCCCGCGTTCCAGCTGCTCGTCTACCCGATGCTCGACGACCGCACCGTGACCCGCCCCGGCCCCACTCCTCCGGGCGTCCGTGTCTGGACTCCCGGCAGCAACCGCTTCGGCTGGACCTCCTACCTCGGCACCGAGCCCGGCGGTGCGGACGTCTCGCCCTACGCCGCACCCGCCCGCCGCGACGACCTCACGGGCCTCCCGCCCGCTTGGATCGGCGTCGGCACCCTCGACCTCTTCCACGACGAGGACGTCCACCACGCCGAGCGCCTGCGTGCGGCCGGCGTGCCCTGCGAGCTCGAGATCGTGCAGGGCGCGTTCCACGGCTTCGACGCCCTGTTCCGCCGCACCGGAGTCGCGAAGCGCTTCTGGGCCGCCCAGGCCGCGGCCCTCGCCGCCGCCCTCACTCCGTAACGAGAGCGTGCCGCGCGGGTAATCCGCCCGAAACAGCAGGGGCCTAGGTTCGTTCACGACCCGGCTTCGGCCGGGTCTTTCTTCCCGCACTTCTGCTACAAGGTCGCATAATCCGGACCGAACCGGACCCGGCGGCCCGCCCCTCCTCCGCACGACCCTCGCCCTGCGCCGACTTCCGCTACAAAGTAGCGAAAAGCGCCCGGACCCCAGGAGCCTCCATGAAGCGCACCGCCTCGTCCTCCCGACTCGCCCTGCTCGGCGGAGTCGTCGCCGTCACCGCACTCGCCCTCACCGGATGCGGCCGCTCGGCCGACACCGGCTACGCCGCCGCCGCCACCACGGTCGACGACTCCGCCGCCACCGGCACCGTCACCCTCTGGGCCCCCGACGGCGACGCCACCCAGCTCGACGCGGTCCTCGCCGACTACACGGCCGAGAACCCCGACCTCGACCTCGAGATCACCCTCGTCCCCTCCGACGAGTACAACACCAAGCTGCAGACCGCCGTCGCCGCGGGCACCGCCCCCGACATCGCGTTCCTCTACACGGAGGCGCAGGCGCAGTTCCTCGCGTCCGACGCCTTCGCACCGGTGCCCGACGGCCTCGTCGACTCCGACAGCTTCTTCCAGGGCTCGTGGGAGGCGGGCGAGCGCGACGGCACGACCTACTCCGTGCCCTGGTACGCGTACACCCGCGTGCTCATCTACCGCTCCGACTTCGCGGAAGCGGGCGGCGTCCAGGCCCCGACGACCTGGGACGAGACGATCCCCTTCTTCGAGGGCCTCGAGGCCGGCGGCGCCGAGAGCGGATTCGGCGCCGACGTCGGCTGGGACACCTACAACGGGCAGACCCTCGCCACCTTCGCGCACCAGGCCGGGGCCGAGCTCCTCAGCGACGACGGCTCGGAGTGGACCCTCGACACCCCCGAGATGCTCGCCGCGGCCGAGTACAACGCGTCGGTCTTCGCCGACGGCATCTCCTCGCCCGACACCCCGCAGTTCCTCGACGCGCAGCCGTACCTCGTGTCGGGGAAGACGGGATCGATGATCAGCGGCCCCTGGGTCGTCGCGACCCTCGACACCACGGCCGAGGAGGAGGGCTGGACCGACGCGCACATCGGCACCGCCGTGCTCCCCGCCGGTCCCGACAACGACTCCGGTCAGCTCGCCGGCGGCAGCTGGGGCGTGACCGCCTCCTCCGACAACGCCGCCTCGGCCTGGAAGGTCGTGCGCGCCACGGCCGAGCAGGACACCCAGATCGCGCAGTACGAGGCCGCGGGCAGCATGCCCGCCGTGGTCGACGCCTGGCAGGACCCGGTGATCGCCGACCAGCCGCTGCTGGACGCGTTCTTCGAGCAGCTGCAGAACGTGCAGCCGCTGCCCGCCGTCACCACCTGGACCCAGGTGTCGACCCTGCTCGGCCAGGAGATGGAGAAGGTCGCCCGTGGCAGCGAGTCGGCCGCGGACGCGCTCGCGGCCGTCCAGCGCCAGGCCGACTCGATCGGCACGGAGTGACCGCGTGGCTCTGACCGCCCTCGCCGGCCGGTCCGCGGTGGGAGCGGTGCGCGAGCGCCGCTCCCGCCACGGCCGCCACTCCGGCATCGCCTGGCTCTTCCTCGCGCCGTTCGCCGTGATCTTCGTGGTGTTCACGGCGATCCCGGTGCTCGCCTCCGTCGGCATGAGCCTCACCGACATCCGCGGCGCCGATCTGCAGCAGCCGTTCGGCGTCGACTTCACCGGCCTCGAGAACTACGCGGTCCTGCTGGGCGACGCGGCCTTCCTCCGCTCGGTGCTCAACACCCTCTACTTCGTCGTGATCGGGGTGCCGCTGACGATGATGGTGGGCTTCGTGCTCGCCCTGGCGCTGAACTCCGGCATCCGGCGGCTGCGTGGCGTGTTCCGGGCGCTCTTCTACGCCCCCGTCGTCACCAACATCGTCTCGGTGGCGCTGATCTGGCAGTACGCGTTCAACCAGAACGGCACGGTCAACGAGGTCCTCGGAGCGATCGGGTTCGCCGGCCCGAACTGGCTCGGCGACGAGCAGCTCGCCATGCCCGTCGTGATCCTGCTGGGCGTCTGGCGCAACTTCGGCACCGCGATGCTCCTGTTCCTCGCGGGCCTCCAGTCGGTGCCCGAGGACGTGCACGAGGCGGCCTCGCTCGACGGGGCGTCCCCGTGGCGCCGCCTGATCTCGATCACCGTGCCGCTGCTGATGCCCACGACGCTGCTCATCTCGGTGCTGCTGTCGGTCTTCTTCCTCCAGGTCTTCGACGAGCCGTACCTGCTCACGGGCGGCGGCCCGGTCGGATCCACCGAGTCGATGGCGCTGTACACCTACCGCCAGTTCGGCTTCGGGAACATCGGCGTCTCGTCGGCCGCGTCCTTCCTCCTCCTGCTCATCGTCGCGCTCGTCAGCGCGCTGCAGTTCCGTCTGCTGAGGTCCCGCTCATGACCACCACCGCCACCCGTCCGCCCGTCGCGCCGCCGGCCACCGCACCGCGTCCGCCGGCCCGCGAGACCACCACGCGCGCGATCGCCGAGCGCCGGCGGCACCTCGTGCTCTACCCGGTGCTCGCCGTCCTCGCGGCGATCACCCTGCTGCCCTTCGTCTGGGTCTTCTCGGGGTCGCTCCGCACGACCGCCGACATCAGCGCGAACCCCGGCGCGTGGCTCCCGTCGGCGGTGACCCTCGAGAACTTCGGCCGCCTCTTCGCGCAGGCGGGCTTCACCGGCTACCTCGCCAACAGCCTGATCGTCGCCGGAGTCGTGGTGGCAGGCAACGTGGTCGCCGCGGCCGCCGCCGGCTACGCGCTCGCCAAGCTCGACTTCGCGGGCAAGCGGTTCGCGATGGTCGCGGTGCTGATCTCGCTGATGATGCCGTTCTCGGCGGTCTTCGTGCCGCAGTTCGTCGTCACGGTGCGCCTGGGGCTGGTGAACACCCTCGCGGGCATCGCGCTGCCCTCGCTCGTGCTGCCGATCTCGATCTTCATCGTGCGGCAGTTCGCCGAGAGCATCCCGGAGGAGCTCCTCGAGGCCGCGCGGATCGACGGCGCGAGCGAGCTGCGGATCTTCGCGCAGGTGTTCCTGCCGCTGGCGGGCCCCGCGCTCGCGACGGTCGTGATCATGTCGTTCCTGGCCGCGTGGAACAACTTCATCTGGCCGCTGCTCGTGGCGCAGGACACCTCGACCTACACGCTCCCGGTCGGCCTCGCCGCGACGCGGCAGGCGGCGCAGAACGTCACCGACTACGGACTCGTCCTGGCCGGAGCGGTCGTCGTGATGCTGCCGGTGCTGGTGCTCTTCCTGCTCCTGCAGCGCTACTTCGTGCAGGGTATCGTCGCGACGGGGATGAAGTGAGGGGAGCCGCGGGCGTGGAGATCGTGGTCGAGGCCGCCTGCGGAGCCGTGCCGCTCCTCCCCGGGGAGCTCGTCGCATGAGGGCCGGCGCCGACCCGAGCACCCTCCGCCGCCTCAACTCCGGAGTCGTGCTGCGCGCGCTCGCCGAGCACGACGAGCCGGTGACGATGGCGGTGCTCGTGCGCGAGGTCGCCCTCTCGCGCCGCACCGTCGAGCTGATCCTCTCGAGCCTCTGCGACGAGGGCTGGGTCGACGAGACCGCGCCCGATCCGGCGCGCTCCGACGTGGGGCGTCCGCCGCGGACGTTCCGCTTCCGGGCCGACCGGGCGCTGGTCGCCGCGGTCCGCATCGACACGGATTTCGCCTCGGCGGTCGTCTCCGACATCCGCGGCCGGATCCTCGGCCGGGCGATGCTGGCCCTGCGCGACTACCACGACCCCGTGACCGCGGTCGAGGACGCCGCCCTCGCGGTCGAGGCGGCCGTGACGGAGTCGGGGCTGCCGCGCGAGCGGATCCGCGCCGGGGCCATCGCCGCCGGTGGCGCGATCGACGAGGCCGGCGTCGTCAGCCGGCTCGTCAACTCCGAGCGGTGGAACGGCTTCGGACTGGCCGACGCCGTGTCGGCCCGGCTCGGCGTGCCGGTCTTCGCCGACAACGACGCGAACCTGGCGGCGCTCGCCGAGCGCTGGCGCGGAGTCTCGGCCGACGCCGCCACCTCGGCCTGGTGCATCTTCGGCAACCGCACCGGCATCGGCCTGGTGATCAACGGCTCCGTGCACCGCGGCTTCCGCGGAGCGGCGGGCGAGGTGGTCGAGGCCGGCGCCATGGGGGCGAGCCGGATGGAGGACACGCCGTTCGGCCGCCTGACCTCGCCCCGGCACGACGAGCGGGAGGACGCACTCGCGGCCGTCGCCGCCGCGCGCGCGGGCGATCCCGATGCGCTGCGCGAGCTCGACGCCTTCGCCGCGCACCTCGCCGAGCTGCTGTCGACCCTCGCCTGGACGGTGTCGCCCGACCTGTTCGTCCTGGGCGGCGGGCTGGAGGACGCGGAGGACCTGCTCCTCCCGCGCGTCTCCGAGGCGATGCGGCGGCTGCGCACCCTCGACGTGTCCGTTCGTTCGACCGCCCTGGGCGCCGACGCACCGCTGATCGGCGCCGTGAAGTCCGTGCTCGACCGCTTAGACCTCGCGTTCTTCGGCCCGACCCTCGCCGCGGTGGCCGACCGGCCGCACGCCGTCTGAGAACCCTTCCCCCTCATCCGCGCCCGCCGGCGCGGCACGACAGGAGCACCATGCCCGAGACCACCACCCCCGTCGACGTCCTCATCGTCGGCAGCGGCATCATGGGGGCCGCCCTCGCCCGGGGGCTGCGCGACGCCGACCCCTCCGTCCGCCTCCTGATGATCGACGGCGGCCCGGCCGTCGGCTCCGTGCCGGGACTCCACCTGCACGACAGCGAGGAGCCCGAGATCTGGAGCCGCTACAACCAGCGCGTCGCGACCGGGGTGCAGGGCATGTACACCGGCGCTGACGTCACTCCGGACATCACGGACGAGCTGCGCTCGGTCGCGCCGGGCATGTACAACCTCTCGGCGATGGGCGAGGACGCCGCCGCGATGCCCGCCTCCGCCGTGTCGTGGAACGTCGGCGGCATGGGCGTGCACTGGACGGCGGCAACGCCGTGGCCGGCCGGCGAGGAGGTCTTCGACGGCGGGGACCCGGTGCAGTGGGAGCAGGACCTCGCCCGAGCGCGGGAGCTGCTCGACGTGCAGGAGTCGCCGCTCGGCCCGACCGTGCCCGGCCGCGTGGTCCTGGACGTGCTCGAGGACGCCTTCGGCGCAGTCAGCTCTGAGGGACGCCATCCGCAGCCGATGCCGATGGCCGTCGCGGGGAATCCGACCGGCACCCTGCTCCGCACCGGCCCCAGCCGGATCTTCCCGCCGATCGCGCACGGCGGCGACGAGGCGTTCGAGCTGCGCGCGGGCACCCTCGCGATCGCGATCCGCCGCGACGGCGACCGCGTGATCGGAGTGCGGGTGCGCGAGACGGCCACCGGCCGCGAGGACGACATCGACGCGCGCACCGTGATCGTCTGCGCCGACGTGGTCCGCACCCCGCAGCTCCTGTTCGCCTCCGGCATCCGGCCCGCTGCGCTCGGCCGGTTCCTCAACGAGCACGCCTTCGTCACCGGCCGGGTCGTGATGGACCTCGAGCGCTTCGGGCTGACTCCGGAGGATCTGCCGCGCCTGCGCGAGGGGGAGTTCGCGACCGACTCGCTCTGGCTGCCGCAGAACGGCGACGCGCAGCCGTTCCACGGCCAGATCATGAACACCGTCTTCGTCGACGAGGAGCACCGGCCGTTCGCGTACTCCGTCGGGCTGTCGTTCTACACGCCCGTCGAGTCGCGGCCCGAGAACCGGCTCGTGTTCTCGGAGGAGGAGACCGACGTGACCGGCCTGCCCCGCCTCCGGGTCGAGTTCGAGTACAGCGATCGCGACCGCGAGCTGATCGCCGCGGCCCAGGAGCGGATCCGCGAGATCGCCGAGCGCTTCGGGTCGTTCGATCCGGAGACGGAGTGCGCCGTCCTCGCTCCGGGATCCTCGCTGCACCTCACCGGCACCGTCCGCTCGGGATCCGTCGACGACGGCACCAGCGTCTGCGACGAGTCCGGCCGCGTCCGGGGCGTCGAGGGCCTCTACCTCGCCGGGAACGGCGTGATCCCCACTCCCGTGGTCTGCAATGCGACGCTGACGGGGACGGTCACCGCCGTCCGCGCCACGCGCGCGGTGCTCGCCGAGCTCGCGGCCGCCCGCGTCTGACCCCCCTACCCACCCCCGTCCCCAGGAGGACCCGTGAAGATCGACCAGCTCACCACCCGCTACGAGATCGCCCTGCCCGCATGGATCGAGGACGCCGTCCGCGACGTCCCCGACGTGCTCCCCGAGCGCGAGGACCGCATGGCGCTCGTGCACGCCCTCGCCGACCGCAACTTCCGCGAGGGCAACGGCGGCCCGTTCGCCGCGATCGTCGTCGAGCGCGACTCCGGCCGCCTCGTCTCGGTCGGCGTGAACGTGGTCCTCGCGAGCGGAGTCTCCTCCGGGCACGCCGAGGTCACCGCCCTCGGCCTCGCGCAGACCGCGATCGGCGGCTGGGACCTCGGCGGCGAGGGGCAGCCGGCGCACGAGCTGGTCGTCAACTGGCGCCCGTGCGTGCAGTGCTACGGAGCGACGCTGTGGTCGGGCGTGCGCCGTCTCGTGGTCGCCGGGTCGGGCCCGGAGCTCGAGGAGATCACCACCTTCGACGAGGGCCCCATGCGCGAGGACTGGGCCGCCGCCTTCGAGGCGCGCGGCATCGAGGTCGTCGACGGAGTGCTCCGCGACGAGGCCCTCGCCGTGTTCCACGCCTACCGCGCCCACGTCGACGAGGGCTCCGTCCTCGTCTACAACGCCCGCGCCGCCGACTGACCCCACCTCGCGCTCGTCGCGAGACCGCACCACCCCGACCAGGAAAGAGGACCGCCGTGCTCCGCCGCTCCCAGTTCGCGCTCAACGCCATCCAGTGGATCAACGTGAAGGCGGATCCGTCCGACCCGTCGAGCGAATCGCTCTGGCGCTTCGCCGATCCGCACTTCCGCTCCGAGTACCCCGACGTCCTCCGCGAGATCCGCGAGGCGGGCTTCGAGGCGACCATGCTCGAGGTCCTCTCGACGCAGACCCTGCAGGACTACGCCCGGATGATCGAGGACTCGGGCCTCGCGCTCGCCCCCGGCTACGCCTCCGTCGCCCTGCCGGAGGACACCGGCCGGGCGTTCGCCCGAGGCTCCGCCGAGTGGATCCACTGGCTCGACGGCGTGCGACGCAAGGCCGAGGAGTCCAACTACGTCGGACTCGACACGGTCTTCCTCGCGCCCGAGGTCAGCTTCGAGCCCGGCGTCGTCCGCACCCGCGAGGCGGTGGCCGTGGGAGCCGTCTTCGACGAGGGCCGGCTGGATCGCGTCATCGAGATCCTGGGCGAGGCGGCGGAGGTGCTGCGCGCGGAGGGCGTGCGCGCGGGCCTGCACAACCATGTCGGCACGTGGGTCGAGACCGAGCACGAGATCGACCGCGTCCTCGGCGCGATCGACGCCGATCTGCTCGGCGCCTCCTTCGACATCGGCCACCTCGTCTGGGCGGGCGTCGACCCGGTCGCGACCGTGCAGCGCTACTCCGGCCGCCTGGTCGATCTGCACGTGAAGGACCTGGACCTGGGGATCGCGGAGTCGAGCCGGGCGGTGCCGACCGCCTACGACCGCGCGACCGACGCCGGGCTGTTCCTCGAGCCGGGACTCGGCGGCATCGACCTCGACGGGGTGCTCGCCGCGCTGCCCGAGGACTTCGGCGGCTGGATCATCGTCGAAGTCGACCGGGCGAGCATGCCGCCGGCCGAGAGCGCGAAGGTCAGCGGCGCCTGGCTCGATCGGGTCACAGCGTCCTGAACGGGCGAGCCGCCCCCGATCTGTCGGGGGCGGCTCGGGTGTCAGCCGTTGCCGGGTGTGTAGGTGCCGGAGGCGCGCCACCAGTCGTCGAACATCGAGAGCGGCACCTGCCGCTTGTGCTCGGTGGCGGCGTACCGCGCCTCGATCGCCTCGGCGACGGCGGGGTCGACGTCCCCGCCCTCGAGGTACTCGTCGAGATCGGCGTAGACGAGTCCGAGGTTCGACTCGTCGGTCTGCCCGGGGTTCTCGTCGAGGAGGTCGGCGGTCGGCGCCTTCTCGTACAGGCGCGCGGGGGCGTCGAGGTGCTCGAGGAGGGAGCGGCCCTGGCGCTTGGTGAGTCCGGTGAGCGGCAGGACGTCGGCTCCGCCGTCGCCGAACTTCGTGAAGAATCCGGTGACCGCCTCGGCCGCGTGGTCGGTGCCGACGACGAGCATGCCCGCCTGGCCGGCGATCGCGTACTGGGCGACCATCCGGGCACGTGCCTTGACGTTGCCCTTCACGAAGTCCGAGATCGGCTCGCCGACCGCGTCGCCGAACGCCGCGGCGATGCCGTCGACGCCCTGGTGGATGTCGAAGGTCACCTGCCGGTCCGGTCGGATGAACGACAGCGCGAGCTGCGCGTCCTCCTCGTCGGCCTGGACGCGGTACGGCAGGCGCACAGCGATGAAGGAGGCGTCGCCTCCGCCCGCGCGCACCTGCTCGACCGCGAGCTGGCAGAGCCGGCCGGCCAGGCTCGAGTCCTGGCCGCCGCTGATGCCGAGCACGAGGCCCTCGGCGCCCGTGTGGCGGAGGTAGTCGGCGAGGAAGCCGACGCGCCGTTCGACCTCGGCGGCCGGATCGACGGTGGGGGAGACGTGGAGCTCGGAGATGATTCGCTGCTGGAGGTCACGCACGTCTTCACGCTACTCCCGATGCCGCCGCCCGTCCGGAGTTCGGAGCCGACCGTGAGCGTTCGCCCCCCTGCTCGCTGGTCGAGTGCTCGATCGGCAGGCAGTGCTTGCCGACCGGGAGCGTTGAGCGCACCCTTGCTGGTCGAGTAGCCGCCGGAGGCGGCGTATCGAGGCCCGCCTGCTCCAGTGGACGGGGATCTCGAGACGTCCGCTGCGCGGCCTACTCGATCAGCAGAAGGGAGGGAGCCGCTCCCGCCTCAGCCCCGCGCCGCGACGATCCGCGCGATCCGCTCCGGAACCGTGTCGTCCTGCAGGCTCGTCACATCGCCCAGAGCCCGCCCGTCGCGGATGTCGCCGAGCAGTCGCCGCATGATCTTGCCCGAGCGGGTCTTCGGCAGGTCCGGAACGACCACCACGTCGCGCGGTTTCGCGATGGGCCCGATCGCCGTTGCGACGTGGTCGCGCAGCACGCCCGACAGCGTCGCGGCCAGCTCGTTCCAGTACGCGGTGTCGTCCTGCGCCCGGTCGACCGCCTCGTCGGAGGGGATCACGAAGGCCGCGATGGCCTGCCCGGTCGTCGCGTCCTCGACTCCGACCACGCCCGCCTCGCCGACGGCCGGATGCGCGACGAGCGCCGACTCGATCTCGATCGTCGACAGCCGGTGGCCCGACACGTTGATGACGTCGTCGACGCGCCCCAGCACCCAGATGTCGCCGTCGGCGTCGTACTTCGCGCCGTCGCCCGAGAAGAAGTAGCCCTGCTCGGCGAAGCGCGCCCAGTAGGAGTCGCGGTACCGCTCCGGGTTCCCCCAGACCGTGCGCGCGAGGGCCGGCCCGGTGCGGTCGACGACGAGGTAGCCGCCCGAGCCGTTCGGCACCCGCTGCCCCGCGTCGTCGACGACGAGCGTCGTGAGACCCGGCAGCGCGCCGAGCGAGGACCCGGGCTTGAGCGTCGAGACGCCCGGCAGCGGGCACATCACGGCCGCACCGGTCTCGGACTGCCACCACGTGTCGACGATCGGGCAGCGTCCGCCGCCGATCCGCTCGTGGAACCACACCCACGCCTCGGGGTTGATCGACTCGCCGACCGTGCCGAGCAGCCGAAGGCTCGACAGGTCGTACTGCGCGGGCACTCCGTCGGGGAACCAGGTCATCAGCGTGCGGATGAGCGTCGGCGCCGTGTAGTAGACCGTCACTCCGTAGCGCTCGATGATCTCGAAGTGCCGGGCGGTGTGCGGGGTGTTCGGCGTGCCCTCGTAGATCACCTGGGTGAGCCCGTTCGAGAGCGGGCCGTAGATCTCGTAGGTGTGCGCGGTCACCCATGCCAGGTCGGCGGTGCACCAGTGCACGTCGTCGGGCTTCGCGTCGAAGAGGGCCCAGTGCGTCCAGGACGCCTGCGTCAGGTAGCCGCCGCTGGTGTGCACGAGACCCTTGGGCTTCCCGGTGGTGCCCGAGGTGTAGATGATGAACAGCGGGGTCTCGGAGTCGAAGGCCTCGGCCTCGTGGACGTCGCTCGCCGTGTCGACGACGTCGTGCCACCAGACGTCGCGGCCCGCGGTCCAGGGCAGGTCGGGCGTCTCGTCGCCGGTGCGGCGGACGACCAGCACGTGCTCGATCGACTCGACGCCCGCGACCGCGTGGTCGGCGTTCGCCTTGACGGGGACGGCCTTCCCGCGCCGGAACTGGCCGTCGGTGGTGACGAGCAGCTTCGCTCCGGTGTCCTCCACGCGGAACCGGACAGCCTCGGCCGAGAAGCCGCCGAAGACGAGCGAGTGGATCGCTCCGATGCGCGCGATCGCGAGCGTGATGACGACGGTCTCGGGGATCACCGGCAGGTAGACGACGACGCGGTCGCCCTTCCCGATGCCCAGGGCCGTCAGAGCGTTGGCGGCCTTCGAGACCTCGCGCTGCAGATCGGAGTAGGTCAGCGTGCGGCGGTCGCCGCGCTCGCCCTCGAAGTGCAGGGCGGCCTTGTCGCCGCGCCCGGCGTCGACGTGCCGGTCGACGCAGTTCACCGCGACGTTCAGTCGCCCGCCCTCGAACCAGGTCGCCCGGGGCACGGAGAGACTGCCGTCGGCCTGCGGCAGCGCGGGCTTCCAGGTGTGCGCGGTCGTCCACGGCTCGGCCCAGTCGAGGCGCCGTGCCGCCTCCTCCCAGAAGGCGACGGGATCGACGGCCGCCCGCTCGTACTCGTCGGCGCCCACGTTGGCCTGCGCGGCGAAGGCCTCGGGGGCGGGGAAGCGGCGGTGCTCCTCGAGGAGGTTCGCGATCGTGTCCGTCATGGCGACGTCCTTTCAGGAGGGGGAGGGGGCGTCCCGGGAGGGAGGGCGCGTCACGCCCACTTGGCCACGGCGTAGCGCTGGAACACGCCCACCACGGCGTCGGTGAGCTTGCCGAGCACCGCGAGCAGGATGATCGCGAGGAACACGCGGTCGATCCGCCCGTTGTTCTGGCTGTCGATGAGGCGGAAGCCCAGGCCCATCGACGAGGCGATCAGCTCGGAGGCGACCAGGAACAACCAGGACTGGGCGAGCGCGAGCCGGAGCCCCGCGATGACCGCGGGAACGACGGCCGGCAGCTGCACCGTGGTGAAGAGGCGGACTCCGGAGAGCCCGAAGGCGCGCCCCGCCTCGACCAGGTGGCGGTCGACGTGGCCGAGCGCCGTGGCGACCGTGGTGAACACGGGGAAGAACGCGCCGATCGTGATCAGCGTGATCTTCGACTCCTCGCCGATGCCGAGCCAGAGCAGCAGCAGCGGCACCCAGGCGAGCGAGGGGACCGCGCGGATCGCGCCGAGCGTCGGGCCGAGCACGACCTCCCAGACGCGCGAGAGGCCGAAGAGAGCGCCGATGACGAGTCCGAGCGCCGATCCGATCGCGAAGCCGATCAGCACGCGCTGGGTCGAGATCGCCACGTCCTGGCCGAGGTCGCCGCGCTGGGCGAGATCGATCCCGGCCGCCCAGACCATCGCGGGGGAGGGGAACACGGCCAGCGAGACCAGACCCGTCGTGGTGACGATCTGCCACGCGATCAGGAGCACGACCGGGACGAGCGCCCCGCCGACGACGACGAACCAGCGCTTCGACGTCAGCGGACGGGCATGCGCGGCGGAGTCGTCGCGGAGCCGCTTCTGCGACGCCCCGACGCTCGGCCCCGCGATCGCAGCGCCGACGGCGCCCGGCGCCTGCACCATCCCGGTGCTGCGCCGGATCAGGTCGGCGTCGGTCGTCTCGTCGTCTCGGGTCGCCATGTCGTCTCCTCGGGAGCGGTCGCGGGTCGGCGTGCGGGAAGCGGTCAGTCGCCGATCGCGTCGGGGTCGGCGGCCTTCGCATAGGTGTCGTCGAGCAGCGTGTCGAGCGCCTCGTCGACCTGGTCCTGCGAGGCGACGTCGCCGTTCTCGACGAAGATCGGGCCGATCACCGCGAGCACGTCGGTCTGCGCCGATCCGGGCACGTTGTCGACGTCGAGGTTGCTGCGCTCGGTGATCACCGTGGTCGCGACCGCGACGTCGAGACCGGCGACGGAGGCGAGGATGCTCGCGGTCTCCTCCTGGTTCTCGAGCGCCCAGGCACGGGCGTGCTCGTAGGCGTTCACGACCGTCTGCGCGAGGTCGGGCTTCTCGGCCAGGAAGCTCTCGGTCGCGTTCAGGAGGCCGTAGGAGTTGAAGTCGACGTTGCGGTAGAGCAGCGTCGCCCCGGCGGCCTCGGCGCCCGCCATGATCGGGTCGAGACCGGCCCACGCGTCGACCGAGCCGTTCTGCAGGGCGGCCCAGCCGTCGGCGTGCTGCAGGTTCTGCACGGTGACGTCGTCGATCCCGAGTCCGGCCGCCTCGAGGGCCTGCACGAGGAAGAAGTAGGGGTCGGTGCCCTTGGTCGCGGCGATCTGCTTGCCCGCGAGCTGCTCGACGCTCGTGATGCTCGAGCCGGCGGGGACGACGAGGGCCGACCACTCCGGCTGCGAGAAGATGTCGATCGTCTTGATGGGCGAGCCGTTGGACCGGGCGAGCAGGGCGGCGGAGCCGGCGGTCGAGCCGACGTCGATCGCTCCGGCGCGCAGCGCCTCGTTCGCCTTGTTGGACCCGGCGGACTGCACCCAGGCGACGGTGACCTGCTGCTCGGCGAGGGCGGCCTCGAGCCAGCCCTTCTCCTTGATGACCAGGCTCAGCGGGTTGTAGGTCGCGAAGTCGAGCGTGAGGGTGCCGCCCTGCGTGACGGCGCCCTCGGCGGCGTCGGCGGTGGCGGCCGCGGCGCCGCCGGAGCCCTCGCCCTGGACGCAGCCCGCGAGCAGCGGCACGGCGGCGGCGGTCAGCAGGCCGGCGAGGGCGGTGCGGCGTGTGAGCGCGGTGGTGGTGAACGACATGGTGGCCTCTGCTTCGGTGCGGTTCCGGGGGTGGAACGAGTGTGGGGGAGGGGAGTCGGGGTGCGTGCGGGGACGGGAGGATCGGGGGAGGACCGGGCGGATGGGAGCCTGGGGAGGACTCAGTGCCGCTCGATGCCGAGCCCGGCGAGCAGCTCGGCGCGACGCTCCGCCAGTTCTGCCGACCCGCGATCGCGCGGACGAGCGCCCGGAACCCGCATGATCTGCTGGATCCGCGAGACGCCTCCCGGCTCGTCGCGGCCGAGGAGCACGATGCGGTCGGCCAGCTGCAGGGCCTCGTCGACGTCGTGCGTGACCAGCAGGATCGTCGCCGGGGCGGCCGCGTGCACGTCGAGCAGGAGGTCCTGCATCCGGATGCGGGTGAGGGCGTCGAGCGCGCCGAACGGCTCGTCGAGCAGCAGAACGCCGGGGTTCCGGGCGAGCGCCCGGGCGAGCGAGGCGCGCTGGGCCATGCCGCCCGAGACCTCGCGCGGGCGGGAGGAGGCGTGCGCGGTCAGCCCGACCAGCGCCAGCAGCTCCTCCACGGCGTGCCGCCCGGCCGTGCGCGCGGTGCCCCGCGGCAGCCCGAGCGCCACGTTCGCCGCGATCGTGCGCCACGGCAGCAGGCGCGGCTCCTGGAACGCGACGGCGCAGCGCGTGTCGATGCCCGACACGGGGCGCCCGTCGATCAGCACGGAACCCGCGGAGGCCGTGTCGAGCCCCGCCGCGATGCGCAGCAGCGTCGACTTGCCGCAGCCGCTCGGACCGAGGATCGCGATGACCTCGCCGGCGGCGACCTCGAGATCGACGTCCTCGAGCACGGGCGATCCGGGCGAGAACGTGCGGCCCACTCCCTCGAAGCGCACCGGGAACGCCGACTGACCGAGGTCGGCGTCGAAGGCCAGGCTCGTGCGGGTGGGCGTGTCGGTCATGGGGCTCCGGAGCGGCGGGGCGGGCGGGCGGACCGTCCCGATCGTACGGACGGCGGCCCATTCATCCGATTCCGTGATGAAACGCGGAGTAACAGAGCGATCGGAGTGACGCCCCGCATCGGCAGCGCCCGCCGCCCACTCCTCCTCCCGCCCCCGCAGAGCAGGCCCCAGCGCCCGCCCCAGCCCCGGACGCAGAACGGCCCGGCCCGCGGAGATCCGCGGACCGGGCCGAGCAGTGCAGCGACTACGCGCTGACGAGCACGAGCTCCTCGAGGGGCAGGCGGGTGCGCGGGGCGACCTCGCGCTCGCGCAGCACGTCGTTCGCGAGCGACTCCGGGTCGCCGACGACACCGATGGCGGCGACGGTCACGGGGTCGAAGCGCTCGTCGATCGCGAACTCCTCGCGGAGCCCGTCCTTCTCGAAGCCGGCCATCTGGTGCACGTGCAGTCCGTCGTGGTGGGCCTGGATGCTGAGGTGCGCGACGGCCTGGCCGAGGTCGTAGACGGCCCAGGGGCGCGGCTTGCCGTCGGCGTCGACGGTCTCGGCGAGGGCGACGACGAGCGCCGCGGCCGAGCCGGCCCACGCGGCGTTGAAGCCGACGAGGTGCTTCGCCACGCGGTCGAACTCCGGCGTGCCGCGGCGGGCCACGATGAAGCGCCAGGGCTGGGAGTTGCTGGCGGAGGGGGACCAGCGCGCGGCCTCGAGCAGCGAGGCGAGGGTCTCGTCCGAGATCGCGGCCGTCGTGTCGAACGAGCGCGGGCTCCAGCGCTCGGCGAGCACGTCGAGGATCGGCGCGCTGGTGGTGGCGGTGCGGGACGCGGTGGCGAGGGCCATGGTGGAGCTTCTTTCCGGGAGTGTGCGGATCGGGGAGGGCTCCGTTGCCCGCGTGGTGCAACCGTTCCGCACCCGCCCGCATTCCCGCCCGTCCGCCGCCGCGGACCGTCCCTCCACAGCCCTACCAGGTCCGTTCGCCCAGGGAGGACCCCCGGGCTCCGCGCCTGGGGAACGGTACGCTCGTAGACGGCGTGGTTCCCCGCGCGCACCACTCACGACTCTGATGGAGGATCATCCATGGCCCAGCACTTCGACGTCGTCGTCCTGGGGGCCGGCCCCGGCGGGTACGTGGCCGCGATCCGAGCGGCGCAGCTCGGCAAGTCCGTCGCCATCGTCGAGAAGCAGTACTGGGGCGGTGTCTGCCTCAACGTCGGCTGCATCCCGTCGAAGGCGCTGCTGCGCAACGCCGAGCTCGCCCACATCTTCCACTCGCAGGCCAAGCAGTTCGGCATCTCGGGCGACGTCTCGTTCGACTTCGGCGCGGCGTTCGACCGCAGCCGCACGGTCGCCGACGGACGCACCAAGGGCGTCCACTTCCTGATGAAGAAGAACAAGATCACCGAGTTCGACGGCACCGGCTCCTTCACCGGCCCGCAGGGCCTCGACGTCCAGCTGACCAAGGGCGGCTCGGAGTCGCTGACGTTCGACGACGCGATCATCGCGACCGGCGCGAGCGTCCGCCTGCTCCCCGGCGTCGAGCTCTCCGAGAACGTCGTCACCTACGAGACGCAGATCATGACGCGCGACCTGCCCGACACGATGGCCATCGTGGGCGCCGGTGCGATCGGCATGGAGTTCGCGTACGTCCTGAAGAACTACGGCGTCGACGTCACGATCATCGAGTTCATGGACCGCGCCCTCCCCAACGAGGACCCGGACGTCTCCAAGGAGATCCAGAAGCAGTACAAGAAGCTCGGCGTCGAGATCCTCACCTCGACCAAGGTCGAGTCGGTCGTCGACAAGGACGGCTACGTCACCGTGACCTACACCGCGAAGGACGGCACGCAGTCGACCCTCGAGGTCGACAAGGTCCTGATGTCGATCGGCTGGATCCCCCGCGTCGAGGGCTTCGGCCTCGAGAACACGGGCGTCGAGCTGACCGAGCGCGGAGCGATCGCGATCGACGACCACATGCGCACGAACGTGCCGCACATCTACGCCATCGGCGACGTGACCGCGAAGCTGCAGCTCGCCCACGTGGCCGAGGCGCAGGGCGTCGTCGCCGCCGAGACCCTCGCCGGTGCCGAGACCCAGACGCTGGGCGACTACCGCATGATGCCGCGCGCGACGTTCTGCCAGCCGCAGATCGCCTCCTTCGGCCTCACCGAGAAGCAGGCGACCGACGAGGGCCACGAGATCACCGTCTCGACCTTCCCGTTCATGGCGAACGGCAAGGCGCACGGCCTCGGCGAGCCCACCGGCTTCGTCAAGCTCATCGCGAGCAAGCAGTACGGCGAGCTCCTCGGCGCGCACATGATCGGCCCGGACGTCTCCGAGCTGCTCCCCGAGCTCACGCTCGCGCAGAAGTGGGACCTCACCGCGACCGAGCTGGCGCGCAACGTGCACACCCACCCGACGCTGTCGGAGGCGCTCCAGGAGGGCTTCCACGGCCTCAAGGGCCACATGATCAACATGTGAGTCGCCGCGGGCCGCACAGGCCCGCAGCACCCACCTCCGGCTCGCAGGAACCGGTCCGGCTCGTCCGGATCGCCGGTTCCTGCGAGCCGGTCGTGTTCCTGCGAGCCGAGGACCCGCCTGAGCGCCGCGGTACCGTCGAGCGCATGTACCCGCGCGTGCTTGATCGCCTCACCGCCGCCGCCTGGCCCGCGCTCGAGACCCGTGAGCTCGACGGCTGGCTGCTGCGCGCCGCGTCCGGAGTCACGAAGCGCGCCAACTCGGTCCTCACGTCCGGCGCCGTCACCGACCCCGAGCACGCGATCGACGCCGCGGAGGCGTTCGCGCGCGAGCACGCGATCCCTCCGCTCCTGCAGCTCGGACCGGCGACCCTGCCCGCCGATCTCCCCGAGCGCCTGGCCGCCCGCGGCTACGCGCCGCACGAGCGCACGCTCGTCCTCACGGGCACGGTCCAGGAGGCGCTCGCCGCGCTGAGCGGGCCGCCCGCGGTCCTGGAGCCCTCCCCGTCCGAGGACTGGCTGTCGCTCTGGTGGTCCGTCGACGGCCGCGGAGGCGCCGCCGAGCGCGACGTCGCGCAGCGGATCCTCGCGGGCTGCGACTCCTCCTACGCCCTCGTCCGCGACGAGCGGGGCGCAGCCGCCTGCGGTCGACTCGCGTACGCGACCGCCGGGGACACGCCCTGGTGCGGGCTCTTCTCCCTCGCCACCCGCCCGGACGCGCGGCGCCGCGGCCACGCCGCGTCCGTCCTCCGCTCGCTCCTCGGGCAGGCCGAGTCAGGGGGCGTCGCGCACTACTGGATCCAGGTCCTCGAGGCCAACGCCCCGGCCCGCCGCCTCTACTCCGCCCTCGGCGCGACGGAGTCGTCCTGGTACGAGTACTGGCGCCGCCCCTGAACCACCCCGCGAGATGCCACTCCGGTACGCGACACGCCGAACGAGGCGTACCGGAGTGGCATCTCGCGCAGGCCGACCCGGCGGATCAGCCCGCGAGCACCGCCCGCGCGACCGCGTCGGCCCGCGCCTCGTCGCCCGTCACGACTACGCGCCACCAGACGTCCTCCGCCAGCACGTCCACCTCGCACGTCCCCGCCGAGCAGCCCGAGATCGCGCGCTCCCCGAGTCCGTCGACGGGCGCCAGCGGGATCGACAGCCCGGTGGTCAGCGACAGCGTGCGCCAGCCCTCCTCGCCCGAGGGCAGCGCGTCGATGCTCAGACCGGAGTAGGCGGCGCTGGCCGCGTCCGTCCAGGTGCAGGAGGCGAGACCCGCGCGTGCGGCGGCCGCGGCCCCCGCTGTCGCCGGAGTCGCCGCCTCCGTGCCGGCGCCGGCGACGGGCTGCGCCAGCCCGGCGAGCGAGGTCAGCTGCTCGTCGGTCAGCAGATCGGCGCAGACGGGTGCGGTGCCTGCGATGACGTCGTCGAGGCGTCCGTTCGCGGAAACGGCGGTCGAGGAGGCGAGGGCCGTGAGGTCGAGGGTCGCGGGCGCCCCGATCAGCGCGAGCGAGACCCACGTCGATCCGGCGAGCACCTGGGCGGTGCAGCTCCCCTCGAGGCAGGCGCCCGAGGCCGCCACGCCCGCCGCGAGTGCGGGGCCGGCGGGCATCGCGGCGAAGGCGTCGCCCGCGTCCGTCGCCGCCGAGGCGACGATCGAGGCCGGCCCGTCCTGCTCGAACCAGGAGCAGGTGAGGAGCCCGCCGTTCTCCTCCGCGGCGGCGCGGATCAGCTCGGACGACGTGCGGACGGCCCCGTCGCGGCTGCCCTCGAGGCGGTCGGCCGGCAGCCCGAGGGCCTCCGACGCCCGCTCCACGGGCAGCAGGGCGTCGCAGTCGAGGCGCGTGAGCGGAGCGACGGACGCGGAAGCGGACGCCGAGGCGGACGCCGAAGCCGACGTCCCCGCGCCCGTCTCCGCCCCTGACGACGGACCGCCCGTGCATCCCGCGAGCATCCCCGCGACGACCGCTCCGAGCCCGACGATCCGCGCCTTCACGCCGTCAGCTCGCGCTCGATCGCCGCCGTGAACACGTCGATGTCGTCCTCCGTCGTGTCGAACGAGCAGACCCAGCGCACCTCGCCCGTCGCCGGGTTCCAGTCGTAGAAGCGGGACACCTCGCGCAGGCGGTCGGCGACTCCCGAGGGCAGCGTCGCGAACACCGCGTTCGCCTGCGTGGGCTGCGTGAACGCGAGCCCCTGGATCCGTCCGGCGGCGATCGACTCCTCCAGCTGCGCGCGCAGTCGGGCGGCCATGGCGTTGGCGCGCCGGGCCGAGCGCAGCCACAGCGGCTCCGCCTCGCCGTCCTCGCCGAGCATCGCGAGCAGCTGCGCCGAGAGGAAGCGCATCTTCGACGCGAGCTGCATGTTGGTCTTGCGGAGGTAGTGCAGTCCGCTGGACGCCTCGGGGTCGAGCACGACGATCGCCTCGCCCAGCAGCATCCCGTTCTTGGTGCCGCCGAAGGACAGCACGTCGACGCCCGCGTCGGTGGTGAAGGCGCGCAGCGGCACGTCCAGCGCCGCCGCCGCGTTCGCGATCCGCGCCCCGTCGAGGTGCAGGCGCATGCCGTGCGCGTGCGCGTGATCGGCCAGGGCCCGCACCTCCTCGGGGGTGTAGACGGTGCCGAGCTCGGTCGACTGCGTGATCGAGACGACGAGCGGCTGCGAGCGGTGCTCGTCGCCGTAGCCCCAGGCCTGCTCGTCGACGAGGTCCGGGGTGAGCTTGCCGTCGGGCGAGACGACGGTGAGGATCTTGATCCCGCCGACCTTCTCGGGCGCCCCGCCCTCGTCGGAGTTGATGTGCGCCGTGCCGGCCGAGATCACGGCGCCCCAGCGCGGCAGCATCGACTGCAGTCCGGTGACGTTCGCGCCCGTGCCGTTGAACACCGGGAACGCCTGCGCCTGCTCGCCGAACTCGCGCCGGAACGCGTGCTGGAGCCGCTCGGTGTAGACGTCCTCGCCGTACGCGACCTGGTGCGCGCCGTTGGCGGCGGCGATCGCCGCGAGCACCTCGTCGTGCACTCCGGAGTAGTTGTCGGAGGCGAAACCGCGGACGGTCGGATCGTGCAGAGCGCTCATGCCTCCATCTTCGCAGCCCCCGTCCGGGAGCCGTTCAGGAGCCCGACGCCCGCCGCCGTCGTGTTTCCGGCATGTGAACAGCCCGAGAGCGTCGAGCCGATCTCCGTCAAGAAGTTGGTATCGGCTGAGCGAACGGCCACTCTTGTCCTATGCGCATGGACACATCGGGGGCGGTCCGCGATATGCCGGCCCCTCCCGGGGTGGACGAGATCGCGGCCCGCTTCGGCGACCCGGTCCTCGCGTTCGCCCCGCAGCCCCGACTCGAGGAGTTCGCGGCGGCCCAGACCATGGCGCTCGGGCGGTTCGTCGAGATCTCGCTGTCGTACTCGTTCTTCAAGAATCCCCGCAATCGCGCCGATCCCGTCAACCACGTCCCGCTCACTCCCGAGCAGAAGCGGGCCATCGAACGGGCCGAGAACGACCACCTCCCGCCGTGGATGGTCGACCAGGTCACGCGGATGCGGTACCCGGTCCTCTGGGAGGCGGTGCGCACCTCCGTGCCGATCCCCGCCGAGCGCAGCCGCCCGCTCGAATCGCGTCTCGCCGCCCACATGGGCGACGTGCTGCGCAACACCTTCCCCGGTCGCGTGCGCAGCCGGCGCGGAGGGATGCCCGTGGTCGCCGCGGCGCTGCGCGACGAGGACGTCGTGCGCGGCGTCCCGGTCGTGGTCGACGGAGAGGCGCTGCGCGGCTACCGGGTCGACACGGATCCCGACGTCGTCGCCATCGGCGCGCGGGTCGACGGCCGGTACATGACCGTCGTGCTCGACCGGAAGATCGTGCCGGACATCCGCATGGAGTTCGTCCGCCGCTCGCCCCCACGCGCGGCGGCCCCGCAGCCTCGCCGCTGACGGCGGCCGGCCGCTGCCGAGGAGGGGGTCTCTCGGCCGACACGCCTCGGCCGTCGTCCCGTCGGCGTCAGGACCGCCCCGGCACCGCGATCCCGTGCTCGTAGGCGAACACGACCGCCTGGATCCGGTCGCGCACGCGCAGCTTCATCAGGATCTTCGACACGTGCGTCTTCACGGTCGCCTCGCCCACGAACAGCTGCGAGGCGATCTCGGCGTTCGACCAGCCCCGCGCCAGGTACACGAGCACTTCGCGTTCGCGGTCGGTCAGCTCCGCCACCGCCGGGTGCTCCTCCGGGTTGCGCGCGGGCTCCGCGGCGAAGCGCTCGATCACGCGGCGGGTCACGTCGGGCGCGAGCATGGCGTCGCCGCGCGCGACCACCTGCACGGCGTCGACCAGGTCCTCCGGAGAGGCGTTCTTGAGCAGGAAGCCGCTCGCTCCGGCCGAGAGCGCGTCGAAGAGGTAGTCGTCGCGGTCGAAGGTGGTGAGGATCAGGACGCTCGAGCACAGCCGCGGGTCCTTGACGATCTCGCGGGTCGCGGCGAGACCGTCCATCCCGGGCATCTGCACGTCCATGCAGATGACGTCGGGGCAGAGCTCGGAGGCGCGCTCGATCGCCTCGGACCCCGTGCGGGCCTCGCCCACGATGACGATGCCCGGCTCCGACTCCAGGATGATGCGGAAGCCCGCCCGGACCAGCTCCTGGTCGTCCACCAGCAGGACGCGGATGTCCTCGGTCATGCGCGGCCCCCGCTCGCTGCGTCGGTGCGCCCCCGCGACGCCCCGGTCGACGCTACCGGTTCGAGGGGCCGCTCCGGAGCGCGCACCCGCGACAGCGGCACGTGCACGTGCACGAGGTACCCGTCGCCGCGCGGACCCATCTCGATGCGCCCGCCGACCGCCGCGGCCCGCTCGCGCATGCCCGTCTGCCCCAGCCCGCACGACGCGGGAACGGTCGGGTGCGGGCCGGTGCCTCCGTCGTCGGCGACCTCGAGCTCGACGGCCTCATCGAGGTAGCGGAGCCGCAGCTCGGCCTGCGCGGAGGGTCCCGCGTGCTTGCGGACGTTCGTGAGCGACTCCTGCGCGATGCGGTAGAGGCTGAGCCCGACGGTGGCCGGGATCTCCCGAGGAGCGCCGAGAGTGCGGAACGAGGTGGGCAGTCCGGAGCCCGCGGACGCCTGGACGAGCTCCTCGAGCTGGGCGACTCCGCGGGTCGAGGCGGAGTCGGTGGGCGCCGAGTCTGTGACGCCCGCGGGGGTCGTCTCCTCGGCGCGGAGGGCGACCAGGATGCGGTGCAGCTCGTCGATCGCCGAGCGCGCGTCGTTCTCGATCGCGCTGAGCGACCGCGCCGCCTTCTCGGGGTCCCGCGCGAGGACGCGGCGGGCCGCTCCCGCCTGCACGCCCATCACGCTGACGTGGTGCGCCACGACGTCGTGCAGCTCGCGGGCGATCCGCAGCCGCTCCGACGTGACGGCGCGGCGGGAGGAGCGCTCGCGCTCGTCGTCGAGCTCGGCCGTGCGCGCCTCCAGCGCCTCGAGACGGCGCGCCGACTGCCAGGACGCCTCGCCGAAGACGTACGCGCTGCCGAAGTAGAGCAGGTTCACCAGGACCACGAGCGCCGACTCCGCCAGGTAGGGCGAGAGCGGGCCGACGGCCTCGGTCGAGGGCACGGTGCGGTTCAACCAGTCGCCGCTCACGAGCGTGGTCACGAGCCAGCCCAGCATCGCGATCGCGATCAGGAGGCGCACCACGAGGGCGCGGCGCCGGTCCGCCCCCCACGCGCCCACCGTGTAGATCGCGAGGAACAGGCAGATCTGGTTGAACAGCGACTCCGGCACCTGCAGCACGAGGCCGAGCGCGTAGACCACCGCGAGGACGATCGCGACGGTGGCCGGGAACCGGCGGCGGAACGCCAGCGGCAGCGTGAGAGCCACGGCCCAGTGCGCGCTGACGATCGGATGCGCCGCATCCGGGAAGCCGGCGGAGGTGTAGAGCAGGACCGAGAGCACGGTCGCCAGGAGCAGCACTCCCGCGCCCACCGCGTCGCGCACGTAGTTCGAGCGCGTGGGCGGTCTCCTCGACCAGCCGGCGTCGAAGGGATCGGCGGCGGCGACGGTGTCGGCACCTCGGGACATGGCGTCCAGAGTACGCGACGGGTCCCCGGCGGGGTCGGGAGACCGCCGCCGGGACCCGCGAGCGTTCTCAGTCGCGTCCGGTGATGCCCCGGGTCGACGTGATCACGTCGCCCATCTTCTTGGCCAGGGCCTCGTAGAACATCGACAGCGGGAACTCGTCGTCCAGCACCGCGTCCGTGAAGCCGCGCGGCGCTCCGAGGAGCACCTCGTCCGGCAGCCCGCGCGCCCAGGCCGAGGCGGGGTGCGGAGTGAGGACCGACGCGATCAGGGCGTGCGCGGCCAGCCAGTGCGCGGTCTTCGGGCGGTCGATCGAGCGCCAGTAGAGCTCGTCGATCGCGTCCGAGAGGGCGACGACCACGTCGGCGACGCCGTCCCACTCGAAGGCGAGCCGGGTGTCGGTCCAGTGCAGCACCCCGTTGCGGTGCAGCCAGGCGAACAGCAGCTGCCCGCCCAGTCCGTCGTAGTTGCGCACCCGCGAGCCCGTCAACGGGAAGCGGAACAGGCGGTCGAACAGGATCGCGTACTGCACCGAGCGGGCGCGCTCGGCCAGGCGCTCCTCCTCGTCGTCGAGGCGCTCGGCCGCGGCGAGACGGCGCTCGATCGCGACCGATTCGCGGAACGCCGTCAGGTCGCAGCGCAGCTCCTCGAGCGAGTACAGGAAGAACGGCATGCGCTGCTTGATCATGAACGGGTCGAACGGCAGGTCCCCGCGCATGTGGGTGCGGTCGTGGATGAGGTCCCACATCACGAACGCCTCCTCGGACAGGCGCTGGTCGGCGATCAGCCGACGCGCGTCCTCGGGGAGCTCGAGGCGGGTGATCTCGGCGGCACGGCCCACGACTCGGCGGAACCGGGCCGCTTCGCGATCCGCGAAGATCGCTCCCCAGGTGAAGGCGGGGACCGC
Source organism: Rathayibacter sp. Leaf299 (assembly GCF_001423055.1). Taxonomy (NCBI): domain Bacteria; kingdom Bacillati; phylum Actinomycetota; class Actinomycetes; order Micrococcales; family Microbacteriaceae; genus Rathayibacter; species Rathayibacter sp. Leaf299. Next base: position 157,729 of record NZ_LMNT01000005.1, read on the forward strand.
GCGCATGGCGACGGTCTCGGGGAAGAGCACGGCGCTGTCCGTGTCGTATCCGGACGTGAAGTCGACGAAGCGCACCGGCACGAACAGCGCGTTGGAGTAGTCGCCGGCCTCGAGCTCGGCGACGAAGCGCGGCCAGACGACCTCGACGAGCACCGCCTCGACGTGGCGCTCGCGGCTGCCGTTCTGCGTCAGCATCGGGAAGACGACGAGGTGACGCAGTCCGTCGATGCGGTCGAGCTGGGGCTGGAAGGCCTGGAGGGAGTCCAGGAAGTCCGGCACTCCGAGGCCCTCGTCGCTCCACCGGCGGAAGTCGACCACGAGCGCCTCCAGGTAGGCGGCGTCGTGCGGGAACGCGGGGGCGAGCGTGCGGATCGCGGTGACGATGCGAGCGAGAGCCGCCCGCGCGTCCTCGAGGCGGTCGGGGTCGGCGAGGGAGCCGTCGGCGGCCTGCAGGGGCTGCACGGCGGCGACCGCCGCCGTGAGGTCGAGCCACGCGGAGGAGGACTCGACGCGGTCCTCGAGGACCTCCGGCTCTCCGACGACTGTGCTCTGCACGAACTGCGACATGGTGATCCTCCTCACGCTTCGAATCCCTGGTGGAACGGGTCGGATGCGACCCGACTCCGAGCGTAGGGGCCGTTGCGCGCGCTTTTCTTGCGTGGACCCGGAGCTGCACGGCGAGGTCGGCGCTCGCCGCGCACGCATGCGCCGCTCGGCGCTCGTTCCCAGCTCCGATCAGCGTTCGACCAGGGGTTTCGGAGGTTCGCCCCCCCGTTCGGGGCTAGATTCCTCCACGGCCCACATCAGCTCCGACAAGGGGTCGAAGATGGGGCGGACATCGCGGCCGCATCCCGAGTGCGGCCATCCGATCGATCGGCCACTCCAAACACCTGGCGGAGGGGCGCGACCGACGGGCCATCCTGAGAGAGAGGATCGGAGCGCGTGACGGGACCCGAACCCGGAAGCGACCACAGAACAGTCAGCATCGATCAGCAGTCCGAGAACATCCGCCTCCTGCCCTGGCCGCAGGCGGACGTCGCCGCACTCAGCGTCACCCGCGCGGAGTCGGACACCGGACACGAGGACGACGGCACCCTGCACGACCGCTACCTGCGCGGTTGGGCCGAGGGCACCGCCTTCTTCTATGTGATCGAGCTCGACGGCGACTGCGTCGGCTCCATCGGCTATTGGTACGGCCACTCGCGCGGCATCGTCGCGTACGAGACGGCCTGGGATCTCGCCCCCGAGGCGAGAGGACGCGGCGTCGCCGCGCGCTCGGTCCGGCTGCTGCTCGAGGAGGCCGCGGCGTTCCCGCTGCCCCGCTTCGTGCACGCCTACGTGCGCACGGACGACGCCGAGGACAGCGCGACGTGCGTCGAGGTCGGCTTCGACCGCGTCGACGTCGTCGAGAAGGGCGAGCCCCCGAGCCTCTACGCGGACTGGGCCTTCGACCTGGCGGCGGTCGCCTAGGGCGCCACTGATTGCGCGGGCATCCCCTGGATCGGGGTGCCCGTGCGCCGGAGCGACCCCGCGAGCGACGTCAGATCCCGTGCCTCGCGAGCCACGGCCGAAGGACCGCGAGGAACTCCTCGGGCCGCTCGACGCTCGGCAGATGAGCAGCCGACTCGAACACGTGCCCCTCGGCACCGGCGATCGTCGAGACGAGGTACTCGAACACGGGGAACGACTCCGACACGTCGTGCGCACCCACGAGCAGGAGCGCCGGCACGTCCAGGTCCACGACCCGGTCGTACGCGGGCGGCTCGAGCGGGATCGGCCGCGGCTTCTCGTGCTCGTGGCCCGCACGCCCCTCGGCGAGCGAGCGCACGGTCCGGACGAAGGAGGGGTCGAGCCCGTCCGGGGAGCGGCCCGGCCCGAAGGCCCACAGCTCCGCCTCCTTCCGCGCGACCTGCGCGTGATCGCCGGTGGTGAGCAGGGCGTCGATCTCGTCGAAGAGGGCGTCCTCCTCCTCCGTCAGCTCCGGATATGGGAACCCGCCGACGCCCGGGCAGATCGCGACGAGTCCGCTCACCCGGTCGGGGTGCGCGATCGCGAGGTCGAGCGCCGCGGAGCCGCCGCGCGAGCAGCCGATGACGACGGCCCGCTCGACCCCGAGGTGATCCAGCACGGCGAGCAGGTCGGCGCGCTCGTCGAAGTCGACGTCGCCGGTGGTCGTGCCGCCGAAGCCGCGGGAGTCCAGGCGCACGACGAGGTGGTCGCGGGCGAGCTCCGGAACCACCGGGTCCCACATCCGGAGGTCCGCGATGCCGGCGTGCACCAGCAGCAGGGCGGGGGAGGAGGCGTGGCCGTCCGCCTCCCAGTGGAGGCTCGCGCCGGGGACGTCGAGATGCGGCATGCCGACACGGTAGGCCGGGCCCCCTCCGGACGCAACGGCGCCGGACCCTAGGCTGAGAGGCGATCCCCGCGAGCACTGCGCTCGCCCGAGCGACGGAGGACACCACGGAGGGCGTGCTCACCGGTTTCGCGATCATCGGCGTGGTGATCGCCGTCGGCTACCTCATCGCCCGCTTCGGGCTCGTGCCTCCGGAGGGACGAGCGGTCCTCTCGCGCATCGCCTTCTTCGTGACGACTCCGGCACTGCTGTTCACGGTGCTCTCGCGGGCCGATGTGACGGTGCTCTTCTCGTCGTTCCTCCTGGTGTCGCTGAGCACGGTCCTGATCGTCGCCGCGGTCTACGTGCTCGCGTCGCGGCTGGTCTTCCGCCGCCCGCTACCCGAGACCGTGATCGGCACCGCCTCCTCCGCCTACGTCAACGCGAACAACATCGGGCTGCCCGTGGCGATCTACGTGCTCGGCGACCCGCAGTGGGTGGCCCCGACCCTCCTGCTGCAGCTGCTCCTGCTCGCGCCGACGATCCTGACGGTGCTCGACATCTCCACGAGCGGGCGCACATCGGTCGGCGCGATCCTGACGCAGCCACTCCGGAACCCCATGATCATCGCCTCGGCGCTCGGGCTGCTCGTGGCCGTCACGGGGCTGGAGGTGCCGGCGCCGGTGCTGGAGCCGTTCTCGATCATCGGCAACGCCTCCATCCCGCTCGTGCTGATGGCCTTCGGCATGTCGCTGCGCGGGCAGCGGCCGCTGGAGGCGGGCCCCGCGCGGATCGAGGTCGTCGTCGCGTCGACGCTGAAGTCGCTCGTCATGCCCGCGGTCGCGTGGACGCTCGGCCGCTTCGTGTTCCAGCTGGACGCCGAGCACCTGTTCGCGGTGACCGTCACGGCCGCCCTGCCGACCGCGCAGAACATCTTCAACTTCGCCTCGCGCTACGACCGCGGAGTGGCCGTCGCCCGCGACACGGCGCTCGTGAGCACGGTGACGGCGGTGCCGGTGCTCATCGCCGTGTCCCTCCTCCTGGGCTGACGCCGCCCGGGCCGCGTCCCGGGCGATCACGGTCGGCCGCAGCCGTGTCGCAGGACGGATGGGGGGCAGTCGCGCGACGACTCCCGCGCCGAGGGTCGCTTAGGCTCTTCCGAATGACCACCACGACGACCTCTCCTCGCGGCGCCTCCGGCGCCCCGCGCCGCCGTCGCCGCGGACTGTGGATCACGCTGAGCATCCTCCTGGTGCTCGTGATCGGCGTGATCGTCGCGGTCCTGCTGGCCGTCCGGACGTACGACAAGGCGATGACGGTGCGCGACAAGCTCACGTCGGCGATCCCGCTCGTCTCGCAGGCCGCCGACCAGCTCACCGGCTTCGACACGGCCGGTGCGCAGGCCACCTCCGGGCAGATCGCGACCCTCACCGGCGAGGCGCGCGACGAGACCGACGACCCGGTGTGGCGTGTCATGGAGGTCGTCCCGATCCTCGGTCCGAACCTCTCGGCCGTGCGCGCGGCGACCGAGATCGCCGACGACGTGTCGGCGAAGATCGTCACTCCGCTCTCGGGAACCTCGCTCGACGTCCTCAAGCCCGTCGACGGCCGGGTCGACCTCGCCGCGATCACCGAGCTCTCGGCCAGGATCGACGTCGCGAAGCAGGTCGTCGACGAGTCGAGCGAGCGGGTGGCCGGGATCGACCGCGGCGCGCTCGTGCCGCAGGTCGCCGAGGCGCTCGACGCCTTCGCCCCCCAGCTCGAGACCGCGACCGAGGCGATGGACCAGGTCCAGCCGATCACCGCGATCCTCCCCGACGCGCTCGGTGCGAGCGGTCCGCGCAACTACCTCGTCATGTTCCAGAACCTCGCCGAGGCGCAGGCGCTGGGAGGCGGCGCCTCCTCGGTCATGCTGCTCCAGGCCGACGCCGGTGCCATCTCGATCACCGAGCAGCAGTCGAGCCAGGACTTCCGCGGGCTCGAGTCGGTGGACGTCGATCAGAGCGCGCTGAACACGTTCGGCGGCAACCTGGCCACGACCTTCAACGTCTCGACCAGCCGCCCCGACTTCCCCACCGCCTCCTCCATCGCGACGCAGTTCTGGGCGCAGAAGTTCCCCGACCAGAAGATCGACGGCGTGCTCGCGATCGATCCCGTCGCACTGTCGTACCTGCTCGACTCCACCGGTCCGGTGGCCTTGACCGACGGCACCGTCCTGACGAGCGAGAACACCGTGTCGACGCTGCTGAACGAGGTCTACTTCCGCTACCCCGCCTCGACGGTCGGCGATCGGACCGACGCGTTCTTCTCGGAGGCGAGCGCGACGGTGCTCGGCAAGATCCTCAGCGGGGACATGGAGCCGACCCGCATGCTCCCGGCGATCGTCAAGTCGGTCGAGGAGAGCCGGATCCTGGCCTACAGCACGGATCCCGACGAGCAGGCGCTCCTCGCCCCGACCCCGATCGCGGGCATCCTCCCCACCGTCAACGACGCCACGACCACGACGGGCGTCTTCTTCCAGGACGCCTCCATCGGCTCGAAGATGGACTACTACCTCGACACCGCGGTGACGCAGTCGAGCGCGAACCGCTGCGCCGCCTCCGGTGCGACGTTCACCACCCAGGTGACGCTGACCAACACGATCTCCCGCCAGGTGGCGCGCACCCTTCCGTCCTACGTGGCGGCGAACGGAGGCGACGGCAGGTTCCCGCGCGGCGACTTCGTCACGAACGTCTACGTCTACGGCCCTCCCGGCACGACCGTGTCGGGAGCGAGCTGGGGCTCCGAGCTCGGCGACGTCGTGCAGACGAGCGACGACCTCGGTCGACCGGTCTCGAAGGTCGCCGTGCAGCTGTCGCCCGGCGAGTCCGCCACCGCCACGATCACGTTCACGGCGGGCGCCGCCTCCGGCTTCGGTGAGCAGGCCGTGCGCGTCACCCCGATGATCAACGCGACCGACGTCACCCTCGTCCCCGACCCCAGCTGCGCCGGCTGACCCGTCGGCCGCCCGCTCGCCTGCCTGAAGAGGATGCCGCCTTCTCTGCTGGTCGAGTAGCCCCGGAGGGGCGTATCGAGACCCACGTTCCCGCTGCCTGCTGGTCGAGTAGCCCCGGAGGGGCGTCTCGAGACCCACGTTCCCCGAGGTCCGGCCCGACCCGCCCGCTCAGGCCAGAGCAGACCCCGGGATCGCACTCGTGACCAGCCAGGACGCCAGGAACGCCGTGCCGACGCACAGCGCGAAGCCGACCAGTGGCACCCAGAACGCCCGGCGACCCACCAGGTAGCGCACGACCGTCACGGCCACCGCGATCAGCGTCAGCACCGGCGGGCCGAGCAGGGCGATCGAGACGCCCCAGTCGATCCGGTCGAAGTCGCACGCGATGTTCCGCCCCTCGCACTGCGCGGGGAACACCGAGAGGACGGCGGCGAGGTAGCCGAGCACGACCGCCACGAGTCCGAGCCCCAGGCAGCCGAGGATCGAGAGCACGAGGTCCCAGCGCCGGCGGCGCGGGCGCCCCGCCTCGAGCACCTCGCGGACGGTGCGGTAGGCGTCGGTCCGCAGCTCATCGTGCGCGCGACCGGCGGGGCCGGGGCGGGCGGCCGGTGCCGCGGGCCGGGCGGAGGAGGAGCCGTCCGCGGCCGCGCGCGCCCGCTTCTTCTTCGAGGAGGCCATCGTCAGAAGATCATGGGCCGGTCGTCGTCGAGGGTCGTCTCGAGATCGAGGTCGACCACCACGGGGACGTGGTCGCTCGGTGCGTCGCCCTTGCGCTCGTCGCGGTGGATCGACGCGGCCGTGACCAGCTCGCCGAACGCGTGCGAGCCGAGGACGAAGTCGATCCGGAGGCCCTCGTTGCGCGGGAAGCGCAGCTGCTTGTAGTCCCAGTAGGTGTACCCCTCGGGCACGAGCGGGCGCACGACGTCGCTCAGTCCGGCCGCCTCGAACGCGGCGAACGCCTCTCGCTCGGGGATCGAGACGTGCGTGGACCCGGGGCCCAGCGACGGGTCGCCCACGTCGCTGTCGAGCGGAGCGACGTTCCAGTCGCCCACGAGCGCGAGCGGCAGATCGGGCTGTGCGGTCAGCCACTCGCGGGTGCTCGCCTCGAGGGCGGCGAGCCACGCGAGCTTGTAGAAGTAGTGCGGGTCGCCGACGGCGCGGCCGTTGGGCACGTAGAGGCTCCAGACGCGGACGCCGTCGACGGTGGCGCCGATCGCGCGGGCCTCCAGGGGGAGCGAGCCGTCCTCGGCGGGGGCCTTGGCGAAGCCGGGCATGCCGGGGAAGCCGACCTGCACGTCCTCCATCGGGAGGCGGGAGGCGATGCCCACGCCGTTCCACTGGCTGATCCCCGCCATCTCGACGTGGTATCCCGCCTCGGCGAAGGCCTCGTGCGGGAACTGCTCGGGCTTGCACTTCAGCTCCTGCATGGCGAGCACGTCGACGTCCTCGCGGACCAGCCAGTCGACGACGCGGCCCGTGCGGGCCCGGATGGAGTTCACGTTCCACGTGGCGATGCGCATCCTCGAAGTGTAGGAGCCGCCGCCGACAGGACGGTGCGGGCGGTGGTGGGCGAGCGGACGCGGCCCGCCCGTCGGTCATCCGCCCGACGGATTGCGCAACCGGTGTCGGTGGTCGATGGTTGTCTGTGCGCCGTCCCGATCGGCGCCACCCGCGTCGTCCTCGGCGCCGCCGCCCGCGGTCGCCGCTCCTCCTTCCGTCGCCCTCCGCCGTCACCCGATCCGCCCGGTCGCCGTCTGCACGGGATCCTCCGATCACGACAGCCGTCCCTCCGGATCGGCCCGTCGCCCCTCCCCGCACTCCCCACCCCGTCTCGAGGAACCCCGTGATCCTGCTCCGACTCGCGTCGTCCTACGCGAAGCCCTACTCCCGCTGGATCGCGGCGGTCGTCGTGCTGCAGCTGATCTCGACGCTCGCGGCGCTGTACCTGCCGAGCCTCAACGCGGAGATCATCGACCAGGGCATCGGCACCGGCGACACCGACTTCATCTGGTCGACCGGCGTGACCATGCTGGGCGTCTGCCTCGTCCAGGTCGTCACCGCGATCGGGGGCGTCTACTTCGGCGCTCGCACCGCCATGGCGGTCGGGCGCGACCTGCGCCGCGACGTGTACCGCCGCGTCGACTCCCTCAGCGGGCTCGAGGTCGGCCGATTCGGCACGGCCACCCTCATCACCCGCGGCACGAACGACGTGCAGCAGGTGCAGATGCTCGTGCTGATGACCCTCAACTTCATGGTCTCGACCCCGATCATGTGCATCGGAGGCATCGTCTTCGCGCTGCGCGAGGACGTCGGCCTCTCGTGGCTGGTCTGGGTCTCGGTGCCGGTGCTGTTCGTCGTCGTCGGCGTGCTGGTCTTCCTCCTGCTGCCGCTGTTCCGCCTCATGCAGGACCGCATCGACGGCATCAACGGGGTGCTGCGCGAGCAGATCACGGGCATCCGCGTCGTGCGCGCCTTCGTGCGGGAGCCGTTCGAGTCCGAGCGCTACCGCCGCGCGAACGCCGCGATCACCGAGGTGTCGATCAAGGTCGGCAACATCTTCGTGCTGATGTTCCCGGCGATCATGATGATCCTGCACCTGGCCACCGCCGCCGTGCTCTGGTTCGGCGGGCAGCGCGTCGACGCGGGTCAGATGCAGATCGGCTCGCTGACCGCGTTCCTGCAGTACCTCCTGCAGATCCTCACCGCGGTGATGATGGGCGTCTTCATGGTCATGATGATCCCGCGTGCGGTGGTCTGCGCCGAGCGGATCGACGAGGTGCTGACCACGCGCACCAGCCTGACCACGCCCGAGGGCGGCGCCGACGCGCCCACCTCCGGCCGGGTCGAGTTCGACGGGGTCGTCTTCGGCTACCCCGGTGCCGAGCGGCCGGTGCTGTCGGGCGTCGATCTCGTCGCGGAGCCGGGTCGCACGACCGCCATCGTCGGCTCGACCGGTGCCGGCAAGACCACGCTGCTGGGCCTCGTGCCGCGCCTGTTCGACCCGCAGGAGGGGTCGGTCACGATCGACGGAGTGCCGGTCTCCTCCCTCGACCGCGCCCAGCTCGCCCGGGTCATCGGCCTCGTGCCCCAGCGCCCCTACCTATTCTCGGGCACGATCGCCTCGAACCTCCGCTTCGGGCGGCCCGAGGCCACCGACGCCGAGCTCTGGGAGGCCCTGCGCATCGCCCAGGGCGAGGACTTCGTCCGCAGCAAGGAGCACGGTCTCGACGAGCCGGTCTCGCAGGGCGGCACGAACGTCTCGGGCGGTCAGCGGCAGCGGCTCTGCATCGCGCGGGCTCTCGTCGCCCGGCCCCGCGTCTACCTCTTCGACGACTCGTTCTCGGCGCTCGACGTCGCGACCGATGCGCGACTGCGCGAGTCCCTCGCCGCGGCGACCACCGACGCGACCGTGATCATCGTCGCGCAGCGCGTGTCGACCATCCGGCACGCCGACCAGATCGTCGTGCTCGACGCCGGTCGCGTGGTCGGCCGCGGCACCCACGACGACCTCTTCGAGACGAACGCGACCTACCGCGAGATCGTCGAATCGCAGCTGAGCACCGAAGGGGTGGCCTGAGATGGCGCGCGTCCGCGACGCAGTGGAGGAGCAGCCGGCCGAGCCGGAGTCGCTCGCACCCGAGTACGAGCCCGGCGAGGCCGACGGCGGCATGTTCGGCGACGGACCGCCCGCCCGCAAGGCCCAGCACTTCTGGCCCTCCGCGAAGCGGCTCTTCAGCCTGCTCGGCCCCGAGAAGGCCCGGATGATCGTGGTCGTCGCGCTGGTCTCGGCGTCGGTCGTCCTCACCGTGATCGCGCCCAAGATCCTCGGCCAGGCGATGGACACGATCTTCAACGGCGTGATCGGGTCGCAGCTCCCCGCTGGAGTCCCGCTCGAGCAGATCATCGAGCAGCAGCGCGCCTCGGGCAACGGCACGTTCGCCGACATGCTCTCCAAGACCGACATCGTTCCCGGCGAGGGCATCGACTTCGTCGTGCTCGGCCGGCTCATCATCATCGTGCTGCTGATGTACGTGGTCGCCTCGGTGCTGATGTGGGCCCAGGGGTTCCTCCTCAACGGCCTCGTGATGCGCGTGGTCTACGGACTGCGGCAGGACATCGAGGCCAAGCTCAACCGCCTCCCGCTGCGCTACTTCGACACCCGTCAGCGCGGCGACGTCATGTCGCGCGTCACGAACGACGTCGACAACATCCAGACGGCGCTCCAGCAGGCCTTCTCGCAGCTCGTGCAGTCGGTGCTGACGATCATCGGCATCGCGGCGATGATGTTCATCGTCTCGTGGCAGCTCGCGCTGATCGCCCTGATCTCGCTCCCGCTGTCCGGCGTCATCGCGGGAGTCATCGGCGCGCGCTCGCAGAAGCTGTTCGCCGCGCAGTGGAAGAACACCGGCGCACTGAACGGCCACATCGAGGAGTCGTTCTCGGGCCTCGAGATCGTCCGCGCCTTCGGCCGCGACCGCGAGATGCTCGAGGAGTTCGACCGGCGCAACGACGACCTCTACACGGCCTCGTTCGGCGCTCAGTTCGTGTCGGGCATGATCATGCCCGCGATGACCTTCGTGTCCTACCTGTCCTACGTCCTCATCGCGGTCGTCGGCGGGCTCCGGGTGGCGTCGGGGCAGCTGACCCTCGGAGACGCGACCGCGTTCATCCAGTACTCGCGCGAGTTCACCCAGCCGGTGACCCAGCTGGCGAGCATGGCCAACATGCTGCAGTCGGGCGTCGCCTCGGCCGAGCGCACCTTCGAGCTGCTCGACGCCGACGAGCAGGACGCCGAGACCGTCACCGATTCGCTCCCCGAGCGCACCGACGGCCACGTCGAGTTCCAGGACGTCTCGTTCTCGTACGACCCGGAGCAGCCGCTGATCGAGGGGCTCTCGTTCTCGGCCCAGCCCGGGCAGACCGTCGCCATCGTCGGTCCGACCGGCGCGGGCAAGACCACCCTCGTGAACCTCGTGATGCGCTTCTACGAGCTCACCGGCGGGCGGATCCTGCTCGACGGCGTCGACATCACCCGCCTCGCCCGCGGCGACCTGCGCTCACGCGTCGGCATGGTCCTCCAGGACGCGTGGCTCTTCGAGGGCACCATCCGCGAGAACATCCGCTACGGCCGGCTCGACGCCACCGATGACGAGATCGCCGACGCGGCCCGCGCGACGATGGTCGACCGCTTCGTGCAGCAGCTGCCCGACGGCTACGACACGGTGCTCGACGCCGACGGCGGCAGCGTCTCGGCCGGAGAGCGCCAGCTGATCACGATCGCGCGCGCGTTCCTCGCGAACCCGTCGCTCCTCATCCTCGACGAGGCGACCTCGTCGGTCGACACCCGCACCGAGCTGCTGGTGCAGCACGCGATGGCGGCGCTGCGCACCGACCGCACGTCGTTCGTCATCGCGCACCGGCTGTCGACCATTCGCGACGCCGACACGATCCTCGTGATGGAGGCGGGGCGCATCGTCGAGCAGGGTGCTCACGACGAGCTCCTGCGCCGCCGCGGCGCCTACTACGAGCTCTACATGACCCAGTTCCGCGGAGGGAGCGACGAGCAGACGGGGGCGGCCTCGCCCGCGGGCCTCCCCGGAGGCGTCGAGACCGCCCCGTAGAGTGGCCCTGTGAACGACGCACGCCAGCAGCTCATCGAGTACATCGGCTCCGACGCCGTCTTCCACGGGGACTTCACCCTGACGAGCGGTAAGAAGGCGAGCTACTACGTCGATCTCCGCCGGGTCAGCCTCGACCACCGGGTCGCCCCGCTGATCGGGCAGGTCATGCTCGACCTCATCGCGCCGATCGAGCGCGTCGACGCCGTCGGCGGACTGACCATGGGCGCCGATCCCATCGCGTCGGCGATCCTGCACCAGGGCGCCGCCCGCGGGCTCGCCTACGACGCGTTCGTCGTGCGCAAGGAGCCGAAGGACCACGGCCGCGGTCGGCAGGTCGAGGGCCCCGACCTCGAGGGCAAGCGCGTCGTCGTCGTCGAGGACACCTCCACCACCGGCGGCTCGCCGCTGAAGGCCATCGAGGCGCTGCTGAAGGTCGGCGCCGAGATCGCCGGAGTCGCCGTCGTCGTCGATCGCGCGACGGGTGCGCGCGAGATCATCGAGGACGCCGGCTACCCGTACTTCGCCGCGATCGGGCTGGCCGACCTCGGGCTGAGCTGATGGTCGACGACGGCAACCGCGGACGCGGCGACCACTCCGAGGGCGAGGGCCGCCCGAAGGAGCCGGAGCGCCAGGTCGGCGGCAGCGAGTGGCTCCTGCAGCAGCTCAGCGGCGGACGGCTGAAGAGCATCTTCGACGCGCCGCGCGCGACCCCGACCGGGTCCGAGTGGAAGCCCGTCGATCCGCAGTCCGCACCCGCCGCGCCGTCCGAGCCCGAGGAGGCCGAGTCGGCGCCGGAGGAGTCGTCGGACGCGTCGGAGCAGACCGACGGTGCTCCTGACGAGTCCGCACTCGAGGAAGCCGCGCCGGAGCGTCCTTCCCGGGCGACCGGCCGTGACGAGTCCGAGGCGACGACCGTGCACGTGCCGCCGCTCGTTGCGGCCGAGGCCTCTGCTCCGCCGGAGCCGACCCTGGTCCTCGAACCGACGCCGCCGCTGCAGACCTCAGGGGCTGCGGAGGAGCGCGAGGAGGCGTCCCGCCCGAACCGCGAGCCCGACTCGGCCGACGAGCCCGATGCCAACCGCCCGCCCGCTCCGGCCCCGGAGCCCGAGCGCCCCGCGGATCCCGAGGCGGAGGCCGTCGTCGACCGCGGACCGGCTCCTGAGCCGGAGCAGACCGCGCCCCCTGTGCGCCCGCAGCCGCGCTTCGACGCCGCGCGCCGCGACCCTGCCGAGCGCGCCTCGACCCCGCGCTCGGCGCCTCCCATCGCCCGGCCTCTCGCGCCCAGCGCACCTCCCGTCGCTCGCGACGCCCAGCAGCCCGAGGAGCCGCGCGACGACCGTCCCGCCGGGGCCACCGCGCCCTCGCAGCGCGACACCGCGCCGAACGGCACCGTCTACCAGTGGCCCGACCCTCGCGGCGGCTGGGACGCGCCTCCCGTCTGGGAGGACGTCGTCACTCCGCCCGCCGATGCGGACGACGACGACGCGGGCGACGAGGAGCTCTGGCGGGGCACCGCGTTCGCGTGGAACCTCGAGCCGACGGACTCCGGTGATCCCGCCGATCCGTCCGGGTCGCGCGACGCCGCCTCCGCCGAGGGTGCCGACGCTCCGTTCAGCACGACGCCGGCGACGGCGCACGCGAACGCCGCTGGCGAGAAGACGCCCCGGTCCAGGCCCGCCCGCGAGAAGGCTCCCCGCGAGAAGGCTCCGCGCGAGAAGACCCCGCGCGCCGCACGGCAGAGGACCCCTCGCGCGGACGCCCCGGCGCCGAGCGGCCCCACCACCGCCGGCATCGCCACCGAGCCCCCCAGCATCGCCCCGCTCTCGCCGCCGTCCCCCGGGCGGACGGCGGGACGTCGCCGACTCCTGATCGCCCTGATCGCGGTCGGGGTCGTCGTGATCCTCGCCGTCCTCGCGGCCATCGGCTACGCCGTCGCGTCGGCGAACCGTCCCGAGGCCGCGGTGCCGGTCGCGACCCAGGCGCCGAGCGAGGAGGCGAGCGCGACTCCGGAGCCCACCGCGGTGCTGCCGACGGTCGGACCCCTGCCCGCCGGCACCTACGCGTGGAGCGCCCTCCTCGGCGGGGAGTGCCTGCAGCCGTTCGACTCCGTCTGGGCCGAGGAGTTCACCGTGGTCGACTGCGCCGCGCCGCACGCCGGCCAGCTGGTCGCTGCCGAGCCGCTGACCGAGACGGTGTTCCCCGGATCCGATGCGCTCGCGCTCTCGGTCGCCTCGCTCTGCCAGGCCGCCGGAGTCGTGGACGTCGCGGCGGCCGAGACCTACGGCGACGTCCAGGTCTCGGCCTCGTTCCCGGTCACGCAGGAGCAGTGGGACGCGGGCGAGCGCCGCTCGTTCTGCTTCGTGGACCGCGCAGGCGGCGGCGAGCTGGTCGGCTCGCTCGCCGGCACGCCCGCGGGCTGAGTCACACCAGGCTGCAGCCGTACGGCCCGGCGTCCGTCCCCGACAGCCTGAGGGGCACGTCGAGCAGAGGCCCGACGTGGGCGAGCTCGACGACGTCGGTGCCGTTGCCCACCTCGAAGGTGAGGCTCGCGTTCGCGCCGCGCACGGTGTACAGGTCCACGCCCGCCGGGTCGTCGGTGTCGGTCACCTGCGCCGTGCCCCCGAGCGCCGCCTCGAGCTCGGCGCGCGTGGAGCCGATGCCGGCACCGCCCGCGCTCCGGAGTGCCGGGCTGCTCACGAGGATCAGCCGCAGCGGAGCGGTCTCCTCGTCGGCGAGGAGTCCGAACGGGAACCGCCCCAGCACTCCCGCCTGCGTCTCGTCGGGGTAGTTCGGCACCCAGCGGCCGGGCGCTCCGTCGACCTCGACGCCCGCCTCCGTCCAGGCCGGGGTGCAGAAGTCCGCGTCGAACACGGCGAGGGCCGCTGCGCCGGCACCCCTGGGGATCGGCTGCCCGACGATCAGCGAGGCGGATCCGGCGGGCGCGATCAGCCCGTCCGGAGTGAGCACGAGGTCGCTGAGCGCGGGAGGCGAGGCCTGCGCGCCCGGGCCGGTGGTCGCGCCTCCGGTCGGCCCCCCGGCGCTCGGAGCGGTGGTCGTCGGCGCCGCGCTCGGATCAGCGGCCCCCGGGGTCGCGCTCGGATCCGTGGCGTCGGGCACAGGAGCCGCCGTCCCCGCGGCACTGGGAGTCGAGGGGGCTCGCGTCGCCGGCTCGGCGCATCCGGCCAGGGCGAGCAGCACCGCGGCCGTCGCGACTCCGGCGCGCAGAGCGGGGTGGAAGCGGGTCATGGTCGTCTCCTCGCGGGAGACGTTCTCGGCGTGCCCCTGCGTCAGTATCCCCGGCGTCGAGGGCCCGAGGGAACCGGCCGCCCCTGCTTGTAGGGTTGCCGATCGTGGACGAGAACGAGAGGCCAGCCGGGACCGGCCCCGCGCCCTCCGTCGAGGCGACGACCAACGGTGTGGGCCCGTGGATCGGCGAGCCTCCCGAGGACGAGCGGCTGGATCCGGAGCTGCTCGCGCACGGCGACGCCCGCAACGTGATCGACCGCTTCCGCTACTGGCGGATGGACGCGATCGTCGCCGAGCTCGACCGCTCCCGCCACCCGTTCCACGTGGCCGTCGAGAACTGGCAGCACGACATGAACATCGGCTCGATCGTGCGCAGCGCCAACGCGTTCGGAGCCCGCGGGGTCCACATCGTGGGTCGACGCCGCTGGAACAAGCGCGGTGCGATGGTGACCGACCGCTACCAGCACGTGCAGCACCACGAGACGGTCGCCGAGCTCGTCGAGTGGGCGCGGGCGGAGGGACTGCCGCTGATCGCGATCGACAACGTGCCCGGCTGCGTCCCGATCGAGACCTTCGCGCTGCCCGAGCGCTGCGTCCTGCTCTTCGGTCAGGAGGGGCCGGGCCTGTCGGACGAGGCGATCGCCGCCTCCGAGGCCGTGCTCGAGATCTCTCAGTTCGGCTCGACGCGCTCGATCAACGCGTCGGCGGCCGCGGCGGTCGCGATGCACGCCTGGGTGCTGCAGCACGTTCGCTTCTGAGCGCGAAAAACCGCGGCTCAGACCACGACGTCCGGCGGGAACTCCGACTCGAGGGGCTCGCCCGACAGCAGCTCGTGCACGCCGCTGAGCACCTCGTCGGGGCGGAACGGGTAGCGCTCGATCTCGGCGGCGTCGCTGATCCCGGTCATCACGAGCACCGTGTGCAGGCCCGCCTCGATGCCGGCGACGATGTCGGTGTCCATCCGGTCGCCGATCATGCCGGTGTTCTCGCTGTGCGCGCCGATCTTGTTCATCGCCGAGCGGAACATCATCGGGTTCGGCTTGCCGACCACGTAGGGGTCCTTGCCGGTGGCCTTGGTGATCAGCGCGGCGATCGCTCCCGTCGCGGGCATGACGCCCTCGGAGCTCGGCCCTGTCGCATCCGGGTTCGTCACGATGAACCGGGCGCCGCCGATGATCAGGCGGATCGCCTTCGTGATCGCCTCGAAG
This sequence comes from Rathayibacter sp. Leaf299, assembly GCF_001423055.1. Taxonomy (NCBI): domain Bacteria; kingdom Bacillati; phylum Actinomycetota; class Actinomycetes; order Micrococcales; family Microbacteriaceae; genus Rathayibacter; species Rathayibacter sp. Leaf299. The sequence goes on from NZ_LMNT01000005.1 coordinate 173,131, forward strand.
CTGTAGTTGCGGGTCTCGCCCACCACGACGTAGTCGGGGGAGGTCTCGGTCATGATGAAGCCGGCCTCGTGGAGCGCGGTCGTGATGCCCGCCTCCCCGATCACGAACGCACTGCCGCCGGGCATCTGCGAGGCGCAGAAGTCGGCGGTGGCGAGCGCGCTCGTCCAGATGCGCTCCTCCGGCACGTGCAGCCCCGAGGCGCGCAGGCGCGCGGCCAGGTCGCGCGGAGTGAAGATCGAGTTGTTGGTGAGTACCAGGAAGGGGGTGCCCGCGTCGGTCCACTCCTGGATCAGCTCGGGCGCGCCGGGGAGCGCCTTGTTCTCGTGCACGAGCACGCCGTCCATGTCGGTGAGCCAGGCCTCGACCTCGCCGCGATGTGCTGCCATGCCCCCGATGCTATCTCCGGCGCCAGCGTCTGAGCCGTCTCGACGTCACCCGATCAGGGACGGCTGCAGGTCGCGCAGGGTGCGGAACCGCGTCATGCGGACCACTCCGATCGCCGCGAGGGCGAGACCGCCGACCAGCCAGCAGAGCAGCACGAGGGAGTCGTGCAGCGCCGCGCTGCCGTCGCCGCCGTACATCAGCTGCCGCACGGCGTCGGTGGCGAAGCCCATCGGCAGCACGTGGTGCAGCGCGGCGAGCGGCCCGGGGAGGGTCTGCCAGGGGAATGTGCCGCCCGCGGTCACGAGCTGCACCACCATCAGCACCAGGCCGAGGAACTGTCCGACGCTCCCCAGCCAGACGTTGAGGGCCAGGATCATCGCGGCGAACGTCAGCGAGGCGAGGGCCATCACCCCGTAGACGCCGAGCGGCGAGGCGACGTCGAAGCCGAGGGCGAGCGAGATGATCGCGAACAGCCCGGCCATCTGGACCACTCCGAGCAGGCCCGGGGTCAGCCAGCCGGCGAGGGTGATCCGGAGGGGCGAGTGCAGCGCGGTGATCGCGCGGCGCGAGACCGGCTTCACGATCAGGAACAGGGCGTAGATGCCGATCCAGCCGGCGAGGCTCGCGAAGAACGGAGCCAGCCCGGCGCCGTACGTGCCGGCCGAGGCGACCTCGCTCCTGTCCACGGCCACCGGGTCGGCGATGGCGGAGGCCTGCGCCGCCTGCTGCTCGGCCGAGCGGTCGGGGATCGCGACGACGCCGTCCTCGAGGCCGTCACGGAGCGTGGTGGCGCCGGTGGTGAGGTCGCCGAGCCCGGTGGTGAGGTCGCCGAGTCCGTCGCGCAGGGCCGTCGAGCCGTCGAGGAGGGAGGAGGCGCCGTCGCGGACGGTCGCGGCCCCGTCGGCGGCGGACTGCGCCCCGTCGGCGGCGGTGGCGGCTCCGCTCGTCAGCTGCGACGAGCCGTCGGCCGCGCTCGCGATGCCCGCGGCGAGGGCCGGAGTCGCGTCGGCGAGGGCCTGCGCGCCGGTCGCGACCTGCGTCGCTCCTCCGGCGAGCCGGTCGATCAGCGCGACCTGGCCCTGCGCCTGCGCGTTCGCGGCCAGGGTGTCGTCGCCGAGCGGATCCAGCAGCGCGAGCACCTCCGCGATGCGCGCGGGATCCAGTCCAGACTCCTGCAGGCTCGCCTCGATGTCGCCGCGGATCACGGGGACGCTGTCGGCCACCTGCTGGGAGGCGGCGCCCACGGCGTCGGCCTGCGCGGCGAGGGCGGAATCGCCCGCGGCGACCTGCGCGGCGCCCTCGGCGAGGGTCGCGGTCTGCGCGGGTAGATCGGCCGTGGCGCCGCGCAGCTGCTGCAGGCCCGCGTCGAGCGTGCCGCTCCCGTCGGCGAGCTGCTGCACTCCGCCGGCCACCTGCGCGGTGCCGTCGGCGAGCGAGGACGCTCCGTCGGAGAGCTGCGCGGCCCCGTCGGCGAGGGTGCCGGCGCCGTCCTGCGCGGAGGCGGCTCCGCTCGAGAGGGTCGTCGCGCCGTCGACGAGCTGCGAGCCGCCGTCGACCGCCGTCGAGAGGTCGCCGCGGATCGTCGCGAGGCCCACGAGGAACTGGGCGGCCGCCTCCTCGTCGACCTTCTCGACGATGGAGGCGCGCAGCGTCTTCGCGGCCTGCTCGCCGATCGTGCTCGCGAGGTAGCTCGTGGCGTCGTTGGTGGTGAGGACGACGCTGGCGCGGTAGGGCGCGTCGCTGCCGCTCGAGGCGAGGGCGGCCGAGAAGTCCGCAGGCAGGGTGACGCTGAAGTCGTAGGTGCCGTCGTCGACTCCGGAGGCGGCCTCGGTCGACGAGACGCGGTGCCAATCGAACGCGTGGTCCTCGAGGAGCTGGTCGGCGACCTCGTCGCCCGTGTTCGTGGCGGTGCCGTCGTCGGCGGTCGTGCCGGCGTCGTCGACGACCAGGGCCACCGGGACGTCGGGCAGCTTCGCGTACGGGTCCTGGTTGGCCCAGAGGTACAGGCCGCCGTAGAGGATCGGCACGAGCATCAGCGCGATCAGCGCGAGGCGGGCCATCGGGGTGGCGGTGAGGCGGCGCAACTCCGCCTGGATCATCTGGGGGACGCGGATTCTCATGAGCGGGTGTCGTCGATCGGGTCGGGGGTGGTGCCGGGGAAGTGCGAGGGGGCGAGGGCGCGGTGGAGAGCGCCGGCGGTCTCCTCCTCGACGCCGTCCTCGAGGGTCGCGAGGGCGGTGGGCGGTGCGGGGTCGAACTGCGTGCGGAGGAGATCCGTCGCGGCGATGGCCGAAGCGGAGGCGGTGCCCGCGATCACGAGGACGGCCGGCCCGCGCGCGGCGAGCTCCTTGGCGAGCGCCCACCACGCGGCGGGGTCGCCGCCGTGGCGGTCGGGAGAGACGATCACGAGCGCCTCCACCCCCTCGCGCAGCAGCGCGAGCTCGGCGAGCACGCGGACGCGCTCGAGCGCGGGGAGCTCGGACACCGGTCGGCGCGCGAGGTCGGCGACGCCGAGCGCCTCGAGCGCGCGCGAGACGGCGCGCGGGTGCGAGGAGCGTCCGGCGAAGACGAGCTCCTCGGAAGCCATTCCGGCGAGGGTCACGTCGGGGGCGGGCTCGCTGACCGCCGGGGCGTCGACCAGGGCGACCGCGGCGCGCATCCGCTTCGGGTCCTCGGCTCCGTCGACGGTGATGCGCCCGCTGTCGGGGCGCATCCGCCCGCTCGCGAGGAGGCCGAGGACCGTGGGGCGCTGCTCCGTCTCGGTGAGGGCGAGGGTCGCCGATCCGCTCGAGAACGTCAGCGAGACGGCCGGGAGCGCTCCGCCCTTGGCGACGTCCTGCAGCTCGATCCTCACGAGCGGGCCTCCTCGGCGGCGACCCGGGCGGCGAGCGCGTCGGCGTCGGTCCAGCCGAAGCCCGCGATCGCGAGGACGTCGACCATGACGAGGCGCTCGGCCTCCGCCTCGCCGAGATCGGAGTCGGCGGCCTCGTCGAGCACCGCGATCGCCGCGTCCTCGACGAGTCGCGCCAGGCGACCGGCGTCGAGATCGGGGCGGAAACGGCCGGAGGCGATGCCGCGGGCGGCGGTCTCGCGCAGCTGGGCGCGCACGGGCTCGAGCGTCTGGGCGACGAGCTCGGCGAAGGGGGAGCGCAGGGCGGAGCGGGCGGGGACGCGGATCGACTCGACCTCGCGCCACATCCGCGAGCCGATCAGCGCGAGCTCGCACGCCGGGTCCTCGTGCCGCACCGGAGCGAGGACCGCGGCGATCCGCGCGGCTCCCTCGCGGAACACGGTGGTGAGGAGCTCCTCGCGGGAGGAGAAGTGGCCGTAGACGGTGCGGCGCGTCACTCCGGCCTCGCTCGCGATCGCCTCGAGCGAGGCGTCGGAGTCGGTGCGGAGGAGGGTCCGCGCGGCGAGGAGGATCGCGGCGCGGTTGTCGGCCGCATCGCGTCGGGGTGCTCTGCTCGTGGTCACCCGTCCATCGTACGAAGTTGCACACTACTGTGCAAGATCAAGTGGCCTCCACGGTGACGCCCCAGGAGGACGGGGTTAGCCTGAAGACATGAACGGCGAGAACCTGCTGGGCCCCGAACCGACCCTCCTCCCCGAGGACCCCGCGGTCACCGCGGCCCTCGCGAAGCACACGACCCCGGGAGCCGTCGAATTCGCCGCCCTCACCGCCGCCCACCCCCGCTCCCCGCTGGCCTGGGCACTCCTCGCCGACAGCGTCTGGGGCATCGACGCGGCCCTGCCGTCCTACGCCTACGCCCGCGTCGGCTACCACCGCGGCCTCGACCTCCTCCGCACCGCCGGCTGGCGCGGACAAGGCCCCATCCCCTGGCGCCACGGCCCCAACCGCGGCTTCCTCCTCGCCCTCTACGCCCTCCGCCGCGCCGCCGAATCGATCGGCGAGACCGACGAGGTCCAGCGCCTCACCACCTTCCTCGAGCAGGCCGACCCGGCCGCCATCCCCGAGATCGAGCGGTACCACGAGGACGCGTTACCCCCCACCGCCGCCATAGTCATCCTCGGCGAGGACTGATCGGCGCCCGGTCACGGCGCTCGCGGCGTTGTCGTCGGTCGCCGTAGCTCCCGCTACGACTCCCTCCTCCGCCTTGCGATCACCGCAACCGGACGCCGATCAGCCACCTTCTGGAGAGCGGGAGGCGCCGTGCCTGCGGCACGAGCGGGAGGCGCCGTGCCTGCGGCACGAGCGGGAGGCGCCGTGCCTGCGGCACGAGCGGGAGGTGCCGTGCCTGCGGCACGAGCGGGAGGTGCCGTGCCTGCGGCACGAGCGGGAGGTGCCGTGCCTGCGGCACGAGCGGGGCGGGACGGCGAGCCGCCCCTTGCTGGTCGAGTAGCCGCGGAGCGGCGTATCGAGACCCACGTCTTCCAGACGGGACGCTGCAGCCTCGCGAGTAAGGCTGAACGCGACGACGCGGACGGATTCCGGCCGATCGGCGTGCTCAGCCTCAGCTGTGCAGGCCTCGTCCGGGAGACCTGACCGACGCGGGCCCTCAGCGGCGGCGCAGCGCCGCGGCCGTGGCCAGGGTCAGGAGGGCGCCGAGGGCGGCGGAGGCGGCGGTGACGGTGAAGCCGGACTGGGGGCCGAGGGACTCGACGGCGAGGCCGCTGAGGGAGGAGCCGGCGGTCACTCCGATCGCGAGGCCGGTGGGGGGCCAGGCGAGGGCCTCGGTGAGGCGGGCGCGGGGGGAGATCGTCTCGACGAGGCTCGAGCCGGTGATGAGGAGCGGGGAGGTCGCGAGGCCCGCGAGGAACGCGAGCACGGCGAGGACGGGCAGGGAGCCCGAGAAGACCAGCACGGGCACGACGACGCCGAACGCGACACCCGCGACGACGAAGCGCGAGAGCGGGCTGCCGGGCAGGTGCGCGGCGCCGACGACGACTCCGGTGAGCACGCTGCCGATGCTGTAGACCGACAGCAGGAGGCCCGACGCGGCATCCGCACCGGCGGCCTCCGCCGTCGCGATCGCGGCCACGTTGAACGAGCCGAAGACGCCTCCGATCGTTGCGAACACGGCGACCACCCCGATCAGTGCCGCGGGCAGGCGCACGGGCACCGCCCTGCCTCCGGGGGAGCGCACCGCGAGCGGGGGCTGCGTCCGCACCTGCGCGAGCAGCGAGCCGCTCCCGATCACTCCGATCGCGAGGCCCACGAGCACGCCCGCCGCCGGATGCACGAGGGAGGCGAGCAGGGTCACGACCGGCGGAGCGACGACGAACGCCGCCTCGTCGGCCACCGACTCGACCGAGTAGGCGGTGTGCCGCAGCCCGGGGTCCGACGTCGCGGCGCTCCACCGCGAGCGCACGGCCGAGCCGATGTCGATCACGGCGAGTCCGGCGAGGACCGCCAGGGCGAACCAGCTCCAGATCGGCGCGCCGAGCAGCACGGCGGCGACGAGTCCGAGCGACGCCGCGACGAGCACCGGGAGCGACAGGGCGAGGGCGCGCCGCTGGCCCCAGTGGTCCATCACCCGCGACCAGACCGGCCCTGCGGCGGCCAGGGAGAGCGTCAGCGTGCCCGAGACGGCTCCGCCGAGCGCGTAGCTGCCCGAGACCTCGGTGACGAGCACCAGCACGCCGATCGCGAGGCTGCCCTTCGGGAACCGTCCGAACCAGCCCGAGGAGGAGAACGCGAGCGATCCGGGCACCGCGAACGCGCGGGAGTACCGTCCGGCGGCGCGTCCGAGCGCCGATCGCGGCGCGGCCGCAGGGCTCGGGGAGGAGGGTGCCGGGGAGTCAGGCATGCGGGTTCCGATTCCGGCCGACCGAAAGCGGAGGCGCTCCGCTGGCTGCTCGATCGACCCGGCGAGTCTACCGACCGGCCCGATCGCGGGATGCGCCCGTGCATCGACCGCGGCACACTGGCTCCGTGGATCCCGACGCGCTCGAGCAGCTGCTCACCGACCTCCCCGGAGCGGAGCCCGGCTTCCCGTTCGGCCCCGGCACGCGGGTGTGGAAGGTCGGCGGCAAGGTGTTCGCGCTCGAGTCCGAGCTGCGCGGCCGCGCCTGCATCAGCGTGAAGGCGCTGCCCGAGAACGTGGTGCACCTCGTCGCGGGGGTCGACGGCGTGGATCCGGGGTACCACCTCAACAAGACGCACTGGGTCACGGTCGACCTCGCCCGCGTCGATCCGGGCCTGGCCGGCGAGCTGGTGCAGGAGTCGCACGCGATCATCGTCGCGAAGCTGCCGCGCCGCGTCCGGCTGTCCCTCGACGGCACGTCGAGCGGCTCGCTGTCCGAGGACGGCTGACGGGCTGTTGCGCCGTGTGACGCCCTCGGATGCGGGACTCCGAGTGCGCGCCTACCGTGGCGGGGACCACCCCACGAGAGGACGCGCCATGCCACCCCGCACCCGCCTGCAGACGACGGTCGACACCGCCTGCGAGCGCGGCGCGATGTGCGTGCACGACCGGGCCGGCCACGGACTCGGCGCACTGCAGCTGCGGCTGGCGCGCGCCACTCCGCAGGGCCGGGTCGACGCGATCGTCGCCTCGGTCGACGACGAGGGCTGGATCGAGCTCGTGCTCTGGGACTCGGGCGCGACCGAGCGCGTCTGGCACCATGCCGCGACGGCGCTCGCCGCGGGTGCTCCGGTGTCGTTCCACGCGCGCTACGGCGTGCTGACGGCGGGCGCGCAGCAGATCAGCGTCGCCCGCGGCTAGGGCCTGGTGAACAAGAGATCGCCGTCGCGAGCACGGCCTGATCGTGCGAGCTGCAAGGAGGGAAGCGAAGGCCACTGCGGGCAGTGGTCGAGATTCCCGACGCCGCAGATCGTGCGATCAGGACGAGCGGAGCACGCGAGATCGTGTTCAACAGGCCCTAGCGGAGCGACGGCCCGTCTCGCAGCGCCGGTCAGGCCGGCAGGGTCGCCAGCATCGCCTCGCACGCCGAGGCGCAGTCCTCGCAGGTCATCGCGCACAGACGGCAGGTCTCGCTCATCTCGGCGTGGGAGGAGCACTCCGCCATGCAGGCGCGGCACACGGCGATGCACGCCTCGAGCATCGGACGCAGCACGGCGGCGTCCATGCTCGCCGGCCGCATCATCATGCGCATCATCGCGAGGCAGACGTCGGCGCAGGTGGCGCACATCGATGCGCACCGGCCCATGCCGTCCATCGACGACATCGCGTCGGAGCACATCGTGCAGGCCTGGAGGCAGGCGGAGCACGCGTCGATGCAGGCCTGCATCGCGGTCGTGTCCATCGTCGCGGCGTCGGCCATCGGCATGGCCTTCATCATCTCGTCCGTGCTCATGTCGCTACTCCCTCGGTCGGGGCGGTGCGGAGGCGCGTCCAGCGGGCGTCCGCGGTGGCTGCCTCCGATGCTAGGCCGGTCGGCTTCGCGCGTCACCCCTACGGAAGCGCCCGCGTGACCCCGGCAGCGGCCCTCGCCCGGACGACGCGAGGCCCCCTGCCGGAGCAGAGGGCCTCGCGGAGCGGTCCGGATGCCGCGGATCAGATGCCGTACGACTCCAGGTACGCGGCGGTGTCGTGCCAGCCCTCGACCGCGAAGCACTCGACGCCCATGGCCTTGACCGGGTAGTCGTTACCGTCGGGGTCGAGGCGGTCGCCGACGAAGATCATGTCGTCGAGCGGGATGCCGGTGAGCTCGGTGAGCTTGTTCATGCCGTAGGACTTGTCGATGCCCTTGCGGGTGATGTCGACCGAGGTGGAGCCGCCGGAGCGCACCTCGAGGTCGGGCAGCACGGCCTGGACGGCCTCGCGGAGGGTGTTCTTCTTCTCGCCGGTCGGGTCCCAGGCCTGCTTGACGGGCACGGGCGCGGCCTGGCCGAGGGCCGAGAACGTGATCTGCGACTCGCGGTCCTCGAGGATCGGGCCCCAGGTCTCGGACTCCCAGTAGCCGAGCTCCTTCGCCTTCTCCTCGACGGCGGCGAGGGCGCGGGACTTCTCGTCCTCGGTGAGGTTCTCGGCGTAGACCTGCGTCCAGTCGCCGTTCTCGAAGCGGTAGTACTGCGTGCCGCAGGTGGGCATGAGGTGGAGCTTGGCGAGCGCCTCGGGGTCGGCGCCCTCGAGGCGGTCGAGTACCTGCATCCGGAACTGGCCGATCTGCCCGCCCGAGATGATGCAGACCTCGGTCGCCTTCAGCAGGCGGACGAGGAGGTCGGCCATCGCCGGGTCGACGGGGGACTTCGAGGCGGCGAGGGTGTCGTCGAGGTCGAAGGCCATCAGGCGGGGCAGGGTGCTCATGCTTCTCGTTTCACGGTCTGCGGACGGGGCGGTTACGAGGATACGGGGCGGCGCGGGAACGCGCGTCCGACGGTCTGCGGACCCGCTCGCGTGCGCATCCGGCGCGCTGCCGAGCGCAGACTGGGGGCATGCCCGCCTCCTCGTCCTCCTCTCGCGCAGCAGGCCGCTCCGTGCCCCGCACGATCGCCCGGATCCTCCTGGGTCTCGTGCTCGTCACCGCGGGGGTCGGCCACCTGACCTTCGCGCGGCAGTCCTTCCAGGCGCAGGTGCCGCCGTGGCTCCCGTTCGATCCCGACACCGTCGTCGTCGCGTCGGGGGTGGTCGAGATCGCGCTGGGGCTGGCGCTCGTGCTGCTGGCGCGGTGGCGGGTGGTCGTCGGAGTCGTGGTCGCGGCGTTCTTCGTGGCGGTGTTCCCGGGCAACGTCTCGCAGCTCGTCACCCGGACGTCGGCCTTCGGCCTCGAGACGGACGCCGCGCGGGCGATCCGGCTCGTCTTCCAGCCGCTGCTGGTGATCTGGGCGCTCTGGTCGACCGGGGCGTTCGCGGCCTGGCGCTCCCGGCGGCGCCGCGTCTGAGGTCGCGGCGGGGTTCCCTCGCGCGGGGCGGCTCAGCCGCCCGAGCGACGGGCGAGGTACGCCGCCTCGGTGCGGGTGGCCGCGCCGAGCTTGCGGAGGATGTTCGAGACGTGCACGCTCGCTGTCTTCACGCTGATGAAGAGCTCCTCGGCGATGGCGCGGTTGCCGAGCCCCTGCGCCACGAGCGCGAGGACCTGCCGCTCGCGGTCGGTCAACGGCTCGGTGCCGAGCGCACCCGAGCCGGACGCGGCTCCGGAACCCGCCCCCGCGTCACGGCCGAGTCGGCGCTCGAAGCGGTCGACGGCGTCGACGAGGAGCCCCAGGCCGGCCCGCTCGGCCACGGCCCGCGCCTCCTGCGCCTCCCGCTCGGCCTCGTCGCGCCGGCCGACGGCCGCCAGCGCCTCGGCGAGGCGGAGCCGCGAGTAGGGGAGCAGGTGCACCTCCGCCGTGTCGGCCTCGTTCGCCCGGGCGGCGACCGCCCAGGCGCGGGGGTCGTCCCCCGTTCCCGAGGCGCCTCCCAGCTCCGCCTCGATCACGGCGATCAGGGCGGCGCCCGTCGGCCACCGGGCCGCCGTCGCGAGGATCTCGCGCAGCCGCGCCTCGGCGTCGATCCGCTCGCCCTGCGCGTCGAGGAGCACGACGCCCTCGCGGCGCGCGGCGGCCACGATGCGGGCCACGACGACGAGCAGGAAGAGATCGGCGGAGGGGAGCGGCCGGTGCTCGGGCCCGATCGCGTCGCGGACCTCGGCCCACGCGCCCGCGACGTCGCCGTTCTCGAGCGCGATCGCTCCGGCGACCTTCGCCAGGCCCACGAGCGAGAGCCGCTCGGTGCGCAGCTGACGGCTCAGCGGCTGCCGCCAGCGGGCCAGGAGGGACGCCGCCTGCGCCCGGTCTCCGCGCCAGAGGACCGTCCAGATCTTGCGGCGCTGGAGGTGGGCCGCGAACCCCAGCGGAGCGTCGAGCTCGAGCGCGCGGTCGAGCAGCTCCTCGGCGCGGCGCCACTCGCCGGTCGAGGCGAGAGCGTCGGCCGTGTTGGCCATCAGCATCGCGCCGAGCGTGCGCGCGACCCCGTGCCGACGGGCGTGCTCGGCGCCCTGCTCGCCCGCGGCCACCGCCTCGCGGAACCGCCCGAGGAGTGAGAGCGCGTCCGAGAGGTTGAGCCAGTAGCGCAGCCGAGCGGAGTCGTCCTCGCCCGCGAGCGCGCCGGCCAGCTCCAGCTGCTCCAGCCCCTCGTCGATCCGGCCGAGCTCGACGAGCGCCATGCCGCGGATGTTCGCCGCGACGCTCCGGCGCCCCTGCGACCCGACCGCCTCGGCCTCGGCGGCGGCCGCATCGGCGACCGCGACCGCCTCGACGAGATCGGCCTCGAGCATCAGCCGGGCGGCCAGCTCGCCGAGGATCCGTGCGCGCAGGGCACTCGGCTCCCCGCCCTCGAGCAGGGCGAGCGCCTCGCGCAGCAGGGCGACGGAGCCGACCTGGCCGAGGTTCGCGAGGTAGGACGCCTTGTCACGCAGGAGGGTCGCCCGGCACGGGGCACCCAGGCCCTCGATCGCCAGCGCCTCGTCGACCAGGGCGACCGCCCGCTCGCTCTCCCCCGCATCGCGGAAGTGGTGCGCGGTCGAGCCGAGGAGCTCGGCCCGGTCGCGCCCGCGGGCGTCGGGCGGCACCTGCTCCCACAGCTCGAGCGCCCGCTCGCCCATGCGGGCGGCGAGCGCGTGGGCGAAGGAGGCGCGCGCGTGCGCCATGGCATCGAGCGAGGAGGCGAACGCCCGCTCGGCGTCGTGGGCGGCCATCCAGTGGTACGAGATCTCGGACGCGGCGGACGGGCCCCGCGACTCGAGCGCCTCGGCGTAGCAGGTGTGCGCCCTGACCCGCTCGCCGGGCAGCAGCTCGTCGTGGATGGCGTCGCGCACGAGGGCGTGCCGGAAGCTGTAGCTGCTGCCGTCGACGACGAGCACCCCGCCGGCGATGGCCTCGCGCGCGGCGGTCTCGACCGAGTCGGCGTCGCCGTGCACCACCGTGATGAGGTCGTGCTCGACGCAGGTGCCGCCCGCCGAGAGCGTGCGCAGGATCTTCTGCGTCGGCTCGCTGAGCCCCTCGTACCGGGCGAGCAGGACGTCGCGCAGCGACTCGGGGTAGCACTCGGGCACCGTCGCCGCCTCGGCGCGCGCGAACTCCTCGACGAAGAAGGGCACCCCCTCCGTCCGCTCGACGACGAGCGCGAGATCGCGCGGAGCGACCGCGGCACCGCGGAGGGACGCGACCATCGCCTCGACGCCGCGACGGTCGAGCCGGGCGAGCTCGCGCCGCTGCACGCGGTCGCTCCGCTCGAGCTCGGGCAGCCAGGCGCGCAGGGGATCGCCGCGGCGCAGCTGATCGCTGCGGAAGGTGAGGACCACGAGGATCCGGCCGGCGGTCGCGACGCGCACGAGGAAGCGCAGCACTCCGAGCGTCGCCGGATCGACCCAGTGCAGGTCCTCCACGACCAGCACGATCGGACGCACGCGCGACGCCGCCTCGAGGGCGACGGTGACCGCTTCGAGGACGGGCGGGGCGGCCGCGGCCGGCTCGCCGCTCCCGGGCAGCTCGGGGAGCAGGATGCGCAGCCCCTCGACCGAGGCGCCCGCCAGCGCGGCGAGCTCCTCCGGCCCCACCACGCGCGCCAGTTCGCGCAGCGGCGCGGTGATCGGCGCGTAGGGAGGCGCGTCGCGGTCGAGATCGACGCACTGCCCACGGAGCACCAGGGCCTCGGGCGGCAGCCGCTGCACGAACTCGGCGACGAGCCTGCTCTTGCCGATGCCGGCCTCGCCGCCGACGACCACCGCGCGCGCACCCTGGACGAGCATCCGCTCGTAGGCGCGCCGCAGGGCCGCGAGGTCGTCGTCACGACCGACGAGGACGGACGGGGAGGGCGGGATCGGCATGGGAGTCATGGTGCCACCGGGCACGGACACCGGAGGGGCTCCGCGACGCGCGATGTCGGTTTCGCGCCGGTGCTCGACCGGAACGCGGCGGAGTCGTTCAGAGGCGGGCGGGACCGCGGCGGAGCACGGGCAGGAGGCGGCTGATCAGGGGCGGTCGGCAGGTCTCCGCAGCGCGCTCCCGGCGCAGCCGCTCGCGCTCGAGGTCCTGCGCGAGGCGGCGCTCGCGCTCCTCGAGCAGCGCGGGGAAGGAGTGGTCGCTCAGCATCATCTCGGTCCTCTCATCGGGCGTGAGAGGAGGCTCCCGCGGGAGTGCGCGGCGGCGCATCGGGCGATCGCCTCATCCGACGAGCGGAGGAGGAGCGCGGGCGCGGCTGGACGAGTCCCGCCCCGTGGATCCCGGGGCGCTGAGCGGTGCCACCCGGGCGGAACGTGCGTCCCGATCCGCGGAACGGCGGGGATCGGGAGGGATAGGGCGATCGCCCGATGCGGCCGGCGGGGTCTTACGCGGATCGTCGTGATCGGCGCAGAGAGCGCCCGAATGCGAAGGAGTTCGCCATGGTCTTCCTCATCGTCCTCGCCGCCCTGATCGTCTGGGCGATCGCCGCGGCCGTCGTCTCCGTCGTCCGCGACGGCCACGGTCCCCTGCCGACGTGGACGGGCACCGAGCGCATCGTCGCCCGCCGCTGAGGCGGCTCGGTACGCCGGCCTCACGTCCGGCCCGTGGAATCACGTTCGGCTCGCAAGGCCCGGAGAATTCCGCGAGCCGAACTGATTCGCACGAGCCGGAGGTCGATCCGCCCGCCGGCGCAGAGGCGTCCGGCTCGCAGAACGACGTCCGGCTCGCGGAATCAGGACGATTCCGCGAGCCGAACGCGATTCCACGAGCCGGAGGTGCTCCCGCGGAGGGAGCCCGCGGGGCGCGGCGCTCGCTACGCCGTGCGGCGGCGCCGCAGGATCGTCAGCGCCGCTCCCGAGAGCAGCAGCAGGAGCGCGGCGCCCGCGAAGCCGGCCGCGTCGGAGCCGGTGTGCGCGAGCGAGCCCGAGTTCCCGCCTCCGGCGACCGGCACCGCCGTGGCCGTGGGCTGCGGCGACGGAGCGGCCGTGGGCTGCTCGGTCGGCGCGGGGGTGCCCGGCTCGGTCGGGGCGGGCGCGACGGGAGCCGCGACCGAGGTCAGCGACCAGTTCGCGTCGAAGAAGTCGGCCTGGTCGATCACTCCGCGCGCGGTCGCCCAGTCGATGAGCAGCTGGCGGATCTCGAGCCGCTCGTCGTAGACCAGCGGAGCCGCGGCGACGGCCGGGTAGGCGCCTCCGCCGCTCTGACGGTAGTTGTTGACCGCCATCACGAACACGTCGTCGTCGGCGACCGGGGTGCCGTCGAGCTGGGTGAGATCACGGATGCGGGATCCCGCGGGCTGCGAGATGTCGATCACGTAGTCCAGGCCCGAGAGCGCGTCGTAGTTGTAGTCCGGGATGCCCGTCGGGCGGTCCTCGGTGATCGCGTTCGTTCCCGTGGCCGGGTCGAACGGTGCGCCGGGCGCGACCTGGTTGAAGTACCGGGCCGAGAACTCGAGGTACTCGCGCACCTCGGCTCCGGTCATCTCGACTCCGCGCAGGGTGTTCTCGTAGATGTAGAGGCCCGCGATGTCGCGGATCGTGACCTGCCCCTTCGGGAAGACCGCGGTGCGCGAGAACGGCGACGCCTGCGAGATCACCGGGACGTCCGCCCACTCCGTACCCTCGAGCGCGGCGTCGACCGTCTCGGCCTGCACGGAGTTGATGAAGTCGATGATCGGGGTGTCCTCGTAGCGCGAGGTCTCGGCCGAGAGCTCCTCGACCGACTCCGCGACGGGGGTGTTCACGTAGTCGATGGTCGTCGTGTGCGCCTCGGCGAGCGCGTCGAGCACAGCGGTCGACTCCTCCGGGATGTCGCGCGCGTAGACGGCCTCGGCGACCGGCGCCTCGCCCGCCGACCAGTCGACCTGCAGGTCGCCGGCCGCATCGGGCACGAGGTTCAGCGTGACCTCGGTCAGGCCCTGCGCCCAGTAGTAGGGCTGAGTGACGAGCACCTGCTCGCCGGCGACGTTCGTGTAGAGCGTCTGCGGCACGTCCTGGTGGCTGTGCCCGGCGACGAGCACGTCGATGCCGGGGACCTGCGTCGCGATGTTGTTGACGACGTCCTCGTTGAGGTCGGCCGGGTCGTAGTCGGCGTCGGCGACGGTGCCCTGACCGGTGTGCGCGAGCACGACGACCACGTCGGCCTCGGCCTGCACCTTCGGCACCCACTCCTTCGCGGTCTCGACCATGTCGCGGAACTCGAGCACGCCGTCGACGTACTGCTTGTCCCAGACGCGGACGCCCGGGGTGACGAGGCCGAGGACGCCGACGGTGACGGTCTCGCCGTCGATCTCGCGCTCGATCAGCGTGTAGGGCTCGTGGTACGGCTCGCCGGTGGCGACGTCGACGACGTTCGCGCCCAGCAGCGGGGCGTTCAGATCGCCCTCGTAGGAGCTGAGCATGTCGAGGCCGTAGTTGTACTCGTGGTTGCCGACGACCTGCGCGTCGTAGCCGATCGTGTTGAACGCGGCGGCCATCGGATGCGTCGTCTCGCCCGCGAGGACGCCCGCGGCTCCGTCGCCCAGGCCGTAGTAGTAGGTGAGCGGGGTGCCCTGGATCGCGTCGCCGTTGTCGAAGACGAGGACGGACTCGTCGCCCTTCTCGGCGCGCAGGCGGTCGACCTCGGTCGCGACGCGCGTGAGGCCGAGGGTGTCCTCGCCCTCGTAGGGCGCGTTCGCGAAGTAGTCCCAGTTGTAGACGTGTCCGTGGGTGTCGGTCGTCGAGACGAGGGTGAGCTCGAGGCCGTCGTCGACGGTGGCCGCTGCCGCCGAGGGGGCGACGGTGGCCGCTCCGAGGGCGGCGACGACGAGGAGGCTGGCAGCGCGGTATCGGCGCATCGGTGTCCTGTTCGCGTGATGGGTGGAGAGTGAACGTCTTCGAACCTAGGCCGGATGTGTGAACGCCGTGTGTCGGATTCGAGAGCATTGCTCGGCGATGCATCCCCTCCGCCTCCTGAGCACCCCCGGAGCCGCTCCGCTAGAATCGAGCGGCTGGTCGCGCAGAAGCGGCATCTCGATGCCGGGCCGGCCCGCCGAGGCCCGGTGGACCCGAAACGGGCCGGGCGCCCACTCCCCGTCGAGAAGGACACGCCATGCCAGCAATCGTCATCACCGGCGCCCAGTGGGGCGACGAGGGCAAGGGACGCGCCACCGACCTCCTCGGCAGCCGCGTCGACTACGTGGTCAAGTTCAACGGCGGCAACAACGCCGGCCACACCGTCGTCGTGGGCGACGAGAAGTACGCGCTGCACCTGCTCCCCTCGGGCATCCTGACGCCGGGCGTCGTCCCCGTCATCGCGAACGGCGTCGTCGTCGACATCGAAGTGCTCTTCCACGAGCTCGAGGCGCTGAGCGCCCGCGGCGTCGACGTCTCGAAGCTGCTCGTCAGCGCCAACGCCCACGTCATCACGAGCTACCACCGCACCCTCGACAAGGTGACGGAGCGGTTCCTCGGCAAGCGCCAGATCGGCACCACGGGCCGCGGCATCGGCCCCGCGTACGCCGACAAGATCAACCGCGTCGGCATCCGGATCCAGGACCTCTTCGACGAGAACATCCTCCGTCAGAAGGTCGAGGGCGCCCTCGACCAGAAGAACCACCTGCTGGTGAAGGTCTACAACCGCCGCGCGATCCTCGTCGAGCAGGTCATGGAGGATCTGCTGCAGTACACCGAGCGCCTGCGCCCCATGGTCGCCGACACCTCGCTCGTGCTCGCCCAGGCGCTCGACGCCGGCAAGACCGTGCTCTTCGAGGCCGGCCAGGCCACCATGCTCGACGTCGACCACGGCACCTACCCGTTCGTCACGTCCTCGAACGCGACTTCCGGAGGAGCCGCCACCGGCTCCGGAGTCGCCCCCAACCGCATCGAGCGCGTCATCGCCGTCATCAAGGCGTACACGACCCGCGTCGGCGCGGGCCCCTTCCCGACCGAGCTGTTCGACGAGTGGGGCGAGTACCTCCGCAAGCAGGGCTTCGAGTTCGGCACCACGACCGGCCGCCCGCGCCGCTGCGGCTGGTACGACGCCCCGATCGCCCGCTACTCCGCGCGCATCAACGGCGTCACCGACTTCGTCCTCACCAAGCTCGACGTCCTCTCGGGCCTCGAGACGATCCCCGTCTGCGTCGCCTACGACGTCGACGGCGTGCGCCACGACGAGGTCCCCGTCTCGCAGAGCGACTTCCACCACGCGAAGCCGATCTACGAGGAGTTCCCCGGCTGGCAGGAGGACATCACCGGCTGCCGCACGTTCGCCGACCTCCCGCAGGCCGCGCAGGACTACGTCCGCGCCCTCGAGGCGATGAGCGGCGCCCGCTTCTCGGCCATCGGAGTCGGCCCCGAGCGCGAGCAGGTCGTCGTCCTGCACGACCTCCTCGACTGACCCGCTCAGAGGCGGTGCAGTCCGCGTGAGATCGCGCTCACGATCGCGCGCTCGACCTCCGGCCACCGCGTGAGCACCTGACTCGCGGAGAAGCGGAGAGTGACGTAGCCGTCGACGGCGGCCGCCGTGTCGCGACGACGGTCGTTCTCGAAGTCGTGCGTCGACCGGCCGTCGAGCTCGATGATGAGGCTGCGGCCGATCAGGAGGTCGACGCGGCCGACCCCCGGAATCCAGGCCTGGGCGATCGCGATGACGCCCATCGACCGGAGCCGCCAGCGGGCGAGGGACTCGAGACCGCTCTGGACGTCATCACGGGAGAAGGCGAGCAACTCGTGGAGTCGGACCGGGCAGAGCCGTCGCAGCTCGACGAGGTCGTCCCGGGAGACGAGACGCTGCTCCCTCGCCGACTCGAGAGCGACGAGCATGTCCTCGACCCCCACGGAACGTCCGAGCTGCAGGAGGGCGTGCGCGGGCGAGACGCGGAGCGGCTCGTCGTCGGGCCATGCGGGGTCCCAGTGGAGCCGGACGTCTCGGGGTGGGTCGACACGCGCGGTGCTCGGTGCGACGTGCACGTGGAGCCGTGGTGATCGCAGTACCCACAGCCCGTGGGAGCGTGCCGCATCGGTCGCGGCGAGCCTGCCTCCGATCCGGAAGGCCGTGAGCACCTCCGAGGGGAGCCGGGCGGAGGCGTACTGTCCCCGGCGGCCCCGGACGAGGGCGCCGTCGGCGACGGCGGCCGTCAGATGACGGCTGCTGAGCCCGGCCTCGACGAGGGCCGCCCTGCTGGCAGTGCCGCCGTGGCGCATCAGCACTGCGTCGAGGTCCATGAACGCAGTGTCGCGGCGGCGGGCAGGACCGGGAGCGCTCGGCACGGCTTCCAGGCACCGATCTCGGGCGTGAGGGGGCTGGGGAGGAGGGCCGATGCCCGGGCCGCGTTCACAACGAAGGAAGGATCTGCGGGTGGCGACGGATCGACGGGGATCGCCGGCCCCTGAGGTGGATCCTTCCTTCGTTGTGAACACGAGTGGGCTCGGGCGGGGCATGATCGGCGGATGCAGATCTACGCGGACCTCCCCGCCGTGCGTGCGCGGCAGATCACGGCCGACGCCCTGGCGGTCGCCGTCGCCGTGATCGCGATCGCGGCCGGCGTCGCCGTGGGCAGCCTGATCGCCGGGCTGGCCGAGATCGGACGCCGCCTCGAGAGCGCGGGCAGCGGCTTCGGCTCCACCATGTCCGACGCCGGGACGACGCTCGGCGGCATCCCGCTGCTCGGCGACGCCGTGCGCGCGCCCTTCGACGAGGCGAGCGGAGCCGGCTCCGTGCTGGCCGCCGCGGGTCGCGACCAGCAGCAGCTCGCGGGAGCCCTCGCGATCGTGGCGGGCCTGGCCGTCGGCGGGCTGCCGCTCCTGCTCCTGGCCGTGCTCTGGCTGCGCCCGCGACTGCGCTTCGCCCGGCGCACCGCCGAGCTCCGGGCGCTGGGGACGACGGCCGCGGGTTCCGAGCTCCTGGCGCTGCGTGCGCTGACGGAGGCGTCGCCGCGCGAGATCCTCGCGGCGCACCCGGACGCCGTCCCGGGGTGGCGCACGGGCGACCCCGGGGCGACGCGGGCCCTCGCCGCCCTCGCGCTCCGCCGGGCCGGACTCCGCGCCCGCTGATCCTGGGCCGCCCCTACAGAGGACCACCTCCGGTCCCCCGCTGGGATGACCGGGCGACCACCCTCGGGCGACGCCCGCGACGCGGCCCGCTCCGTAGCGTCGAGGACATGCAGAACCAGACCTCCACCGTCGTGGCGCGCGTCGAGAACGTGCGCAAGCTGTACGGCAGCACGCCCCCCGTCGTCGCCCTCGACGGCGTCACCCTCTCGATCCAGCGCGGCGAGTTCACCGCCGTCATGGGTCCGAGCGGCTCCGGCAAGTCCACCCTCATGCACGTCCTCGCCGGCCTGGACACGGCGACCGACGGGCGCGTGTTCCTCGGCGACACCGAGATCAGCGGCCTCGGCGACGCCGAGCTGACGATGCTCCGCCGCCGCGAGGTGGGCTTCGTCTTCCAGGCGTTCAACCTGATCCCCACGCTCGACGTGCGCGGCAACATCCGCCTGCCGTTCGAGCTCGACGGCCGCCGCGTCACGGCCGACGAGGAGGCGTGGATCGCGAGCCTCATCGAGTCGCTCGGGCTGCGCGAGCGCCTCACCCACCGGCCCTACGAGCTCTCGGGCGGCCAGCAGCAGCGCGTCGCCATCGCCCGCGCCCTCGCGACCCGGCCGCAGCTCATCTTCGCCGACGAGCCCACCGGCAACCTCGACTCGCGCACCGGCCGCGAGGTCCTCACGCTGCTGCGCGCCTCCACCCGCGAGTACGGCCAGTCGATCGCGATGGTGACCCACGACCCGATCGCGGCCGCGTACGCCGACCGCATCGTGTTCCTCCGCGACGGCGCCGTCGTCGACGACCGCCGCGGCATGAGCGCCGAGGAGGTCTCGCGCGCGATGCTCGAGATGGAGGCCGCGGCGTGAGCGGCGTGCGCACGGGCTCCCACCAGGGCGGAGGCGCGATCGTCACGGTCGCAGCCCTCTCGGCGGCGTTCGGCGGAGTGCTCGTCATGGTCGTCGCCGACATGGTCGCCGCGTTCCAGGACGCCGGCCTCGACGGCATCGAGCAGGCCGCGACGACCCTCGGAGTCGTCGGCGCGGTGTTCTTCGGCATCGCCGTGTTCGTCGGCGGCATCGTCACCTCGAACGCCGTGTCGACCGTCATCGCGGGGCGCACCCGCGAGATCTCGCTGCTGCGACTGCTGGGCGCCTCCGGTCGCTCGCTGCGCGCCGAGGTGGTGCGGAACGGCCTCGTGCAGGGGGTGCTCGGCGCGGTCATCGGCCTCGTCGCCGCCGTCGCGCTCGTCGCCGCCGGCGCCGAGCTCGCCTTCGCCACGGGCACGTTCTCGCGCATCGACTACCCGCTCGTCTCGCCGGGCCTCGTGCTGCCGGCCGCCGCGGTGATCGCGTCGACCGTGATCGCGTCGTGGGGCGGATCGCGGCGCGTGCTCTCGGTCTCGCCGGCCGAGGCCGCGGGATCCGCCGCGGAGCCGCGCTACGACGAGCTCCGCGGACGTCGTGGACGCAACGCGCTCGCGATCGCGTTCGTCGTGCTCGGCTTCGTCCTCCTGGGCGCGGGTGTCGTGGCCGGACTGGTGAGCCCGTACGGCGTGCTGCTCGGTCTCGTCGGGGGCATGGTCTCGTTCACGGGCGTCATCCTCGGCGCCCCCGTTCTCCTGCCTCCGCTGACCTCGCTGGTCGGCCGGGCGTTCGGCGGCGGGTCCGTCGCCCGCCTCGCCTCGGCGAACGCCATCAGGAACCCCGCCCGCAGCGCCCGCGCGGTCATCGGGCTGGTGATCGGAGTGACGCTCGTCACGATGTTCGCGGTCGCCGCCGCGACCTTCGCCACGATCATGCGGATGTCCGAGGACATGGAGCCCGAGCTCTTCGCGGCGCTCGACCAGTTCGTGTCGGTCAGCACCGCGATCATGAGCGTCCTGCTCGGCTTCTCGGTGCTCCTGGCCGCGGTCGGCATGGTCAACACCCTCTCGCTCAGCGTGCTGCAGCGGCGCCGCGAGCTGGGGCTGCTCCGCGCCCTCGGATTCACGGGCTCGCAGGTGCGCTGGATGGTCGTGCTCGAGGCTGCGCAGATGGTGCTCGCCGCGGCGCTGCTGGGCCTCGTGCTCGGCGTCGTCTACGGCTGGAGCGGGGCGATCGCGATCTTCGGCTCGATGAAGGGCATCGGCCTCGTGCCGCCGACGATCCCGGTGGGGGTCCTCGTCTCGGTGGTGGCCGTCGGCGTGCTGATCACGGTCGTCTCGGCGGTGCTGCCCGCCCGCCGGGCGACGACGGTCTCACCGGTCGCCGCGCTCGCGGTGGCCTGAGCGGGGTCTGGTTCCGCCGGCAGTAGGGCGGATGCGGATCTCGATACGGCCGTGAGCGGCCTACTCGGTCAGCGAGGGTGCGCCGGGTGTGCAGGAGGGCCGTCGCCCGGAGGGATCCGGAGCGGCGGCCCTTTCGTGTGCCCGGGGTCAGACGACCGAGAAGCCGGCCGGGAGCCCGTCGCGGCCGCTGACCGCCATGAGGAACTCCTCCGCCCGCCCGGACCTCGCCGCGAGTGACCCCGCCAGCGCGCAGGCCGCCTCGACAGCGGGGCCGGGCAGCCCGTGGGGCGCTCCCGTCGCGCGCGACAGGTCGACGGAGTGCACGACCAGCTCGAGCACGCGGGTGCGGAGGTACTCGTCGAGCGCGAGGGAGTGCGGCCCCACCGCGACGAGCCGACCGGGCGGCTGCTCGGCGAGACGCGCTGACGCGCGGCGCAGCGCCTCCGCCGCGACCATCGCGGGCCGGTCGCCGAGCGCGGCGCCCGCCTGCACTCCGCGCCGGGCGACGGCCGCCGGGTCGCCGATGTTGCCGGCGAGGGCCCCGTAGTACGCGAGCGCGTCCGGCACCGTCGCCTCGGCCGGCTCCGGGGCGGCCAGGTACGCCTCGACGGTGAGGATCGCGCGCGAGGTGTGCCCGGCGAGCCCTCGGACGTCCCACTCGCCGAGGGCGGGCAGCGTCCACTGGTCGTCGCGGATCCGCTCGAGCAGGCGGACGAAGGCGGCGGCGGAGGTCTCGAACAGCGCGGAGTCGGCCATGGACCCCATGCTGGCACGCGGTTTGGACCTCTCGCCGGGGCGGAGGGGACCCAGAATGGCCGGGTGACCGACTCCGCTCCCGTCCCTCCGCGCCGCCCGGGCCCTGTGCGCCTCGTCGGCCGCATCGTCGTGCTCGAGCCGCTCGGCGAGGAGCACCTCGACGGCCTGCACGCCGCGATCGCGCGCCCCGAGGTCTTCGCCGGCGGCTACGGAGGAGGAGCAGCCGGACTCGATCCCGATCCGGCCGCCTTCCGCGCCTTCGTCCGCCGCTACTACCCGTGGGAGGGACTGCCGTGCGCCGTCCTCGTCGACGGGCGGGTGGTCGGGGCGACGGCGCTCGCCGACTTCGACGAGACGCGCGAGGCGGCGCACCTCGGCTGGACCGCCTACGCGCCCGAGGTGTGGGGCACCGCGGTGAACCCCGAGACGAAGCGGCTGCTGCTCGGCCTCGCGTTCGACAGCGGCTACTCGCGGGTGAAGCTGCAGGCCGACGCGGCCAACGCGCGGTCGCGGGCCGCGATCCTCCGCCTGGGCGCGACGTTCGAGGGGGTTCTGCGGCACGATCAGCGGCGGGCCGACGGATCATGGCGCGACACGGCCGTGCACTCGATCCTCCGCGAGGAGTGGCCGGCGGTGCGCGACGGCCTCGACCGGCGCCTCGAGGCGCTCCGTTAGCAACGGCGAGGCCGCTCCCGCAACTCCTGCCCCCCGATCCGGGACAGGAGTAGGAAGAGGCCATGGAACGGATCCACTACGCGGGCAGCTCGGTGCTGACCGGCAGCGCCATCGCGCGGTCGCTGGTGCACTACGCCGAGGCGCTCGCGCTGGGGAGGGGATCCGCGGCGGTCGAGATCCCCGTCCGGCGCGAGGACGGCGGGCTCGGCACTGCGGCACTGCTCATCGGCCCCGCCAGCCAGCTCCTCAGCGAGCCGGAGGAGAGCGACGCCGAGGAGATCGTGGACGAGGAGCTCGTGGCGCGGATGACGCGCGAGGCGGGGCGGCTGGGCGTCTCGCACCCGGTCGCCGAGCCGGCGGACTCCGAGAGCGCGCTGCACCTGCCCGACCTGGACTTCACCGGGTTCGACGACGACGAGGTCCGCTGAGGTGGCCGCACGAGGACGTCTCGGTAGGATCGGCTCCTGCCGCGAGTACCGGAGCGGGAGCGCTGCCCCGGCGTCACCCGGCCCCCGCCGAGCATCGCGGCCCGAACGGAGAGTGCCCTGATGGGCCGACTGATCTACGACTCCACTCTGGAGGCCGACTTCGACGACCGCCTGCTGGCGCACCTGCAGATCGTCATCGGCTCGAAGCTGTCGCGCAACGAGTCCTTCTACTTCTCGTGGAAGGACTCTCAGGCGGTCGGCGACGGGCGCACCTCGATCTGGCTGCACCCCGCGATCCCGCTGCGCTTCAAGTACCACGGGGGCCGCGCGCCCTCGATCAACCCCGACTGGATCCGTCAGCTGCTGGCCGATTCGCACACCGCACACGGTCTGCGCATCAGCGAGGAACCGCACGGAAGCAGTCGCCCGAGCGAGGAGCCCATCCTGTGAAGCGTGTCGAGATCATCTACGGCGGATCGCCGTACAGCCTGACCGATACGAGCGCCGCGGAGGTGCGCGCCGATGTGGAGCGGGCGCTCGACGGCGAGGCGTCACGCTGGCTGATCGTGAACCAGGGCGAGGGTGAGCCGCGCAAGACGGCGATCCTGATCACTCCGGGAGTCGCGTTCTCGGTCGCGGACGTCGCGCTCTGAGCGGTCGCCCTCGCTGATCGAGTAGGGCGCGCAGCGGCCGTATCGAGATCCGCGATGTCTCGGAGGGGGTGGCTCAGGGGCGCAGCAGGGGCGGGAACTCGGCGGGGATCTCGCGCGCCAGGTAGCCGGCCGCGCCGATCCGCTCGGTGAGGCGGGAGTCGGCCTCGGTGTGCAGGTGCACCGCCCAGGCCGCCGCGCCGGCGCCGTCAAGGCCTCGCGCGCGAAGTCCCGCGGTCGCGCCGGCGAGCACGTCGCCGCTCCCGGCCGTCGCGAGGCCCGGGTGCTCGCCCTCGGCGTGCACGAGCACGCCGTCCGGGCTCGCGACGACGTTGAACAGGCTCACGACCGCCTCGTAGCGGCGCGCGATCGCGACGGCGGCCGTCTCGACGTCGTCGATCTCCGCTCCGAGCAGCCGCTCGGCTTCGGCCGTGTTCGGAGTCATCAGGAGCCGTCCCGCGAGCGAGCGGGCGACCCGCTTCTGGCCCGGCAGGACGCCGAGCGGGAACGCGTCCAGGTGCACGGCGGGCACGTCCCGCAGCAGCGGAGCGAGGGCCCGCAGCGTCGCGGCGGTCGCCTTCGGGTCGTCCAGGCCCAGTCCGACCAGGGCGACGTCGGCCGAGGCGAGCTCGCCCTCGAGCGCCTCGAGCCCGCGGCCGGTGATCGATCCGGTCCGCGACTCCTGCAGCGGGACGACGCCGCACTCGGGGAGCGCCACCGCGGTGGCCGAGGCGACGGACTCGGCGACGCAGAGCGTGATGCGGCCCGCGCCGACCCGCAGCGCCGAGATCCCCGCGAGCAGGGCGGCGCCGGGGGTCTTCCTGGCGCCGCCGACGACGACCACGTCTCCGCGGGCGTGCTTGGATCCTCCGGGCTCGGGCAGCGGCCAGCGCCCCTCGAGCAGTGCGCGGTCGATGACCTCACTCATGCGGGTCTCCCTCTCCTTCGTCACGGTCGTCGTGCCGGGTGACCGGCGCGCCGGTCCGCTCCAGGTGCTCGGTGCTCGAGAAGCGCTCGACGCTCCAGCCGTCGTCGCCTCGGATCAGGCGCGTCACCGACGCGTTGGCCACGGGGGTGGAGGCGCCGATGTCGAGGAGCTCGCGCTCGGACAGCCCCTCGCAGACGTAGCGGGTGATGAGCACGACGGCGTCGTGGCAGAACAGCACCGCGGGTCCGGGCGGCGCAACGGCGGCGAGGTGGTCGAGGAAGGAGCGCATCCGGAGCGCCAGGTCGGTCCAGGACTCGCCGCCCGGCGGCCGGTAGTAGAACTTGCCGTGCCATTCCCTCCGCGCCGCCTCGTCGGGGTAGCGGGCGCGGAACCCGGAGGTGGTCAGCCGGTCGGCGATGCCGAGGTCGCGGTCGCGGAGGCGCTCGTCGATCCGGAGCGGCAGGTCGAGGCCGGCCTCGGCGAGGGCCAGGTGCGCGGTCGACGAGGCGCGGAGGAAGGGCGAGCTCCAGGCCGAGACCAGGGCCGCCTCCCCGCCGAGCCAGCGTCCGAGCGCGTGGGCCTGCTCCTGCCCGGCTTCGGACAGCTCGACGTCGGCGTCGCGCCGGTCGACCGCGATCTCGAGAGCACCCTCGGCCTCGGCCGCGCTGGCGGCGACGTTGGCGACGCTCTCGCCGTGGCGCACCAGGAGGAGCTCGGTCGGTCCGGTCGTGCGCGCAGGAGCCATGCCACCAGCATCCGCTCGGTGCCCCCGGACGGGTAGGGGTTTGCGACCGGTGAGGAGCGCGCGCTACAGGGCCCTCGACTCCTCCCGGCGCGCGGACGAGACTGGGACGATGACCGGAGGAGACCCATGATCCCGACGCTGTCCTCGCGCGCGATGCTCGTCATCGGCCTCGTCGCCGTAGCGCTGCGCATCCTGCTGATCGACGTCGCGCCGTTCGTCTGGGGGCCGTACCAGGGGTCGTCGCCGACGCTGGCGCTGCTGCTCCAGGTGCTCTCGATCACCGCCGGAGTCGCGTCGGGTGTGGGCTACGCGTTCCTCGCCGGCGCCTTCGTCGTGCGGCACCTGGAGGTGCGCGAGGAGGCGGAGCGACGCCGCTCCGTGCACTTCGTGGGGCGGTCGGCGGCGAAGGAGTAGGCGCTCAGGCGCGCTCCTCGGCCGACACCGCGGCGATCACGGCCGCGAGCGTCTCGGGGTTCCCGAGGATCCGGAAGTGACCGCCGGTCTCGATCCGCACATTGACCGCGCCCTCGAGCATGCTGCCCTCGGGGATGTGCGGGTCGAAGACGCCGAAGACCGAGGTGATGCGTGCGTTCGCTCCCGCCCGGCTGGCCAGCAGCAGCGTCGTGGCGTCGCGCGGCGAGAACGAGCGGAGGCTCTTCAGCACGAGGTAGGGCGCGTAGCGCGAGCCGCCGAACGGGGTCGAGACCGCGACCATGCGGTCGACCCGGCCGTCGGGGTCGAGCTCGGTCATGACGTACTTGCCGATCAGCCCGCCCTTGCTGTGGGCGACGATCACCACGTCGCGCAGGTCGTGGCGCTCCAGGTAGGCGGCGACGTCCTCCGCCGTGCGGGCGACCGGGCGGCCGTTGCGGCCCAGGTCGTCGAGCACGTGCAGCGGATGCCCCCGCTCGTGCAGCGGGTCGATGATCGGGCGGAGGAAGGACCACGTCTCCCAGATCCCGGGCAGGACGAGCACGGGCCGACGGTCGCCGTCGAGGTAGTCGTCGGGGGCACGGCGGGAGACGACGCCGCGCACCTGCCAGGCCACGGCGTAGGCGTAGTCCTGGATCCACCAGAGGCCGTCGCGCAGGATCCGCTTCACCGCACGGCCTCGACGACGGGGGCCGTCTCGGGGGAGGCCTCGGCGGTCGTCTCGCCGGGAGCCGCGGTGGGCGTCCCGATCGCGGCGGCGAAGCGCCCCAGCTCGCGGGCCAGCTCCTCGGGCTCGGTGCGCGGGACCACGTGGCGGGAGCGACCGAGCTCGATCACCCGGGCGTCCGAGCAGGCGTCGGCGAGCCGCGTGCACCAGTCGCGCGTGCCGATCGGGTCGTCGTAGCCGCGGACGATCAGCACCGGCTGCGCGAGCACGGCCGCCCGCTCGACGATCGGGTGGTGCAGCATTTCCGGGAGCTGCCGCAGGTACCAGCCGATGCCTCCGCGCAGGTAGTCGACGAAGACCAGCGCGTCGACTCCGATCGGCTCGCCGAGGCAGTCGCGGGCGAGCGCGAGGCCCTGCCGGACGGCTCCGGGGCGCTGCGGATCGACGACGGGGCCGATGAGGACGACCCCCTCGACGACGTCGGGGACGAGTGCGGCCAGCTCGACCGCGACCTGCGTGCCCATCGAGTGGCCGACGGCGATCGCGCGGGTGACGCCGCGGTCCTCGAGCACCCGTGCCACGAACCGGGCGTGATCGGCGATGCCGACCCGCCGCCTCGGCGAGCGGTTGGCGCCGAAGCCCGCGAGGTCGACGGCGACCACCCGGCCGTGCCGCCGAAGCGGAGCGACCAGGCGCGAGAACGTGCGGTGCGACATCCCGATGCCGTGCAGGAGCACGAAGGTCCGGGGCGCGTCGAGCGGGCCGACGGCGTAGGAGCGCAGCTGCACGCCGTCGACCTCGTGGTGGACGGCGGGATCGCGGTGGGGCATGCGTCCCAGGCTAGGGAGCGTGCGGATGCTGCGCGCGGGGATGCGCGGGGGCGGTGGCTGGGCTAGGGGTCGTCGGCCCGCGTCGTCGCCGGGTGCGTTCCGTCGTCCCGGTCGGCAGCGCCGGCTCGCCGACCAGGGCGCCCGTCAGTGCAGCGCGGCGAAGAGCTCGTCGCGGGTGGAGACGCCGAGCTTGCGGTAGACGCTGCGGAGCTGGGTCTTCACCGTGTTGGGGCTCACGTGCAGGGCGGAGGCGATGTCGGCGGTCGATTCCCCGAGGGCGGCGCGCTGGGCGACGTCCTGTTCCCGGGGGGTCAGCAGCGGGGGAGAGAGGGCTCTAGTCGGCTCGATGGCGCTCGCGGGGGCGATGAACGGCTCGTGCTGGGCGAGCAGCGCCGAGACCGCGCTCCGATCCTGCTCGGGGAGCACAGTGAGGAGCCAGTACAGGCCGTGCTCGGCCGCAAGGGCGGCGATGCGCTCGAGGTCATCGGGGGAGCGGTCCGGTCCGACGACGAGCGCCAGGAGTTCGGCGCGGGGAGCGAGCCGGGCGGTGCGGAGGCGGGCGAGGAGGTGGCGGGCGTCGGCGGTGCGTCCCTCGCGGGTGTGGACGGACGCCCTGAGGGCTGTGATGAAGTGGTCGAGGATCGTGCTCATCGACGTCGAGGAACCCAGTGCGTCCGCTGCGCGACGGGTCCGAGCATCGGCGGCATGCAGGAGGTAGCGCGTGATCCGCACGGAACCGGCATCGATCACGGAGAGCGTCGAGAGCGGTCGCGACTTCAGCTGCGTGTCCAGCTCGGCTCCGAGAACGCGCGATCGCTGCTCCCACTCCACGATCGCGCGGACGTGGAAGTAGTGCGCCCAGCGGTGCCTGACGGTGGTCGGATCGATCCCGGCGACGAGTCGGCGAGCCCCCTCGCGGTCGAGGACGTCGAAGCGCAGGAGCACCCGGGCGAGAGCCGCGGAGGCGCCGCCGCCGAGCGGCTCCTCCTCGCCCCCGCAGAATTCGTCGAGAGAGCGCTGAGCTCGGGCCCGCTCGCCGTGGAAAGCGGCGAGGAGGGCGGCGGCGCCGCCCGCGAGCGAGCGCATCCGGCCGGACGGTGCGGACCCCGACGCGAGGGCCGCGTCCTCGTAGAGGTCGAGCGCGTCGCTCGTCTCGCCGATGTCCTCGAGAGCGCGAGCCCACTGGTAGAGCCGTTCGGAGCGCTCGCCGGACGTCTCGACCTGCGAGGTCGCGTTCTCCAGGCTCCGGCCTTGCGCGAGGAGCGGAAGCGCCTCCGCGGCTCGGCCCGCGTGCCGGAGCTCGATGATCCGGGAGGTGAGGGCCGGGAGCCCGTGAGGATCGTCGTCGTCCGGTGGTGCGGTGCTCGAGCGGCTGCGGACGAAGTCCCGTGCCCGGATCCACCGCGGGCGCTCGTCCAGGACGCTCTCCGGGATCAGCTCGAGGATCCCCAGCAGCTCGGCCTGGCGGACGTGCACGAGACGCGGCCAGTACGCCTCGAGGAGTTCGAGGGTGCGACTCCAGTCCTGGGCCTCGGCAGCGCTGCGGAGGGCTGCGACGTATCGGCTCTCGGGCATGGAACGGCCCTCCGAAGCAAGGAGCGTCTGCGTCCTCGGGGGCTGGGAGGAGACGCGTCCCGTACGCTCCACCATGTACGGGACGCCGTTCCTGTGAAGTCTATCCGCCCCTGCACAGGCGGCATGCGGGTGATGGTCGGAGGGCATGACCGGAGAGCCGCAAGTGATGCGGCGGTCGGGCCCTGACCCGGGAGGTAGGTGCTCGTGGGAGGTGTCGCGGAGTGCGTCGTCGTCAAGCGCGAGGCCCTGCCGGACGGCTCCGGGGCGTTCCGGATCCACCACGGGGCCGATCAGCACGACCCCTCGACGAGATCGGGCGAGAGAGCGGCGAGCTCGACGGCGACCTGCGAGGTCGGTCACCTCTGTTCTCCGTCCGGGTTCGAACAAGGTGGTCCTGTGAAAGCCTCATCGCGGAGTATCTCTCGGGGGCGCGCATGCGGCTGAATGGCTGCGGCGCAGGGGCTGGATCCTCGACGAGGACATAGGCCCGTTACAGCTCTACGCGGATGAAGTGCGCCAGGAGGCCTTTGTCATCCGGAGACAGTGGAACCAGGTCGGTCGGAATCGTCAGTTCACCGTCCTCGAGCGGTAGGTCACGACAGCGTTCGCCGACGACCGATCGGACTGGTGGCGTCTGCGTGCCCTTCTCGGTCGACCACTCCGTAGCGCGCTTCATCGGGAGGTCACGGCCGAGGCGCCCATGTTCATGGCTCTCCACCGGATCCCGCTCGAAGCGTCCCAGCGCTGGTCTCGGCGGCGCAGCAGGAAGAGAGCGCGTCAGACACGCGGGCGACTACCTCGTCGCCGACGGGCGCACCCTGTCAAGCCGCCGCGTCACCCCTGCACCACTGCCTAGCCTCGAACCACGGCGGCGCCTGCCGGCCGGGGGAGGACATCGACATGCGGATCGCGATCGTCGGAGCGACGGGCAACCTGGGCACGGCGCTGCTGCGCAGGCTCGAGGGGGAGGAGTCGGTCGAGGTCGTCGGCATCGCGCGCCGGGCGCCCCGCCCCGACTCCTCCGAGTACCGGGGAGCGACGTGGAAGGAGATCGACGTCGCGTCGAGTGCGGCGCAGCGGCTCCTGCGCGAGGCCTTCGCGGGCGTCGACGCGGTCGTGCACCTGGCGTGGGCGCTCCAGCCCAGCCACGATCCGGCGTTCCAGCGCCTCGTCGACGTCGGAGGCACGGCGAAGGTGCTCGAGGCGGCGGCCGCGAGCGGGGTCGGGCAGGTGGCGGTGGCCTCCTCCGTCGGCGCCTACAGCGCGGCGCCGAAGTCGGACCGGGTCGACGAGAGCTGGCCCACGGGCGGACTGCACACCTCGACCTACAGCGTGCACAAGGCGGCGAACGAGCGGGCGCTCGACGTGTTCGAGGCGGAGCATCCGGAGATCGTCGTCACGCGGCTGCGGCCCGGGCTGGTGTTCCAGAAGGCGGCGGCGACCGAGATCGCGGGGCTCTTCGCGGGGCCGCGCTACCCGACGCGGTGGCTCGGAGCGATCCGGCCGCCGGTGCTGCCGCTGCCGCGCACGATGATCTTCCAGGCGGTGCACGCGGACGACGTCGCCGACGCCTTCTGGCGGGCGATCGACCGCCGGGCGGGCGGCGCGTTCAACATCGCGGCCGAGCCGGTGCTCACACCGCAGCGGATCGCGGACCTCGTCGGCGCGCGCTGGATCCCGGCGCCGACGGGTCTGATCCGCTCGCTCGTCACCGCCACCTGGCACCTGCGCCTGCAGCGCACGGACGCGGGATGGATCGACATCGCGACGAATGTGCCGGTGATGTCGACCGAGCGGGCGCGCGAGGTGCTCGGGTGGGAACCGACGCGGACGGCCGAGGACGCGTTCCGGGAATTGCTCGCCGGACTCGCCGAGCGGACCACGAAGGCGGGATCGGCTCCGCTGCGGGGCTGAGAGAACGAAGAAGGGCGGCGGATCCGAGGATCCACCGCCCTTCTTCGTCTGTGAGGGGAGAGGCTACGCCTGTCCGTTCTCCTGCACCGCGTGCTTGGCCTCGCGGGCCGAGTCCTTGACGTCCTCGGTCGCGGACGTGCCGGCGTCCTTGACGTTCGCGGCGGCGTCGGTCGCGGTCTCCTTGACGGACGCGAAGGCCTGCTGCGCAGGCTCCTGGAGCTCGCTCGCCGCCTCCTTCGCCGCGTCGGTGACCTTGTCGACGACCGGCTGGGCCGAGTCCTTGACCTTCGACGCCGCCTGCTTCTCGGCGCTGGACGCCGGGATGAGGGAGGCGACGAGCAGTCCCGCACCCAGCGCGATCAGGCCGACGGCGAGCGGATTGCCCTCGGCCTTGCCCTTGACCGAGCCGGCGGCGCCCTTGACGGAGTCGCCCGCTCCGGAGACCGAGCCCGAGACCGAGTCGGTCGCGTCGTGCACGGTGCCCATCACCCGGTCGCGGACCGAGCCGACAGCGTTCTTGACCTTGTCGGTCTGGCGCTGCGCGATGGCGTGCGGGCTGACCTTCTCGGCCAGCGCGTCCACATCCGTGCCCAGCTCGCCGCGGGTGCGCTCGATGTCGGCGCGGATCTCGTCCGCGGTCTTGTTCTGTGCTGCGTCGTACGTCATCGTCCTGCCCCGTTCGGCTTGAGTGATTCGGGAATCTTCTTGAGGGAGTCGACCGTCTCGGGTGCGCCCTCCACCTGCTTGAGGCTCTTGCGCCCGACGGAGTAGAGGATCGCGGCGATGACGCCCCAGATCACGGCGACGACGACGGCCGACCAGCCGTTGTCGATCAGGTGACCCAGGCCCCACCAGAGGGCGATCGAGAGGAACAGCACGGCCATCGCGCCGGCGTAACCGGCGCCTCCGAGCAGTCCTGCGCCCTTGCCCGCCTTGCCGGCGGACTCCTTGATCTCGGCCTTCGCGAGCGCCATCTCCTGGCGGATCAGCGTGGAGAGGTCGCGGGACACTTCGCCGAGCAGCTCGCCCAGCGAGGTGGTCGCGGCGCGTTCGTCGGGGGTCGG
Source organism: Rathayibacter sp. Leaf299 (assembly GCF_001423055.1). Taxonomy (NCBI): domain Bacteria; kingdom Bacillati; phylum Actinomycetota; class Actinomycetes; order Micrococcales; family Microbacteriaceae; genus Rathayibacter; species Rathayibacter sp. Leaf299. The sequence continues at coordinate 204,316 of NZ_LMNT01000005.1, forward strand.
CTCGCCGAACCCGGCGCGATGCGCTCCGGTGGAGTCGGTCATGGCCTGCTCCCACCGGGGAAGGTGTCGTAGCCCGTCGAGGTCGGCGGCGTGCTCAGCGGGTCGGCGACCGGCTCGGTGGGCAGGTGGTCGCGCTCGAGCGAGCTGCTGCCGGTGGTGCCCGTGTAGGTGTCGTCGACGAAGGGGCTGTCGACGTACGCGGTGTCGACGCTGGACGCGGCGGGGGCGCTGTACTCGGGGCCCGACGTGGAGGCGGTGGCCTCCTTCTCGTCCTTGGCCTCGGCGGTGAGCGCGCGGAGGAGGCGTCCGCCGACGAGGCCGGTGGCCGCGGCGATCAGGATGAACGCACCCGGACGGCGGCGGGCGAAGGACTTGACGTCCTCCAGCAGCTCGGCGGGCTCGCGGTCCTCGAGCCACGACGCCACACCCTGGGCGCGATCGGCGAGCTGCGAGACGAGGTTCGTGGCGGCGTTGCTCCCGCCCTCGCCCTTGGCGAGCGAGGTGAGGTCGTCGCTGAAGGCGCGGACGCCCTTGGCGGCGTTGTCCTTCTGGGCGTGCGCCTGCTCGGTCAGCTGGCCGCGGCTCTGGTCGAGGAGGTCCTTGACCTGCACCTTGGCCTCGTGGGCGACGTTCGCCGCCTCCTGCTTGCCGGTGGAGAGCACGTCACCGGCGGCCTGCTTGGCGTCGCCGGCGACGGAGCCGGCCTGCTCCTTCGCGGTGCCGACAGCCTCCTTCGCGGTGTCGACCTTGCCGGAGGTCCCGGAAGTGCCGGTGGTCCCGGTGGTCGTCGTGGTGTCGTAGCTCGCCTCGGTCGCGCCGTAGTTGGCCGCGCCGTTGCCGAACGGAGGTGAATCGGGATCGATGGTGGACATCGTCAGTCCCTTCCAGGATCGAGTCGGGGGAATAGGTGTGCGTGCCGACGGGCCGCTCCGAGGGGATCGGTGCGCCGGCAGTGGCCAGTCTGGGCAGCGCTCCCAGGAAGCGGGAAGGGCGTAGCGCTGAGGCGGTGGACAGGTCTACCATCGCGCCCCCGCGATGCCCGGAATGGGTGCGACGGGGGCTGCCGTCGAGCGCCTCGGAGCGCACTGCGGAGTCGCCGGGAAAGCGCTCTCAATTCGTCGGTCCCGCGGCGGGAACGCTCCGCAGTCAAGCCCCTTCTGGCCCGCGAACAGGGCTGCCTACGGTCGAGAGGACACGGGGTCGCACCCGCCCATATCTGTGAGGAAAGGGAACCATCAGCATGTTCTTCCACAAGCAGGAATTGCAGTTCAAGGCGTCGCCCTCCAAGCCCGACGCGGTCTTCGCGAGGAGGTTCCAGGAGGTGCTCGGCGGGCAGTACGGAGAGATCTCCGTCGCCATGCAGTACGGCTTCCAGGCGTGGAACTCGCACGAGCCCGGCAAGTACCGCGACCTGCTGTTCGGCATCGGTGCCGAGGAGTTCGGCCACGTGGAGATGATCGCGGTGATGATCGCCCAGCTGCTCGAGAAGGCTCCGATCGAGCAGTCCGAGGACGCGATGAAGAAGGACCCGGTCCTCGCCGCGGTGATCGGAGGCACCGATATCCAGCACGCGATCGTCGCCGGCGCCGGCGCCCGCCCCGTCGACAGCATGGGCAACCCGTGGCAGGGCTCGTACATCACCGCGAGCGGCAACCTGCTCGCCGACTTCACCGCGAACGCGAACGCCGAGATGCAGGGCCGCCTCCAGGTGGCGCGGCTGTACCACATGACCGACGACCACGGCGTGCGCGACCTCATGTCGTTCCTCCTGGCCCGCGACACCATGCACCAGAACCAGTGGATGGCGGCCGCCGCCGAGCTGCGCGCGGAGGGCAAGGAGGACCTGCCGGTGCCCTCGAACTTCCCGCTCGCGAACGAGGAGCGCTCGGTCTCGTACCAGTACCTCAACTTCTCGGACGGGCAGGCCGCCAAGGAGGGCACCTGGGCGTCGGGCCCCACCCCCGACGGCAAGGGCGAGTTCAGCTACCACGACGGGCCGACCACCAGCGCGCCGATGCCGCCGGCCACTCAGCCGGACCCGCGCTTCTACGGCACCGACCCCAAGCCCAACATCGTCGAGAAGGTCACCGGAGCGGTCAAGGACGCGGTGAGCAAGAAGTGACCGCCCGACGGATCCTCGGGGCGCTCGGCGCGTCCGCCCTGATGGTCGGCCTGCTGGCCGGCTGCACGGGTGACGCGCAGACGCCGAACCAGTCGGGCAGCGCGGTGCCGACCAGCGCCGACGACGGATCGACGCAGACGCCCACGAATCCGCCGTCGGACACTCCGGCGTCCGAGACGGCGACTCCCGCGACCTGAGGGGCGGAGCTTGGCCCTCCCCGGGCCGGGACGCAACCCCCTGCCCCTGTTCAGGTGGTAGCGAGCTTCGATGCCTAACGTCGTGCTCAACGATCAGTGAAGGAGGCACCACCTATGGGGCTCGATGACAAGATCAAGAACGCCGCTCAGGACATCGCCGGCAAGGCGAAGGAAGCCGTCGGCGACCACAAGAACGACCAGGACCTGAAGGCCGAAGGCCAGAAGGACCAGGCTGCCGCCTCGACCAAGAAGGTCGGCGAGGACGTCAAGGACGTCTTCAAGTAGGCAGTCGCTCACGTCGGCGGCGCTCCCCTCGCGGGGGGCGCCGCCTTCGTGCGTCAACGGGCCTCGGAGCCGTGGCCGAGCAGAACGTCGGCCAGGAGTGCTTGTCAGCCACGATGGTGGCTGAGCCCTACTCCTGGCCGACGTTCTGATCGCGGAAAGGGAGCCCTACGGCTGCAGGACGACCTTGATGCAGCCGTCCTCCTTCTTCTGGAACGTCTCGTAGAGGCCCGGCGCGTCCTCGAGCGGCGCGTGATGCGTGACGAGGTCCATGACGCCCAGCGGATCGCTCGGGTCCTCGACGAGCGGCAGCAGCTCGTCGATCCAGCGCTTCACGTTGCACTGGCCCATCTTGAGCGTGACCTGCTTGTCGAACATCGACTTCAACGGCAGCGGATCCGCCTCGCCGCCGTACACGCCGCTGAGCGACACGGTGCCGCCGCGGCGCACCAGCTCGAGTCCGCCCTGGATCGCGGCGAGCCGGTCCAGTCCGACCGTGTCCATCGCCTTCCGCGCGAGCGGATCGGGCAGCAGCCCGGCCATCGACTGCGCGAGCGACCCGACGGGCGAACCGTGCGCCTCCATGCCGACCGCGTCGACGACGGAGTCGGGGCCGCGCCCCTCGGTCAGGTCGCGCAGCTCGGCGACCACGTCGTCCGTGAGATCGAACACCTCGACGCCGTGGCGAGCCGCCATGGAGCGGCGCTCGGCGACCGGGTCGATCGCGAGCACCCGGAAGCCCTTGTGCACGCCGATGCGGGCGGCGAACTGACCGACCGGGCCGAGCCCGTAGACGGCCAGCGTGCCTCCCTCCGGGACCTGCGCGTAGTCGACGCCCTGCCAGGCGGTCGGCACGATGTCGCTGAGGAAGAGGTAGCGGTCGTCGGGCAGGTCGGTGCCGACCTTGACGGTGTTGTAGTCGGCGAGCGGCACGCGGAGGAACTCCGCCTGCCCGCCCGGGACCTGGCCGTACATCTTCGTGTAGCCGAAGAGCGCGGCGCCCGACTGGTACTCGGTGACCTGCGTGGTCTCGCACTGCGACTGCAGTCCGCGACGGCACATGAAGCACTCGCCGCAGGCGATGTTGAAGGGGACGACGACGCGGTCGCCGACCGACAGCGAGGTCACTCCGGCGCCCACCTCCTCGACGACGCCCATCGGCTCGTGGCCGAGGATGTCGCCCTTGTCGAGGTACGGCCCGAGGAGGCGGTACAGGTGCAGGTCCGATCCGCAGATCGCGGTCGAGGTGATGCGGACGATCGCGTCCGTGGGCTGCTGGATGCGGGGGTCGGGGACGGTCTCGACCGAGACCTTCTCGACGCCCTGCCACGTGAGTGCGCGCATGCTTGCTCCGTTCTGACCGGCGCTCGCCGGTCGTGCCCCTCCAGGCCACACCGCGCGGGGAGGGGCTGTCAGGGGGTTGACGCCCTGGCGCCTTGATCGTCGGCGGATACTCGGCCTGCCGGGGATTCTCGGGCCGCGGGCAGCGCGCACTGGGAGGACGTGCATCCGGCGTTCACCTCGCACACGGGCGACGAGTGGTGTGATGGGGGGATGGAAGCTCTCTACACCGCTATCGCCCACGCCTCCGGTGGAGGACGCGACGGTCACGTCCGCACCGAGGACGACCGCCTCGACCTCGACACCCGCCCGCCCCAGGAGCTCGGCGGCTCCGGGGACGGCACCAACCCCGAGCAGCTGTTCGCGGCCGGGTACTCCGCCTGCTTCCTCGGCGCCCTGCACGGCGCCGGCCGGGAGCTGAAGATCGACACGACCGATGCGGCCGTGTCGGCGAGCGTCTCGATCGGCAAGAACGACGACGGCGGATTCGGCCTCGCGGTCGAGCTCGACATCCACGTGCCGAACGCGAGTCCGGAGCAGGCGCAGCAGGTCACCGAGAAGGCGCACACGCTGTGCCCGTACTCGAACGCGACCCGCGGGAACATCCCCGTGGAGCTGACGATCGTCTCCTGACGACGCGCCCTTCGACGGCCCCTGCTCCTCGCGGAGCGGGGGCCTTCGTCGTCGACGGGGTCCGTTAGGGTCGGACGCATGACCGAGAACCCGTCGCTCGAGGAGTCGGAGGCCCGGGCCGAGCTCGAGCAGATCCGGCAGAGCATCGACAACATCGACGCCGCCCTGATCCACCTGCTCGCGGAGCGCTTCAAGTTCACGCAGAAGGTCGGACGGCTGAAGGCGGCGCACGGACTTCCGGCCGCCGACCTCGACCGCGAGGCGCGCCAGATCGCGCGGCTGCGGTCGCTGGCGGAGGAGTCGCACCTGGATCCGGCGTTCGCCGAGAAGTTCCTCGGCTTCATCGTCGCCGAGGTCATCCACCACCACGAGCAGATCGCGAACGGCGCGGAGGCCTGAGTCCCGCCGGGCTTGCTGATCGAGTAGGTCGCGGAGCGGCCGTATCGAGATCCGCGTCTGCTGGAGAGGGTGGGTCTCGATACGCCCCTGCGGGGCTACTCGACCAGCAACGGGGGGCCTACGCCTCCGCGGGGCGGCCCAGGGCGCGCACCGAGGTGACGCGGCGGCGGGCGATCGCCGCGACCGTCAGCAGCAGGCCGAACAGCAGCCAGAGCACGAGGCCGACGACCGCGCCGCCGACGCCTCCGGTGCTCTCCACCACGCCCGACAGCGCGTTCTGCGCGGCCGACAGCGGCAGGAACCTGAGGGCGTCCTCGAACACGCCGGGCACCGTCGAGATGATGCCCGCGCCCAGCCCGATGACCGCGGCGAGCATCGCGAGGAAGCGCCCCACTCCGCCCAGCAGCGCGACGAGGCCCTGGTTGACGGAGGCGAACGACGCACCCACCAGCATCGACAGCAGGGCGAAGCCGACGAAGCTGCCGGCGTCGAGATCGGCGACGAACTGCATCACGATCGCGACGGCGAGGCCCTGCACGAGCCCGATCCCGAGCGCCGGGGCGTAGGAGGAGAGGGCGAGCGCCGCGGAGGACCGGGTCGAGGTCAGCGCGCGGTGCGAGAACGCGGCGAGCACCAGGAACGACGCCAGCGCGCCGAGCCAGAGGGCGATCGTGGTGAAGAACGGCACCGAGGACGCCCCGAACAGCGACGTGGAGCTGCTCGCGTTCTCGACGGGATCCGCGACCACGTCGGCCAGGTTCTGCGACTCCGCCTCGGTGTAGGTCGGCAGCTGCGCGACGGCCGAGTCCAGGCCGGTGGCCAGGGTCCGCGTGCCGTCGGCGAGCTGCAGGGCTCCGTCCGAGACTCCGACGGCGCCCTCGGCGAGCTGGTCGGCTCCGTCGGCGGCCGAGGAGGCGCCGGTGGCGAGCTCGGAGGCGCCGTCGGCGGCCGAGGTCGCGCCGGTCGCCAGCTGGGCGGCTCCGGTCGCGGCGGCCGTGGCTCCGGTCGAGAGCTGGGCTGCTCCGGCGGCGGTCTGGTCGGCCCCGTCGGCGAGCTGTTCGAGGCCGGTCGAGAGCGACGTCACTCCGGTCGCGACCTGTCGGGCGCCGCCCGCGGCCTGCTGCGCACCTGTGACGAGTGAGGGCACCTCGGGGGTGCCGACGCGGATCCCCGCATCGAGCGCCTGCGTCGCCCCCGCCGCCGTCGCGGTCAGCGCGACGGGACCGTCGGCGGCGGTGAGCGCGTTCGCGACGATGCCGCTCGCGGCCAGGCACTGCGGGTCGGCGCAGCCCTCGAGGGCCTGCTGCAGCGCCGCGAAGGTCCCCGCGGTCGACTGCGCGGCGCCGCCCGAGAGCTGCGCGATCTGCTGGGTGCTCTCGCCGATCGTGACGGTGCTCGCGCTCAACTGGTCGAGCCCGTCGGCGACCGCGGTCGCTCCGGTGCCCAGCTGCGCGGCGCCCGTCGCCGAGTCGCGCGCGCCGGTGGCGAGCTGCGTCACTCCGCCCGACAGCGCGGACGCGCCGGTGCCCAGCTGCGCCACTCCGCCCGACAGATCGGTCGCCCCGGTGCCCAGCTGCGCGACTCCGTCGGACAGCGCCGATGCGCCGGTCGACAGCTCGTCGATGCCGTCGGCCAGCGAGCTGGTGCCGTCGGCGAGCGAGGAGGCCCCCGTGCCGAGCTCGGTCGCTCCGTCGGCGAGCGTGCCCGCGCCCTCGGCCGCCTGCCCGATCTGCTCGTTCAGCGTGTTGAAGCCGACGTAGACGTTCTCGAGGTACGCGGTGGTGAGCTGCGTGTTCAGGAGGGACGTCGCGGTGCTCGTGACCGTCGCCGAGATCGCGTCGTCGACGAGCTTCGCCTTGTCGCTCGTGGCGATGTCGATGGTGGCCTTGGTCGCCGCCGCCGCGTCGCCCGCGTAGGAGGTCGCCGCCGCCGAGAAGTTCGAGGGGATGGTGACGACAGTGGCGTAGGAGCCGTCGGCGAGTCCCTCCGCCGCGTCGTCCTTGTCGGTGAGGACCCAGGTGAAGTTCGAGGTCGAGTCCGAGCCCGAGACGTTCGGCGCGGGAGTCGGGGACGCGGTCGGCGTCTCCTCGGTGCCGCCAGTGACCAGTCCCGCCGCGAGCTGGCGCCCGAGCGGCACGGTCTGCCCGTCGAGGTCGACCGGGGTGTCCTCGTTCACGACCGCGGCCGTGACCTGGTCGAGGCGCTGGGTCGGGTCCCACAGCGCCCAGACGAGCAGCCCGCCGATGGCGAGGGGGACCAGGACGATCCCGAGGAGGGTGAACCAGGACACCTTCTTGGCGCCGCGGGGGCGCTCGAGGGAGAAGAGAGCCATCTGTCAGAGGACCTTTGCGATCGCGCGGCCGGCGGCCGCAGTCGGGACCGCGCGCACGTCGCGGTCGGAGGGGAGGAGATCGTCGAGCGCGTCGGGCTCGACGGCGGAGGCGACGACGGTGAACGGGCGCTCGTGCTCGAGCGCGTGCGCCCGGGCGCCGTCGAGCTCGGCCCGCAGGTCGTCGCGCAGCTGCGGATCGGTGACCGTGTCGACGTCGTCGAGCACGAGGAGCGCCGGGTGCGTCGAGAGCGCCGCGCGCACCTCCTCGATCGGATCGGCGGCTCCGGCCAGGCGCACGAGCCCGACCCGGCCGCGCACCGCGGAGGAGCGGATCGGCACCACGAGCCCGTCGACCTTGAGGCGACCGGAGTCGGGCGCCAGCCGGCCCGCCAGCGTCAGCAGCAGGGCGGTGCGTCCCGAGCGGTGCGGTCCGTGCACGACGAGCGCGGCTCCGGCCGGCACCCGCACGGCGACGTCGCGGTAGAGCGGGCCGTCGGGTCCGTCGAGCGAGAGGCCGTCCGCGGCGATCGCGTCGGTCGCTCCGGGCTCGGGCCAGTCGGCGAGCGCGAGCTCCTTCGTCAGGCCCTCGCCCTCCACGTCGAAGGAGGGGAGGATCCGGTCGAGCCAGCGCGGCATGTGCCACGCGCGGTCGCCGAGCAGGTGCAGGACCGCCGGGACCAGCGTCATCCGCACGATGAACGCGTCGACGAACACGCCCACGGCGAGGCCCAGCGCGATCGGCTTGATGTTCGTGTCGCCCTCGGGCACGAACGCCGCGAAGACCGAGAACATGATGACCGCGGCCGCCGTGACGACCTTCGCCGAGCCGACGAAGCCCGACTCGACCGCGGCACGCGCCGATCGTCCGTGGACGTAGTCCTCGCGCATCCGCGACACCAGGAAGACCTCGTAGTCCATCGCGAGGCCGAACAGCACGCCCATCAGGATGATCGGCATGAAGCTGATGATCGGGCCCGTCTTGTCCACGTGCAGGGCGTCGGCGAACCAGCCCCACTCGAAGACCGCGGCGACCGCGCCGAACGACGCGCCGACCGACAGCAGGTAGCCCAGCGTCGCCTTCAGCGGCACCCACAGCGAGCGGAACACCATGGTCAGCAGGACCAGGGAGAGGCCGACGACCAGGATGCCGAACGGCAGCAGGGCGTTCGCGAGCGTGTCCGAGATGTCGATGCCGACCGCCGTCTGGCCGGTCACTGCGAGGTCGACGCCGTACTCCTCCTGGAAGTAGTCGTGCTTGTCGCGGATCTCGGCGACCAGCGCCTTGGTCGCCTCCGAGTCCGGTCCGCCCTCGGGGATCACCTGGATGATGCCGGTGTCGGCGGTCTCGTTGGGAGTGGCCAGCGGCACCGAGGCGACGCCGTCGAGGCCCTCGATCTCGGTCTTGAGATCGGCCATCAGGCCCAGCGGGTCGGTCGAGCCGATGATGGTGCCCGTCACGATGAGGGGGCCGTTGTAGCCGGCGCCGAAGTTCTCGGCGAGCAGGTCGTAGGTCTCGCGGGCGGGCGTGCCCTCGGCCTGGTAGCCGGCGTCCGGCAGTGCGAGGCGCAGGCTCAGCGCCGGGATGCTCGCGACTCCGAGCACGCCGATCACGGCGATGATCGTGACGATCGGGAACCGGGTGACGGCGCGGACCCAGCCGCGGAAGAAGCCGCGTGGCACCTCGGCGTGCACGTGGGTGCCCGGAGAGGCGGGGAGCGAGTCGGGCTCGACCTCGGGGTCGGCATGGGCGCCGGCGACCTGCTTCGCGGCCGCCGCCTTCTTCTTCGCGCGGCGCTCCTTCGGGCGCAGGCGCTCGCCGGCGAACCCGAGCAGCGCCGGAGTGAGCGTGAGGGCGATGACCACCGCGATCGCGACTCCGCCCGCCGCGGCGACGCCCATGGTCGTCAGGAACGGGATGTTCGCGACCGACAGGCCGACCAGCGCGATGATCACCGTGAGGCCGGCGAAGACCACCGCGGAGCCGGCGGTCGCGACCGAGCGGGCGGTCGACTCCTCCGGGTGCATGCCCTGCTTCAGCTGGTCCTGGTGGCGGCTGATGATGAAGAGGGCATAGTCGATGCCAACGGCGAGCCCGAGCATCAGGGCGAGCAGCGGAGTCGTCGACGAGATCGACGCGAAGCGGGTCGCGATGAAGATGGCCGACATCGAGAGCGCGACGCCGAGGAGAGCGGTGACGAGCGGCATGCCGGCGGCCAGGAACGAGCCGAAGGTCAGGACCAGGACCACGAGGGCGACGATGAGGCCGATGGCCTCGGTGATCGTCACTCCGGGCAGGTTCTGCGAGAAGAGGTCGCCGCCGAGCGACACGACGGAGCCGGCGGGCAGCGCGTCCTCGAGGGTCGTCGCCTCGGCCTGGAGGGCGTCGCGGGCCTCCTCGGAGGTGGTGGTGGCGGACCCCTCCATCTGCGCGGTGATGACGAGGGCGTTCCCCTCGTCCGAGATCGTGCCCTCGACGGTGTCGGAGTAGGGATCGGTGACCGCGGCCACGCCCTCGATGCCGGTGAGCGCGGCGACGGCGTCGCCGACGGGCCCGGTGATGTCCGCGTCCTCCACGCTGCCGCCGTCCGGAGCGACGACGACGTAGCGAGCGGACGTACCGCTGACCTGCGGGAACGTGCGCTCGAGCTGGTCGAGCGCGGTCTGCGACTCGGTGCCCGGGATCGAGAAGCTGTTGTCGGTGCCCTGGTTCAGCAGCACGGCGCCGCCTCCCGCGAGCACGACGACGGCGAGCCAGAGGACGGCGACGAGACGGTGGGCCTTGTAGACCCATCGCCCGAGTCGGTAGAGCAGCGACGACACGCGGTCTCCTGATGATCGAGGGGAGGAGGACGATACGACGGTGTACCCGATACACGAATGTATCCGATACAGGAACGTATCCGATACAGTGATTCCGCTCAACGCCCCGTGACAGCTCTCGGAGAGGATCCAGGAATGACCGTGGTCGACGCTCCCGAGCAGTCCTCCCGCCGCAGCCGCACCCGCGAGCGGCTGCTCGACGCGGCCTACGACGTCTTCGCCGAGACCGGCGTGCACTCGGCCTCGGTCGAGCAGGTGTCGGAGCGGGCCGGCTTCACCCGCGGGGCCTTCTACTCGAACTTCACCAGCAAGGAAGAGCTGTTCTTCGCCTTGATGGAGCGCGAGAACGGCGCCCGCCTCGCCGGGCTCGTCGAGCAGATGGGCCGCACGCTGCCCAAGCTCGCCGGCACCGCGGAGCCGCTGACCGCCGAGGCGCTCGGCGCGGTGGTGCTCGACTTCCTGCACGGCCCCTTCGACGACGACCGCCGCTGGTGCCTGGTGCAGGCCGAGTTCGAGCTGCTGGCTCTGCGCGACCCGGCGATCGCGCCGCGCTACAGCGGGTTCCGGGCGCGCTTCGACGCCTCCCTCGTCGACATCATCGGCTCGGCGCTGCAGCAGGTCGGCCGGACGTTCGCGCTGGAGCCGACCGTCGCGGTCCGTCTCGTGCTGGCGAGCTACGAGGGCGCGGTGAAGCAGTCCCTCCTCGACGGCGACTCCGACGACCAGAGCCTCGAGCGGCTCCGCTCGTCCCTCACAGGAGTCGTGATCGCGGTCTCGGCCCCGGTCTGAGCCCGCGGTCCCCGCCGGCCCCCGCGCGCGGCGAAGATGGACCCATGGAACTGCGTCAGCTCGAACACTTCCTCGCCGTGGCGAAGGAGCAGCACTTCACCCGCGCCGCGAGCGCGCTGCAGATCTCGCAGTCCGGGCTCTCGGCCTCCATCCGCGCGCTCGAGAGCGAGCTCGGCAGTCCGCTGTTCACCCGCAGCACCCGGCGCGTGGAGCTGACGTCCGCCGGCCGGGCGATGCTCGAGGAGTCGGAGCGGTCGGTGGCGAGCGCCCTCGCCGCGCGCGACGCGGTGCGGGCGGTGCAGGGCGTGCTGCGCGGGAGCCTCGCGGTCGGCACGGAGGAGTGCCTGGGCGGCGTGCACCTGCCGCGCGAGCTCGCGACGTTCCGCGGCGAGCATCCGGGAGTGGCGCTGCGGCTGACGCACGACGGGTCCGGCGCGCTGCTCGACGCGGTGGCCGCCGGCCGTCTCGATCTCGCGCTGGTCGCCGACATCGGAGCGACGCCCGCGGGCGTGCGGACCCTGCCGCTCGCGAGCGAGGGCTTCGCGGTCCTGGCGCACCCCGATCATCCGCTCGCCGACCGCGCGGTGTGCCGCGTACACGATCTCGTCGGCGAGACGATCGTGGGGCTGCAGGGGCACTGGGGCGCGAGCCACCTGGCCGCGCAGGCGTTCGCCGAGCACGGTCTGGCGTTCGAGATCGAGCTCGAGGTGAACGACGTGCACACGCTGCTCGACCTGGTCGGCTACGGCATGGGCGTCGCGGTGGTGCCGGCGCACTTCGCCGAGAAGCGGCCCGAGGCGCTGACCGCGGTGCCGCTCGAGGATCCGCTGCTCGTCTGGCGCACGATGGTGGCGGTTCCGGAGCGGCCGACCGCGGCGGCCCGCGCCTTCGTGTCGGCGCTGCCGTCGCCGTCCGCGGTGTCGCAGAACCTCAGCTGAGAGGGGGGTCGGACGGCTGACAGCCGCCAGACCCCCCTCTGCACTGATGTTGCGTCGGCTCCGTCTGCTGGTCGAGTAGCCCCGGAGGGGCGTATCGAGGCCCGCCACTCACTCGAGCGACGCGAGCTCCTCCGGGGTCAGCTCCAGGTCGGCCGCGGTCGCCGAGTCGCGGATGCTCTCGGGACGCGAGGAGCCCGGGATCGGCAGCACGATCGGCGCCATCGCCAGCTCCCACGCCAGGCAGACCACCTGCGGTGAGACTCCGTGCGCCTCGGCGACGGTCGCGAACGCCGAGTAGCGCGAGCCCAGCTCCGCCGCCGACGAGATGCCGCCGAGCGGGCTCCACGGCAGGAACGCGATGCCCAGCTCCGCGCAGAGCTCGAGCTCCGGCTCGCTGGAGCGGAACGACGGCGAGAACTGGTTCTGCACCGAGACGAGGCGCGCACCGAGGATCCCGTGCGCCTCCCGGATCTGCGCCGGGTCGGCGTTCGAGATGCCGGCGCGCACGATCACGCCCTCGTCGAGCAGCTCGACGAGCGCTCCGATCGAGTCCGCGTACGGCACCGAGGGGTCGGGCCGGTGGTACTGGTACAGCCCGATCGCCTCGACTCCGAGGCGCTGCGCGGACGCGCGCGCCGCCTCCTTCAGGTGCTCGGGACGGCCGTCCTGCGTCCACACGCCGGGCTCGGGGCGCAGGTGCCCGCCCTTCGTGGCGACGAGCACTCCGGAGGTGTCGCCGCCGTAGCCGCGCAGCGCCTCGGCGATCAGCAGCTCGTTGTGTCCGAGGTCGTCCTCGCCGCCCAGGTGGTAGGCGTCGGCGGTGTCGATCAGGGTGACGCCGGCGTCGAGCGCCGCGTGGATCGTGGCGATCGACCGGTCGCGGTCGGGGCGGCCCTCGATCGACATCGGCATGCCGCCGAGGCCGATCGCGCCGACGGTGATGTCGCCGAGTGCGCGCTGCTTCATGAGTCCTCTTCGTTCGTGGGGAGTGGGTGGGTGAGTGGCGGCGTCACCAGGCGTAGTCCTCGGGCGCCGTACGGTGTCCGGGGAAGATCTCGTCGAGGCGCGCCAGGTCGTCGGAGTCGAGCGCCACGTCGACCGACGCGACCGCGCTCTCGAGCTGCTCCATGGTCCGCGGGCCCGTGATCGGCCCGGTCACGCCCGGCTGGTGCAGGAGCCACGCGAGCGCGAGCTCTCCGGGCGCGACACGGCGCTCGCGGGCGAACGCCTCGTACTGCTCGAGCGCCGGGCGGTTCTTCTCGATCGCCTCGGCGGAGCGGCCCGCATTGCGGCGGCTGCCCGACTCCGTCTTCTCGATCACTCCGCCCAGCAGCCCGCCCTGCAGCGGCGACCACGGGATCACGCCGAGCCCGTAGTGGAGCGCGGCCGGCAGCACCTCGCGCTCGATGTCGCGGGTGAGCAGGTTGTAGATCGACTGCTCCGAGGCGAGTCCGGTGAAGTGCCGCGATCGGGCCGCCTCCTGCGCCTGCGCGATGTGCCAGCCGGCGAAGTTGCTCGAGCCGACGTAGAGGACCTTGCCCTGCTGCACGGCGACGTCCATCGCCTGCCAGATCTCGTCCCACGGCGTCGAGCGGTCGACGTGGTGGAACTGGTAGAGGTCGATGTGGTCGGTCTGCAGGCGGCGCAGGCTGTCGTCGAGGGCGCGGCGGATGCTGAGGGCCGACAGGCGTCCGCCGTTGGGCCAGGAGTCGCGGCCGCGCTCGGCGCCGGGCGCCGCGTACTGCTCCATGTCGCCGTAGACCTTGGTCGCCAGCACGGTGCGCTCGCGGCGCTCGCCGCCCTGCGCGAACCAGCGGCCGACGATCTCCTCGGTGCCGCCGCGGTTCCCGTCGCCGCCGTAGACGTTGGCGGTGTCGAAGAAGTTGACGCCCAGCTCCTGCGCCCGGTCCATGATCGCGAACGAGTCGGGCTCGCTGGTCTCGGGTCCGAAGTTCATGGTGCCGAGGACGGCGCGGGAGACGGACAGGCCGGTGCGGCCGAGATTCGTGTACTGCATGCTCCCATCCCACGCCGCCCGGACCCCCGTGTCCAACAGGGGCTCGTCATGGCATTCAGCGGCGGCGGAGGTCAATGCGGGCGGGGAGTCGTCGGCGCTCCTCAGGCGACGAGCCCGAGCTCGACGAGCCACGCTCCGACTTCGGCGGCGAAGTCCTCGTGTTCGGCAGCGGGCCGCGGCACCCGCTTCCTGAGAGCCTCGACGACCCCGTTCGGCGTGGCGACGTCGGGCTCGTCGCCGTCGAGCACGATCTCGGCCAGATCCACCCGCCACTGAGCGAGGTCTGTTCTAACGGTCAGGAAGTTCGTTCGACGGGGTAGAGAGGGAGCCGCCACGCTCCAGAGGCGACCGGCGACGCCCGCCGCATCCGCCAGTCGGCGTAGCGTCGCGGTCGTCAGGCCCAGATCGGCAGCGGTCTTCTCGTCCGACCCGACGGTGGCGAGGGCGAGAGGAGTCGCGATGCCCGCGCGGCGGCAGGCAGCGCGGTGCGGAGCGAACAGCTCCAGATCCCATAGTCGGGCGGGTGACCCTCCTCCTGCCATCCGAGCGACGGCCGCCCGGTCGCGGTTCCGCACCACATCCGGGTCCCGACGGATCCACCGGCGCAGCTCGAGCGAGGTCAGGGCGGGCTGGATGAGGAACTCCGCGAGTGCGTCCTCGTTGTTCTGTAGTGCGACCAGGGCGGAGTTGTAGGCGCCGTGAGGGTCGAGGCGGGAGCGGTCCGGTACCGCCGTCGGCGTCGTCGCTGCGGATACGGTCGGCGGGCCCGCGGCCGGCGCCGTCGACGCCGCGACCGCGTCGAGTCCGCCCGGCGCGGGCTCCGACCCGATCCCGCGGTACTCGGCTTCGACCGCCGCGACGAGCACCGCGTACCGCTGCCGTGTCGCGAGGAGGAGCGGATCCTGCTCAGTGACGCGGTCCCGACGCTCGGTCTCGGCGAGGAGCTTCTCCATCTGCAGGTGGCGCTGAGGGAGGTCGTAGGGGCGGAGGGTCGTGGGCGCCGCGGCGTGGAGATTCACGAGGACGGCGAAGTAGGTGATGAGCACCCGTTGCGCCAAGAGGGTGTGACCGTCCCGCTGGAGGGAGTCGGCGGTCTCCGCGAGGCTGTCGCGGTAGGCGCGCAGTTCGACGGCGTCCGTCGCCCGCCGGTGGAGGAGGTTCTGCAGCGCCACGTCCGCGGCGCGGTTCCCCGGGTCGATCTGCAGGGCCCTTCCGAGCAGGAGCATCGCCGTCCGGTGGTCGTCGGTGAAGGTCGTCGTCGCGACGTACTGCAGCCCGACGCTCCGCCCGTCGGTCGCGCCTCCGAGTCCCTCGAAGCCCGGATGGGCCCGGCTGAGCGCCACGATCACGACCCCGGCCGCGAGGGCGCAGAGCATCGACCGCTTCTCCTCGATGTCGTTCCCGGCGAAGACGCCGCCGACCGCCGGACCCGCCGACGTCGACAGCTCGGCGGTCTGCACCGTCCGACCGTTCCTGCTGACGACGACCGCGGCGGTGTCGTCGTCGAGGTAGTCGAGCGCCACCTTCCAGGGCGTCCTGCCGACGAGTGCCGCCAGGATCCCGAGCACCGCCTTCGCCACGGCGCCGACCGGGGCCGGCAGCAACATGGAGTCACCGAGCGACGTGACGTCGCTGCCTCGCGGGATCTCGACGCCGGCCGGCGGGCTGCCGCCCACCCTTCCGAGGAGGGCGATCAGCTGAGTCGTCCTCTCCTTCGAGCGGTCGACGTCCCCCTGCACGTCCATCGCCAGGAGCGAGACCCGGAGGCGCCCGAGGAGGTGGGCGGCGGTCAGGACGGCGGACACGACCAGGAGCACGGCCGGCCCGATCCAGAACACGGACGGCGCCTGGACGACTCCCTCTCCGGCGACACCGCCCTCCTCGAAACGCGAACCTCGACCGCGTTGGTCGAGAAGCGCGGCGATCAGCACGAGAGCCACCACCGCGCTCGTCGCGGCTCCGACCGCCAGAGCCGCCTGAGCGCCGCGGTCCCGCCGCCGCGAGTGCATCCAGGGCAGGGCGGTGAGGACGCGAACCGCGACGACGAAGGCGAGCGCGGTCCAGCCGAGGGCAAGGAGCATGCTCCCGAGCAGGGGGGTTATCCACTGCTCGACGATGGCCTCCCATGCACGATCGGCGTCGCCGATCGGTCCCTCCGGCCCCGTGGTCTCGGCGAGCAGGGCGTCCCGGCGCTGCTCCGTGCACAGCTGTGCGGCCTCCTCGCCCCGTGCCGTGCGCTCGGCGTCGATCAGGGCGAGGGCGTCGACGGGCCGGCCCTGGTCGATCAGGGTCTGAGCGGCGGTGCAGACCGGGTCCACCGCGGCGGGCTCCTCCGGTTCTGCGGGCGGGGCGGATGTCGACGTGCGCGTCGTGGTGACCGTCGTCCCCGGAGCGGGGGTCGTCACCGTCTCCTCGACGGTGACGACGGGATCGCTCCCGGCGGCACCGGCGGCCGGGCCGGCGAGGGCCGCCAGCAGGAGCACGATCGTCAGTGTTCTCCACTGCGCGCGGAGGCTCCCACCGCCTCGATAGTGAGACGTGTGCGGGCGCGGGTCGGCGGTATCCCGGTCGATCGACGAGCAGTACGGATCAGGCATCATCGCCTCCTGCGGGACAGTGTGATCCTCAGCGCCCTCGGAGGCAATGCTCGACCCGCGTGCAGACCCGAGGTGCGCCCGTCTCGAAGACAGGCGGTGCGGGGCGGCGCCGTCGGGCGGAGGCCGCGTTAGAGTCGCCGGGTGGCACGGCAGACGACGACCCAGCGCATCCTGATCGCCCTCTCCTCGACGCTCCTGCTGGCGGGCTGCACGTCGCCGGCCCCGAGCCCGAGCGCTCCGGCCGAGACGCCGGCCGCGACGACGGAGCCCGCCGCCGCTCCGCGTCCCGTTCCGAGCGAGGTGCTCGCGCCGGTTCCGCTGGCGGGCGCCTCCGGATCCACGCCGTCGACGGGCTCCTGCGCCTCGGTTGCCGCCGCTCCCTCGGGCTCGATCGGCGACGTCGATCTCGAGTCCGTCCGCGACAGCGGTCCGACGACCGGCGCGACGGGCACCTTCACGACCGCGACCGACGGCAGCCCCGCCTCCTACCTCGTGGCCGGAGGCGACATCAGCGCCGAGATCGCCGAGCGGTTCTGCGTCAGCCCCGAGTTCCTCGACGCGCTCAACTCGGTGCGGCGCGACGGAGTGGGCATCGACTCGCTCTACGCCGGCGACACGCTCAACCTGAGCCCGTCGACCGTGCTGAGCGTCGGCGACCAGAACGGCCGCGTGCTCGACAACGACGCCCCGGACCCGCTGCCCGAGCAGGAGGACTGACCGCGCGTCAGGCCGCGACGAGTCCCACGAGCACCGCCGTCACCGCGACGGATGCGGCGAGCCCCACTCCGCGCCGGCCGGCCTTCTCGCCCTCGGCGAGCCAGGGCAGCGACTCCCAGCGCAGGGCGGCTCCGGCGGCGGCGGCCGCGGTGACCACGACCAGTGCGAACCATGGAGCGAGCGTCACCGCGGTCCAGTCGGCGAAGACCCGGACGAGCGCGAGCACGAGCACCGCGTCGACCAGGTGCGAGAGCAGGCGGAGGCGGTCGCCGGCGAGGAGCCTCCGGAACCGGCGCAGCGGCACTGCGGCCAGGGCGGTGCGTCCGACGACGTAGAGGCTGATGACGAGTGCGACGAGCGTGGCGAGGATCACGACTCCCCCTCCAGGACGTGGGCGAGCAGGTCCAGGCCGACGTCGTCGACCGAGGTGGCGGTGCTGCCGTTCACGAAGACGGCGACTCCGCGCTCGCGGTCCATCGCGAGCATGGTGGAGTAGCCGGAGGTGCCTCCGTTGTGCCACGTCGTCCCGCCGCCGCCGACCGCCTCGGAGGTGAACCACGCGAGGCCGACCCGACCCGACCCGCCGGCGTCGTGCCGCGGCGCGAGCACCTCGTCGGCGGCGACTCCGAGCGCGGGGTCGTCGGTGAGCAGCGCCTGCGCGTACCGGGCCATGTCGGCCGCGGTCGAGCGCACGCCTCCGGCGGGCGCGTAGCCGCCCATCGCCCAGGCGTCGACGGAGCGGCCGCTCGCGGCGTACCCGGTCGGAGCGTCCGGTCCGAGGGCGTCGGCGGTCGTCGGGACGCGGCTGCCGGTCATGCCGAGCGGGGCGAAGACGCGCTCCTGCACGAGATCGGCGTAGTCGACCCCCTCCGCCCGGGCGAGGGTCTGGCCGAGCACCGCGGCGCCCAGGTTCGAGTAGAGGAACGGCTCGTCGACGCGTGACGCATCGGCAGCGTGGCGCAGCACGTCGTCGGCGGAGTAGCCCGCGTACGGATCGGTTCCGCGCAGCTGCGCGAGCAGCGACCGCCCGATCGTGCCGAGTCCGCTCGACAGGCGCGGCAGTCCGGAGGTGTGCGTCGCGAGCTCCTCGAGGGTGCCGCTGAAGTCGCCGACGTCGGCGTGATCGGCGGCCCGATCCTCGAGCGCGACGGTGCCCGCCGCGGCGCTCTGCGCGAGCAGGAGCGCGGTGATCGTCTTGGTGACCGAGCCGATCTCGACCTCGGTCGTCTCGTCCGCGCCGAAGCCGGCGAAGCGCACGCCGTCCGGAGTGACGACCGCGGCGACGATCTCGTCGCGCACGCCGTCGCCGAGGTTGTCGCCGATCCAGCTCGCGAGCTCGGCGTCGCCGGTCGTCTCGGGGGAGAGGGACGGGGTCGGCGGGCGGAGGAGGACACCGGCGGCGAGGACCGCGACGGCGGCGGTGGCGGCGGCCACGAGACGGGTGCGGCGGGTCATCGGGGACCTCCGGAGGCGAGCAGGATCACGAGCAGCGGGACGAGGCGCTCCGGAGGGACGCCGTAGCGTCCGCGTCCGCGCGCCTCGAGCCAGCCGGCCGCGACGAGCTGGTTGACGTGGTGGTAGATCTGACCCGTCGTGCCGGCGCCCTCGCTCTCGGCGAGCTGCGCGACCGTCTCGACTCCGCCGGCGACGGCCTGGAGGAAGCGCAGGCGCACCGGACTGCCGAGGGCCGCGAGCGCGGCGGGGCCCGGGCTGGCGCCCCAGTCGCGCTCGAAGAACGCGTCGGTGGTGAGCCCGTACTGCCACTCGACGGGGCCCGCCGGAGTGCCGACCGTGCCCGCGAAGACGACGCCGCCGGGAGGGGGGAGCCGGTCGCGGAGGGCCGTGAGGGCCCAGAGCGGGTCGTCGTGCGGGGCGTCGGGCGCGGTGGCGACGACTCCGCCCGCTTCGAGCCGGTCGAGGCGCGAGCGGAGCTCGTCGAGCTCGGCGGCGAGGTCGCGGGAGGTCATGCCTCCACTCTTGCAACTATTCCGTAATAACGGAACCCTCCTGCGCTCCCGGTCGTCCAGAAGTTGCGGGAACCGCGCGCGGTCACCGCAACTTCTGGCGAAGCGAGCGGGCGGGAGCCCGCGCGTCCCACTGCGGCGCTCGAGTCCTCCGAAGTCGTCGTACTCGAGCCCCGGTACGACGACTTCTGGACAGTGGACGGCGCGACGGCCTCGGAGACGCGCCGACTCTCCACAAGTTGCGGGAAGCGCGAGCGTTCACCGCAACTTCTGAGGAAGCGAGCGGGCGGGACTCCGCGCGTCGCACTGCGGCGCTCGAGTCCTCCGAAATCGTCGTACTCGAGCCCCAGTACGACGACTTCTGGACAGTGGACGGCGCGACGGCCACGGAGACGCGCCGACTCTCCACAAGTTGCGGGAAGCGCGAGCAGTCACCGCAACTTCTGCGGAACCGAGCCCGCAGGAGCCCGCACGGCGACTCTCCAGAAGTCGGCGGAAGCGCGCGCGCTCACCGCAACTTCTGCGGAACCGCGACGCCCCTCAGGCGAAGTGCTTCGGCAGCACCGCGCTGTTCACCGTGCGCAGCTCCGCGAGCGGCAGCGTGAACAGCCCCTGCACCTCGACGGCCGGAGTCGCCGCGTCCGTCACGCCGATGCGCAGCACGGGGTACCCGCGCCCCTCGCAGAGCCCGCGGAACTTCACGTCGTCCTCGCGCGGCACCGACACCAGCACGCGGCCGGTCGACTCCGAGAAGAGGGCGGCCGTCGCGTCGACCCCGTCGCGCTCCATCAGCTCGTTGAGCCAGATCCGCACGCCGACGCCGAAGCGCAGCGCCGATTCGGCGACCGCGACGACGAGCCCGCCGTCGGCGAGGTCGTGGGCGGAGGCGATCAGCGACTCCCGCGCGCCCGCCGCGATCAGCTCGGCGAGGGCCTTCTCCTGGCCAAGGTCCAGCTCGGGCGGCAGGCCGCCGAGGTGGTCGTGCACGGTGCCGGCCCAGGCCGAGCCGTCGAGCTCGTCGCGGGTCGTGCCCAGGAGGTAGACGTTGTCGCCCTCGTCCTGCCAGCCCGAGGGGATGCGGCGCGCGACGTCGTCGATCACGCCGAGCACGCCGACGACCGGGGTCGGGAAGATCGGCACGTCGCCGGTCTGGTTGTAGAACGAGACGTTGCCGCCCGTGACGGGGATCTCGAGCTCGAGGCAGGCGTCGGCGAGGGCGGTGACCGCCTCGCGGAACTGCCACATCACCTCGGGGTTCTCGGGGCTGCCGAAGTTGAGGCAGTCCGAGACGGCGACGGGGGAGGCGCCGGTGACGGCGACGTTGCGGTACGCCTCCGCCAGCGCGAGGCGAGCGCCCTGCGCCGGGTCGAGCTGGCACCAGCGGCCGTTGGCGTCGGTCGCGACGGCGAAGCCGAGGCCCGACTCCTCGTCCACGCGGACCATGCCGCCGTCGTCGGGGTAGCTGAGCGCCGTGTTGCCGAGCACGTAGCGGTCGTACTGCGAGGTGATCCAGCTCTTGTCGGCGAGGTTCGCCGAGCCCAGCAGGGCGAGGGTCTCGGCGCGCAGGCCGTCGCCGGACGTCTTCCGCGGCAGGCGCGAGGACGAGTCTGCCTGCAGCGCGTCGAGCCAGGCCGGGTACTCGAGGGGGCGCTCGTAGACCGGTCCGTCGACGGCGACGGTCCGCGGGTCGACGTTGACGATCTCCTCGCCGTGCCAGTTGATGATCAGGCGGCCGGAGTCGGTGACCTCGCCGAGCACGCTGGTCTCGACGTCCCACTTGCCGACGACCTCGAGGAACGCGTCGAGCTTCTCGGGCGTCACGACCGCCATCATGCGCTCCTGCGACTCCGACATGAGGATCTCCTCGGCCGTGAGCGAGGGGTCGCGCAGCAGCACCGAGTCGAGCTCGATGAACATGCCGCCGTCGCCGTTGGAGGCGAGCTCGGAGGTCGCGCACGAGATGCCGGCCGCGCCGAGGTCCTGGATGCCCTCGACGAGGTCGCCGCGGAACAGCTCGAGGCAGCACTCGATGAGCACCTTCTCGGCGAACGGGTCGCCGACCTGGACGGCCGGGCGCTTGGTCGGTCCGCCGTCGGCGAAGGTGTCGGAGGCGAGGATCGACGCGCCGCCGATGCCGTCGCCGCCCGTGCGCGCCCCGAAGAGCACGACCTTGTTGCCGACTCCGCGGGCGTTCGCGAGGTGCAGGTCCTCGTGGCGCAGCACTCCGACCGCGAGGGCGTTCACGAGCGGGTTGCCCTGGTAGACGGAGTCGAAGTAGGTCTCGCCGCCGATGTTCGGCAGGCCGAGGCAGTTGCCGTAGAAGGAGATGCCGGCGACCACGCCGTGCACGACGCGCGCCGTGTCGGGGTCGTCGATCGCTCCGAAGCGCAGCGCGTCCATGACCGCGACGGGCCGCGCGCCCATCGAGATGATGTCGCGGACGATGCCGCCCACTCCGGTCGCCGCGCCCTGGAACGGCTCGATGTAGCTCGGGTGGTTGTGGCTCTCGATCTTGAACGTGACGGCCCAGCCCTCGCCGACGTCGACCACTCCGGCGTTCTCGCCCATGCCGACCATGAGGTTCTTCTTCATCGCGGGGGAGACCTTCTGCCCGAACTGGCGGAGGTACATCTTCGACGACTTGTAGGAGCAGTGCTCGCTCCACATGACCGAGTACATCGCCAGCTCGCCGCTCGTGGGGCGCCGACCGAGGATCTCGCGGATGCTCGCGTACTCGTCGGGCTTGAGGCCCAGGGCCGCGTACGGCTGCTCCTTCTCGGGAGTCGCCTCCGCGTTCGCGGTGGTGTCGGGGACGGCGATGCGGCTCTGTGCCATGTGCTCGAGGCTCCTGGAGAGGGGGCGGGGGATGCGGGTCGATCCTACCGGCCGCCGCCCGCGCGGCCCCGGCCGCGGGACGGCACCGCGGGGGGCCTCGCGCGGCAGCACCGGGACCGCACCCAGCGCATAGGATCGCCGGATGAAGTGGGCGGCTCTCCTCGTGACCGTCCTCTGGGGGCTCGTGCAGTGCTTCGGCAACCTGACCGCTGCGAACGTGAACTCGGACGAGCCCGTCTACCTCTCCGCAGGCTGGGACTACCTGCACGGCGATGTGAGCGCGAACCTCGAGCACCCGCCGACCGCCAAGTACGTGCTCGGCCTCGCGCAGCTCCTCGTGGGCGAGGGGCTGTTCGCCGGCCGCCTCGCCGCCGCGGCCGCGACGTTCCTCACCGGCGCGATCCTCTGGTTCTGGCTGAAGCGCGAGCTCGGCTTCGTGCTCGCCCTGATCCCGGCCGGCCTCTTCCTCCTGCTTCCCCGCTCGAGCGCGGGCGGCCCGGGGCGGATCGACCGGTTCGCGATCCTCGAGCCGTTCATGATCCTGTTCGCCGTCGCCGCGATGGCGGCCGCGTGGGCGTGGGCCCGGCGAGAGGGCGCGCGCCCCTGGCTGATACCGCTCGCGGGCGCGCTCCTCGCCCTCTCGGTCACGTCGAAGCTCACGACGGCGGTGCTCGCGCCGGTCGTGCTGATCCCGCTGCTGATGGTCGGTCGGCGGAGTCGCCGGCGCGCGTGGCTCGGCGCCGCGGGCTTCTCCGCCGCCTTCCTCGTCGCCGCCGTGCTCGCCTACCTGCCCGTGCATCCGGTGGAGGCGATCCGGTACCTGGTCGAGTTCCAGTCCGAGCACAACGCCGACGGGCACCTGATCGACGTGGCCGGCGCCGCCTACGCCTTCCCGCCGTGCTGGGCGAACCTCTGGTTCACGGCGGTGGGCCTCGGGGTCCCGGCGCTCGCCGTGCTGATCGCCGGGGTGCTCCTCGCGCTGATCGCACCGCGGCAGCGCGCGCTCGTGCTGTACCTCGGCTCGGCGACGGCGCTGCTGCTCGTCTTCCACCTGGCGATCAGCTCGGTCGCGCTTCCGCACTACTACGCGGTCTGGGCGTGGCTGCTCTGCGCGCTCGCCGGAGTGGGCGTCGCGGAGGCGCTGCGCGGGCGCGTCTCCCTGCCGCCCCGGATCGCCCGCGGGGTCGGGGCGGTCCTGCTGGCCGCCTCCGTCGTCATCGGGGCGACCTCGACGGTCGGGGTCCTGCAGGAGCGGCCGACCGGAGTGGCGCGCGTCGCCGACGCCCTCCGCGAGCGCGGCCTCGACGAGGGGCTGGTGCTCGTGCAGGGCATGTCCTCGGGCGTCTACGTCCCGTACCTCGGCGACCGGTACACGACCGATCCGGCGTCGGAGGGGATCGTCGCGATCGCGGTCCAGGAGTCGGCCCGCTTCCCGGTCGACCCCGCCGTGACGGCCTACCTCGAGGGCCCCGGCGCCTCGGACGAGGTGCTGCGCCTCGACGGCCTGGACCTCGTGCTCACCCGCGGTCCCCTCGGCTGACTCTCAGCGCGAGACGCACGCTCCCGGATCGACGGCCGCGCTCAGCGACGGCGCCTGCGCCGCCACGGGCGACAGCACCGACAGCGGGATCGCGTAGCCCACGTTGTCCACCGACGCCGCCTTGCCGAACACGACCCCCGAGACCGTGCCCTCGAGCGAGAGCAGCGGGCCGCCGGAGTTGCCCTGGTTGACGACCGCCGCGAGCGTCAGAACCTCGCGCGAGGTGGGCGTGCCGTCGACCATCAGCGACACGGTGGCGTCGGAGGAGACCTGCGCCGATCCGAGCGTCAGCGGCCCGCCGAAGGGGTAGCCCGCGACCACCGCGTCGTCGCCCGCGGCGACCGCGTCGTCGAGCGCGAGCGGAGCGGCGGACAGTCCGTCGACCGCGACGACCGCCAGATCGGCGGCGGTGTCGACGTAGACCACGCGGCCGGTGCGCGGCGGCTCGCCCGGTGCCTCGACGACGGGCTCCGACACTCCGGCGACGACGTGGGCGTTGGTGACGACGCGGTCGTCCGACACGACGAAGCCGCTGCCCGTCACTCCGACGTCGCAGGCCCAGGCCGTGCCCGAGACCCGCACGACGGAGTCGGCGGCGGTCGCCACCTCGGGGTCGTCGGTCGCGACGTCGGCGATGCTCGGCGCCTGCGTCGGGGCGTCGATCGCCTCGACGATCCACGACGTGCCCTCGTCGACGACCGTCGACTGGAGCTGCGCGAGGAAGCCGCGCACGGGATCCGGAGTCAGGTCGTCGATGGTGCGGATGACCGTGGAGCCCGCGACCGAGGTGGTCACGAGCGGCACGCCCAGGAGCGAGACGGCCGAGGTGATCGCGATCCAGACGAGACCCGAGATCGCGACGCCCGCGACTCCTCCGGCGAGCCGATCGAGCACGCCGAGCTTCACCTTGTCGGCCCCGCGGCCGAACGCGGCGCCGATGGAGGCGCCGATCGCGTAGCCGATGCCGAGGCAGAGCACCGCGGTGCCGATCACGGCCAGCAGGCGCCACTCGCTCCCCGCGGCCCAGGCCGAGACGGCGGGCACCGCGAAGGAGGCGCCGATCGCGCCGGCGACGATGCCCGCGAGTCCACCGGCGGTGCGGAGGAACCCGCGGCGCAGGCCGTCGACGAGCGCGCCGATCAGGCTCAGCACGACGATGACGTCGACGATCACGGATGCACCCACGCGGACCTCCAGGTTGGGGGGTCCTCCAGCATGACCGACGCCGCATGCGGGGACGCCCGGAGGAGCCTGCGAGTCGCGAGGCCTGCAGAAGTGAGGCTCAGCGTTCCGAATGGGGCGAATGCCGCTGGAGCCCGGCTCTGAGCCTTATGTGTGCGGCTCCGAACGCCCTGCCGGATCAGAAGAACGAGATGCAGTACGGCTCCGCGACCGGCGCGAAGAAGCGGTCGACCCGCTCGCGGTCCTCGGGAGCCAGCACCACGGCGCCCGCGCGGGCGAGCGTCGACGGGCGGGCCGATCCGAGCAGCAGCGTGCCGAGGTCGGCGACGTCGAGCTCGAGCACCGCGGCCGCGTCGGTGCGCTCGACGCGCCCCTCCCCGCCGTCGACCGTGATGCGGTAGCCGCCGTCGACGAGCCCGAGGGCGTCCCGCACCGCGATCACCAGCTCGCCGTCGCTCGTCCAGGGACGCGCGCCGAACGCCGCCGCGACGTCGAGGACCCGGGTCCAGATCAGGTCGGAGACCGTGGTCACCTGCACCACGCGCGCGTCGCGCAGCGCCCAGGTGAGCGGGTCGTCGAGCGGAGCCATGTCCCACGTGACGGTCGACGCGAGGTCGACGGCGCCGAGGAAGCCCCAGAGGCCGAGGTACGCGTCCTCCGTCGCGGCGACGAGGTCGACGACCGCGAGGGTGCGGTCGTCGTCGTCCGGCCCGGTGGCGCGGTAGGTGACGTATCCGTCGAGCACGCCCTCGGAGTCCAGGTGCACGGCCGAGCGGACGGAGGGTCCCGACACGGTCTCGCCCGTCTCCATGCCGACCGCGTTGCCCGCGGCCCGCGACTGGCGCGTGATGGACCCCGGGGTGCGCGCGTGGAACGCCGCGAAGACCTCCTCGACCCGCGACTGCAGCCACGGGGTCGAGACGACCTCGACGCGTCCGGCCGGCTCGACCTGCAGGGCGAAGCGCGGACCGGTGTCGACGCGGATCGAGCGGGTGAAGGCGGAGCGGCCGAAGCCGAAGCGGCGGTAGATGGAGGCCTCGCTGGCGGTCAGCAGCGCGACGGCGGCGCCGGCCTCGCGGGCGCGGTCGAGGTCGTCGGTGATCATGGCGCGCAGGATCCCGCGGCGCCGGTGGGTCGCCCGCACGGTCACCTGCGAGACGAGGTGCGCCGGGAGCTCGCGGCCGCGGCCGACCTGCAGCGTGCCGGGGAACGCGGCGTACGTGGCGACGGGGACCGCCGCGCCGTCCAGGCCCTCGGGGGCGTCGGAGTCGTGCACCGCGGTGAGGAAGCGCTGGTCGGCGACCATGTGCTCGGCCCAGTCGCGCCACTGCTCGGCCGAGTACTCCTTCTCGTGGAACCCCGCGTTGATCGCGGTGCCCCAGGCGCGGGTGGCGGCGTCGGGACCGCCCTCGGCGGTCAGTGCGGCGGGGAAGTGGCGGAAGTCGAGACCGGGGAGGGACATCCGACCAGCCTATTCACCGGCCCGTGCTCGCGGGGGCCGCGCCTCACAGCACGCCCCAGCGCTTCTCCAGCGCCGCGTCCACCGCGACGGCCAGCTCGTCCATACGCGCCGACTGGTCCGACGCCCGGAGTTGCTCCGCGAGGGCCGCGATCGCCGCGCGCCGCCGCGGCAGCGTCGCCGTGAACGCGCAGTCCCGCAGCACCAGCAGGAGGGCCTCCGCGGGCGCGTCCACGCGGGACAGCACGGTCAGTCGCCGCTCGAACGGCGACTCCGGAGCGATCACCCGCAGGAACCCCTCCGGATCCTGGTACGCCGCCGGCGGGTCCGGCACCCGGGCGAGCAGCGCCAGCGCCGACGCCAGCCCGTCCAGGTCCGCCGCCGCCGCGAGCGCGTCCAGCCGCGAGTCCACATCCGCCCCCGGCCCCGCCCCGAGCACGACCGCGGCGAGCGCCTGCCCGTCGATCCGCCGCTCCTGCGCCTCGTCGGGCACCGTCTCATCGGCCGACCACCACGAGAGCAGCGGAGTCGCGGCCACCGCGAAAGAGCCTGCCCGCCGCTCCAGCGCGACGAACAGGTCCTCCCGCGCCGCGAGCGCGACGAGCGCGTCGACATCGATCGCGAGCACCGTCCCCGAGGTCTCGGGCAGCACGAGGTGGCGACCGGAGGGAGGAGTGAGCTCGGCGCGGGTCCGCGCGCCCGGCCCGCGCGTGCTCGCCTGCAGGATCGCGTCCTCGAGAGTCGGTTCCGCGCGTCGTCGTCCGCTTCCCAGCACCATGCCGTCACGCTACCGTCGCGGCATGTCCCGCTACCTGGCGCTGCTGCGCGGAGTGAACGTCAACGGGCGCACGGTCCGCAGCGCCGACCTCGCGGCGGTCGTCGAGAGCATCGGCGGCGCGGGAGTCCGCACGGTCCTCGCGAGCGGCAACGCGGCCTTCGACTCCGACCGCGACCCCGCCGGGCTGAAGCCCGCCCTCGAGGCCGCGCTGGAGGAGCGCTTCGGCTACGACGCCTGGATCGTCCTCGTCGAGCAGGAGGCGCTCGCCGCGGTCGCCCGCGCGTACCCGTTCGAGCGGATCGACGACGTCGCGCATCCGTACGTCGTCTTCGGCTCGAGCGACGCCGCACTCGACGACGCCCTCGCCGCGATCGGCCCGAACGACGTCGACCTTCTGCAGAGGGGCGCGGGAGTCCTCTACTGGCGCTGCCCGCGCGGCTCGTCCACGGACACTCCGGCGGCGAAGGTCCTGGCCCGCGCCGCCTACCGCGCCACCACGACCACCCGGAACCTCCGCACGGTCGAGAAGCTCGCCGCAGCCTGAAGAATCCCTCACATATTGGTTAGGCTATCCTTACTCTCGGTCCACTCGACCGACACTCCTGGAACCGCCTTCCGAAAGGGAACGATGCCCCGCGTCACCAAGCCGCTCGCACTGCTCGCGACCGCACTGCTCACCGCCGGTCTCGCCGGCTGCTCGTCCGCCGCGACCGGGTCGGAGGGGGCGGACAGCGATTTCACCCCCATCACCATCGAGCACGCGCTGGGCACGACGACCATCGAGTCCCAGCCCGAGCGCGTCGCGACCGTCAACTGGGCGAACCACGAGGTCCCCCTCGCGCTGGGCGTCGTCCCCGTGGGCATGGCCGCCGCCAACTTCGGCGACGACGACGGCGACGGACTCCTGCCCTGGGTCTCCGCGAAGCTCGAGGAGCTCGGCGGCGAGACCCCCGTCCTCTTCGACGAGACCGACGGCATCGACTTCGAGGCCGTCGCCGACACGCAGCCCGACGTGATCCTCGCCGCCTACTCCGGCCTGACCCAGGAGGACTACGACACCCTGAGCGAGATCGCTCCCGTCGTCGCCTACCCCGACACCGCGTGGGGCACCTCCTGGCGCGACACCATCACCTTCAACAGCGAGGCCATGGGCATGGCCGCCGAGGGCGAGGAGCTCGTCACCGAGCTCGAGGGCGAGATCCAGGAGGCGGCCGCCGCCTACCCGCAGCTCGAGGGCACCTCCGCCATGTTCCTCACCCATGTCGACCCGACCGACCTCAGCCAGGTCAGCTTCTACACGACGCACGACACCCGTCCGGCCTTCTTCGCCGACCTCGGCCTGACCACCCCCGGCAGCATCGAGACCGCCTCGGCGACCACCGACGCGTTCTCGCTCACCCAGAGCGCCGAGCAGGCCGACGCGTTCGACGACGTCGACGTGATCGTGACGTACGGCGACGACGAGCTCGTGAACACGCTCAAGGCCGACCCGCTGCTCTCGCAGATCCCGGCCGTCGCGAACGACGCCATCGTCCGCCTCCCGTCCACCCCGCTGGGCACCGCCGCGAACCCGACCCCGCTGTCGATCTCGTACGTCCTCGACGACTACCTGGGCCTGCTGGCCGAGGCCGCCGACAAGGCGAAGTGACCCTCACCGCCCCGCCTGACGCCGCGGGCGTCGCCGCTGTGCGACGTCCGCGGCGTCTGCGTGCGCTCTGGCTGCTCGTCGCGGTCGCAGCACTCGTCGGCGTGGGCGTGCTCTCGGTCATGATCGGCTCGCGCGAGGTCGCCTGGAGCGATGTGGTCGCGGCCTTCGGAGGCTCGACCGACGGCTTCGGGCAGGCCGCGGTCGCCAAGCGCCTCCCGCGCACGGTCCTCGCGATGACCGCCGGCGCCGCCCTCGGGGTGGCCGGCGTGCTGATGCAGGGCGTCACCCGCAATCCGCTCGCCGACCCGGGGATCCTCGGAGTGAACACCGGCGCCTCGCTCGCCGTCGTCACCGGCATCGTCTTCTTCGGTCTCAGCACCGCCACCGGCTTCATCTGGGTCGCGATCGGAGGCGCCGCCGTCGCGGCCGTCTTCGTCTACGTCGTCGGCTCCCTCGGCCGCGGGGGAGCGACTCCGCTCAAGCTCGCGCTCGCCGGCGCCGCCACCTCGGCCGCCCTCGTCTCGGTGATCAGCGCGATCGTCCTTCCGCGCGCCGACCTCTCGGGCGGCATCCGCTCGTGGCAGATCGGCGGAGTGGGCGGCGGCACCTTCGCGAGCATCGGCCAGGTCCTGCCGTTCCTCGCGGTCGGCTTCGCGATCTGCGTGCTCTCGGCCAAGAGCCTCAACACCCTGGCGCTCGGCGACGAGCTCGCCGCGGGTCTCGGCGAGCGCGTCGCCGTCGCCCGGGGCGCCGCGGCACTGGGCGCGGTGGTCCTCTGCGGAGCGACGACCGCGATCACCGGACCGATCGGCTTCGTCGGCCTCGTCGTCCCGCACGCCTGCCGCCTGATCGTCGGCGTCGACCACCGCTGGCTGCTGCCGTTCTCGGCCGTCGCCGGCGCGATCCTCCTCACCGGCGCCGATGTCGTGGGCCGCATCGTCGCGCGCCCGAGCGAGATCGACGTCGGCATCATCACCGCGCTGATCGGCGCTCCCGTCTTCATCGCGATCGTCCGCCGCCAGAAGGTGCGCGAGCTGTGACCGGGGTGCTCGAGCGGAGCCACTCCGCCACCGCCGTCGCGGTCGCCGCCGGTCGTCGCCGTCGAGGCGCCCGCCGCCGCTCGGTCGTCGCGGTGCTCGCCGTCGCGGTCGTCGTCGCCTTCGCGCTCTCGCTCGTCTACGGCCAGACCGTCTACACCCCCGACGAGGTGCTCCGGGTGATCCTCGGCGAGCAGGTGCCGGGCGCCTCCTTCACCGTCGGCCGCCTCCGCCTCCCGCGCGCCGTGCTCGCGGTGCTCGTGGGCCTCTGCTTCGGCCTCGGCGGCGTCAGCTTCCAGACCATGCTGCGGAACCCGCTCGCGAGTCCCGACATCATCGGCATCAGCGCGGGCGCCTCCGCCGCCGCGGCCTTCGCCATCGTGACGCTGTCGCTCGGATCCACGCAGGTCTCGATCCTCGCGATCACCGCCGGTCTGGCGGTCGCCCTGGTGGTCTACGCCCTCGCCTACCGCAGCGGAGTCGCGGGCACGCGGCTGATCCTCATCGGCATCGGCGTCGCCGCCATGCTCGACAGCGTCACCGCCTACATCCTGTCGCGCGCCGCCGCCTTCGACTTCCAGGAGGCCAGCCGCTGGCTCACCGGCAGCCTGAACGGGGCGCGCTGGGAGGAGGTCGTCCCGGTCCTCGTGGCCGTCGTCGTGCTGACCCCGGTGCTGCTGCTCAGCTCCCGCGACCTCGCCGGCACGCAGCTCGGCGACGACACCGCCTCGGCCCTCGGCATCCGGGTGAACCGCACGCGCCTCGTCGTGATCGTCGCGGCCGTCGGCCTCATCGCGTTCGCCACTGCCGCCGCCGGGCCGATCGCCTTCGTCGCGTTCCTGTCCGGACCCATCGCGGCGCGTCTCATCGGCCCGGGCGCCTCCCTCCTGGTGCCGTCGGCCCTCGTCGGCGCGCTGCTCGTGCTCGTCGCCGACCTCGTCGGGCAGTACGCGCTGGGGCTGCGCTACCCGGTCGGAGTCGTGACCGGCGTCCTCGGCGCCCCCTACCTGATCTACCTCATCGTCCGCAGCAACCGATCGGGAGGGTCCCTGTGACCGCCGTGCACACCCTCACCGTCGAGAGCCTCACCCTCGGCTACGGCGACCGCACCGTCGTCGACGGCCTCGACCTCGTCGTCCCGCCCGGCCGGATCACCGCGATCGTCGGCGCGAACGCCTGCGGCAAGTCGACCCTCCTGCGCTCGATGTCGCGCCTGCTCGCCCCGCGTGCCGGCACCGTCCTGCTCGACGGCAAGGCCGTGCACCGGATGCCCGCGAAGCAGCTGGCGCGCACGCTCGGCCTCCTCCCGCAGTCGCCGATCGCTCCGGAGGGGATCACCGTCGCCGATCTCGTCGGCCGCGGACGCCATCCGCACCAGGGCATCCTGAGCCGCTGGAACGCGCACGACGACGAGGCGGTGGCGATGGCGCTGGACGCCACCGACACCGCCGCCCTCGCCGACCGCGCGGTCGACGAGCTCTCGGGCGGGCAGCGCCAGCGCGTCTGGATCGCCATGGCCCTCGCGCAGGAGACCGATCTGCTGCTGCTGGACGAGCCGACCACGTTCCTCGACGTCAGCCACCAGGTCGAGGTGCTCGACCTCCTCGTCGACCTCAACCGCTCGCGCGGCACGACCGTCGTGATGGTGCTGCACGACCTCAACCTGGCGGCCCGCTACGCCGACCACCTCGTCGCCCTCGCCGACGGCACCGTGCACGCCGCCGGCACCCCCGCCGCGGTGCTCACCGAGGACGTGGTCCGCGCGGTCTTCGGGCTCGACAGCCGCATCATCACCGACCCCACCTCCGGTACGCCGCTGATGCTCCCGCTCGGACGGCACCGGCTCGCTCCGCCCGTCGAGGACGCGTCCGCGCCGCAGAACTGAGGCTCACAGGCGGCGATCACCGGGGCTACCGCCCCGCTTCGACTCTGCGGATGTCGGCTCGCACCGCGGGCGGCCGCGCCTCAGCGGGCGGTCGTCCATCGGGTTCGACGACCTCCCTCCACAGCGCCGGCGATCCGAGACCCTCCACCACTTCCATCCCACCCTGACACTCGATGTCAAGGGAGGGCTGGAATAGGGTGATGACCACGCCGCAGAAGTACCGGGACGTCGCGAGGTTCCTCCGCTCGCGCGGCTGGGAGCGCACTCGCCAGAGGGGGAGTCACGAGGTGTGGAGTCGGACCGGCGGAGGAGCGGCGTTCACGCTCGCTCAGCACCGGGGCGAGGTCTCGCCCGGCCTGATCCGGCAGCTGCAGGCGGCCTTCGACGACACCCCGAGCGAATGGAACTGAGCACGATGAGCGAACCCCGGGTCCTTGCAGCGCGCGCCTTCCGAGACGGCGGCGGATGGTGGACGATCGAGATCCCCGAACTCGCCTCGACCGCCGCGAACGGAGCCGTCGTCGTGGCGACGGGCGGCGCGATCTCCACGCGTCGCATACCGGCTGCCGCACGCGAACTCGCCGCGGTGTTCCTCGACGTCGGCCTCGACGAGGTCGACGTGAGGGTGACCGTCGAAGCGCCGGCCGAGGTCCTCGCGAAGTGGAACGAGGGCGCTCGGGCCGAGGCGGAGGCGCGCGCGGCACTGCGGCGCGCCGGCGATCTCCGACGCGAGGCCGTCCGCGAACTCCGCGACGGGGGCTACACCGTCGAAGCCGTCGCGGCAGCGCTGCAGATCAGCCCTGCCCGCGTCTCCCAGCTCGCCGACGCGCGGATCGAACTCGACAGGAGCGCGTGACGGAGGCGTCGGGCCCGCCTCCTGCGCCGGGCGCGGCGTCGAGAGGCACGCCGCGAGGCGCGCACATGACGGACGTGTAAACGGTTCCAGACACCACCCCGGGCGGCGTATACGATTCTTCACAGTCCGTGGCGGGCGGCCGTCGCCGGCGGACACCGCCGCATCCTGCCCCCGACCAGAGGTTCCCCCGCCGTGTCTGCTCCCTCCGCGCGCCCCGACGCCTCCGCTCTCCGCGGGCTCCGAGCGCTCCTGTTCGATCTCGACGGCGTCCTGACGCCGACCGCCGACGTGCACATGCACGCGTGGTCGCGGCTCTTCACGTCGTACCTCGAGTCGAAGGGGATCGCCGAGGGCTACTCCGACGCCGACTACTTCCGCTACGTCGACGGGCGCCCGCGCTACGACGGCGTCCGGGCGCTCCTCGCCTCCCGCGGCATCGTGCTGCCCGAGGGCGAGCCGTCCGACGACCCCGCGCTCGAGACGGTCTGCGGGCTGGGCAACCGCAAGAACGCGGCGTTCAACGCCGTGCTCGAGGCGGAGGGGGTCGCGCCGTACCCGGGCTCGCTCGCGTTCCTCGACGCCGCGATCGCCGCGGGGGTCGAGGTCGCCGTCGTGACCTCCTCCCGCAACGGCGTGCCCGTGCTCGTCGCCGCCGGTCTGCGCGACCGCTTCGAGGTCGTCGTCGACGGCATGCTCGCCGCCGAGCGCTCCATCGCGGGCAAGCCCGCCCCCGACACCTACCTCTACGCCGCCGAGCTGCTCGGACTCACCGCCGCCGAGTGCGCCGTCGTCGAGGACGCTCACTCCGGAGTGGCCGCCGGCCGCGCGGGCGCCTTCGGACTCGTCGTCGGAGTCGACCGCGGAGTCGGCGCCGAGACCCTGCTCGAGCACGGCGCCGACCTCGTCGTGGACGACCTGGCCGAGCTCCTCCCCTTCCTCCCCGTCTCCACCCCCGAGGACGCCGCATGAACCCCATCACCTCCGACCCGCTCGACCGCAACCGCTTCCCGGTCGACGAGTGGGCCCTGCTCGAGACCGAGTTCGCGAGCGAGCTGCAGGGCCGCACCGAGACGCTCTTCGCGACCGGCAACGGCTACCTCGGCCTCCGCGGCAACGTCGAGGAGGGGCGCGACGGCTACGCCTACGGCTCCTTCATCAACGGCTTCCACGAGACCTGGCCCATCCGCCACGCGGAGGAGGCGTTCGGCTTCGCCCGCGTCGGGCAGACGATCGTCAACGTGCCGGACGCGAAGATCGTCCGCCTCTACGTCGACGACGAGCCGTTCGTGCTCAGCGAGGCCGACATCCTCTCGTACTCGCGTCGCCTCGACTTCGCGAACGGCGTGCTGCACCGCGAGCTCGAGTGGCGCACCCCGTCGGGCAAGCGCGTGCTCATCCGCTCGCGCCGTCTGGTGTCCTTCACCGACCGCCACCTGGCGATCCTCGACTACGAGGTGGAGCTCCTCGACGGCGACGCGTCGGTGCTCATCTCGAGCCAGATCCTCAACCGCCAGGACGGAGTGGACGAGTACCACGCGCCCTCGGGCAGCGAGGCGGCGGGCTTCGACCCGCGCAAGGCCGAGTCCTTCGAGGACCGCGTGCTCCAGCCGCGTCTGAAGCGGGTCAACGGCACGCGCTACCTGCTCGGCTACCGCACGACCAACTCGCAGATGACGATCGCGTGCGGCGCCGAGCACGTCCTCGAGACCGAGAACGAGTGGGACCAGACCTCCCAGATCGACGACGACCTCGCCAAGCACGTCTACCGCGTCAAGGCGAAGGCGGGCAACCCGATCCGTCTGGTCAAGACGCTGACGTACCACACCTCCCGCGGCGTGCCGGTGCGCGAGCTCGCCGACCGCTGCGACCGCACCCTCGACCGCGCCCGCGAGACGCCGGTCGAGGAGCAGTTCGTCAAGCAGCGCGAGTGGCTCGACGACTTCTGGGCCCGCTCCGACGTGCAGATCGACGGTCAGCCCGCGATCCAGCAGGCCACCCGCTGGAACCTCTTCCAGCTCGCTCAGTCGACTGCGCGCACCGACGGCGGCGGAGTCGCGGCCAAGGGCGTCTCGGGGTCGGGATACGGCGGCCACTACTTCTGGGACACCGAGGTCTACGTCCTCCCGTTCCTCAGCTACACCGCGCCGCTCGTCGCCCGGAACGCATTGCGCTTCCGCCAGAACATGCTCGAGGCGGCGCGCGCCCGCGCGGCCGAGCTCAACCAGCGCGGAGCGCTGTTCCCCTGGCGCACCATCAACGGCCAGGAGTCGTCGGCCTACTACGCCGCCGGCACCGCGCAGTACCACATCGACGCCGACATCTCGTATGCGCTGATGCAGTACGTGGCGGCGACGGGCGACGACGACTTCCTCGCGCGCGGAGCGATCGACATCCTCGTCGAGACCGCGCGCATGTGGGCCGACCTGGGCTTCTGGCGCAGCAACGGCGACGACCACTTCCACATCCACGGAGTGACGGGCCCGGACGAGTACACGACCGTCGTCAACGACAACCTGTACACGAACGTCATGGCGCGCTCGAACCTCCGCGCCGCCGCGCGCGCCGTCGAGCTGCTGAAGGCGGTCGAGCCCGCCGCGTACGAGCGGATGGCCGTCCGCCTCACGCTCGACGAGGACGAGGTCCTCGAGTGGGCCCGCGCGGCCGACAAGATGCACATCCCCTTCGACCAGCGCGCCGGCATCCACCCGCAGGACGCCGCGTTCCTCGAGAAGGAGCTGTGGGACCTCGAGAACACTCCCGCGAGCAAGCGCCCGCTGCTGCTGCACTTCCACCCGCTGGTCATCTACCGCTTCCAGGTGCTCAAGCAGGCCGACGTCGTGCTGGCGCTCCTCCTGCAGGGCAACGAGTTCACCGCCGAGCAGAAGCGCGCCGACTTCGAGTACTACGACGCGCTGACGACCGGCGACTCGACCCTCTCGGCGGTCGTGCAGTCGATCATCGCGGCCGAGGTCGGCTACCACGAGCTCTCGAAGCACTACTTCCTCTCGGCCCTCTTCGTCGACCTCGCCGATCTGCACCGCAACACCGCCGACGGCATCCACGTCGCCTCGACTGGCGGCGTCTGGAGCGCCCTCGTCTACGGCTTCGGCGGCATGCGCGACCACGGCGGACGGATCACGCTCGACCCGCGCCTGCCCGGCGACTGGGAGCGGCTGACCTTCCGCATCACGCTGCACGGCACGCGAGTGCGCGTCGAGGTCACCCAGGACGCGGTGCTGCTGACGGTCGAGACGGGCGACGCCGCGGCGATCACCGTACGCGACGAGCGCGTGCACGTCGAGGCCGGCAACCCCGTCCGCGTGGGCCTCGGCCACCAGGGCCCGCGCCTCATCGGCGCGCCGACCACGTCCGACATCGAGGGCACCCGCCGCTCCGACGGCACCGTCATCACCGCCTCCATCCCCACGATCTCGATGACCCCCGAGCCCGAGGTGCTCACCGGCCCGTAGCGCCTCCCCTGATCGAGCAGCCCGCTCCGCGGACGTCTCGAGACGCCCGTCCCGGCGACGTCGGGTCTCGATACGCCCCTCCGGGGCTACTCGACCAGCAGGCAGAGCGTCCCGACCCGTCCTCCTGCTGACCGAGTAGCCCGCGCAGCGGGCGTCTCGAGATCCCCGTCCACCAGCAGCGCAGCCCCGGGGAACGACGAACGGCCGGAACCCCGAAGGGTCCCGGCCGTTCCGACGGTCGAGCGCTACGCCGCAGCGACCAGCGCGCGCACCGCCGACGTGAAGAACGTCAGCCCGTCCACGCCCGAGCGCATCGCGGCGCGGGTGTCCGGGCCGAAGCCGGGCTCCACCGCGTGCTCCGGGTGCGGCATGAGCCCCACCACGTTGCCGCGGGCGTTGCTGATGCCGGCGATGTTGTTCATCGAGCCGTTGGGGTTCTCGCCGAGGTAGCGGACGACGACGCGCCCCTCCGCCTCGAGCCGCAGCAGCGTGTCGGCCGACGCGATGTAGCCGCCCTCGCCGTTCTTCAGCGGGATCGTGATCTCCTGGCCGGGCTCGAAGCCGTTGGTCCAGGCGGTGGCGGTGCTCGCGACCATCAGGCGCTGGTCGCGGCAGACGAAGGATCCGGCGTCGTTGCGGATGAGGCCGCCGGGCAGCAGGTGCGCCTCGGTCAGCATCTGGAAGCCGTTGCAGATGCCCAGGACCGGCGTGCCGGCGTTCGCCGCGGCGATGACCTCGCGCATGATCGGCGAATGCGAGGCGATCGCTCCGCAGCGCAGGTAGTCGCCGTAGGAGAAGCCGCCGGGCAGCACGATCGCGTCGACGCCCTGCAGGTCGTGGTCGCCGTGCCAGAGCGCGACGGGCTCGGCGTCGGCGAACCGGATCGCGCGCTGCGCGTCGCGGTCGTCGAGAGAGCCGGGGAAGGTGATGACGCCGATCCGCATGTCGGTCAGACCTCCGGGTAGTGGATGCCGACGACGTCCTCGATGACCGAGTTCGAGAGCATCTCGTCGGCGATGCGGGCGATCGAGGCGCGCACCTCGTCGGTGACCTCGTCGACCGTGATCTCGAAGCGCTTGCCGACGCGGACGCCGCTCACGGCGGAGTGGCCGAGGCGCGAGAGGGCGCCGGCGACGGCCTTCCCCTGGGGGTCGAGCAGCTCTGCCTTGGGCATGACCTCAACGACGATCGTGGGCATCGTGTCTCTCCGGAGTGTCGGGGGAGTGTGCGGGAGTCCGCGCGCCCATGGTACCGCCCGCGGAATCCCGGAGGAGGTGCGCTCAGCGACCCGCGGCCGTCACCCGGATCGCGTTCGCCCAGGGGTCCTCGAACCCGAGCGTCCGTCCGTCGTCCTGCGTGGCGATCGACGCGTGGCGCAGCCGCTCCTCGAGGGCGCCGAGGTCGTCGGCGCCGGGCACGACGATCTCGACCTGCCCGAGTCCGAGGGCGAGCTGCCGCCGTCCGGCGCCGAGCGAGTTCCAGGTGTTCATGGCCATGTGGTGGTGGTAGCCGCCGGCCGAGACGAAGAGCGCCTGGCCGCCGTACGCGATCGTGGTCTCGAAGCCGAGCCGGTCGACGTAGAACTCCTTCGCCGTCGCCACGTCGCCGACGCTGAGGTGCACGTGCCCGACGGAGGCGCCGCCGAGGCGGGGCTGCGCGATCGACTCCTCGGTGAGGTGCTCCTGGAGGAACGTGTTCGGGTCGAGGAACAGGGTGCCCATCTCGATCCGCCCGTGCGTCCACGACCACTGAGTGCGGTCGCGGTCCCAGTAGAGCTCGACGCCGTTGTGCTCGGGGTCGTCGAAGTAGAAGGCCTTGCTGACCAGGTGGTCGGAGCTGCCGGTGAAGGAGCCCGGGTGCCGGGTCGCGACACTGTAGACGGCCGCGGCGAGCGCCGCCTCCGACTCGAACAGGATCGCCGTGTGGAAGAGCCCGGCCGCGCGGGGGCCGGCGTGGCGCAGCTCCGGGGCGTGCTGCAGGATCACGGCGGCGACGCCTCCGCGGCCCAGCACGGCGACGGAGCCGTCCTGCGACAGGACGTCGAGGGTGACGGCGTCGCGGTAGTACGCGACCATCCCGTCGAGGTCGGCGACGCGCAGGGTGACCGCGCCCATCGTCGTGTCGGGCGCGAGCAGGTCGGGGGCAGTGGCGTTCATCGTGTTCACGCTAGACCCAACTCAGTTGTAGCCACAACTATTTCCTCGGCCACTCGCCGACCTTCATAGAGTCCTCATCGGATCCGCCCAGCGCGCCGCGAAGGCGCGGTCGTTCACTGAAGTCCTGTCGCGACGACCGCGACCCGGCTGGAGGACGAACCATGAACGAGACGCACGAATCGGACGGATCGGAGCGACTGCCCGACCCCGCCGCCGCGCCCGAGGAGCGTCTCGCGCTCCGCACCGACGACCGCCGCCGCCGTCGCCGCGCCCTGGTCGCGGGTGGCGCCGGGCTCGCCGTGCTGATCGGCGTCGCGGCGGGCGGGGTCTCGTACGCGGGCACCACCGAGGCCGCGTCGTCGTCGTCCTCGAGCACCGCGACGATCGTCTACCCCGGCGGCTCGCACGGGTCCTTCGGCGGCGGCTTCGCGATCTCCCCGTACGGCAGCGGGTCCGGGTACGGCAGCGGCTCCGGTTACAGCGGCGGATCCGGTTCCTCGTCGAGCACGAGCACGCCCACCGACGCCGTCCCCGCCTCGACCGCGCAGACGACCGGAGTCGTCACGATCGTCTCCGACCTGACCTACCAGGGGGCGCGCTCCGCCGGCACCGGCGTGATCCTCACCTCCGACGGCATGATCCTGACCAACAACCACGTGGTCGAGGGCGCGACGGGCATCGCCGTCACCGTCGAGTCGACCGGCGAGACCTACACGGCTCGCGTCGTCGGCACCGACGCGACGAACGACATCGCCGTGCTCCAGCTCGAGGACGCCTCCGGCCTCACCCCCGCGACGCTCGACACCGACGGCGTCGCGGTCGGCGACTCCGTGACCGCCGTGGGCAACGCCGAGGGCACGGGCGACCTGGTCGCCGCGGCCGGCACCGTCACCGCGCTCGAGCAGAGCGTCACCACGCAGTCCGAGGCGGGTGTCGCCGGAGAGACGCTGCACGGTCTCATCCAGGTCGACGCCGACATCGTCTCGGGCGACTCGGGCGGACCCCTGGTCGACGCCTCCGGCGCGGTGGTCGGGATCGACACCGCGGCGTCGAGCGGATCCGCCGACATCACGGGCTTCGCGATCCCGATCGCGACCGCACTCGACATCGTCACGCAGATCGAGGCGGGCGCCGACACCGCGACCATCGAGATCGGCTACCCGGCGTTCCTGGGCGTCTCGCTCTCCTCGGGCGCGAGCCCGTACGCGTCCGGCGCCGCAAGTGCCGCGGGTGCCGTGATCGGCGGAGTGATCGAGGGCACCCCGGCCGCGACGGTCGGCCTCGCCGCCGGCGACGTGGTCACGGCCGTCGACGGCGCTCCGGTCGCCTCCGCCGACGCGCTCTCGGCGGCGCTCGCCGACCGCGAGCCCGGCGAGTCCGTCACCCTCTCCTGGATCGACACCTCCGGAGCCGCCCACTCCGCCCCCGTCACCCTCACCGAGGGCCCCGTCGCCTGACCGTACGCGGAGTGACGCCCCTGCCCGCGGCTCCGTCGCCGCCCGCAGCCGGCCGCCCTCTCGACCGCCACCCGCCCACTCCGCGGGCACCCGCCCACTCCGCAGGCACCCGCACGATCTGCAGGCACCCGCGCGATCAGCCGTTACCCGCACGATCTGCAGGCACCCGCCCGATCCGCAGGTACCCGCACGATCTGCAGGTGTCTGCACGATCTGCAGGCACTGGTGCGGTCTGCAGGCGATCCGGCCGGGAATGCCCTTCCCGTCGCAAGCCGGAGTCGCAGACCCGCCGCATCCCCTGCGGATCGCACAGACGCCCCCTTCGACTCGCCGCGTTGTTTTGACTCACTCAACACAACTGCGGTAACGTCACCGGCATGACGACACAGGACGACCGCCTCCGAGCCTCCGGGCTCAAGGCCACCGCCACGCGGCGCGCCGTCCTGCACGCACTCGAGGAGCACCCGCACTCCGGAGTCGACGAGGTCCTGGCGCGCGTGCGCGTCGAGCTCCCCGACACCTCCGCGCAAGCGGTCTACGGAGTGCTCTCCGCGTTCACCGACGCCGGCCTCACCCGCCGCATCGAGCCGGAGGGTCACCCCCGCCGCTTCGAGCTGCGGGTGGGCGACAACCACCACCATGTCGTCTGCCGGCAGTGCGGCGCCGTGGCCGACGTCGACTGCGTCGTCGGAGCGGCCCCGTGCCTGCACCCGTCCACGTCGAGCGGCTTCGCCGTCGACACGGCCGAGGTCACGTTCTGGGGCACCTGCCCCGACTGCCTCCGGGCGTCCGCGAACTGACCCGACCCCATCACCGCAGTGGTGCGCCGAACGGGCGCGCCGCCGACAGGAGGAACATGACCGAGGAACGATTCACGACGACGAACTCCGGAGCGCCGGTCGCGAGCGACCAGCACTCGCTGAGCGTCGGGGCCGACGGCCCCCTCGCGCTCCACGACCACTACCTCCTCGAGAAGCTCGCGCAGTTCAACCGCGAGCGCATCCCGGAGCGAGTCGTCCACGCCAAGGGCGGCGGAGCGTTCGGTCGCTTCGTCACCACCGGCGACGTGAGCGCCTACACCCGCGCCGCGCTCTTCCAGCCCGGCGTCGAGACCGAGATGCTCGCGCGCTTCTCGACCGTCGCCGGCGAGCAGGGCTCGCCCGACACCTGGCGCGATCCGCGCGGCTTCGCGCTGAAGTTCTACACGAGCGAGGGCAACTACGACCTCGTCGGCAACAACACCCCGGTGTTCTTCCTGCGCGACGGCATCAAGTTCCCCGACTTCATCCGCTCGCAGAAGCGCCTCCCCGGCACGCACCTGCGCGACCACGACATGCAGTGGGACTTCTGGACCCTGTCCCCGGAGTCGGCCCACCAGGTCACCTGGCTCATGGGCGACCGCGGTCTCCCGAGCTCGTGGCGCCACATGGACGGCTTCGGGTCGCACACCTACCAGTGGATCAACGCGGCCGGCGAGCGCTTCTGGGTCAAGTACCACTTCAAGACCGACCAGGGCGTCGAGATCCTCAGCCAGGAGCAGGCCGACCAGATCGCCGGAGAGGACGCCGACTTCCACATCCGCGACCTGTCCACCGCGATCGACCGCGGCGACTACCCGACCTGGACCCTCTCGGTGCAGGTCATGCCCTACGAGGACGCGAAGTCGTACCGGTTCAACCCGTTCGATCTCACCAAGGTCTGGCCGCACGCGGACTACCCGCTGATCGAGGTCGGCACGATGATCCTCGACCGCAACCCCGAGAACTACTTCGCGCAGATCGAGCAGGCCGCGTTCGCTCCGTCGAACTTCGTGCCGGGCATCGCCGCGAGCCCCGACAAGATGCTCCTCGCGCGCATCTTCAGCTACGCCGACGCGCACCGCTACCGCGTGGGCGCCAACCACGCGCAGCTCCCGGTCAATGCGCCGAAGTCGCCCGTGCACTCGTACTCGAAGGACGGCGCCATGCGCTTCGACTTCCAGAAGTCCGAGGTCCCGGTCTACGCGCCCAACACGATGGGCGGCGCGCACGCCGACCCCGCTCGCGCGGCGGAGTCGACCGGCTGGGAGAGCGACGGCGAGCTGACGCGCGCCGCGGCGACCCTGCACCCGGAGGACGACGACTTCGGCCAGGCGGGCACGCTCTACCGCGAGGTCCTCGACGACGCCGCCCGGGCGCGACTCGTCGCGAACATCGCCGGGCACGTGTCGAAGGTCACGCGTCCCGAGCTGCGCCAGCGGGTGCTGCAGTACTGGGCGAACGTCGACAGCTCGCTGTCGCAGCGCGTCGCCGAGGCGCTCGAGCCCTCCGCGCCGGGTGCCGACGTGGCCCCGGAGGAAGTGGGCATCGGAGCCTGACTCCGCCGCCCGAACGAGTGCGCGGTGCCGGGCTGGACCCCGGCACCGCGCGAGTCCGATGTATCCCCGACTTCGAGAGACGAGAGAGATGACCACCGAACGATCTTCAGAGTACGTGCCTTCCCCCCTGTGGGGCTCCTACGTGTCGAGCGGAGCGGCACCCGCGCCGTTCGTCGGCCGCTACACCGATGTCGAGCCCGCTCGGCCCCGTCGCTCCCGCGAGTACGCGGCCGCCGTGACCGGAGCCGTCGCGCTGCCGTCGACCTGACCTCCGCCTCCGCGGACCACGATCAGCGGACGGTGCGGGCTGTCGCGTGCGGCCCCGCATCGTCCGCTTCCCTCTGCCCCGGCGCCTCGTCGTCGGTCAGCGCGTCCCGGCATCCTCGAGCGGGACGGCATGGATGCGCCTCCCGCCACCGCTCCGGCGCACGCCCGGCCACCAGAAGGCGTCGCCCGTGAGGAACACGAGCGCCGGCACCAGCACCGTCCGCACCACGAGCGTGTCGAGCAGGACCCCGATGCAGACGATCACGCCGATCTGCGTGAGGGCGACGACGGGGAGGACTCCCAGCACGGCGAAGACCGCGGCGAGCAGGATCCCGGCGCTCGTGATGACGCCTCCGGTCGAGGCGAGCGCCCGCACCATGCCCTCGCGCGTGCCGTGCGCCGCCCGCTCCTCGCGGGCCCGGGTGACGAGGAAGATGTTGTAGTCGACGCCCAGCGCCACGAGGAACAGGAACGCGAAGAGCACCACGTTCGCGTCGAAGGCCGGAAATCCGAGCAGTCCGCGGAACAGGAGGTTCGCCGCTCCGAGGCTGGCGAAGAAGGTCGCGAGCACGCTCGCGATCAGCAGCACCGGAGCGACGAGCGAGCGCAGGAGCAGCGCGAGGATCAGGAACACGATCGCCAGGATGATCGGGATGATCAGCGCCTGGTCCCGCTCCGATGCCGACTGCGTGTCGAGCGCTGTCGCGTCGCTCCCTCCGACGAGGCTCTCGGAGGCGTCGCCGTCGGCCGCCGAGTACGCGTCGCGGAGCGCGCCGATCGTCTCGAAGGCCGCAGCGCTCTCGGGCTCGCCGGCGAGCGTGAGGCTGAGGGCGGTCCTCCCGTTCGCGCTCTCGCCGGGGCGCACGGAGTCGACGCCGTCGGTCCCCTCGGCGATCGCGACCGCGTCTTCGACCGCGTCGTCCGGAGCGAGGACCGTCGTCTGCGCGGTGAGCCCCGCCCCGAAGGACTCGTCGATGACCGCCTGCGCCTGCACCGATTCGGGATCCCCGAGCAGCTGATCGGTCTGCGAGAGCCCGACCTGCGCTCCGATCAGTCCGAGCGAGAGCAGCGTGACGCCCAGGACGGCAGCGACGGCGACCCGCGCCGGCCGGCGGGAGACGCCGCGGCCGAGCCGGGTCCAGAGTCCCGGTCGCTCCGCGGTGCTGCCGGTTCCCGGTCGCGGCACGAACGGCCAGAAGAGCCCGCGCCCGCAGAGCACGAGAGCGGAGGGGAGTACTGCGAGGGCGAAGAGGATCGCGATCGCGACGCCGATCGCGCAGGCGAATCCGAGCGCCCGGTTCCCGGCGAGCTCGGCGAGCAGCAGGGTCAGCAGGCTCAGCGCGACGGTGCCACCGCTGGCCGCGATCGCGGGTCCGGCGCTGCGGACCGCGGTGGACATCGCGCGGTGCCGGTCGGGTTCGCGCAGCAGCTCCTCCCGATAGCGGGCGACGAGCAGCAGTGCGTAATTGGTGCCCGCTCCGAACACGAGGACCGACAGGATCCCGCTGACGGAGGCGTCGAGCGCGATCCCCGCCGCGTCGGCCAGCGCTCCCGCGACGATCCGCGCGAGTCCGTCCGCGACGCCGACCACCACGAGAGGCACGATCCAGAGCACGGGGCTCCGGTAGGTGGCGATGAGCAGCACGGCGACCACCAGGACGGTGACGAGGAGCAGGCGGAGATCCGCGCCCGCGAACGCGTTCGAGATGTCGGCCTGGAAGCCGACGGCCCCGGTCAGGAAGCTGTCCAGACCCGCGGGCAGCCCCTCCGATCCCGCGGAGCGCAGCTCGGACGCGACCCCCTCGACGTCGGCCTCCACCGAGGACTCCGTCAGCGGCACCGCGATGAGGGCCGCTTCGCCGTCCTCACTTAACTGCGGCCGCACCGCCTCCGGGGTGGTCGACAGGAGTGCGAGTGCCTCCGCGCGCTCGGCGATCGCCGAACGGTCCTCGTCCGTCAGGCCGCCCGGGCGGTTCCACAGCAGGACGCCCGCCGTCGTGTCCGCCGACGGGAACTCCTCGAGCAGGGCCGCCGCTTCCGCCGACTCCGCGGAGTCGGGCAGACCCGACTGCGGGAAGCCCGACTCGCCGCCCGACGGCAGCAGGGTGAACAGCGCCCCGACCGCGAGCAGACCGGACAGCACGGTGAGCCAGGCACGGCGACGGGTGCGGACGAGGAGGACGAGC
The DNA here is from genome assembly GCF_001423055.1 of Rathayibacter sp. Leaf299. Classification (NCBI taxonomy): domain Bacteria; kingdom Bacillati; phylum Actinomycetota; class Actinomycetes; order Micrococcales; family Microbacteriaceae; genus Rathayibacter; species Rathayibacter sp. Leaf299. The sequence continues at coordinate 248,576 of NZ_LMNT01000005.1, forward strand.
GGTGTCATGGGTCACTTCCGACGGGATCGAGGGATTAGTCAGCCTACTGACTAATTCTGTCGAGCGCCGGAGAAGTACCCGGGGAAGCCGAGTCGGCGCTTCGCGTCGGCGAGCCGCTCCCCGCTGACGTCGAAGAGCTCCGCTCCTCGGTGGGGGGAGTCGATCTCGGTGCTCGTCACCCGGACCCCGTCGGTGGACACGTCGACGACCGACGCTCCGGACGCGGCCACCGACCTCTCGTGCCGCGGACCGGCGAGCACGTCGGTCCGGTTCGCCGCACCCGGAGCGACCACGACAGGAGCGGGGGTCGTCGTATCCACCAACGCGTGGTGCCAGTGCCCGGCGAGGACCGCGAGGACGGTGCCTCCCGCTGCCGCCTCCCACAGGTCGTGCGGATTCACGAGGCCCATCACCGTGTGCAGCGGAGCCACTGCCTCGATCGGCGGGTGGTGCAGCACGATCACGACGGGCGCGGCGGGGTCCTCGGCGATCCGCTCCCGGAGCCACGCCAGCGTCGGTTCCGTGAGCAGTCCCCACGAGGCGCCGCCCGGCACCGAGGAGTCGAGGGTCAGGATGCGCACGCCTCGGACGGTGGTCGCGGTGTTCCGAGGATCGGAGGATCCGAAGCCCTCCCGGTCGTCGTGATTGCCCAGCGCCAGCACGAGCTCGGCACCGCGCGCGGCGCACCAGGCCGCGAGGATGCCCCGGAGTGCGGAGTAGGACGCGGGGGCGCCGTCGTCCGCGAGGTCCCCCGAGACGACGACCGCGTCGATCCCCTCGACGGCGTCGTGCGCGGCGAGCAGCTGCTCCAGGCCGGCCCGCGTGTCCAGGATCCGGTTGTACCGCCCGGCGGGGTCCGCGAGCAGATGCGTGTCCGAGAGGTGGAGCAGTCGGAGCGGACGCTCCGACGCCTGCTCGAGGACGACGTCGGCGAACCGCGCCGCGGCCTCGATCCGCCGGGCGTTCCTCTCGTCGGGGCCGTCCGTCCAGGCGATCGCCTCGTCGAGCGTCTTGCCGAAGCGGAGGTGCCGCGCCACCAGGCGCGCTCGTCTCGTGGTCTCCGGCACCCGCAGGTGGATCCGCAGATCGAGCAGTGGGCTCACGTCCTCCCAGCCCTCGTCGCGGAGCAGCAGGTAGTTGCCCTCGACGAGGACGACTGTCCCGTCCTCGACGGGGAGACTCAGGGCGCCGGGAACGGGCTCCTCGATCGCGCGGTCGAAGGAGGAGGCGCTCACCGTGGATCCGGCGGGCGCCGACCTCAGTGTCCGGAGGGCCGTCACGAACCCCTGCGCGTCGAACGTGTCGGGGGCGCCCATGCGGTCGCGCCGGCCGAGTTCGCGGAGCCGCTCCTGGGGGAGGTGGTAGCCGTCGAGCGGGAGGACGACGGATCCGGGGGTCCGCCGTCGCAGGTGCTCGGCGAGCGTGGACTTCCCGGATCCCGGCGAACCGGTCACGCCGACGAGGAGGAGGGGGCGCTCCTGCCGGGCCGTCTCCATCAGGGTGAGGGCCTCGGCGAGGGAACTGACCGTTCGGGGGCTGCTCTCGGGGAGCCGGGGGACGTGGGAGCGGGTCATGCGCCCATTCTCGTGACCGTCCCCTGCGGTTCCGAGCGGCGAGACGGTGTCCCGTGGAGGGATCTGCCTCCGCCCCCCTGTGGAGGAAGGTCGAGAGCGACACGCCCGGGATGCGCGATTTCTGCCCGTCGTTTGACACGGTGCGGATCGCTGCGTAACTTATTCCGAGTCGCCACAAAGGCCGCAGGGAAACGGAAAGAGCAGGGCTCGGAAGAGCCTCTCCTACGTCCCGGCCTCAATCGGGACCATCCACTCGCAAGGCAGCTTCTCGGAGCACGCCTCGTGTGCAGGATGTAAAGCCTTCGCAGGATCCTTCGGATTCAGCATCTTCGCCGCTCGGCGATGGACTTCGGTCCGGCCCGGGCAACGTCGGAGCGCCTTCGAGCGTGAAGACATCGCGAAGAAGCCGGATTTGACACGGCCTGCGGATGTGCTAAGTTATACAAGTTGCCACGGCGGCGGAGAGAATAACTTCTCTACAGCTTAGCCGGTCACACAGTGACAAGCAACACGGATTTACGAATACTTCGATCACTCTCGTTGTGAAGCTCCTTTGTGGGGTGGAGGCGGGGTGTGTCCGATTCTTGAGAACTCAACAGCGTGCACTATGTTCAATGCCAATTTTATAACCCCGGCCGGGTTTTGTGATCCG
>NZ_LMNT01000006.1:0-136514 GCF_001423055.1 Rathayibacter sp. Leaf299
CCCCAACTGCTGCCCGCAGAGGGGAGGGCAGCGTGACAGCCCGCGCTCGCACACATGTGAGTCACCGACCTTTCCAACTGACGCAAACGGAGCCGTACGTGCCCATCGATCCCATCGTCGCGAACCTTCTCCTCCAGCTCCCACCCCCGCAGCCCATCGCGGATCCCGTTCTGCGTTTGCAGACCGAGAAGGCCACGCTGAACAGCATCGCCGCGCAACTCGCCGAACCCTACCCGGAGGTGACGGACCGGAAGCTGGTCACGATTCCAGTCGAAGGCGGCGACATTGAACTGCTGATCTACACCCCGCCCACGCCGGGCCCGCACACCGGATACCTGTTTTTCTTTGGCGGCGGATTCCGCGGCGGTTCCATCCACTATGGCCTCAACGACGGGGCATGCCGGGAACGCTGCATCGCCGCCAACGCCGTAGTGGTCGCGGTCGGGTACCGCCTGGCCCCCAAACACCCGTTCCCAACCGCGCTGAACGACGGGTACGCAGCGTTGCTATGGGTTGCTGAGCACGCTGAAGAACTCGGAATCGATTCGGACCGTCTCGTGATCGGCGGGCAGTCCTCCGGCGGCAACATAGCCGCGAGCTTGTCTCTCCTAGCCCGAGACCGATCAGGCCCCAAAATCGCTCTGCAGCTGCTTGAAGTCGCGGCTCTTGACCTCACTTGGCGAACCCAGCTCCACGAATACGACAAGGGGTACATCCTCGAAAAGCCCGAGATCAACCAAATTACTCACGACCTCTTCTCTGACTCGACCGACGCGGAAAGCCCCTACGTGTCGCCTGCCTGGGCTGAGGACCTAACCAACCTTCCCCGCGCGGTGATCCTCACCTCGGAATTCGACCTCACCCGCGGCAGCTGCGAGCTGTACGCCCGGCGTCTGCTCCAGGCCGGTGTGACCGTCACCTACACGATGGCCGAAGGTCAGATTCATGCAAGCCCTGCGCTGACGAACATCCTCCCCGCCGCCCGCGTATGGCGAGACAACGTCATCACCGCGCTACGCTCCGTCACCACCCTCAAGAAGTAGCGATAACACGATGCCATCCCTCACCGTCCACAACGGCACGACCCTTTTCTACGACACCTTCGGTCACCACACGGGACGCCCGCTCGTGCTAATCGAAGGGCTTACAGCGCAAATGATCAAATGGCGGCCGGAATTTTGTCAGCTGCTCGTTGACCAAGGATTCTTTGTAATCCGGTTCGACAACAGAGACGTCGGCCTCTCCCAAAAATTCGAAGGCCAGAGCTACACACTCGTGGACATGGCCGAAGACGTCGCCGGCCTCATCGAGAAGCTCGACATCGCCCCCGCCCACATCGCCGCCCAGTCGATGGGAGGAATGATCGCTCAAGAGCTCGCCATTCATCACCCTGACATGGTCGCCTCCCTCACTCTCTTCTACACCAGCGCCTCGCAGCAGTGGTTGCTTCCGCCTGCCTACGACCGCGAGATCCTCAACGATCACGCGACGCTCACCAAAGAGCAGGCCATGGAGGAATTTCTCGCCGGCGAACGAGCATGCCGCTCGGAGGCATACCCGCAGGACCAGCATTGGCTACGCCAACTCGCCGAGATGTCCTACGATCGCGATCCAGTCAAAAGCGGCAACGTTCGCCAAGCCGCCGCCGTACTCGCGGCGCCCGATCGCGTTGCCGCGATAGCCGCGATCACCGCCCCCACGACCATCATCACCGGCGACGCGGACCTTCTTATCGACCACCACGCCGCTGACGAGCTTCACCGACAAATAAGCGGATCACAGTTGCGAAAGTTCCCCGGCATGGGACACGAGATCACAGAATCCCTGTGGCCCCAATTTGTAGAAGCGATCATCGAAACCGCCTACTACGATCGCGGCACTGTCGATAACACGTCACGTTTTAAGCTAGCGGAATAGCCCCTGAAAGCGCGGCAGATAGGAACGACAAGTTTCTTCCATCTTTGATCGTGAGCGGTGCTGTCAAGGGCGTCTTTACTACCGGTAAGCGGCGGTGGAGATTGTCTAGGACGGGCATTCCACGGCCAGAACTGCTGACATTCGTCGATACAATCACCGCTTTCGCGGTACCGCTTCTCGAAGGAGAGAACCATGGCTCAACCCAGCTTGATTCCCAAAACCGCTGAACCTAAGGTTCGCAGACCAAAAGTCGCGGGCCTTCTGCTCGCCGTTTTTCCCGCATCGACCGCTTTATATGCGCTCTTCAACGGTGTGCAGAGCATTGTCCTACCAGCGCAGGTGCAGGCGTTCGATCCGGAAAACAAGATTGGCAATCTGGCGATCTTGAGCGCGGTGGTCGCGCTTGTCGCGATGGTCGGTTCACCCATCGGAGGTGCCGTGTCGGATCGGACGCGTTCACGGTTCGGGCGCCGTTCCCCCTGGCTGGCTGCCACGTCGATCGCCGCCGCCATCCTCACCATCGCCATGAACTTTGCGGCCAATCTTGTCGTTCTAACAGTCACCATGTCGGCCCTGTGGCTCGTCGCGAACATCTACGGTGGTGCGCTGGTGGCGGTCATGCCCGATCGGGTGCCGGAGCAACGGCGGGGCTTGGCCTCGGCGGTTCTCGGCATCAGTACGCCCGTCGGCGTGATTGTGGGCGTCAACATCGCCAGCCAGAGCAGCCAGGTCGTCAGTTACACGACTTTCGCGGTCGCTCTTGTCGTGACGACGGCGATCTTCCTCGTCGGCGCGCGCGAGAAATCATCCTTAAGCCTCCCGCGGCCCCCTCGCGTCGCGTTCTCGTTGCGCGGCTTGGCGTCGGGGACGGCAGCCTTTCTTTCGGCTTTCCACGACCAAGACTTCACCCTCGCCTTCGCAAGCAGGTTCTTCCTGTTCCTGTCGTACTTCACCGTCTCTGGATATGCATTCTTCGTCTTCCAAGACTACATCGGGCTCGAGCAGATTCCGGGCGGCGACGCGGCCACCGCCGTGAGCACATCGCTGTCGCTCAGCATTGTCGCGTGGGTTGCAGTAGCCGCCATCACCGGTCCCCTGGCCGACAAACTAGGCCGTCGCAAGCTGTTCGTCGGTGTCAGTGCTATCGGACTCGCTGGGTCGCTCGTCATTCCGTTGATCTGGCCGACGTGGACGGGCATGATCGTTTACTCGCTGTGCATCGGCGCGGCGATCGGCACTTATTTTGCTGTCGACCTCGCCGTCATGACCAAGGTTCTCCCCAACCCCGAAACTGCGGGGCGGGACTTTGGCATTCTCAACGCAGCCACCGGAATGCCCATCGTATTGTCCCCCCTTATCGCCGCAGGATTGATCTCCTTTCTCGGAGGATACCCAGCCTTGTTTGTCTTCGGGATGGTCGCCGCCGTGGTTGCTGGTATCTTGATGTTCCGGATCCGATCTTTGCGCTAAGCGCCATAAGGACAGCCCCGGAAGGGGCGTATTCGTCCGGCTCCGGCCGCAGACCACCACATCGTCGTTTGAACCGCAGGACTCAGCACATCTCAGGAGAAAACCCATGCCCATGTTGCGCCTAGCGAGCGGCGCCCAGCGCACTTACACTGACCAGGGACCACGTAACGGACGTCCCATCATCCTTCTCACAAGCCAAACCGAGCAGGGCAATGAATGGTCCGCTGAGATCTCTAAGTTGCTTCTCGGACGCGGATACCGGGTTCTCCAATTCGGGCCGACCGGCCCAAGACAACACCTGCCAATTGACTCTTTCAGGAGTGAGCAGCCGGACGTAGAGGTTCTCATCGAAACTCTGCAACTCGCACCGGCTCATATCGTCGAAAAGGTAGGGGATATCAGCAGTGCGTGTCAGGTAGTCGCTGATCGGCGGCCGAATCTGGTTGCTTCGGTCGCACTGATCCTCACGACAGACTCTGCGGAGCGGCTCACATCCTCCGGCAGCGACGGTAGTACCCACCTCGCACGCCCGATCACGGCTCCTGCGGTGATTCTTGCCGGAGGAGAGGACTCTGCGGACATCGATGTCACAGGGTATCGCGCGTTGCTCCAGAACTTGCGCGTTCGGGTGTTTCCCGACACGGGCGTCGGCTTCCCCCAATCGTCGGCGGCGATGCTCGTCGACGAAATCTCCATGAATGTAGGGCGGGCGACAAGCAACGCATGGTTTGCAGCGCGCTCCGTGAGAATGTCTTTGGTGCCGCGGTTGGTCAGCGGTGCCATGAGAAGAATTCTTTCCACTCGGGTACCAGGTCCGACGCGTTCCTTCATTGTGTCCGCGAAGGGGGAGCCCGATGTTGTTCAGGTACCCACCCGTCACGGACTGGTGCGCTGCTTCATCTACCGCGCCAAGGGCGACAACGTCGGACCCGTGCCCGTAGTAGTTCATCTCCACGGCGGTGGGTTCATCCTCAACAACGCCCGGGTCGAAGACTTCATCGCGCTCGAGCTCGCGCAAAGTGCGGGAGCGACCGTGGTCAGCGTGGACTACTCCACTGCACCGTCTGTCCGATACCCGGTCGCGGAGGAGCAGGCGTACGACGTACTCCAGTGGGTGGCTGCACACAGCGCAGATCAGGGATGGGATTCGGATCGTATCGGCCTGAGTGGACAGAGCGCGGGAGCCAAGCTTGCCCTGTCAGCTCTTGCGCTAGCGCGCTTGGAAGGGCCAGCCGTTTACGCCTGTGCGCTGATCGTGCCGCCCGTCGACATGACAATCCCTGCGAAGGAATACATCTCCCCTCTCGCGCGACCTCTGATCAACCCAAAAACGGTCCGACTGATTCAACGCACTTACTTCGTCGACGAAACTCGTCGATTCGAGCCGACGGCTTCCCCACTGCTGGACCCCAACCTCGCTGCGAACATGCCCCCCGTCCTCATCGTGAGCGCCGAGCTGGACACCATCACCGCGCAGACAAAGCGGTTCGCTTCACGTCTTCGATCCGAGGGAGTCGAGGTCACCCACCACGTGGCTCAGCAGGTCGACCACGGCTACCTCGGCATCGACACCAGTCCGCCTGAGGAGGTCCGACGGTCCCTCCACCTCCTCGCTGAACACTTTCGAGTGAACCGGCACGGAAATGGAAAGGGGGATACATCAGATCCTCCTCAGGCTGGCACACTCCCGTTAGCGGGACCGCTCAGTCCCTGAGTCGAGCTGCTGCCTGTTTATTTGAGCTTGATCCTCAGCGTAGTACGTCTGCAAGGAACGCGATCTTCTTCTCGTTGTATTCATCGGTGGAGGGTGAGGGGGAGTACATGAATGCGTGTCCGAGGACTGCATTGCTTACAGGAGGCAGGTCCACTTCGTTCCTGACACCGAGTTCGGTGAGCTTGGTGGACAGTTCCTCGGCTTGATCTGCGAAAGTCGCGGTGTTTCCGTCTGTGATGAAGCTGGGCGGAAAGGCCGGGCCGGCGTGGAGAATAATGTTTGCTTCTGCCAGCTGGTGCTGTGAGGTGCCGACGTAGGAACGGAGAGAAAGGTCGAAGAGGAAGTCATTCGCCAGTGAAGGTTCCTGGGTGTAGCCGGCTTTCGCGGGCACCAGAGCGGCGCTGTCCAAAACCACAGCTTCAAGACGGGAGGGGCTGATGGTGGGCGCGATACCCATTTCTCCGGCGTAGTCGGGATTTGTTTGGATGTTCGCGTACTGGCCTACGATGTGGCCTCCTGCGCTTCCTCCGGCGAGGACGACTCGCGACATGTCCAACCCAAACTCCGCACCATGCTCCTGGAGGAAGTCAATGGCCTCTCCGAGTTGGATCACCGGAGTGGGGTAGGGGACCCCGGGTGCGAGACCGTAGTCAATAGCAACGACGTTGTATCCGGCGTCCAGGACCGGGCCCCCACCGACAGCGAACGGGGGGCCGCCTGCAGCGTTGGGGTCACCGTTCGTCTTGCTGCCCACGATAAATCCTCCGCCGTGCACAACGACATAAGTGGGGCGAGCCACCGAGGGGTCATTGTCAGCGATGTAGATGTCGAGGAAGCTGTTGGGGTATCGGGTGCCGTACTGGATGTCGTTGGTGAGACGAGAGCCATTGACGACTCGCGTCTCGGTTGCGGCGGCTGCTTCGAAAGAGTTCCCAAAGCCCGTCGACGCTTGGATTGATTCAGTGGCCGGCGCCGGGGTGATGGCCAGCACGACGAAGGCGAGGGAGACGAGCGTTGCTAGCCCCGCCCCCAGGAATGCGCCGGCTCGAGCAATCCAGCGACGGCTTCGAGCTGCGCCGGTCAACTTCACGTGGCGGCGACTTCCCCAGGCCACAGCCCACGAGCATGCGGCGAGAGTGAGGGTAGCGATGAACGCTGCGATCCAGAGCGGATAGAGCGAGGTTGTCACCCAGAGCAGCTGCAACACCGCGCTCACCGCCCCCACCAGCGTGAGCAGAAGCCAGCCGCCTCGACGGCCCCGCTGCATGGCAAGAACGGCGAGAATTGCTCCGAGGAGAATGTTGACGACACCGAAAATAGCGTGGTGACGGATGATCAGGAACTCCAGCCACACCGCGAGCACAGCGACGGTGCCCAGAAGGACCAGGGTGCCGCGCACGCGTGGTCCAGCCTCGACTCGAAAAATGGTCATCAAAACTCCTCTCAAGCAGCGCCGAACGGGTCGAACTGTACCCTGGCAAACTGCGGTGGTCTGCAACAATACACCGCAGCGCAAAAATGCGTCAACCGGGTACAGTGGAGGGATGTCAGATCTATCCCTCAGGGAGCGCTCGAAGAGACGCCGGCGTCGAGCTATCCAAATGCACGCGATGAGGCTCTTTGCGGCTCGGGGTTACGACGCGACGACCGTGTCGGAAATCGCAGCGGCCGCCGAGGTGTCGCCGAGGTCCGTGTCGTCCTACTTCCCCACCAAGCTCGACATTGCGACCGCGTCCTTCGATGAGGCTGCCGAGCGCCTCGTGAAAGTCATTGGTCAAGTAGGTCCTAATCGGCAACTTGTCGACGCTTTCATGATCTGGCTCGAAAACGAGCCGTCGTTCGTGGACGAAGAAGAGTGGGAACTCCGAGCGCGGATGCTTGACACCAATCCTGCGCTAGCAAATGTCGCGACGGCACACAGTAGAACTCTCCAAGAGGTTGCATCGGCAGTAATCGCTCAAGACCTATCGATTCCGCTTACAGACATGACTGTCCGTCTCGTCTTAGGGATGTTCGAGGGGCTCGTGCTCCAGAGCCAGCTGCTCCCCGTCTCTCACCGTTCAGACATAGGCGTTTTCTTGACGATTCGCACGGCCATCTCGGGAGTGCTAGACGATGTTCGACGACTGCGCGTTGACGAAGCGCGCTGAACGCGGTTGCCCCCTAGATCGTCCGTGACACTCCGTCGATCCCTACTTGGAGGTCATCGGCTACGTCTCCCCGGACCTGTCGGGCCTGTCCCGGTTGGGTTCGTCACCGATCCCCGGGTCCGTGCAGCCATGGCGCCGCAGAGGCCCGTCGCTGCGCGCTGAACCACCCGGAGGCGCACTTATCGCATGGGGGCGCAAAGATGCCGAACACGCTCGCCCCAACCCGCGACGCCGATTCCCGTCCGCGTCGACCTGCGAAGCGGATGGTAATCATTGGCGGCAAGGCCACCTGCCACACTCGACAACGTGAGAGAACCTCCGATAATCGACGTTATGTCAGTTTATTCGCACGCACTCCGCTCGACGGGCTCCGAGGCGTGGTTGCACACGAGCCTCGGAACCCGTCGGAGTCCCGCCGGCTAAGCGCCGGGTGCGAGGCCGAGCTGCGTGAGGATGCCGAGCTCGTCGCTGCTTCCCCAGCGCTCGGCGAGCTTGCCGTCGACGAAGGTGCTGATCTGCATGCCGCGGATCTTCACGGACTTGCCCGTCGGCGCGTGGCCCTGGAACACACCGGTGTGCGTGCCGGTCAGTGTGTAGGCGAACGCGACGCTGTCGTCGTCCGCGACGAGCTTCTCGACCTCGAGTGCCATGTCGGGGAACGCGGTCCGCAGGTCGCCGAAGAACGCGGCGTATCCCTCCGGACCGGGTGCCTGGCCGGGCGCCGGGTCGTGATCGACCGAGTCGGGCGCGACGAGTGCGTCGAACGCGGCGAAGTCGCCGGCGTTGACCGCCTCACCGAAGGCCTGCTGGGCGGCGATGTTCTGCTCGCGAGTCATGTGCTGTCACCTGTTCTGCACCGGTCCGGTGCCTCGAGGAGTGGTGCGGGTCGTCAGCGACGGTACGCAAGCCCGTTGAGGGCGGTACAGGGCTTGCGCGCTCCCCCGGGCGCTTCCCAATGCCGCTTCTCATAAGCGAGATTATGTCAGTTTCTCGGTTGGTGCGGGAGCTCGATCACGCTCGCCAGGTTGAGCATCGGCCCCGGCCGCGGGTCGGTCCGCCAGCGATACGCGATCGCCAGGCCCAGGAACGGCTGTCGAAGCGTCGGTGGTGAACGCTCAATCCCGGCGGGCGAAAGTCTTTCGGGATTTGCGCCAGCGCGATGGTCGCCTGTCAGGGTTGCGCCTACTCACTCAAAGGAGAGTCTGAGAGGCATCGTCGCCCCCGCTACGGATTGCACTCGGCTCATTCCGCCATTGCGCTCACCAGCACTGCTGCTGGGTTCGCGCGCCTGCGAATTGGAACCGACTATGAGAACACTCAAATCAGCGGCAATCGCCGCTACCGTCGCCCTCGGTCTGACGCTGACCGCCGCCGTTCCGGCGACGGCCGTGACCGACAGCGGGCCCACGTTGCGCGAGCTGGCCGAGTCGGCCGGTCTCACGATCGGATCAGGGTCGATCAAGGCCGCGGAGTGGACGACCGACGGCCGCCCCTCGAACTACCTGGCCGAGCCGGAGTTCGCTGACACGCTCTCCGAGCAGTTCAACGGCCTCTCGCCCGAGAACGAGATGAAGTGGCTCTTCACTCAGCCGGAGAAGGGCGTGTACGACTTCGCTGGTCTGGATCGCCTGGTTGCCTTCGCCGAGCAGCACGACATGGCGGTGAAGGGTCATGGACTCATCTCCAGCTGCTGCGACCCGGAGTACGTCACCCAGATCACGGATCCGGACGAGATGCGGGCCGCGATGACGGAGCACTTCACGACGCTGATGCAGCGTTACGACGGGAAGATCGACCGCTGGGACGTCGTGTCCGAGGCCCTCGAGTCGCAGGGAACAGCGCTTCAGCCCACGACCTTCTATAAGGTCCTCGGCCCGGGCTACATCGCCGACGCCTTCCGGATCGCCCGAGCCGCCGACCCCAACGCACGCCTCTTCATCAACGAGAACCTCGTCGAGTTCGACGCCGCCAAGCGTCAGGCGTTCCTCGACCTGCTGACCGGACTGGTCGCCGACGGCGTGCCCATCGATGGCGTCGCACTCCAGATGCACGAGACGCTCGCGAGCCCGGTCCCCGGCGTCATCACGGAAATGGTGAATTCCTACCGAGCCCTCGGACTCGACGTCGAGATCGCCGAGCTCGACGCGCACACCTACGATCCCGCCCAGCAGGCACAGATCTACGGCGACGTCGTCGCCGAGGCCCTCGCCGCCGGCGTGACGGAAATCAGCACCTGGGGCTTCACGGACAAGCACCTGTACACCTGGCTTCCGGGATCCAAGCCGCTGATCTTCGATGAGGAGTACAACCCCAAGCCCGCCTACTTCGCCTTCCGAGACGCGCTGCAGCAGTTCGTGGAGCCAACGTCGGCACCCGGCGTGGCGAGTCTGACCAACACGGGATGGAAGCTCGGGCTGAGCGACGGCAACTACGACATCAAGATGAACCTCCGCAACGGTGCACCGGGCAGCTACTACCGTCTCTACGAGAATGACGTCCTCGTGTCAGCCCAGCGCCTGGACTCCCTCAACGACTCCCCCCAGTCGGCGACCACGTCCTTCTCCGGAAAGACCAACGGGAAGTACAAGTACCGCGCCGAACTCATCAACTCGCAGGGCGTCACGTCGACGAAGACCACCACGGTGCTGGTGAAGAACGTCGCGCCGAGCAAGCCGGTGGTGACCGCCGACAACCGGGACGGGGACGGATCATTCGTCGCGACCGCGACGCTGAAGTGGGGAATCAACGCCACCTCCTACGCCTTCAAGCTGGACGGCCAGGTCGTCGGCGAGGGGACCTTGAAGGCGGCTACCCCGAACAAGCAGACGGCGCAGGTGTCCCTCACCGGCATCGCTTCCGGCCAGCACAAGCTCACCGTCGTGTTCACCAACACGGGTGGATCGACCGAATCGAAGCCGGTCACCGTCACGGTGCGCTGACCGTTCGAGAGAGTGCATCTCGCCCGAAGAGCCGCCCGGTGACATCACGTTGCCGGGCGGCTCTTCGTGTCGCCGTCCCCGTTCGAAGGGCGAGGGCAAATCACCGCCGTGGAGCCGCCGCCACCGACTCTCGGACAACGAGTTCGGTGGCGAGCTCGAGCCGGCGACTGACGGGATGGCCGCCTCTCATGTCCAGCAGGCTGCGTAGCGCGGCGGCTCCGATCTCCGCGATGGGCTGCCGAACCGTGGTGAGGGGTGGCGACGCGAGTCTGGCTTCGACGAGGTCATCGAATCCGATGACGCTCAGCTGGTCGGGGATGCGCAGATCGAGCGTGTGAGCGGCCGCGTACACACCCAGAGCCATGTTGTCGTTGCACGCGAAAACAGCGGTAGGTCTCGTGGGTGAGCGGAGCAGCTCTACGGCAACCCGCGCTGTCGTTTCCGTCAGCCACCCGCCGTACAGCACCGTCGGTCGCACCTCAGGAAGTCGTTCGCGAACTCTGGACAAGAATCCTCCCGTTCGTTCGCGGCAGTTGAGCGAGTGGGGATCTCCGGCGATCACGGCGAAGGAGGTATGGCCGTGGTCGATCAGGAAGTCGGCGGCGTCGTAACCTCCTGCCCAGTTCGATGCGCCGACGCTCGGTGCCGAGCGGTCAGGGGCGCCGGCAGGGTCGATGAGTACGAAGGGGATGTGCGCGCGCTCGAGGTGTCGTCGTTCGGTGGGGGTCGGTTGTGCGACGGCGATCAGTGCGCCGCGGGATCGATGCTCGACGAGCCGCTCCACCCAGGACCGGCCCTGCGTCTCACCGTTGCGAACCATGATGATGACCAGGTCGAGAGCATTCTGCGCTGCGATGCGCTCAACGCCGCCGATCAGCGCGCTCGCCCAGGAATCACCCACGGCGGGAAGAACGAGGTCGACCAGCTGGTCTGCGATCAGCGCATCGACCGCCGCTGACGGTACCCGTCGGTATCCGACCTGCGCCGTTGCCTCCTGCACCCGTTCACGGGTGTCAGCGGACACGTCATCCCGTCCGTTGAGCACCTTGGACACCGTCGGAACGGACACTCCTGCCACCCGCGCGATGTCGCGGAGGGTGGGTGCGCGCGCGGCGGATTCCGGTTCCATGCAGACAGACTATGCGGATCGAAACGTTGCGCAACGCCCTCTCGCGGAATGCCTCTCGATCCCCGGAATGAAGGTTCGAAAGTGTTTCGATTTCACCCCTGGGAGGAAGCGCCGAGTCCTACGGTGAAGACGGCTGCCAGGTTCCGCGTCCGTCGACGTGGGTCCGGCGGCCGGCTACCAACGACCACCTACTCCGGAGCCAGCTGATGAATCACCCCGCGTTCGTTTCGAGCGACCTCGCCATCCCCGAGGGCTTCACTCTCGGCGCCGCCACCGCGGCCTACCAGATCGAGGGAGCGGCAGCAAAGGATGGCCGGGGGCCCTCGATCTGGGACACGTTCAGCCACACGCCCGGAACCACCGCCGGTGGCGCCACCGGAGACGTCGCCGCCGGACATTACGACAACGTCGCCACCGATCTCGACATCATGGCGTCGCTCCATCTGGACGTGTACCGATTCTCGATCTCGTGGTCTCGGGTGATGCCGGAGGGCGAGGGGACGGTCAACGAGGCCGGTCTCACCTTCTACTCCGACCTCATCGACGGCCTGCTCGCACGTGGAATCGATCCGGTCGTCACGTTGAATCACTGGGATCTCCCCCAGGCTCTCGAGGACAAGTACGGCGGCTGGCGAGGTCGCGAGACGGCCTACGCGTTCGAACGCTATGCGGAGATCGTCGGCGCGGCTCTCGGCGATCGGGTGACGATCTGGTCCACCCACAACGAGCCCTGGAACAACTCGTTCGCCGGCTACGGACACGGCGTCTTCGCTCCAGGAGTGAAGAGCCACGAGGACGCGCTGAAAGCCGCGCACCACCTCAACCTCGCGCACGGGCTCGCGGTGCGTGCGCTGAGGCGCACGATCACGAAGGACGGCGCCAAGGTCTCGATCGTGCTCAACATCTTCCGCGTCGAACCCGAATCCCCCGACGACGCCGAAGCCGCCCGGCTGTTCGACGCTGTCGCCAATCGCGTCTTCACCGGTCCTGTCCTCGATGGCGCGTACCCAGCAGATCTGCTCGAGGACACCAGAGCGTTCACCGACTGGCGATTCGTGCAGCCGGGAGATGAGGAGATCTGCCACCAGCCGATCGACCTCCTCGGCGTGAACTACTACGAGATCATGCACATCCGCAGCCGCGCCGACTACGACCCGTCCACCGAGCAGATGGGTGGGACCGAGTTTCCCGGATCCGAACGTGTGGAGCTGTTCCGGCCCGAGGGCTTCGACCACACCGCGATGGGCTGGACCGTCGAACCCTGGGGGCTCGAGAACCACCTCGTCGACCTCTCCGCGCGATGGCCGGACCTGCCCATCATGGTGATGGAGAACGGCGCCGCCTTCGACGACGTCGTCACCGAAGTCGACGGGCAGCTTGCGGTCCTCGATCAGAACCGGACGCAGTACCTCATCGACCACCTCACGGCCACACTGCGGGCGCGCGACCGCGGCGCGAACGTGGACGGATACCTCGTCTGGTCGCTTCTGGACAACTTCGAGTGGGCCGCCGGATACGGGCCCCGCTTCGGGATCGTCCGGGTGGACTACGACACCCTTCGTCGCACCCCCAAGCTCAGCGCCCACTGGTTCGCCGAAGTCTGCCGAGCGCGTACGGTGCCGTCGCTCACGACCGTGGACCTGGGCGCCTGACCCATCCTTACCCGGCGGACCCGGCCAGTCGCGGACGCGTCTGCGCCGGGTTCGCACCGCTCCCTCGCGCTCAGGAGGCCGGCGCGGCGCCCTCGCCACTGAGGACGCCCTGGAGAACGGGTTCCTCGACGCTTCCGGGGCCGCTCAAGTCCTCGTCAGAGCGAGGAGGGCCCTGCAGTGTGGAGGGCAGCTCCGAGGCGATGTCCGGATTCTGCGCTGTGAGCGCCCACCAGGATCGGGCGGCGGCAATGAGCTCCCAATACGCGTCGACAGCCGCAACCGGATCCACATCCGGACGGTATTGGCGCTGCACCTGCAGACCGTCCATCACGGCGATACCCAGCGCCGTGACCAACTCAGGACTCACCCCGGCAGGAACCGCGCCCGACTCAACGCCGGGCTCTCGCGTCTGCTCCTGCGCCGAGCGGTAATGGTCGACGAAGTACTTATGCGCCGGATGCTCCGGATCGACGGCCTCCGCCGACAGTGCGATGTACAACGACGTGAGCCCCTCGTGCTCGGCCGCATGGCGCGCGACCTTCCGAGAACGCGTCGCGACGTCGCTGTCAGCGATGTCGGCCAGGTACTCGGCGACAGACGCGTCGCGAAGATTCAATACCTCGACGAGCAGGTCTTCCTTGTCCGAGAAGTAGTGCAGCAGCAACGCCTGAGACAGGCCGACTCGCTTGGCGAGCTCCCGCATCGACGCGTGGGTGTACCCGGACTCGCCGAACAGCTGGGCTGCCGCGACAACGATCTCGCGGCGGCGTTCTACGCCCTTGCGGTACGGTCCGCGCGCTCCGGTGCTGGTGGCCATTCCCCCACGATAACCCCCAGAAACGAAGATCGACGCGAAAACTTGTCAACCGACCAGGTTAGGGCGCATACTCATCTCCGTCACCTCCGAACGGTGTCCCAGCTGAACGCTGGGCCGCTCGAGATCACGGTGTCCATCGCAACAGCTGAAGCGTGGACTCGATTGTCCGAGCGACGCAGTTCCGGTCGGGGTGGCCCCTCGCACACACAAAGGAGTAGGAATGCGATCAATCCCGAAGGCCCTCGTGCTGCTGGCAGCAGCCCCGCTCGTTCTTCTCGCCGGCTGCTCAGCCAGCGGCTCGAACGACGCCGGCGCAGACGGCAAGGTCACCCTGTCGATCTCGACGTTCAGCGAGTGGGGATACGACGACCTGATCAAGGAGTACCAGGAGCTCAACCCCGACATCACCATCGAGCAGAACAAGTTCGCCACCAGCGACGAGGCGAAGGAGCAGTTCCAGACCTCACTCGGTGCCGGGTCCGGTCTCTCCGACGTCGTCGGCGTGGACAACAGCTGGCTGCCGCAGGTGCTCGAGAACCCCGACAACTTCGTCGACCTCTCCTCCCCCGACGTCGAAGGCCGCTGGAACCAGTGGAACGTCGACCTGGCCACCTCCACCGACGGCAAGCTCCTCGGCTACGCCACCGACATCGGCCCGTCGACCATCACCTACCGCGCCGACCTCTTCGAGGCAGCCGGTCTTCCCAGCGACCGCGAGTCGGTCGCTGAGCTCTTCGGCGGAGACGACGCGACCTGGGACGACTTCTTCGCCGTGGGCGAGCAGTTCAAGGCCGCGAACACCGGAGTGCCGTTCTACGACGCCTCGGCCTCGATCGCGACCAGCTGGGGCGACCAGTACGAGGTGCTCTGGGAGGACCCCGACAACGGCGACATCATCGCCGGCACCAACCCGGATCTGAAGAACATCTACGACACGACGATGGAGCACGACGATCTCTCGGCGCATCTCGCGCGCTGGACCGAGGACTGGACCAGCTCCTTCCAGAACGACGGCTTCGCCGTGATGCTGTCGCCGTCGTGGATGCTCGGTGTCATCGAGGGCAACGCCGCCGGTGTGACCGGCTGGGACGTCGCCAACGTCTTCCCCGGCGGTGGCGGCAACAGTGGCGGCTCGTACCTGACCGTGCCGACGCAGTCGAAGCACCAGGAAGAGGCCCAGGCTCTCGCCGACTGGCTGACCGCTCCCGAGCAGCAGCTCAAGGCCTTCGAATCGACCGGCAACTTCCCCAGCCAGGTGGAAGCTCAGCAGAGCGAAGAACTCCAGCAGGTCACGAACCCGTTCTTCAACGACGCGCCCGTCGGTCAGATCCTCACCGACCGCTCCGCCGCGATCAAGGAGATCCCCTTCAAGGGTGACAACTACTTCGCGATCACGGACGCCTTCAACAAGGCGATCAACCGCGTCTCCGTCGACAAGACACAGAATGCGCAGGAGTCCTGGGACATGTTCCTGGATGAGCTGGGCAACCTCGAATAAGCCCTGACATCCCCCGTAGGTGAGGGGCGCGCGCTGACGCGCGCGCCCCTCATCGCGAAAGAGAGTGAACTGCATGTCCGACCCCGTTGCGAACGCGGCCTACCGCTCCAGGTCCGCCCCACAGCCGATCTCCCCCTGGAAAGAGCGACTCGGTCGCTGGGACTTCAAGGCTTCCCCCTACGCGTACATCGCGCCGTTCTTCATCGTGTTCGGCATCGTCGGACTCTTCCCCCTCCTCTACACCGCCTACGTCTCCCTCCACGACTGGGACCTCATCGGCGGCCAGGGCGACTTCGTCGGACTGGACAACTTCACGTTCGTGCTCAGCCGGCCCGTCTTCTGGACCTCACTCGGCAACACGTTGAGTATCTTCGTGCTCTCGACGATCCCGCAGATCGCGATCGCGCTGGTGCTCGCGAGCGTGCTGAACGCCAACATCCGCGCCAAGACGTTCTGGCGCATGGGCGTTCTGCTGCCCTACGTCGTCGCCCCTGTCGCCGTCACCCTCATCTTCTCCCGCCTCTTCGCCGATCAGTCGGGACTCGTGAACGCCGTCCTCGAGTTGGTCGGCGCGGACGGGATCGGCTGGCACCGCGACAGCCTCCCCTCCCACATCGCGATCGCGACCATGGTGAACTTCCGCTGGACCGGGTTCAACACCCTGGTGCTGCTCGCCGCGATGCAGGCCATCCCGCGCGAACTGTACGAGGCGGCCATCATCGACGGCGCCGGCCGGGTGCGGCAGTTCGTCTCCGTCACGGTCCCCTCCGTGCGACCGACCATCATCTTCGTCACCATCACGTCCACCATCGGTGGCCTCCAGATCTTCGACGAGCCCCGGCTCTACGACGCTCAGGGCCTCGGCGGGAACTCCGGGCAATGGAAGACCATCACCCTCTATCTCTACGAGCTCGGCTGGAACCAGCAGCGACTTGGCCGTGCAGCCGCCGTCGCGTGGCTGCTGTTCATCCTCATCGTGGTCTTCGCCCTCGTGAGCAACTGGCTCTCCCGCCGCATCGCCTCCGGCGACGCCAGACCATCCACCCGCAAGACCCGCCGCACGTCTCGAGTCGACGAAGCCACCAGCGTCGCGCCGATCGTCAACCCCAGCCTCAACGTCTCGACCGACGAAGTTCTTGAGAGGACGCCATGACCGCTCCCTCCGTCCCGTACATCCACCAGACGGCCGGCCCCGGCGCAGCGAAAGCCGCCTCCCGACGGCGCGACAAGGGCGTCTCCGGTGACAAGCCGAAATGGGTGACCTATGCAGTCCTCGGCGTCGTCATCCTCATCTCGGTCCTGCCGCTCTACTACACCGTCCTTCTCGCCTCGAACACCTCCGCCGAGGTAGCGCAGAACCCCATCCCCTCGGTCGTTCCGGGCGGGGAGCTGGCCAGCAACCTGGTCAGGCTGTTCGAATCCGACATCGATTTGGTGCAGGCCGCGTGGAACTCGTTCTTCGTCTCCGCCGTCACGGCAGTGTCCGTCGTCTTCTTCTCCACCCTCGCGGGTTTCGCGTTCGCGAAACTCCGCTTCCGCGGCCAGGTCCCTCTGCTCGCGTTCGTCGTGGCGACCCTCGCCGTCCCCACCCAGCTCGGCGTCGTCCCGCTCTACATCGTCATGCGTGAGATCGGGCTCGTCGGCAACCTCTGGGCGGTCATCCTGCCCGGCGTCGTCACCGCATTCGGTGTCTTCTGGATGACGCAGTACCTCTCTGCAGCGCTGCCCTTCGAGCTGATCGAAGCGGCCCGCATCGACGGAGCGTCCACCTTCCGCACCTTCCGGTCGATCGCGCTTCCCGCCGTCCGCCCCGCCGCCTCGATGCTGGGCCTGTTCAGCTTCATCGGCGCATGGACGAACTACTTCTGGCCGGCCATCGTCCTCGGACCCCAGAACCCCACCCTTCCGGTTGCACTCCAGCTGCTGCAGACCGGATTCTTCAAGGACATCCCGCTCATCATGACCGGCGTCCTCGTATCGATCGTCCCGCTGCTGGTCCTCTTCCTCATCCTCGGCAAGCAGCTCGTCGCCGGCGTCATGCAGGGCGCGATCAAGGGCTGAGCACTCGAGCGATCAGCCCTCCTCCCAGACCAGCACCGACGCTGCCCTGACCGCATGGAACGGATCTCCCCATGACCACCATCACCGCACGCACTGAGGCGGCCTACCGTGACCTCAACGGGAACGGCCGCATGGACCCCTTCGAGAATCCTCTGCTGACACCGGACGAGCGCACCGTGGATCTCCTCGATCGCCTGAGCCTTGAAGAGAAGATCGGGCTGCTCTTCCACACCGTCATCGAGATCGGGCCGGACGGCGACCTGCTCGAGCAGCCGGGCGCGATCAGCAAGTCCCCCACGACCGAAGTCGTCCGCCACCGTTTCATCAACCACTTCAACGTGCACCGCATCAGCAGCGCACGCGAAGCCGCTCGATGGAACAACGCGTTGCAGCAGCTGGCCGCCCAGACACCGCACGGGATCCCGGTGACCATCTCCACCGACCCGCGCCACGCCTTCGTCGACAACGTCGGAGCGTCCTTCACCGCCGGCCCCTTCTCGCAGTGGCCGGACGCTCTCGGTATGGCTGCGCTTCACGACAGCGACACCGTCCGCGACTTCGCAGAACGCGCGCGCGATGAGTACCGCGCAGTGGGCATCAGCATGGCGCTGCACCCGCAAGTCGATCTCGCGAGCGAACCGCGGTGGACGCGCCAGCTGCAATCTTTCGGCGCCGATCCCGACCTCGCCGTGGACTACACCACCGCCTACCTCGAAGGCTTCCAGGGACCCGCGCTCGACGCGTCCAGCGTCGCCTGCGTCACCAAGCACTTCCCGGGCGCCGGCCCCCAGAAGGACGGTGAAGACGCGCACTTCCCCTACGGACGTGAACAGGTCTACCCCTCGGACGCGTTCGGTGTACACCTTCGCCCGTTCGAGGCGGCCATCCGCAACGGCACCGCGGCGATCATGCCCTACTACGGCATGCCCATCGGGCTGGAGATCGACGGCGAACCCATCGAAGAGGTCGGGTTCGGCTACAACAAGCAGATCCTCACTGGCCTGCTGAGAGAGAAGCTCGGCTTCGACGGCGTGATCCTCACCGACTGGGAACTCGTCAACGACAACATCGTCGGCAACCAGGTCCTCCCCGCCCGCGCCTGGGGAGTCGAGCACCTCGACGCTCGCCAGCGGATGGTCAAGATCCTCGAGGCCGGCGCCGACCAGTTCGGCGGTGAACAGTGCACAGAACTCCTGATCGAGCTCGTGCACGACGGCAGCATCTCCGAAACCCGAATCGACGAATCCGCGCGGCGCGTGCTGCTCGTGAAATTCCAGCTCGGACTCTTCGACAACCCCTTCGTCGACGAGGAAGCGGCCGCCGCTCTCGTCGGCGGCGCCGCCTCGCGACGTGCCGGTCTGGAGGCCCAGTCGCGATCCGTAGTCGTACTGAAGAACGGCCAGCCAGAGGACGCACCAGTCCTGCCGCTGACGCCCGGCATGAAGGTGTACTCGGAGGGAATCGATCCCAGCGTGCTCGCCCAGTTGGGCTCCCCCGTCGCAGACGTCGAGGACGCTGATATCGCGATCATCCGCATCGAAGCACCGTTCGAACTCAGAGACGACCTGTTCCTCGAGAGCTACTTCCACCAGGGATCGCTGGAAATGCGACCGGGACTGGTTCACCGGTTGCAGACCATCGCGAAGACCACTCCGCTGGTCCTCGACGTCGCACTCGACCGGCCCGCGCTCCTCGCACCCATCGTGGAGGCGCTGGCCGGGCTCACGGTCACCTTCGGCGTCTCCGACGAAGCACTGGTGACCGCTCTCACCGGCCGGATCAGCCCGGCGGGACGACTTCCGGTCGAGATCCCACTCTCCATGGAAACCATCCGCGACTCCGCCCCGGATGCTCCCTCGAGCACACGAAACCCGCTCTTCCCGATCGGGTTCGGGCTCGAACTCGCCTGAGCGACGTCGGGTAGGAGCGGCGAGCGGACGGCGCCCGCTGCTGCCGACAGCCGCTCCTACCCGACCTCTCTCATTCACACTCGCTGCAGGCAGCAACCCGGCGAGACGCTCGCACCGACGAAGTGCGCGCCTCCCCTTTGAAAGGACGACGATGACCAGCTCGGCTGACACGATCGAGGATCACTCTCTGCAGAACGCGCCCTACCGGGACGCCTCTCGCCCCCTCGCGGACCGCGTCGCCGACCTCCTCGGTCGCATGACAGCCGCCGAGAAGGCCGCGCAGCTGGTGTCCCCCTTCGGAGCGATGGTCGACACGCGCACTCCGCCGGACACCGGCTGGGGAGTCGTCACCGCCAGCCTGTGCTCGCTGCGGATGCCACCGCGCGAGACCGCACGACTCGCCAACGAACTGCAGCGTGTGCACGTCGAGTCGACGCGACTGGGGATCCCCGTCCTCTTCGCCGAGGAAGCGCTGGTCGGCTTCAAGGTCCGTGACGCGACGATGTTCCCCGAAGCCATCGCCCAGGCCTCCACCTGGAACCCCGATCTGATCGAACGCATGGGCGCAACGATCGGCGCCCAGATGGTCTCCCTCGGTGCCCGGCAGGCACTGTCACCGCTGGCTGATGTCGCCCAGGACCCGCGCTGGGGCCG
Organism: Rathayibacter sp. Leaf299; assembly: GCF_001423055.1. Classification (NCBI taxonomy): domain Bacteria; kingdom Bacillati; phylum Actinomycetota; class Actinomycetes; order Micrococcales; family Microbacteriaceae; genus Rathayibacter; species Rathayibacter sp. Leaf299. The sequence goes on from NZ_LMNT01000006.1 coordinate 19,912, forward strand.
AGTGAGCGAGACGTACGGAGAGGATCCGTACCTCGTCGGCCAGATCGCGTCGGCCTTCGTCCGAGGCATCCAAGGGGCCGTCCCCGACCGCCCCGTGATCGCCACCTTGAAGCACTTCATCGGCTACGGCGCCAGCGACGGCGGCCGGAACACCGAAACGGCGAACATCGGAGAACGGGAGCTCCGAGAGGTCTACGGGCGCCCGTTCGAGACAGCGATCCGCGAGGGCGGGGCACGGGCTGTGATGCCTTCCTACAACGACCTCGATGGCAGTCCCGTCTCAGGGTCGACTGATCTGCTCACGGGTCTGCTCCGTGATGAGTACGGCTTCACCGGCCTCGTCATCTCCGACCTCGAAGCAGTCCCCCAGCTTCACACCAAGCACGGCACCGCCGAGAACGTCGCCGCGGCCTACGCCCAGGCCTTCACCGCCGGCATGGACGTCGACCTCGCCAACAGCAACTCCGCGGACAAGATCCTGCAGGCCCTCCAGGAGGGTCTGCTTCACGAAGCCACCTTCGACCGTGCGGTCTCCAGCGTGTTGGCAGCGAAGTTCGAGCTCGGTCTCTTCGAGAACCCTTACGTCGACGTCGACGCAGTCCCGCAGACTCTCGACTCGGACGAGGCACGCGCGCTCGCAAAGACGGTCGCAGCGGAATCGATCGTGCTGCTGCAGAACCAGCCCGTCAACGGAAAGCCCCTACTACCGCTGCCAGCTGATCTGTCCTCCATCGCCGTTATCGGCCCGAACGCCGACCGTCCGCTCGGCCAGCTCGGGCACTACAGCTACCACGTGCTCGACAGCATGACCGTCCAATTCGCCGCCGCCAACGACCCTCAATCCCGAGCCGCAGACACCGAAGGACTCGCCGGCGCCGGTCCCGACGACGCGAAGCTGCTCGTCGAGTCAGTCCCGATCGTGACGTTCCTCGACGGCATCCGCGCTCGAGCCGGCGCCGACGTCGACGTGCTCTACGCACCCGGCAGCCGCATCGCCAGCGACGACCGCACCGGCTTCGACGACGCCGTACGAGCAGCCCAGTCAGCCGAAGTCGCGATCGTCGTCGTCGGTGACCAGTCCGGCATCAACAGCCTCGGAACCGTGGGCGAAGGCCTGGACAGCTCAGACCTCACCCTGCCCGGAGTGCAGCGCGAACTGGTGGAAGCAATCGTCGCCACAGGAACACCCACGATCGTCGTGCTCAGCCACGGCCGACCGTTCACGCTGGGGTGGATGGCCGAATCCGTACCCGCCATCCTCACCACCTGGTTCGGTGGAGAAGAAGCAGGAAACGCCACCGCCGCAATGCTCTTTGGAGACACCAACCCCGCAGGCCGCCTCCCCATTGCGATGCTGGAATCAAGCGGCGCCGCCCCCGTCACCTACGGACGCAGCCTCGAAGGGCCGGCATACGTCGACGGATCCATCCGTGCGCTTTACCCCTTCGGACACGGCCTCAGCTACACGACCTTCGACTACAGCGATCTCACCCTCGACTCCCCCACCGTCCCCACCGACGGAACGATCCGACTCACGTTCACTGTCAGCAACACGGGAAGAAGCGCCGGAGAAGAAGTCGTCCAGGTCTACGGGCACGACGTCCACGCGCGAACTGTTCGCCCTGCCCGCATCCTTCTCGCCTTCGACCGCATCTCACTCCAGCCCGGAGAGACACGACACCTCTCGATCGAGATCCCTACCACTCTGTTCGCCCTCTGGGACAAGCGAGAAGGGTGGCTCGTCGAGCCCGGCCAGGTGGAGCTCTTCGTCGGGCGGTCCTCGGCGGACATCGCTTCAACAGCAGACGTACTCCTCACCGGCCAGACCTACGCCGTCGAACCATCCCGACGCACGCGGCCGAGCCGCGTCGGCGCCGCCCTCTAAGGAGATCAACATGCAGGTTCAGAACAAGGTCTTCGTCGTCACAGGCGGCGGCAACGGAATGGGCAGACAAGTCGCCCTCGAGATACTCCGACGCGGCGGCCACGTCGCGGCGGTCGACCTGAACGAGAGCGGACTCGCCGAGACCCGCACGCTCGCGCGGACCACAGCCGACCGCCTCAGTACTCACACAGCCAACGTCACCGACACGGCTGCCGTCGCCGCACTCCGCACCGAGGTCCTCGCTCGGCACGCTCATCTCGACGGCGTCATCAACATCGCCGGCATCATCCACTCCTTCGCCCCGTTCGAAGAACTTCCCATCGACGTGACCGAGCGCGTCATGAGCGTCAACTTTTGGGGCACGGTCAATGTCTGCCGAGAGTTCCTGCCGACCTTGAAAGCCCGCGATCACTCCGTGCTGGTCAACATGTCGAGCCTCTCAGCGCTCATCCCCTTCGCCAGCCAGACCTTCTACGGAGCCAGCAAGGGCGCCGTCAAGCAGTTCAGCGAGGGGCTGTACGCGGAGGCGCTCGGCTCAGGACTCACCGTCTCGACCATCTTCCCCGGCAACATCTCGACGAATCTCACCGGCAACTCCGGAGTCGCGATGATCGACGCCAAGGGCAAAAAGGTCCGCGCGACCACACCGGAAGCCGCAGCGCGCGCCATCGTCGACGGAATCGAGAAGGGCCGCTTCAGGATCCTCGTTGGACGCGACGCGCGCCTTCTGGATCGCCTTGTCCGAGTCGCCCCGCGGTGGGCGACTGGCATGGTGGCGAAGCAGATGGCATCTGTGCTCTGAGCATCACTTGCCGGGACAGGGGTGCCGCAACTCAGGGCTCAACTGGATGATGGGCGAGAGCAGAATTCGCACATGGGGGCCTCAGACCGGGCGCCCTCACCACAATGCACCCCATTGCGTCAGCGTCCGAGGTCGCTGCGGTCCGCTCCCTGTCCCTTGCCGCGGGTGCGTCGGGTCTGCTGGATGGAGCCGCCCCGGGTGGTGCTGGACACCGCGGCGATGGCGGGGGTGGCGTGGGCGGCATCGGCGCTCATGCGCGTCTCGATCGCGTGCGGCGGGACGCCCTTGGCTTCCATCGCCGCGATCATCGCCTGCCGGCGGTCCGCGCTGTCGTAGGACGCCTCACCGGTCTCCCGCGCCGCTGACGCGCGAGGATCGGACGCGGGAGCCATGGAGTCGCCGTTAGCCGCATTGGGACTCTGAGCGGCGTCCTGGCGCTCCGCGGGGGCGTTGTCGCGGAAGAGCTGCGCCTGAGCGCGCGCGTCGGCCGCGAGCTCGCGCAGCTCGTCGGGACTCGCGTTCTCGGTGCCGCCGGCGGCCGCGTCGCGGTCGTAGTCGTTCGCGCGCGCTTCGAGCTGTGCAGCCATCTCCGCGCGACCGTTGTCGACGTCGGAGGCGCCGGGGGTTTCTCGAGCGGCGTCCTGGCCGCGGGCGTCGTTTGCGCGGTCGAGCCGGTCGGCTTCCGCGATCAGCAGTTGTGCTTCGGTGGCCTCTGCTGCCGCTCGAGCACGCTCGGGGGCTACCGCGTTCTTCCACTCCTCCACGAGGCCCGCTCGCGCAGCGGCGACGGCCGCGGGGTCCGGGGTGGACACCTGGCCGGCGTCGGTCCAGTCGATCGAGGTCTGCACGCGGTAGTCCTGGAACCCGGCCGGGTCGGTGTCGCGCTTCCACTCCTCGGCCGCGGAGAGTTCGAGGGTGCCGGCGTCGCCCGCGAGCGCGGCGCGGTAATCGGTGATCAGAGCGCGCTCCGCGTTCACGTCCGGCTCCGCGCGATCGCCCACCTGCATGGTGAGGCGGTCATCGTCGTGGCGGTGGTAGTGCTCCGGCGCGAAGCCCGCGGCCCATTCCTTCGCCAGGTCCAGCTCCGACTTCCCCTGGCTGGCCGCGTCGCGGAGCACGGCGGTGTCGACGCTGTAGCGGTGGAGCACTTCGCGCTGCACGACGGCCGCGGCGCGCTCCGCGATCGGGTCGTGGGTCTTCCACGCCTGCGCCGTCTCTGCGATCTTCGCGATGTCCTGGACGCTCGCCTTCTCCCACCAGTCGGGCCGGTCCACGACCTGCAACGTCGCTCGTGCAGCGCCGCGCTCGGCGTCGAACCGCGCGGACAGCTCGCGCGCCTGCGCTGCGGAACGGGCCTGCGCGTCGCGTGCCAGCTCCTCGCGCAGCCGGGCGAACTTCTCGCCCATCTGCAGGGCGATCGTCAACGCGATCCGAACGTTCTGACCGACCTCCTGGCCTACCTCGTCGTCGTCACTCATGGGGTCCCCTCGTTGTTCTGCCTGGTGCGGGTCATCGGCCGCGGTCGCCGCGATCGGTCTCTGGCTGGGTGCGGTTCTCGCGGGCTCGGCGTGCGAGCTGATCCGCAGCTTCCTGCTCGCGCTTGGTCAGCGTCGTCGGCACCGGGCTACCCGAACCGAACGACGCCTGCGTGAGCCGGCGGTTCTCCTTCAACTCATCCGGGAGCGCCTGCCACTGCTGTTCGCGCTCCGCGGCCTTCACCGACGCGATGCGAGTGGAGTAGCCGTCCCGGACCTGCGTCAACTGACGCTGCAAGGTGGACGACAGCTCCGCCGATCGGCGGGCGTCTCCGGCTGCCTTGTGGGCGCTCATGATCGCGTGGCTGGTCTTCGCGAGCTGACGGAACAGCAGCAGCTCCGCGGCCGCGTTCTTGTTCTTCCCCGCCGCCGCCAGGATGAGCGCGGTCGACGCGGAGCTCGACGGCATGCCCGCCGGTCGCGGAGTCGTCTCGTGCGCCCGCAGGTGCGCCGACCGGGCCAGCGATCGCGCAGCGTCCGCGAGCGGTCCCGGGGTGGGCTCCATGCGCCTGGACCACGCCGCGTAGGCGCCGGCCGTCTCGCGCGCGACGTGCGCCCACGTGGCCTTGTCGGAGGGGTCCACGGACCTGATGTAGTCGTGCAGCCGGTCCATGTCCGCGGCGTACGCCTCGAACAGTTCCGGTGCCGGCTCCGCCACTTCCCGGCCCGGGTTGACCGGCGTGTATTGCCACGGGTTCTTCGCCGTCGCGCGCCACTCGGACGCTGCATCCGACGCGGACTCCGGCTGGTCCGGCCAGCCCTTCCGCAGTTCCGGCAAGGTCAGGTCGCGAGCGAGCCGGCCGCCGCCGTGCCAGATCGCCTTCTCGCCGTTCGTCGGCCGCAGGGCCACCGAGTAGCCGGCGATCACATCGTCCCGGCCGGTCGCGAATCGAGGGCGCACCAGCACCCCGCCCTGACGCAGACGACGAACGAACTCGCTCTCATCCTGGGATGCGGACGAGGCCGCGCGCACGGCGCGCTCGAGGCGCTGCATGTCCGGCTCGACGTGCCCACGGCGCGCAGCGGACTCGCGTGCTCCCGGCCGCACACCGCGCTCCGGGAACTCGCGCTCCGGCGCCTGGTAGACCTGCAACCCGTACTCGCGCTCCAGCTCACGGCTGATCGTCTGCGACCGCTCGTAGTCCTTATGCACAGAAGCTTTCGTGCCGTCCTCGCGCACCAGCGATACGGCGATGTGTACGTGGTCGTTGCCGTTCTTCGACAGGCCGTGACGCACCGCGACCCACCGACAATCGGCCTTGCCGATGTCCTCGCCAGCGAAGCCCATCCGCTGCACGAAGTCGGTCGAGATTCGGCCCCACTGCTCGTCGGTGAGCTGACCTTCCTCCGCCGACAGCGACAGCGAGCAATGCCACACATCAGCCGCCACGCGATCCTTCACGACCGCGCCGGCCGCGTCACGGACCGCCTCGCCGTTCTCGTCGGTGCGCACCTTGTTGCGCGTCACCTCGACGCCGAACAGCTCCCGCGGTCGATCCAGATCCGCAGCGATCGCCGCAGCCGCAGCGCCGTCCAAAACCTCATGCCCGTACTCAGCCATGATCGCGGAATCCCCCGCGATCAAGTGCTGCTCCTCGTGCTCATTCGTCTTACCGGGACCGACGAGGTAACCCATCAGTCCACGCATGCGCGTGCCGCGCGTGATGTTCGTTCTCACCGTCCACCGAGCCGGTCTGCCGTCGCCTCGATCAGGCGTCGCACCCGCCGGTACTCCTCCGCAGCCTCAACAGCCTCGGCCGGGAACTGGCCCGTGCTGTTCGCGAACCGCGCAAGCTGATTCATGTTCTCCGACGTCTTCTGCAACAGCTTCGACGCCCGGAACAACTCAGCAACCACCAACCGCCACTCCGTGTCCGTGCGCACCTGGGCGTTCATCGCGGACTCGAACAGCAGACGCGGCACCGTCACTTCCAGCACCTCGGCACGGGCGCGCAGGTGCGCGTCCTCCTCGGGCGTGACCGACACCTCGTACCGCTTCGACCGCGCAGCGACACCCGGCACGTTCGCGCGACGGCGCCGGCCGAACAACGCTCGCCCCAACCCGCGACGCCGATTCCCGTCCGCGTCGACCTGCGAAGCGGATGGTAATTATTGGCGGCAAGGCCGCCTGCCACACTCGACAACGTGAGAGAACCTCCGATAATCTATATTATGTCAGCGTGAGTGTCGCTCGGGCGTAAAATGGGGGCGCGCTCTGCTGATGACCGCCGGTATGGCACGTGACGTCATGCTGAGCGCAGACGGACGACCCGTCGTAGGGTGACGATGCGATCGAGACGCAGGATCCCGTCGACGCCGCGTGCGGTGACTGAGGAGAGGTCTACGGATGCTGCGCGACTCTCGACCGGCGCACATCGGTCGGGAGCCACCCCGATCGGCAGCCTCGATAAGCTCGCTCAGCTCCCCGACCACTTGACCGAGAGAAGGCACCGCCATGCCCCGTACCCCAGGAGCACTCAATCGCACGCCGCGAGAGAAGGCCAAAGACGAGAAGAACGCCGGCCAGAAGCGGCAGCTCCGAGCAGAGAACAAGCGACTGCGCGCGGAAAACAAGGCGTTGAAGAAGAAGCGCAAGTAACCGGGGCAGGCCTGGTGCCCGACGTCGACACCATCTCCCGGCGTGTTGGTATCGGCACATCATTACGTGTGGATATCAACCCGCGCTCGTCATCGAGGGGCTTACGCTCGCAGCGTGACTGCTGCCAAACCTCCGCTGACGATGTTGAGTCGATTCTGGTTGCAGAGCCATGACCTGTTCCGCGAGGCGGCGGCGGCACCGCTTGCTCCGGGCAGCATCGCGGCGTCGGATGCGCAGCGGGTGTCGGGCCCCGTGTCGCCCGCTTTCGTTGCGACCGGCAAGCTCTTCGCCGCGTACGACGCGGCCCGGGCTGTCTCGATTCTCTGGCAGCGGGAGGAATCCCACCTGGTGGCCGATTATGCGTTGCTACGCGCAGTCCTGGAATGCGCAGCGCAAGCTTGGTGGGTGATCGCGCCGTCTGACAGCGACGAACGGATCAGACGAGCCGCGCGCAGCGCCCGCGACGATCTGGGGCAAGCGCTCAGTCGCGAGAGGAAGGCCGTGAAGGACGCAGGAGCGCACGACCGAAGTCGTGACGCTCGCGCTCGTGTCGTTCCGCGGATCGAGCAGCTCCTCGCTGAGGTCGCGGACGCGCTACTGAAGGCCGACGTGCAATTGGACCCGGCCCATACCAAACAGACGAAGCTCGACCTTCACGAGGTTCTGCACGAGGCGGAGGGTCTGATCGACGGCGTACGACCGCTGGAGGCCACACTCAACTGGGCCATGCTGAGTTCCCTGTCGCACGGATCGCTCGTGTCGATCCTGCAAAGCGTGAACATCGAGGAAGATCTGGACGGGATGCGCACCATGAGCGCCGACCCAGAGCAGATCGCGACTTTAGCGCTGAGCGTCACACCCGTTCTTCACGCCGCTCACGATCGCTGGCAGAAATACTCCGCTCCGACCATGCCGTAACGGAAGCATTGGCTTATCGGGCCTTATGTGCCATCTTCTTCCGCGTCTTTCTGTGGCTTTTGGTATAAGCGAAGGAGTATTGCCGGATAATTTGATGTAAGTTCCGATATGTGCTATTAGGTCCGGTCCGACATGCGTTTGGGCTGGTACACCAATACCCGCGCTGATCGGACTCTCAAGGCTCTTCCTCCCGACCAGGCACGTAGCTACCGCTGCTGCCGTTCTACTCGTCATCGGAGTCGTCGTCGGGCGGGCCGCGACCTCGGGGCCGCTGCACCAGCTCGAAGGAACAGTGTTCGGGTGAGTCGGCGATGATGGTCGTGTCGCGTGCCGGTACCTTGGGCTGGGATCGACGCAAGAAGGGCCAGGCATGAGTGAAGAGGACCCACAGCAGCGGCCTCTGAGCCTCGCGGAGTTGACCAAGGACCTTCGTCGGCTGCGGATGGAGGCGGGAGATCCCACACTCGTCCAACTGGCGAATCGAACGAACCTCTCCAAGTCGACGATCGCCGAGGCATTTAGGGGGAAGCAACTCCCCTCGGAGCGGACACTGGTATCACTGGTACGAGCGCTAGGGGAGGATCCGAGCCCTTGGCTCAATCGACGAGCTGATCTGGCCACCGTCTCCTCTGCAGTAGAACCCGATGCGGAACTTTCGAACGCCGCTCGCGGGCCCAGGCGGATGGTGTCGCTACGAGCAGCCGCTGCACTCGCGGTCGTCGCATTCGGGGCGGGGATCGCGGTCACGACAGGCTTCATTATTCTGACTCCTCAAGCTGCGGATGAGGTCGCCGCTACCCCCTCTGCGGACGCGTCGTCGGTCGCGATCCGAACCGGAGTCGATCCTGCGGCGACGTCGTGCGTTGACGACGCCGAACCAGCGGCGGCAGAGACACGAAGCGAGAGCTACCTGCTTGAGGTCATGTGGTCCGAAAGCTGCCAAGCAGCGTGGGGCCGCGTCACCCGATACGACAACCAAAGCAGCAACAACGCCGTCCACGTTGAAATTGCCCCACAAGGTACAGACTCGGACGGTCAGCGGCAAGAAGCGACCGTCTCCGACGTTCAGGGCGCATACACCGCGCTCATCGTCCGGACCGATGGGGACACTCGGCTCTGCGCCCGAGGCAGCGTCACACTGGAGACTCAGACGATCGATCTCGGGGATCCGCTCTGCACCTGAGCACGCGCAGGTCGACAGCCTCCACGCCAACGACGCCTTGACCTTCCTTAGGCTCCAGGTGTTACCGCGGCCGGCGCTTGGAGCTCGCCGATGGTTTATGACTCTGCGGCGTCCGCGCCCTACCAGTTCCAACAGCGCCCAGAAAGTCCAGTTGGACCACCAAAATCCCTCGACCTGCGCGCTTTTTTCCAGATGCGACCTAGTCCTCGCTCGCCGTGCGCGCCCGGACGCTAGCTTCCTGAAGACACCACCAGCCGATCCCACTGCGACCGCGACGACAGCGGTCCCGAGAAAGCAGGAAGCATCATGCGCAAGCTTCGAACAGCACTGCTCGTCACCGCATCGACCGTCACATCCGTGGCCGCACTCACCCTCGGCGCCGGCCCCGCACAGGCGACCAGCGGCTACGAATACGACGGCACCAACCCGGTGACAACGGGATGTTCCTCCTCCGCAGCCGTGGTGAAGGACTACCCCATCAACCGCACAAGCGACGGCGCACGAGTGGGCACCGCGCGAGTCATGTACTCGAACGCCTGCGGAACTAACTGGGTCGCAGTCGACAACTGGGAGCCCTCAGCGACCGCCTGGAAGATCATCGACCGCGCATCTCCGTACTTCCAGCACGGCGAGCCCGACACGGTCACTGGATGGTCTTACGGCATGCAGGCATACGCACCCGGAGCCACCTGCATCAGCATCCAGGGCTACCTCACCACCCCCGACAACTCCAACTACGCCGACAGCGGAACCCAGTTCATTTGCTGATATAGCCGTCTCTACAACCCTCTTCGAGAACGACCATCCACCCTAAGCAAAAAGGAGAATCCAGGTGAAAAGAAAATGGTTCGGGTTGACCACCGCCGTGGGGATAGTGGCGCTGAGCTTAGCGGGTATAGCCTCCCCCGCCCTCGCGGTATCGACCAGCTACCAAGGGGGAGATGGTAGTCCCGCGGGCTGCGCCAACGCGTACACCGTTAAGTCGGCACCCATCTTTGGCGAGCGTGGGATTACCAAGGGGAAACAAATCGGCGTTCTCGAGCTACGATATTCATCGTCATGCCAGGCTAACTGGTCTCGCGTCTCCCTCTATCGACAGTCCTTTTCCAGCCCCATTCTGATCCAGCAGGATCTGAACACCGAAGGCCGCTGGACGACGACTAGTGACTCCGGCCTCTCAGTCAGGGATGGAGCGGTCGGCGCTTACGGCCGTTACATACGGCTGAGAAATGTGAACAGCACCGCGTGCGTGCAAACTTACGTCTCCTCCGACTTCGGCACTCTGAACTACCACACAGTCGGCGCGAGTCTCTGCTCCAAGTAGCAACTGATCTCGAACCTGTCGATGTTCGTGCTCGGCAAGCCGGGCGTGGGAAAGTCCGCGGTGACTCGCCGCATGGCTGCGGGACTCGCCGGGCACGGGACGCGACCGAACGCCTCACCGCCCGACGCTGGCATCGGATCATCGACTGGTCAGCAGCACTGCGGGCTCGACGGCTTCGATGAAAGTGGGCTGGAATCGGTTCGGTTCCAGCCCACTCATCATTGCCAGTCGAGGCCGTCGGTAAAGCATGAGCGGACGTGAATGACGTCTGCCTGGGGTACACCCCAACGCAACAGTGGGGGAACCCGACGACGCGCGCAGCAGTGGAGTCTCTTCTCCACCTTTCGCTACACATCTGTGTCAGGGTCTAGGAGTGACGCAACGAACGCAGACCGTCGGCTACGTCCGAGTCAGTACGACCGACCAGAACCTGGATCGGCAGATCGAGACGATCGGCTCCGTCGACCGGATCTTCGAAGAGAGAGTCTCCGGCGCCACCCGCACCGACCGGCCCGCCCTTGCGGACTGCATCCGCTACGTCCGAGACGGCGACCTCGTCCGAGTCGCGTCGATGGATCGCCTCGCGCGCTCGCTGCGAGATCTCCGCGACGTCGTCGACGAGATCGTCGCGAAGGGCGCCTCCGTCGAGTTCATCAAGGAACAGCAGACCTACGGACCCGGCGGCGACGACGCCCTCGGACAGCTGATGCTGCACCTGCTCGGCGCATTCGCCGAGTTCGAGCGCTCCCTCATCCGCGAGCGGCAAGCCGAGGGCATCCGCATCGCGAAAGCCGCGGGGAAGTACACGGGCCGGCAACGTCGGCTCGACGCCGACCAAATCGCTGCAGCTCGAGCGGACATCACCGCCGGCATCCCGAAAGCAGCAGTGGCACGCAAGCTCGGCGTCGACCGCACCACCCTTTACCGAGCGCTGGCACTCCCCCGACCCGACGAGCTCGCCGCGACCGAAATCTAGAGCGGCGTCAGAACGCCTGCTTGTCGAACCCCGCCGGAGCAGTCTTCATCGGGTCTGCCCATTGGAGGCCGGCGGCGACCGCGCGGGCCAAGCTCTCGAGGCCGGTGCCGAAGTAGCAGTACCCGTGAGTCGTCTCGACCTGCTGGTGCGGCGGCATCACAACGAGGCGCCAGTTGAACAGCATCTTCCACACCTCGACCGTGAAGGTCTCCGTCTCCTGCAGACGGAAGCCGTTCTCCGTCCGCACGATCCGCTCCCCCACGAAGTCGGCGTCCGAGCGCAGCTGTTGCTCGAGGTCGTCGAGCACCTCGGCTCGGGTGCGTAGCATCGCCTTCTGATCCACCACTCCAGTGTCCCGATAGCCGCCCCATCACCGGGCATTTCATCGGGCGGGTCTAACGGGACACTGCCGCCCGCGCCCGCGCGCGGCGCATCCTGCTCGCCGAAGTGGCGCGGTGAACGACCCCCTGTCGAGACGGTGTCCGTCGGTAGTCTCGTAGGCATGCGACGCACCCTCGTCCTCGCCACGGCCATAGCGGCCACCACGACCCTCGCTGGGTGTTCGACGTCGAACGACTCAGATTGCGAGTCTCCAAGCGGCGCCGCGCTAGAGGTAATCGCAGAAAGCGTTGCCGGCGTGAACCCTGATCTGCAGCTCACCAATGCTCACAGCGCAGTGAGCCCCGGAGACGACAGCACCTGGTTCATCACGGCCTCGATCGAAGGCGAGGGCATGGGCGACGGCGCGCTTGGCCTGTGGTCAACGTCTGCCGACCCATCCCAGTCGGACTTCTCCGCCGCCGTGGAATCCGCGAACGGCGAGGCGAGTTTCTACAGCGATCTTCCTCCAGGCCCGACGGCAGACACCGACCCGCTCATCAACGACGAAGGGGCTCGTTCTGCCCAGTCGTGCACGCTGGGCAACGAACCCGCCTAACCAACGAAACAGGACCCAGATGCTGATTCGAACGGCCCGCTGATCGATCCCCATGCGGAACGCTCTGAAAAGGGTGCGCACGCAGCCCGCGCGAATCCAGCTTCACGCTCTGGTCGAGTGAAGCGGCGGGGCGTACTGTCGGCGAGGTGACGGAGCGCAACGCAGACCTGGTGACGGTTCCCGATGTGGTCGGAATGCCCTTCCACGTCGGTGGTGAAGTCGCCGTCAACGCCGGCGTCGTACTGGCGAATCCCGACCCCGACGGACCACCCATCGGAACCTTGGCCTGGCCTGGCCTGTTCTACATCACCTCGCAGCAGCCAGCGGCCGGCGTGCAGATCCATCGGTGGGATTCGGTCGCCGTCGAGATCATCGAGCACGGCACTGCCGAACATTCCGCGCCGCTCGAAAGCAATGACCCTCTCCCTCAGGATGTCGCGCACGCGACACCGGAACGCGAGCACATCGTCGATGTCACCGGAGGCGACGCGCGCGCCTGATCGACCCAGTCCGGCGACCCATCGGCTATCGAGACGCCTCCGCGCCACTTCCGAGCGCGCTCGAGTGGTCTAGCCTCCGCCCGGGTCAAGCATCTAGAGAGAGCTCGCGATCCTGCAGCTGCGGATCGCGTCTTCATGGGTCAAGCAGGACGTCAACGCCCCGACCACGCAGAGCGGGCGGTATCCGGCCAGCATGCCCGATCCGTCGCCCACACCGCCGAGAGCCCGCTCGCGTAGCCCATCCGGTACGTTCGACTACACCAACGAGGGGAATCCCATGCGCATCAGCCGCGCCCGAGTGACCAACTACCGGTCAGTCATCGACTCTGGCTATTTCGACGTCGAGCCGGAAAAAACCATCCTTGTGGGGATCAACGAAGCGGGTAAAACCGCCGTTCTCAAAGCTTTGCAGTCAATCCATGCCCCGGAAGACACCCCTGCGCTGGACTACCTCTTCGACTACCCCCGCTCCCGGCTCAACGAAATCCAGAGGGGGAAGAAGGAGCCAGAAGAAATCAAGGTCGCTGAAGCGACATTCACTCTCGACGACACCGACCGTGCCGCGGTTCTCGCCGCGTCAGGAATGAACCTCGATCCTGACGCAACGATCACCTGGCACCGGTACCTCGACAATACGCGCAAGTACAGCACCAGCGGATTCCCGGCAACGCCCACCTTCGCGGACGTCAAGCAAGACCTGATCAGGATGCGGGCGTACCTCGCTGGACAGGCTGCGCCCGCAGATCTGCTCGACACGCTCGATGGCATCGGAACGACCGCCACCCATGAACCACTAGACGGGGACCTGGCCGCCAAGCTCAAAACAATGCTCAGCACCGCCCTGCCCCTCGTCGCGGAAGACAACACGGCAGAAGTCGAACGCTGGACCAAGGTCGACGCGACCGCCGACAAGGGAAGCATCCTGCCTGCGGCGATCGAAGCTCTCCGCAAACGAATCCCGCTCCTGGTCTACTACTCGACCTACTTCACCGTGCGTCCCCGTATCGACCTCGAGTCACTAGCCGCACGCCAGGCCCGCGGGGACATCGACGGGGAGTACGACTTCGGCAACCTCTGCCTGCTTAAGCTGCTCGGCTTCACCGCCCAGGAGCTGTCAGACATGGCAAAAGGCGTCCCCTCGAAGCCGGCGCAGTACGAGACCAACGCCTCAGTGAAAGAAGCGCACGACGCCAACGTGGCAGCTCACCAACGGAACCTTGACGCGCGCCAGTATCAGCTCAACGCCGCAAGTGTCACTCTCACGACTGACCTGCGGAGGGTGTGGGGCGACGCAACGTTGCAGCTGCGAATTGTCGCTGACGGCCAGTACCTGAAAGTGATGGTCGTCGACGACCTCGGGGTGGAGATCGAGCTCGACCAACGGAGCGAGGGTTTCCGGTGGCTCGTGTCATTCTTTGTCGTCTTCCGCTCCCAAGCAGAAGACGACCTCGAAGGCGCGATCCTGCTCCTTGACGAGCCCGGCCTGAGCCTTCACGCCCTGAAGCAGCAGGAGTTCCGGAAAACGATCTCGCTGCTCGGCGAGAACAACCAGATCATTTACTCCACACACTCGCCCTTCATGGTCGGCTCCGACGAACTCGACCTCGTGCGGATCGCTGAGATGCAAGACCGAACGGCCGGCACAAAAATCCACTCTCGGCTGCAAGTCGATGACCCGCGCTCCGTTTTTCCACTCCAGGCCGCACTAGGATACGAACTCGCCCAGAACATGTTCTCGCAAAAGCGGAACCTTGTCTGTGAGGGGGTAACGGATATGTTCTACCTGAACGCCGCCAACGACGCCGCCGCCGCCGATAGTGGTCCGACATTCAAGAACTCCCCAGCGATCATCCCCGCGGGCACTGCAAGCAAAGTCGCCTACTTCGTGACCATCTATGCAGGTCAAAATCTGGGGGTCGCCGCGCTACTAGACTCCGATGGCGCCGGGGATCTTGCCGCCCAACAGGACGCCCTTGTCGCGCTGCTGCCGAAGAAAGCCGTTCTCCGGGTTGCCGACTTTCTGACCAACCCGGTCAAGGGCGCAGAGATTGAAGACCTTTTCCGCTCCACTATCACTTCGGTCGCTAAAGATCTCGGCTGGGACAGCACCACTACAATCGCCGCGCAGCCCACCCGGCCCATCATGCAGATCCTCACCGCCGAACACGGGAAGCCCGTATCCAAGTGGAGGCTTGCCAAAGCCTTCATGAGCTGGCTCGGCACGAACGGCTACAACGCCCTCACCGACGAAGAACGCGCCGCGTGGACGAAACTGGTTGCCGGAGTCAACAAGGCGCTCTAATGCGCACCCGGACTCAGTAGGGGATCCCCTTACGGGACGGGCGCGGCACTAGCGGCTGTCGAGTGCCGCGATGTCGTGATCCGTCGGATGCGTGACCGCGACAAACAGAACGGACGCCTTCTACGGCCGGTCTGCGCGACCCGACAGAATGTGACCAATGTCCGCGGGCTGCCGCCCTCTGAGGCTCCCTGACACGCGAAGGATCCATGTGAAGACTCTTGCAAGATCTGTCCGCGAACCTTTCACGTGGGTCTTGGTCGCCGTGTTGGCCGCCGGGGGGATCGCGCTGTTGGTCGTCTACACCGTCGACCCGCCGTCACACTCCATCCAGCCGGGTTACGGCAGCGTTCTCAGCTATGTCATCACCGAGGTGGGCGTCGCCCTCGGCGGTTGGCTCGCATCGTTCGCGTTCCTAGGCACCGTCATGCGCGCTGGGGCGCATAAGCTCGGAGGCACAGATCGCGGCCGTGATCGCCTTGACTTCATTGGCAAGCTGTTCGCGGTCATGGCCGCGTCACTGGCGTTGTGGGTAGCCGTGCTGGCGATTCCTGGCCTGTCGAATACCCTCGGACGGTTCGGGTTGGCTCTCCTACCCCTCGGGGGGCTTTTCATCCTCCTATGGGCGACAAAGCCGCTCCTCGTTCCATCCCGCAATGCCACTGCGCGTCGCGACGAGCGGCAGCAGGGAGGCGGCCAAGCCCCATAGGCTCGCCGCATGAAAACACGCGCCCTTGCGACCCTGACCTTCGTTGCGGGTCTCGCCGTGGCCTTGTCTGGGTGCGCTGAGGAGAAGCCCGACCCTCTAGCCGTCACCGACAGCGCGACGATCACGGATATCACCGACAACACGGGCACGGGCTACTACACGGTGGACGCGGCGACTTTGACCACGACCGGGCTCGGCACAGAGCTTGAGCTGGCGTTCACGATCCTGAACAGCAACGGGATCAAGTTCAACCCGGTGTCCACGATCACGTTCTCCGATGGGTCCGTGGTGACGTGTGAAGCCGACGACCTGCGACGTATCCCGTCACTGGTCGACTCCACCGACTCGTGGGACTTCGCGTGTGATGGGTCCTTCCCTGAGGACAGCGACGGCGCGCGCCTGGTCGTAGTCGACAGCTACAACAAGTAGCGCCTCCTCCAGACTGGGAATCGATCGAACGCGACCCCTAGCGTCGTCTCATGGAGCATTCTCGTGTCGCGTTGCCGGAGCCCGAGTACCTGGCGCGGATCGGGGAAATCGCGTACACAGCGTCGTCTAGGAATGGACAATCCTCGGGGACCTCGATCGGTTGCAGGCGACTCTTTCGGCGGGCCTCACGCTCGCAGAGCTGGAACCGTGGGAGACGGCCAGGATCGCTGTGAAACTGAAGGCCCAGGTTCCCAACGTGACCGACGTTCCCACTCGTGACTACCTGACCGCCGTCTACCGAGCGTTGTTCACAGCTAGCGAGATTCGGAACGACGTCCTGCACGCTCGCCCGGCCACCGCACCTGACGGGTCTCAGCGACTCAACCGTGCGGAGATAGTAAATCGGCAGGCTGCGGGGGATCGATTCTGGATCGATGACGAATGGCTCGACGCCGCGATCATTCGACTGAACAACTCGATCGACGACGTGAATAAGACGAGGCCGCCTTTCGTCTGAGCGCAGCTCTCCGCGCAGGCGACTGGCGGGGTAGTCGACACCTGCGTCAACCAGCCGCCTGCCTAGGCTGAGAGTATGTGCGGTCGCTTCGTCGTCAAGGACTCCACGGCGGCTCTGCTGCCGGATCTCGTCTCGGCTGACTTCGGCGGTCTACGCCCGAACTACAACGTGGCGCCGACGTCGCCGGTGACCGTCGTGCGGGAGCGCGACGGGGAGCGGTCGGTGCCGATGGTGCACTGGGGATTCGTGCCGATGTGGGCGAAGGACGTCAAGAAGCAGCGGCCACAGCCGATCAACGCGCGGATCGAAACGGTCGCGAACTCGCCCATGCTCCGGAAGGCGTTCGCGACGTCGCGGGTGCTGATCCCGGCGGCCGGCTACTACGAGTGGACGGTCACGGAGACCGGGAAGCAGCCGCACTTCATCTACGAGCCCGACGCGGCCCTCGCCATGGCGGGCGTCGTCTCGGCGTGGCCGGACCCGTCGAAGGCGAAGGACGACCCGGAGAAGTGGCGGCTGTCGACGGCGATCATCACCCGCGACTCGCATGTGGCGCCGGGTGAGGTCCACGACCGGATGCCGGCGTGCATCACCCCGGACGGGTACGACGACTGGCTCGGCGGACACCTCGACGTCGACGCCCTGATGCAGCTACTCGACCGAGAGTCGTACGCGGTCGCGCACGACCTCGAGCACTACGAGGTGTCCCGCGACGTGAACAGCGTCCGCAACAACGGACCGCACCTGCTCGATCCCCTCCCCGCGGCCCGCTGACGAGTCGGCGGCGCACGGTGTTTGACGTGGGTGGGTGGAGTCCCCTGGTCCTGCTGGTGCTGTTCGGTCCGTACATCGCTGTTGGAGCCGTCGTGCTCTTCGTCGTGCTGGCCGTAGTGGCCGCGGTGCGAGCACGCCGGCGCGGGGACGAGTAGCGGGGATGACTTTCGAACCGTGGGCGCTGCTGCTGATTCTGTTCCTGGATTACTTGCCCTTCGTCGCGGTCGGCTTTGTCGTCCTGTTCGTCGTCGTGGGGTTTGTGATCATCGTTCGCCGTGAGGCGCGGCGCGACGACAGGTAGGGACTGCTAGAAACAAGCGATCACCGCTACCTGCTTGGAGACATCGAATGGCACAGAAGCTCACCCTTATCGATGACCTGGACGGCTCTCCGATCGAGGGTGACGGTGGAACCGTCACCTTCTCGATGGACGGCGCGAACTATGAAATCGATCTGTCGGCGGACAACACTGCCGAGCTGCGCCGCGTGTTCGAGAAGTACGTCGACGCCGGCCGCCGCGTGCGCCGGGACGGCAACGCCGGCTCCTCAGCTCCTGCGCGCTCG
This sequence comes from Rathayibacter sp. Leaf299, assembly GCF_001423055.1. Lineage (NCBI taxonomy): Bacteria > Bacillati > Actinomycetota > Actinomycetes > Micrococcales > Microbacteriaceae > Rathayibacter > Rathayibacter sp. Leaf299. The sequence goes on from NZ_LMNT01000006.1 coordinate 37,863, forward strand.
AAGAGCCACCCGGAGCGGTTAAAGGCGATCCGGGAGTGGGCGGCGAAGAACGGTCACAACGTCTCCGACCGCGGCCGCATCTCCGCTGAGGTCCAAAAGGCGTACGACGACGCCCACTAGTCCTCTAGGAGGGCCGGCGGGCGGCGCCGTTGGCGTCGAGCTGGCGTTCGACGTCGGCCGTGATTGCCCGGGCGCGCTCAGCCTGCGCGCGCAAGGTCGCGGGGCGGCTGCCACTGGGCCGGCCCTCGAATCGGTCGCTCTCGTCTTCGTTGTCGGCGTCGCTCTCCGCCTGGTGGGCGAAGTCGCGTAGCGCCTGGGTGACGATGTAGTAGTCGTCCTCGTCTGCGAGGTCAAGCAGCACGGGATCGAACGAGGGGGCGGTGTCGTCATCGGTTCGTCCTGTCGGTAGGGGTCCGGGTATCGGGATCTCGTGGACACGTTCACGGGGAGGGGTGACGTCGAGAAGCGCGAGTACGGCTGAACCGCGCGCTGCGCACCCGGAGCGCCATGCTCTGACACGCCTCCTCGTAAGGGAGGATTCCCGGAATGAGCCACTTCTACGACGTCGATATCTACCGCCACGTTGACGAGGAAGACGGCGAGGTGTGGTGGGGCGCTGAAGGTGGTCCCGCAGACGACCTCAGCATGGGTGTGGAGTTCGAGTCCACTTCGGACCTGCAGGGCCTAATCCTCGACATTCAGGACGAGACCAGCGCATACCGGCGGAGGTGGCCCGACCTGCAAGTGCGGTTCTTCGAGGACCGCCGACGGCCTGCGACCGAGTTCCGTGCTGCGCTGCAAGCAGCGGGCATCACCCTGCCCGAGTGGGTCGCTCCCTAGGCGCATGTGTGGCCCGTACGGGACGCAGCCAGCCCAGCGGTCGAAGAAGGAGATTCGCGCAGCGCACAAGGGCAAGTCGATCCGCGCAGTAGGTGGAGGCTTGCCCGGCTTGGGCAAGGATCGATGAGCTGCTGCGGCGAGCTGCGGCACAATGCAGCCGACGCCAATCTGCTCGCGATCCTGGCGCAGAGCGCGGATCGGCGGAGGCCGCCCAATTCACTGGGTAGATGACCCTCGACGACGCGCCCGCTCCTGCTGATTCCGACCTGAGCCTGCGGGCGGTGGTCGTGGCGCCGGCACTGCGACGGGAGGCCGGCGGTTGGGCGTTTCCGATCGCCGCGGCGGGATCTGCTCGGGTCGTTCTCGGAGAGGCTCGCGTGAGCGACGAGCTGATGGAGCGATCGCGATTCCGGGAGCACGAGGTGTGGTGGATCGATGGCCGCGCCGACTTCGCTCCGCGTCCAGGGCGTCGCGTTGGACGGTGATATCGCGCCGGGGTTCTTCTTGCTGCACGCGCGATCCGCGCAGCGGGTCGCGCCGACGCCGCGCGCTTAGGACGGGTGGGGGGGTCCTACGCGCAGCTGCAGGATCCGGTCGCGCAGTTGAGCGGTGATGCTGCGGTCGCCGCGGAGGTATCGGCTGAGCAGCGCTGACGCGTGTTCGTCGGCGAGGCACTGCTCGAGCAGGGCTCGGACGTCGGGGCTGGTGTCGGCGTGGCCGCCGATGTCGTAGCTGGTGAGCATCCACCGCATCGCCTGCGCGTCGCTGACCCTGCCGCCGTCGGGGACGCAGCCGTGCTCGCACGGCATCGCGGCCGATACTCCCCAGAGCCGGCAGATCGTGGGGCGGATCGCGTGGACGCTGCAGCGGCCGGCCCCGAACGTGCGTGACAGCGCCGGGCAGGCGCCGTCGGGGGTTGGGGCATCGAGGTCGACGCCCTTCGCCAGGAGGCGCCGCCGCTCGAGCGCGGATGCGTCGATGTGCTGGTGGCAGGACTTCTCGCACAGGCCCAGGCAGGACAGGGTCGGGAGCTCGGCGTAGAGGTCCTCGAGCCGCTCGAGAGCACGCTCCTCCGCGGTTCGGGCCGTCCGAGATCTCACCGGGGCTTCTCCCCCGCCGGCACCTGCCCAGGCTCGGGCGGCGCCGGGACCCAGCGGTCCCCGTCGAACATCATCAGCGGTGAGCGTCGCCCCCAGAACGCGGCGTGCTCACGCTGGAACACGAGGGCCGCTCCGCGGGTCGGGAAGCTTTGCACGACTCCTTCGGTGAGCACACCCCACGGATCCTGATCACCCATCGCCCGGCCCCCTCTCACACGGCTCTCCCTCACTCCCAGAGTAGGTGCGGCCGCTCCCCTGCACGGAGCCCGCGCGTGCTGTCGTCGGTGCGCTCGCGCCCGTCGCCGATCCTCACGACCGGGAATGGCCGCTCCACTCGGGGTTTCGCGGCATGCTTCCGCAATCGCTCGATATTCTGTAGGAGTAGTAGTAGGAATACTACTATTCCGACCAGAGCGAAAGGACGGCCCTCATGGAGGCATCGATCAAGGACCGCGTCTACGCGGCCGCGGAGAGCATCAGCGCGGAGCGCAACCCGACGGTCGCCTCGGTGCGCTCCGCAGCCGGGGTCAGCAACGCTGACGCGACGCGGTACCTGAAGGAGTGGCGCGAGGAGAAGCAGAACGCCGGCTCCACGATCGCCGCGACTCCCCCGGCCTTCGCGGAGCAGGCGCTGCGCCTCGCCGGCGGACTGTGGGCGGAAGCATCCCGGATGGCCGCGGAGTCCCACGCCGCGCTCGAGCGGGAGTGGCGGGAGCAGACCGCGCACCAGGAGAAGGAGATCGCGGAACTCGGCGACGACCTCGACACGAGCACCGCACAGCACGACGCCGAGCTTCGAGCGCGCGATGAGCGCATCGCGGGCCTCGAGAAGGCCGCCACTGGCAGCGCGGCTGACGCTGCTGAGGCGGTCGCCGCGCTTGCGACGGCGCGGGCCGAGCACGAGCAGGCCCTCTCCGCGCTGCGCGACGAGCTCAGCGAAGCGCGCGGCGCGAACACCGCCCTGACCACCGCCCTGGAAGCCCTTATCGCCAGGATCCCCGACGCCCCGGAGGCGCCGAACACGAAGAGCTGACGGGAGTACTGCGTGGGCCGCTTGGCGACTCCCTCACAGGGAGAGCTCGGCCCGCGGTTTTCCCGAGATCCGCGCCGTCTCGGCACGCACTCGAAGCGCACCGCCTAGCGTTCACCCATGAACACTGAACCCCCGCCCACTGACTGCGACGATCCAGGCGACGAGGAACTCGCCGCCTGGTGGTTCTCCACCATCGCCACCCCGCCGGCTGAGTGTGACCCGACTCCGATGGGAGGTTCCAACTCCTCGTCACCTCTTCCTTAGCGCGTGCAGCGCCAACACCGGCGAGAGCCAATACCCGTGATGACGAGTGAATTATCCTGAAGAAATGGAGAAACCTCGGTTTTCGTGGCTCGTGTACGCGGGGGTAGCTCTTGCTCTCGCGGGCTGGAGCTGTGCGGTCGGCGTGTGGACCGTCGCGACCTGGTGGGAGACATGTACAGCCATCGTCATAGCGGTGTTGATCATCACGCTGGTCTTCGCGGCCGTCCGGTCTTTTCGGACCGTGCCGTCTCGCACCCATCAGAAGTCCTGACTAAGGTTCGACCGGGCCAGATGCCCGCTCACTAGCTCCGCCCTGGCGGGCTCGAAGCAGAGCTCCGATCCGAGATGGCCCGACGTGTTCGCCCAGATCCTGCTCCCAGCCGAACATCTCGACGTCGACCTCAGCGACGAGATCGAGCGGCGCTGTTGGCGTCGAGCTGGCGGTCATGGGTGTGATCGAGAACCGGAACATCCGGGCGGGGAAGACGTACAAGCCGCGTCCCCGCCGCTGACCACCGCTCGAGCGCGGACGGGCTGTTCCGCGCGCGAGACCGGGGGGGGTCGAGGGGGCTCTCCCCCTCGCGGCGAGCCGGCCGTGAGTGACGCTGCAGGAGCCGGTCGTCAGGAGGCGGCGTTGACGTAGGACGCGGCGGCTTCGCGGAGGATCTGGGACCTGCTGACACCGCGGCGCTGGGCGAGCTGACGGACGGCCTGGTCGAGGGGCTTGGTCGAGCGAACCTTCCAGATGGGTCCGGCCTCGTCCTCGGCGTCGAGCCGGGGTCGGCCGCGGGCGATGGTCACGGCCTCGTCCAGGGTGTCGGCGCCGGTCGCGGCGAGCAGCGCGGCGCGGGCGTCCGCGGCGGCGTCGTCGCCGCGGAGCTGGGTGCCGGGGAGGGGTGCGAGCTCGCTGCGCTCTGCGCGCGCGGCGAGGTCGTCGTAGTTGTCCACGTCGTCTCCTTAGGTGAGTAGGTGCCGGTACAGGTCGCTGAGTTCCATGACGTGGAAGACCGTCAGGGTTCGCGGGGGTCGCATCGCGGCGATCACTTCGATGTACCGGTCCGTCTGGGGGTGCGGGTGTCCGACGTAGACCGTCGTCACCTCTCCCGGACGTCCCTCGATCCGTGCCGCGGCTTCCGCGTGGGCCATCGCGTAGAGAGCATCCTCGCGCGGAATCCCGTGCTTGTCTGCGCTCTTCGGCCACTCAACTCCCATGAGTAAATAGTACCACAAAACTAGGGACACGAAAAACGAGCCGACCGGTTCGGGTCGGCCCGCTCGGGCTCGCTCAGAGCATGTAGAGGTGGTATCCGACCGTCACGCCTTCGCTGAGAGGGCCGAAGGTGTCGGCGTAGTCCTGCGTCTCGTGGCTGTTGCTGATGAGGTCGAGCGCGACGCGCTCCTCGTCGGATTCGTCCCTCATCTCGTCGGGCTCGTTCTCCCATTCGCGGAGCACGCGGTGTCCGGCGTCAGTGACGCGGTAGAGCGCCCAGGAGCCGGCGAACGTGCCGAGCGCCTCGCGCTTGAAGACGAGGGCCGTAGCGGTGGGCCAGGCGTGGCGGGCGGCGGCGGTGAGGAGGACGTGGACGGTGGCGCGCAGCGTGCGGGCGTCGCCGGACTCGGCGGCGGTGTTCATGGCGTCTTGCGCGGCGCGCAGCGCGGGGGTGTGTCCCCACACGTCGACGTCGACGGCGGCGGGAGTCGTGGTGGTGGTCATGGCGGGGCCCTTCTGCAGAGTCGGAGGAGGGGGCGGGGACCGGCGACGGCCGGTCCCCGCGGAGGGGGCTAGCTCAGGCCCGCGGCGTCTGCGGCGGTGGTGTCGCCGGTGACGACCTGCTCGACCGGGGAGAGCGGGTATCCCCAGGTCGCGAGCTGGCGGAAGTGAGCGGCGGCGTGCGCGTCGCCGTATCGCCACGCTTCCTTGCTCGTGCGCGACTCCGCGCCGCCGAGGACCACGGCCAGCGCGACCAGTCGCGCCTTCGCCGGGTTCGCCTCCACCAGCGCGGCGAGGGCGTCGGTGCGGAAGCCGGAGGGCCGCTGGATGCCCAGCAGCGTGTGGGCGAGGTCGCTCCCGTCGCTCATCGCGCCCGACACCGAGTAGCGGTGCGCGGTGAGTCCGAGGGCGATGACGCGCTCGGCGTCCTTCGGGAGGGTCTTGCGGGAGAGGAGCGTCGAGATCCACTCGCGGCGCACGGTCTCCGCGGCGATCCACGCGCGGTTGTTCGCGAGGAGGATGCGGCGCTCGGCGGACTTCGCGGCCTTCTCCTCGTCCGTCTCGGGCTCGGCGGGCGCGTTGTAGGCGTAGCTGAATCCGTGAGCGGTGGGGTCCTGGATCGCGTAGGTCACGGTCGGGGTGTCGTCGTAGTAGGTGGTCACGAATGCCGCGCGGGGCTCGATGCTCGCCAGGTGCTCGACGGTGACGCGCTCCCCGTCTGCGGTGCGCAGCGGGTCGATGCGCACCCACGGCGACTCCGGCCCGTCGAGGTCTTCGCGGGAGAGAACGACGAATCCTGCGGCCTCCTGGTTGGCCTCTTCCGCGAGGACCGCGACGCGGCGGGCGCGCGCCTTGCGGTGGCGTTCCGCGGTGTGGGGGAACTGGCTCGGGTCGGTGGTGGCGACGCGGATCAGGTCGGCGCGCACCTCCTCGTCGTCCTCGAATTCGAGGATGACCGCGGCCTGGTCCAGGGTCAGCTCGTGCTCGTGCAGCGCGGTCCGCGCGGCCGCGGATTCCTCGATCGCGAGTCCCGCCTTCACGGTCGCGGCCTTGGTGCCGGTGCGCTTGGCGATCGTCGCGGGCGACAGGCCCTCGAACGACAGCTGCGCCCACGCCGCTGTGCGGTCGGCGGTCGAGAGGTCCGCGCGCTGGTCGTTCTCGATGATCTGCTGCACGATCCGCTCGGCGGTCTTGTCGTCGCCGTCCACGACGTAGACGGGAATCGTCGCGAGGCCGATCTCACGGCTCGCCAGGGTCCGGCGCTGCCCCGCGCGGACGATCACGTTTCCGTGCTCGTCGCGGCGTCCGAGCACGGGCGACAGGATCCCGCTCTGACGGATGGAGTCGATGAACTCCTTCGTCAGCGGGGCGCTGGTGCGGACGTTCTGCTCGATCACGAGGGCGGCCGGGTCGATGTGCTCGATGGTCCCGGTTGCGGTGATGTTCACGATGGTTTCTCCTCAATCAATGTGCGATCATTGAGGCGACAGGTCCCGTGGTTCTAAGCCAACTACGGGGCCTTTGTCGTCTCTTCCTGATCGTTTTTCTTTGCCTCTCCGGCGGGATGAAATCAATTGAGTGGAGTCGGCGGAGTGACGGCTTTCTCGGGCGAAATAAGGGAGCTTGCGACCGCGTCCGAGAGAGACGGCACGTAGCCGACGGAGCGAGATAGATTGAAACCGCGGAGAGGTGAAGAAAACGGGTAAACGGGCCGCGTAGCGGCTCCTGCCGGCGGTGCTCCGTCGCCGCTGCGCGTGCGGAGCTCGCGCCCCGGAACGGGATGCCGGGGAGTGTGAGGGGGTCGCCCCTCACGGGCCGGCCCGAAGGCCGGCCCGTCGCCGCTCAGCTCTCGTCGTCGCTCTCGTCGTCGTCGGCGTCGAGGATCGCGGCGATGCGGTGCACGGTGGTGAGCACGCGCGCCGCGGTTCCGCGGATCACGTCGGCGTCGCAGTTGCTCCACGACGCGACGTAGCCGACGCTGTACGCGCTCGTGTCGAACCCGGCCAGGCCAGCAGTGACGAACGCGACGGACTCGGCTTCGACCTCCATCACTCCGCGGTGCTGCGCGTACTCCTCCAGGTCGTCGACGTGCCCCATCAGCACGTGTGCCGTCTCGTGGATCAGCGTCTTCGCGGCCTGCTCCGGCGCGAGGGTGTCGCAGACGACGACGGTGCAGTCCTCGGGGCGGGCGTACCCGTTGGTGCCCTGCGGGAGGGTGCGGCGCTCGAGCGTCCATCCTTCGGCCTCGAGAGCGGCCGTCAGGGCCTCGATGACGCCGTGGTCCTCGTCCCCGGTGAGCTTCTGCGCGATGTCGCGGGGATCCTCGGCGCCCTCCGAGAGGTCGGTCTGCTCGATCGCGAACACGGACACGAGCGGGTAGTAGGTCTGGACCTTCTGCCCCTTCTCGTCGGTGCTGGTCGTGGTGCCTTCCTCGGCCTCCTCGTCGGCGGCGACCTTGCGCTGAGCGAACCCGAAGATCTTGATCGCCTTCTCGCCCTTGCGCACCTGGCGACCCTTCGCCTGCCACGCGCGGAACCCGGCGACGGCGGAGGCGTCGGGGCGCTGCGCGAGGATCAGCAGGAGGTTGCCCAGGCTGTAGCGGTGGAACGAGGACGCGAACGAGAGGAACCGGCGCCACTGGTCGGAGTCGCGCAGCGCCTCGACCTGCTCGGTGATGCTCTCGTGCAGCGCGGCGGCCTGCTCGCGGCGCTCCTCCGGCGTGGTCCGGGGTGCGCGCTTCTTGGTCGCGGTGGTTTTGCGGGTCTTCGTGGTGGTGGTCACGGTCGGTTCTCCCTCGGTGGGGATCAGCGGGGCGACGTTCTCCGTGGGTCTAAGCCACCTACGGACCTGTCTGGCTGATCGTTTTTCTTTGCCTCTCCGGCGGGGAAAACCGTTTGAGTGGAGGCGGCGCAGTGACGCCGATTGCGGGCGAAATAAGCCCGCAGGGCGCGTCCGGAATCGGTGGCACGAAGCCGCTGGAGCGAAATAGGTTGAAACCGCGGAGAGGTGAAGAAAACGCGGGGAACGGGCCGCATCGCGGCCTCCGATCGGCGGTGCTCTGTCGCCGCTGCGCGAGTGCAGCTCGCGCCCCGGAACGGGATGCCGGGGAGTGTGAGGGGGTCGCCCCTCACGGGCCGATCCGAAGGCCGGCCCGCCGCGCTCGATCTAGCAGTCGCTGAGACAGTCGTAACAGCAGAGGTCGTCGCACCCGGTGCAACCAGGATCGGCTCCGACCTTCACTCTCTGACGGAAGGATCGGCGATGCGCTGGAAACGAGCTCCCGTCGCGCTGCTCGAGGGAGAGCCCGTCGGCGTCCGCGCCGACTCGCGCCGGGTCTGCTGGATCTTGCGGAACGTCGCCGCAGAGCGCTCGATGACTCGCTACATTACGCGAATGATCCTCACTTCACCGGCCTTCTCTCGCCGCGTCTTCGTTGAATCGGCTCTCTCCGTGAGCATCGCCGCCGGGGCCGCGACGCTTCTCGCTCCGTTGGCAGCGGCCGCTGCGGGAGACCCGCTGACGATCACCGACACCGCAGCAGCCCCGGCCGCCGCTCCGACTCCTGTCGTGCTGGGTTCGGCGTATCCCGTGAATCCGACTGCGGGAGGAGCGGCGCGTGCGCTCGCCGTCACCGGGATGATCCAGCCGATCCTGCAGGACGCCGCGACTGGCGCGACCTACGTGGGCTACTACAACGGCGCCGGGAGGCTCACGGTCGCGAAGCGGACGTCAGCGGGCGCGTGGACGTCAGCGCTCCCGAACGATGGGAACGGACCGGTCGTCGTCTCCGCGGGCTCGTCTGACGTCCACAACGGGATCGCGATCTCGCTCGACTCCGCCGGGAACCTGCACGTCGCTGCCGCGATGCACAACTCCGACATGCGCTACTGGCGCACGACCTCCCCCGGAGATCTGAGCTCACTCACCTTCCGCACGGCACTGCCTGCCGCTGCAGGCAAGTACAAGTATCTGGTCGCCCTCGGTAACGAGGCCCTCGTCACCTACCCCGTGTTCTTCCGCGACCAGCCAGGCACTCTCTATCTGATGTTCCGCAACGGGCAGTCCGGCGCGGCGAACACCTATCTCTATCGCTACGACGTGACGACCAGCGCGTGGACCAACACCGTCCCGACAGGTGCGCCACTTCTCGGCGCCGGCGGCACCTCCGGCTTCACCGAGGGGCCGGACAACTACAGCGCATATCCGACCACCCCCGTCTTCCACAACGACCAGTACGGCGGGGCCTACCACCTGGCATGGGTCTGGCGAGGAACAGCGGCATCAGCGGAATCCACCAGCGCAGTCCACTACGCCTGGACGAAGGACTTCACCACCTGGTACCCGATGAACACCTCGCCCTCGACGCCGACAAACGCCGTGATCGCCTCGATGACCTACTCAACGACAGCCACACTGGTGGACTCAACACCGCACGGCGGACTGCTCAATGAGAATGTCCAGGTCGGCTTCGACGCGTCACAGCGGGTATTGCTCACCTACTACAAGGAGAACTCTCTCGGTGAGACGAAGCTGTACACCGCCCGCCCCACGGGCCCCGTCAACACGACGTCGACCGCCTGGCGCATCAGCGACATCACCGCCGTCCCCAACGCCGCGCAGAACGTCACCGGCGACCCCCTCACCTCCGGCAGCACCGTCTACGCCTCGTCCTGGAACGGGACAGCGAACATCAACGGTGCGACTCCGATCTACAACAGCGCACCCATCACCGTGAACCCGAACGGAACAATGACCTGCAGGTACTCCTACAGAACCCCGTCCGGAAATTACCAAGCTCGCCGCATCATCTTCACGAACACCGGAACGAGTGGCGTGAGCTTCCGCTCCAGCGACACCATCGACCCGGACGTGACAACTCCACCCGCGATCACAGCTCGCGACTCCGCCACCGCGTCCTACGACATCAGCACCCGGACGACCAACAGCCACGACTTCACGATCCCCACCAGCGGAGCATGGCCCGCAGGCAGCGCGGGCACCCTCGCACACTGGGTTCTTCGCTGGGAATCCGGGCCCTACAGCGCCAACAACACGTGGGGAACCAACTACCCGGCTACTGGAACCGAGCTTCGGATGTACCTCATCACCGCAGCGTGATGCATCCGCACCTCGTGAGAGGATCGCCCCTCACCTGTCAGCTGCGAAGCCCGGCAGGCTGGGCTGATCGAGTGGCCGAAAGACGAGCGCTGCAACAATCGCGCAGGTCCGCGCAGCGATGCGTGAAGGTCATGTCATCCTGGACGCGCTCCGCGTTGACCTCGGCGCAGAACAGGGATCACTCCCCCAGGTGATCCGCTCCTCCTCGCCCGGACAGCGTCCGAATCAACTCCGGCACGGTCGAACCGAGGCTATGGCGACATCCCACCGGTCGACGGTCAGCACACTCCCCAGAGCCCGGCGCGAGCGGAGCGGGCGGTGTCCTGGGCGGTGCGGAGTTGCCGCTGGTAGCGGTAGTCGGTGTCGTACGTGTACTCGCGGGCGTATCCGCCTGCGACGAGCTCGTAGTTGAGCAGCTGCGCTCCGTCGAGGGTGTCGACGTGCCAGAGGTAGGCGAGGGTGCGCCCGTACCGGTCGACGTCGCCCTGGCTGGGGTCGCGCTCGAGGAACACGTTCGAGTCCTCGGGGAGGGTCTGTGCGGTGAAGGCGGAGGCTTCCGGGCCGTAGCACTGGACGGGCTCGCCGGGGTCGACGGTCTCGGGGGTGTCGACTCCGATCAGGCGTACGGTGAGCTCCTCCCCCGCGTCCGTGAGGACGCGGACGGTGTCGCCGTCGACGACGCGGTCCACGACCGCGGCCTGAGCTGTGTCGGGAACACCGTCGGGGAGTGCGTCAGTTGCTGGGGTCCTCCAGTTGGCGAGGATGCTGATGACGATCGCGGCGACGATGATGACGACCGCCCAGATGGCGGCTGCAGGACGTTCCCGGGGGCCACTCAGACCACGGCTCACGCCTCGACCGCCCCCTGGCGAGTCGGGTTCGCGGAGCTGCGGCGCGGGGGGCGTTGCGCGGCCGCGGTGACGACGGCGGTCGCGCGGGTGAGGTTCGGGCCGATCGCGTCCGCCTCGAGAACCCGCCCGTAGCGCTTGTTCTCTCCCTCTCCCCACGTGTCGGTGCGCTCGTAGCCGACGACGATCACGCCGTCGCCCTTGTGGAGGGACGCGAGGACGTGGGCGCCGAGCTCGAACTTCGCTTCCACGAAGTGCGTGGTCGGGGCCTCGTGCGCGACCCACTCCCCCTGCCGGTACTCTCCGGTGTTCTCGATCACGCGCAGCTTCACGATCGGCACGCGGCCCGCCTGCACAGGCTCGGGGTCGGTGGCGAGGTTCCCGGTGATCGTTCTGGTGCTCATCTGTCGTCTCCTGCTCGTTCGGTTCGTGGGTCGTCCCGTCGACGTCGGCGGGATCTCGTTCGCGGCGTCGGCCGCGGGGGTGTCGGTGGGGGGCGTTTCGATGCCCCAGGACGCCAGAGCGTCGCGTCGGGTGACCTCGATGGGCGGCTCGGACAGCGCCCTGCGCTGTTCGAGCTCGGCGCGGGTCACGGCGACGCTCGGGAGGCGCCGCTCGTCGCCGTAGGCGAGGCGGTAGTACCGATCGGCCTCGTTCTCCGCCCAGTCGACCTCGCCCTGCCTGTCCGAGCGCCCGGCGAGGTACCCGGCCCGGTACTCGTCGCTCGAGGCGTCCGGGCCGCTCACGCTGCGTGCTCCTCGATGAGGTCGGGACGGAACCCCGACCAGTGGTCTTCGTCGCTCGCGACGACCACCGGGGCGGCGAGGTAGCCCAGCTCCTCGGTGATGTACGCGAGCGCCACCGGGTCCGTCGTGACGTCGACGGTGGTGTACTCGATGCCCTTCGCGTCGAGGGCCCGATAGGTCGCGGTGCACTGCACACACGCGGGCTTGGAGTAGACGATCAGAGCCACGGTCCCGCCTCCTCCCGGTAGTCGCCGTGGGCGGCATCGGCGACGAGGTAGGTCGTGACGGCTTCGCTGGTCTGCTGCTCGGTCATCGCTCGGTTCCTTCCTGGGTGTGGTGGGCGTCGCCCTCGTCGTCGGCGGTCGCGTGCTCGGCGATCCACAGGTCCGCGGTCTCGTGTCGTCCGAATGCTCGCAGGAGTCCCGCGATCGCGTCGGCCTCTGCGCAGTTCAGGCGCACGCCCAGATCCGCGGCGGTGTCTGCGCTGAACACGGAGGCGAACTCGGCCAGTGCGTTGCGGAGGTTCGAGTCCTCCGGTGCGGTGGCGGTGATGGAGTCGCTCATGGTGGGTTCCTCTCGTCGTCGGGTCGGTCGGGTCCCGGGCGGTGGTCTTGCCCTGCCCTTCCCCCTCGTTCTTTTGCCGTGATTCTCAATCAGGTTTGTCAAGCCAGCGGGGGTGGTCTGGCTCGCCTGTTCTTCCTTCTCTCCCAGCGTTTTTTTGCCTGGAAGGCACGTAGTGCCGAGCAGAGGCGGAGGCGGGAGCGCAACCCGGAGGGCGGCGGAGGAGAGGTTGTCGGCGCGATGTGAGGGAGCGCAGCGACCGCGTGGCGGGAACCTCGGAGGAGCCGGCCGCGCAGCGGCTTGCGTGGACGCCGCAGGCCCGTACGCTGCCGAAGGCTTCCAGGCAAAAATGCGCGCAGCGCACACCACAGCGCCGACCGAGGTCGGCGTCTGCTTGCTCGCGGAGACTTCCGCCGAGGGGGTTCGATCGGCCAGAGGACGAGCCTCTACTGGGAGGCTGTCTGCTCTTGAGCAGGAGCGCGCCGAGTGGCGTCCGCCTCGTGGCGATACAGCGAAGCCCGATCCCACCTGACGAGGTGGCCCGGATCCTCAGCAGTACGGCCGCGGGTACCGTTCCCTGGCGGTCTGCGTGCTCGTTCGCCTCGGTCTGCGCGGGGATGGAGAGCAGCGCGCTGCCTCGGGCCTTCACGCGAAGGAGCGCGCAACGGATCGTCGCTCTCGCTGAAGCCGCCCGCCGCGCGGATGCTCTCCCAGCGATCTTCTCGCCTCGTTGAACGTCCGCGACTGCTGTGTCGTGTCCTCGGTGGGACCACCTCGGCCCCCGCACTACAGGAGGCATCATGCTCAAGCGAATCGCGACCACTGTGACCACTGCGGCGTTCGCCGCCGTCCTTCTCGCCGGATGCTCGACGGCCGCCGGCTCGGCCGCCTCGTCGGAAGCGCCGGCCGACAGCCCTTCCGCCACCGCCTCCGCCTCCGCTGAGACGGCGGCTCTCACGACGGCGTCCTCGCCGCTGGGCGAGATCATCACGGACGAGGCCGGCTACACCGTCTACACGTTCACGAAGGACACGCAGAACTCGGGCAGCAGCAGCTGCTACGACGAGTGCGCCACGACCTGGCCGGCCGTGTCGGCGTCCAGCACGACCGCCGCGGATGGGATCACCGCAGAGGTCGGCTCGATCACGCGCACCGACGGGACGACCCAGCTGACCGTCGACGGATGGCCGGTCTACCGGTTCGCGAAGGACACCGCACCGGGCCAGGTCAACGGGCAGGGTGTGAAGGACGCCTGGTACGTCCTCCTCCCTGACGGCACGACGAACAAGGAAGCTGCGGGCATGAGCACCTCCACCCCGGCGTCCTGATGCGCCGGCGACCCGTCCCCGCGCGCAGCGAAGCGCATCGCCCGGACGGGTCGCCGGTTCTCGACAGGCAAGGACCGGAAGGGATGACCCGCAGTGATCGGAGCAACCGAGATGACGGAGTGCGCCGTGGCGCTTCGAGGCGGTGAGCACTGTGCCCCGCCCCGTCGATGAGCTCCTGGCGGCGCTATACGAGAGTCACGGCCCGGCGCTGCGGCGCTTCGTGCAGAACCTCACTCGGAACGCGGCGCTGACGGAGGACGTCGTGCAGGAGACGATGGTCCGGGCCTGGCAGCGCCCGCAGGTCCTCGAACGCGACGCCGACGCCGCTCGCGCGTGGCTGTTCACCGTCGCCCGCAACCTCGTCATCGACGACGCCCGCTCCGCTCGGAGCCGACGCGAAGTGCCGGCGAAGGACGAGGACGGCGGCGGCGCCGTCCCCGATCACACCGACGCAGTCCTGGACAGCATCCTCGTCGCCGACGCTCTCGCATCGCTGTCGGTGGAGCATCGTCGGATCGTGGTGGACGCGTACTTCCTCGGACACACCGTCCCCGAGATCGCCCGCCGGCACTCCATCCCCGAGGGAACAGCGAAATCTCGATTGCACTACGGACTGCGCGGACTGCGACTGGCTCTGCAGGAAAGGGGCGTCACCCGATGAACGACCACCACGGAAGCTCTGCGACGGAGGACGAGTACCGCGACTGGGACGCGTCCTACGTCCTCGGCGCTCTCCCCGCGGATCAGCGACTCGAGTACGAGCAGCACCTCAGCGGCTGCGCGGCCTGCCGCGCGGCCGTGGCAGAGCTGGCAGGACTGCCCGGCATCGTCGGTCGGCTCTCCGTCGAGGATGCTCTCGCCATCAGCGCATCGGACGACGGCGAGGACGCGCCGCCCTCCCCGGTGACGCTGCCCGCCATCGCTCACCGTGTCCGGACGCGCCGACGTCGGCGCCGGCTGGTGACGTCCCTCGCCGTCGCGGCCGCCGTCACCGCCTCCGTCTTCGGAGGCGTCGCTCTCGGCACGGGCATCGCGGGTGCTCCCGTGGCGAGCGAGGCGACCCTCGAACCGATGGACCCGATCGCGGACGATCCCGCTCTCGCTGCGGACATCCAGGTCGAGGGGAAGCCGTGGGGCACCCGGCTGGAGTGGAGCTGCACCTACAGTGGTGATGCGCCCGCCGACGCGGAGTACGAACTCGTGATCACCCGCACAGACGGCAGCACGATCACCGTCGCCACCTGGACGGCGGCCGGGCAGCGCGCCGTCGACCTGGCGGCGTCCACGGGCATCGCCCGGTCGGAGATCACCGGCGTCGACATCAGGGTCCGCGGCACGAACTCCCCCCTCGTCCGCACCGACACCTGAGACACCGCCCACCCGCAGGAGACCCCGGCACTGCCCGCGGTGCCGCGGACACAGGACAGGAGCAGACCATGAGCACCGAGACCACACCGCTGCACATCACCCGCGAGGGCCCGAGAAGCTTCATCGGCCGCAACGCGCGAGGAGCCGAGGTCCGCATCGGCGGGTCGGACGCCGACGGCGTGTTCTCGCCCGGCGAGCTGCTGCACCTCGCCCTCGCCGCCTGCGGCATGCTCTCCTCGGACCACCTCCTCGCCAGCCGACTCGGAGCCGACTTCGAAGCGACCACCGACATCACCGCGACCAAGCCCGAGGGTGAGGACCGCTACGACTCCATCACCGCCGTGATCCGCGCCGACCTGTCGGCGCTCGATCCCGAGCGGATCGCCTCACTGTCCGAACGCACCCACCGGGCCGTGGATCGCCAGTGCACCGTCGGCCACACGCTCGAGCACGGCGCGGCGTACACCGTCGACGTCGTGGACGACCCGGCCGCTCCCGTCAGCGGTCCGAGGACGGGGACCGTCTGAGATCAGCGCCTCATCGGTCACGACGACCGGTGCCGACCGAGCCGCGGACGTCTCCCTTCAGTGCCGTCAGTCTGCGATTCGCCGACCGGATCCGAGACGATTCGCGAGGCGGAGCGCGTTCACGGAGCGGAGGTGCTGGTCGGCGCGGTGACGTCCGTTGGCCGGTGAGGGGTGCGGTGCCGCGAGTACGGGGACGACACGGGGATCATCGTGCAGGGTCAGATAGCGCATGACCCCGTCGAGCGCCACGGTCCCGTAGGTGACGACGGCGCCGAGCGCGGGCAGCAGCTCCAGCAGCTCACCGAGCGCGAGCCGACCCTCCTCGATGTCCGCGGGGCGGACGCGGCCAGGGATCTCCCACGGGATGAGGTTCCATCGGAGGTAGTGGTCGCGGGAGAGTCCGGACTCGATTCGGGCCGCCCGGAACGCGGCGGCGGTGGGCCCGAGGTTGTCCTCGCTGCAGACGGCAGCGGATCCCGCGGCGATCGTCCGAGGGCCGGGTGACTGCATCAGCACCAGGACGCGACTGGCGGTGCCGCCGGAGCAGGGATCGAAGCCCGGAACGAAGCGTCCGGTCGCGTCCGCGGTACTCCGCCAGGTCTCGGCGAGGGCGTTCAGGCTTCGGACATCCACGATGGTCCTCGATCCCGGTCAGGCCGGCCGCGGTGGTGCGAGCAGGGTTCCGCGGATCACGGAACCGTGGAACGTGCGGGCGGCGACGATGATCCACGCGGCGACCAGGCCGACGTAGTAGAGCACCGCGAGGCCGGCGACAACCGTGAGACCGGAGTGCAGGGCGAGGCCGTTCAGTCCGGTGACGCAGGTGCCGACGGGGAACGTGAACGACCACCACGTCAGGCTGAACGGCAGGTGCTCCTTCGCGGTGCGGAGGGTGATCGCGAGGGCGATGACGGTCCAGAGCAGTGCGAAGCCGAGCATCGCGAAGCCGTACACCAGAGCCACGACCAGCAGCGCACGCGCCATGCCGGCGTCCACGACGGTGGGCGCGTTCGAGGCGAGCAGATTCACGGCGGTGATCGACTGTCCGACCGGACCGAGGACGATCCACAGCGTCGGCACCATCCCCGCCGCTCCGACCTTGTGCTGCGCGAGCCGGTTCCAGATCAGGGTGATCACCACCAGCGACGCGACCAGGCTGAGGCCGAAGAAGCCGTAGCAGGACCACAGGAGCGTCTCCCGCGCTTGCCCGGCGGGCGCGTACGGCAGCAGCAGTGCGCCGGTGGAAGCGGACACCATCGGCGGAACGATCGGCATCAGCCAGCCGCCGAACGCCGAATCGGGCTTGTTCTCATGCCGGGTGAACGCGAGGTAGGGCACCAGGACCGCCGTCACCAGCCCGCCGAGAGTCCCCGCACCCCAGAGCACCCAGTCGATGGTGACAGCGGCCGGCAGGCCGATCCAGTCCTTGCCGAGGAGGAGGGTTCCCGCGCCGACAGTGAGGAACGCCATGGGCGGCGCGCCGTAGAAGTGCGAGAGCACGGGATTCAGGTGGTGCCTCACCGCTGTACCGCGGTAGCGGACCCAGTGCAGCCCGGTCGCGACCGTCAGCGCGACGAGCAGCAGCGCGGCGATCGCCCAGACGACGGTGGCCCCGGTGCGGAGTCCGGGGAACTGGAGTGGCAGGGACGCGGCGGCGACCGCGACGATGCCGGTGCCCATGATCGACGCGAACCAGTTCGGCGTCAGGTTCGACACGATCAGTCCCGGATGCTCCAACTCCCGGAACAAGCGCCTCGACCGCGGAGGATGCCCGATCGAGGAAGATGCGCGGGCGGGGGAGAAAGTTGTCATGCCTCCAGCCTGAGCATCGCCGGCACCAGCCGATACAGCGATCGTCTTGGCGGGGCACAATGAGTGCTTGTGGCGACGCGGCGATTGACGGACCGGATCCTGGATCTCGACACGCTGGAGGTGCTCGAGCGCATCGCCGAGGCGGGCTCGCTCTCCCGCGCTGCCGAAGACCTCGGCGTCACCCAGCAGGCCGTCTCGGCGCGTCTGCGGGTCGCGGAGCGCGCCATCGGGCAGCCGCTCGTGCGCCGCTCTCCGACCGGGTCCCTGATGACCGACGCGGGCCGGCTCGTGCTCGAGCTGGCCGGCCCGGTCCTCGAGGCGTCCCGCCGCCTCGAGGCGGGCGCGGCAGCACTGCGACAGCCGACCGGCTCACTGGTTCTCGCGGCGTCGCAGACCATCGCCGAACTGCTGCTCCCACGCTGGCTCCTCGAATTCCGACAGCGCACACCCGAGGTGAGTGTGCAGCTGATCGCCGGCAATTCAGCCACGGTCACAGAGCTCGTGAGATCCGGTGCCGCGCAACTCGGATTCGTCGAGACACCAGCGTCCACGGCCACGCTCTCCTCTGACGTGGTCACGGAGGACGAACTCGCTGTCGTCGTGGCACCCGACCACCCCTGGGCACGCGCGGCGAGTATCAGCGCCGAGGACTTGGCCGGCACCGCACTGCTGACACGAGAGGAAGGCTCCGGCACCCGGACGACCCTCGAAGCATGGCTCCACGACGCCGGGCTCGCACTCACGACTCCCGCCGCGATCCTTGAAACGACGGCGATCATCCGAGCGAACGCCCGCGCCGGCATCGCGCCCGCAGTCATGAGCATCCTCACCGTCGAAACAGATCTCGCCGCGCGCTCACTGATACGAGTGCCCCTCCGCGGACCAGCACTCGTGCGACCCCTCCGCGCCATCTGGTCCGATCGCATCGGGTCGTCCGCGGCGGCGTTCCTGGAGATCGCGCACGAGATGCGCTGACCGGTGCACGGCTCGTCGCAACGCCGATCACGCCAGCGGCCGTGTCTGCTCGAGCTGGAAGGCGGTTTTCCGCCTTAGCAACCGGAGGGCGCAGTGCAACCCGCAGGGCGAGGGGGGAGAGAGTTTCGGCGCGAAATAAGGGAGCGCAGCGACCGCGTGCTGAAAGTCTCGGAGGAGTCGGTGGCGCAGCCACTTGAACGGAGCCCGTAGGTAGCTACGACCGCAGCGAAGCGGAGGGAGCCGCCGAAGGCTTCACGGCAAAAAAGGGTGTGAGCCCGCAGGGCGACCAACGGCGGCCGGCGCAGCCGGTCGACCTCCGGGCGTCGCTCCGTCGACGCTGCGCGGGCGGAGCTCGCGCCCCGCCGCCGGCGGAACATCGGGGAGTGTGAGGGGGTCGCCCCTCACGGGCCGGCCCGGTCCGGGGCGGCCCGCGCCCGCGCTCAGAGGGTGAGGGTGTGCAGGATCAGGACGGTGGAGCCGATGGGCTTTCCGAAGTCGGTGTAGTCGAGGGTTTCGCGGCGGTTGCTGATGAGGTCCAGGGCCACCAGCTCCTCCTCGGACTCATCGCTCATGCCGCCCGGGTCGTCCTCCCACTCGCGGAGGGTCTGACGATCGGCGTCGAGGACTCTCCACAGCCCCCAGACGTGGGCGACGGGGCCGGTCGTCTCGTACTTGAACACGAGGGCGGTAGCGGTGGGCCAGGCGTGCGCGGCCGCGGCGACGATCAGCGCTCGCGCGGCCGCCGCGATCGCGTCGAGGTCGCCGGTCGCGGTGGCGGCGGCGACGGCGGCTTGCGCATCGCGCAGCGCCGGGGTGTGTCCCCACACGTCGACGTCGACGGCGGGTGTCGTGGTGGTGGTCATGGCGGGCCTTTCTGCAGGAGTCGGGAGCGGGGGTGCGGGGACCGGCGCCGGGGTGCTCTCGCCCGTGACGACCTGCTCGACCGGGGAGAGCGCGTACCCCCACGCAGCGAGCTGGCGGAAGTGGGCGGCGGCGCGCTCGTCGCCGCGTCGCCACGACTCCTTGCTCGTGTTCGCCTCCTGACCTCCGAGCACGACGGCCAGCGCGACCAGCCGGGCCTTCGCCGGGTTCGCCTCGACCAGCGCGGCGAGAGCGTCGGTGCGGTAGCCGGAGGGGCGGTCGATGCCGAGCAGCGTGTGGGCGAGGTCGCTGCCGTTGCTCATCCCCGACGACACCGCAAACCGGTGCGCGGTGAGCCCGAGAGCGATCACCCGATCCGCATCCTTCGGAAGCGTCTTGCGGCTGAGGAACGTGGCGATCCACTGGCGGCGGACCGTCTCGGCGGCAGTCCACGCCTTGTTGTTGGCGATGCGCACCTTCCGCTCGGCGGACTTCTCGACGCGCTCCTCCTCCGCCTCCTCGGGGGTGAGCGCCGCGGCGGGCACGTCGCCGCGGTAGGCGTAGGTGAATCCGGCCTCCGTGGGCTCCTGCACGAAGTGGGTCACGTCGATGTCGCCGTTCCAGCGGGTGTCGATGAGAGCCCCGCGAACCGGGATCGCGGCGATGTGCTCGGCGGTGACCTGCTCCCCGTCGGCGGTGCGGAGCTTGCGGAGGGCGACCCACGGGCTGCCCTCGCCGTAGGCGTCGGAGCGGGTGAGCACCTGGAAGCCGTTCGCGATCTGCTCCTGCTCGACGGCGGCGAGGCGTGCCTTCTCCGCGGCGTCCTCGCGGAGGCTCTGCGCGGTGTGCTCGAACTGGGTCGGGTCGTTGGTCGCGACCTCGATCAGGTGGGCGCGGGCGTCGGCGTCGTCCTCGAACTCCAACAGCACCGCGGCCTGGTCGAGAGTCAGCTCGTGCTCGTGGAGAACGGACGTGACGGTCGCGGACTCCGCGACGGCGAGGCCCTTCTTCACCGCGTCGGTCTTGGTTCCGGTGCGCTTGGCGATCTGCGAGGCGGTGATGCCCTCGAACGCGAGCTGCGCCCAGGCGGCGGTGCGATCCGCGGTGCTGAGTTCGGCGCGCTGGTCGTTCTCGATGATCTGCTGAATGATCCGGTCCGCGGTGGTGTCGTCGCCCTCCACGACGTAGACGGGGACCGTGGCGACTCCGGCCTCGCGTGCGGCGAGGGTGCGGCGCTGGCCTGCGCGGACGATGACGTTTCCGTGCTCGTCGCGGCGGGCAAGGATCGGGGTGATGACGCCGTTCTCGCGGATCGACGCGACGAAATCGCGTGTCACGGGGGCGCTGGTGCGCACGTTCGCCTCGATGACGAGGGTGGTCGGGTCGATGTGCTGAACGGTCCCGGTTCCGGTGGTGATAGTCACGATGGTTTCTCCTTGATCGGTGTGCGACCATTGAGGCGACGGGTCCCGTGGTGCTTCATTCACTACGGGGCTTTTGTCGTCTTCCTGATCGTTTTTCTTTGCCTCTCCGGCGAGTGAAAACCAATTGAGTGGAGTCGGCGGAGTGACGCCGATCACGGGCGAAATAAGCCCGCAGGGCGCGTCCGGGATCGGTGGCACGTAGCCGATGGAGCGAGATAGGTTGAAACCGCGGAGAGGTGAAGAAAACGGGGAATCCTGCCGCGTAGCGGCACCTCACCGGCGGTGCTCCGTCACCGCTGCGCGGGCGGAGCTCGCGCCCCGCCGAAGGTGGAACACCGGGGAGCGCGAGGGGGTCGCCCCTCGTGGCCGGCCCGAAGGCCGGCCCCTCCCCCGCTGGGTCAGTTCCAGCTCTCGGTCCAACCCTCGGGCGGGACGACGGCGTGCGGCTCGCCTGCGGCGTGGAGGTAGTACAGGGTGCTGCTGTAGTCGTCGTCTCCGCGGGTCATGCTCATCTGCTGGTGCTCGGCGTCCGTCTCGGCGGTGCTCCACCTGGTCGACACGTCCACGGCGTACAGGTCGCCGGAGTCGGTGACGAGCTGGCCGCATGCGGGGCAGCGCAGCGCGGGGTATGTCTCCCCGTCATCGGTCACCGTCTCGACGGTGAGGACGGGGGCCGCGGCCCACACCTGCTGGTGCAAGCTCTCGATCGTGGCGAGCATCGCGTCTGCGGTCGGGACGGGCGACAGGAACGCGATCAGCGCGGCCGCGTAGTCGCTTCCGTCGTCGGTGACGGGGAACCCGCCCGGGCATCCCTCCCCGGGCAGGGTCAGGGTGTTGCGGACGTGCGCGAGGATCTCGGCGTCCGTGGCGGCGGCGTCCTCGTCGGACTCCGCGCGGCGGGTGGTGAGGATGAGGGCGAGCTGTTCGGCGCTCGCGCGGCCGGTATCAGTGCGAGTCATGGTCAGGTCCTCTCAGCGGCTCAGGAACGGGGCGACGCGGCGGATCGCTGCGCGGCGAGCGTGGGTGACGCAGTGGCGGAACGAGCCGCTGGTGATGCCGTGCAGCTGGTCGGAGTGCCACGCCTCCCAGACGCCGGAGGGACGACGGGTGACGAGCACGGAGGGCGTCGTCTTGGGGTCGGTGCCCACGACGCGGATGCTGACCGCGCGAGTGTTGGCGAGCGTGAGATAGGTCTTGGCCGTGGTCTGCAAGTCGGTGGCGGTCTGCATGGTGTGGGTGCTCCCTCTGGCTGATCGTTTTTCTTTGCCTCTCCGGCGGGGAAAACCGTTTGAGTGGAGGCGGCGCAGTGACGCTGATAGCGGGCGAAATAAGCCCGCAGGGCGCGTCCGATAGCGGCGGCACGGAGCCGATGGAGCGAAATAGGTTGAAACCGCGGAGAGGTGAAGAAAACGCGGAGAATGGGCCGCATCGCGGCCTCCGATCGGCGGTGCTCCGTCGCCGCTGCGCGAGTGCAGCTCGCGCCCCGGAACGGGACATCCGGGGAGTGTGAGGGGGTCGCCCCTCACGGGCCGGCCCGGGGGCCGGCCCTCGCCTGCTCAGCTCGCGGCGGCCGTCTCGGCGGCTGCCTTCTCGGCGGCCGCGGCGCGGGCTGTCTCGACCTCGGCGGCGGTGTGGTGTCCCTGCACGTCGGCGTAGTTGACCTTGTAGGGGCGGGTTCCGTCGTTCCAGTCGAGCGCGACGGTCACGCTCTTGGGGTTCACGCGGGTCACGACGTGCCAGCCGAAACGGTGCTTGATCATGTCGCCCTTGGCGATCGTGTCGCGGCTGTGGATCGTGACTTCCCCGGCGGCGGCCTGCGCCTCGCGGACGGCGGTCCAGTAGGCGTGCTCGTCCTCGAGCTGCGCGCGCTGGGTGATCAGCCGCTCCCGGTAGGCGCCGGTCGCGGGCGCGGTCGTCTCGATGTAGCCACCGCCGAAGTTGTGGGAGCTGCCCTCGATCTTCCGCGTGTAACCGCGAATCTCGGTGTCGAGGCGGTCGATGCGGCGGGCGACCATTCCGGGGGCGTAGCGGTGTTCGGTGGTGTGGGCGGCGACGTCGGCGCGGGCGCGGGCGCGGGTGGCCTCGCGGTCGGCCTCGACGCTGCGGCCCATCGCGTTGTGGGCCTTCTCGATCGCGTTGCGGTGCCGCGTCTCGGAGTGGTGGCCGATCTTGATCGGCTCGCCACCCTCGGGGAGTCGGTCGAACGCGCGGCGCGCGGCCGCGTCGGCGGTGTCGGCGTCCGCGGCCCGCCGGTCGGCCTTCGCGTCGAGCGCGTCGACCCGGGCGGCCTGGCGCTCGAGGGTCGCCGCCTCCGCCTCGATGGTCGGGCGGAACGTCTCTTCGGCCTCGATGGTGACCTCGTGTCCGGCGTCGCGCAGGGCGGTCGCGGCGCGGTTGATGGTCCACCACTTCGGGAGGCGGTCGCGGGACTGCGGGATGTACCAGGCGCCGATGGAGCGGCCCCAGCGCCAGCCGGTCGCCTTGAGGATCTCGGCGGTGCCGTCGCCGCGGCTGGTGCCCTCGATGAGGGTTCCGGCTTCGGGGGTGTGGGTGATGGTGAGCATGTCGGTTCTCCTTCTCGTCTCGGGGGTCAGTCGTTGTCGCGGTAGTCGGCGGGCGTCTCGCTGCGGTCGTGCAGCGCGTAGGCGGCCGGGTACAGGTCGAGCGCTCGCGCGACGTCGACCGGCACGACGACGTAGGCGCCGGAGGCCATGTAGCCGATGCGATCCGCGGGCAGGGGCTCGACGGGCTCGAAGTGCTGCAACGTCACCCCGGGAAGCCCCGCGCGGCCCTCGCGGGTGATCAGGTGCACGGCTGGGGTCTGCTCGGTCACCGGGTCGCGGCCACCGGCGCCGACGATGACCACCTGACGGGCGGTGCGGCTGATCCCGTCCGCTCCGGGTCCGTGGTACTCGCTCTTGATGACCTCGGTACGGGTGCCGCGCTGCTGGCTCATGGTGTGTCTCCCTCTGGCTGATCGTTTTTCTTTGCCTCTCCGGCGGGGAAAACCGTTTGAGTGGAGGCGGCGGAGTGACGCCGATCACGGGCGAAATAAGCCCGCAGGGCGCGTCCGGGATCGGTGGCACGCAGCCGCCGGAGCGAAATAGGTTGAGACCGCGGAGAGGTGAAGAAAACGGGGGAAACGGGCCGCGCAGCGGCCTCCAACCCGCGGCGTTCCGTCGCCGCTGCGCGAGTGCAGCTCGCGCCCCGGAACGGGACGCTGGGGAGCGTGAGGGGCCGCCCCTCACGAGCCGGCGCCGCCGGCTCACCTGCCACTCCCCCACGCAGGTCCCGCGGATCAAATACTCATGACGTCATTCACTCATTTGAGCTAATGAGTAAATGAGTTAGTGAGGTTCCGGCCAGTGCGACGATGGAGGCATGTGGGAGCTGGCACACCGGACGCGCGCGGAATCGGCATCAACGGTGGTGCGCAGCAGCGCGGCGACGAGCGCCGCGGCGATCGCGGAAGTGCGCGCAGCGATCCCGGAGGATCACGTCATCCTCTACGCGCTCCGCGTCGAGGATGAGTCATTCTACTCCGCTTCGTAAGTTGCGAGACGGCGGGGCATCCTCGGAGCGGTCTGAATGATCGCGGCTGCACGGGCGAGATTGGGTCCGATGGCGTCGGCTTCGAGGACGCGGCCGGTGCGGCGGTTCTCGCCTTCGCCCCAGGCGACGGTGCGCTCGTAGCCGACGACGATCACAGCGTCGCCCTTGTGGAGGGAGGCGAGCACGTGCTCGCCCAGCTCGAACTTCGCTTCCACGAAGTGCGTCGTCGGCGCCTCGTGAGCGGTCCACTCTCCCCCGCGGAACTCTCCGGTGTTCTCGATGACGCGCAGCTTCACGATCTGCACGCGGCCGGCCTGTACGGCCTCGGGGTCGGCGGCGAGATTGCCGGTGATGGTCCTGGTGCTCATCTGTCGTCTCCTGCTCGTGCGGTTCGTTCGTCCCGTCGACGTCGACGGGATCTCTTTCGCGGCGTCGGCCGCGGGGGTGTCTGTCGGGGCCGGCTCGATGCCCCAGGACGCCAGAGCGTCGCGTCGGGTGACCTCGACCGGCGGCTCGGACAGCGCTCGGCGCTGTTCGAGCTCGGCGCGCGTCGAGGCGTAGGCCGGAAGGCGTCGCTCGTCGCCGTAAGCGGCGCGGTAGAGCCGATCGGCCAGGAAGTCGAGCGCGTCGATTTCTCCCTGCCGATCGGCCTGCCCAGCGAGATACCCGGCCCGGTACTCGTCATTCGAGGCGTCCGGCCTGGTCATGCCGCATGCTTCTCGATGAGGTCCGGGCGGAAGCCCGACCAGTGGTCCTGGTCGCCCGCGACGACCACGGGAGCGGCGGAGTAGCCCAGCTCCTCCGTGATGTACGCGAGCGCTGCGGGGTTTGTCGTGATGTCCACGACGGTGTACTCGATGCCCTTCTTCTCGAGCACCCGGTAGGTCATCGTGCACTGCACGCACGACGGCTTCGAGTAGACGGTCAGCGCCATGAGTCTCACTCTCCTTCCGGGTGGTGGGCGTCGCCCTCGTCGTCGTCGGTCGCGTGCTCCGTGATCCACAGGTCCGCGGCCTCGTCTCGTTCGAATGCTCGCAGGAGTCCAGCCAGCGCGTCGACCTCACCGCAGTTGAGCCGCGGGGCCAGGTCATCGGCCAGCTCTCCGTGCGAGAACACGGACACGAACTCGGCCAGCGCCTCGGGAAGGGTCGGCGTCTGCATCGGGGTGGTGGTGGTGGTCATGGTCTGCCCTCTCTTCGCCTCTCCCCCACGTTTTTTTGCCGTGATTCTCAATCAGATTTGTCAAGCCAGCGGGGGTGGTCTTGCTCGTCTGTTCTTCCTTCTCTCCCAGCGTTTTTTGCCTGGAAGGCACGTAGTGCCGAGCAGGGTCGGAGGCGGGAGCGCAACCCGGAGGGCGGAGGAGGAGATGTTGTCGGCGCGATGTGAGGGAGCGCAGCGACCGCGTGCCGAGAACGTCGGAGGAGCCGGCCGCGCAGCGGCTTGCGTGGACGCCGCAGGCCCGTACGCTGCCGAAGGCTTCCAGGCAAAATGCGCGCAGCGCTCAGCACCGCCGCCGACGGAGGTCGGCGTCCGCTCGTGTCCGTGAACCGCGACGCTCGTCGCGGCGGCTCTCAGTGGTCTTCGGTGAGGTGGCGGTAGATGGTGCCGCGGGAGACGCCGAAGGTCTCGGCGATCTGCTGGACCGTGTACGTCTTCTCTTCGTACATCGCGCGCGCCTGCTTCGCCTTCGTGGGCGTCATCTTGAAGCGTCCGCCGCCCTTGCGACCGCGGGCTCGAGCGGCGGCGAGGCCGTCGTGGGTGCGCTCCACGATGAGGTCGTGCTCGAACTCGGCGATCGCGGCGAGCATGTGAAAGAACAGCCGCCCGCCCGGAGTGGTGGTGTCGATGCCCTGGGAGAGAGCCTTCAGTCCGACGCCGCGCTGTTGGAGGCCGTCGGCCACCTCTTTCAGGTTCCGCACGGACCGTCCGAGGCGGTCGAGCTTGGTCACGACGAGGGAGTCGCCCTCGCGGAGGTAGTCGAGAGCGTCCTCGAGCGCGGGACGCTTCGCGAGCACTCCGGAGGCGTGCTCCACGAAGACCTTCTCGCAGCCGGCGGCCGTGAGCGCGTCGGTCTGAGCGTCAGGGTTCTGGTCTCTGGTCGAGACGCGCGCGTATCCGATCGCAGCCATGAGCTGACTGTACTGCGAACGTAGGTCACGGGTCATAGGTCTCGGACACGAGTTGTGGAACACGACGCGCCGATCGCGGCGGTGCGCTGCCCGGCCGTCTCATGAACGATCGTTCGCGAACACCTCGGCAGTGGTCGCTCAAATCGATTTCTGTCGATAACATCGGTGCATGCCGATTGATCACGTGCGGGGCACCTCTGCCGCCGTCTCCCTCTTTCACTCTTTGGCCGACCCGAAGCGTCTCCAGATCGTGCGGCGACTTCAGCATGGTGAGGCTCGGGTCAGTGATCTAGTGGCGGAGCTGGGCGTGGCGCAGTCGACGGCTTCTGAGCACATGAGCTGCCTGCGCGAGTGCGGCCTGGTCGTGGGGCGTGCAGAGGGACGGCAGGTGTTCTACTCGTTGGCCCGTCCGGAGCTGATCGATCTTCTCGAGTCCGCTGAGGCACTTTTGGAGGCGACGGGGTTCCAAGCGGATCTGTGCGGCACGTTCGGGGCGGAAGCACGGAGCGCACGTGACGTGGACGCTGCCGCATCGGAGGTCCGTCGGGGCGTGGAAGTGGCGCCGTGATCGGCACTATCGCGGCGGCAATCGGACTGTTCGCTGCGACGAACATCGATGACATCGTGGTTCTGACGGTGCTGTTCCTCGCGTCCGCCCGTGGCTCGCTGCCGGGCTGGAAGGTTGTGGCGGGGCAGTACCTCGGCTTCGCGACTCTCGTCGCGATCAGCGTCGTTGCCGCCGCCGGGTTGACGATCATCCCGGATGAGTGGGTGGGGCTTTTGGGCCTGATCCCGCTGGCGATCGGTCTGTACGGGCTCATCCGCACCCTGCGCAGCAGGGGCGATGATGACGACGACGATGACGAGAGTTCGATCAGTGCGGTCGGGCTGCTGGGCGTTGCGGGGATCACGATCGCGAACGGCGCGGACAACATCTCCCTCTACACGCCCGTATTCCGCACGAGCCCGATCGCGGACACGGTGGTCACGATCATCGTGTTCTTCCTCCTCGTCGCGGTGTGGTGCCTGATCGCTCGCGTCGTCGGCACGAACAAGACGGTGACCGAGCTGTTGGAGAGGGTCGAGCACTGGCTCGTGCCTGCCGTATTCATCGGCCTGGGTCTGTTCATCCTGATCGAGTCGGGTGTTCTGCCTCGACTCCTCGAGCTGTTCTGATGCCCGCCACGCGCAGGCTCGTCCTCCGAGTGGCTTTCATCGCTGCGCTGATTGCGGCCGCGTTCGGTCTTGATCAGCTCACGAAGAGCTGGGCCCTGACAGCGCTGGAAGACGGACGCACGATCGAGCTCGCTCTCGGAGCGCGGTTCGAGTTGATCTTCAACCCCGGCGTCGCCTTCGGGATGGGCTCCGAGCTGGGACCTGCACTGGCGGTCGGACTGATCGTCATTCTTGTGACCCTCACGGTGTGGGTGTTCGTGCGGACCATCCGCGGGGCTCCGCTGGGTGGACCGGCACTTCTCGCTCTCGCCGCCGGCGGTGGCGCAGGGAACATCTGGGACCGCATCAGCCGAGCCGCGGACACGCCGCTGGGCGGAGAGGTCGTCGACTTCATCGCGGTCGACTGGTTCGCGATCTTCAACGTCGCCGACATCTTCACCACCTGCGGCATCGCCGGCTGGGCCCTCTTGCAGGTCTTCGGCAGAGCGGACGCGCCCCAACCACAGACGAGCGAAACCTGATCGAGGCGCAGCCCTGAGCCTCACCGTTCGCCGGATCACGGCGCCGTCCCCTTGTTTCTGCCGACCACCGGCCTGACAGAAAGCACCACCCGTGAAAACCAGCACCAAGGTCAACCTGATCGCCATCGCCGCGGCTGTCTTCGTCGTCGCGGTCATCGCCGCGATCGCGATCTTCCGGCCCTTCTCCGCCTCCCGCGAAGAGGTCGCCGCCGCGACGCCCGTCCTCGAGCAGAACACCCACATGCTCGATCAGGCGGAGGACGGGAAGGTGACGCTGGTCGAGTTCCTCGACTTCGAGTGCGAGGTCTGCGCGGCCGTCTACCCGACCATCGAGCAGCTGCGTGAGGAGTACGCAGGCCGGGTCACCTTCGCGACCCGCTACTTCCCGATTCCCTCGCATCGCAACTCCGAGAATGCCGCTCTCGCCGTCGAGGCAGCAGCGCGGCAGGACCGGTTCGAGGAGATGTACGACCGGATGTTCCAGACGCAGGCGAGCTGGGGCGAGAGCCAAGACTCCAAGGCCGACGTGTTCCGCGGCTTCGCGGAGGAGATCGGCCTCGACCTGGAGCAGTACGACGCGGATGTGGCCGACCCGTCGACGCTCGAGCGGGTGCGCTTTGATTTCGAGGCGGGCAAGGACCTGGGGGTGCAGGGCACGCCGACGATCTTCGTCAACGACGAGGCGATCCAGCTCGAACGCCTCGAAGACATCCAGGCCGCTCTCGACGCCGCTCTCGCCTCGTGAGCGCCCTCAGCCGCCGCGCCCTGCTGGCCCTTCCCCCGCTCGCGATGATCGGCATCGGGACCAGCGGATGCGCGCGGGACGACCTCGCGGAGCAGTACCGCGGCGGGTCGAACAAGAACTACGTCGCCGGTGACGGCACCGTCATCGAATGGCCTGTCGGCAGCCGCGGCGAGCCGGTCGACTTCGCCGGAACGAGCGAAACGGGCGACGCGATCAGCTCCGAGGATTACCGCGGGCAGGTGCTCGTCGTGAACTTCTGGTACGCCGCCTGCGCCCCTGCCGCGCCGAAGCACCCGACCTGCAAGCGCTGCACGAGCAGTACGACGGGAACGGAGCGGCGTTTCTCGGTGTCAACGTTCGCGACCAAGCCGACACCGCCACCTCGTTCGCGAACACCTACGGCATCACCTACCCCTCGATCATCGATACCGACGCCGCCGTGGCCCTCGCGTTCTCTGGGAAGTTCGCCGCGAACGCCGTCCCTACCACCCTCGTGCTCGACGTCGACGGCCGACCCGCCGCGCGGATCCTCGGCCGGGTCACCGCCCGCTCCATCCTCGACACCCTCATCGCGGACACCATCGCGGAGGCGGCCTCGTGAACTGGGGAGAGGCTGTGTTCAGCGGCCAACTCCTGCTCGCCGCGCCCATCGCGGTCCTCGCCGGCCTCGTCTCGTTCGCGTCCCCGTGCGTGCTCCCCCTCGTCCCCGGCTACCTCGCCTACATCGGCGGAAACCCCGACCTCGCCACAGGCAGCCGGCGCCGCCTCGTCGCCGGAGTGGGCCTGTTCATCGCCGGTTTCGCCGTCGTCTTCATCGCCTACGGCGCCGCGTTCGGCGCCCTCGGGACATGGCTGCTCGAATGGCAGGACACCGTCACCCGCATCCTCGGAGTGCTCGTGATCCTCATGGGCGTCGTGTTCATCGGGCAGGTCCGGTTCCTGCAACGCACCATCCGCCCCCGCTGGAAACCCGCGACCGGACTCGCCGGAGCACCCCTGCTCGGTGTGGTGTTCGGGCTCGGCTGGACACCCTGCTTCGGGCCCACCCTCGCCGCGATCTCCGCGCTGAGCCTGGACGGCGCCTCCGCCGGCCGCGGCGCGTTCCTCGGCCTGCTGTACTGCCTGGGCCTGGGACTGCCGTTCCTGCTGATCGCCCTCGGATTCTCCTGGGCCGCCACCGCGACCAGCTTCCTCAAACGCCACATCCGCACCATCAACCTCCTCGGCGGAGGGCTACTCATCCTCATCGGCACCGCCATGGTCAGCGGCCTGTGGACCCAGTTGATCTACCGCCTCCAGAACCTGATCAACGGATTCGTCCTCCCCATCTGACCCGTCACCCCCGCCCCGAGAGGACCACCGAATGAGCGCACTCACCCCCGCCGAGACCGAACAGCTGACCCGACGCGGGCTGCGCCTGGCGCAGTTCACCGTCGCCTACAACGTCATCGAGGGCATCGTCGCGATCGCGGCCGGTATCGCCGCGGGACTCGTGTCCGTGATCGGGTTCGGCATCGACTCCGGCATCGAGTCGATCGCCGCCGTGCTGGTAGGGCTGCGCCTGGCGGCGCGGCTGCGGCATGGTGAGGCGGACGAAGCGAAGGAGCGGCGCACGTTGAAGTTCGTCGCCGTGACGTTCTTCCTCCTCGCCGCCTACGTGAGCATCGAGGGCATCCGCAGCCTGATCGCGGGTGACGCTCCCGAGTCCTCCCCGGTCAGCATCGTGCTCCTGATCCTCTCGATCATCGTCATGCCGGTCCTTGCGGCGGTGAAAACGCGTGTCGGGAAGAGGCTCGGAGACCCCCTGATCCTCGCGGACGCAGCGGAGACTCGGATCTGCGTGCTGTTGAGCGTCTCCACCCTCGTCGGGCTCGTCCTCTACGCCCTCACTGGAGCCGCGTGGCTTGACCCGGTTGCAGGGTTCGTCATCGCTCTCTTCGCCATTCACGAGGGACGCGAGGCCTGGGAAGGCGAGCTCGTAGAAGACGACGATGACGATGACTAGAGCGGGCGCCGACAGGCGAGCCACGAGCGGGCTGACGATCGATGTTCCGGGGCAGACACCCTCAACCTCAGAAGTGCTCTCCTCGGGTGCGACGCGCACGGCGGGAGGATGATCGGAGAATGATGATCGAGGTTCTTCACATCGACGACTGCCCGAACTGGAAGGACGTCGGCCCTCGCCTGGACCAGGCGCTGAAGTCCACCGGCCACTCCGACATCCCCGTCACCTACCGGCTTCTGGCGACACCGGAGGACGCCGCCGGCGTCGCTTTCGCGGGTTCCCCGACGATCACCCTCGACGGGGAAGACCTGTTCCCGTCGGGCGGGCGGACCACGGATCTTGCCTGTCGGATCTACTTCACGCCGAGCGGGCTGGCGGGTCTTCCGACGACGGAGCAGCTCGTGGAAGCGATCGCTGCCCGTGAACCCTGATTCCTCCGTCACCTGTTCCTGCTGCGGACGGGCCCGCCGTCGACGTCAGGTTCACGCACTCAACGATGGCGCCGCGTACGTGTGCCGGCGGTGCGGGCTCTGGATAGCGCTGCGCCCGGGCAGCGATCACCCCCGCGCCTCCTCATTGTCTCGGCGCTGACACGCCGGAACTCAACGCCGGTCAGGTCGTTCGGGTTGCTCTCAGCCCGAGCCGGGTGCGGCCGCGAGGCTTGAGGACGGACAGGGCGGTGATAACCACGAGAACGACGGTGCCGCCGGCGGTCGCGACGACCAGTTGCGTGCGGGTTCCCTCGAGCGTGGAGGGGATGAGCCCGTGGCGGGCGGCGAGGGACATCGTCTCGATGAGGCGCGTGTGCAGCAGGAGGACTGCGGTTGCGAAGACACTCAGCCACAGCTTGATCGCCACCCAGTAGTGGCGCACCAGTCCCCAGTGCGTTCCGAGGCCTTGCAGGATTCCGGTGGCGAGGGAGGCGAGGGCGAACGGGATGATGACGAACGTCCCCAGCGGGTCCAACGCCAAGTAGGCGCTTCGGACCGTGAAGGGGTCGCTGCTGGTCGCTCCGACGAGCGCGATCGCGAGGAACGCGCCCACCGCGCCGAACCAGCCCACGGACACCAGGACGTGGACGGTGAGGGCGACTCGGCGAGCTCGCGGGCCGAGCATCATCAGTGATTCATCATCTGCGCCCCGCCGCCGGTGAGCAGGTGCACGACGATGAAGCCGATCGCGAGGACGACGACGACGACCATGAACACCTTCACCCAGCGGGGGCGCTCCGGGACGGGCGACGGCGTGCCAGACGGGTTGGAGTCACTCATGCGCTCAGCCTAGGCACCCGCCCAACCCATCCCGTATCGATGTGGTGCGTTGCCCCTGCCCCGACATCTTCGGTCAAGTCGGGAATCTTCCGCCCGATCACCCCGTTGTCTGATACCCCCGGGGGGTATACCGTCGGATCAGGCCGGAAGCGGCCGGAAGGAGTCATGATGGCGCAGCACCACCTGCACGATGACGAGCACGAGAGTGCTCACCGCACCGTCGAAGCACGCGACGTCGACGCGGGAAGGACAGGTCATCACGTGAGTACGGCCCCTGACGGGCACGCCGGGCACCAGATGCGCGGAGCGCCTGATCCTCACGCAGGCCACAACATGACGGCGGGCGCTGCCGGCCACGGCGGCCACGGCGGCCACGGCGGCCACGGCGATCATGTCGGCCAGTTCCGGCGGTTGTTCTGGATCATGCTGGTGTTCGCGGTGCCGGTGGTCGTGTTCAGCGGCATGTTCTCGATGATCCTGGGCTACTCCCTCCCCGACGTTGCGGGGGTCGGCTGGATCTCGCCGGTGCTCGGGACGGTGATGTACGTCTGGGGCGGCCGGCCCTTCCTGCAGGGGGCGGTGTCGGAGCTGCGCTCGAGGACGCCGGGGATGATGCTGCTGATCGCTCTGGCGATCACGGTCGCGTTCCTCGCGTCGTGGGGTGCGAGCGCGGGGCTGCTGGATCACGAGCTGGACTTCTGGTGGGAGCTGGCGCTGCTGATCGTGATCATGCTGCTCGGGCACTGGATCGAGATGCGCTCTCTCGCGCAGACGTCCTCGGCGCTGGACTCTCTCGCGGCGCTGCTGCCGGATGAGGCGGAGCGGGTGCGCGAGGGTGAGGTGGAGAAGGTGTCTCCCGCGGACCTGGTGCAGGGGGATGTCGTGGTCGTGCGTCCCGGCGGCCGGGTGCCGGCGGACGGCCGGGTGCTGGAGGGCACCGCGGACGTGGATGAGTCGATGATCACCGGGGAGTCCCGCCCGGTCAGTCGCGGCCCGGGATCGATGGTCGTGGCCGGCACGGTCGCCACGGACACGGCGTTGCGGGTGGAGGTGACGGCCGTCGGCGACGACACCGCTCTCGCCGGCATCCAGCGCCTGGTCACGGAGGCGCAGAACTCGTCCTCCCGGGCGCAGCGCATCGCTGATGTTGCCGCCGGGTGGTTGTTCTGGTTCGCGTTGGGCGCGGGAGTGATCACCGCGATCGTGTGGTCGCTGCTGGGCAGTCCCGACGAGGCGGTGATCCGCACCATCACGGTTCTGGTCATCGCGTGCCCGCACGCGCTGGGACTCGCGATCCCGCTGGTGGTGTCCATCGCGACCGAGCGGGCCGCGAAGGGCGGCGTCCTCGTCAAGGACCGTCTCGCGTTGGAGAGCATGCGCACGGTGACCACGGTCCTGTTCGACAAGACGGGCACCCTGACCAAGGGCGAGCCGACGCTCGCCGCCGTGCACACTGTCGACGGGGTGAACGAGGAGCAGCTGCTCGCGGTCGCTGCGGCGGTCGAGGCGGACAGTGAGCACCCTCTCGCTCGGGCGATCGTGGCAGCCGCGAACAGCCGCGGCGTGCGGGTGCCGGCAGCGACCGGTTTCCAGGCGTCGACCGCTGTCGGCGTCACGGCGCAGGTCGAGGGGCGTGCGGTGAGCGTGGGCGGTCCGTCGATGCTGCGCGCGCACGACGCTGCCGCGCTCGAGCAGACGCGCGCGTGGGAGGCGGAGGGGATGATCATCCTCCACGTCCTCGCCGGCGGTCGGGTCATCGGGGCTCTCGGGCTCGCGGATGAGGTGCGGGAGGAGTCCCGGCAGGCTGTCGACGCGCTGCACGCGATCGGCGTGCAGGTGGTCATGATCACCGGCGACGCGGAAGCGGTCGCCCGCACCGTGGGCGAGGAGCTCGGCATCGACCGGGTGTTCGCCGGCGTGAAGCCGGAGGACAA
Source organism: Rathayibacter sp. Leaf299 (assembly GCF_001423055.1). NCBI lineage: Bacteria > Bacillati > Actinomycetota > Actinomycetes > Micrococcales > Microbacteriaceae > Rathayibacter > Rathayibacter sp. Leaf299. Next base: position 71,712 of record NZ_LMNT01000006.1, read on the forward strand.
GGCCGCGAAGGTCATCGAGTTGCAGCGCGAGGGCCGACGGGTCGCGATGGTCGGTGACGGCGTCAACGACGCTCCCGCTCTCGCGCAGGCCGACGTGGGAATCGCGATCGGCGCAGGCACCGATGTCGCGATCGCATCCGCCGGGGTGATCCTGGCCTCCGATGACCCCCGGTCGGTGCTGTCCGTGATCGAGCTGTCCCGGGCCAGCTACCGGCAGATGAAGCAGAACCTGTGGTGGGCGGCCGGCTACAACCTCCTCTCCGTCCCCCTGGCCGCGGGAGTGCTCGCGCCGATCGGGTTCGTGCTGCCGATGTCGGTCGGGGCTCTGCTGATGTCCGCGTCCACGGTCGTCGTCGCCGTGAACGCGCAGCTGCTGCGCCGCCTGGAGCTGTCCCCGCAGGCCAGCACCCGCGCCGCGCGCGAACGCGACACCAGCCCAGTCCGTCACGAGGAGGGCCGCAGTACCGTCCAGGTGCGCCCGTAGTCGCCGGAGGCGACCACTCCGCGCTCGTCGGCGGCAAGGACCCACTGTTCTTCGCCGTCGACGAGCGCGAACGCCTCCGGCTGCCCCTCGAGGGTTCCGTGGCTCTGCCAGGAGCCCTCGAGAGTTCCCGTCCACAACGTCCCGTCGACGTCGACACCGACCAGCTGCCCGCCGGCACTGCCGTCCACGAGGAACAGGGCGGGCGCGCCGGAGACGGGCCGGAACGTGACCGCGGCGTCCTCGCTGACCTGTAAGCCCGTCTCGGTCGTCGCGAACACCCGGTCGGGACGCTCGGGGTCCACGGTCAGATCGCGCAGCGGCAGTTGCGCAGACGGGGTCCATGCGGCGCCGGAGTCGTCGCTGCGGAGGATGACGCCGCGGCTCGCGTCGTACCCGTACACGCGGGTCGCCGCATCGGTGAGAGCGACGGTCGCGAGGTCGTGGAAATCCGTCTCCCCACTCAGGGACACCGGCTCCCAGGTCGCGGCCGCATCGATGCTGCGGATCAGACCCAGGTTGGGTCCTGGCGCGGACCTGTCGGCGGGGTCGGGATGCCCGGAGGCGTAGAACACTCCCTCCGGGGTGATCGTGAACCCCATCGTGTCCTGCGCCCGGCCGGCGACCGGCCCTCCGCCCGCTTCGTCGTCGGTCGGGGTGGGGCTGGCCGGGTAGGTGTCCGGGAGGGTGTCGGTGGGGATCACCCACACTCCCGAGTGCGCAGCCGCGTAGGTGAGCCCGGTCACCGGATCCCAGCCCAGCCCGTGCACGTGCTCCAACCCTGCCGGCGCGGCCACGAGCGCGCCCGTCTCCACGCGGCCTGACGAAACGCAGCCGGTGAGCAGCGCCACCGTCACGGCGGCGCCGACGATGACGGCGAGACGCCGCGTGCGGCGCGAGCGGTGCCCGCAATGCTCAGCCAAGGCCGACACCCAGATCGCTCATGAAGCCTTCCGGGTCCACGGGGCTCCCGTCCACGCGCGTTTCAAAGTGCAGGTGACAGCCGGAGGAGGCGCCGGTGGAGCCCACGAGAGCGATCAGGTCGCCGGCGGCGACCGTGTCACCCACGTCCACGAGCAGGTCGCTGTTGTGCGCGTAGCCGGTCTCGATGCCGTCGCTGCTCGCCAGCAGGATCCAGTTGCCGTAGCTGCCGGCGTAGCCGGCTTCCTCGACCGTGCCGCCAGTCGCTGCGACCACCGGGGTTCCGCAGGGGGCGGCGAGGTCGGTGCCCTTGTGGAACGCGCTCACGCCCGCGACCGGGGCATCCGGGCGAGGACCGAACGTGCTCGAGATGCGCCCCGCGACCGGCACCCGCCAGGTAGCGGACGCGACCTCGCTGTCCTCAGTGGATGCGGCGGACTCTTCTGATGCGTCGTCCACGAGTTCCGTGGCGACGGCGGCGGTCACCAGCACCTCGGGTTTGGCTTCCGCGCCGAACGTGTCCCGGGTGACGGTGAGCTGCACCGCGCCGGCCGCGACGAACGTCTGCGGCTGCGCCTCGCTGACGGCCAGGGTCGTGGTCTTGGTCGGGGTGCCGTCGACGGCGAACGCGGGCATGGAGGAGGTCACCGCGATCATCGTGACGAGAGTCATCGCGGACATCCCAGCCAGGCGCGGCCGCATCGTGGCCGTGCCCGGCGGGGCCGGGCGCGGGCGGGCCGCGACGCGGGCGGCGTGCTGCAACGCCTGCGCGTCGGCTCGCGAGGGCGCCGTGTACGTCACCCGGCGTCCGAGCGTGAGCGCAGCCTGCCGCGGGGAGGCATCGCGGGTGCGGGTTCGGGTGCGGTGCACGTCGCGGCGGCGCGGGTCGCTCGTCGGCGTCGACGCGGCGCTCACCGGGCGACTCCCGAGCGAAGCGGACGGGGGTGAAGAGGAAGGCGGTGCATAGGGGGACGTTTCTGGTTCGAGCGCCCTCAGAGGGCGCGAAGAAGTAGAGGGTGGGGATCGCCAGGTACGGCGACCCCCACCGGGGCGCGGCGGTAGCGCGCACGGGCGCGACGCAGCAGCGCTCCGCCTGCCCAGGAGGGGGAAGGGGCGTCAGAAAGACGGGTCAGCGGGACGCGAGGAGATCCTGCATGGTTGCGATCTCCTCGGTCTGGGTCTGCACGATCGTGTTCGCCATGTCGATGGCGTCCGCGTTCTGGCCCTCGTCGACCTCGGTCTGCGCCATCTCCACGGCGCCCTCGTGGTGCATCATCATCTGCTCGAGGAACAGCGTCTCCGCCTCGGCGCCGGTCGCGCTCTCCAGCGAGGACATGTCCTCGTCGGACATCATCCCGTCCATGCTGTGATCCATGCCCGACATCGAGTCCTCAGCGCCCCACGCGCTGATCCACTCCTCGAGCTGCGCGATCTCCGGACCCTGCGCTTCCTTGATCTGGGTCGCGAGGTCGGTGACGTCGGTGCTGATGCCGTCCTTCGCGAGGATCATGTCGGCCATCTCCACCGCCTGCTCGTGGTGGGGCTTCATCATCTGCGCGAACATCACGTCCTGATCGTTGAAGTCCGCCTCCGCCGCAGCAGTCGAAGACGGCGACGCGGACGCGGACGAGGAGGAGCTGCTGTGGTCCATCCCCTCCATGCCGCCCGTGCCGGAGCTGTCCGAGCAGGCGGCCAGAGTAATTGCGGTCGCCAGAGCGAGAGTCGAGGCGAGAAGAGTGCGCTTGGTGTTCATGAGTGTCGTATCCGTTCAGTCGGTAGCAGGAATCGCCGGAACCGCGCCCTGCGGGCGGGGTGATGAGGTCGCAGCGGACGCTGCGACGACAGGCGAATCAGGTGCGACTGATCGACAACACCGTCAACGACGGCAGATACACATGGAACTTCGCGCGCGGAACGAGCAGCAGAAGACGCGGACCCGCGTCGAGCACGCGCGCGAACAGCGCCGGCACCCGGGCCAGGAGGATCAGGGACGCGAGGAAGAAGACGATGACGCACGTCGCCGCCATCAGAGCGCACCCCATCGCGCAACTGTCATCACACGGCACCATCGGCACGACCGCGCCCTGATCGGCGCCAGCCACGAGAGCCATCCCGCCTGTCGACGCAGCTACCGGGTCGGCGTGAGCATCGGTCTGCGCATGCGTGTGTCCTGCGGACACAGACGCGTCGGAATGGCTGCCCATCATCGAGTGCATCGCGAACACGCCCAGCAGCAGAGCCGCCAACGTCAGCACCACGACCACCGCGCGCATCAGCGGCGCGGACAGCTTAGAAACGACGCTGTCGCTCATGATCCACACCTCCGACACTGCTCGTCACTCGTCCGAGGGCATCAGAAGGGACGCCCATGCATACCCCCCTAGAGTATGCAGAAAGCAGCCGGAGCGGCTGAAAACCCCCTCCGTACCCGTCCGCCCCGCGCAGCAGCGGACGAGCTGCACCAGCACCCGGGGGATGAGGACACCGTGACCGAGCAGACGAGCGAGCAGACCGACATCACCGGCGCCCACGGCTACATCTCCGACAAGGACCAGTACCTCCGCCGCCTTCGCCGCATCGAGGGGCAGGCTCGCGGCCTGCAGAACATGGTTGAAGACGAGCAGTACTGCATCAAGATCCTCACCCAGATCTCCGCGATGACCAGCGCCCTCGAGTCCGTCGCGCTCGGTCTCCTGAACGACCACCTGAACCACTGCGTCCTCGAGGCCGCCGCAGCCGGCGGCGACGAAGCGAAGATCAAGCTGCAAGAAGCCTCCGACGCCATCGCGCGGCTCGTCCGCTCCTGACGTTCAAGTGCGCAACCCGCCCTGAATGACGCCGGCGGTCCTCGACGCAGCGGGATACCGGCGCCCTGGCTAAGCGTTCCCGCTTGTCCTTCGACGGCTTCACGGCAGTTCGATCCGCTGCGATCCGTGGGATGAGGCGAACGAACACGACCGCAGTAGCGCCGCAGCCTGGCGCAGGCGTGCCGAGGTGAGCGATGACATCGGCTATCGGGGCAGCAGTTCGGTTCGTAGGGTCGGACTTATGGAACCGTCTCGACAGCTACCCGCCATCGGCGCCCCGGCCTCCCGCGCGCTCGAGGAAGCGGGCGTGCACGATGCGGACGACCTGCGGCGGGTGGGCCTGGACCACCTCGCGACCCTCCATGGGGTAGGACCTAAGGCTCTCCGACTTCTCCAGCAGACCCTCGACGCCGACGCGCGCAAGCGGTGACAGCCGATCGATCGGGTGCTCTCCATGCACCCCGAGCATGTGTGTTCCTGCGACATGCTCGCGCCTTTGAGCTGTCCGGAGCGGCCCGTCCGGGCTGTTCTGCCGCCAGTGGTGGCGGGGGTCGCTGACATGATGACGGGGTGCTGATCGCGTACCTGGACGAGTCCTACACACAGGACTTCTACTTCATCGGCGCTGCCGTGACGACACAGGAGAAGTGGGAGCAGCTCGAGCACGGCTACGCCGCTCTCCGGGAGCAGATCGCCGCGGATCACGGGGTGCCGGCGGATGTCGAGTTTCACGGGCACGAGCTGATGGGCGGCGCCGGCGAGTGGGCTCCTCTGCGCGGGAAGCATCGTGAGGCGGCGGGCATCTACGCGGCCGCGCTGCGCATCGCGCAGGAGGCAGAAGTCCGCTACCTGTTCCGGGGCGTGGACGTGAAGCGCCTGAACGCCCGGTACCGGTACCCGGAGCAGCCGCACAAGATCGTGCTGCAGCACCTGCTCGAGCGGGTGAACGAGTACCGCCGTGACGTCTTCTCCTTCGATACCGAGGAGGTGATCGTCGTCGCCGACGAGATCGCGACGCAGGAGGAGCACCGGCGGCAGTTCGAGAGCTACCGGTCACTGGGCACGCCGGGCTACCTGACGAGCCGCCTTAACCTGATTTCCTCCCCGATCCAGTTCGCGTCCTCGAGGAACGCCGCCGGGGTGCAGGCGGCCGACCTCGCGATCTACCTGCACCGGCGTCGGCAGACGGTGACGGAGACGCACCCGAAGTCCGCGGCGACGATGACGCGCCTGGGCGCTCTGATCGACGCGTCGACGTCGCACGACCGGATCTGGACGCCTTAAAAACGAAGACCCCGCTAGGCGGGGTCTTCGGCTGGCAACGTTCCGGGAACCGGCCCGTTGTGACGATCACGATACACGCGGATCCTGGACGAGTCACGGCGTCACGGGCGCCGCCGCTCGATGAGGATCGTGTCGCGCCAGCGGCCAGCCTCCGGCCCGTACGTCATCTGCGCGATGCGCTCCCGGATGCCCACACGCCGGAATCCAGCGCGGTCGTGGAGGGCGAGACTGGCGGTGTTCTCGGGGAAGATGCTCGACTGGATCGTCCACAGGTCCGCGTCGTCCGCCGCGGCGATGAGCGCGGCCAGCAGCCTCGATCCGACGCCGCGGCCACGTGCAGCGGCGGCGATGTAGACGGAGTGCTCGACCACGCCCCGGTAGACGGGGCGGGCCGAGACCTTCGACAACGCGGCCCAGCCGAGGATCTGTTCTCCGTCGACGGCGACCAGGCGCCCGACGTCGAGCTTCCCCGCGTCGAACGCCTCCCGCGTGGGCGGTTCGGCCTCGAAGGTGGCGTGCCCGGTCGCGATCCCCTCGCGGTAGATCGTCTCGACCGCCGCCCAGTCTCCGGGGGTCATCGGCCGGATCGCGGTCATGAGCAGCAGCTCCCTCCGGCGGATCCGATGTCGGTGGAGCAGACGCCGGTTTCGGGGAGCACGAGCTGGACGCGCCGGGCGGCGGCGTGATCGCCGGCGAGTTCGTCCGCGATGGAGCGGACCTGCTCGTAGCCGGTGGCGAGCAGGAAGGTCGGCGCACGGCCGTACGACTTCATCCCGGCGATGAAGAAGTTCGGCTCGGGGTGGGCGAGTTCCGCGACGCCGTGGGGGTCGACGGTGCCGCAGGAGTGCAGGTTCGGGTCGATGAGCGAGGCGAGGGCGCGGGGTGCTTCCACGATCTCGTCCAGGGAGACGCGGATCTCGCGCAGCATGTCGAGGTCGGGCCGGAACCCGGTGGCCTGCACCACGACATCGACTTCCACGCTCTCGCGCTCCTTCCGGCGGCGCCCCATCACCGTGACGCCGCCGGAGGGGGTCTTCTCGAGGCGGTCGATTTCGAAGCGGTCCAGGAGGGTGATCGCGCCGTCGCGGACGAGCTGGTGGACGGTGCCGCCGAGCTTGCCGCGCTCCTCGAGCTCGTCGTCGCCGGAGCCGAAGACGCGCACCGGGCTCGTGCCGCGGATCGCCCACGTGATCCTCGTCTCCGGTTCCTCGCGGGCGAGTCGAGCGAGCTTGATCAGGGTGTTCGCGGCGGAGTGGCCGGCGCCGACGACGAGGACGCTTTTCCCGGCGAACCGGGCACGGTCCGCACCGAGCACGTCCGGCAGTGCGTGGCTGAGGTGCTCCGCGACATCAAGGACACCGATTGGGTCAAGGCCCGCGGAGGCGAGCGCGTTGGGCGTGGAGTAGGTGCCGGAGGTGTCGATGACCGCGCGCGCGGTGACGTCGACGGCGCCCTCCGGAGTGTCCAGGCGCAGCAGGAACGGGGTCGCAGCGCGGCCGGTGGAGCGGGTGCGATCCATGCCCTCACGAGAGACGGCGGTGACACGGGAGCGGTAGCGGATGACCGGGGCGAGCTCCGGGGTCGCGGCGAGAGGAGCGAGGTAGTCGCGGACGAACTCGTGCCCGGTGGGCAGCTTCTTCGCTGCGGGGGCCTCCCAGCCGGCGGCGTCGAGCAGGCGCCCGGCGGCCGCGTCGACCAGGAACTCCCACGGGGAGAACAAGCGAGTGTGACCCCACTGCTGCACAGCGGCACCTGCGCTCTCACCCGCCTCGTAGACGATGACGTCGAGGCCGCGCTCGAGCAGCTGCGCGGCGGCGGCGAGACCCACGGGGCCGGCGCCGATGACGGCGACGGGCAGGCCGGTGAGGCGGCGCTCGTCGGTGCGGGGCGGGACGGTCAGCAGCAGGGTCATCAGGTGCACTCCTCAACATCGACGGTCATCGATGGATCGAGTCTGCCCCGGCATATCGATGGCTGTCAATGTGTGGGAGGGTGGAGGCATGGCGACGACCGAGCTGACTCTCACCGCGGCGGCGGCCGCGTGCTGCGCGCCGCTCGCGCGCGAGCCGCTGAGCGCCGAGGGCGCGGAGCTGCTGGCGCGAGCGTTGAAGGCGATGGCGGATCCGGCGAGGCTCCGCCTGGTGTCGATCGTGGCGTCGAGCAGCTCGGGCGAGGTGTGCGTGTGCGACTTCACGGAGCCGGTCGGGCTGAGTCAGCCGACCGTGTCGCACCACTTGAAGATCCTCGTGGACGCCGGGATCCTGGCCCGCGAGAAGCGCGGCACGTGGGCGTACTTCTCCCTCGTCCCCGGCGCGCTCGACTCCCTCGCCGGGATGCTCACCCGCGTCTGATCAGGCGGCCGTGACCCTCGCCGCGAGAGCGTCGACGCGCGCGGCGAGCTCGTCGTAGGCCGCATCGAACGCGGCATCCGTGCCGGCAGGTACCGGGTCGGGGATCGACCAGTGCAGCGCGTCCGAGCCGAGTTCCTCGTGCGCGGCGTCGCAGACGGTGATCACGAGGTCTGTGTCGGCGGCGACGTCCGCGAGCTGCTGCGGGGCTCCTTCGGGTAGCGGGAGGCCGTGGCGTTCGGCGGTCGCAATCGCTCCGGCGGCCACCGCGGCGGCCGGGTGGGTGCCGGCGGAGGCGACGGGGATGGGGCTGCGCTGCGCCCAGAGCTGCGCGGCGAGCTTGGAGCGGGCGGAGTTCGCGGTGCACACGAACAGCACTCGCCGCGCTGCGGCGGTGGTCGAGGGCCCGAGCTGGTCGAACGCCCCGGGGATCAGATGGACGTAGCTGCGGCGCCGGTCCGCCTCCGAGCGGCGACGGAGGATCATGCCTTCGCGCTCGAGGACGGCGAGGTGGTGCGCGACGAGGTTCGAGGGCATCCCAAGACGGTCCTGCAGCTCCCGCGGCGCGAGGTCTCCGAGGGTGAGCAGGTCGGTGATCCGCAGGCGCGCGGGGTCGCTGAGGGCGGCGTGCCGGGCGGCGCGCGCTTCGAGTTCGGTTCGCTCGGTGTTCATTGACTCAATCTTGACTGAGTGATCGTGAGCGGTCAAGATGGCCGACGACATGGACACCACTTCCCCTCCTCCGCTCGCTCGTCGGGCCGTGGCCGAGTTCCTCGGCACCGGTCTGCTCGTGGCGATCGTCGTCGGCTCCGGCATCGCCGCTCAGACGCTCTCCCCGGACGACGTCGGTCTGCAACTGCTGGAGAACTCCCTCGCGACCGCGCTGGGGCTGGCGGTGCTGATCCTCACTCTCGGCCCGGTGTCGGGGGCGCACTTCAATCCGCTCGTCTCCGCCGTGGACGCGGTCCTCGGTCGTCGCGACCGCACCGGCCTGCTGGGGCGGGAGCTGGCGGTGTTCGTGGGCGCGCAGCTGCTCGGAGGCATCGGCGGCGCGGTCCTCGCGAATGCGATGTTCGAAATCCCGTCCTCGATCGCGACGACGGAGCGGGTCACTGCCGGGCACCTGCTCGGGGAGGTCGTCGCCACCGCGGGCCTGGTCCTCGTGATCCTCTCCCTCGCCCGTACGCACCGAGGCCCGCTCGCGGCGGCCGCGGTCGGCGCGTACATCGGTGCCGCGTACTGGTTCACGTCCTCGACCTCGTTCGCGAATCCCGCCGTGACTCTCGGCCGCGTCGTCACCGACACCTTCGCCGGCATCGCCCCCACCTCCGTCCTGCCGTTCGTCGCTGCGCAGCTCGTCGGCGCCGCGATCGGCGTCGGAATCGCCGTGTTCCTCTTCCCGGGCGCCGCCCGGGCCGCCGGGGACCTTGTGGTCCCGGCCGCCTCGACCTCTTCACACGTCTGATTCGAAAGGCCCATCTGATGCATCTCGTCGCTATCGGCGGCAGCGACGCGGGGATCTCCGCCGCGCTGCGCGCCCGCGAGCTCGACCCGTCCGTCGACGTGACCGTCGTCGTCGCCGACTCGTACCCGAACTTCTCCATCTGCGGGATCCCGTACTACTTCTCCCGCGAGGTGCAGCCATGGCAGTCGCTTGCGCACCGCAGCCACGCCGATCTCGAAGCCACCGGCATGACCCTGCGCCTGGACACCTTCGCGACGGACATCGACGTCGCCGGGCAGCAGCTCACCGTCCGCACCCCCGACTGCTCGCTCGACCGGATCGGGTACGACGAGCTGATCGTCGGCACCGGCGCCCTCGCCTCCTCCGCCGGCATCGCGGGAGTGGACGCACTGGGGCCGGAGGACGGAGTGCACGTGCTGCACTCGATGGGCGACACCTTCGCGCTCGAGCGGTTCCTCGACAGTCGAGACCCGCAGACCGCGATCATCGTCGGCGCCGGCTACGTCGGCCTCGAGATGGCCGAAGCCCTCACCGTCCGCGGCCTCCGAGTCACCCAGCTCCAGCGCGGCCCGGAAGTGCTCTCCACCCTCGACCCCGAACTCGGCGCCCTCGTCCACACCGAACTGACCGAGCGCGGCGTCGAGGTTCTCACCCGCACCACCGTCGCCTCGATCGAGAAGACCGCCACCGGCCTCGCCGTGCACGCCGACCACGACGGCACACCTCTCACCCGCACCGCTGACGTCGTCCTCCTCGTCGTCGGCGTGAAGCCGAACACCGACCTGCTCGCCCGCGCCGGAGCGTCTCTCGGCGCCGGCCGCGCGGTCGTCGTCGACGAGGCGATGCGCACGGGCCTGCCGCACGTGTTCGCGGCAGGCGACGGAGTGACCACGCACCACCGTCTGCTCGGCAGCACCTACCTGCCGCTGGGCACCACGGCCCACAAGCAGGGACGGGTGGCCGGCGAGAACGCTCTCGGCGGCGATGCCCGGTTCGCCGGCTCGGTCGGCACGCAGGTCGTGAAGGTCTTCGACCTCGTCGCCTCCCGCACCGGCCTTCGCGAGCACGAGGCCCTCGCCGCGGGCTTCGCGCCGGCGACGACGAGCGCGGTCGCGGACGACCACAAGCGCTACTACCCGGGCGCGCAGCCCATCACGATCCGCATCACCGGCGACACCCGCGACGGACGTCTGCTCGGCGCGCAGCTCGTCGGACGCCTCGGCACCGAGACCGCCAAGCGCGTCGACACGTACGCGACCGCCCTGTTCGCCGGGCTCACCGTCGAGCAGGTCTCCGACCTCGACCTCTCCTACACACCCCCGCTCGGCTCCCCCTGGGACGCCGTGCAGATCGCCACCCAGACCTGGACCCGCACCACCACCGGAAGCAGCATCCCCGCATGACCGAGAAGCCCACCGTCCTCTTCCTCTGCCAGCACAACGCCGGCCGCTCCCAACTCGGCGCAGGCCTGCTCGAAGTCCTCGCCGGCGACCGCTACACCGCCACCTCCGCCGGTCTCTCCCCCGCCGAGACGGTGAACCCCGCGATCGCTGCGACCGTCGCCGAGCTCGGCCTCGACATCAGGAACCACATCCCCCGCGCCGTCACCGTCGAGGACCTCGAGAACGCGGACATCGTCATCACCATGAAGCCCGGCCTCACCCTCCCCGCAACGCCGACCGGCCGATTCCTGGAGTGGAAGTTCCCCGACCCGACCGACTGGAGCACCGAGAACGTCCGCCCCCTCCGCGAGGCCGTCGCCGCCCGGATCCAGACCGAACTCCTCACCTAGACGCGTCAGGCGGCCGCAAGGGCGATGGTGGGTCTGCTCCTCGATGGCGACTCTGGACCGTGCTGCAGAAGCGGGGTGACGGGATCGTTCGGCCGGGGCGGGGTGGGGTTGAAGGTCGTCTGGTCACGGAAGATCGCCCAGATGACGTTCATACGGCGCCGGGCGAGAGCGATCAGAGCCTGCTTGTGCGACTTCCCCTCCTGGCGTTTCCGATCGTAGAACGAGCGCGAGACCGGGCAGTTCCTCGACGCGATGAACGCCGCCTGGAAGCAGGCGTTCAACAGCCGCCGGTCATAGCGACGTGGCCGGTGATGGTTGCCGGAGATCTTCCCGGAGTCCCGCGGCACGGGAGCGAGACCCGCGAAGCTGGCCAACCGGTCGGGCGTCTCGAACGCGGCGAGGTCAGTACCGGTCGCGGCAAGGAAATCCGCGGCGAGCCTGCGCCCGAACCCAGGAATCGACACCAGAAGATCCGCGGATCTGCTGTCCTGCAAAGCGGCTTCGATCTCCCCGTCGAGCTCGGCGACCTCGTCGCGGATGCGGAGGAGATCACGCGCGGACCGGCTCACCAGCCGAGCCGCTGCCCCCTCCCCCACGACGACCGATGTCTGCTCGCGCGCGGCTTCCACCGCCGTCTTCGCGACCGCCGCGGATTTCCAGCAGCCCTGTCCCTTCAACCACGCCGCCAGCCGGCTCTCCCCCATGCGCCGGATCGCACCGGGGGTCGCGTACCGGGTGAGCAGCACCAGAGGTCCCCTGGTCGTCGCGTAGTTGAATGCCCCCTCGAGCGACGGAAAGTAGTGGACCAGGATGGCGCGCAGGCGATTCACGGCGCGGGTGCGATCGTGCACCAGGTCTTCTCGTCGCGCCGAGAGCAGGCGCAGTTCCGCCGTGACCTCGTCGGCCTGGCGCATCAGCGTCACGTCTCGCCGGGTCCGCGCTTGGTCGGCGATGATGACCGCGTCCTTCGCGTCTGTTTTGGCTTCGCCGCGGTAGGCGCCCGAGGCGTGATGCACGACGCGGCCTGAGATGTAGAACAGCGGCTGCGCATGCGAGTGCAGGAGCGTCTGCAGCAGCCCTGTCCCGCCGTGGTTGAGGTCCGTTGCCCAGGCGACGTCGGTGCCGCCTGGCAGGGAGGCGACGTCTCCCATCAGGGTCAGGATCGCCGTTTCTCGGTTCTTGAACCGTTGGGAGAGCAGCTTGGTTCCGTTGGCGTCGATGACGACGCAGTGGTGTTCGGTCTTGCCGGCGTCGATACCGGCCCAGAGTTGGGGCACGCAGGGTCCTTCCGTTGAGGGTGCGGTGCGCCGTGAACGACCTTGCCGGCATGTCCTTACGGGGCGATCTGGTCGCGTTTCTCAATGAGCGGTCCTGCCGTTGCGGGGTCCCGGGCGGCTAATCACGGCGTGCCATCAGTCGGCTGAAGGCGGTCAGCCATACCCGGGACCCCTGGCGCGTTCCGGAGCCTACAACTGCCCCGGATCCACGGAAATAACGGTAAGGAAGGCGGTTTTCCGCCTTTGCAGCCGGAGGGCGCAGTGCAACCCGGAGGGCGGCGGGTGGAGAAAGTTTCGGCGCGATGTGAGGGAGCGCAGCGACCGCGTGCCCGAAGTCTCGGAGGAGCCGGTGGCGCAGCCACTTGCGCGGAGCCCGGAGGTGGCTACGAGGGAGCGAAGCGGACGAGCCGCCGAAGGCTTCACGGCAAAGAACCGTGAGCCCATCGGGCGAACCTCAGCGGTCGGCACCGCCGACCGGACCTCTTGGGCGGCGCTCCGTCGCCGCTGCGCGAGCACAGCTCGCGCTCCGGAACGGGACACCTGGGGAGTGTGAGGGGATCGCCCCTCACGGGCCGGCCCGAAGGCCGGCCCTCCCCCGGCTCAGGTCGCCACTGTCTCCGTGCTGGCTGCGACGTCGGCGGCGGCGCAGTGTCCCTGCACGTCGGCGTAGGCGACGGAGTAGGGGCGCGTCCCGGCGTTCCAGTCGAGGGCGACGGTCACGGTCTTGAGGTTCACGCGGGTCACGACGCTCCACCCGAACTTGTGCTTGATCGCGTCGCCCTTGGCGATCGTGTCGCGGCGGTGGATCGTGACTTCCCCCGCGGCGACCTGTTCCTCGCGGACGGCGGTCCAGTAGGTGCGCTGGTCCTCGAGCTGCGCCCGCTCCGTGTTCAGTCGCTCGAGCCGGGCGCCGGTAGCGGGGGGCGTCGTCTCGATGTGGCCGCCGCCGAAGTTGTGCGAGCTGCCTTCGATCTTCCGCGTGTATCCGCGAATGTCGGTGTCGAGCCGGTCGATGCGGCGCGCGACCGCGTGGGGCGCGTAGCGGGCTTCGGTGGTCCCGGCCGCGACGTCGGCGCGGGCGCGGGTAGCCTCGCGGTCGGCCTCGACGCTGCGACCCATCGCGGCGTCGGCCTTGGCAATCGCGTTCCGGTGCCGCGTCTCCGAGTGGTGGCCGATCTTGATCGGCTCCCCGCCCTCGGGCAGGCGGCGGAGGGCGCGGCGGGCGGCGTCGTCGGCGTCGTCTGCCTGCGCCGCCCGCCGGTCCGCTGTGGCGTCGAGCGCGCCGACGCGTGCGGCCTGACGCTCGATCATGACGGCCTCGGCCTCGGCGGTCGGGCGGAACGTGTCTTCGGCGTCGACGGTGACCTCGTGCCCCGCCTCGCGCAGCGCGGCGGCGGTGGGGTTGAGGATCCACCACTTCGGCAGGCGGTCGCGGGACTGCGGGACGTACCACGCGCCGATGGAGCGGCCCCACCGCCAGCCGGACACCTTGAGGATCTCGGCGGTGCCGTCGCCGCGGCTGGTGCCCTCGATGATCGTTCCGGCCTCGGGGGTGTGGGTGATGATGAGCATGCCCTGTCTCCTTCTCGTCTCGGCGGAGGTCAGTCGTTGTCGAGGAAGTCGTCGGGCGTCTCGCTGCGGTCGTGCAGCGCGTACGCGGCTGGGTACAGGTCGAGCGCCCGAGCGACCGTGATCGGCACGACGACGTAGGCGCCGGAGGCCATGTAGCCGATCCGGCCCTCCCCCACGGCGTCCATGGGCTCGAAGTGATGCAGCGTCACCCCGGCGACCGCTCGGCTGCGGGTGACCAGATGCACGGCCGGGGCCTGCTCGGTCACCGGGTCGCGGCCACCGGCGCCGACGATGACCACCTGACGCGCGATCCGGCTGATCCCCTCCGCTCCGGGTCCGTGATACTCGCTCGTGATGACCTCGGCACGGGTGCCGCGCTGCTGACTCATGGTGTGTCTCCCTCTGGCTGATCGTTTTTCTTTGCCTCTCCGGCGGGAAGAACCGTTTGAGTGGAGCCGGCGGAGTGACGCCGATCCCGGGCGATGTGAGGGAGCGCAGCGACCGCGCCCGGGATCGGTGGCACGTAGCAGGTGGAGCGAAATAGGTTGAGACCGCGGAGAGGTGAAGAAAACGCAGGGGAACGGGCCGCGCAGCGGCCTCCCTCCCCCGGCATCGCCGGTGCCGCGTCAAGCGGCCCCGGAACGAATAGAAGGAGATCGCGAGCTGCTGACGGGCGCCGCCGGCAGTGGATCTAGCGGCTTCGGTCGCCGCGGTCCGGCGCCGGCATCGTGGGGAAGCTGCGGGTGACGGTCGCTCGTGCGTGCGCGAGGGCCGTGTGGATCAGGGGTTCTCCGAACGCGGTGCGCGACTTGTCGACGTCGAGCGTGCGCGGCTGTCCTTCGGCGAGGGTGCTGTAGCGGCGGTAGCGGATGACGGTCGGTCCGGTGTCGGCCAGCTGCTCGGCGGCGACCTCGGGTAGGGAACGTCCGCCCGGTCCCGCGTAGACGCCGCGTGCGTACTCGCTGGGCACCCCATCGGCCGCCGAGTTCGTCGGCGCCGTCGAGGGCGCGTTCGTAGGACTGCTGCCAGCGGCCGGCGTTCCGCGACTCCGACAGCTCGAACGGGACTTCCACGTCGATGACCTCGACGCTGTAGCCGACGGATCCGAGTCGTTGCCCCCAGCTCGACGGCCATCGCGGACGAGGAGACGTTCAGCCCGTCCCGCACCGCTTCGTCACGGACGCGAATCGCGAGCTGAGAGGACTCCTCGTGCACGAGGGAGGCCAGCTCGAGCGGCAAGAACCGCTCCCCCGCCGCCTCGGCGGCGCGGACCTCGGGCAGCATGATCGCGCGGTCGTAGCTGCCGTCCTTGATCGCCTCCGTGAGCAGGGCACGCTTGAACTCGTCCGCGTCGACGGTGATCCGAAGTCCGTTACTTACAGACCGACAGACTTCCGGATTTCGGCTTCAGATCCACCAGCAATCTGATCGCTCCTCTCGAGAAGCAGATCGATCGCTACTCGGATAAGAGTGTTCTCTGTGATTCGCTCAGTCCCAGCGGGCCTGGTTCGCGTGAGTCGACGCGCGTGTGCAGTTAGTGCGGTGTACTGATCGTCTCGAACCCGCGCCTCCTTCCTGGCAAAGGATCGGTAGCCAGCTTCCTCCGCCGCATTCTGCAAAGCGGCCGGCGCGGCGTCCTTCACCCGACGAGTCTTGGAAAGCTGAGCGGGCTCCGCCGCCTCTGGTGCCGCCGCCGGCGGGGTGGGTGACGGATTTGCCTGCGGTGGCGTGGACAGCATTGCACTGAGGTCCTGACGGGCCATTAGGAGCTCCTCGGGGTCGAGTGCGCCCAGATGGAGGTGAGCTCCAGGGCGACTGCGTTGTAGTCGTAGATCGCGTTGGCGGTTTGCCTAGTGTCGGGGTACTGCGTCACAACGTCTCCGGTCAGCGGAGAATCGCTGATCGATTTGTACTGCCGTATGTGCTGCTTGAAGCGGGGAAGCTTGAGGCTCATATCCACGAGATTGACCCAGTCTTCGAGGAGGTTCGGTACACGCATGTCCACCTTGCCCAGCAGAACTCGGTACGGAACTCCTCGCGGCTCGATGAGCTTGCTGATCGTGTTGCGCGTCGGATCGACAGCGAGGGCTTCTGGCACCATCGGCACGATCGCAAAGTCGGAGACGTCGAGAACGGCACCGAGAATCGCTGTGTCAGTCAGGTTGCCTGGTGTGTCCACGAAGACCACGTCGTACGGCAGCTCTCGCAGCCGCGTGAGCGTATTGGGGTCGGTGTTCTCCGCAAAATCAAAGGGCAGCCGCTCCCCCGCCCGGGCCGCCCACATGGTGGTCGACTGTTGGGGGTCGACGTCGACCACGAGTACTCGCGCGTTCTTTGCGGCGACGGCCGCAAGGTTCATCAGACTTGTCGTCTTCCCGACCCCGCCCTTCTGATTTGCCAGGGACACGATGCGCATGGATGCTCCAATCACTTCCGTAGTTACAGACTACCAAAGTTCGGCCTCGTGCTGCTGACTTTGGAACTCTGTAACTTACGAACTGCGATCGATCGTCGACCACAGCGACCCAAAGTTGCACCCGGTCACCACCAGAGCCGGGCTGGCACATCGACGGATGCGTAGCGCTTGCGCCCTCCAGCGCTTGAAATCGGCATATCCCACTGAAGCCCGCAGCGCGCCAAAGCTCTCATACTGCCGCGATCAGCAGCACCGGTCGGCCACCTCAACCCACAGATTTACAGAACTACGAAGTCTGTAACTTTGTAGACGAACCTCGTTGACCGTCTTTTACATGGAGATTCCACTGAGAGTCGTACTCACAGGGTTTGTTACTCTGGTTCTTACAGACTACGTAAGTCGGCGGGGTCTTCCACTTACAGAGTCTGTATCCCTGAATCTTCCGAAGTTTGGAACTCACACCTCAAATTGGTCGACGTCAGTGCGCGAACGCGGTCGCCAGTTCGCCCCAGTGGGTTGTGGAGCGTGGAGAGAGTGCGCCGCGTTTCATCGTCCAGACAGGTCCCTTCCGGATCCCGGCGAGTCCGAGGCCGACCGCGGAGCGGCCGTGGCGCTTGGTCACGGCGTCGATGGTGGCGCCGAGGCTCTTGGTGTCGAAGGCGGTGTCGAAGATGTCGAGGAAGGCGTGAGAGTCCTTGGGGGAGAGGTTGGTGAGGATGACGCCGGCTCGGACGTAGCGCGCCCCCTCGCGCAGTCGCGGTCGCAGTGTGCCGATCGCGGCTTTGACGATCGCCACCGGTTCGTCGGTGGGGATGGGGAAGCCGGCGAGGCCGCCGGCGGACTCATAGGGTGCGTCCGCGAAGGGCGAGGTCGACGCGAACACGCTCATCGTCTTGGTGACCGACTCCTGCGCTCGGAGCCGATGCGCGGCGCGCTGCGCATAGACGGAGAGCACCTGCTCCATGTCCGCGATCGTCGTCACCGGAGTGGCGAACGAGCGAGAGAAGATCAGCTGGTCCCGGACAGTGCGCGCGGGCTCGAGGGGGATGCAGTCGATGCCGCGCAGCTCGTAGACGGAGCGCTGCAGGACGACCGAGAACTTCTTCCGGATGAGCGCGGGGTCCGCGTCGCGGAGGTCGCGGATCGTGTGGATGGACAGCTCCGCGAGCCGTTTCCCGGTGCGGCCGGCGACGCCCCACAGCTCGGTGACGTGCTGCGAGGCCATGAGCGCGTCGAGCTGCGCCGATGTGTACCAGTCGGTGTCGCAGACGCCGCCGAGGCGCGGGTGCTTCTTGGCTCCGCCCTTGTTGACGAACTTCGCGAGCGTCTTGCTCGGCCCGAACCCGACGCACACGGGCAGACCAACGTTCTTCGCGACAGCGGCGCGCATCGTGCGCCCGATCTTCGCCCGCTCCGCCACGTCGCCGTCGACGCCGAGGAAGCTCTCATCGATCGAATACACCTCCTGCCAGGCGGAGTAGCGGCCCAACAGCTCCATCACGCGGGCGGAGAGCTCGCCGTACAGCTCGTAGTTGCTCGAACGGGCGATGACCTTCGGGAGGTGCCCTGAACGGATGAGGGGCTCGATCTTGAACCAGGGTGTGCCGTTCGCGATGCCGAGCTGCTTCGCCTCGTCCGATCGAGCAACCACGCAACCGTCGTTGTTCGAGAGGACGACGACGGGCCGGCCGTGCAGCTTCGGGTCGAACAGTCGCTCGCAGGAAACGTAGAAGCTGTTGACGTCGACCAGGCCGATCCGCCGCTCAGAGCGCACGGTGCAGATGGTGGAGACAGACGGTGACGACGCCCCACACCTGGAGGTTGCTCAGCTCCGGGACGAGAATCGGCGGGTACTCGGAGTTCTCGGCACGCAAGATCACGCCGCCAGGGGAGAGCTCGAGGCGCTTGACGGTGAGTTCGCCATCGAGGATCGCGACGACGACGTTGCCGTGCTTCGGGGTGAGAGAACGGTCGACCACGAGCTCGTCACCGTCGCTGATGCCGGCGCCGACCATGCTCTCCCCGGAGACACGGACGATGAAAGTGGACGTCTTGTCGCGGATCAGGTGGTCGTTGAGGTCGAGGGAGCCGTCGAAGTAGTCCTGCGCGGGGGGAGGGGAACCCGGCGGCCACCGCGTCGCCGGCGACGAGGAACGCGACGGTGACCGCATCCTCCGTCGGTGTCGCGATCCGTTCGACGACTGTGACACTCATCCAGCAACCTCCCGATGCGTTCGAACATGTGTTCGATAAAAGTTGAGTGTAGGTCGGAGGGTCCGACAGTGACCTCCGGCGCCGTTGTTCTGCGAACGGTGGGGGAGCGGTCAGGCGAGTCGAGGCGTCGGGCTAAGCGGCGGTCGAAGACCACCAGAGAGACCCGGGGGCGAGCATGCCCGTGCGCCCCCAATAAAGAGCTTCTCGGTGATCTCCACGGCCGGCGGCGTCGCGAGGGTAGAGCGGCCAGACGCGCTCGCCAGCGGTGGGGTCCTCGAACAGCGGCCGGCTAGTGACATAAGGGCGTCGGGGACGTTCCCTCGGCGACGAGGATCGATGGGAGAGCTCGGCTTGCCACCAGGCCCACACCTCGCGCTCGATGCCGTACCGGTATGCGCGGTCCTCGAGCGCGCCGTCGACGCCCAGCGCTCGAGCTGCAGTCGTTCGGAGATCTCGGAGGGCTCGCCTCCACCCATCGGTGTGCTTGACGATCAGCCTGTGGGCTCGCAAACGAGAGAGGTTCGTGGCTGCCGCTCGAGTCGTCACTCCGAGAAGACGCGCAGTCGTCTCAACCGAGGCCGAGGCTTCGCGACGCAGCAGCGCGTAGATCTTCCCGGCGAGATGCCCCAGGCCCGCGCGGGTGAAGAGGTCGTGGCGGGCGTCGGTGAGCTCGTGCTCAATCAGCTCAAGGAAGACCGCTCGTTCGCTAAAGAGCTGGCCGGGGGGGCGGGGGTTATTAGGTGGCTGTGTCCGGAGTGTTCCTGAGCCTGTGGAAAATGCCCCGGTTAGGCGCCATTCGCTCGCGTTGCTGCCGTCGGCGCGGGCGATGAGCTGCACGTACCCGTCCGCCTGCAGTGCCCGGAGGGCGGCTGCAGCGGTGGTGCGGCCCAGGCCTGAGAGGAGGGCAAGATCTCGGACTGAGGCCGCGACGGTGCGCTTGCCGGTGTGCAGGCTGAGGTAGGCGAGGGCTGTGAGGATCGTCCGTTCCGAGGTGGCGCGCTCGGTGCGGCCCCACCTGCCTGGATGCACCCGGAACCGCTCGACAAGATCGCTGACGGCAGCCACGATGCCCTCGAGCTCGGTCAGATCCCGCGGCTCCCGCTCGGCCGGCAGGGCCGCGTGCAGGGCGGCGAACTGCAGCGCCTTCTCCCACTGGCGGCTCAGGCGCTCAGCGGCTTCTTCGCGGGAGCGGGGCCGGCGGCCGCCGCGGCCGGTGTTCTTCGTCCGGTAGTGCTCCATGCCCGGCGCCGTGCGGGCGGCGTGCTCGACGTCGGTCAGCGTCCAGCCCGCGTGAGCGGCCGAAAGCAAGCACATGAACGCCGTCCACGAAGGATTCGCCCCGCCACCGACCGTAGCCATGTGTGCAGCACCTGCAGCGCTCAGCCCGCGGTGGGTGCGGTGAGCGACGTCGCGGACACCGGTGGCGGGGGAGAGCTGCGGGAACCGCTGGGGCCGCGTCAGCTCGAGCGCCGTCGTGACCTCGCGCAGCTGCACGTCGGTGACGGTCGAGGTCAGAAGGTCCTCGGCGTCGCCGCGGAGCACGGTCGATGCGCTGCCGTCGCGGTGCGGGGACAGAGGAGGGCGCGCGGCGCCGGTGGCCGGGTTGTGGAGCATCCCGTGATCCAGAGTGCGGAAGTTTGCTCGAGCAGCGATCGCCAGCGCCCGCACGTCCTCGGCCGAGACCCCGCTGTGCACGGCCACCCACACATGCCGGCCACCCGTCCCGGAGGACTGACAGACCACGTGAGCGACCTGGTGCGCCTCCAGCACCGCGGAGAGCGCGTCGCAGTCGTCCACAGCCTGCTCCATCAGGTCGGGGAGGATCGCTCCACGAGAGTCCTTGCCGTCGAAGTCGAAGCACAACAGCCGGAACACACCCGACTCGTCCGCAAGATACACCGCCCACGGCGTCGACGGAGCCACCGGCGAAACCCGGAACGCGGCCGGATACGCGTTCTCGTCCAGACGCCCATAGGCATCCGCGCGCATCGTGCGGACCGTGCTGCGCGGGGTCAGACGGCGGGACAACGCCCACGCATCACTGGCCGTCGCCGACGGCATACCGGAGCGGCGCGCCAGAAGATCCGTCCTTGAATCTTCCAGCCCGTCATGTATTCTTTCGGGCATAGAGAAGCCTCCCGCGAGGGCTGGTGACTTGATTAGCTCGGAACCCGTGGTTTGGTCGCCGGTTGGGTTCTGAGCTACGAAACTTTGTGAGGCCCGCTTCGGCGGGCCTCCTTCGTTTAAGCGGCTGTCGTGCGCGCCTCCTGAGGAATGGGAAGTTCATTTGCACGATCACGGCTGGGTCGCGGCGCGTACTCGGGCATGCCGAGCGCCTCGGCCGCGAGAGCTGTGACGTACTCGCCGTAGCTCAGCCCGATGGCTTCCGCGTTGGCCTTGATGACCTCCGCGAGGGGAAGGGCAGGCTTCGCCATGATGGATACTCGCTGTCCTTTGCTTGGTCTGCCCATGGGGACGATCATGGGCGCGTTTCCGTTAACAGAAACGTAAGTGCCGCGGTGTGTCGCCTCATTGGCGCCGATCACGCGCACCGAACGCCAGTCACCGCTCCTGACGCCCTAGCCGCATGGCGAAGCTCCGACCGCCGCGAGGTACTCATTGGCGAGCTGGCGGGCCCGGAGAAGATCGACTTGGTCGCCCATCACCAAGCCGACGTTTCGGAGCTGTTCGATGTGCGGACCCAATGCCCGCGGTCCAGCGGCCAGGGCGGTGGTGGCGCGAGCGAGTATCGCGATCGCTTCGAACGTGGCTTCGTCTGAGGCCTGTGCGGTGTGTTGCGCCTGTGGGCGCGACTGAGGGAGAGATCTGACCTGGCCAACCAATGTGTGCTCCTTGACGTTGCTGTATGAGCACCGCGTGCAGAGGCCAGGGTTCCCCGACACGAGGTTTGCTCATGTTAGCTCCGACGATGTAGAGCACCGCAACGGCGCGTCATCGTTCCTGCGTGCCTACTGGCCCTCCGCCTCTGGTCCCGTGGGCCGCAGGTTCATGTCGAGGTAGGCCAACCACTCGTTCGTCATGTCGACGACGGCCGCCCGGTTGACGGTGTAGCGCGGGGTGCGCCCGCGGCGCTGCCCGCGCGGCAGGTCGAGCTCGATGACGCCGGCCTCCTCGAGGGAGCGGAGGTGGCGAGCGAGGGTGTTCACGTTCATCTCGGGGAGCGCGTTCTGGATGAGCCCGAAGTACGCGCCCGGGTTCGCCGAGAGGAACTTCAGGATCTGACTCTTGGCGGGATTGCCGATGATCTCCACGGCGAACTCAACTCTCTCTGAACGAGCAGGGTCGGGCGGCGTGTAGTGATTCGGCATTTTGCCATTCTGGCGCACCGACTCCGCCCGAGAGCGGTGCTGAATCTGCACCCTGCGATGCCACCGGCGCCGACCCCTCCGGCCGCCCGATCACTTGCGTCCGGCCGAACCCGCCGGATAAAGCGTCAGGGGGCTCCCTAGACGTACTGAAATGATAGTTTGCTTTCGGTTCGCGGGTGGTTATCACCGTGAAATGGTGCGCCTTGTGCGCGGTGGGGGAGTCCTTCCCCTCGTAGAGAGAGAAGAAGACATGAATCGAGCAAGTGGAGCTTCTGCGCCGCCTCGACAGCGCAGCAGCAGTACGGGGCGGCGCGTGCTTTCGGCGACGACGGCTGGCTGCGTCCTCGCGGGCGGTCTGCTGCTGGGCGGTGTGGTGCCGTCCGCGTTGGCTGCGGACGCGAACGCGTCGATCCCGAACACGCTGTTGCAGGGCGGTTGGGTGAACGAGCAGACCACGACGGTTTCGGCGTGGGTGAAGGCGGGGGAGCGGTTCACCGTGAACTTGCACCCGCTGAAGGCGGGCTCGGGCGATGCGGAGGGTGAGTCCGCCGGCGGCTCGGCCGTGGTCAAGGACCCGACGGGGAAGGTCCTCGCGTCGAAGACGTACTCGCCTGGCGCGGGGCCGGATCAGGTCGTCAGCGGCGACTACGTCGCCCCGGCCGACGGGATCTACACGGTCGCGGTGTCGGACATCGCGGACGGGAAGATGGTCAACCTCGTCTGGGACATCGGCGTGAAGAGCACGTCGGGCGAGGCGATCGCCGGCCGTGTCTGGTCGACGTCGTGGGGCCTGCAGTCCGGCGCCAAGACCTCGTTCGCGACGAACAGCGAGCGCGCGTCGACGTTCACGCTGCACGCGATCACCGAGACCGGCGCCCGCTACGACATGACGTTGCGGGACTACGACGGCATCGGCTCCACGGTGCAGGCCAACAACAAGGGCAACGTGAAGATCGGGTCCTCGGACCCGTCGTACCTCTCCGTCCCGATGCAGCGCTCCGCGGAAGCGGACGGGATCGGGGCTGACTACTTCCAGTCCTCGAACCGCGAGAAGGTCGAGGGGCTGCAGACGTACAAGCTGTTCCTGGACCCGCCGGCCGCGGATCTGCCCGAGTCGATCGCTCCGAAGTACTCGGCGCCGACGATCAGCGACCTCGCGTTCAAGCGGTCGGGCACTGGTTCCAACGCCGGCACCCTGACGGGCGTGCTGGGCACTCAGCCCGGAACGGTGAAGGTCACGATCGACGCCGACGGTGACGGCTCGTACGACGGCGAGAAGGATGTCTCGCTGACCACGATCGTCGCCAAGCCAGGCGGGTTCTCCGTCGCGTGGGACGGGAAGGACGCTGCCGGCGACACCGTCGACATCACCGACCCGGCGGTCACGTTCCGCGCGACGCTGAACCGCACGAACGAGTTCCACTTCACCCGCGTGGACACGGAGGCCTCCCGCGGCGGTATCGAGATCCGCCGCCTGAGTGCGGGGGACACCGACGCGTCCACGGTCTACTGGGACGACTCGCTCCTGGTGCCGGGCAACGCGGTCCGCGAGTCGACGACTCCGCTGACCAGTAACGGCAAGAACGGTGTCGACTCGACCGGTGGCGTGCACGGCTGGGACGGGGAGACGGAGACCCGGAACCCCAACACGGGCCTCTCGGGCTCCTACGGCGACTACCGGTCCATCGACGACTACACCTTCGGCACCGACGGCGCCGAGGCGACCGCGCCGCTGGCCGCGCTCGAGCCGCACGTGACGCTGACGAAGACCTCCACGGTCCCGTCGGATCAGAAGCTCGTCCCCGGCCAGACGGTCCCGTACACGCTGACGCTCACCTCCGACGGCTCGGGGGACTGGGCCGGCGGCACCGTGACCGACTTCCTCGACGACGGAGTCCTCGACGACGCCACCCTCGACACCGCCTCTATCAAGGCGTCCTCGGGCACGGCGGACATCGAGGAGAGCACCGGGCGGATCATCTGGACGGCCGGCACCATCCCCGCCGGTCAGACGGCCACTCTCGAGTTCACCGTCACGCTCAACGACGCGGCCGGGATCTCGGAGGACCGCGAGCTCGTGAACACCGCCTGCCTCGCCGCGCCCGGTGAAGCGGCGGCCCTGCAGCGCTCCGTCGCCGCGGCGAGCACCGCGAGCAACGAGTGCGCGACCGTTCCTCACACCATCGGCGAGGGCAAGCTCTGGATCAAGAAGTCCACCGAGCAGGCCCAGGTCGAGAACGGCGGTACCGGCGAATTCCAGATCCTCGTCGGCAACTCCGGCGACCTCGACGCCACCGACGTGAGCGTCACCGACGTGCCCTCCCTCGAGCACTTCACCAACGCGACGATCACCCTCCCCGACGGCACCACCCAGCCCGCCGACACACCCGTCACCGGGCTGGACATCCCCGCGGGCGGACAGGTGCTCCTGACCGTCTCCGGCACCGTTGACAGCGGCTACCAGGCCGTGACGATCCCGAACCGGGCCAAGATCACCGAGCAGCCGCCCGGATTCACCCCGCCCACCGTCGAGAACCCCTGCATCGATGACGCCACGTCCTCCTGCACCGAGCTGACCACCCAGAAGATCCCCGGCCAGCTCGACATCAAGAAGACCGCGCACGAGGAGAGCACCTCCCACGGCAAGGAGGCGGGCTTCGACATCGTCGTCTCCAACACCGGCAAGCGCACCGCGGAGAACTTCACCCTCCGCGACGTCCCGAACCTGGAGCACCTGCGCGACGTGACCATCAGTCGCGACGGCGGCACGAAGAGCGCGTTCGTGGACCACATCGACGGCATCACCCTCAAGGCGGGGGAGTCGACCACGTTATCCGTCGTCGGAACCGTCGCTGACGGCACCGACGCGTGGACCATCGAGAACCGGGCGACTCTCACCAACCTCCCCGGAGGGTTCGAACCGCCGACCGTGCAGAACCCCTGCACCGACGACGCCGCCTACAGCTGCGCCGACGTCACCGTCCCGAAGGTCACCGTCGCCACGCCCCCGAAGCCGGGCGGCTTCCTCGCCTCCACCGGCGCGGACAGCGGCCCCTTCCTCATCGCCGGAAGCAGCCTGCTGCTCCTCGGCCTCGGAGCCGTCACGGTGACCGTCATCCGACGTCGCCGGAACACCGCCACCGAGCAGTAACCACCCGTGTCGTGCGTCCGCCCCACCCCGGGGCGGACGCACGACCACCCTCCGATGCCGAGTGCCCCCGGAGGCCGCTCCTGCACCCAGCCCCCGTGCAGGAGCGGCCCCCCGGCTCCCTCGACACCTCTCTGAGAACAGGAACCCCGTCATGCCCTCTCCTCGCTCGGTCACGAGGCGCCTCGCTCTCGGCGCCGGCCTGACCGCGGTTCTCGCCGGCGCCGGTGTCATCGCGTACCCGTTCCTCTGGCTCGAAGGCGTCCAGAACACCCTCACCGCCGACACCCAGCAGGACGCCGCTGCAGCGCAGCAGTGGGCACCCGCACCGGCCATGCAGATCCAGGTCGCGCCTGCGGAGAACACCGACTTCGCGACCCTGCACGTTCCCCGCTTCGGCGCCGACTACGCCCGCATCATCCGCGAGGGCGTCGACGAGGACACCGTCCTGGACCCCGGCCGCATCGGCCACTACCCCGGAACCGCGATGCCCGGCGGCGTCGGCAACTTCTCCATCGCCGGCCACCGCAACATCTCCGGCGCCCCGCTGCGCGACATCGACCAGCTCGTCCCCGGAGACCCGATCTACGTCCACTCGGACGCCGGCTGGTTCACCTACCGCCACGAGTCCTCCCAGACCCTGCCGCCCACCGCCGTCGACGCGATCGCGCCCGTCCCCTACCAGCCCGGCGAGCAACCCGAGCTGGCGTTCCTCACCCTGCAGTCCTGCACCGGGTGGCGATCCACCGAACGCATCCTCGCGCTCGCCCGCTTCACCGCCTGGTCCGCCGTGGACCCCCGATGACCCACCACCGCGAAGGAGCCACCATGACCTCCCACACCCCGCCCAAGCCGCGCCCGACCGGATCCGGCAGCAACGTCCACCGCATCACCTGCAGGGCACGCACCGGCGACGACACCGTCATCACCGTGACCACCGCCACCCTCCTCGACTGGGCGATCCGCGTCGTGCCCGAACTGCTGCTCACCGCCTCCGAGAGACCCGCCGCCGCCCGCCTGGTCCGCGAACTCGACACCATCGACGCCCACCGCACCCACCACCCGCGGCTGCTTCGACCACACGCCCGTGTCCTCGAGACGCTGCACGAGGCACTACTCGCCGAGGAGCCCGAACTCACCCGAGCACGCGCCTTCATCGGTCCCGACACGATGCCGCAGCGCACCGACGCCCACATCCGCACCACCGCCACGCTCTTCAAGATCCCGAAGCTCGTTCCCGTTCCTGCGGCGTTGGTCTGGGCGGACCGGGTGTGCGACCTCCTCGAGCAGCGCGAGTGGCACCGCGGCCGCGGCCCCCACGCCACACAACTCGAGACCGCCTACGAACTCGCCTGGACCGCTCTCGCCACCCGCCAGATCAGCGACACCACGCCGTGACCGCGACCCCACACCCCGCGGCTGCGCGGACACTCGACTGGGCGATCCGGACCGTGCCGAGCCTGCTCCTGCAGGTGATCGACCACCGATCTCTCGCCGAGCGCCTCGACCAGCTCGCACCGGTCACCGACGCAGACCTCGAATACTCCCGCCTGCTGCACGCGCACGAATCCCTCCTCGCCCTCGCGCTTGACCGCTGCACGGTCGAAGAGGTCGCGGGGAGGCTTCCCTCGCTCCACCACAAGCGGCCGTACAACGTCCGCCCGAGCACCCCGACCGCGGCGCAGACCCAAGTGCTCCAGCACCTGAACCGGGAAGCCCGCATCCACGGCGCCCTCACCCCGGCGCCGGAACGCGCCCTGGCGCTCGCGCTCGTCATCACACGACTCGTCCCCCTGCGCGACGACCTCTACCGCGCCGACGCCCTCCACAGCGCGTTCGAGAACGTGCTCGACCGCTACCCCCGCACCGCGCTCGAGAACGCCCACCACGAAACGCTCGACGCGTCCTGACCGCTGCTTCCAGTCCCTCCACCACCCCTCCAACTCATCCGAGCCGTCCTCGACGGGAAGGGCATCGCCACGACCATGACCACTGCCACCACCAGCCTCTGGACGGCGCCCGTCGTCCAGACCGTGATCGCCACGCCCGCCGCTGCAGCGTCGCCCGCGAGCCGGCCTGCCGCTGACGCGCACCCGTTCGCTGCCGTCGCGGCTCGCGTGACGCGGCTGCTCGCTCTACGGCGTGGAGTGCGACCCGACCCTGGACTCGCCGACGCCGTCGACGCGCCCGCCGCGGCGTCGACGGTGCCCGTGCAGCTGCTGCGGGCCGTCGCGGAGGGAGAGCTGGCGGCGTTCGATGAGCTCCTGCCCGCCCTCGGCCTCACCCACCGGATCGTCGGCCTGCCTGACGGCCGCGATCGCCTGGATGTCGCCCTCGGGACGGTGCAGGTCGGGATCCTCTTCTTCGGCCAGGGCGGGAAGCTCGAGTCCGCGAAGCTGTGGGAGAAGATCCCCACCGTCCAACTCGACGTCGTCGCGGCCGAGCTGCTGCAGCACGACGGGATCCGCGTCGTCCTGGACTCCTCGATCGAGGATCTCGCCGCGGAGGTCCGACACCGGCTGAGCGCTCTCGCCACCTCCTTCGAGGACGTCGCGGCATGAGCACCCTCGTCCATGCGTGGGCTCGCCGCGAGCCGACCGCACGACCTCGCGACCCGGAAGGGCGCCTCGTCCGAGACGTCCTGACCTGGTACGCGGCTACCGTCGCCGCGGTACTCGCGTGGCTGATCGCGAAGGTCGCGGTGGCGCTCCTGCCCGGCACCCGCGGCGCCACCGTCCTCGCGGAGGGGCTCGGGTGGCTCGTCCTGGTCCTGCTCGCGATGTTCGTGGCCGTGAGCGTCGTGCGCGTCGCGCAGCTGCTCGCCGCGCACCGCAGCGGCGCCGGAGGCGCGGAGTGAACGCCGCGATGAAGGGGGACTCCACGCTTGCGCGGGTGACCCGCATCGATCGTCCCCGTCCGGTACAGCAGCGAGGCGTCGAGACGCGCGAGCGGATCCTCGCAGCGGCCTCGGCGGTGCTCGTCGAGGTCGGCCGGGACCGGCTCAGCACCGCTGACGTCGCCGAACACGCAGGAGTGTCCATCGGCAGCATCTACCGGTACTTCCCCGACCGCGCCGCCCTCATCGAAGCCGTGCTCGAGCAGGACGAGGTGTATGTGGCCCAGCTCGCGGTACTCAATGCGGCGGCCGCTGCCGCGGACGACCCGAACGATCGGTTGCGCTCAGCGGCGTTGACGAAGTCGACCGCCGCGCTCGTCGGCGCCCTCGCGAACAGGACCGCACGCCGCACCTGGAATCGCTCTTCACGGATCGCACCGGTCGACCTTCCTGAGCGTCGCGTTGGCGGTGACGCATGAAGACAGGCATCGAGCGCTCCTGTGCAACCGCCACCCGATCCAGCAGCTGCTCCGCCGCCTCGCGGTAGCAGCTCTCCGACCGGGCGCGACGGCCGTCTCTGCGTCAGACGGTCGGCCGCGAGAAGGCCCCCAGCGGCCTTCCGGGTGAGGCAGGACCTTGACCTGTCCCGCCTCACCCGACCCTCCACCCCGTGCACGTCTTCGAAAGGACCCGGCCTGATGACCACCCCCACCCCCTTCGGCGGAGCGAGCCGCGCCCGCGGCTACCGAGAAGACAGCCCCGACAGCACACCGGCAACGCCCGTCACCGTCGCACAACCCGTCGCCGTGGTGCGCCCTGCTCCCGAGCCTGAGGAGCAGAAGGAACCTGCCCCCGCACCGCCCGACTCCGTGCAGACGGTCGACGCCGTCCGCCTCGAGGAGACCTCGCTTGCGGAGCTCCCCACCGAGGATGAAGACGGGTGGGGGAGCGTCTCGACCGACCTCGACCTCGAGCAGGAGCCCGAGCACACCGTCGCCCAGAAGGGTGTCCGCGGGCTGCTCGTGAAGGCCACCGGCGGCCTGCTCAAGCTCGCACCCGGCCCCGTCGAGCTCGCGGAGCTCGAGCACGCACGGCAGACCCAGATCGATGAGCGCACCATCCGGCAAGCGACCTGGACACGAGCCGTCTCGGTGCTCGTCGCCAACCGCAAGGGCGGCGTCGGCAAGACCCCCACGGCCCTATGCCTCGGAGGGACGCTCGCGGCCGTCCGCGGCGGATCCGTCGCGATCGTCGAGGTGTCCGATGACCCCGGCGCCCTCACCTTCCGCGCCGAAGGATCCCCAGCCCTGGGACTAGGCGAGCTGCTGCGCGACATCGACTCGATCACCTCCGCCGGCCAGCTCGCCGGCTACACCGCCCCGCAGACCTCGTTCGCATCCGTCATCGGCTCCACTGGCCGACGCGACCGCCTCACCCGGGACCAGGTCGTCGCCGCGTCCGCGCTGATCGACGAGTTCCACAACATCCGCGTCATGGACTCCGGGAACCAGCCCACCTCCTCCGCCTTCCACGGCGCCGTCGAGACCGCCGACGTCCTCGTGATCCCGCTGCTCAACGCCGGCGACGCGGCCCTCGAAGCGCTCGCGCTCCTCGACGAGCTCCACCGTGCCGGCGGCCACGCCGAGGACCTCGCGAAGAACGCGATCATCGTCCGCCTCACCGACGGCCGACCCGAAGCGACCCACGTGACCGAGCGGATCACCCGCCTGATCGACCGCGCGAAGCCCGCCGCTGTGTTCGAGATCCCGTTCGACCCGCACATCGCCGAGCGTGGCCAGATCACCCTCGACAAGCTCTCGCCCGCCACCGCGGCCGCGTTCACGCACCTCGCCGCCGGAGTCGTCGACGTGCTCAAGAAGACCGTCCACTGACCACCACCACCCGACAGAGAAGAGAACCGATGACCACCCTCACCAACACGACCACCCTCCTCGCCGGCCCCCTCCGGACCATCGCGAACCCCCTCGATGGAGTCGTCCCCGACTTCACGATCTTCGGAGCCCAGTTCACCGAGCTGTGGCAGCAGGTCCTCGGCGGCCTCTGGGGCATCGCGATCGTCATCGCAGTCGTCTTCGTCATCGTCGGCTTAGTGACGATGGGCAAGGCAGGAGGCAGCAACCCTCACTCCTATAAGGAAGGCCAGACACAGCTCAAGTGGGCGCTGATCTCTCTCGCCGGACTCGCCGCCCTCGCCGTCGGCGTCGGCGCCATCCTCGCCCTCGTCGGCTGAACCGCGGGGGCGCCGACGTGCGCCCCCGACTTCTTCCACACCTTCGTCGCGAGCGTCGGCGCGGCGCTCGCCCCGCTTCAGCAAGGGAACATCGATGAGCATCAACTCGCCCCAACCTCCCGCTCGCCGCTGGCCCTGGCTCCTCGGCGGCATGATCGTCGTTGCTGCGCTCATCGTCGCGATCCTCCTCGTGAGGACCTCGACGGCAGAGCAGACTGCTCCCGCCGCGCCGTCGAGCTCGACACCCGCGGGGCCGAGCCCTGCAGAGTCGCTCTCGCTCACGCCTGACCCCGTCGCGGATGCTGCGCCCACCGGCTGCTTGGGCGGCCCTGGTCGCGACGCTGAGATGGTGCTCACCACAGTCGAGAAGGCTCCGCACACGAGCAACGGTGCAGTCGAGTTCGCGGCGTCGATCACCCGCTGGCTGTACCAGCGTCCCGTACCCACCGCAGGAGACGTCGAACGGGTCCAAGAGGGCGCGGTCTCGTCGTCGGCCGCAGACTCCGACATCGCGGCGTACTACGCCAGCAATCCCGAGATGGTCGCCGGCTTGGGTACCACCCAGCCCTTCTACCTCTCGACGGCGCCGGGGGTCTATCTCCTCGAGTCGTTCACTCCGACGAGCGCGACGGTGACGATCGGTACCGGCATCGTTCTCGACGGCGCACTCGCGGCGTCGAGGCAGCAGAGCGCAACGATCAGCGCGGAATGGACCACCGACGGGTGGCGCCTCACCGACATCAGGGGTACCCGAGACGTGGGATCGCTCTTCACCGCGGGCACTCCCTTCACCGGCGGGTGCTGATGCGCACCGGCATCGGCGAGATCATCGACGGCGCAGCGAACGCCATCGATTTCGTGAATGATCCGTGGGGGCGCCTGTTCAAGGTGTTGCGGGACGCCGCGTCGGGGCTGGCGAAGGAGCTGCTGCCGGCGTTGACGACGGCGACGCTGCCGGATCTCTCGGCGGACTGGTTTCTGCGCGCGTACGCGATCGCGTTCGCGGCGGCGATCTTCGTCGCCGTGGTGCTGCTGATCCCGTTGTTCGTGCGGACCGCGCGGGGTGCGATGGCAGGGCGGGATCTCGCGCAGGCCGTGATGATCTACTTCCCGGTGTTCCTGATCACGGCCATGTTCGGTCCAGCGTTCGGGCGGCTGCTGGTCGAGTTCTTCCACGCCCTGTCCGACGCGATCGCGCAGTGGGGGATCGTCGGGTCGGCCGAGGAGTCGCTGACGCAGCTGCAGACCTCGATCGACCGCAACGATGGGACCGCGGTCGCGGGCGGGATCTTCGTCTCGATCCTGCTGATGCTGGGCACGATCGTCGCGCTGATCCTGGTTCTGATCGTCCTGGTCGTGCAGCTGCTCACCCTCTACTTCACGGGGGTGGTGATGGCGCTGGGCCTGGTGTGGTTGATCGACCCGCAGTATCGCCGGTTCGGGCAGAAGATCCCGATGCTGTGGTTGGGGCTGCTCGCGTCGCATCCGCTGCTGTTCTTCCTGCTGGGCGTCGCGTTCCGGATGACGGCGGCCACGACGGGGCTGTTCAACCAGTCGCCGTCGCTGCAGGCGCTCGTGCAGGGGATCGTGTCGATCCTCGCGATGATCGCCGCGGCGATCTCGCCGCTGCTGCTGATGAAGTTCGCGCCCGTCATGCCGACCGCGGCCGCCGCGGCCGCAGGCGGGGTGTCCGCGGCGGGGATCATCGGGGCGCCGACTCTGACGTCCTGGATGTCCCGCAACGACGACTCCAGCACACGTGCCGGCAGCACCGGTGATGGCGACGGGCCGACGTCGACCACGTCGACGGTGAGCGAGTCGTCGGAGTCGACCTCGAGCACGTCGACGCTGGCCTCCTCCGACTCGGTGAGCGCTGTGGCCGGTGGTCCCGGTGCGTTGACCGGCACCGACAGCGGGGAGGGCGCCGGCTCTGCAATGCCGAGTGCAGGGCCCGCGGGGGGTCGTCATTCGGCGCCGGAGACGCTTCTGGGTGCGTCGTCGCCTGCGGGCGCGAGCGGCGCCGACGAAGCGGTGACGGGCGCTGCGGGAGCGGGCGAGGCGGTGGCCGCCGGGGGTGGCGCTGCAGAGGCGGCGGCCGCGGCGGGAGCCGCGGAGTCCTCGACGGGTGTGGGCGCGGTGATCGGTGTGCCGACGCTGCTCGCGGCGGGCGCGATGAAGGCGGGGGAGGCCGGCCTACAGGCGGGGCTGGTGGCGACGGAGAAGGCGGCCGAGATGGTCGATGAGAACGGGGAGCCGGCATGAGCCAGTCGTACGTGCGCTACATCGGCGGGGAGGCCGGGCATCGGTCGTTCTTCGGCGGCACCCACTCGAAGGGTCGCGTGGCAGGCCTGGGCCTGTTCTTCGTCGGCGGTGTGATCGGTCTGCCTCTGCTGGGCTGGCCGGCGCTGCTGATCGCGGTCGCCGGCGCCGGGATCACGCTGCTGGTGACGGTCCGCACGCATCGCGGGTCGATCGCGGACAGGCGTCGAGCTCGGCGCCGCTGGAAGCTGCGCCAACGCACCGGCACCGACGTGTTCACCCCCTACAGCGACCAGGCGTGGGAGGCCGCCCTGCAGGCGCAGGCGTCCGCGCGCGGTCGGACGGCGAAGTGGCATGCCGCGCGGACGGTCGGGGCGTTGCGGGCGATGCCGGACGGCGCCGACGGGATGGGCTGGCTGCAGTCCGGGCGCGCGACGCCCGGGATCGCGTGGCATGCGGCCGCGGGGGAGCAGGAGTACCTGTCGGTGGTGTTCTCGGTGTCCGGGCAGTTGCGCGGCATCGAGTCCGCGTCGGTCCTGAACCGTGCCGCGGCCGGGTGGGGTGCGTTCCTCGCGGGGCGCGCCGCCCCGTCCTCGCTCGCCCGGCGGGTGCAGACGATGACGCGAGTGCTGCCCTCGGACTCGGCGTATCAGGAGCACTGGGCCGCCGGCTCCCTCGACACCGACATCCCGGCGGACCTCGAGGACGTATACAGGGCGGCTCAGCAGTCGTATGCGGACGTGATCCGGCTCTCCTCGGAAGGCGCGATGGTGCAGCGGCACTACATCACCGTCTGCTGGCCGGTCACGGCGGCGTTCCGGGACGCGGCGTCGAAGTACGGGCCTGGCCGGGAGGGGTGGCGGGCGCTGATGCGGCAGGAGATCGCGGCGACCATCGCCGGCCTCACGGAGGCGCGAATGGGCGACGTCGCCGCGTTGACGGCGCGGCAGGTCGCCGCGGTGATGATGCATCAGCAGAACCCGTCCCGCCCGATCGACCTCGTCGCGGGCCTGGACCCGGCTCGGCCGGGCCTTGCGTCGCACGACGAGTTCTCGGCGCAGATCGTCGAGGACGTCGACCCGCTCACGGACCTGCCGGTGACCTGGTGGCATCGGACAGCACGCCTGGTCCCGGAGTCGATGGCCGTCGCCGGCCGCACCCCGCTGTGGATCCTGGACCTGCTCGTCGGCGCCGGCCTGTCCTCGGTCCGGTCGATCGCGTTCCACATCAACCTGATCCCCGCCGCGGAGGCGAAGGCCTCGGCCCGGCAGGATCTCGTGCGCGACAGCGCGGAGGTCCTCTCCCGCCGGCAGGCGGGCCAGATCGATGTCGGCGACACGCAGACCGCGATGTCCGCCGCGCAGCGCCGCTCCAAGGACCTCGTCGCCGGCAGCAACCATCACGGCACGTCCTGGGCCGGCTACGTCACGATCTCCGCCCGCACCCGCGAGGACCTCTCCCGCGCCTCCCGCGAGCTCGCGGACCTCTGCTCGAACTCCCTCGGCATCGCCCAACTCGACTGGCAGGACTCTTACCAGGCCGCCGCATCCGGTGCGACGTGGCCGATCGGTCGCGGGATCGCATCCGAGACCACCTCCCTGTCGGCACGGCTCTACCAGGGCCTGGCCGGCACCAGCGAGAAGGAAGCCCTCTGATGCCGCAGCTGCAGCAGCCCGCGCAGCTCGACCCCGACGCGCCGGTGTTCGACGCCGACGATCCATCTCTCACCGTGGATCTGTACCCGGATGGGCACCTTGGAATCGACCTCGGTGATGGTCATCAGTGGTGCGTGACGTTGTGCGCTCGGACGCGGCACGACCCCTCCGTCGCCCTGTGGGGTGTCGCGGAGTGGGGATCACTGGCGTCACCGATCGGCTGCTTCCTCGCACCGACCGAATCGAGCGCACGGACGCTGCGGCACTGGGCAGCCGTCGTCGTCACGGGCGTTGCGGAGGCTGGGCGGGGTGATCAGCATGCGGATCGTCCGACCAGCACGAACTGATGTTCCCGTCCCTGCAGCGGTGGTGGAACTCCTCACCGAGCAGCACCCGCGTCTTCTCAAGATTCGCAAACGAGACGTGACTCCCGGCCCCGTGGTACCGCCAACCGATGAAGTAGATCTTCTCCGCGTCCTCGATCTGCCGGGTTCGAGGCACATCCCGGGGGGTGACGGGCCTCGTCGACGCGAGAGCGACCGGGATGACGTCAGCGAAGTCCTGGAAGAACGCGGACGGTCGGAACGGATCCTCACGATCCGGCCGCAACCCGAGAGCGTCCAGCAGAGCCGAGTACTTCTCGCCCAAGAACGGGCGAAACGAGTAGTCCGCGTCGACGTCGAACTCGAACGCAAGCTGCCCACCGCACAGCCCGAACAGCAGAACCATCGGCCGCAGATCCGTCAAGAACACGACGCTGAACTCCCGCCCGTGCCGTCGGGTCGGCCAGGTGAATCGGCATCGAGTCTCACCGGCCGCCCTCATCTGAGCGTGCAGCGTGCGCAATCGCGGAAGAGAGACCACCTCACCATTCTCGCCGCGAGCGCACCGCCACACCGCTCACTCCTCCCGGCAGAAACCACCTCCCTGTCGGCACGGCTCTACCAGGGCCCGGCCGGCACCAGCGAGAAGGAAGCCCTCTGATGAAGCGCAGCACCCGCCGCGAAGCCTCCGCCCCCCTCGACGACACTCTCCACGCCACCGACGCCAGCGCAGCACAGGAAGCTCCGGACGTGAGCGGGCCGCCTCGTCGACGTCGCCTGTTCCAGGACCCGGCGAAGCTGGCCGCGAACGCCGTCCCGGATCCCGCCGGGATGGCCGCGGGAGAGACGGCGCCGTGGGACGTGCCGGGGACGCGGTTGCGTGCGTCCTCGAGCAAGGGCGCGCGCGGCTGGTACGCGCCGTCCGCGAAGGGCGCCCCGTCGACGACGCGGCAGGCGGAGATCCTCAACACCGCCCTGATCGGTCCGCCCACCGGGACCGACGGGATCGTGAACGGCCGCGACATGCTCTCTCGCACGACGATCTCTCACGACGCGTTCACCGCCTATAACGCCGAACCCCGCCGGATCACGTCCCCGAACTGCGTGGTGTCCGGGTCGGTCGGGAAGGGGAAGTCGTCGCTCACGAAGACCCTGTTCGTGTTGCGGCCGCTGGTGCTCGAGCGGCGCCGCGCGGTGATCTTCGACAAGAAGAAGAAGGGCGAGGAGGGCAGCAACGGCGACGAGGGCGAGTACGCCGACGTCGTGCGCCGTTTCGGCGCCGAACCCATCCGGTTCTCACCCGACGCCGCCACGACCCGGCTGAACCTGTTCGACCCGATGATGGTCCGCGGCGGAGGCGTCGCCGGGCAGGTGCGGCTGCTGCGCACCGTCGCCGCGCTCGCGAACGGCGGCGCCGAACTGACGAAGTGGGAGAACGAAGCGGTCCGCTCCGCGTTCCGCCGCATGCACGAGACGGGAACCGCCCGCGGCCGCCGCGCAGCGGCCCGCTCGACGGAGCGCGCGTTCGTGCTCACGGATCTCCTCCCGCACCTGGGGCTCATCGCGGACGACCCGGAGTACCGGGACCTGTCCGGTGCGGTGAAGGAGGAGCTGCACCGCGCCGGGGTGTCGGTGCGGCTGATCTTCAACGGCCTGGTCGAGGAGTACGGGGGCATGTTCGACGGGGAGACGTCCGCCGACGTCGACCTGCAGGGGAAGGTCACCTCGTTCGACATCTCCCAGCTGCCCGACGAGGGTCCGGCGGTGCCGATCGTGATGGCGCTCGGTAACGAGTGGCTGATGGGGCGCCTGCAGGACGAGCGCGGCTGGGGCACGAACGTGATCTGGGAGGAGGGCTGGCACTTCATCGGCGGCCCGTCCGCGTCCCTGATCCGCTCCTCCGCGAAGCTGTCGCGGTCGCTGGGGCTGTGCAACGTGTTCGTGATGCACAAGGTGTCCGACATCCCCGAGGGGTCGCCTGGGATGTCGATCATCCAGGAGGCGCAGACGATCTACACCTTCGGTCACGACCGCGCCGAGGACGCCGCCGTCACCGGCCGCACCTTCGGCTACGCCCCCGAGACGGTCGACCTGCTGCTCACGCTCAAGCCTGGGCACTTCGTGTTCAAGTACGGCTCCCAGCCCGAGACGCACGTCCGGCATGTGCGCTCCGGGTGGGAGACGGCCGTGACGAACACGGACCAGGCGATCGCCGCGATGCAGCACGTGCGAGCGAGCTGACATGCGCGCCGGAGGAGGGATCACCGCGGCGCTCGCGCTGCTGCTCGTGCTGCTGACCGGAGTGACGATGTCCGGCTCCGCCGCGGCCGCCTGTGGCACCACAGCCGGCTCCGTGAACGCAGCCGCCGCCGCGACGCACGAGCCGGTGAACGGGTACTCCGGGGATCAGCTCGTGAACGCCGCACTGGTCATGAACGCTGCCGCCTCGCTGCAGTTGCCCGTGCGGGCGCAGCAGATCGGGGTGATGACCGCGATCGGGGAATCCTCGCTCCGCAACCTCGACCACGGCGACGAAGGGCAGGGCGTCACCAACCCCGACGGGACGGCGACGTGCTCCGTGGGCCTGTTCCAGCAGCAGTGGTGCCTGGCCGGATCCCCCTGGGGCACGCGCGCGCAGACGATGGACCCCACCCACGCTGCGACGTCGTTCTTCACGCGCCTGAAGGCCGTCCCCGGGTGGGAGAGCATGGACCCCTCTACGGCCGCGCACAGCGTGCAGGGCAACGCCGACCCGGACCACTACACGAAGTACCTTCCCGCCGCGCAGGCGATCGTGCAGGCCCTGACCGGTGCGGCGACGTGCGCAATGAGCGCCGTGTCCGGCGACGGGAAGGCCCTCGCCCAGAACCTCGTCGCTGCGATCGACCGGGGACAGTTGCGCATCCTCGAGCAGCGGTACGAGCAGCAGCTCCGGGCGGTGGCCGCGGGCACCGCGGCGCCCAACTGCGGGATCAGCGTGCAGGTGCTGCAGATCATCACGATCGCCACGCAGACGTTCGAGAAGGTCGGCGTCTCCGACCTCAACCGCCAGTGCACCGGCTCCCTTCTGGGCGCCGGCACCGGCTCCTCGCACTGGGTCCACGGCGGAGGCGACGCCGTCGACTTCTTCAGCCTCAACGGGACCGCGCTCACCGGAGGCGACGGGCTCTCCGTGCAGCTCATCACCGTCCTGGACCCCGTCGTCCCTCCAGGATCCCGAGTCGGGCAGATCGAGTGCCGGCCAGCAGCGCTGCCGCTTCGGCACTTCACCGAGTTCGAGGACTCCTGCAACCACCTCCACATCGATATCGCCTACGCGAACGCCGCCCCCCTCACCCTCCCCACCAGCTGAGCGCCCACCAGGCAGCGCCACCACCACTACTCCGGCAGGCACCTCGTCGCCGGACCGATG
This sequence comes from Rathayibacter sp. Leaf299, assembly GCF_001423055.1. Classification (NCBI taxonomy): domain Bacteria; kingdom Bacillati; phylum Actinomycetota; class Actinomycetes; order Micrococcales; family Microbacteriaceae; genus Rathayibacter; species Rathayibacter sp. Leaf299. The sequence goes on from NZ_LMNT01000006.1 coordinate 109,502, forward strand.
AAAGGACAGACCATGGCCATCACCCGCAGCCGCCACGCCGAGGCGTTCCTCGACACCGCCGTCCCCCTCGCGCAGGTGTACCTGCCCGACCTGACCGCCGTCTCGCTCGCGGACGCACACCAGGTCGCAACGCGGCTGCAGACGGCCCGACAGGACAGCGAGGATCTGTTTCTCGAGCGGGCGACGCAGCTGTGGTCGAGCGTCGCCGCAGCGCCGCGCGACCGTGAGCTCGTGACGGCCGCGACCGCAGCGGCCTCGGCGCTGCGCGCCGACATCGATCAGCGACTCCGGGATCTCGCGGTGCCCGCGGTGACGCCGACCAGGTCAGCCGACACGGTCACCGACGGTGGCTGGGCCGAGCGGGTCCGGTACGGGCTGGGCGAGCATCGCGAGCAGCTGGACCAGCGCCTCGAACTCGCGCGGCTCGCAGAGGCCGGAATCGTCGAGCGATTCGTGCTGCTCACCGCGATGGGCGACTCGACCGAGACCCCGGAACTGATCCCCGCGATCCGGCAGGAGCGCGCCGTCGACGAGCGTCACCTCACCGCGTTCGCCGGCGAGCTGCGCGATGCCCCTCCGCTCACGTTCGAGGGCTGGCGTGCCGCGGGCCTGGACGACGCGGTGCGCATCGCGAGCAAGTGGACGGACCTGGATCCCGCGATCGAGAACCTCACCCGCGACATCGACCGCATCATCGCCACCAACTCCCACCTCGGGATACCGACGATCCAGGACGCTCGCGACCAGGCCGAGCACGAGATCCCGCGCATTCCTGACCTGAGCGCGACGCAGGAAGCTCTCTCCCACTGGAACGTCGCGACCGATGATCTGGTCACCGGCGGCCGAGAACTCAAGCACGCTGAGATCGAGCCCGTCGCGCAGCAGCTGCACGCGGCTCTCACCGTCGCCTCCTACGAAGGCCAGGCGGGGTTCGACGCACGCCTGAACGACGTCAGCGACCGTGCGATACGAACGCTCGACGCCCTCGAGCAAGCCCAGAACCACCTGAGGGAACTTGCGGCGCCGACCCCCTCGCATACGTCGATCACCGAGAACCGGCAGGAGATCGCAGGCGCTCTCATCGACCGTTACGCCGCGCTCCTCGGGGACCACACCAGGCCCCTGCACGCGGCGGTCGCCGCCCACGACATCGACGCCCTCGTGCCGATCGAACCGGTCGAGCAGCCCGCGATGATCTCGACTCGGAGCCAGTTCCAGGCCGCGCTCCGCTCCGACCTCGCCTCCCTCGTCGACGGGAAGATCGGCCCGTCGACCTCTTCGCTGCTCGAGCAGCACGACAACGTCGCTCAGCGCCTGCACCCTGAGTTCACGCCGAAGCCGTTCACCGTCGTGGACGTGGAGGAGAAGCTCCAGGTCGAAGAGCAGGCCCGCCGGCAGGAGCGCGGGGCACGTCAGCCCTCGATGTCCCGGTGACGGGCACGCCGGCGGAGTACGCGCGGGAGTACGCCGAGCTCGGGAGGCTGATCGAGCACGTCGCCACCACCTCCTACGCCGCCGCCTCCCTCGCTCCGAGCGACCCGCGGCACCACCTGCACGCGCAGGCCCTCGTCGCCGCGCTCGAGCAGGCGGAGACCGGCGCCGGCGAGGACGCGGCGGCCGCCGCCCTCGCCGACATCCTCGTGTCCCGCTGTCCTCGGCATCCGGTGACCCTCGAGCAGACCCGCGTGAAGCTCGCGTGGATCTGCCGCGAGCTGGACACCTTCACCACCAGCGCACTCGCACCGCGACCTGCCTGACGACGTCCGTCGTCGAGCACGCACCCCTTCTGAAAGGACACATCATGGCTCTGCCCACCGTCTTCGAGATCGAGCACTCCTGCGGCCACGTCGCAGAACGCGATCTCTCCGACAAGCCCGCCGGCAAGCGAGCGGGCCTGGCCGAGTGGCTCGGCAAATCGCCCTGCTTCGACTGCTTCAAGGCCGAGAACGCCAGCACCGTCTCCGCGGAGGTGAAGGCCGGCCGGGAGGCGCGGCGCGCGGAAGCGATCGAGTGGGCTACCACCCACGAGCTCGCCGTGCTGCGCGGCACGGACAAGCAGAAGGACTGGGCGTTCCGTGTGCGTCACGAGATGCTCGCCGCCTCCTACGAGGCCCTCGTCGTCGGCGACGGGATGGCGGAGTCGGACTACGACAAGAGCGTCCTCGAGCCCGCCCGGTTGGTGGACTTCGCGGGCTGGTGGATCGACAACCGGAACGTCGAGGTCCGTGACCTCCCCGAGCTGCTCGCCGACGCCGGGCTGGACGAGCGAGCCTCCTCCACGGAGAACCCCCTGTGAGCGCGGAGCCCGATCCTGGGAAGGACGCCGTCAGAGTCCTCGGCACCGTCGCTGCCGTCCTCGCGCTCGGCTCGGCGGTCTGGGTCGCGTTCTCCCTCGGGTCCACGCTCGAGCACGTGAACAGTGCGCGGCCGGGAGATCTCCCGGGCCTGATCCGCGGGTTCAAGGACGGTTCGCTGACGTGGCCGGCCACGTCGACCGGGATCCTCGTCGCGGTCCTGGTCGTCGAGCTCGCCGCGATCATCGGGGCCGTGTTCCTCTGGGGTCGCCTCCGGCGCGGCCGAGACGACTCCTCCGCGACAGCGCGGATGGGAGAGCGGGACTCCCGCGCGATGGGCGTCAAGGCGCGCACGAAGCAGACGGCCGAACTGCACCCCGAGTCTCCCGTCGCGATCGCGCCGGGCCTCGTCGTCGGCGCGACCACGACCGGCGCGACCGTCTACCACTCGTGGCGGCAATGCGCCGCGTACGTGATGGGGCCCGGGACGTTCAAGACCACCGCGTTCGTCGTCCCGCACGTGCTCGCGGCGCCCGCGGCCGCGATCGTGACCAGCAACAAGCTCGACGGGATCTCGCAGATCATCCGCGGCCGTCGACCGGAGATCACCGGAGGGCGGACGTTCGTGTTCGATCCCGAGAAGCTGATGGGCGGTGATGGGCGGCCCACCTTCACGTTCAACCCCTTCGAGGGCGTGGAGAGCATCGACGACGCCCGCCAGGTCGTCGCGATCTTCGAACTCTCCACCAAGGGCGAGAAGGACACCGGCGGGCACGCCCAGTTCGACACGAACGGGCGGGACCTCCTGGCGTGTTGCTTCCTCGCGGCCGCGCTGCAGGAGCTGTCGATCTCCGAGGTGCACCGGTGGGTATCGAGCGAGTCGCTGATGAAGAACGCCCTCACGATCCTCGAGCGCCACGGCGCCCGCGGCGCGGCCCGCACCCTGCAGGGGATCCTCGGGACCGTCGCCGACGAGACCCGCTCCGGGTACGTGTCCACCGCGCAGCGCATGCTCTCCGGCCTCGCCAACGATCAGATCGTCGCGTGGGCCGTCCCGCGCGAGGACGCGCCGGCATTCGACGCCGCGGCGTTCGTCGCCGGCCGGAATACGCTCGTGCTGCTCTCCAAGGCCGGTGGCGCCAGCGGCGCCCTGATGACCACCCTCGTGCGCATCGTGTGCCGGGCGGCCGAGAAGGCCGCCTACGCGACCACCCGCCGGCGCCTGCCGGCACCGATGGTCGTCGAGCTCGACGAGTGCGCGAACGTCGTGAAGTGGAATGAGCTGCCCGAGCTGTTCTCCTACTACGGGTCCCTCGGCATCGTCGTGTCCGCCTACTTCCAGTCCATCGCCCAGGCCAAGAACCTCTTCGGCGAGACGCGGTTCGGGACCCTCTGGGATGCCGCCAACCCCGCCGTGTACGGCGGCGGCTCCAAGGACGAACGCTTCCTCGAAGGGATCTCCAAGATCCTCGGCGAGTACGACGAGCAGACCCCGTCCGTCTCCTACGGCCCCTCGGGAGCGTCGACGTCCACGCACCGATCGCGCCGCCGGGTGATGTCCGTCTCCGAGCTGTCCGAGATGGACCCGCGGCACGCGATCGTCCTCGGCGACAGCAACGTCCTCGTCAGAAAGCTCCCCTACTTCGAGGACAAGACCCTCCGTCAGCTCGCGATCCCCGCCGACGTGCCGTGATGGACGAGCTCGAGCAGCAGCTGCAGGACGCGTTCGTCGCCTGGGTCAGCCAGCGGCTCTCCCGGATCGAACGGCGCCCCAACTCCTGGTGCCCCAGCTGGTGGGCCCATCCAGAAGCCGTCGACCGGCTCTACGCGCTGCACCAGGCGTGGGAGAAGGCCCAACGCCACGAGACGCTGATCTCGTGGTGGAACTACGACTGGGCCATGCAATGGCCGGCCCTCACTCAACCCGGCGGAGTGCTCGACGGCTGCACCGCATTCGAGCACATCGACCCGGTCCTCCCGCAGATGGAGTTCAAGGACCTCCCGGCCGGCCGCGACCTGGAACTACCCTTCCCACCCTCCGGCGAGAACCTCGACGACGAAGACGAGGACGACGCGGAGGTGGAGAAGCGCCTCAGAGCGGAACGCGAAGCGGAAGAAGAAGCCATGCTCGCAGCTCTGGCCGATGACGACTCGTCCTGATCCTGCCTAGCAACAATAGAAAGACATGCGCGATGGACGACCAACAATAGGAGTCGCTCCGCGTCGGCCACTTCTTCAATGAGAATTTCTGATAGACAGAAGAGCATCACGTTCCAGTATTAGGAGATCACCTCATGGCGCAGAAGCTCACTCTCATCGACGACATCGATGGCACCCCGATCGACGACGGTGGGGGAACGTTCCAGTTCTCGGTTGACGGCGCCAACTTCGAGATCGACTTGTCCGCGACGAATGCTGATGAGCTGCGTGAGGTGTTCCAGAAGTACACCTCCGTTGCTCGCCGCTCACGCGCAGCGACGCCTACCCGAGCCACGGCGGGATCGAAGAAAGACCCGCAGCGGCTCAAGGCAATCCGAGAGTGGGCCGCGCAGAACGGGCACGAAGTGTCCAGCCGAGGCCGGATCTCCGCCGACATCCAGCAGGCTTACGACGCCGCACACTAACCGCGTGCTCGCGCTGAAGGTTGACGCGGTGACCGGCATGACCCTAAACGGGCAAGCCGCCCGAGGGAGAGAGCTCTCCGGTCGCGCGCGGAACGGCCGTGCGCTCGATTGGCGGTCAGCTGCGAGGATGCAGCTTGTACTTCTTCTCCGCCCAGCTGTTCGGGCTCTCGATCACAACAACGACCACTAGGCCGCGGCCACGAGGACGATCGGCGTCCACCCAAAGACGTTCAACCACGTCCCGAAACGCCGCGTAGGGCTGGTCGCTCCGAGGAGGTACGTGTCCACGGGTGGACGCGCAGACCGAATTGGATGCAAAGATCGAGCATGAACTCACTGCCGGACTCCTACGTCGATGACATGCCCACCGATCCCGACCTCCTGGAGGATCTGGGACGAGTCGCCTGGGCGGCTGCTCGACTCCACTACGGAGTCCGAGACGCTATAGGCCGGCATGAGGGAGCCCCTACTGACGAACCGTTCGAAACTACTCTGGGAGGCGCGATCAAGAAGCTCGAACGGCTCGCGACAAGCGCTGGACGCACTGACCAGCTCGACTGGGCGACCAACATCGGTTGGCCCGCAACCCTCAACCGGAACGCGGTCATTCACGCGATCGTCGTCACTGCCGACGACGGCCGCCAAGCGCTCACCACCCAGGACCACTCGGCTCCCGGTCGGTTCCTGGTCCCCGAGCTACGCGCTGTAGTGCTCGACCTCATTGACGCAAGCATGAAGCTCCCTCTCTAGAGACGCGATCAGGCCCTGTTGGACGTCGGCGCCGGGAGAGTGATGTGCAACGCACCTCTAACGGCGGCCGCGATGCCATCACCGACTTCACCCTGACGCTGCACCTCGTGTCAGAGCTGTGGAGATCCGGAACTCGACAGAGCTCACACCGACACGGATCACTACAGATGACAGCGAGAGTCCTCCCACGAGTTGCGGGAGTTGCTGGCTTCGGCCCCTTCTCGCAGACAGACGAATCGAAAGAGGGACCCTCACCAGGGTCCCTCTTTCTCATTTTCGCCTAGACGACTGTCGACGGGTCACTGCAGTTGGTGGCCGCGCCCCGCCTGCAGCTCGTCCCGCTCCGCGCGCAGGTCGGCTGAGCTCGGGAGCAGGCCCGGTTCGAGATCTCGTGTCCGCCGAGGACCACGGCTGACGGTATGTCGAGGCGGCGTCGGAGCGTGCGACTGCTCGCTCGTTCGAGTGAGCGCGCTCTGACGTAGTTGCCGATCGCCGCGATCGGCAGCGGCCTTGCGCACTACCGGGTCCGGCAGCGCCGGGAGCCGATCAGCCGCGCGCCCTGCTCGAGCGGTCCTCGCCTGCGGGGCCTGATGGTGGCGACGGTACACCTGGCCGTCGTGGGCGAGGCGCTCTCGAAGCCGCGCGGCGACGGGATCGGCGGCGTGCCGCTCGGGGATCGGGGTGGTCTCCGCGTCGGAAATCTGGTGGGTCGCGCGGTAGGTCTCGACGTCGACGACGAGGCTGGCCCAGGCGCGTTGGACGCGCGGGCCGACGTCGGGCCGGGGGAGGTGCTCGCGGGTCCAAGCGGGCGGCTCGTTGATGTGCTGAGCGCGCTGCTGCTCGAGCTGCAGAGCGATCTGCTGGTGCCGTTCAGCGAGGTGCTGACGCCACGGCTCGGGGAGTCGGCTGTCGGCGAGGGCTGCGGCGGGGGCCGCCCAGTCGGGGACGGCCGACGTCGTCCTGGAAGTGGGCGCTTGGTCGGGTTGGAAGCGGCGGGCGCGAGCTTCCGCCGCGAGCTTGTTCTCCACGGTCCGCGCCTGCCAGAGCCGATCGGAGAGCGCACGTGCGGGCCGGGCGCTGTCGACGTCGGCGGGGGCGGGGCGCTGGCTGCGGGGGCCGCGGTCGAGGTTCTCGCAGATGCGCTGGCTCGCCGGCATCGTCTGGCGCAGACGTGCTTCTTCGCGCAGCGTGAGGATCTCGCGCGCTCGCGAGCGGACGAGGTCGCGGTCCAGGTAGAGGTCGGGGTTGGCCATGTCGGCTCGGCGTTGGGCGATGCGCTCGGCGATGGCGGTGTCGGTGAGGTGTCCGTGGCGGCGTTGCGTCCAGGTCGACGGGGTCGCGGGGGAGTGCTGGGCGAGGGCGCGCTCGGCGTTTTCCCGGTCGGTTCGGGCGCGGTCGAGGGCCTTCTGCAGGGCGTCGTCGTCGAGGCCGGCGAGGGGCCGATCGGCAGGGAGAGTGTGGGCGCGGGCGGTGTTGTTGCGGATCCGGGCGGCGAGGAACGCGGCGGGGTCCTCCGGTGGTATCTCGCCGAGGTCGCCGTCGTTCCACGCGTTCGTGAGGGCCTTCGTCGAGCTGATCCCGTCGCGTTCGGCGTCCTGCAGGGCTGTACGGATGCTCGGCCAGGAGGTGCTGAGACGTAGCTCGTCGGTGGTCGCGGTGCCGAGGATGTCGGCTGCGGCGGCCTCGAAGCGGAGGTCGTCGGCGCGCTCGGCGACGTCGGCGTACTCGCTCAGCGCCTGGGGGAGGGAGCCGACTCGGTCCTGTTCCTGCCGGATGGTCTCGGTGGCGGAGAGGGTGCGGTCGATGTTGCCGGCGATGCGGGCGAGGGCGTCGTCGATGTGCTCGGCGTCCTCGACGGCGACGTAGAGGCGGTTCTCGTACCGGCCGCGGGTGAGGCCGACGTAGGCGTGCTCGCGCTTCGTGGTGGCGCCGGCGAGGGAGTGCGCGGTGTCGACGGTCATGCCCTGGGAGCGATGCACGGTGGAGGCGTAGCCGAGCTGCGTGTGCGCGGTGAGGTAGCTCTTGGGGAGGGTGACGCGGCCGCCGTTGCCGGCGTGCTCGGCGAGCACGGATCCGTCGCGGCTGACGGTGAGGACGTTCCACACGTCGTTGTTGAGGACTCGGTCGCGGCCCTTGTTGTAGCGGAGCTCGGTGGTGTTCTTGCGGGTCACGATGACGTCGCCGACGTGTGCGGAGAGCCCATCGCGAAGCGGCGCGGCCCGGCGTCCGGTGACCTGACCGGTCGCGATCCGGTAGGCCTGCGCGCGGGCGGAGAGATCCGCGACGGTCGCGTTGTCGTCCGCGATCATCAGCGACGTCGCCCCCTTGTCGACGTCGTGCTGCCACGCCTCGTAGACGGCGTCGACCATCGACTCGGCCGACCCGACTGTGATGCGTCCCTCCTGCTGGTACCACTCGAACGGTCGCGCCTCCGGGGCGCCGTCGCGCAGCAGCAGGGACGCGTCGGCTTCTGCGGTGTTCAGGGTGGTGGTGCCGTCGGGGTGGCGGGTCTGGAAGCGGTAGACGTCCTCGAGCTCGACGGCGCCGACCTCGCGTTGGATCAGGCGCAGCGCGCCGCCGGCCTCGACGGCGCCGAGCTGACGGTCGTCTCCGATCAGGCGCACGACGGCGCCGCGATCTGCGGCGAGGGCGACGATCTGCGCGAGCCGGTCGGTGCCGGCCATGCCCGCCTCGTCGACGACGATCACGTCTCCTTCGCGGACCTCGCCGGTGAGGAGGAACTTGTGCAGGGTGGACGTCGGGATCCCGAGGCTTTCGCCGAGGACTCCGGCGGCGGCCGCGGAGGGGGCGAGTCCGATCATGCGGCCGCCGGCGTTCTCGACGGCGCGCGCGGCCACTCGCAGCGCCGTGGTCTTGCCTGCGCCGGCGGGTCCGACTCCGACGAGAAGGCGCCGCTCGGACGTCGCGAATGCCTCGGCGAGTCGCGTCTGCGCCGCGTCCAGGCTCGCGCCGTCGGTGGCCATCGCGGCCGCGAAGTGGGCGTCCGTGACGGTGGGGGTGCCGTGGTGTCGGGCGGCGGCGAGGAGGGCGTCCTCGGCGTCGAGGATGCGGCGGGAGGTGAATACCGCGCGGCCGCGGTGCTCGTAGATCGACGTCCCGTCGGCTCGGGTGAGGGGCGCGAACGTCGCATGCGGGCTCGCCGGAGTCAGGGCGATGCTGTCGCGGAGCGCGAGATCCGCGATCGCCCGGATGGTCGCTTCGTCGACCGGAGTGTTCGCGTGGTGGTGCTGCACCCACCGGCGCGCCTCCGCGTCGACCGTGTGCGCACCCCAGGTGGTGTGATGCTCGGACACCGTCTGCAGGACCGCGGCGGCCGCGTCCTCGACGCGGATCCGCGAGGGCGCCTGCGCAGTGCGGAGGTCGTCCGCCCGGGCGCGGGCGGTGTGGAGCATCCCGTCGACGGCGTCCTTCCCGGACACGGTGATCGCCTGCTGCCGCCAGTCGGCGCGGAGCGCTTCGAGGGAGCGGGCGTGCTCCTTCGCGGGCCGGGTGTCCAGGGTCGCCTGCTGCGCGATCTTCACTCGGGTCGCGGCGTCCGGTTCGTGGCCGTGCTGCTGCCGGTACTCCTTCTCGAGGCGCTTGGTCGTCTCCCGGATCGACGCGGAGCGGGAGGAGAACGCGGTCATCAGCTCCGTGTCCACGCCCGCGATCTCCATCACCGGGCGGCGTCCCTCCGCGACCTGCCGCGCCTCGACCGCGACTCCGAGACGATCCCGCAGAGCGGCCATGACCTGCTGGTTGTAGAACTCCGACGCCGCCACCGCCTGCTTGTGCAGCAGCGCCCCGTCGATCGCCCGCCACTTCCCGTCGACGCCCTGCACCTTGTTCGACACGACGACGTGATCGTGCAGCTGCGGGTCTCCGGTGCGGGAGTCGTAGTGCCTGAACCGGGACGCGACCAGGCCCCCGCGCACGTCCTCCTGAGCGACCCCGTCACGTCCGGTCCGCGTCGTTATCGCCGTCTCCTCGAGGTACCCGACGGCCGCGGCGATCGCGTCCTCGTGCGCCTGCTCGACCTGCCGGCGGGTCTCGTCATCACCTAGCGCCCACAGGACCGACACCGACTTCGCGGGCGAGAACACCAGGTCGTAGCCCGCGACGGCCTGCTGCTGCGGGCGCTGCGCGGCGGTGATGAACCGGCCCAGCTCCTCCTTGTCGACAGCGTCCCGGCCCTTCGCGTCACGGAAGGCGATCGCACCCTCGCGCACCCGGATCCGTCGACGCTCATCAGCGTCCGGCTCCCGGTGGTGGATGCGCGTGAACGCCTCGTAGCCGTCACGGATCCGTGCGCCGAGACCGTCGTCCTTCACGTCGTAGCGGTAGTACGACGCCCCCAACTTCACCGACCGGTGCGACGCTCCCGCATTCAGCAGGGCGTCAGCGTTCGGGTGCAGCCCCTCCCCGTAGAGGGCCTTCATCTGCGCCTCGGTGACCTCCCCGCGCACGGCGCGGGCGGCGTCGGCGGCGAAGATCGGCCGGCCCTCCGCATCCCGGGCGATGACGGTCTCGCCGAGTCCGGCGAGTCCGGCGCCCATCCAGACGCCCGCGGGATTCCCGTCGGCGGTGTAGTAGTCGCCGAGCTCGCGATCCGCGTCTCGGCGCACGTCAGCGGTCGCCACCTCACTCGTGTAGTAGGTGTAGCCGTCCCCCGCGGACAGTTTGTGAAGAGTCATCACCTTTGAAGAGTACCGGGAAGGTCAAAGATGCAAGAGGTGTGACGACCCAGTGACCGAAGAATGAGGGAACGAGCGCACGAGGAACGAGAAAGCGGGGTCTGGCCGAAACCGCAGGTTTCGCGCGGAGAAGACGCCCACCAGAGCGAACGAAGAGAGCGCGGGCGTCTTCGGTGCGGCCAGGAACGAGAGGCCGGCGGTGGGCGGGGGAGCGAAGCGGACGCCGTCCACGGCCGGACACGAGTGGGGCCGCACCCGCGAGGCCCGCACCGACCAGGTGCGGACCGAGCAGACAGCGCAGCCGCAGGCTGCTCCCTCGCGTGTAGCGCGTCCGCCGTGAGGGCGGCTGCTACCGTCGGAGACACCGGACCGCTCGACTCGGCCGAGGTGTGGGCGTTAGGTCGGCGCGAGGAGCGTGGCGTGTGTCTACCCTCGGGGCATGAGCGAACGCGGGACCGGCTACTGGTGGGTGAACCAGGGGCTCACGCGCCGTCGGGGCGCGATGATGAGCCTGCTGTGGGCGCCGGATCAGGACGCGCGCGGCGGGAGGCAGCCGCACTGGGAGACGCTCGGCCGAGTCGAGCCAGACGACCTGCTGCTGCACTACGCCGGAGGCTGGATCGTGGGCACGAGCGTCGCGCTGGCGCGCGCTCAGGGCGTCCTCCGTCCGCCGGGGTTCGTCGGAGGATCGCCCGCTGACCTGGGCCGTCAGGTCCTCGTCGACTACGACGAACTCGAACGTCCCGTGCCGCTCTCCGCGATCCCTGCGGAGCAGAGGCAGGGGGCATCGGGAACCGGATCGCCCTTCACTCAACTCGGGACCGTGCAGCGCGGGTACGTCTTCCAGATCGACGCGCCTCTCGTGGATCTCGTTCTCCGAAGTGCAGGGGTACTCGACTCACGTTCGGAGGCGGACGATGACGCGGACGACGCCGTCGACGGCGGTACCGAGCTGGCTTGGATTCGCGAGACCGACGGGCGCACGACCGCGACCTTCCGCCGCGAGCAGACGGGCCTGCGCCGGTCGCTGTTCGGCGACGCACGAACCAGTCGCTGCGCTCTCTGTGGAGACTCCCTCCCGGTCGACCTGCTGCACGCCGCGCACATCAAGCGTCGCGCCGACTGCTCGAACGAGGAGAGAAACGACCCCAGCGTCGTCATGGCCGCCTGCACTCTCGGGTGCGATGCGCTCTACGAGCTCGGCTACATCACCGTCAACGATTCCGGCCACATCCACACCGCGCCGCAGGCCCCTACAGCCGCCGCGCGACTCGACGGCCGTCGCGCGCTCGCGCACAACGACACGACCGCGAGGTACTTCGCGTGGCACGAGAGAACCGCCCGACTGCTCCGCACCACACGCTAGGACTCGATGCACGGATCAGCCCGCCGGCACGACAGACAGATACGCCGGGCGCGCAACGAGGGGAGCGAGGCGGGCGCTGCTACCGTGCTGCCAGGTCAACTTCACACGCCTCCGACGCAGGGCGGGCGTTCGGTATTTGGTGTGGAAGGAATTGGCCTCATGGCACTTACGAAGAGCGCCGGCGCAGTAGACGCGAAGGCGAAGGCGCGCGAGCGCGCTGCCGCGTTCCGCGACCGGGAAGCGAAGCTCGAGACCCTCGCGGTGGACTACTTCACCGCCTCTGACCGGATCGACACGATCAACTCGGATCTCGAGGAGACCATCGTCAAGCTGCGCGAGCGCGCCGCCGACAAGGCCGCCTCCGAGCGCGCGGACCTGAACGCCGCGATCGCCGGCATGGCCGCCCTGGATGTGTCGGCATCAGAGATCGCCGAACGACTCGACCTCACCGTCAGCATGGTGCGCGCCGCCCTCCGGGCGGCACGCGAGGACGCCGGCAGTGAGCCCGCGGAACTCCCCGAGGCTGGGACGCTGGACGCGGAAACACCCTCGACCGAGCCGCACGGCGAGCCGAAGAACGACTCGACGCACGACAGCAAGGAGAGTGCAGAGTGGGCGGCGTGACACGACGCACCGACAGCACTCCGCCGGAACCAGAGGTTGTGTTCGACGTCGCGCTGGAGGAGGTCTCGTAGATGGGTAGGTCGAGTGCGCTGAAAGCGCGTCGTCGGGTAGACAGAGAGGAGCAGCGAGATCTTCAGCTGCGCACGTTCTGGCACGGAGGGATCCCCGGCCTAAAGGCGGGGGAGCGCCTTCTCTGCTTCGACGATCTCGACAACGACCTGCGCGGGGCGAACGCACCTCACATGACCTCGAGAACCGGGTCTCTGCCCGACCCAACACGGTCCGATCGGGTCTACTTCGCGAGCGATCGCAAGTTCGCTCGCGCGTTCGCGAACTTCATGGACGCGAGCGCGCCCGGCGCAACGCGTCCCCTCAGGGGCGCCCTGTATCGCGTCGAGCCGATCGGCGAGATCCACGAAGATCCGGACTTTCGAGGCCGTGGAGTGTCGTGGTGCGCACGGTCAGCCGTGATCCTCGAATGCGAGGAGCTCGAGGTCGTGATGTCTGAGGGCGAAGCGAACGCTGTGATCGGACCGCACATGACGTGGGACGACGGCAGTGCGATGTACGCAGAGAACGGGATCGTGCTGAGAAGCCGCGAGATGCGCACCGCTGGCGTCCCGGCTCTCGCGCTCACCCGTTACGGGCGGTGGCCCTACATCGAAAGGGTCCTGCAGGATCTGAACGCGCGGATCGCTCGCGGCGAGTTCACCAGCGGCCGCTGACCGTCGCGGCTCAGAAGAGCGTGGGGAGGTCCTCGTCGATGCCGGCGAGGACCTTCCGCATTCCCGCTGCGTCGTAGCCGCACTCGAGCACGAACGCTCGCAGCGCTCGCGAGCGTGCGGCACGCTCGCGTCGAGCAGTACCGACCGAGGTCAGGGTGGTGGTGGGACCGGCGTACCGACCGCGCTGGGTGCGGTCGATCATGTTGGCACGCGCATCGCCCTCGCGCAGGTGCGAGGTCGCCGAGTCGACGTCGGCGTGCACACACAGCGGCACATCGCACCAGTGCAGCAGCATCACGTCACGCTCGAGGACGAGCCCGGTGATCTGCTCGAACGCGTATCGCTGCGGACGGAGCACCTGCTGTCCTCCGTCTGGACGGCGGGTCCAGAAGCGGCCGTAGCCGTCGTCACCGATGGCGCCCGTCCAGATCCAGCAGTCCTCGGGTGCTGGCCCCTTCACGACGCGTGGCCAGAAGCGGTCGGCGATCACCACGACAGTCCTCGCCGGTGTTCCTCCGTGTGGGTGAGCGCTCGTCGGATGATCGCCGCCCAGACGTCGAAGCGCGCCTGCTGGCCACGCTCCTCGAGGCGGTCGGACAGCTCCTGGAAGAGCGCGCGCAGCTGAGGTGCGTCGAGTTCGCCGTCGCGGGTCATGCCCGCGCCAGGGATCGCTTCGTAATCAGGATCCCGCGAGTGCGGAACGCGCGGGGGCTGTCCCGATCAGCCTCCTCGCGGAAGAGGCTCGGCACGGCCGGGTACCAGGAGAGCACGCGCCGGGTCGGGTCCAGAGCCCACGAGGGCACCCTCCACCCGTCACGTTCGGCGAGGTGATCAGCCAGAGCGGCGAAGGCGGCGTCGAGCTCGGCCGCGCCGGTCGGCGCCGGCTCCTCGGAGAACACCGAGGACGCGAGGGCCGCACCGCCACGCTTCGCGGTCGAGGTGTAGTCGTCGAGGGTCTGCAGAATCCCGAACCGCCACGCAGGGTCGAACGGCTCGCCCTCGGCGATGAGCTGGGCCGCCCGCCGCGCATTGCCCGCGGCGCTGTGCAGAACTCGAGGACCGAAGTGCTCACCACTCGAGGTCGAGCGATCAACGGGAAGCGCGAGTAGCGCGCTGATCGAGAGCAGGTCACCTCGGAACTTCATCTCGTGACCTCTCCTCAGCTTCGTCTAGCGTACTCGGGCGCCACCACGAGTCCCGAGGAGTTCGGGGAAGCGGTTCTCCCACAGGAGTCGTACGCGGTCAGGACGGGCCAGACCGTGAGGAGCCGCTCACGGTTCAGGAGGGCGGCCTGGTCGGCGGCGGTGCCCTCGTTGAGCAGCGCTTAGTAGGTCTTGAGGACGCCTCCCGTCGTCTCGAGGTCGATGGTGGACTCCGGTATCCAGTAGACGTGGCGGGTCGAGGACTTCCGCCTGCGGACCAACGAGCTCGTCACTCGTCCCCGGGGATCTCGCACGGCCGCAAGTCGCAGACGAAGACGCTCTGCTCGGGTTCGACCGTCTCCTGCGCCTCCACTCGGAGCAGTGTTCGAACCACTTAGGACTACTTTCGAACACTTTTTCTGGTAGGCGTAACGTGTACCGGTTAGAGGTCCACTCTTGACCGAAAACTAGCCATACGCGGCCACAGGCGCCCCTGTGGCGCCGTTTCTGTACCATTCCGAGGTCGGATTTCACACGGTTTTAGATAATCGATCTAGCCCCGTTACAGAGCCTCGCGGAGAGGAGTGCTCTGGTATCCTGGTTAACGAAACGACCCCGAGCGGCACAGTGCCGACTCGAAGGTCGGACCGGTCGCACGGGGTCAGGGTTCTTGGCGGAACTCCTCGATTCTACCCGACCTGCACGACTCGTCCACCTATGGGGCGAAGACGGCAGGTCGGGGCGTCCCGGTCGGAAACATGAAAATGAGAATCCCGACACTGACGTGCCCGCACTGCAAGCACACCTTCTACGGAGTGACGGTTACTCGTCACGGACTGATGTCTTGCGGCAACTGCCGCCGGACCATCCGCGTCTAGGTAACAACCTGGAAGGCGTGCGGCCATCAAGCCGCACGCCTTCCAGCACGGAAGTTCTGTCAGCCGGATGAGCGTCGCGTCCGCGAACGTGGTGCGCGGCTGCGGCAGGAGCGGCCCTCGCTCGCTATGCGGTGTGGCGCTCGAGGTACTCGTCCAGCGCACGTCGTGCAAGGGCGCTGAACTCGATGCCCTCCGTTGCGGCCTGCGCTTCACCTCGACGGATCCGCTCGACTCCCCAGCGAACCGAGCGGGTAGGGGTGATGCCCTTCTTTCCGGATCCGGCCCGGGGGCGGCCGATCGCCATGTCGACTGCGTCTGCGCCTCCGAGGGCGGCCTCGAGGAGGGCGCGTCCTGCTTCGTTGCCCTCGGCTCGGGTCCACGCGCCGCCCGTCGGCGCGGAAGCTTGCTCGTACCGCTCGCTGGCGCGGGCGGCAGCGTCGTCTTCGGCTGCGGTGATGTTCTCGGCGGTCATTTCGCGTTCCTCTCTGCAATGTCGAGCATTTTCCTGCGGGCGATCATGACGTGGAAGATGAAGATGTCTGCCGGGGGAGTGATCAGGGCGACCACCTCAAGCAGCTGCGTCCGATCCCGCATCGGTCCGATGAACAGGTCCGGCCGCCGGTTCCCGATTCGCGGCTCTTCGAACTCCTCCAGGCGGTACACGTAGTTCAAGATCGCGTTCGTCGCATCGTCGTGGTCGATCCCGTGTTTGTCTGCCGACTTCGCCCATCTGATCGCCATGTGGAAAAGTGTAACACACTTTGGCTTAAGTGTAACTCACTTTCTCCGGCGCGGGCAAGATGCCGTGAGAGTCAGATCCCCTGCATCTCCGGTTCGCCCGAGGCGTCATCGGATTCCTCGAGCCTCGGGGAGACACCGTGGACCCATCCGTCGATCTGTTTCGGATCGATGGTCGGCAAGAGGATGGGGGAGTTGGCGACGAACCAGAGGTGCGCTTCGTCGAAGGCGTGCCACAGCGGCCGCCGGCTGACGTGCTCGACGTACCAGCCCACCCGCCGCCGAAGGGGCGGGTCGATCCGCCAGGACTGCTCCGCCCAGACCCAGTCGGTGAGCTTCGCGAAGTCGTACGGCAGGTCCCGCAACGGGCTGAGGATGCTCGATCGGAGTAACTGGTGGGTCATCGCGCCGCGCACGGCGAGGAGCCCGCCGACCTTCTCACCGGCGGTCGGGGTCAAGGACGCCAGGTGGTCGTCCTGCAGCGCCAGCGATGGCCTCTTCGGACCGGTGAGGATCCAGTAGGCCTCGGAGAGGTCGTAGACGGCATCGAGCGCCCAGTTGACCGCGACGAGGACGGCGCCTTCGTCCTTCGTGTGGCTGAGCTCTCGCAAAAGCTGCGCCGCCCAGATGAGAGAGCGCAGCCGGACCCGGTAGTCCTCGATTCGCTCCGACGATGTCACGAGCGACCGTCAGCGCCGGCCGCGCCCGATGAGGCATTCTCGACCGCTCGCCGGATCGTCGAGGCGCCGACACCGAGCGTGGAACCGATCGTCGCCCAGGGCGTCGGAGGAGTCGACACTCGCATCTGCAGGGCGGCCGCCAGACGCTCCGGAGTCACCACGGTCGGACGTCCGCCGTGACGTCCTCGAGCGCGCGCAGCGGCGAGGCCGGCTTGGGTGCGTTCGGAGATGATGCGGCCGTTCATCTGCGCGAAGGCGGCGCAGATGTGGAAGAAGAGCTCTCCGCCGGCGGTCGTGGTGTTGAACGGTTCGGTGAGGGAGCGGAACTGGATGCCGCGGCGCTGCAGCTGACCGACGATCGAGACGACGTCAGACATCGACCGGCCGAGGCGGTCCGTGCTGTAGACGAGCAGAACGTCGCCAGCGTCGTCGCGGAGGAACTCGAGGCACGCAGTGAGGCCAGGCCGGTTCGCGTTCTTCCCGGTGAGCTTGTCGCTGAAGGTCTTCACGGCGCCGGCCGAGGAGAGCGCGTCGATCTGCGAGTGCAGATTCTGATCCAGTGTCGAGACGCGGGTGTAGCCGACGATCGCCATCAGCTCACCGCACCCTCGAGCTCGACACCGGAGGAGACCGCAGCGAGCTCGACTGGGAGCGACGCGTGCGCCTGGTCGGCGGCGGTGAGTAGGTGAGAGGTCACCCCGGAACGGTACTGCTCGGAAACGTCACGAGGGCGGTTGCGGCTGATTTGATTTCGGCCACGAGTTTCGAGCACGTGGCCGGGGTCGACCGGCCGAGAAAACTCGCGGATTCCAACCTCACTCCGTCGACGCGTCAACGGGCGCTCGTAAACGATCGTTTGCGGACGCCCTCGTCCACTGAGGAGACAGCCACCGATGCGCTGTCGCCGTCATCTGGGCATGAGCGCGGCTCGGGGCCGCTCGTGACGGTTCTGCTGACGAGACATCGCCGCTGTAGATTCTCGTACTATGCCCTTGAACTCCGCCGGCACGGTCGCCGACTCCTTGACTCTTCGCTTCGACGGAGAGGAGGCCAACGGCGACAAATTGCACGAGTTGCGAGCGTCTCACGTTGCGGAGGTTCTGCAGGGAATCGTTGGACTGACGAGCGATTTTGACAAAGCTGGAGTCTTTGACGCAGACGGCCCTGCTGGCTCGGAGATCTTGGTTCGCCCGGCGCAGGAGGGATCCTTTCTCATTGAGGTCGTTCGAGTTGTGTCCGATTCGGTGGCCGCTGTGTCAGACACGTCCGGGGCTCTTGGCATTCCGACGGTCGGTGCAATTATCTATTGGGCGACGAAGTCGGCTCGCGCTGACGTGAAGGATTACGAGCACCTCGATAACGGTCAAGTCAAAATCATTTGGCAGGACGACACTGTTGATGAGGTTCCCGCCAAGGCTTGGCAAGAACTCAAGGTGCGGAAGCGCCGTCGCAAGAAGCACCTCAGGCAAATCATGGCTCCCCTGAGTGACGCTCGAGTAACGTCGCTTGACGTAGCACTTGAACCAACTCCGACCGGACAAGAAACTCCGGAAGTACTCATACTCGACCGCGCAGCCTATGAGGCAGTCAAGCCACAAGATGACGTCGAAGAGATTGAGGAGACTTTCGAACGAGAAGCCCGCATGTCGGCCATCGATTTTGACGACGCTACTAGGTGGAAGGTCAAGACCAGAGAAGTAACTCGAGGAGCAGCTGTAGAAGATGCCGCGTTTCTCAAGAAGGTGGCAGAGGGACTCGCGATCCGAAAGGACGACATTTTCAATCTGAGAATTCGCGAGAATCGTACGATCACGAACGGCAGCAGTCGAAGCACTTGGACAGTGCTGAAAGTGACGAGCCACCGGAGGGCGGCGGGTGACGACGACGCATAGGCATCGGTCGCAACGCAGAGTCGACCTCGCGAGCGTTGCGCTTCTCCTTGTGGGATTGGCTTCAGGAACCCTTGCGTACACGCTGGTTCTTGACGGTGCCAACCCCCTTGTAATGGTGCCATCTATCGCAGCAGCCACTATCGGGGCCACCCGCCTGACAAAGTACGAAGCTCCACGAAAGTAGGCGGGACCAAGCATTGGACCACAATCCCATCACCTCCTCGGGCAATCTAATTAGTGAAGATATGGCGCAAAAATCGCCAGTAATCGAACATGCCTGATTGGTTTCTCGATTCCCTCGAAACCGATCCGGCGGGCTGGGTTGGGGTGTGCATCACTCTTGGCGCATTAATTCTCAGTGCAGTTTTTTGGCGACGCGTTAAGTCTGTGTTTCTCTTCTTAATGCGCGGATGCGTTTCTTTCTTCCGCTGGATCGTAAAGATCCGAATTACGACCGCTGACAACGTGAAGACCAATCGGGGAATCCTCATCCCTGCCCGGTGGATCGTACGGCCGGATACGAAGAATGACGGAACCTTTTTTCTTATCAACGTAAGCGAAGGATCTGCCGCAAAAGACGTGATTTTGTATTCGCTGAGCGACGATGCTCAAATCTTAGACGCGGCCGCCTGGTCCGAAATACCTGGTGGCAACATGGCGCCTTACAAAATGGTCTTTCGTGATGGCGCCTTCTTCTTTGGCGTTTCATTTCGTATAGATTGGACCGACGGACATGGTCACCGGCGGTCACTTGCGATCACGGAGCGGTGGGGCTAAGTAAGTCTCACGTCAAGCCTGCGGTATCGACCAGCGGGAGGAATCGATGAGTCTCGCGCGAGCGACGATGCTCTGCTCGTACTCGTCCTCACTCATGCCACCCGACTCGACAAGCACGGCGCACGCGCCGACGAGCATCCCGTGACGCTCGGTCAGCGCCCAGTAGATCTGCTTCGAACAGCGTCCAGACCGCGGACTGCGCCGCCGCCCACCTCATCGACTCCGACGAGCCAGTCGTCACCGTGGCGAGCCGCTGCATCAGATCCAGTCCTTCGGAGCTCACTTGCCTCTCGCCACCCAGCTCGAGCTCGAACACCTGAACCGGTCCGGAGTACCGAGTACCCGGGTCGGGATCTGCGATCCCGTCGACCGTGACCGCGCCGATCACCGCGCCACGTTCGGGATCCTCGAACATCAGCGCCGGAAACTCGCTCGCCTCCCGAAACTGCCGTGCCCGAACGGCCCGAGCGGCTCTCCATCTGGATCACGAAGTCCTCCTCGCCCGGCCCGAAGCGGCCGTCGCACCGAAGGACCCCGCGCGTGAGCCGGATTGGTTCCATGTCTTCCTCCGTCTCGCAGCCGCGCCTCGGTTGGGTGCTGTAATGCTCAAAGCAGCTTCGCTGAGCTTCGCTCGGATGACACCAAGACACATGTCCAGCGCGCTGCTCGACTCCTAGACTGACCACATGGCGCAGATGGATCCGTTGCAGTTGGCCGCCGGCGCGTACGCCGCGAAGTTGTGGGACCAAGACAACTGGCGGGAATTCGGCCGCGAAACGGGTACGAGTGACATTCTCTCCAACCACTCCCGCCTATACCGCTCACAGGACTTCGGCGATCCGGACTACCCAGATGCCGCGCTTGAGGTGTTGGGGTGGGTACTCACTCAGGGGCCAGATGAGGATTCAGGCGAGAGGGGTAGGATGGACCTACTTGCGGATTCAATGCCGGATCTTCCGCGTTGGATCGACGCAAATGGCGCCTCACGGACAAAAAGGCTGTTTCGGAACTATCTTGCCGCGAGGGACATTTCCGAGATTCCGGAACAGTGGCTGGAAAGTCGTAACGTTTTCGACGATGCCGCTACGTCAAGTGCGCCCACTGAAGGCGGCAGCTCAACTCCGCCGTGGCGAGAGCCACAGATTCTAGGGCCGCTCGCCGCTGCTGCTAAGCAGACATTTGGGACGAGACCTTTGCAAGAAGACAATCCCTCCCCCGTAGTCCCAACGGCGCCGGACGAAACGGAACGAACTATCTTCATCGTCCACGGACACGATGAGATGGCGCTGAATTCAGTTCGCATTTACGTTCATCGCGAAACGGGGATCATGCCGATCTCGCTCGCTGAAGAGGCTGGTCGGGGCGCGACAATCATCGAGAAATTTGAGGACTGGGGTGCCAGCGCTTCATACGTGATTGTTCTTCTCACTCCAGACGACGTGGGACAAACCGTCGCGGGCCACGCGGCGCAGAACGAACCGAATAACCGCGCCCGACAGAATGTTGTCTTGGAGCTCGGTTACTTCATTGGGAAGATCGGGCGCAAAAATATTGTTGTTCTTGACGCGTCGGTTGAGCGCCCATCCGATCTTGCAGGTTTGAGCTATATCGAGTACCCGGGACTTAATTGGAAGGATTCGCTACGCGTCGAACTTGTAGCAGCTCAACTTGTCCGTTGACTAGCGGTAACTTCTTCGTCGTAGATCTTTCGACGACAATACGAAACCGGCCTGGGGACGTGCAGAATAGCGGCAAGTACGCGAGCACTCATTCCAGCGGGACGGCGCCCCTTTTGGGGATCGGCCCGACGGCGCCGTAGCGTCAGTTCCCGTTATTGCGAGCAACGTCTACATAATCCTCGAACTCTTCGAAGACCGCCCGAAACGCACGAGCCAAAACCACCAACGCGAGCCCAACTCCGGGCCCGATTAGAATGGCCGCTTCGAACGTGGAGAGCTGAGTGCGCCCGTCAACGACCGCCCACACAGCCAGCACAGTTGCTCCGGCAGCCGCCGTGAGAAAGAGAAGCTCGAAGTTCTCTCCTGGGCACGGGAGCGCGCGGGGATCGATCCGGCCGCTCTTGAACAGAAGTTTCCCGCGCTCCCTGCATGGGAGCGCGGCCTCGCTGCGCCTACTTTCGCGCAACTGCAGAGCTTCGCGAAGGCAACCCATGCGCCACTCGGCTACCTGCTTTTGCCGGAGCCGCCGAACGAACCCGTGCCGATTCCCGACTATCGCACCTTCGGCGATAGCGGTGTCACGCGCCCCTCTGTGGACCTTCTGGACCAGATTTACCTCGTTGAGCAACGTCAAGAGTGGTACCGCGACCACCAGCGCAATCTTGGAGCCGAGCCACTCGACTTCGTCGGCAGCGTCGACGTTCACGACGACGTCGTGGAGGTTGCGGCGACCATTGCCGCCCGCATCGGCTTCACGCTCGAGGACCGAGCTCGGTACCGGTCCTGGTCTGAAGCGCTGCGTGACCTCATCGACCTCATCGAGGTGACCGGCGTGCTGGTGATGATCAGCGGTGTCGTAGGCGCCAACACACGTCGCCCGCTGGATCCTCGAGAGTTTCGGGGCTTCGCGCTGACCGACCCGATCGCGCCCGTGATCTTTGTGAACGGGAAGGACACCAAAGCAGCGCAGATCTTCACCCTCCTGCACGAACTGGTGCACATCTGGATGGGCGAAAGTGCGTTGTCCGATGCGTCCATGACAACTCGCTCCGGACACGAGGACGAGCGTTTCTGCAACAAGGTCGCAGCGGAAACACTTGTCCCCTTGGAGTCCCTCCGAGCCGAATGGGCAGACGGAGCAGATCGCAGGCAGGAACTTGACCGCATCGCCGCCCGCTATCGAGTCAGCACCCTCGTCGCCCTCAGCCGCGTCTTCGACCTCGGCCACCTGCCTTGGGAGACGTATCGGCAGTGGTACGCAGAAGAGCTCGCCTACGTACTCGCCCGCAAGCAGCAGACGGCCTCCGACGGCGGCAACTACTACAACTCCGCGCCGTTCCAGATGAGTCGCCGCTTCGCCCGCGCTGTGATCGCAGACACTCTCGAAGGACGAACACTCCACCGCGACGCCTTCCGGATGCTCGGCTTCCGGAGCGCGGCAACCCTCACCCAGCTCGGGCAGAGACTGGGGGTGGCGTGATGTATCTCCTCGACGCGAACGTCTTCATCACCGCGAAGAACGTGCACTACGGCTTCGATGTCGTCCCCGGTTTCTGGGATTGGGTCGACGCAGCCGTCGCGCTGCGCCGTGCGATCAGCATCGACAAAGTCCAGGAAGAGCTGCGTGCGCAGCGCGACGAGCTCAGTGAATGGGCGCGTGACCGTTCCACCATGTTCCGTCGATCCGATGAAGATCTCACGCCGGCCCTCATCGCCATCGCCCAGTGGGCCACCGCCCAGCCGCGCTTCGAGCAGGCCGCGCTAGCCACATTTCTTGACAGCGCCGACTACTTCCTCATCGCGCACGCCCTGACCCATGGAGATGCCGTAGTCACGCACGAGGTCCCCGCCCCCGCGAGCAAGACCCGGGTGAAAATTCCCGATGCCTGCATAGGTATCGGCGTGCGCTACACCAACCCCTACGCGATGCTGCGTACGGAACGCGCACGGTTTGAATTGCGATGATCCGATCGGAGGCGCTGAAGATCTCCGGTAAACGAGATTACGTCAGCCTGCACCGAGTCTGTTCTGAGGTCGACCCCGGTACAGCCGAGGTTCGGCGCACTGAGGACGAGCCCTCGGTCGTCGACCACCAGCCGTAAATGTTCCGAGCGAGCGCACACTGAGCACGGGGGCGGCACTAAAACCGTCTCAGAATTGTTAATTGGTCTCAGAGTTGCTCATCTGGGTGTCTCGGGTCGTCGACGAATCAAGCCGTTTGACGCTCGATGACGTTGAGCGCGCCCGCACGGAATGCTGGTGGGCTTTCTCCAGGAGTCTGAATGAGGTGGGAGAGGTGGCGCGCGAGCGCCTGTGCGGCCCCGGAGAGGTCCATCGAGACGGTGGTCAGAGACGGAACGGAGAGCGCAGCCAGCTGGATGTTGTCTACACCAATGACGGCAAGATCCCTCGGCACGGTGATGGATTGATCTTGTGCGGCCGCAATTAAGGCAAGCGCGAGGACGTCGCTGAAGATGGCAACCGCCGTGACGGGCTCGGCGCCAAAAACGAGGTCGCGAACACTATCTCTGGCGGCTGCGGCTGTATAACCCATTCGGGTAATCCGGGGTTCCGGTAGACCGAGCTGCCGGGCGGCATCGAGAGCGCCATTCACGCGCTGTTCCGAAACGATGTCTTCGCTTGCGTCGTCAACCGCTGCATACGCGATCCTCCGATGGCCCTGTGCTGCGAGGTGGCGCACTTGAAGTTCACCGATCTTGTGCTGGTCGATGATCTGCGCTGCCCCTGAGAGCAGCAGACCATCGACAACGGGAGTTCCTCCGTTCCGGAGCGTCTGCGCATCCTCGGTTCCGATTTTGTCCAGTCCGACCACCGCGCACGGCTCTAGGTACTTCCAGAGATCCGCAGCGTTCAGGCCCCCAGTGGGGTGGATGAACACGCATGCGTAACCGGAGTCGGCGAGAGCGCCGCTTAGCGCGCGCTTGAACACTTCCACAGCCTCAGAAGGACGCATGTCGGGCACGATGCACGTCACGACGTTGCTGCGCCCGGCTTTCAAGGTTCTGCCTGACGCTGACGGCACGTAACCCAGTTCTCCTGCCGCTCGGAGGACGACGTCTCGGGTCTGATCTGTGATGCGGTTCAGGTGGCGTCCGTTCATGACGAAGCTCACCGTGGCCTGCGAAACACCAGCCGCTCGTGCCACGTCCTTCGACGTTACCCGTGCCATCTGAGCCCTTCCTCGTTGCGCTTTGTCTGTGTAGAAGCTACGGTACAGGTGTTTATACGTGTAAACCCGCCGAGCGCCTTGTCGTTCGCCTGAACACCGCATCAACGCCTCAAGGAAGAGAAGGACGATGAAGTCATACTTGGAATCAGCACCATCCCGCGCTGGCAGCGCGGCGTCGCGTCTGTCCGGATCGAAGCGGGGGAGGGGCGCGGTCGGTACTGCCGTCGGCGCCGTGGCTCTGCTCACGCTGGCCGGGTGTTCGACTCCGTCGGACCAGGCCGGTGCATCGGCAGCGCCCGAGGAACTGCAGAGCATCTACATGGCGAACCCGCTGCCCTCGTACGCCGACTGGGCAAAATTCGACGAGTGCTTCACCGCGCACTCGGAGGAGCTCGGCATCAAGGGCGACACCTCGGGCCCCACCACGATGGTTCCCGACAACGCCTTCACCGCGGACCGGATTTCGCAGGCCATCACGCAGGCCTACGACGCGATCATCATGGTTCCTATCGAGCCGGCGCAGTTCAACCCGCTGATGCAGAGGGCGAAGGACGCGGGCATCATCATCGGGACTGTCAACACCGGTGACGCCACGGATCTGCAGAACTTCGCGGTGGGTACCGACTACCCCGCGTACGGCGCACAGGTCGCCGAGGAAATCGGAAAGCGAGAAGGCGTGCAGAACGTCTTGCTCGTGACGAACGGCCCCGGTGGCGTCGGCGACGTGATCCTCGAGTCGTTGAAGTCCAACGCCCCGGACAACGTCACCATCGTCGATACCGTGTTCGACGGGGGAGACGCCTCGCAGACCGCCGACGTTGTCTCGCGCGCGCTCACCACCCACCCCGAGACCACCGTCGTGTACTCGTGGGAGGGGACCGCCGTTGCTGGTATCACCACCGCCATCAAGGAGAGGGACGCCGTCGGGAAGGTTGTGGGTGTCGTCAACGACCTCACCGATCAGAGCGTCGCCGGAATCCGCGAGGGCACCATCTACGGGGCGAGCAAGCAGAACTTCTGCGGTATGGCGACCCAGTCCATCGACTACGCGGTGGCCGTCAGCAAGGGTGAGGAGGTTCCCGCGATCACAGACACCGGAACCACCTTCGTCACCGCAGACAATCTCGACGCCGAACTCGAAGACAAGTAGTCGCGGGCATGGAGAACACCGCAACAGCTACCGCGGCGCTGCAGCTCCGGGGTATCACCAAATCATTCGGGCACGTCACTGCCCTGCAGGATGTGTCCCTTGACGCCTACCCGGGAGAAGTCCTTGCCGTAGTCGGCGACAACGGCGCCGGCAAATCGAGCCTGATCCGCACCATCAGCGGCATCTACCGGCCCGACTCAGGCGAGATCACCGTCAACGGCGGGGAACGCCACTTCACCACCGCCGCTGACGCCCGCGAGGCCGGCATCGCGACCGTCTTCCAGGACCTTGCTCTCGTGGAGGTATTGGACGTGGCGACCAACATGTTCCTTGGGCAGATCCCTCGCCGCGGGATCTTCGCTGACAGGAAGCGGATGGAGCGGGAGTCGCGGGAATTCCTCAACGAGCTTAAAGTCACCGTGTCATCCGTGCGCACCCAGATCGGGATGCTCTCCGGCGGTCAACGACAGATCATCGCGATTGCCCGCGCCATGCGTACCGGTGGCCACATCGCGCTGCTCGACGAGCCAACCGCAGCGCTCGGTGTTCGCGAAACCGCTCAGGCGGCCCAGATGATCAGCACCCTCCGCGATCGGGGAAACGCGGTCATTATCGTCAGCCACGACATGAGCCTGGTGCTCGATCTTGCTGACCGCATTCAGGTGATGCGGCTGGGCCGTGTCGCGGGAGTGCGTAAGCGGTCAGAGACAACTCGCGAAGAGATTATCGGACTCATCACAGGAGCAACCCAATGACCTCCACCAGCACATCCGCACCGGCCGCCGCGAAGGGCGCACGCACGATCGATTTCGGCCGGTACACGCAACTGCTCGGACTTGTCGCGGTCATCGCCCTCTTGGCCGTCGTCTTCCAGCTCACCAACCCCGCCTTCCTCACCGTCGCAAACACACTCGAGGTGCTGCGGTCGGCAACGCTCTATTTCATCGTCGCTTGCCCTGTCACTCTCATCATCGTCGCGGGGGGGCTGGACCTCTCCGTGGGCGCGCTGTACGCGCTTGGCGCCGTCAGCGGGGGGCTGCTCATGCTCAATGGGGTGCCCTGGCCTTTGGCGCTTCTTGCCGGCGTCTTGGTGGGGGCGGGCACCGGGTACATCACCGGAGCGATGTCCGTCTTCCTTGGGATTCCGTCGCTGATCGCCTCACTCGCCACCTTCTTCGTCGCCAGCGGAGTTGCTGTGGTGCTGACCGGAGGGCGGGACGTGTTCGGGTTCCCGGACGGATTTACCGCGATCGGAAGCGGGTCCCTATTCGGCGTGCCCAACCTCATCTACATCGCCGTCGCAATCGGTATCGTCTTCCACCTGCTGCTGGAAAACACTCCGTTCGGATACAACGTCCGTGCGACAGGTGGAAACAGGGCAGCAGCGATGGCCAATGGCATTCGGGTGAAGCGGGTGGACCTCATCCTGTTCGCCACAAGCGGAGGCATTGCGGCCCTCGCCGGCCTCCTAGGGGCCTCACGAATCTTCGCCGCATCACCGCTCGCGGGAGGAAACGCCCTCACCTTCCAGGTGCTGACCGCCATCATCATCGGCGGCACCAGCCTATTCGGAGGAATCGGAACAATCACCGGCAGCGCGCTGGGTGCGCTCCTGTTCGGAATCATCAACAACGGTCTCGCGACCAGCGGAGTGAATCCGCTGTTCCAAAACATCTTCATCGGAATCATCCTGGCCGTCGCCGTAGCGGTCGATCAATTCCGTCGCTCCCGACGGTTCAAAGCCGGCCGCGGATAGACAGCCGCGGCCGTCGCCGCCCGGGTCGGTCGCATACGTCCGACCCGGGCGGCG
>NZ_LMNT01000007.1:0-83035 GCF_001423055.1 Rathayibacter sp. Leaf299
CACCGACTCCGCCACACCACCACCTGGCAGGTCCGACACAGACCAGCACCGACTCCGCCACACCACCACCTGGCAGGTCCGACACAGACCAGGCGGCGTCCTCGAGTGGACCAGCCCCACCGGACGACACCACACCACCGCACCGGAACCACCGGAATTGCCGAAGTCGTCGGAGTCGCCGCCACGACTCTTCGGAGGAGCGCCGGAGCAGCGACGTGAAGGCGATCCCCCTCCGTTCTGAGGAGGGCCGGGACGCTCCTCTCGAGCGCGCGCAGAGGAGCACTCCAGCGCTCGTCGCCGACCTCCAGCGGGCTGCGACGCACCGTGTCCGGCGAACGCCGAACGCAACCGCCCACGACTGCGCGGGCGGTCGTCTGTGAAGCGACCCGGCTGCCCGAGGGGTCGTCCGGGTCGATCCCCCTGCCGACGCGACAGCGTGCTCATCGAGATCCCCTGCAGCGGCAGGGTCCACAGCGAAGGATGAAGCAGTCGCAGTGGAGGAGGACGGCGTCCCGGGAATCGACGAGCTCTCCGTATCGACGAGCGCTCCCTATCGACGATGTCGACGTGCGCCGACCCTGTGCTCGAGGGGAAGGCGGACGGGCCGCAGGTGGACGAGTCGTACTCGACCGGCGCGGGCGAGACAGCACAGCGGTGCGCAGCAGCGGAACCTGGTTCCGTTGTGGACGCGAGCGGAAGGTGCGACGAAGCGGAGCGACCGAACCCCGCTCATCGAGACCGCGTACCGGGCAGCAGCCGTTTCGCGATGGCAGAGTGACCGTCGTCGAGCGCAGCGACACCCTCGAGGGCAGCGCCGTCGGCACGCACCCGGAGAGGTCGAGCCGCGCCCGCTCTCAGCGCTCCGAGCGGCCCCGCTCCCGGTCGCGCGCGAACAGGTGGCCGGCGAAGGCCAGCGCGGCGCCGAGCGCGAGGCCGACACCCACGCCGGCACCCACTCCGATGCCCGGGAACACGAGCGAGCTCGCGATCCCGAGCAGCAGTCCGACGACCGCGCCGCCGACGGTCCAGAGCACGGTCAGTCCTCGCGCTCCCACGGGGCGGCGATCGGGTAGTACTCCTCGAGGAACCCGATGACGGCCTTCGTGCGTGCCTCCGCCGAGATCTCGGGGAAGCTGCCGTCGTTCAGGCAGAAGAAGTCGACGGCCCGGTTCTTCAGGAGCTTCTTCATGTCCTTCAGGCCCTGGTGCATCGTGGTGTCGACGTACTTGACCTTCGCGTTCTCCTGCACGACCGCTCGGCCGGTCATCAGCGCGTAGTAGTGGTACAGCGAGTTGGTCACCGACACGTCGCTCGCGGAGCGGAAGCGGCTCGCGGCGGTCGCGGTGAACTCGGGCTCGAACTCGGCCTCGAGCTCGCTCATGACGCTCTTGCGCAGCGGAGTCGCCGCGTGCTCGAGGTGACGGGTGGTCATCGCTCCGAAGCGCTCGCGCAGGAGGCGGCGGTTGACGCGCGCGGCGTTCTCGAAACCGCTGCGCGTGGAGTTGGAATCGCCCATGCCGATGCGCGTCGTGGCCTCGATGAACTTCGTGATCCCTCCGGGTGAGAAGAAGATCGACGGATCGACCGGTCGCCCGAAGAACATGTCGTCGTTGGAGTAGAGGAAGTGCTCGGCGAGGCCCTGGATGCGGTGGAGCTGGCTCTCGACGGCGTGCGAGTTGTGGGTGGGCAGCACCGAGAGGTCGCGGAAATGGTCTTCGCTGCGCACGAGGGTCACATCGGGGTGCTCGTCGAGCCAGCGGGGGCGCGGCGAGTCGGTGACGATGTAGATGTGCCGGATCCACGGCGCGTACATGTAGACGCTGCGCAGGGCGTACTTGAGCTCGTCGATCTGACGGAAGCGCGCGGGAGCGTCGTCGCCCTCGCCCACGACGTAGCTGGCCATGCGGGCCGCCCGGGCGCGCTGGAACTCGAGATCGGTGCCGTCGACCCAGGAGAAGACGATGTCGACGTCGAAGCGGATGTCGCTGACGAGCGGCTCGAACATGCCCTCGAAGGTCGGCCAGGTGCGGCCGTAGGCCTCGACGTGCGCGTCGATCGCCTCGGCGACGGGCAGGCTGCTCCGCATGAGGGCGTTCTCGGCAGGAGTGGTGATCTCCTCGTCGCCCACCTTCCACAGCTCCAGGCGCACGCCGCTGCGGGCGCCGTAGCGGAGCGATCCGGTCGAAGAGACGCGAGGGCGGAAGAGTGAGAAGACGTAGGCGCGCGGGTACGGCGCGATCATCCCCTCAGCGACCAGGTGCGGCGGGGTGCCCCGCTTGTCGAGGGTCTTCACGTAGAAGGGCTCGGTCGCGAACGCACGGGAGAGCAGAGTGGCCAGCTCGGTGCCGAGCGAGCGGTCGACGGCCAGGAACGGCGATCCGTCGGTGCCGCGGATGAGGCGGTAGGGGAACTCGGCCTCGTCGAGGACCTCGCCGATCGCGATCAGATCCTCGGTCCACGCTGCCTTGGGCGTCGTACTCGAGTTCACCAGCGAGAACAGACCGGCATGGACGACCACGTCGTCGCGGTCGAAATGGCGGGGACGCAGGAGCGGTGACGGGAGAGCACGGACGGAAGGCATGATTCACATTATCCGCCGCCCGTTTCCTGCGCGTTACCGCGGGTTCACCTTGACAGGGAGTCGAATCGGGCGAACGCCTCCTCCGCCGCCTGTCCCGCACCGTGGGCACGGTGGCCCTCCTCGGCGAAGGCGACTCCGAGGGCGGCGGCGGGCTCTCCGAGACGGGTCGCCCGGGCCGCGTGCTCGCCCAGCGCACGACGTGCCGCGAGGGCGTCGCGCTGCTCTCCGAGAGAGTCCGCGATGTCCTCGGCCGCGCTGCCGAGGCGGTGGATCGTCGATCCGACCGCCGAGGGGACGACGGACCGCCAGGCCTCGACGACGTAGCGCAGCCGCTTCGCCGCCTTGCGGACCTCGTGGCGGTCGGGTCCGCTCCTCGCCGTCTCGAGTCGCGAGAGCTCCTTCTTCAGCGACCGCTTCACGAGCTTCTTCGGGCTCGACGCGGCCTTCGGGAGCCGCGGGGGGTCGCCGAGGAGCTCGTCCAGCGAGGCCAGCAGATCGAGGTAGCGACCGCCGCGCAGGGTCCGCGCGACGCGGCGCACCGCGACGCCGTGCCTCCGCTCGACCTCCTCGAGGATCGTGCCGGGCGCGACCGCCGCCGCCGGGAGCTGCTCGGCCGCGGCGTCGAGGTCGGTCCGGAGCCGCGCCCCGAGCACCTCCTCGTCCCGCGCCGCGCCGAGCACCGAGCCGAGCCAGCGCAGCTCGTCGCGGATCGGGTCGGTCGCGGCGCGGTCCAGCACCGAGCGGGAGGCGGCGAGGACGCTGCGCAGACGCCGGCTGAGCGTGCGCATCCGGTGCAGGGCGTTCTCGCCCTCGAGCCGGACGAAGGGGTCGACCGCGCGCAGCTCGCGCAGGAGCGCGGCGATCGCGGCGAGCGCCGCCTCTCCCCCGTCGCGAGGGGCGGGTCGGCGGTCGTCGATCGGCCCCCCGGTGGCGCGGGCGAGCTTCGAGGCGCTCTCGGCCGGCCGGGCACCGCCCGCCAGCAGGCGGTCCTCGATCGCGTCGAGGACGGCCTCGCCCTCCTGGCCGGACGCGTCGACGAGCTCGACCTCCCACTCGCGCCACCGCCGCTCGACTCCGGTGCGGGCGTCGACGGCCACCACGAGGTCGTCGGCGACCTCGGCGAGCTGACGACCCGACGCGTCGAGGATGCGGGTGATGCCGCGCCGGGTCTCGAGGAGGGCGAGCGGCTCGAGCCGCGAGCGGCCCACATGCCCGAGAACAGCCGAGCGGATGACAGTGGGCACCGCGCTGGACTCGGTCAGCGGCGCGTGGATCTCAGTGCGCCCCGCCGAGCCCGGGAGCTTCACGTGCCAGCCCTCGTCCGCCCCGCCCGCGCGACGGCGCAGCGTGATGCGGCCGCGGGAGAGGGCGCGACCGGACGTGTCGAAGTACTCGGCACGGAGCTCGACCGGGTTCTCGCTCACGCTCCCGGCCACCGGCCCGGCACCCACGAGATCGGGCAGCGCGGTGTCGGCGCCGACGTCGTACTTGCGCTCGACCTCCGTCTGCGTGTGCGAGGCGCGCTGCGCGGTCGGAGCGGGCTTCTTCGTCTTCTTCGCGCTCGGCATGGTCCATTCTGCGCACGGCGCAGCGGTGCCGCGCACCCGGGGGCGCCGAGGAGCCGCTCCGGCCTAGGCTGAGGGGATGACTGCGCCCGTCCCGCCCGTCGCCCGCCGCATCCCCCTGGAACGCCGTCATCACGGCGACACGGTCCTCGATCACTACGAGTGGCTGCGGCGCAAGGAGGACCCCGAGGTCCTCGCGCACCTCGAGGTCGAGAACGCCTACACCGACGCCGTGCTCGAGCCCCTGGCCCCGCTGCGCGAGCGCCTGTTCGACGAGATCCGCTCGCGGACGAAGGAGACCGACCTCTCGGTCCCCGTGCGCGAGGGCGGCTGGTGGTACTTCTCGCGCTCGTTCGAGGGGCGCCAGTACGCCGTGCACTGCCGCGCGCCGATCAGCGGACCGGACGACTGGACCCCGCCGTCCCTCGGCGAGGGCGGCGAGCTCCCGGGCGAGCAGGTCGTCCTCGACGGCAACGCCGAGGCGGAGGGGCACGACTTCTTCTCGCTCGGCAGCTTCGACATCAGCGCCGACGGCCGCTACCTGCTCTTCGGCACCGACGTCGAGGGCGACGAGCGCTACACCCTCCGCATCCGCGACCTCTCGACCGGCGAGGACCTCGCCGACGTCGTCGAGGGCACGGGCGGCGGAGCGACCTTCGGCGCCGACGCACGGTTCGTCTTCTACCCGACCGTCGACGAGTCCTGGCGGCCGGACACGGTCTGGCGGCACGAGGTCGGCACCGACTCCTCCGCCGACACCGTCGTCTTCTCGGAGCCCGACGAGCGCTACTGGATCGGCGTCGGCCTCACCCGCAGCCGCCGCTTCCTCGTGATCGAGATCGGCAGCAAGATCACCAGCGAGTGCCTCCTGCTCGACGCCCAGGACCCGACCGGCGAGTTCCGCTCCGTCTGGCCGCGGCGCGAGGGAGTGGAGTACGAGGTCGAGCACGCCGTTCTCGACGGGCGCGACCGCCTCCTGATCGTGCACAACGACGACGCGCTCGACTTCGAGATCGTCGAGGAGCCGGCGGACCTCTCCCTGGACGCCGCCGAGCGTGCCGCGCAGCGCCGTGTCGTCGTCCCGCACCTGCCCGGCCGCCGGATCGAGGGGGTCGACGCCTTCGCCGGCCATGTGGTCGTCTCGTACCGGTCGGAGGGAGCGACCCGGCTGGGTCTCCTGCACGAGGGCGGAGCTGCGGCGACCCTGGACGAGATCGTCTTCGACGAGCCGCTCTACGACGCGGGGCTGGCCGGCAACCCGGAGTGGGCGCAGACGTCCCTCCGGCTCGCCTACACCTCGTTCGTCACCCCCTCGACGGTGCTCTCTCTCGACGTCGCGACCGGCGAACGCACTGTGCTCAAGCAGCAGCCGGTGCTCGGCGACTACGACCCCGAGGAGTACGTCCAGCGCCGGGAGTGGGCGACGGCCCAGGACGGCACGCGGATCCCGCTCTCGCTGGTCTGGCGCCGCGACGCCGCGGATCCCGACGCGGCCCCGGCTCCGCTGATCCTCTACGGCTACGGCTCCTACGAGGCGAGCATCGACCCCGGCTTCTCGATCCCCCGGCTCTCGCTGCTCGACCGCGGAGTCGTCTTCGCGATCGCGCACGTGCGCGGCGGCGGCGAGATGGGCCGCTCCTGGTACGAGAACGGCAAGACGCTCTCCAAGAAGGCCACCTTCACCGACTTCGTCGACTCCGCTCGTCACCTGGTCGACTCCGGGTTCACGACTCCGGAGCGGCTCGTCGCCCAGGGCGGCTCGGCCGGCGGTCTGCTGGTCGGCGCGGTCGCGAACCTCGCCCCGGAGCTGTTCGCGGGTGTCCTCGCGCAGGTCCCGTTCGTCGACGCGCTCACGTCGATCCTCGATCCGTCGCTGCCGCTGACGGTCATCGAGTGGGACGAGTGGGGCGACCCGCTGAACGACGCCGAGGTCTACGCCTACATGAAGTCCTACTCCCCCTACGAGAACGTGCGGGAGGGAGTGCGGTACCCGCGGATCCTCGCGACGACCAGCCTGAACGACACGCGCGTGCTCTACGTGGAGCCCGCGAAGTGGGTGGCGCGGCTGCGCGAGGTCGGTGCACCCGCACTGCTCAAGATCGAGATGACGGCGGGCCACGGCGGCGTGAGCGGGCGCTACGAGCGCTGGCGCGAGGTGGCGTTCGAGTACGCGTGGACGCTCGACGTGCTCGGGCTGTCCTGAGGGCCGACGCGAGCGCTCGACCCCGATCGGCGGTGCGCCGCTCCGGACCGCAGCGTCCTGCCGCAAGCCCCAGCCGGGTGTCGTCCCCGACGCGTAGGGTTCGGGGTGCCGACGAAGGGGAAGAGCATGAGCGCAGGCCTGTCGATCGACCGGATCGCCGCATGGGTGGCGGACCAGAGGTGGTACGCGAGCAAGGGGCGGCGCCCCGAGCTCGAGGTGCGCGGCGCGTGGACGCTGCGCCCCGACGGCGGTGAGGTGATCGACCATCTGTTCATCGACACGGCCGGGACGAGCCCCGTGCTCTACCAGGTACCGGTGACGGTCCACTCCGCTCCGGTCGCCGGCCTCGAGGACGCGCTGGTCTACTCCGACGGCGAGCGCTGGGTCTACGACGCACCGCGCGACCCGTTCTTCGCGCGGGCGCTGCTGGCGATGATCGCCGACGGCGGCCGCTCCGACACGGACGGCGCCGAGGGCGGTGCCCGGGCCGAGGGCCACCGGCAGCCCGGTGCCGTGATCGGCGCCTTCGCCTCGTCGAAGGTCCTCAGCGGCGAGCAGTCGAACACCTCGATCATCGTGTCGACCACGGCCGAGGACGGCTCGATCGGGACGCCGGTGATCGTGAAGGTCTTCCGCGCCCTGCACCACGGCGACAACCCCGACGTGACCGTGCAGTCGGCGCTCAACGCCGCGGGCAGCGCGCTCGTGCCTCCGGTGATCGGCAACGTCACCGGCGAGTGGGACGACGAGGGCGAGCCGTCCGGCCGCGCCTTCGGACACCTGGCGTTCGCGCAGGAGTTCCTCCCCGGCGTGCAGGACGCGTGGCGGGTCGCCCTCGAGGCGGTCGCCGCCGACTCCGACTTCACCGGCCCCGCGCGGGCGCTGGGCCTCGCGACCGCCGAGGTGCACGCGACCCTCACCGACGTGCTCGAGACCGAGGAGGCGACCCTCGAGGTCGTCGAGCGCATCGTCGCGACCATGCGCCGCCGCCTCCGCATCGCCTCGTCCGAGGTCCCGGTGATCGCCGAGGACTCCGACGCGATCGACGCCGTGTTCAGCGCCGCGGCGAGCGCTCCGTGGCCGCTGCTGCAGCGGATCCACGGCGACTACCACCTGGGTCAGGTCCTGCTGGTGCCGGACCGCGGCTGGGTGCTCCTCGACTTCGAGGGCGAGCCGCTGCGGCCGATGAACGAGCGCCGGATGCCCGACGTGGCCCTGCGCGACGTGGCAGGCATGCTGCGCTCCTTCGACTACGCGGCCGGAGCGCACGAGCAGTCCTCGCCCGGATCGAGCCGCGCGGAGTGGGCCGCGGCGAGCCGGGCCGCGTTCCTCGAGGGCTACTCCGAGCGCGCGGGCGACGCCGTCGAGGCCCACCGCGCCGTCCTCGACGCGTTCGAGCTCGACAAGGCGGTCTACGAGGCTATCTACGAGGCGCGCAACCGTCCCGAGTGGCTGTCGATCCCGGTGACGGCCGTGCAGCGGCTCGTCGGACGCTCGTAGGGTTCAGGTATGAGCAGTCACGACAGCACCCCCGACAGCGCCCCCGACCACGAGCCGGACGAGCCGCTCGATCCGCTGAGCGATTTCAGCATCCCGGGCGACACCGATCTGCACACCGACGGCGACGCCTCCGGGGCCGACGGGGAGAAGATCGCGGAGCCCGGGACCGAGGACTAGGGTCCGGAGTCGGCTAGAGCCAGCCCCAGCGCTTGAACAGCCGGTGCAGCACGACGCTCGAGGCGACCATCAGTCCCAGCGCGGCCGGGTAGCCCCACGCCACGTGCAGCTCCGGCATGACGTCGAAGTTCATGCCGTAGACGCTCGAGATCATGGTCGGGGCGAAGAAGATCGCCGCCCAGGCCGAGATGCGCTTGACCTCGTCGTTCTGCTGGTTGCCCGCTTCGGCGAGGCGCTTCATGTCCTCGTTCTGCCGCTGCGCGACGAGGGTCGCGTTCACCGCGAGGATCTCGCGGAGGGTCGTCCGGAAGCCCTCGACGCGCTCGTCGACGACGGCGACGTGGTCGGCGACGTCGCGGAGGTAGCGCCGGAGCTCCACGTCCTCGCGGAAGACCTCGAAGTCGGTGACGAGGCGGCCGAGCATGCCGGTCAGCGGACGCGTCGCGCGCTGGAAGTCGAGGACCTCCTGGCTCAGCTCGTAGATGCGCCGGGACACCGCCGGGTCGCCCTCGAAGACCTGCGCCTCGATCTCGTCGATGTCGTTCTCGAGCCCGGCGACGACCGGCGAGTACTGGTCGACGACGGCGTCCAGGATCGCGTAGAGGACCGCGACGGGGCCCTTCCGCAGCAGCTCGGGATCGGCCTCCATCCGGCGCCGCACCAGGGAGAGATCGGGCTTCTCGGAGTGGCGGACCGTGACGACGAAGTTCGGGCCGACGAACAGGTGCAGCTCGCCGAAATCGACCTCCTCGCGCTGGTCGGCGTAGCTCGCGGCGCGCAGCACCACGAACATGTCGCTGCCGTAGCGCTCGAGCTTGGGCCGCTGGTGTGCGCTGATCGCGTCCTCGATGGCGAGCGGGTGCATCGAGAACTCGTCCTCGAGCGCCGCGAGCTCGGACTGGGTCGGACGGTACAGGCCGATCCACGCCATCGCGTCGGGGAGCTTCTGCAGGGCGGCGAGCGCCTCCGGGATGCTGCTCGGCGAGACGATCCGGCGGCCGTCCTGGTAGATCGCGTTGTCGACCGTGCTCGTGCGGGACGGCGCTGGCGGCGGGAGGAGCCGCTCGATCGGAGCGGTGTCCTCGGCGGCGGCGCGGGTGCGCGAGCCGAGTCCGAGGGAGGGGACGCGGGGAAGCTTCACGATCGACTCCTTCCGCCTTCGCCGAGGACCCATTGTGCACCCCGGGGTGAACAGGAGATGTCCGAGCGGGTGCCCCCGCCCGCGGCCCGGCGGTCGGCCCGTGTCGGAGGCCGTCAGTAGCCTGGAGGGACGAGAGGGGGCCACCCCGCACGCCAGGAGGGACGACGTCGGTGAAGCTGCTCCACACCTCCGACTGGCACATCGGCCGCACCTTCCACGGCCACTCCACGGTCGCCGCGCTGTCGCAGGTGCTCGACGCGCTCGTGGCGACCGTGCGCGAGGAGGCCGTCGACGTGGTGCTCGTCTCGGGCGACGTCTTCGACTCCGCGGTGCCGGCCGGCGAGCACTACGCCCTGCTGACGCGTGTGCTCGAGGCGATCCGCGGCGCCGGCGCCGAGGTCGTCCTCACCAGCGGCAACCACGACTCCCCCGCGCGCCTCGGCTTCCAGGCGGGCCTCCTGCGCACGTCGGGCGTGCACGTCCTCACCGATCCCGAGGCCTACGGCGAGCCGGTCGTCCTCGGCGACGAGCACGGCGAGGTCGGCGTCTACGGCATCCCCTACCTCGAGCCGGCCCTCTACCGTCATCGGCACCCGGAGGAGGCGCTGCGCCGGCACGAGGACGTGCTCGCGTTCGCGATGCGCCGGATCCGCGCCTCCGCCGAGGCCGCCGGGCGCCGCTGGGTCGTCCTCTCGCACTGCTTCGCGGTCGGAGCGCCCGCGGGCACCGTCGAGCGCGACATCACCGCAGGAGGCATCGACTACGTCTCGGTCGACCACTTCGCCGACGCCGACTACGCGGCGCTCGGCCACATCCACGGGCGGGCCGAGCTGCTGCCGAACGTCCGCTACTCCGGGGCGCCCCTGCACTACTCCTTCGGCGAGGCCGCGAAGCTCCGCGGCGGCTGGCTCGTCGAGCTCGGTGCCGAGGGGCTCGAGGAGGTGCGCTGGTCCGCGCTGCCGGTCCCCCGCCGCCTCAGCGTGATCGAGGGGCGGCTCGACGAGCTGCTGGTCGACCCCTCGCTCGCCGGGAAGGAGCTCGACTGGGTCTCGGCGGTGCTGACCGACGAGGTGCGGCCCCTGGACGCGATGGCGCGGCTGCAGTCGCGCTTCCCGGGCTGCGTGACGCTCGAGCACCGGCCGCCGAGTGCTCCGGCCGCCGAACCGAGCGCGTACGCCGAGCGGATCCGCGGGCGCAGCGACGTCGAGATCGTCGACGACTTCCTCGCCCACGTGCGGGGGCGGGGTGCGTCGGACGCCGAGCGCGAGACGGTCCTCGACGCTCTCGCCGCGGTCGACGCCGAGGCTCTGCGGTGAGGATCCGGCGCCTCGCCTTCGCCGGACTCGGCCCGTTCCGCGACCCGCAGGAGATCGACTTCGACCGGCTCGAGGACGTCGGCATCTACCTGATCGCCGGCCGGACC
Source organism: Rathayibacter sp. Leaf299 (assembly GCF_001423055.1). Taxonomy (NCBI): domain Bacteria; kingdom Bacillati; phylum Actinomycetota; class Actinomycetes; order Micrococcales; family Microbacteriaceae; genus Rathayibacter; species Rathayibacter sp. Leaf299. The sequence goes on from NZ_LMNT01000007.1 coordinate 10,591, forward strand.
GGTGCGGGCAAGTCGACGATCCTCGATGCGATCAGCTTCGCGCTCTACGGATCCGTGCCCCGCTTCGACGGAACGTCCGCGCGGCTCCGGAGCGACCACAGCGCCCCCGAGGACGAGACCTTCGCCGAGCTGGACTTCGAGGCGGCCGGACGGCTCTACCGGATCCGCCGCTCCCCCGAGTACGAGCGCCCGGCCAAGCGCGGCGGCGGCACGACGAGGCAGGCGGCGAAGGTCTCGCTGCTCGAATGCGTCGGCGGCGCCTGGAGCGGCGTCTCGTCGAGCGCGAAGGAGACGGGGGTCGAGATCGGCCGCATCGTCGGCCTGACGAAGGACCAGTTCCTGCAGGTGATCCTGCTGGCCCAGAACCGCTTCCACGAGTTCCTGCTCGCGAAGAACGACGACCGGCAGAAGCTGCTGCGCACCCTCTTCGCGACCGAGCGCTACGAACTGCTCCGCCGACGCCTCCTCGACCAGCGCCAGGAGAGCGCCGCCTCCCTGGAGGAGGAGCGAACCGCCGTCGCCGCCCTCGCCGATGAGGCGCGCCGACTGGGCGGAACGGACGAGGCCGAGGCGATCGATGCGGCGTGGTTCGCCGGCCTCGTCACCTCACTCGAGCCGGCGCTCCTCGAGGCGCGGTCGGAGGTCGATCGGGCCGACGACGCGCAGGTCGAGGCGCGGGCGGCCCTCGACGCCGCGTCGCTCCTCCGTCGCGCCCAGGATCGCCGCTCCCGGGCCCTGCGCGAGAGCGAGGAGCTGGCGGTCGCCGAGGCCGTCGTCGTCGCCCAGCGCGAGCGCGTCGAGCTCGCGCGTCGGGCAGACGGTGTGCTCCCGGTGCTCCGGTCGGCGGCATCCGCCCGGACCGCGGCCGAGAGGGCGGCCGCCGAGCGGGACGGTGCGGCCGAGCTGTTCGGCGCCGTGCTCGCGGAGCCCGCCGAGCGAGCCGGGGCCGCCGAGCGGTCGGAGGCTCTCGGGCGTCGGCTGGGGGCTCTGGCTGACGCCCTCGCGGAGGAGCGCCGTATCCCCGATGCCGGGAAGGCGGTGGAGCGGGCCGAGCGCGCTCGTGCGAAGGCTCTCGCCTCGCTCGAGCGGCTCGAGGGAGAGCTGAAGGAGCTGCCGGTCCGGCTCGACGCCCTCGCCGCGGAGGAGGAGTCGCTCACTCCCGAGGCGGCGACCGTCCCCTCCCGCACCGACGAGCTCGCCGCGCTGGAGCGACGCATCGCGGCCGCCGCCGAGCGCGAGGCCGCCGCGTCGTCGCTCGCGTCGCTCCGCTCGGCCTACGCCGAGGCCGGACGCCGGCACGGCGACCTCGCGGCCGAGCACTCGGCCCTCGTCTCCCGCCGGTTCGCCGGCTTCGCCGGGGAGCTCGCCACGGCCCTGATCCCCGGGGAGCCCTGCCCCGTCTGCGGTGCTCGCGAGCACCCGCGTCCGGCCGAGCACGGCGACCTCGCCCCGGTCTCGACCGAGGACCTCGACCGGGCCCGAGCGGCGGTCGACGCGGCCGCTCGAACCATGGACCGCGCCCGAGATCGCGAGAGCACCGGGGCGCTCGCGCTAGCCGCGCTCGAGGAGCGGGCGGGCGTGGACACCCCCGAGTCTCTCGACCTCGCGCTGATCGAGGGGCGCGAGCGGCTGGCCGCCGCCCGCGCCGCCGCGTCGCGCTGCGAAGCCCTGCGGAGCGAGCGCGGCACGCTGCGCCGCCGGCTCGACGAGCTGACCGCGCTCCGCGAGAGCGCCCGCACCGACGACGACCGGCTGACCCGAGAGGCGACGATCGCGGCCGAGGCGCTGCGGACCCTCCTCGAGAGGGTCGAGGCGCAGCGCGACGGCGCCGACAGCATCGCCGCCCGCGTGGCCGAGCTGACCGAGCGGCGCCGCGTCGCCGACGCCCTCGTCGCGGCGGAGGACCTCCTGGTCGCGCGCACCCGCGCGGCCGACGAGGCGCAGGAGCACCTCGAGTCGGTGCTCGCCGAGCGCGAATTCGCGAGCGCGGCCTCCGCCGAGGCGGCGGCGCTCACCGCGGGCGAGCGCGCGCGGGCCGAGGCCGTCGTCGCCGAGCACGAGCGGCGCAGGGCCGCCGTCGACGCGGTGCTCGCGGAGCCCGAGCTGCAGGGGCTTCCCACGACCCCCGTCGACCTCGCCGGCGCCGAGGAAGCGGCCCGACTCGCCTCCGCCCGCCGCGACGAGGCGCGCTCGCGGCTCTCGGTGCTCGAGCACCGGGCCGCACGACTGGCCGAGCTGTCCGTCCTCGCCGAGAACAGGCTGCGCTCGCTCGAGGGCCGGCTCCGTCGGCACGAGGAGCTGCGTGCTCTCGCCGAGACGATCGACGGCCGGGGCCAGAACACCCGCCGCATGGATCTCGAGGCCTTCGCGCTCGCGGGCCGCCTCGAGGAGATCGTGGGCGCGGCGAACCTGCGCCTCGGCGCGATGACCAGCGGCCGCTACTCGCTGCTCCACGACGACTCCCTCGCCTACCGCAACACCTCCTCCGGCCTCGGGATCGAGGTGCTCGACGCGTTCACGGGCGTGCGCCGCCAGCCCGCCTCGCTCTCGGGAGGCGAGACGTTCCTCGCGTCGCTCGCCCTCGCCCTCGGTCTCGCCGACGTCGTCACGGCGCAGTCGGGCGGCATCACGCTCGAGACGATGTTCATCGACGAGGGCTTCGGCTCGCTCGACGCCGAGACCCTCGAGACCGCGCTGGGCACGCTCGACGCGCTCCGGTCCGGCGGTCGCACGATCGGACTCATCAGCCACGTCGACGCGATGCGCGAGCGGCTGCCGATCGGGCTCCGCGTCGTGGTCGGCGATCGCGGCGACAGCACGCTCCGCACGGACTGAGCGCTACCGCGCCGATCGGCGGTGCCGCGCGACCGCGTCCGTGTTCCCGCAGCGCGCGGAGCAGTAGCGCTGCCGACCGGCCCGGGACTCGTCGACGAAGACCCTGTCGCAGCTCTCGCGCGCGCAGACGCCCATCCGGAGCCCGGCGGAGGAGGACACGAAGAACGCGAGGCCGCCCGCGGTCACCGAGCGGACGCGAGTGACGACGTCGCTGTCGTCCGGCACGAGGTGCAGGTGCGGCGGCATGCCGTCGTGGGTCGCGACGAACAGCGACCCGGCGACCTCGGCGAGCAGGGCGTTCACCTCGTCGCAGCGGGCCTGGACGGAGGTCGCGGCGAAGACGCCCCGCATCCGCCTGCCCCAGGTCCGCAGTGCGAGCGTCGCGGAGGGAGCGAGCGCCGGTTCGCGGACGCCCTGCTCGCGCAGCAGCGGCTCGATCGCGTCGTCGGGCGCCGCGTTCACGAGCGCGGCCGCGAGTCGCGGGCCGACCTGGTGGCGGTGGTCGAAGCTCATCCGCCGACTGTAATGGTTGAACGTCACCGAGGCATGACGTGAGGATCGGCGCATGCACGAGCACCGATGGACACGACTCTCCCGCCACCCGACCAGCGAGGGGATCCTCAGCTACCTGCAGTGCCCCTGCGGGGCGCGGGACATCGAGCTCCTCCCGCTCGCGCCCGCCGTGCTCGTGGCCTCCAGGGAGGGTCGGAGCCGCTGCTAGGGTCGTGCGCAGTGACACGGGGTGCCCGAGAGGGCTGAGAGAAGACCCGTTGAACCTGATCTAGTTCGTACTAGCGAAGGGATGTCGCGAATGAGCATTCGCACGCCTGCCCACCCGACCCTCCACGACCTCGACGGGGCCGCCGTCGGCCGCGACCTCGAGGAGCTGCGCCGGAAGGCGCCGCTCGTCCAGTGCATCACCAACGCGGTGGTGACCGGATTCACGGCCAACAGCCTCCTCGCGCTGGGCGCCAGTCCGGCGATGGCGGACCTGCCCGGCGAGGCCGGGGTCTTCGCCGCGCTCGCCTCCGCGACGCTCGTGAACCTCGGCACTCCCGGTTCCGAGCAGCGCGCCGGCGCCCGCGAGGCGATCGCCGCCGGCGGCCGGTGGGTGCTCGATCCGGTCGCCGTCGGCCCGCTGCCGGTGCGCACCGCCTTCGCGGCCGAGATCGTCGCCCTGCGGCCCTCGATCATCCGCGGCAACGCCTCCGAGATCCTCGCGCTGGCGGGACTTGGAGCCGGCGGGCGCGGAGTGGACGCGGTCGACGGCGCCGAGGACGCGCTCGACGCCGCGAAGGAGCTCGCGCTGCGCACCGGCGCCGCTGTCGCCGTCTCGGGTCCGGTGGACCTCGTGACCGACGGGGTCGCGATCGTGCGCGTCACGGGCGGGCACCCCCTCCTCACCCGGGTGACCGGCGGAGGCTGCGCTCTCGGCGCGGTGATGGCCGCGTTCCTCGGGGCGTCGGACGATACTCCCGCAGCAGCGCTGCGCGCCGCCGTCGCGGGATCGGTCGTGTGGGGCCTCGCGGCCGAGCACGCGGCCTCCGTGTCGGCCGGCCCCGGATCTTTCGCCGTGGCGCTGCTCGACGCGGTCTCGGCCCTCGACGCGACGGTCGTCGCGGAGGAGGCGAGGATCGCATGAGGCCCCTCGACCTCTCCGTCTACCTGGTCACCGACACCCGGCAGTGCGGGGTGCGCGGGGTGCCCGCGGTGGTCGCTGCAGCCTTCGTCGGCGGTGTCCGAACGGTGCAGATCCGCGACCACGACGCCTCCGCGGCCGAGCTGCTCGCTCTCGTCCTGGCCGTCGCCGAGGTGCTCGACGACAGCACGACCCTCCTGGTCGACGACCGCGTCGACGTCGCCCTCGCCGCCCGGCTCGCCGGCGCCCGAGTGCACGGCGTGCACGTCGGGCAGTCCGATCTGCCCGTCGCCGCAGCGCGCGCGCTGCTGGGACCCGACGCGGTCGTCGGGCTGACGGCGAACACGACCGCCCATCTCGACGCCGTCCACGCCCTGCCCGCGGGCACCGTCGACTACCTCGGCGTCGGAGTGATCCGCCCGACCACGACGAAGCCGGACCACCCGGCGCCGCTCGGGATCGACGGCTTCGCCGCTCTCGCCGCCGCGACTGCGCTCCCCTGCGTCGCCATCGGCGGCGTGGACGCCCGCGACGCAGCTCCCCTGCGGGCGGCGGGCGCGGCGGGGCTCGCCGTCGTCTCCGCGATCTGCACGGCGGCCGACCCCGCCGACGCCGCTCGGAGCCTGCGCTCGGAGTGGGACCGATGACCGCGCGGATCCCCCGCGTGCTCAGCATCGCGGGCACCGACCCGACGGGCGGCGCGGGCATCCAGGCCGACCTCAAGTCGATCGGGGCGCTCGGCGGCTACGGGATGGCGGTCGTCACCGCGCTCGTCGCGCAGAACACGCACGGCGTGCGCTCCGTCCATCTGCCCCCGACCTCCTTCCTCCGCGAGCAGCTCGACGCCGTCAGCGACGACGTCGAGATCGACGCGGTGAAGATCGGGATGATCGCGACCGCTGCGATCGGCGCCGAGATCCTCGACTGGCTCGAGACGGTGCAGCCGCCCCTGATCGTCGTCGATCCGGTCATGATCGCGACCAGCGGCCACCGCCTGCTCGACCCCGAGGCCGAGGAGTGCGTCCGCGGGCTCGTCCGTCGCGCACACCTCGTCACTCCGAATCTCCCCGAGCTCGCGGTGCTCGCGGGGACAGCGCCCGCAGAGGACTGGCACGAGGCGCTGCAGCAGGGCGCGCAGCTCGCCCGCAGCCTCGGCACCGCCGTGCTGGTGAAGGGCGGCCACCTCGACGGCCCCTCGACTCCGGACGCCGTGGTCACGCCCGAGGGCGAGGTGCGCGAGATCCCCGGCCGGCGCGTCGACACCGCGAACACGCACGGCACCGGCTGCTCGCTCTCCTCCGCCCTGGCCGTGCTGCTCGCCGGACGCTCCACCTCGGCCGACGATCTCGCCGAAGCGCTGACACAGGCGAAGGAGTGGCTGACCGGCGCCCTGCGCGCGGCCGACGCCCTCGAGGTCGGCAGCGGCAACGGCCCGATCGACCACTTCCACCGGCTCAGGACCCCGCCGTTCTGCAGCGCCGTCTGGGAGGAGACGGAGCCGCTGCGCCGCGCGATCGACGCGCTGCCCTTCGTGACCGCGCTGGGCGACGGCACTCTCGAGCGGGACGACTTCGAGTGGTACCTCGCCCAGGATGCGCTGTACCTCTCGGAGTACGCGCGCGTGCTCGCCGTCGCGGCGCAGAAGGCTCCCACCGCCCAGGAGCAGGTCTTCTGGGCCGAGAGCTCCGCGCAGGCGATCGCGACGGAGGCTCAGCTGCACCGCGACCGCCTCGGCGGACGCTCCGAGAGCCCGTCCGACGCCACCCGCGGCTACGTCGACCACCTGACAGCCGTGGGGGCCAGGGGCGGTTACGGCGAGGTCGTCGCGGCGCTGCTCCCGTGCTTCTGGCTCTACGCCGACATCGGCGAGCGACTGGGGGCCGCGAACCGGCCGGGCCATCCCTACGAGGACTGGCTCTCGACCTACGCCGACCCCGGATTCGCAGCGGCGACCGAGCGGGCGATCGCGATCACCGAGGCGGCGTCCGCCCGGGCCGGAGACACGGAACGCGCCGCGATGCGCGACGCGTTCCTGCGCTCCAGCCTGTTCGAGCGCGACTTCTTCGCGGCTCCGCTCAGCCGATCGCCTCGCGGAGGACGTGCATGAGCGCGTCCAGCTGAACGGTGTCCGCCGAGGCGGTCTCGGCGTCCGCCCCGTCGAGGGCGCGGGCGGCGAGGCCCGCCTTGGCGTCGATCAGCTCGGCGATCTTGGCGTCGATCGTGTGTGCGGCGATGATGCGCCACGCCGTGACCGGCTCCTCCTGACCGATGCGGTGCACGCGGTCGATGGCCTGGGTCTGCTCCGCGGACGTCCAGGACAGCTCCGCGAGGACCACGTTCGAGGACGCCTGCAGGTTCACGCCCACTCCGGCCGCCGTCAGCGAGCAGACCGCGACCGAGACGTCGGGGTCGGTGTTGAACGCGTCGATCTGCGACTGGCGGAAGGTCGCCGTCTGGTCGCCGCGGATCGAGACGGAGGCGAGCTCGCGCTTCTCGAAGGTGTCCTCGGCCTGGTCCATCACGTCGACGTGCTTCGCGAAGAAGACGACCTTGCCGACCGAGCGCGCGAGCTGCGAGGCGTAGTCCGCGGCGAGCGCGGCCTTCGCCTGGCCGATGCGCCGCACCATCGTGAACACGTTCTCGCCGGTCTTCGCCGACTTCGACTCCTCGAGCTCGCTCTGCGCGACGATGCGGATGAACCGCTCGCTCTCGTCGGTGTCGAGCTCGTGCGTGATCGAGGCCGTGACGGCCTTGTACCGCTGCAGCATCCGGGCGCCCAGCTCGCGCTCGGCCTTCTGGATGGAGCGGCCGAGGTCGTCGTCGAGCTCGACGGGCAGGTCGACGATCCGCTTCGACGGCAGGTCGGCGGCGACGTCGATCTTCTTGCGCCGGACGATGCCGAGATCGATGACCGCCTCGCGCGCCTCCGGGTAGAAGGCCGTGTCGGCCGGAGTGAGGCCCGTGTCCTCGAGGCGGCTCATCAGCTCGGTGCCGGGCTTCGTCTCGTCGATCCAGCCGAGGAAGCGCCAGATGGCGCGGAAGTCGTCGACGTCGTTGATCAGCGGCGTGCCCGTCAGGGCGATCATCAGCGGATCGTGACCCGGAGTGGTCTCGCGGATCTTCGAGGCGAGCGCGAGCACGCTCTGCGACCGCTGCGACCGCAGGTTCTTGATGAAGTGCGCCTCGTCGACGACCATGCCGCGGAAGCCCATGCTCCCGAGCCAGCCCAGGTGGCGGTCGAGGATGTCGTAGTTCACGATGACCACGTCGGCGAACGCGTCGAGGGTCGTCCCGTCGCCGTGGATCACGGTCGCGCGGCGCTGCGGCGTCCAGTGCTCGACCTCGCGCGCCCAGTTCATCTTGACGACGTTCGGCACCACGGCGAGCAGCGGGTACGACCCGGTGACGGAGGCGGCGAGCAGGCTCTGCGCGGTCTTGCCGAGGCCCGGCTCGTCGGCGAGGAGGAAGCTGCGGTGCCCCTCCCGAGCGCTCTCGATGAAGCGCGCCTGGTGCTCCATCAGCTCCCGGCCGCGCGGGGAGACCCGGTCGAGGGTAGGCGGCTCGGGCAGCTCCATGCTCGCGGCGCGTCCGCCGGCGCCGTACTCGAACGCCTTGAAGAGCGGTCCGAGCAGCTCCCAGTCGTCGAGTCGACGGCGGGTCGGCGCCGGAGCGGCGGCGATCGAGAAGTCCGGCGGGAGGAACGGGTTGGCGAGCTGACGCGCGCGGACCGACGGCGGAACGACCTGGTTGACGGGCGCTTCCGGCTTGGGCTCCGGCTCGGTCACGATGAGCAGCTCGTCGGGAGTGAGCTCGGCGCCGGCCTCGAGCAGCCAGTCGCGGCGCAGCTTCTGCGCGGCGGCCGTGTATCCCGCCTCCGATTCGAGGAGGCTGATCAGGCTCGTGTCGCGCGCCGCGGTCTTCGCGAGGATCGTCGCGATGCCGTCCAGGCGCTTCATCTCCTCGGCGCGCTGAGCGTCGCTGAGCTCGGTGTCGACCTTGACCCGCTTGCGCTCCTCGCGCATGAGCAGGGCGATGACGAGGAACTTCGTGCGGTTGGTCGGGCCGACCTTGCCGCTCTGCGCCTTCGCCTCCACCTCGCGGACGCGTCGCGCGAGGATCGGGATGATCCCGGCGTTGTCGCCTCCGCGGGGCCGCGAGCGCGGCCTGCTCCCGGCCGCGTTCGTACGACGCGTCTGACCACCGGACTGACGCTGGCCGCTGCGAGCCATGCTCCTCCTCGACGTTCGACGGGGGCGCAGGAGGGGTTCCCGGGCTCTACCGTCGGCATTGCCGCCGCTGTGTCGCCTCCGTGGAGGCGGTCGTGCGTCGGTGCACCCGGTGGCCGTCGGGAGCTCCGAGCAACGGATCTGAGACCCGGTCGCAGCATCCCCGGCGCGCGGGTGCGCCCTCATCATACCCCGAGGAGGTGCGGCACACCCCGACCCGGTGCGGCCCGCCCCGAGGAGGCGCGGCGGATCACTCCGCGACGGGCACCTTGATGATCAGCCCGGCTGCGACGACGACGCCGACGGCCGCCAGGTGGAGGGAGGACCAGACCGCGTCCGGGAACGCGAACGGCAGCACGGGGTTCCAGAGCACGAGGATCGGCACGAGCCCGATCAACCAGAGCAGCGCCCGCGCCTGGATCGCGAACCAGCCGATCACGGCGGCGAGGATCGCGACCGGGTACCGCACGAAGTCGTACGCGTCGCCGCCGACGAGGGCGAGTCCGGCGAGGAGGACGATCGCCGCGAGCACACCGGGAGCCAGCGCCATCTTCGACGTGGCGCGGGATGGGTACCGGCCGGCGGGGCCGCGGGAGGACGGAGCAGCGTTCACTCCTCGATCGTACGGGGCGGCGGGTGGGATACCCCCGGCGGGTATCCGCCGAGTCGGCGTAGGCTGGCGGAGTGATCGACGATCTGAAGAAGAGGTCCCTCCACCGCGCGCGCATCCTCGAGGGGCAGATGCGCGGACTCGCGAAGATGATCGAGAACGAGGACTACTGCGTCGACATCGTCACGCAGTCCCTCGCGATCCAGAAGTCGCTCGGCTCGCTGAACAAGCTGATCGTCGAGAACCACTTGCGCACCCACGTGACGACGATGTTCGACGAGGGCGGCGAGGCGCGCGAGGCGGCGATCGCCGAGCTCGTGAAGATCTTCGAGCTCTCGAACAACCGCTCGTGACCCGGCTCGTCGCGCTCCGCGGGGACATCACCCGCGAACGGGTCGACGTCGTGGTGAACGCCGCGAACTCCTCCCTCCTGGGCGGAGGCGGCGTCGACGGAGCGATCCACCGTGCGGGCGGTCCCGAGATCCTCGAGGAGTGCCGTCGCCTGCGCGCGGGATCACTCCGGGACGGGCTCCCCGCGGGGTCGGCGGTGGCCACGACGGCGGGGCGGCTGCCCGCCCGCTGGGTCGTGCACACCGTCGGGCCGGTGCACTCCCGCAGCGAGGACCGCACCGCGATCCTCTCCTCCGCGTACACCGAGTCGATCGCCGAGGCCCGCGGGCTCGGCGCGCGGACCGTCGCGTTCCCCGCGATCTCGGCCGGCGTGTACGGCTGGCCGATGGACGACGCCGCCCGGGTCGCCGTGGCGGCCGTCCGAGGAGCGACCACCGACGACGACCCGATCGAGGAGGTGCGCTTCGTGCTCTTCTCGGACGACGCCCTCGAGGAGTTCGCTGCGGCGCTGAGCTGAGCTCAGAGCTGCCGCTACGCCGTCTTCGGCCGCGCGAACTCGTCGAACGGCAGCGTTATCGGGCGCGTCCGCGGAGGCATCCGCAGCAGAGCGTCCAGAGCGGGGCCCATCGCCTCGCGCCAGGCGCGGTAGCCGTCCTCGTTCAGGTGCAGCCGATCCGGGCTGTAGCGGTCGTCCATCGCGCCGTCCTCCGTGGCGAAGACGGGCCACAGGTCGAGGTACGCCGCGTGCGCCGTGGGCGCGAACTGCCACAGGTGGCGGTTCACGTCGCGGATCTGCGGCGCGAACTCGTGCCCGCGCGGCAGGACCGAGTTGACCAGGAGCCGCACGTCCGGGAGGTCGCGGCGCAGCGTCGCGACGATCGTCTCGATGTTGCGCACGATGTGCTCGGTCGTGCGGTGCCAGGCGAGGTCGTTGGTGCCGACCAGCAGCACCACCGTGTCGGGGGCCTGCTCGACGAGCTCGGGGAGGCGCGCCACGACGTCGGCCGTGGTCGCTCCTCCGTGGCCCTCGTCGACGACCGTCGACGCCGTCAGCCATCCGTCCCAGGCGCCCGCCTGGATGATGCTGTCCCCGACGAAGAGGACCGTGCCCAGCTGGAGATCGCGCCCCGCGTCCGTGTCCGACAGATCGCTCATCGTGCTCCTCTCATCGATGCCGGGAGCGGTGTCGCTGCTCTCCGGCCGTTCCATTGTCACCGCTGCGCTCCGCGCCCGCCAGAGGAGCGCTCGTCGCCCGCGTCCGGCAAGTCGAGCGCGGTGGCCGTGATCCGGTTCGCCATGCCGTTGAAGACGATGCCGTGGAAGGGCAGGACCGCGAACCAGTAGAGGCGTCCGGCGAGCCCCTGCGGAAAGAAGACGGCACGCTGCGTGTAGACGGATCCGCCGCCCTCGTCCGGCTCCGCGTGCATCTCGAGCCACGCTCCGCCCGGCACCTTCATCTCGGCGCGCAGGCGCAGCAGCGTCGGCCGCTCGATCGCCTCGACGCGCCAGAAGTCGAGCGCGTCGCCGGCGTGCAGTCGCTCGGAGTCGCGGCGTCCGCGCTGCAGGCCCACTCCCCCGACCAGCTTGTCCATCCAGCCCCGGATCGCCCACGCGAGCGGGAACGAGTACCAGCCGTTCGTGCCGCCGATCCCCTCGATGACCCGCCACAGCTTCGCCGCGTCGGCCTCGGTGCGGCGGACCTTGAGGTCGACGTAGACGGTGTGGCCCGCCCACTCCGGGTCGCTCGGCAGCGGATCGCTCGGGGCGCCCGAGACCTCGGCGTTCTGCCAGCTCGTCTCGATCTCGCCGGCCTGCATCTTGCCCAGCGCCAACCGCACCGAGCGGCGGTACGGCGTGAGGCCGCCCTCGGGGTCGGGGATGAGCGAGCGGATGTCCTGCTCGCGCACCACGCAGTCGTACTGCAGCGAGGCGATGATCGGCACCGCGAGCGAGCGCGGGATCGGCGTGACGAGGTTGACCCACTGCGAGGCGAGCCAGGGTGTGAAGACCGGGAGGGAGGCGATGGGACGCTGCGGCAGGCCGGCCTCGACCGCGTAGCCGTTCATCATCTGGCCGTAGCGCAGCACGTCGGGGCCGCCGATGTCGAAAGTGCGGTTGAGCGTGCGGTCCTCGAGCGAGGCGGCGCCGATCAGGTAGTGCAGCACGTCGCGCACCGCGATCGGCTGGATGAAGTTGCGCACCCACTGCGGAGCGGGCATGTAGGGCAGCACGTCGGTGAGGTGCCGCACCATCTCGAACGAGGTGGAGCCGGAGCCGATGATCACTCCGGCCTGCAGGGCGATCGTCGGAACGCCCGACTCCATCAGGATCCGGCCGACCTCGGCGCGGGAGCGCAGGTGCTTCGAGAGCTTCTCGCCGTCGGGGTGCAGTCCGCCGAGGTAGACGATCCGCTCGACGCCGGCCGCGAGCGCCGCCTCGGCGACGTTCGTCGCCGCCCGGCTCTCGACCTCCTCGAACTTCGCGTGGTCGGCTCCGGAGCCCATCGAGTGCACCAGGTAGTAGAGGACCGAGACGCCCTCGAACGCGGTGGTCAGCGACTCCGGATCGCCCAGGTCGCCCTGCGCCACCTCGACCTGCTCGGCCCAGGGCACCTCGGCGAGCTTGCGCGGGTCTCGGACCAGCACGCGGACGCGGAAGCCGGCCTCGAGCAGTCGCGGGGTGAGCCGGCCGCCGATGTAGCCGGTCGCACCGGTGACGAGCGCCAGAGGGCGCGACGGATCGGAGGAGGATTCGCTCATGTCGGCCACGGTACGCCGATGCCCTGGCAGGCTCCCCCGCTGGTGCCGTCCGTCCTGCGCTGCTAGGACCGGCGGAGGCCGTCGGGACGTGCCTGCGCTGCTAGGACTCGCCGAGGACGACGCGCACCCGGCTCACGTCGTTGTTCATCTGGCGGATGAGCGGCTCGACGCCCTCGTAGGCGACCATGCCGCGGATCCGCGACACGAAGGCCACGTCGACGACGCGGTCGTAGAGATCCAGCGTCTGATCGAGCACGAACGCCTCGACCTGCTTGGGCGGCACTCCGACGAAGGTCGGGTTGCTTCCCACCGAGATCGCCGCGGGGTAGGTGCGCCCCTCGACAGTGAGCCGACCGGCGTACACGCCGTCGGCCGGGATCAGGCCCTGCGACTCCGGGGACAGGTTCGCGGTCGGGAAGCCCAGCTCGCGCCCCCGCTTCGCCCCGTGGACGACCACGCCGCGGACGACCGGCTCGTGCCCGAGCAGGCGCGTCGCGTGCTCCACGTCGCCGTCGGCGAGGAGCTCCCGGATCCAGGTGGACGACACCCGCCGGCCGTGCTCCGGGCGGACGTCGTCGATCAGCTCGACCTCGAAGCCGTGCTCGGCGCCGAGCGTCCGGAGGAGGTCGATGTCGCCGGCGCCGCGCGCCCCGAAGCGGAAGTCGGAGCCGACCAGGACGACCCGCGCCTCCAGCGCGTCCACCAGGATCCGCTGCACGAACTCGCGCGGCGTCCACGAGCGGAACTCCTCGTCGAACGTCAGCAGCAGCGTCGCGTCCACTCCGGTGCCGGCGAGGAGCTCGAGCTTCTGCTCGTTGCCGACGAGTGCGGGCGGGCACTTCTCGGGGGCGATGACGCTCAGCGGGTTGCGATCGAAGGTCACGACGACGGCGGCGAGTCCGCGCTCGCGCGCCCGCTCGTGCAGCGTTCCGATGACGGCGCGGTGGCCGGAGTGGACGCCGTCGAACTTCCCGATCGTCACCGCGGAGGGACCGATGCCGGCGAGATCCTCCGGTCGCGTCTCGATCCGCATCACCGCGCCGCCCGTCGGCCCTGCACGCGCAGCCACCAGAGCCCGAGCACGGGCAGGACGAGCGGGATGAGCAGGTAGCCGGCGCCGAACGCCGACCAGACCGTCGACTGGCGGCCGAAGGGATCGACGCTCGTCAGGCCGAGCATCTCGGGGGCCAGCACGCTGATCGCCCCGACGACGAGCACGCCCACCAGCTCGAACGTGATGGTGACGAAGGCGACCCGCTGCCAGAAGGCACCGCGGGCGACGAGCGCGACGGTGGCGAGGATGTAGACGACGGCCGAGAGGGCCGAGAGCGAGAAGGCGAGCGGCGCCTCGTCGAAGCGGTCGATGATCTGGAACACCGAGCGGCCGGTCGCGGCGAGCGCGAGGATCCCGTAGACGACCACGAGGAGGCTGCCGACCCCCCTCGAGCGCGCGGAGCGGACGGGTCGGGACGGCTGAGTCGGGGTGGAGGCGCCCCGATCCTCGGCCTCGCTGGAGTGTGTGGACATCGCAGGGTCAATGGTAGGCGCTCGGAGCCGGGAGCCGGCCCGGCGTGATCAGGCGACCTGGACGAACCAGATCTGGTGCATCCGGTACACCATGACGGCGATCGAGAGGCAGACGACTCCGAGGATCACGGTGCTCCACCGGGTGCGCTCGATCAGCGCCCAGAACCCGGCCGCGAGCGGCAGCAGCAGCGCCGAGATCAGGTAGATGTAGTACTCCGGCAGGCTGCCGGAGGGGTCGTTGCCGACGAGCGGCGACACGATGGCCACCGCGAGCTGCACGATGAGCAGCAGCTCGACGATCGCGGTCGCGCCGACGGACACGTCCGAGGGCCGGCGGCCGAAGAGGCCGAGGATGAGGCAGAGGAGCCCGGCCGCGACGGCGACCGCGACCTGGACGATCGTGAACCACTCGATCACGGCGCGACCGCCCGCACGTCCTCGGTCGGGAAGTTGACGACGCTCTTGAGCACCGCACCGCGCCGCTCGGCGAGGCCGATCAGCCGCTCCCCCGGGGCGACCGCGGCGAGGAGCCCCGACGACTCGCGCAGCGACTCCGGAACCGGGATCCGCTTGCCGTTCGCGAGGTCCGCCGACGCCTGCGCGTCCAGGCGGAGGAGGGGGAACAGCTCGCCGGCCACGGCGGTCGGCGACAGGAGTGCCGATGCGACGTCGAGCTCGTCGATGACGCCCGCCTGCGCAACGGAGAACGGGCCGACGGCGCTGCGGCGGAGCGCGGTGAGGTGCCCGCCGACGCCGAGGGCCGCTCCGAGGTCGCGGGCGAGGGCACGGATGTAGGTGCCGGACGAGCACGAGACGCTCACGTCCAGGTCGAGGAAGCCGTCGACCTCGCGGCGAGCGAGCACGTCGAACGCGCTCACCGTGACCGGTCGCGCGGGGATCACCACCTCCTCACCGTCGCGGGCGCGGGCGTAGGCGCGGCGCCCGTCGATCTTGATCGCGCTCACCGAGCTCGGCACCTGCTCGATCGCTCCGGTGAGGTCCGAGACCGCGGCGTCGACCTGCTCCGGGAGGATCGCGGCGACCGCGGCGGCGGCGGCCGTCTCGAGGACCTCGCCCTCGCGGTCGTCGGTGCTGGTCGAGGCGCCGAGGCGGATCGTCGCCTCGTACTGCTTGTCGAGTCCGACGAGGTAGGTGAGCAGTCGGGTCGACGGGCCGAGCCCCAGGATCATCAGCCCGGTCGCCATGGGATCGAGCGTCCCGGCGTGCCCGACCTTGCGCGTCCCGGCGCGGCGCCGGGTCCGCGACACGAGATCGTGGCTGGTGATGCCGCCGGGCTTGTCCAGCAGGAGGATCCCGTTCGGGGCCGTCACCGGAGGAGTGGGGGTCGCGAACACGGGTGCGAGGATACACGCGCCGATCGGGAGCTCCCCGCGCAGGCCGGCCGCCCGTCGGCTCCGTCCTAGGCTGGTCGGATGAGGATCGCAGTACTCGGGACGGGCGCCGTCGGCGGAACGATCGCCGCCCTTCTGGACCGTGCCGGGCACGATGTCGAGGCGACCGCGCGCGGCACGAACCTCACCGCGATCCGCCGCTCGGGCATCCGCCTCGACGGCGCGTGGGGCGAGCACACCGCCTGGGTCAGGACGGGCGAGACCCTCGACCTGGTCCCCGACGTCGCCTTCCTCTGCACCAAGGCGCAGGACGCCGAGGACGCCCTCCGCGCGAACCGCCGCACGGTCGACGGCACCCTGATCGTGGTCGTCCAGAACGGCCTCGACGGACTGCAGGCGGCGTCCCGCCAGGTCCGCGACGCCTCGCTCGTGGGAGCGCTCGCCCTCTTCGCGGCCAGCCACCTCGAGCCCGGCCGCGTCACGGTCACGGCGCCGGCGACCACCACGCTCGGCGTCCCCGGCCGCCCCGCCGACGACGAGGTCCGCCGGGCCGCCGCCGTCCTGGGTGAGGCGGTGCCCGTCGCGGTCACCGACGACTTCCTCGGTGCGCAGTGGACCAAGCTCCTGATCAACGAGGTCAACGCGCTGCCCGCGATCACCGGTCTGTCCGTGCAGGCGACCATCGCGGATCCGCGCCTGCGCCGTCTGCTCGCCCGGGCGATGAAGGAGGCGGCCCGAACAGGCCTCGCCGCCGGCGTCCGCTTCGGTGCCCTGCAGGGGTTGACCGACCCGGCGGTCCGAGCGCTGGCCGCGGCACCGCTGCCGGTCGTCGAGCTGCTGCCCCGGCGGATGGCCAAGGGTATGGGCGAGGTGCCGAACCCCGGATCGACGCTGCAGAGCGTCCGGCGCGGCGTGCGGACCGAGATCGACCACCTCGCGGGAGCGGTCGTGCGAACGGCCCACCGACTCGGCCGCGAGGCACCGGTCAACCAGCTGCTCGTCGACCTCGTGCACGAGGTCGAGCGATCCGGTGCGTTCCTCGGTGCGGACGAGGTCGTCCGTCGCGCCGCCGCCCTCTGAGCGCGGATCCGGTCAGCAGGAGTCGGCGAAGACGCGACGCGGATGCTCCGGGTCGCGGATGTCGATCAGCACCGGGGCGAGCCGGCGCGGATCGGTGGTCGCTCTGTAGGCCGCGTCGACCGGCGGCTCCTGGGTGTCGAGCCGGATGCTGAGGTTCCACGTGCCGCGCAGCTCCGGGCGGAGCGCGAACTCGCCGTCGACCAGCAGCACGGCGTCGCGGCCGGCGGTCCGCCAGCGCGGCTGCCGCTGCTCCTCCCGCACGGCGTCGAAGGCCGCCAGGACGAAGCCCGTGCTCCCGCCGAGCTTGAACGGGTCGAGCAGCACGCGCCGCAGCAGCTCGTAGTCGTAGCGCAGGCGGTAGGCGCGCTCCTCCGCGGCGATCGACACGTCGTCGCGCTCCGCGCGGGGCCGCTGGAAGTCGGTCAGGTGAGCGACGAAGACCCCGTGGCCGGCCCGGCGGATCGCCGCGGCCAGGTCCTCCGCGAACGCCGACGACACTGCCGGGTCGTCGCCGTCGATCGCCACCGCGACCCTGCCGCGCGAGTAGTTGTGCAGCACCTCCGCCGCGAGCGCGTCGAGCACATCGGCCTTCTGCGGAGCCCACTTCGTCATCCGTCCACGATACGCGGCAGCACGTACGCTGGAGGGATGCCCGCCGCCTTCGCTCCCGCGATCGTCGACTGGTTCCGCTCCGACGCCCGCGACCTGCCGTGGCGCCGCGAGGGCTTCCCCGCGTGGGGCACCCTCGTCAGCGAGTTCATGCTCCAGCAGACCCCGGTCGTCCGCGTCGTCCCGCGACTCGAGGAGTGGCTGCGCCGCTGGCCCACGCCCGCCGATCTCGCCGCCGTGCCCTCCGGCGAGGCGGTCCGCGCCTGGCAGTCCCTGGGGTACCCGCGCCGCGCCCTGCGCCTGCACGCCTGCGCCGTCGCGATCGCCGACGAGCACGGCAACGTCGTGCCCGACGACGTCGACACCCTCCTCGCCCTCCCCGGAGTGGGCGAGTACACGGCGCGCGCCATCGCGGTCTTCGCCTACGGACGCCGGGCTCCGGTCGTCGACACGAACGTGCGCCGGGTGATCGCCCGGGTGGTCGCCGGCGTCGCCGAGCCGGGGCCGCCGCGCACGAAGCCCGATCTCGCGGCGATGGACGCCCTCCTCCCCGACGACGTCGAGGAGTCCGCGGTCTTCAACGCCGGGATGATGGAGCTCGGCGCGATCGTCTGCACGGCACGCTCCCCGCGCTGCGACGTCTGCCCGATCCGCGACTCCTGCCGCTGGCGCGCCGAGGGCTACCCGGCCTACCACGGACCGGTCAAGGCGCGGCAGAAGAGGTTCGAGGGCTCCGACCGGCAGGTGCGCGGCCTGGTGCTCGCGGAGCTCCGGGCGGCCCACCGGCCGGTGACCGCGGCCGAGGTCAGCCTGCTGTGGCCCGACGCCGAGCAGCTGGAGCGAGCGCTGTCCGGCCTGCTGGCCGACGGCCTCGCCACGGGGACCCCGGACGAGGGCTACCTCCTCCCGCACTCCTGATCGCCTCCGGCGGGTCGGAGGAGGCCGGTAGCGTGGCGCCGTGACCCGACGTCGTCTCCGCCTCCCCCGCCCCGACTCCGAGCTCGACGCCGCGCTGGCCGCGGTCCGAGCCGAGAACGATCTGCCGGGCGGCTTCCCCGCCGACGCCCAGGCTGAGGCGGAGGCCGCCGACGCGAACGCCGACGATGCGGGCCGGATCGACCTGACGCACGTGCCGTTCGTCACGATCGATCCGCCCGGCTCCCTCGATCTCGACCAGGCGGTGCACCTCGAGGGCTCCCCGTCCGCCGCCGTACTCCGCTACGCGATCGCCGACGTCCCCGCGGTGATCCTCCCCGGAGGCGCGCTCGACACCGAGACCCGCCGCCGCAGCCAGACCTACTACCTGCCCGACGGCCGCGTCCCGCTGCACCCGGCGGTCCTCTCCGAGGGCACGGCCTCACTCCTGCCCGACGAGCGGCGCCGCGCCCTCGTCTGGACGATCAAACTTGGCCCGGACGCGGAGCCCCGCTCCGTGCGCCTCGAGTGCGCTCTCGTGAGCAGCGTCGCCCGGCTCGACTACGAGGGCGTGCAGCACGACGCCGACTCCGGCACCCTGC
This sequence comes from Rathayibacter sp. Leaf299, assembly GCF_001423055.1. NCBI lineage: Bacteria > Bacillati > Actinomycetota > Actinomycetes > Micrococcales > Microbacteriaceae > Rathayibacter > Rathayibacter sp. Leaf299. The sequence goes on from NZ_LMNT01000007.1 coordinate 29,096, forward strand.
ACCCCTCGATCGCGCTGCTGCCCTGGTTCGGTCGGGAGCGCCGCGCCCGCGAGGCCGAGCGGGGCGGAGCGAGCCTCACCCTGCCCGAGGAGGAGATCGTCGCCGCGGACGGCACCTACCGCGTCGAGCGCCGCGCCCCGCTCGAGTCCGAGGACTGGAACGCGCAGGTGTCGCTCCTGACCGGGATGGCCGCGGCCTCGATGATGCTCGACGCCGGCGTCGGGATCCTGCGCACCATGCCGCCCGCCGACGACGAGACCGTCGCCGCGTTCCGAGCGCGCACCGAGGTGCTCGGCGCGCCGTGGCCCGCCGACGAGCCGTACGGCGCGTACCTCCGCCGCCTCGACACGACCGACCCGGCACAGCTCGCCGTGATGCACGCGGCCGCCTCGCTCTTCCGCGGCGCCGGCTACACCGCCTTCGACGGCACACGGCCGGAGCATCCGGAGCAGGCCGCGCTCGCCGCTCCGTACGCCCACGTCACCGCGCCGCTGCGCCGCCTCGTCGACCGCTTCGGCCTGGCCGTCTGCCTCGCGATCAGCCGCCAGGAGGAGCTGCCCAGCCGCCTCCGCGACGCGCTGCCCGCGATCCCCGCGCTCATGGCGGCCGGCGACCGCCGCTCCGGAGCCGCGTCCCGAGCCGCCACCGCCGTCGTCGAGGCCGCGATCCTCCGCGGCCGCGAGGGCACGACGTTCTCGGGCGTCGTCGTCACGACCGCGCGGACGCGCTCCTCGGTCCAGCTCCTCGACCCCGAGATCACGGTCGACGTGCAGTCCCCGCTCACGCCGGGAGCCCGTGTCGACGTCGTCCTGGAATCGGTCGACGTCGCCACGGGCTCCGCGGTGCTCCGTACGGTGGATCAGTCCTCGTCGTCGTCCTCGCGCGGCTTGACGTAGGGATCCTCGTCGCCGGCGTAGCTCGCGCCGGCCGCCAGCGTCTGCACCTGCGAGTCCTGGTTGCGCGCCGCGGCGAGCAGGTCCTCGATGTGCTTCGCGTTCTCGGGGACCGCGTCGAGGATGAACTCGAGCGACGGGGTCAGGCGCGACGTGATGTTCTTGCCCACCTCGGTCCGCAGCATGCCCGTGGCCGCCTTCAGTGCCGCCGCCGAGTCCGTGCGCTCCTCGTCCGTGCCGTACACGGTGTAGAACACCGAGGCGTGCTGCAGGTCGCCGGTCACCTGGACGTCCGTGATGGTGACGAAGCCGAGCCGCGGGTCGCGGATGCCGCGCTCGAGCCGCTTGGCGACGATCACCTTGATCCTGTCGGCGAGCTTCCTCGCCCGTGCCGGATCTGCCATAGCCGGTCCTCTTCTCTCTCTCGACGGGCCGTCGGGCCCGTCCTCTGATTATTCTCCCGCGCCGCGAGACGGCTCCCCGCCTTGACTGCCGGTCGGGCTTCTGAGGGGACGTCGCAGACGGAACGCCTCGCGACGCCTCCTTCCCGCGCACCTGCGGTGCGCCCGCCAGACCCGAGCCAGGAGGCGTCGCGAGGCGTTCCGCCCGCTCCTCCGTTCGGAAGAGATGCGCTGCTGGTCCGAGGGATCTCGCCCGGTGCACGTCGACTCACGAGGAGTGGAGCGCCGCCCACCGGAGTGGAGGGGCGGCGGCGTCCTCTTCGCGTGCCCGGCTCGGGTCTGGCGGGCGCCCGCAGGGCGCGGGAAGGGCGCGCGAAGAGGACGCCGCCGTCCCGACCGGCCCCGAGGCCGACCGGAAGGACCCCCTCCAACGACGGAGGAGGCCCGGGGCGAACCCCGGGCCTCCTCGTGAGCGTCGGATCAGCCTCGCGGCTTCTCCTTCATCTCGATCGTCTCGATCTCGTCGCCGATCTGGATGTCGTTGTACTTGCCGAGACCGATACCGGCCTCGAAGTCCGTACGGACCTCCGTGACGTCGTCCTTGAAACGACGCAGCGACTCGATGGCGAGGTTGTCGCCCACCACGACGCCGTCACGGATGACGCGCGCCTTGGAGTTGCGGGTGATCGTGCCGGAGCGGACGATGACGCCCGCGATGTTGCCGAACTTCGAGGAGCGGAATACCTCGCGGATCTCGGCGACACCCGACTGGACCTCTTCGAACTCGGGCTTGAGCATGCCCTTGAGCGAGTTCTCGACCTCTTCAATCGCGTTGTAGATGACCGAGTAGAAGCGGATGTCCACTCCTTCTCGAGCAGCGCGCTCGCGGGCCTTCGGGTCGGGGCGGACGTTGAAGCCCACGATGATCGCGTTGTCGATCGTCGCGAGGTTGACGTCCGACTCCGTGATCGCACCGACACCGCGGTGGATGATGCGCAGCTGCACCGAGTCGTCGACCTCGATCTTGACGAGCGACTCCTCCAGCGCCTCGACGGCACCGGACACGTCGCCCTTGATGATGAGGTTGAGCGACTCGACCTTGCCCTCTTCGAGAGCACGGGTGAAGTCCTCGAGCGAGATGCGCTTGCGGGCCTTGGCCAGCAGGGCGTTGCGCTGAGCGGCTTCGCGCTTCTCGGCGATCTGACGGGCGGTGCGGTCCTCCTCGGTGACGAGGAAGGTGTCGCCGGCGCGGGGCACGGACGAGAGTCCCTGCACCTGCACCGGACGCGACGGCACGGCCTCGAGGACGGCGTTGCCGTTCTCGTCCGCCATCGCACGGACGCGGCCGTAGGCCGTTCCGGCGACGATCGCGTCTCCGACGCGCAGCGTTCCCGACTGGATGAGCACGGTCGCGACCGCGCCGCGTCCCTTGTCGAGCTTCGCCTCGATGGCGACGCCGCGTGCCTCCTTGTTGGGGTTGGCGCGCAGGTCGAGACCGGCGTCCGCGGTGAGCAGCACGGCGTCCAGGAGGTCCTGGATGCCGGTGCCGGCGCGGGCCGACACGTCGACGAACATGACGTCTCCGCCGTACTCCTCCGCGACCAGTCCGAACTCGGTGAGCTGCTGGCGCACCTTGGCCGGGTTGGCGTCGGGCTTGTCCACCTTGTTGACCGCGACCACGATCGGCACGTTGGCCGCCTGGGCGTGGTTCAGCGCCTCGATGGTCTGCGGCATTATGCCGTCGTCCGCCGCGACCACGAGGATCGCGATGTCCGTGACCTGGGCACCGCGGGCTCGCATGGCGGTGAACGCCTCGTGACCCGGGGTGTCGATGAAGGTGATCGGGCGCTCGATGCCCTCGTGCTCCGCGACCACCTGGTACGCACCGATGTGCTGCGTGATGCCGCCCGCCTCGCCGGCGACGACGTTGGCGTTGCGGATCGCGTCGAGCAGGCGCGTCTTTCCGTGGTCGACGTGACCCATGACGGTGACGACGGGGGGACGGATCTCGAGGTCCTCGTCCGTCTCGTCGTCGAGCTCCTGCTCGAGGTCGAGACCGAAGCCCTCGAGGAGCTCCTTGTCCTCGTCCTCGGGCGAGACGACCTGGATCTTGAAGCCGAGCTCGCCGCCGAGCACCTCGAAGGTGGCCTCGTCGAGCGACTCGGTCGCCGTCGCCATCTCGCCGAGGGCGAAGAGGACGGTGACCAGGTTGCCGGGGGGCACCGGCACGCCGGTCATGGCCTCGATCTTGTCGGCGAAGTCCGAGATCGACGCGCCGCGGCGCAGACGGATGACCGTCTTGCCGTCGCCGCGGGGGACGCTGACGCCGCCGAGCGACGGGGCCTCCCTGAGCTCGAACTCCTGACGCTTCGTGCGCTTGGACTTCCGGGCCTTGCTCTTGCCGCCGCCGCGACCGAAGGCACCTGCGGTGCCACCGCCGGGGCCGCGACCGCGACCGCCGCCGCCACCGGGACGCGGGGCGAAGCCGCCACCGGCACCGGGGGCGCCGCCGCCGGGACGCTGGAAGCCGCCGCCTGCGGGACGACCGGCACCGCCGGGACGTCCTGCTCCGCCACCGGGACCGCCGGGACGCTGGCCGAAGCCCGCGGGACGCTGGCCCATGCCGGGTCCGCCGGGGCGCGGGGCGCCGGGGCGGGGGGCTGCGGGACGGGGGATGCTGCTCGGGGTCGGGCGCGAGCCCATGCCCTGCGAGCTGGCGAAGGGGTTGTTGCCGGGGCGCGGGGCGGCGGGACGCTGTCCCATGCCCTGGTTGCTGGCGAACGGGTTGTTGCCGGGACGCGGCGCGCCGGGACGACCGGGACCGCCCGCTGCACCACCGGAGCCACTGGGGCGCGGGGGGTTGGCGGCGGGAGCCGGACGCGGGGTGACGGGCTTGGGTCCACCGGCGGCGGGGCTCGCAGCGGGCTTCTCGGCGGGGGCGCTGGGCGCCTTCGCCTCGGGAGCCGCAGCAGCGGGAGCCTCGGCCGGAGCGTCGGCGGCGGCCTGCGCGCGGGCAGCGGCAGCCGCCTCCTGTGCGGCCTGGGCCTGAGCCTGGCGCTCGGCGACCGACATCGGCGGAGCCGGCGCCGGAGCGGGCGGCTTGGCCGGGCCGGGGACCGGGGCGGACGGACGCGCACCGGACGGGCGCGGCGCGCCGGGGCGGGCGCTGCTGGTGGCGGTCGGGGCCGGCGCGGAGGTTCCCGCGCTGCCCTGGAGCGCCTGGCGGAGCTTGCGGGCCACGGGGGGCTCGATGCTCGAGGACGGTCCCTTGACGAACTCGCCCAGTTCTTTCAGTTTCGCAAGTGCGACCTTGCTATCGACGCCGAGTTCGGCTGCGATCTCGTGTACGCGTGGTTTTGCCACTTCTCTCCTGTCTTGGGCCTGCGCCCAAGACGGGGCAGGCCATCACAAACGGACGGATCTCATTTCGAGCCGCTCATCAGTCGTTGCTCATGATCAGTTCACGGGCCGTTCTGCCTGTTCTCTCTGCGATGCGACCGCGCCCTGTGTCGGCTCCTCGTGGGGAGGAACCGGGCCGGTCGAACCGCGGGTGATGTACTGCTCCAGCTCGCTCGGATCCACGCTCTCGCGCGTCTTGAACGCCCTGGGGAACGCGTGGCGCTTCACCGCGCGTTCGTAGCAGTCGTACGTGTCGTGCAGCCACGCTCCCCGCCCAGCACGAACCGCGCGCGGATCGACCGCGAGGGAGTTCGAGCGGAGGACGAGCCTCAGAAGAGAGGCCCGGGGGGCGCGCAGACGGCAGCCGACGCACGTTCTGACGGGTTCCACTCTACTCCCTCGTCCGCGGGAGCGCTTCCCCGCACGGCCGATGCTCGGGGATCACTCCCCGTCCATCACCGAATCGGGCTGGATGTCGATCTTCGCTCCGGTCAGCTTCGCGGCGAGTCGCGCGTTCTGACCCTCCTTGCCGATGGCGAGCGAGAGCTGGTAGTCGGGGACGAGCGCGCGCACGGCCTTGAGGCTCTGGTCGATCACGAACGCGCTGGTCACCTTCGCCGGCGACAGCGCGCTGGCGACGAAGGTGGGCAGGTCGGAGGAGTAGTCGACGATGTCGATCTTCTCGTTGTTCAGCTCCGCGGTGACCGCGCGGACGCGCTGTCCGAGCTCGCCGATGCAGGCGCCCTTGGCGTTCACTCCGGGCTCGGTCGCGCGGACCGCGATCTTGGTGCGGTGCCCCGCCTCGCGGGCGAGCGACACGATCTCGACGACACCGGAGGCGATCTCGGGCACCTCGAGCGCGAAGAGCTTCCGCACGAGCGACGGGTGCGTGCGCGAGACCTGGACCGAGGGGCCCTTCTGGCCGCGGCTGACGCTGGTGACGTAGACGCGGATCCGGCGCCCGTGGCTGTAGTCCTCCCCCGGGACCTGCTCCTCGGGAGCGAGGATCGCCTCGATCGAGCCGAGGTCGACGTGGATCATCTTGGGGTTCGGGCCCTGCTGGATGACGCCCGCGACGATGTCGCCCTCGCGGCCCTTGAACTCGCCGAGGACCTTCTCGTCGCCGATGTCGCGCAGGCGCTGGTTGATGACCTGCTTCGCGGCGAAGGCGGCGATGCGGCCGAAGTCGCGGGGCGAGTCCTCGGACTCGCCGATCACGGCCCCCTCCTCGTCGATCTCGGGGACGAAGACCGACACGTGGCCGGTCTTACGGTCGAGGTGCACGCGGGCGTCCACGGCGGTGGCCTTGTCGGCGTCGTCCGCCTGCCCGATGTGCTTGAGGTAGGCGGTGAGGATCGCCTGCTCGATGATCTGCACGAGTTCCTCGAAGGGTATCTCGCGCTCGCGCTCCAGGAGGCGCAGAACGCTCAGGTCGATGTCCACGGCGGGCCTTTCTCTCTATTCACTTGGCGTCGCACAGTGCGACCACGTCGAAGTCTCGCCCGACGCCGGCGGTGCGCCGGCTCCGTCGGGAGCCGGTCCGCGCGTCGGGACCATTGATCTTAGCGGACCCCGGCGTCGAGCACCCGGGACCGGAGAGGGGAACCCGTCAGGCTCCGAGGCGTGCGAGCGCCTCGGCGACGGGGAGCTGCTCGCGCTCCCCCGTCCGGCGGTCCCAGAGCTCGACGATCCCCTCGGCCGCACCGCGACCGGCGATCACGATCACGGGCACGCCGATCAGCTCGGCGTCGCCGAACTTCACTCCCGGCGACACCTTGGGTCGGTCGTCGATCAGCACGTCGCGCCCGGCGCTCTCGAGCGAGGCGCCGACCGACTCCGCGAGGGCGAGGGCAGCCGCGTCCTTGCCGGTCGCGATCACGTGCACGTCGAACGGAGCGACGTTCTCGGGCCAGATCAGGCCGCGGTCGTCGTGGTTGCTCTCGGCGATGACGGCGAGGATCCGCGTGACGCCGATGCCGTAGGAGCCCATCGTCACGGTGACGAGCTTGCCGTTCTCGTCCAGGACCTTCAAGCCCAGGACCTCGGCGTACTTGCGGCCGAGCTGGAACACGTGGCCGATCTCCATGCCGCGCGCCGTCTCGATCGGGCCGGAGCCGTCCGGAGCGGGATCGCCGGCGCGGACGTCCGCGACCTCGACGACGCCGTCGGCGGTGAAGTCGCGCCCGGCGACGAGGTCGAGGACGTGCTTCCCCGGGATGTTCGCCCCGGTGATCCAGGCCGTGCCGTCGACCACGCGGGGGTCGAGCAGGTAGCGCACGCCGGTGGCCGACTCCTCGCCGAGCACCGCGCCCTCGGGCGACCAGGGGCCGATGTAGCCCTTGATGAGACCGGGGCGCTTCGCGAAGTCGGCCTCTGTGGCCGCCTCGACCTCGGCGGGCGCGAAGGCGACCTCCGCGCGCTTGAGGTCGATGTCGCGGTCACCCGGCAGGCCCACGATGACGAGCTCGCGGCTCCCGTCGAGGGCGGTGAGCGCGAGCACGACGTTCTTCAGCGTGTCGGCCGCGGTCCAGGCCCGGCCGTCGGCGCGGGGCTCTCGATCGTTCGCCAGGTCGACCAGCGTCTGGATCGTCGGGGTGTCGGGCGAGTCGAAGACGCGCGCCTCGGGCAGACCCTCGAGGGGACGGGCTTCGGGCACGGGGGTGCGGTACGCCTCGACGTTGGCGGCGTAGCCGCCGGCGGAGCGGACGAAGGTGTCCTCGCCCACGGGGGTCGGGTGCAGGAACTCCTCGCTCCGCGAGCCGCCCATGGCGCCCGCGTCGGCCTGCACGATCACGTACTCGAGGCCGAGGCGGGTGAAGATCCGCTCGTAGGCGTCGCGCTGCAGCTGGTAGCTCGCATCGAGGCCCGCGTCGGTGTGGTCGAAGGAGTACGCGTCCTTCATGGTGAACTCGCGTCCGCGCAGGAGGCCGGCCCGGGGACGGGCCTCGTCGCGGTACTTGTCCTGGATCTGGTAGATCGACAGGGGCAGGTCCTTGTAGGAGGAGTAGAGGTCCTTGACCAGGAGGGTGAAGAACTCCTCGTGGGTGGGCGCCAGCATGTAGTCCGCGTCCTTGCGGTCCTTCAGGCGGAACACTCCGTCGCCGTACTCGGTCCAGCGTCCGCTCGCCTCGTAGGGCTCGCGCGGCAGGAGCGCGGGGAAGTGCACCTCCTGGGCGCCGGCCGCCTCCATCTCCTCGTGGATGATCCGCTCGATGCGGCGCTTCACCCGGAGGCCGAGCGGCAGCCAGGCGAAGACGCCCGGGGCCTGGCGGCGGATGTAGCCCGCGCGCACGAGGAGGCGGTGGCTCGCGACCTCGGCGTCCGAGGGATCCTCTCGGAGGGTGCGGACGAACAGGTGCGACAGACGGGTAACCACGAGGGACGATCCTATCCGGAGCCCGCGCGCCGGGTGGCGCCGTCAGTCGGGGATCCGCGAGAAGACCAGGCTCCCGCCGACCCCGTCCAGGACGACGTCCTCCGAGGTCCCGCCGATCTCGACCGGGGCCGAGAGGAGGGCCAGCAGCCGGTTCTCGGCGGGGCCGGGCTGCTCGCCGCAGCCGTCCGTCCAGACGGGCGGCTCCTCCGGCGCCAGCACGCCCGCGTCGATCGTGAACGGAGCGACGACGCTCGAGCACTCGGTGCCGATCACGAGGGTCTCGTAGCCGTCCACGCGCTCGGTGCGCAGGCGGACCCGCGCGTCCTCCACCCAGGCGGAGTAGGGCCCCTCCCCCGACGCGGCCGTCAGCACCCAGCGGTCGCAGCCGAACGGATCCGCGGCGGTGCGGCGATCGGTGCAGCCGTCGATGCGCACGGCCGCGGCCGGACGGAGCGAGGCGACGCCCGCCGCGGCGAGGGTCGCGACGACGACGGTGAGCGCGAGGCGGAGGACGGGGCGGACCACGACGATCGCGCCCCGCTCCGACTCAGTTGGCGCCGACGGTGACGACCGGGGCACCGGTCGAGGTGTCGTCCGCGGGCATCTCGGCGGCCAGGCGGTTGGCCTCCTCGATGAGCGTCTTCACGATCTCGGCCTCGGGGACGGTCTTGATGACCTCGCCCTTGACGAAGATCTGGCCCTTGCCGTTGCCGGAGGCGACGCCGAGGTCGGCCTCGCGGGCCTCACCGGGCCCGTTCACGACGCAGCCCATCACGGCGACGCGCAGCGGCACGCTCATGCCCTCGAGGCCGGCCGTGACGTCGTTCGCGAGCGTGTAGACGTCGACCTGGGCGCGACCGCAGCTCGGGCACGACACGATCTCGAGCTTGCGCTCGCGGAGGTTGAGCGACTGCAGGATCTGCAGACCGACCTTGACCTCCTGCGCGGGCGGAGCGGACAGCGACACGCGGATGGTGTCGCCGATGCCCTCGCCGAGGAGGATGCCGAACGCCGTGGCCGACTTGATCGTGCCCTGGAACTCGGGGCCCGCCTCCGTCACGCCGAGATGCAGCGGCCAGTCGCCGCGCTCGGCGAGCAGGCGGTACGCCTTCACCATGACGACGGGGTCGTTGTGCTTGACCGAGATCTTGAAGTCGTGGAAGTCGTGCTCCTCGAAGAGGCTCGCCTCCCAGACGGCGCTCTCGACGAGGGCCTCCGGGGTGGGCTTGCCGTACTTCTGCAGCAGGCTCGGCTCGAGCGAGCCGGCGTTGACGCCGATGCGGATCGAGACGCCGGCGGCCTTCGCGGCGGCGGCGATCTTGCCGACCTGGTCGTCGAACTTGCGGATGTTGCCCGGATTCACGCGGACCGCGGCGCACCCGGCGTCGATCGCCGCGTAGACGTAGTTGGGCTGGAAGTGGATGTCGGCGATCACCGGGATCTGGCTCTTCTTCGCGATGATCGGCAGCGCCTCCGCATCGTCGCGGCTCGGCACGGCGACCCGCACGATGTCACAGCCGGAGGCGGTGAGCTCGGCGATCTGCTGGAGCGTCGCGTTGATGTTCGTCGTCGGGGTCGTGCACATCGACTGCACACTGACCTGGGCGTCACCACCCACGAGCACCTTCCCGACCTTGATCTGGCGGGACTTGCGGCGGGGGGCGAGGGTCATGGGCACCTTGGGAAGACCCAGATTCACTGCTGGCACCCGCCCATCGTACGCGCGCCGCCCGACCCTCCGTCCGCTCGCCGCGTCTTCCCAGCCGCCGCCCGACTCCCGCGGCGCTCAGCGGACAGAGCGGCCCGCCCCGAGCCGCCCGAGAAGCTCCTTCGCCGCAGCCGAGGCGAACGGACGTATCGCGTGCCAGCGATCCGTTCTAGCCGACCGCACGACGCTCCTGGCAACGCAACCACCCTGCGGAGCCGACCGCGGCACGCCGCCCGTGACCGCCGTCGCCGCAGGCGAGGCGAACGGACGGATCGCGTGCGAGCGATCCGTTCTAGCCGTACGCGGGACGCTCTCGAGAACGCAACCACCCCGACAAGCCGACCGCGGCACGCCGGGCAGGGACCGGCGTGCGAATCAGAACAGCCGTATCGGCTTCACGATGTCGGCGTAGATGAGCAGGGCGCTCATCCCGCCCAGCAGCAGCACGACCGCGTAGGTCAGCGGCAGGAGCTTCGCGATGTCCACCGGGCCCGGGTCGCGCTTCCCGAAGAGCTTCGCGGTGCGTCGGCGCAGCCCCTCCCAGAGGGCTCCGGCGATGTGACCGCCGTCCATCGGGAGCAGCGGGACGAGGTTGAAGACGAACAGCGCCACGTTGAGCGAGGCGAGCACGCCCACCATGGTCTGCACCTTCGACACCACGGGCAGCTGGTCGGAGGCGGCGATCTCGCCGGCGATGCGGCCGACGCCGACGACGCTGATCGGCCCGTTCGCGTCGCGCTCCTCCGGGCCGAAGGCCGCCTGCGCCACGTCGAGCAGCCGCTGCGGCAGGTTGAGGATCACGCCGGCGACGCTCGCGACGTTCTGCCCGACGGTCTCCGGGACCGCGGTGATCGGCTGCTGGACCAGCGCCTGCGCTGGCGAGATGCCGATGAAGCCGACGGTCTGCGTCCGGACGGCTCCCGAGGAGTCGAGCACGGGGCTGCCCGCGTCGTCCAGCACGGCCACCTCGTTCTCGGCGGGGGTGATCGAGAGGGTGAGGCTCGTGCCGTCCCGGTCGATCTCCACGGCGAGGGGCGTGCCGGCCGACTCGCGGATGATCGGGGTCAGGTCGTCCCAGGAGGAGACCGCGGTGCCGTCGATCGAGACGATCCTGTCACCCGGAAGGAGCCCCGCCGCGGCGCCCGGAGCCAGCGGGTCGTCGGGCGAGCAGGTCTCCGCGCTGGACTGGGAAGCGGGGACGACGCACTGCGAGACGGTGGAGATCGTCGAGGTGTTCTGGGCCACTCCGATGCCGCACAGCAGCACGGTGAAGAGGACGGTCGCGATGAGGAGGTTCATGAAGGGGCCGCCGAACATCACGATCACCCGCTTCCAGACCGGGAGGCGGTAGAAGGCGCGGTGCTCCTCCCCCTCGCCGATGGTCTCGGCGCTGGCGGCCCGCGCCTCGTCGATCATCGTCGAGTAGGCGCCGCGTCGCGGTTCGGGTGCGGACTCGTTGCCGTTCAGCCCGTTGAAGAAGCCGGTGCTCGACTCCGCGACCCGGTCGCCGGGGTGCTTCGGCGGGTACATGCCGATCATCGCGATGTAGCCGCCGAGCGGCAGGGCCTTGATCCCGTACTCCGTCTCGCCGCGGCGGCGCGAGTAGATCGTCCTGCCGAAGCCGATCATGTACTGCGTGACCTTCACCCCGAAGAGCTTGGCCGGCACGAGGTGCCCCACCTCGTGCAGGGCGATCGAGAGGGCGACGCCCACGGCGATGATGACGACGCCGAGGACGAAGAGCAGCACGGATTCCACCGCATCACTGTAGGCCGGAGCGACGCGTGCACGCTGGGGTGCGCCTGCACGATCCCGATGAGTCGGGCAGCGCGCCCGACTCGGGTCAGGCGGCGGCGATCCTCGCGTCGGCCGCTCGCCGCGCCCAGGTCTCCGCCGCGGCGAGCGACTCCCTCGTCAGCGCCCCGTCGACGGAGTGCGCGTCGACGACGGCCTCCACCGTCGCGAGGATGTCGAGGTAGCCGATCCGGCCCGCGTGGAACGCCTGCACCGCCTGCTCGTTCGCCGCGTTGAAGACGGCCGGGTACGACGCCCCGGCGACGCCGACCTTCTTCGCGAGGCGGATGGAGGGGAACGCCTCCTCGTCGAGCGGCTCGAAGGTCCAGGTGTGCGAGCGGGTCCAGTCCAGCGGCACACCGACTCCTGCGACGCGGTGCGGCCAGTCGAGGCCGAGGGAGATCGGCAGCCGCATGTCCGGCGGCGACGCCTGGGCGAGCGTCGAGCCGTCGACGTACTCGACCATCGAGTGCACGACCGACTGGGGGTGCACGGTCACGTCGATCCGCTCGTAGGGGATGTCGAAGAGCAGGTGCGCCTCGATGACCTCGAGGCCCTTGTTGACGAGCGTCGACGAGTTCGTCGTGACGACGAGTCCCATGTCCCAGGTCGGGTGCGCGAGCGCCTCGGCGGGGGTCACGTCCCGGAGGGAGGAGCGGTCGCGCCCGCGGAACGGCCCGCCGGATGCGGTGAGGACCAGGCGGCGGACCTCCCGGTGCTCGCCCGCCAGAAGGGCCTGCGCGATCGCCGAGTGCTCGGAGTCGACCGGCACGATCTGACCGGGGGCCGCGAGCGAGGTGACCAGCTCGCCGCCGACGATCAGCGACTCCTTGTTGGCCAGGGCGAGGCTCCGCCCCTCCTCGAGCGCGGCGAGGGTCGGGCCGAGCCCGACCGAGCCGGTGATGCCGTTCAGCACGACGTCGGCGTCGACGCTCCGGACGAGCTGCTCCGCCTCGTCCGCGCCGAACGCGGTGTGCTCGACGCCGAACGCCCGGGCCTGCTCGGCCACCGCCTCCCTTTGGGAGCCTGCGGCGAGGCCGACCACCTCGAAGCGGTCGCGATTCGCCCCGATGACGTCGAGGGCCTGCGTGCCGATGGACCCGGTCGAGCCGAGGATGATGACCCTGCGCATCCGCCCATCCTGGCACGGCGCGCAGAGCCGCTCCCGGGTCAGCTCACCGCGAGGATGTCGATCACGAAGACGAGGGTGTCGGTGCCGGAGATGCCGGCGTTCGCGTTGCCCGCCTCTCCGTAGCCCTGGGCCGGCGGGATCACGACGAGCACCTGCGAGCCGACGGTCTGCCCGACGAGCGCCGCCTTGAAGCCCTCGATCACGTCGCCGGTGCCGAAGGAGGCGGGCGTGCCGGTCCCCCAGCTCTGGTCGAACACCTCGCCGGTGCCCCAGACGGTGCCCTGGTACTGCACGATCAGGCTGTCGCCGTCGGCGACCACCTGGCCGTCGCCCTTCTTCAGGACGCCCAGCTGCAACTCGGTCGGCGGGTCGGTCTCGGGGATCGTGACGGTCGGGGTGCCGTCCTCGGCGAGCTCGACGGTGGGCAGGCCGTCGACCGGCGGCTGCGGGGCCCCGGTCGCGGTGGTCGGGACGATCGCCTCGACGTCGATCACCATGACGATCGAGTCGTCGGCCCCGACGCCGAAGTCGGCGCTGCCCGCGTCGCCGAAGGCGTCCGCCGGAGGCACCACGGCCACGACCCGCGAGCCGACGGTCGCGCAGTTCACGGCCTTCACGAGGCCCGAGAGGTACTGGTCGGTGTCGACGGCGAACGCGGCGCGGCCACCGGAGGCGTAGGTGCTCGCCGAGAACTCGGCTCCGCTCGTCGCGTTGTAGAGGGTGTAGTCGACCAGGACGGTGTCGCCCTCCTCGACCTCGTCGCCGGTGCCCTCGATCGCGGTCGTGCGCTCGGTCTCGTCGACGCTCAGCGGCGAGGGGAAGACGGTGACCGGCTTCGTCGCGAAGTCGCCGCTCGTCTCGACGGCCGCCGAGGCGTCCCCCTCCGACACGCAGGTCAACGGAGTGGGCGACGCGCTCGGCGCCGCCTCCTCCGCACCGCCGGTGCAGGCCGTCAGGCCCAGGGTCGCGCCGACGACGGCGAGGATCGCGAATGCTCTGCGCACGGGGTGCCTTTCCTGTCCGGTACTGCCGGACGACGTTCGGGGATGCCTCCATGGTCCGCCACGCGCCTCTGGACGACCTGGGCGCGGAGCGTCGGAGCGCCCCCGCGGGAGCGCCGCCTACGATTGGGGCATGCGTGAATTCTCGGTCCCCCAGTCCCGCGCGCTCGTCACCGAGCTCCCCGGCCCGCGCTCGATCGCCCTGCAGGAGCGTCGCGTCGCGAGCGTCTCGCGCGGTGCGGGCACCCTGGCGAACATCTACATGGACCACGCCTCGGGCGCCGTCCTGGTCGACGTCGACGGCAACCGCCTCATCGACCTCGGCTGCGGCATCGGAGTCACGACGATCGGTCACGCGCACCCCGCGGTGGCCGCCGCGGCCGCCGCCCAGGCCGAGAAGCTCACCCACACGCTCTTCACGGTGACCCCCTACGAGAACTACGTCCGGGTCGCCGAGAAGCTCGCCGAGATCACCCCCGGCGACTTCGAGAAGCGCTCGATCCTCGTGAACTCCGGCGCCGAGGCCGTCGAGAACGCCGTGAAGATCGCCCGCAAGTACACCGGCCGCCGCGCGATCGCCTCGCTCGACCACGCCTTCCACGGCCGCACGAACCTCACCATGGCGATGACCTACCGCCCCTGGCCCGAGCGCGCCGGCATGGGCCCCTTCCCCGGCGAGATCTACAGCCTCCCGATCAGCTACCCGTTCCGCGACCCCGAGGGCATGACGGGCGAGGAGGCGGCCGAGCGCTCGATCGACTACATCCGCACGCACATCGGCGCGCAGGAGCTCGCGGCGCTGTTCGTCGAGCCCATCCAGGGCGACGGCGGCATCATCATCCCGGCGCCCGGCTACTTCCAGCGCCTCTCCGAGTTCTGCACCGAGAACGGCATCGTCTTCGTCGCCGACGAGATCCAGGCCGGCATCGCCCGCACCGGCGCGTGGTACTCCATCGAGCACCACGGAGTCGTCCCGGACCTGATCACGACCGCCAAGGGCATCGCGGGCGGCTTCCCGCTCGCGGCCGTCACCGGTCGCGCCGAGATCATGGACGCCGTGCAGCCCGGCGGCATCGGCGGCACCTTCGGCGGCAACCCCGTCTCGACGGCGGCGGCGCTCGCGACCTTCGAGGCCATCGAGACCGAGGGCCTGCTCGAGGAGGCGCAGCGCGTGGAGCGCGCGCTGTGGGCGCGCACCGGCGACTGGGCCGAGCGCTTCCCGGTCGTCGGCGAGGTGCGCGGCAAGGGTGCCATGTTCGGCGTCGAGCTCGTCCACCCCGGCACGAAGAAGCAGAATCCGGAGGCGCTCACCGCGGTCCTGAAGCACGCGACCGCGAACGGCGTCATCCCGCTCGACGCGGGCAGCTGGGACAGCGTCCTGCGCATCATGCCCAGCGTCGTCATCAGCGAGGAGCTCATCGACGACGCGATGTCGGTCATCGAGGAGGCGCTCGCGCAGCTCGGCTGAGCCTCCCCTTCCGCCGGTCGCGCGCATGACCGGCGGGGCATGCGACCGCCGGTACTGTCGGGCGGATGCGGACCGACGACGACCACGACGCGCCGACCCCACCCGGCATCGGCCTCTCGGCGAGGTTCGCCCGCTTCGCGATCGGCGGGGTCGGCCGCGTGGTCTACCGCCCGATCGTCGAGGGGCGCGACAACGTTCCGCTGACGGGCCGCGTGATCCTCGCCGCCAACCATCTGTCGTTCATCGACTCCCCCGTGCTGACGCTCCTCGCGCCGCGCCCGGTGCAGTTCCTCGCGAAGGCCGACTACTTCACCGGCACCGGACCCCGCGGCGCACTCTCCCGGTCCTTCTTCACGGCGGTCGGCGCCGTCCCGGTCGAGCGCGGGGCCGGACAGGCAGCGCAGGAGGCGCTCGACCTCGGGCGCGCGATCCTCGAGCGCGACGAGGCGTTCGCCGTCTACCCCGAGGGCACCCGCTCGCGCGACGGCCGGCTCTACCGGGGCCGCACGGGAGTGGCGTGGCTCGCGCTGACGACCGGCGCCCGCGTGGTTCCGGTCGGGCTGATCGGCACTCAGGAGCTGCAGCCCGTCGGATCGGTGATCCCGCGCCTGCACCGCATCACGGTGCGCTTCGGAGACGCGCTCGACCTCTCGCGGCACGGCTCCGCCGACTCCGGTCGCGCCCGCCGGCACGCCACGGACGAGGTCATGACCGCGATCCACGCCCTCTCGGGGCAGGAAGCGGCCGGCGTCTACAACGAGTCGCCGCCGACGACCACGGCCGAGCGCATCCGGCGCGCGCTGCCGCACGAGCGCCGCTGAGCCCCGCGGGAACGGTCAGCCGGCGGCGACCGTCTCGGGTTCGTGCGCGACGGGGAAGGCGACGGAGTTCGCGATGAAGCACAGTCGTGCGGCCTCACCGTGCAGCGACTGCGCCAGCTCGATCATCGATGCGTCCGCGACCGTCACCCGGGGGCGCAGGGTCGCCGAGGCGAACCGCCCTCCGTCGCCCTCCTGCACCATCCGGCCGACCGCGTCGTCCGAGTAGTCGGTGACGACCACTCCGTTCTTCACGGCCACGTGGAGATAGGAGAGGAGGTGGCACTGCGCCAGGGCGGCGATCAGCATCTGCTCGGGGTTCCACCGGTCGGCGTCCCCGCGGAAGGGCTTGTCGGCCGACCCCGCGATCGCCTCGCGTCCCTCCGCCCGCACCGTGTTCTGCCGCCCGTAGTCGCGGTACCCGCTGGTGCCGGTGCCGCGGTTGCCGTCCCAGACGACGGAAACCGCGTAGTGGTGATCGATCTGCATCGGATTCCTTCTTCCCCTGGCTGGATCGGGCCGGTCTCGTCGGTCTGGACCCCTGCCCCCGGCAGTGCCGCGGGTAGGATCGCAGGACCATGACAGACACGCTCGCCCCCCAGGTTCCCACGTCGGCAGTCCCCCAGGAGAGGCTCGTCTCGACCGAGATCCCCGGACCGCGCTCGAGGGCCCTGCACGAGCGACGCCTGGCCGTGGTGCCCACGGGAGTCGGCACCGCCCTGCCCGTCTACATCGACCGTGCGCACGGCGCGATCCTGGTCGACGTCGACGGCAACCGCTTCATCGATCTCGGTGCGGGCATCGGAGTGACCACCATCGGCCACACGGACGACGCGGTCGTCGCCGCCGCGACCAAGCAGCTCGGCCGCCTCACGCACACCCTCTTCACCGTCACGCCGTACGAGCCCTACATCCGGGTCGCCGAGCTGCTCGGCGAGCACACCCCCGGCGACTTCCCCAAGAAGACCGTCCTGGTCAACTCGGGCGCGGAGGCGGTCGAGAACGCGGTCAAGATCGCGCGCAAGCACACCGGTCGCCCCGGGGTGGCGGTCCTCGACCACGCGTACCACGGCCGCACGAACCTGACGATGGCCATGAACTTCAAAGCCCTGCCCTACGGCCTCGGCTTCGGCCCCTTCGCGAGCGACATCCACCGCGCGCCGAGCTCCTACCCCTACCACGACGGTCTCTCCGGCGCCGAGGCGGCCGAGCGCACGATCTCCTACCTCGAGAAGACGGTCGGAGCCTCCGCTCTGGCCTGCCTCGTCGTCGAGCCGGTGCAGGGCGAGGGTGGATTCATGGTGCCCGCCGAGGGCTACCTCCCGGCACTGCAGGAGTGGTGCACCGCGAACGGCATCGTCTTCGTCGCCGACGAGATCCAGTCGGGCATGGCCCGCACCGGAGCCTGGTTCGCGAGCGAGCACTTCAGCCTCGTCCCCGACCTCGTGCTCTCGGCCAAGGGCATCGCGGGCGGGCTACCGCTGGCCGGAGTGACGGGTCGCGCCGAGATCATGGACTCCGCGCAGGCGGGCGGGCTCGGCGGCACCTTCGGCGGCAACCCCGTCGCCGCCGCGGCCTCCGTCGCCGTCTTCGAGCGCATCGAGCGCGAGGGGCTGCTCGCCGAGGCCGACCGGATCGGCGCCCGTCTCGGTGCCGCTCTGCGAGAGCTGCAGGAGCAGTACGACATCATCGGCGACGTGCGCGGGATCGGCGCGATGATGGCGATCGAGCTCGTCCTGCCCGGCACCGCCACGACCACGAAGATCCCGAACGCGGCGGCCGTGACCGCGATCACCGAGTACGCGGCCTCGCACGGCGTCCTCGTGCTCAGCGCGGGCACCTACGGCAACGTGGTCCGCTTCCTGCCCAGCCTCGCCCTCACCGACGAGCTGCTCGACGACGCGGTGTCGGTCCTCCGCGACGCCTTCGCCACTCTCTGACGGGACTCCTCCGCACTCGACGGCCCGGACCCCGCACGAGGGGTGCCGGGCCGTCGGGCAAGATGGGGGGATGTCTGCAGGAACCTTCACCGTCGCGGAGTCCGTCGAGCTCGCTGTCGTCGAGCGCTCGGGATTCGTCGAATCCCGCCACGCGGGCTCGGCCGTCCTCCTCGACAGCGACGGCCGGGTCGCCCGGACCCTCGGGAACCCGGCGGCGCCGATCCTCCCCCGCTCCTGCCTCAAGCCCTTCCAGGCCCTCGCCGTCATGACCGCCGGGGTCGAGCTGAACGCCGCGGAGGCCGTAATCGCGACGGCGAGTCACGCCGGCCTGTCGCAGCACGTCGCCCTGGTGCAGAACCTGCTCTTCCGCGCGGGGCTCGACCACACGGCGCTGCAGTGCCCCGCCGACTGGCCGAGCGACTCCGCGAGCCGGGCGCAGCTCCTCCGGGCCGGTGCGGCGAAGGACCCGCTCTACATGAACTGCTCGGGCAAGCACGCGGCAATGCTGCTCGCGTGCGTTCAGAACGGCTGGAGCACGGACGACTACCTCGAGCGCACCCACCCGCTGCAGCAGCACATCGTCGACACGATCGAGCGGCTGACCGGCGAGCGGATCGCGGGGACGGCGATCGACGGCTGCGGCGCACCCGTGCACGCGCTGCCGCTGACCGCACTCGCGAAGGGGATCTCGCGGATCGTCTCCTCCTCTCCGTCGTCGCCGTTCGGCCTCTACCGGCAGGCGGGGGTGCTGACGAACGCGATCCTCGAGAACGCCTGGGCGCTCGACGGACCGGGGCGCGACAACACCGTGGTGATCGAGCGGCTCGGACTCGTCGCCAAGCTGGGCGCCGAGGGCGTGCTGATCATGGCCTCGCCGGACGGCACGACCGTGGCGCTGAAGATCCTGGACGGCAGCCTGCGCGCGGCGACGGTCGTCGCGCTGAAGCTCCTCGTCGAGGCGGGCACGGTCGAGCGTGCAGCGGCGAACGAGGTGCTCGTCCGCCTGAACCCGGTCGTCACGGGCGGCGGACGTCCGGTCGGCGCGATCCGCGCCTCCTACGTCTGAGCCGCCCGTCCTCGCCGCTTCTCACTGCTCCTTCGCGAGCCGCTTGGCGCGCGCCGCCGACGACACCTGGGTGACGACGACGATCACGATGGCCAGCAGGAACACCGCCGAGGCGATGACGTTCGCCTCCGCCGGGATCCCGCGGGCCGCGGCGATGTAGATGTACTTCGGGAACGTCGTGACCGAGCCGGAGTTGAAGTTCGTGATGATGAAGTCGTCGAAGCTGAGCGCGAAGGACAGCAGCGCCGCGGCGAGGATCCCGGGGAGCAGCAGCGGGAACGTGATCCGCCAGAACACCTGCCCGGGCGAGGCGTAGAGATCGCGGCCCGCCTCCTCGAGCTTGGGGTCGAGGCTCGCGACGCGGGCCTTCACCGTCACCACCACGAAGCTGATGCAGAACATCGTGTGCGCCAGGATGATCGTGACGAGGCCCTTCTCCGCTCCCACGGTGAGGAACTGGGCGGCGAGTCCCGCACCGAGGACGACCTCCGGGGTCGCCATCGGCAGGAACAGGAGCAGGCTGATCGCGGACCGGTACCGGAACCGGAAGCGCACGAGCGCGATGGCGATCATCGTGCCCAGCGCCGTCGCGAGCACGGTCGCAACCGCCCCCACGAGCAGGCTGTTGCCGAAGGCGGTCATCACCTCCTCGCTCGTCCACGCCGAGATCCACTTGTCGAAGGTGAACCCGCGCCAGGCGATGTTGCTCTTCACGGAGTCGTTGAACGAGAACACGAAGGTGTAGCCGATGGGGATGAGCAGGAAGATCAGCGCGAGGGCGGTGTAGACGCCCAGGCCCAGTCCCGTGAATCGGCGCGGGCCTCGCACGGGCGCCGGCGCCGGGGCCCCGAGGGCTTCCTGCGCGCTGGCGACGGGCCGATCGGCGGTAGCGGTCACAGCAGGTCCTCCGTTCCACTGCGCTTCACGTAGAAGCCGACGATGACGAGGATCACGGCCATCAGCACGATCGAGAGCGCCGCCGCAGCGGGGTAGTTCTCGAGCGTGAGGAAGTTGGCCTCGATCGCGTTGCCCACCATGGACGTCTGCGAGGATCCGAGGAAGTCGCGGCTGGCGTTGATGTAGTCGCCGGCCGCCGGGATGAAGGTCAGCAGGGTGCCCGAGACGATGCCCGGCATCGAGAGCGGCACGGTGACCTTCCAGAACACGGAGGCGGGATGGGCGTAGAGGTCGGAGCCCGCCTCGAGGAACCGAACGTCGAGCCGCTCGAGCGAGGTGTAGAGCGGCAGCGTCATGAACGGGATGAAGTTGTAGGTGATGCCGAAGATCACCGCGATCGGCGTCCCGGTCAGGTGGCCGTCGGCCGGGAGGATCGCGACGGCCTTGAGCCCCTGCACGAGCGGGCTCTCGTCCGCCAGGATCTGCTTCCACGCAAGGGTCCGCAGCAGGAAGCTGATGAAGAACGGGGCGATGACGAGGGTCAGCAGCAGGTTCTGCAGCAGCGGCCACGGCCGCGCCTTGACGCCGATGAAGTACGCGAGCGGGTAGCTGATGACGAGGGCGAGGACCGTCGCGATCAGGGCGTACCCGAAGGACCGCAGCGCGTGGGGCCAGTAGTCGGCCATCACCACGAGGTAGTTCTGCCACGCGAACCCGGGGGCGTACTCGCCGATGTCGCCGTCCGGGATCTCGGCCTGGAACGATGTGAGCACCAGGGAGATCAGCGGCGCGAGGAAGAACAGCAGCATGTACGCGATGCCCGGCAGCAGCAGGACCAGCGCGAGGGTCGAGCGCTTGCGGACCGGCGCGTCCAGCGGATTCGCGGGTCCGGACGCGAACGCGGCGAAGGCCATCCCTACGCTCCCGCTCGCCCGGCGAGCAGGCCGCGCTTCTGCAGCGCGATCGCGCGGGTCGAGTCGTCGGCGTCGAAGCGCGGCACGGAGCCGGGCTCGTCGGCGAGGCCGAAGCCGTGCTCGGTGCTCCAGCTCACCCAGACCTGCGCTCCCTCCCCTACGACCGGGCCGAACACCATGTTCTGCGCGAACACGACGACGGGACCGAGGCCGGGGATCTGGAGGGTGTACTGGGTGCTGACGCCGCTGAAGGACACGTCGACGACGACACCGGGCCCGAGCACGTTCCGGTCGGGGAGGTCCCCCGGCGCCTCGGTGAGCAGCAGCAGCTTCTCAGGACGGATGCCGATCGTGACCTCGCCGCTCGTGCGCGCGGACCGGGCCGCCGGGACGGTGATGCGGTGACCGCCCGCCTCGACCGTGAGAGCGCGGTCGGTCGAGCCCACGACCTCGCCGGTGAACAGGTTGGACTGGCCGAGGAAGTTCGCGACGAACGCCGTGCGCGGCAGCTCGTAGAGCTCCTCCGGAGCGCCCATCTGCTCGATGCGGCCCTTGTTCATCACCGCGACGGTGTCGGCCATGGTCATGGCCTCCTCCTGGTCGTGCGTGACGTGGAGGAAGGTCAGGCCGACCTCCTCCTGGATCGACTTGAGCTCGAGCTGCATCTGCCGCCGGAGCTTGAGATCGAGGGCTCCGAGCGGTTCGTCGAGCAGGAGGAGTGCCGGACGGTTGACGATGGCCCGGGCGAGGGCGACCCGCTGCTGCTGCCCGCCCGAGAGGGAGGCCGGGCGGCGCTGCGCGAGATGGTCGAGCTCGACCAGTCGCAGCGCCTCGTGCGCCTTGCCGACGGGGTCGTCGATCTTCCGGCGCTTGAGCCCGAAGGCGACGTTCTCGAGGATCGACATGTGCGGGAACAGCGCGTACGACTGGAACACGGTGTTGACCGGGCGCTGGTAGGTCTTCGTCGCCGTGACGTCCTCCCCGCCGATGAGGATCCGGCCGGCGGAGGGCTCCTCGAGCCCCGCGACGAGTCGGAGCGTCGTGGTCTTCCCGCAGCCCGAGGGGCCGAGCAGCGCGAAGAACGAGCCGGCGGGGATGGTGAGATCGAGCGAGTCGATGGCGGTGAATCCGGGGTACTGCTTGCTGATCCCGACCAGCTGGAGGTCGGCGCCGCTCTCGGCGAAGGTTCCCGTCGCCATCAGATGCCCAGCAGCACTTTCTGGAACTCCGCCTGGTAGTCCTTCTCCTCCGACGCCGTGAGCGTCCGGAACACGTGCGCCTGCGACAGCGTCTGCTCGTCGGGGAAGATCAGCTGGTTCTCGGCCAGCTCCGGGTCGATGCTCTCCATGGCGTCCTTCGCTCCGTCGACGGGGGTGATGTAGTTGACCCAGGCGGCCACCTCGGCGGCGACCTCCGGCTCGTAGTAGTAGTTCATGAGGGCTTCCGCGTTGGCCTTCCGCTTCGAGCCCATCGGCACGACGAACGTGTCGTTCCAGAGCGTGCCGCCGGAGTCGGGGAGAGCGAACTCCCACTTGTCGCCCGCCTCCGCGTTGATGAGCGTGATGTCGCCCGACCAGCAGATCGCCGCCAGGGTGTCCTCGTTCTGCAGGTCGTTGAGGTAGGCGTTGCCCTTGATGTTGCGGATCTGGCCGTCGTCGACCTGCTTGCGGAAGACGTCGATCGCGTTCATGAACTCGTCGTCGCCCCAGGTCCCGGCGATGTCCGTGCCCTGGGCCTGCATGATGAGTCCGATCGTGTCCCGCATCTCGCTCAGCACGCCGACGCGTCCGCGCAGCTCCGGATCCCACAGGTCGTCGACGCTGCGCAGTCCGTCCGGCAGCTTCTCCTTGTTCCAGCAGATCCCCGCGAACCCCGCCTGCCACGGCAGCGAGAGCCGACGGCCCGGATCGAAGTCGGGGTTGGCGAGCGAGGCGCTCAGATTGGCGATGTTCGGGATGTTGGCGTGGTCGAGCTCCTGGACGAAGCCGCGCCGGACGAGCCGCGAGACCATCCACTCGGTCAGGCACACCGTGTCGGCACCGATGTACTGGCCGAGGGCCAGCTGGTCCTTGACCTTGCCGTAGTAGGAGTTGTTGTCATCGACCGCCACGTTGTAGGTGACCGAGATCCCGGACTGCTCCTCGAAGGCCAGCAGCGTCGGGTAGGCGCCGTCGTCGTCCTCGTCGAGGTAGGCGGGCCAGTTGTCCCAGACCAGTCTCGGGTCGGCGGCCGATCCGTCGGCGGCCGCGGTGGGAGCCGGTCGGCTGACCGGCGCGCAGGCGGCGAGAGCGAGCGCGCCCGCTCCGAGCCCCAGTCCGCCGAGGACGGCACGCCGTGACAGCATCGCGCGCCGCTCGCGCTCCCGGGAGCGGGCGACGGCGATCGCCTCGCGGAGGACGGGATCCCTCGGGAGGGGACGGGTCATGGCTGCGGCTCCTGACTTCGTCGGTGCGCGTGCTCACCGGCGTGAACGTGGGGAAATACTGGCACAGCACCGATCGGCCTGTCGACGCGCGACGGACGGAATCGGGCATTCGGAAACATGATCGTCACGAATTCCGCGCTCATACGTCCTTCAGACCACGGATTCCCGAAGTCGCCGCCTCGTTCCTCGAGCTGTCGGGCCACCGCGACCGCCGTAACCGTCCGCCCTCCTCGAGCACGAGGCTGCCGGGCGTGCAGAGCGGAGCGACCGGCAGCGGGCCGAGGACGATCCGCGCCTCGAGCGGCGGCACGTCCAGCACGACGGCCCCGTCCCTGCGGATCCCGGCGAGCAGTCCTCGGGCGGTCGCCCACTCGGCGACCGTCCCGAGGATGACCGAGGAGCGCTCCCCGCCGTCCGCGGCGAGCGCCTCCTCGACGGAGAGCACGGGAGCCGTACCGTCCAGCATCGTGCGGAGCGCTCTCGCCGAGTTCGTGAGGATCGCCACCCGGGCGGCACCGACCGGTAGCGGAGGAGGGAGGCGCCGCTCACGCGCGAGAGTCGGCCGGCTGCACTCGAAGACCTGCAGCCGGTCCCCGTGCCACCATCCCCCGCCCGGAGGGAGCTCGGAGCGGAACGGCTCACCGTCGACGGCGAGCAGCTGATGGTCCTGTCTGCTCGCAGCCCTCAGCAGCAGCACGTCGTCGACTCCGTCGCGGAGCGCGGCGATCCCGTCGGTGGTCCGTCTCGCGGAGACGACGATCCGCCGCCGCCCCGCCCGCACGGCGGTCTGCAGCGAATCGAGCAGACGGCGCCGCTCCTCGTCCGAGCATCGACGCAGCAGCAGGTCCAGGTCGTCGAGCAGCAGGGGCGCCTCTCCCCCTCGATCGGACACCACCTCGTCCCAGATCTCCTCGGCGTCCTCGGCACCGAGCACCGGAGGAGCGCCGAGCTGCTCGGCGAGCATCCGCAGAGTGCTCGTGCGGCCCGTTCCGGCCGCGCCGAGCACGAGAAGGAAGGGGCGAGTCAGGACGACCGCCTCCTGGGTCTGCTCGGTCGGCCGGTCGACGACACCCAGCAGCAGACCGGCGCGGTCGTCGGGCGGGACGCCGAGATGCGAGGGAAGAGGATCGAGCCACGGCCGGTGGACCGGCACGTCGGCGTCGCCGGCCGCGATAGCGAGTGGGACGTCTCCCGGCCCCGCGAGCGCGGTCTGCACGAGCGTCCGTCGTCCACCGGCGGACACGACGCAGCGCCCCGGAGAGGCGTGCGGGATCCTCGCGGCCGCATCCGTGCCGAGCAGCGCCCGCGAGTCGGCGGCGTCGTGCACGCGCAGCGCGATCCGGAGCCCGCAGTTCGCCGCCACGGCGTCGCGCACGACCCCGATAGGACGCTGCGTGCACAGCACGAGGTGGACACCGAGCGATCGGCCCCGCGCCGCGATGTCCGCGAAGGCGCGGTGCAGGTCCGGTGACCGCTCGAGGACGACCGCGCACTCGTCGACCACCACGACCAGGCGGGCCAGCGCACCCCGCGGCAGACGTGCGATGTCCGGCACACCGTGACGGGCCAGGACCACCTCCCGCCTCCGCAGCTCCGCCGCGACGCTCGCGAAGGCGCGGTCGGCACCGTGCGGATCGAGGTCGGTGATGACTCCGGTGACGTGCGGCACGCCCGCGAGCGGAGCGAATCCCGCGCCGCCCTTGAAGTCGGCCAGCAGGAACGTCACGGCCGCCGGGTCGTACCGGGCGGCGAGCGCCAGCACCCAGGCCACGAGCAGCTCGCTCTTCCCGCTGCCGGTCGTCCCTCCGACGATCGCGTGGGGTCCGTCGGCGACGAGATCGACCTCGACCGGACCGTCCGCGCCGATGCCGAGGACGACGGGCAGACCGGGTCCGCCGCCGACGCGGCGGAGTGCCCCTAGTTCGACCAGGCTCACGGTGTCCGGAACAGTGCGTGCGCTCACGGCGGAGCTCGCGCCGGCGAGAGCGTCGGAGTAGCGGCGCGCCTCCTGCATCGAGACGTAGCCGACCGACAGGTCCTCCGTCCGACCGACGGCCTCTCTTCCGATGACCCGATCACCGCCCGGCCCGCCGAGCTCGACGACGCACCGGCACGCAGGCGGCAGGTCCGAGGAACGGCTCGCCAGGACGACGAGCCGCTCGCTCTCGCTTCCCACGGCGCCGTCGTCGACCTCGACCACGCGCCACACCGCGCCCGAAGCATCGCCACGCGCGTGGGGTGCGCTGCGCAGGCAGTCCCACTCCGGACCCGGAGGGAGGACGACGGCGAGCTCCTCCGGTGGGACGAGCTCCAGTGCCTGGATCAGGAGCCCCCGCGCGAAGGCGCGGGTCAGCACCGGAGGACCCGCCACTCCGATCCCCACGGTCGCCGGCGTGCGCAGCGGCACCTCCGCCATCGGCGCACCGGTCCCGGACGAGAGCACGCCCCTCCCCAGCACCACGGCGAATCCCTCCGCGCGTCGCCGCCACTTGGTGTCGGCGGGAAGCCCTCCTCGGAGGATCTCCCGCGCGTCCGGTGCCTCCGCCCGCAGCTCGGCGAGCCGGTTCCTCTCCCACTGCGCGAGCGCCTCCTCGTAGGCGGCGGACTCCCGCGCGTAGCGCTCGTCCTCGGCGCGCTCGGTTCTGCGTCGCACGCGCTTCGCGTCGAGGGAGGAGGCGATGACGACGACCGGCCCCAGCGCGGCGAACGCCAGCACCGTCGGCGACCGCGTCACCGCGAACAGGACCGCCGCCTACACGACCGGGGCGAGAGCAGCGATCCACGGGAACGGCGGACGCGGCGCGGGAGCGGGCGGTCGGGGCGCGGAGAGCTCGGGGAGGTGGTTCATCCCCCCATCAGAACGGAGGACGCACGCCCGTGGAGCGTCAGCGGAGGATCGGCGGTCGCCCGGAGCCTGTGGAGGAGCCGTCCACCCGCTCGACCGCCATCTCGACGGAGGAGAGCAGCAGTCGGCTGCCGATCTTGGCGCGGTAGCGGCGCCCCGCCTCCAACGGCAGCGGTGCCTGGGCGGGAGCGACGAGGACCGTGCCGTTCGCCGACCAGCGGTCCCTCACCCAGAGCCCGACCTCGTCGAAGCCGAACTCGAGGTGGGTCTTCGACAGCGACCTCGTCTCATCGGGGATCGCGAGGATGTGACGGACGGTCTCACCCGGATCCGGCAGCGGCTGCCGGCCGACGAGACCCGTGCCGGTGACGATGGCGTGGTGCCCGGTGGCGAAGCTCAGCCGGACGAGCCCCTGCGCCGGCGGTGCGAGAGGTGCTCCCGGGGCCGGCCGTCGGTGCCGCCCGGGCGCCAGGCCCGGCAGCCACGCGCGCCGTGACGGATCGAGGACCGTCGTGTCCCCGGACGCGGTCGGACCGGACGTCCCGCGGGTCGCGTGCGTCGCCACCGGGGAACCGCACTCACCGCAGAGGATCGCCCCCGGGGCGAGGGTGGAGCCACACGTGCTGCAGATCACCGAGAACGCCCTTTCCTCCCTCCATGCTATCCGGCGACGGCGCGGCACCGGCCGGGTGGCCGCGATCAGCCGGGGTCGCCCACCACGTCGAGCACGTCGACGACGATCGCCGTCACGTTGTCGCGCCCGCCGTTCTCCAGGGCCGCATCCACGAGCGCGTCGACGGCGTCCTGGGCACTCGTGGTCGAGGACAGCAGGTGCTCGAGCCCCGCGTCCGTCAGCTCCTTGGTCAACCCGTCCGAGCACAGCAGGAGGCGTGACGGAGCGATCACCGGGACGAGCCGGTAGTCGGGGACAGGCGCCTCGTGGAAGCCGACCGCCCGGGTGATGACGTTGCTGTGGGGGTGCACGTCCGCTTCGTCCCGGGAGATCAGCCCCGCGTCCACCAGCTCCTGCACCACGGAGTGGTCCACCGTCAGCTGCACGAGCGATCCCTGCACCCACAGGTAGACCCGGGAATCGCCGATGTTGAAGATCGACCAGTACGGCTCTCCCCCGACGGCGGTGAGCGCGGCTCCGGTGACCGTGGTGCCGGTTCCACGGTCGGCCGCTTCGGAGTGGCGCGCGATGTCGCTGACCGCGTCGCGGAGAGCACGATCGATCTCCTCGGCTCCCACGGTCGTCCCCGTCGCGGCGACCGACAGCCGCGAGACGACGGCCTCACTGGCGATCTCCCCGGCCGCGTGCCCGCCCATCCCGTCGGCCACGGCGAAGAGCGGTGTCTTCGCGAGGTAGCTGTCCTGGTTCGCGCTGCGGACCCGACCGGTGTCCGTGCGGGCCGCCCACCCCAGGGTCACCTCGGCCGCCGGGGTGTCCGAGCTCCAGGCCGAGACGGGCACGGTGACGCTGGCGCGGCTGCGGCCGATCTGCGTCATCGCGACTCCTCGTCTGAGCTCCCCCGCAGCCGTCCGGGCGCGGGGAACCCTCCGATGCTACTTGCTGCCCGTGCTCCACCCCGTTCGCACGCGCTCCGCTCCGTTCCGACGTGCGGCGTCGACTGTCACGGACGGCGGGAGCGCGCCGGATCGACGGGGGAATCCGTGATTCCACACCCCCGCTGCGTGCGGAATCACTTGCTGCGAGTGTTCCGCACTGCCAGGATCGTCGCATGAGTCCCAACCGCCCTCCTGCGCAGCGCCCGGTCCAGCTCGACGACGTGTCGAAGGCGATCATCGAACAGCTGCAGGCCGACGGGCGGCGCTCCTACGCCGAGATCGGCAAGGCGGTCGGCCTGAGCGAGGCGGCCGTGCGCCAGCGGGTCCAGAAGCTCACAGAATCCGGCGTCATGCAGATCGTCGCCGTGACGGACCCGATGCAGTTGGGCTTCTACCGTCAGGCGATGATCGGGGTGCGCGTCACGGGCGACACCCGCGAGGTCGCGGATCGCCTCGCCGCCATCCCCGCCGTGGACTACGTGGTCCTGACGGCGGGCACGTTCGACATCCTCGCCGAGGTCGTCTGCGAGAACGACGACGACCTCATCGCACTGCTCAATCAGGAGATCCGCTCGCTGCCGGGCGTCCTCTCGACCGAGACCTTCGTCTATCTCAAACTCCACAAGCAGTTCTACAACTGGGGAACGCGGTAAGCCATGACTGACACAGCCTTCTCGACCGACGCGGTCGACGCCGGAGAGACGTTCCGAGCCGACGACGCACCCGCCCCGATCGACGACGCCGACCTCCAGAAGAAAGCGAAGGACCATCTCTGGATGCACTTCACCCGGCAGTCCGTCATGGACTCCGGCGCAGGGGTGCCGATCATCACGCGCGGCGAGGGTCACCACATCTGGGACAGCACGGGCCGGAAGTACATCGACGGCCTCTCCGGCCTGTTCGTCGTGAACGCCGGCCACGGTCGCCGTCGACTCGCCGAGGCCGCGGCCAAGCAGGCGTCGGAGCTGTCCTTCTTCCCGCTCTGGTCGTACGCCACGCCGAGCGCGATCGAGCTCGCCGACCGTCTCGCCGACCACGCTCCGGGCGATCTCAACAGGGTCTTCTTCTCCACCGGTGGGGGCGAGGCGGTCGAGACCGCCTTCAAGCTCGCCAAGCACTTCTGGAAGCTCCAGGGGAAGCCGGGGAAGCACAAGGTCATCTCTCGGTCCGTGGCCTATCACGGAACTCCGCAGGGAGCGCTCGCCATCACCGGCATCCCGGCGATGAAGTCGATGTTCGAGCCGCTGGTCCCGGGAGGCTTCCGGGTGCCGAACACGAACTTCTACCGCGCTCCCCAGCACGGCGACGACCTCGAGGCCTTCGGCGTCTGGGCCGCCGATCGGATCGAGGAGATGATCGAGTTCGAGGGGCCGGATACCGTGGCCGCCGTGTTCCTGGAGCCGGTCCAGAACTCCGGAGGATGCTTCCCGCCCCCGCCCGGCTACTTCCAGCGCGTCCGCGAGATCTGCGACCGCCACGACGTCCTCCTCGTCTCGGACGAGGTCATCTGCGCCTTCGGCCGCATCGGCCACATGTTCGCCTGCGACGAGTACGGCTACGTCCCCGACATGATCACCTGCGCGAAGGGCATGACGAGCGGGTACTCCCCCATCGGCGCGACGATCGTCAGCGACCGCGTGTACGAGCCCTTCCGCCATGGCCAGGTCTCCTTCCCCCACGGCTACACCTTCGGCGGCCACCCGGTCTCGGCCGCCGTCGCCCTCGAGAACCTCGACATCTTCGAGGAGGAGAAGCTGAACGAGCGCGTCCGCGAGAACTCGCCGGTCTTCCGCTCGACCCTCGAGAAGCTGCTCGATCTCCCGATCGTCGGAGACGTGCGCGGAGCCGGGTACTTCTTCGGCATCGAACTCGTGAAGGACAAGGCGACGAAGGAGACCTTCGACGACGACGAGTCGGAGCGCCTGCTGAGGGGGTTCCTGTCGAAGGCGCTGTTCGACGCGGGTCTCTACTGCCGAGCGGATGATCGCGGCGATCCGGTCGTCCAGCTCGCTCCGCCGCTGACGACGGGTCCGAGGGAGTTCGACGAGATCGAGCAGATCCTGCGAGGCGTTCTGACGGAGGCCTGGGCCCGTCTCTGAGGGCACGCGTGCGTCGCCGACTCAGGCGGCGCGCTCGTGCGCGAACCGCCAGGGCGGGCGCTCGCCGCACTCGAGTGCGGCGAGGAGACGGCGTCCTCCCTCCTCGTGCGGGTCCGTGCGGCCCGCTTCCTGGGCGACACGGAGTGCCGCGGCGGAGTCGCCGGACGACCAGTGCAGCGCTGCGAGAAGCACGAGGACGCGAGCCCGCTCGGTCCGGGGAGCGAGATCCGCCACGCGCGCGATCGCCTCGACCACGTGATCCGGGTGCGCCTGCGCCCGTGGTGCCAGGAGGATCGTCAGGGCGTGCTCGACCCAGGCCGGACGCTGCGCGCTCACGATCAGTGCAGCGGTGAGCTCCGGTCCGGGTGGGATCTCCCGACCGTCCGCCGTTCGCCGGAGCAGCTGTTCCACCCTCGCACGGTCCCCTCCTGGCAGCTCGGCCCGCGGATGCCGATCGAGCAGCAGGTCGACCTGCTCCGCCACCGCCTTCCGCGCTGACCGGAGTCCTCCGGCCGGGTCGACGATCGGTGCAGGCTCGGGCTCGGCACCGATCGCCTCGAACGAGGTGAGCGACGTCTCACGGGCGCGAGCCCGCAGTGCCGAGGCGACCGCGCCGGATCTCGCCGGATCGTCCGCGTACAGCACCGCGACGACGGAGTCGGCGCGACCGAAGCGACCCAGCGCACCGAGGAAGGCCCGGGCCGAGAGCACCGGGTCTCCTCCGGGCAGGTCGAATCGGAGCGCACCGGTCGGCGCACCGTCACGCACCGGGACGAGCACGACGCTCTCGCGCGGCTGGAAGCCGACGAGCTGCGGGATGCGGGACAGGAGCGCTCCGTGGTGGAGGGGCGGGGACGTGTCGAGAGGAGTCATGGGAGCACAGTGGCGCTCCGGTGCGACCCTCCGGCGGCTCTCCTCCCGCAGTGGAGGAGAGCCGCGTCCGGCCCGCCGCTGTGGAGGACCGAACGGCTGCCTCCTCCCCAGACGCGGCCTCGTCGATCGCTCCACCGATGTCCGTTTCCCGCCGGTCGGTCACGCGGCCGGCGGATACCCTCGGGGCATGAGAACGACTCCCCTCCACCTGCGCCGCACGGCGAGCCCGCTCGGCCGGATCGAGATCGGCAGCGACGGCCGCGCGATCGTGTCGCTCGCGATCGCGCGGGCCGACGTGCTCCCCCACGACCACCTCGAGGAGAGCACCGATCCGGTGCTCGATGCGGCCGTCGACCAGCTCGACGAGTACTTCGCCGGAGCGCGCCGCTCCTTCGACCTGCCGGTGAGCCTCACCGGCACCGCCTTCCAGCTCGAGATCTGGACGGCGCTGCAGTCCCTCCGCTGGGGCGAGATCACCTCCTACGGTGCACTCGGCCTGGCGACGGGACGACTCCACTCCGGGCGCCCGATCGGCGGCGCCGTCGGCCGCAACCCCGTTCCGATCATCGTCGGATGCCACCGTGTCCTCGCAGGGGACGGCCGGATCACCGGGTACAGCGGTGGTGAGGGGATCGCGACGAAGAAGTGGCTCCTCGACCACGAGGGGATCGCGCACCGATGACGGACGACGAGGGGATCCTCGTCGACGAGGACGGCACGGCCCGCTGCGCGTGGGCAGGCCGGGATCCGGAGTACCGCCGGTACCACGACGAGGAATGGGGCGTTCCCCTGCACGGCGACCGGCCTCTCCTCGAGAAGATCTGCCTGGAAGGTTTCCAGTCCGGCCTCTCCTGGATCACGATCCTCCGGAAGCGTCCTCGATTCCGAGAGGTCTTCCACGACTTCGACCTGGAGTCGGTGGCGGGGTTCGGTGAGGACGACGTCGAGCGCCTCATGGCCGATCCGGGGATCATCCGCAATCGCCCGAAGATCACGGCGACGATCGAGAACGCCCGGGCCACGCTCGCCTTGCGTGACAGCGAGGGAGACGGCGCGCTCGACCGCCTGGTCTGGTCGTTCCGCGACGACCGGTCGGGAGGCAGGCCCGCGACCCGCGAGCAGGTGCCGACCAGGACGGCCTCGTCACTCGCCCTGTCCCGCGCCCTCCGCTCGGCCGGCTTCCGCTTCGTCGGCCCCACCACGATGTACGCCCTGCAGCAGTCCGCCGGCATCGTCGACGACCATCTCCCAGGATGCTTCCGAGCCGCCGACTGAGCGTCACGCCTCGGGAACGACCAGGTCGAGCTCCCCTGACTGCGCGTTGACCCCGAGCTCGAAGCCCCGGCCCGCGGACCACTCCACGAGTTCCTCGATCGAGTCGGTCGCGAAGTCGTCCTCCGCCAGTGCTCGGACGAAGAGCCCCTTGCTCTGCTTGTTGAAGTGGTTCAGATTGCGGAGCGACCCGTCGGCGCCCCGGGACCGCACGCGCACGAAACGCTGCGACTCCCCCGAGAGCGGTCCGAGCGCCGCATAGGCCTCGCTGCGCAGATCGAGCACGAGACCACTCAGCGGCGCCAGAGCGCGACCCGCTTCCGCCGCCCACCAGCGCTTCAACGGCATACCCGGGACTCGTGAGTCGTGCGAGAGCCGGTACGCCGGAATCGGGTCGGATGCCCGTACCGGCCCCCAGAGGGCGGACTGGATCAGGACGGTTCGGCCGAGGAAAGCCCGCCCCGCCGCCCCCAGACCCACCGCGTCCAGCGAGTCGTAGAGGACCCCGTCGAAGCGGTCGACCGCAGGCATCGCGGGTGCCGTCGTCAGCGCCGCATTGCGATCGATCTCGGAGAGCTGCCGCGGCCCGAGCTTCAGAGCACGCGCCGACGCCTCGCGATCGTGCGCGAGCCGCACCAGCGCGTCCCGCAGCTCTCGTCGGCGCCCCGCGAGTTCCGGGAACGCCAGGTCCTCGAGTACGAAGACGGAGGATCCGCCCGAGCGCTTCGTCTCGGACGGCGGCAGCAGGACGTGCACGGATCTCCTCGCAGGTTCTCGCGCCGCGGACGGCGCACGACGGAGGGGCCGGGCGATCGTGATGATCGCCCGGCCCCTCCGGTGCCGCGGAGTGCGGCGGGTGTCTCAGACGAGCGCCGCCTCGCGGGCGACGACCGTGACGACGTCGTTCTCGACGGACAGGAATCCGTCGTCGGCCTGCGCGGTGATGCGCGTGCCGTCGGCCGCGGTGACGCGCACCTCGCCGGTGGCGAGGATCGCGAGCAGCGGCTCGTGGCCGGCGAGAATACCGATCTCACCCTCGACGGTGCGGGCCGTGAGCTGCTTCGCCTCTCCCGACCACACCTCCGCGTTGGCGGAGACGACGCTGACCTTCAGGGTCCCGGCCATGGTCAGCCGTTCTCCTTCTGGATCTGGACCCACTTCTCCTCGACGTCCGAGATCGAACCGACGTTGAAGAACGCCTGCTCGGCCACGTGGTCAAACTCGCCCTTGGTGATCGCGTCGAACGACTCGATCGTGTCCTTGAGCGGCACGGTCGATCCCTCGACACCGGTGAACTTCTTCGCCATGTAGGTGTTCTGCGAGAGGAACTGCTGGATGCGGCGCGCACGCGACACCGTGATCTTGTCCTCTTCGGAGAGCTCGTCGACACCGAGGATCGCGATGATCTCCTGCAGCTCCTTGTTCTTCTGCAGGATCTGCTTCACGTTCGTCGCCACGCGGTAGTGGTCGGCGCCCAGGTAGCGGGGGTCGAGGATCCGCGAGGTCGAGGTGAGCGGGTCGACAGCCGGGTACAGGCCCTTCGACGCGATCTCACGCGAGAGCTCGGTGGTGGCGTCGAGGTGCGCGAAGGTGGTCGCCGGCGCCGGGTCGGTGTAGTCGTCCGCGGGGACGTAGATCGCCTGCAGCGAGGTGATCGAGTGACCGCGGGTCGACGTGATGCGCTCCTGGAGCACACCCATCTCGTCGGCGAGGTTCGGCTGGTATCCCACCGCGGAGGGCATGCGGCCCAGGAGGGTCGACACCTCCGAGCCGGCCTGTGTGAAGCGGAAGATGTTGTCGATGAAAAGCAGCACGTCCTGCTTCTGCACGTCGCGGAAGTACTCCGCCATCGTGAGCGCCGACAGGGCGACACGGAGGCGGGTTCCCGGCGGCTCGTCCATCTGGCCGAAGACGAGGGCGGTCTTGTCGAAGACGCCCGCCTCCTCCATCTCGGCGATGAGGTCGTTGCCCTCACGGGTGCGCTCGCCGACACCGGCGAACACGGACACTCCACCGTGGTCCTGCGCGACGCGCTGGATCATCTCCTGGATGAGGACGGTCTTGCCGACGCCCGCTCCACCGAACAGGCCGATCTTGCCGCCCTGCACATACGGAGTGAGGAGGTCGATGACCTTGATGCCGGTCTCGAACAACTCGGTCTTCGACTCGAGCTGGTCGAACGCCGGCGGCTTGCGGTGGATCGGCCAGCGCTCGGTGATCTCGAACGACTCGCCGTTGATCTTGCCGTCGGCGTCAGCGTTGAGGACCTCGCCGATCACGTTGAAGACCTTGCCCTTGGTCACGTCGCCGACGGGAACCGAGATCGGCAGGCCGGTGTCGTGGACCTCCTGGCCGCGGACGAGTCCGTCGGTCGGGTTGAGCGAGATGGCGCGGACGAGGTCGTCGCCCAGGTGCTGCGCGACCTCGAAGGTCAGCTTGCTCGAGACGCCCTCGACCTCGACGTGCGTGTAGAGCGCGTTGTAGACCTCGGGGATCGCGTCGTGGGGGAACTCGATGTCAACGACGGGGCCGGTGACGCGGGCGATGCGGCCGATGGCCCCGCCCGAAGTCCCGGTCGCCGCCTCAGGTGCGGTCAGTGTCATTGCTTCTTCCTTCTTGGTCTCACCGCACCAGGGGCGCGGAGTCTTCGTGTCTGGGAGGTGAGCCGTCTACTTGGCGGACGACAGGGCGTCGGCGCCGCCGACGATCTCGGCGATCTGCTGCGTGATCTCGGTCTGGCGCGCGTTGTTGGCCAGTCGCGTGTACGTCTTGATCAGCGTGTCGGCGTTGTCGCTCGCCGACTTCATCGCCTTCTGACGCGCCGCGTGCTCCGACGCCGCCGACTGCAGCATCGCGTTGAAGATGCGGCTCTCGACGTAGACCGGGAGGAGGCGGTCGAGAACCGTCTCGGGGTCGGGCTCGAACTCGTACAGCGGGTAGAGCTCGCTGTTCTGGTCCTCCGCGCCCTCGACGACCTCGAGCGGCAGCAGACGGACGACCGTCGGCTGCTGCGTCACCATGCTGACGAAGCGGTTGTACACGAGGTGAATCTCGTCCACGCCGCCCTCCTCGTCATCGAGGTTGTACGACTCGACGACCGCGTCCGCGATCTCCTTCGCCGTCTCGAACACGGGCTGGTCGGTGCCTCCGGTCCAGACGCGCACGCTGGGGCGCTTCCGGAACGAGAAGTACGCGTTGGCCTTGCGGCCGACCAGGTAGAAGACGACCTCCTTGCCTTCGCTGCGCAGCAGCGAGGCCAGCTCCTCCGCCTCCTTGAGCACGCTCGAGGAGAAGGCTCCCGCGAGTCCGCGGTCGGAGGTGAAGATCACGATCGCGGCCGTGTCGAGCTTCTCGCGCTCGGTCGTGAGCGGGTGCTCGACGTTCGAGTAGGTCGCGACGGCCGAAACGGCCCGCGTGATGGCGTTCGAGTACGGAGCCGCGGCGGCGACGCGGTTCTGCGCCTTCTGGATGCGCGAGGCCGAGATCAGCTCCATGGCCCGAGTGATCTTCTTGGTCGTCTGGGCCGAACGGATCTTCGACCGGTAGACCCGAAGTTGCGCTCCCATGTGTCTCCTGTAGTCCTTGTGTGACGAATCGCCGGGGTGCCGCTGTTAGCGACGGCCCTTGACGATCTTCTCCTGGCCGACCTCGTCGGCCGAGATCGCCTGGTGCTCCTCGCGCCCGACCGAGGCGCGGGGCTTGCCCTCGCCGGTCTGGAACTCGAGCTTGAAACCGTCGACGGCACGGGACAGCTCGGCGACGACGTCGTCCGAGAGCACGTTGGTGTCGCGCAGCGTGGAGAGGACCTGCGTGTTGCGGCCCAGGTAGTCGAGCAGCTCGCGCTCGAAGCGCAGCACGTCGGGGACGGGCACCTCGTCGAGCTTGCCGTTCGTGCCGGCCCAGATCGAGACGACCTGCTCCTCCACGGGGTACGGCGAGTACTGCGGCTGCTTGAGCAGCTCGGTCAGGCGCGCGCCACGAGCGAGCTGGCGGCGCGATGCCGCGTCGAGGTCGGACGCGAACATCGCGAAAGCCTCGAGCGAGCGGTACTGCGCGAGTTCGAGCTTCAGCGTTCCGGAGACCTTCTTGATCGACTTGACCTGGGCGTCGCCGCCGACTCGCGACACCGAGATGCCCACGTCGACCGCCGGACGCTGGTTGGCGTTGAAGAGGTCGGACTGGAGGAAGATCTGGCCGTCGGTGATCGAGATCACGTTGGTCGGGATGTACGCCGAGACGTCGTTCGCCTTGGTCTCGATGATCGGGAGACCCGTCATCGATCCGGCGCCGAGCTCGTCGGACAGCTTCGCGCAACGCTCCAGCAGGCGGGAGTGCAGGTAGAAGACGTCACCCGGGTACGCCTCGCGTCCCGGCGGGCGGCGCAGGAGGAGCGACACGGCGCGGTAGGCCTCGGCCTGCTTCGACAGGTCGTCGAAGATGATCAGGACGTGCTTGCCGCCGTACATCCAGTGCTGGCCGATGGCCGAGCCGGTGTAGGGGGCGAGGTACTTGAAGCCGGCGGGGTCGGAGGCCGGGGACGCGACGATGGTCGTGTACTCCATGGCTCCGGCGTCCTCGAGCGCGCCCTTCACCGAGGCGATGGTCGAGCCCTTCTGGCCGATGGCGACGTAGATGCAGCGGACCTGCTTGTTCGTGTCGCCCGACTCCCAGTTGGCCTTCTGGTTGATGATCGTGTCGATCGCGATCGCCGTCTTGCCGGTCTGGCGGTCGCCGATGATCAGCTGGCGCTGGCCGCGGCCGACGGGGATCATCGCGTCGATGGCCTTGATGCCGGTCTGCAGCGGCTCGTGGACCGACTTGCGCGACATGACGCCGGGCGCCTGCAGCTCGAGAGCGCGGCGACCCTCGGAGGCGATGTCGCCGAGGCCGTCGATCGGGTTGCCGAGCGGGTCGACCACACGGCCGAGGTAGCCGTCGCCGACGGGGACGGAGAGGACCTCGCCCGTGCGGGTGACCTCCATGCCCTCCTCGATGCCGGAGAACTCGCCGAGGACGACGACGCCGATCTCGTTCTCGTCGAGGTTCTGGGCGAGGCCCAGGACTCCGTTCGAGAAGCGGATGAGCTCGTTGGCCATGACGCCGGGGAGTCCCTCGACGTGGGCGATGCCGTCGGCGGCGTCGATGACGTAGCCGACCTCGGTGGTGGAGGCCTTGCCCGGCTCGTACGACGAGACGAAGTCCTTCAGCGCGTCGCGGATCTCATCCGGGCTGATGGTGATATCTGCCATGGGAATTCCTATTCGTTGGGTCCGTGCGAGCCGAAGCGGTCGTCGGGGCCTGACCTGGTGGTGCGGAGGTCGGAGGCGGCGCGAGCCGCTTCCTGAGGATACGTGCGTCCGTCAGGACGCGAGCTGGAGCTTCAGGTCGGAGAGCCGTGCGGACACGGTCCCGTCGATGACCTCGTCGCCGACCTGCAGTCGCATGCCGCCCAGGAGGGAGGGATCGACGAGCATGTTGACGGAGACGGGCCGGTCGTACTGCCGCGAGAGCGCGGACCGGAGCCGGTCGAGCTGGTGCGGCGGGAGCGGGGACGCGACCGAGACCGTGGCGATGGTGAAACCGCCCTGGTCGGCGACGACGCCGGCGGCGAATCGGACGAGCTCCGGGATGCGGCGACCGCGCGGGTGCGCGATCAGCTGCCGGAGGATCGCGAGGGTCTCAGCCGAGGCCTTGCCCTCGAGGAGGCGCTGGACGAGCGAGACCTTCGAGTCGGACGCGGCCAGCTTGCTGCCGAGAGCCAGCTCGAGCTCGGCGTCGGACGAGACGACCGCGCCGAACATCTGCAGCTCGCGCTCGATCGAGACGCCCTCCGGAGCGGACGTCGCGATCGCACGGACCCCGACCTCCTCGATCCCGGCGACGAGGTCGCTCGGGCTCGACCAGCGGTGGCCCGCGATCACGGTCAGCAGGCGCTTCGCGTTGACCCCGAACGGAGCGAACACGCGAGCCACGAGAGCCCGCTTGGTCGCCGCGTCCACGCTCGGGTCCGAGAGGGCCGAACGCAGCTGGGCCTGCGAGTCGATGACCCGCGCCGCTTCGAAGAGCTGCTGAGCGTCCTCGAGCGACACGTGGCCGTGGAACGCGGACAGCTCCGCCTTCGCGGCAGCCAGGGCCTGTCGTGACGCGCTCCCCATCAGCTGTTCGCCTTCTCCGAGGCCTCGAGGTCGGCGAGGAAGCGGTCCACGATCGCGGACGCCTTCGCGTCGTCGTTGAGGCTCTCGCCGATCACGCCGGAGGCGAGGTCGATGGCGAGGGTTCCGACTTCGGAGCGCAGGGCGACGACGGCGGCCTGACGGTCCGCCTCGATCTGGGCGTGCGCGTTGTGCAGGATGCGCTCGGCCTCGGCCTGAGCCTGCTCCTTCTTCGCCGCCACGATCGCGTTGCCGTCGGCGTTGGCCTTCTCGCGGATCACTCCGGCTTCGGCGCGCGCTTCCGCGAGCTGAGCGGTGTACTTCTCGAGAGCGGCTTCCGCCTGGCGCTGAGCCTCGTCGGCCTTGGCGATGTTCCCCTCGATGGCGGCGGACCGCGCGTCGAGCAGCTTCTGGATGCGCGGCAGGACCAGCTTCCAGAAGAAGAACAGGAGGATGAGGAAGATCACCCCCGACCAGAAGAAGTCGTAGAACTCCGGGATCAGAATGACCGCGGGGACGTCACCTTCTTCCGCAGCGATGTTCACAGCGGTGCTGAACACGACTACGCCGCGAAGATGAAGTAGGTGGCGAGGCCGATGAGGGCGAGCACCTCGGTGAACGCGATGCCGAGGAACATCGTGGTCTGGAGGCGGCCGGCCATCTCGGGCTGGCGCGCCATCGCCTCGACGGTCTTGCCCGCGACGATGCCGACACCGATGCCGGGGCCGATCGCTGCGAGGCCGTAACCGACCGTCGCGATGTTGCCGGTGAGTTCGGCGAGAACGGTGACTGAGTCCACGAGTGGGTCCTTTCAGTGGGGTGATCGTATGAACGGGTGGGAGCCCGTGAGTTGAGGTGTCAGTGCTCCTCGGCGACGGCCAACTGGATGTAGACCGCAGCGAGAAGAGTGAAGATGTACGCCTGGAGGACGGCGACGAGCAGCTCGAAGAGCGTGAAGGCGCCTCCGAAGGCGAAGGTCACGACACCGAAGAGCTTGAAGCCCGGGTCGACCTGCGAGCTGAAGAGGAAGAACTGCGTGGCCGAGAAGCAGAGGACCAGCAGGAGGTGCCCGACGATCATGTTCATGACCAGTCGCAGGGCGAGCGAGAGCGGACGGATGATGAACGTCTGCAGCAGCTCGATCGGCGTGAGGATGAAGTAGATGAGGAACGGGGCTCCGGGCGGGAACAGGGCGTTCTTGAAGAAGCCCATCCCGCGGTCCTTGATGCCGGCGTAGATGAAGGTGACGTAGGCCACCAGACCGAGGAAGAGCGGCATGCCGACGACGGACGTTCCCGCGATGTTGAGGAACGGCACGATGCCGGTGAGGTTCATCGCGATGATCGCGAAGAAGATCGTCACCAGGATCGGCAGGAAGCGGCGTGCGTCCTTCTCGCCGAGGATGTCCTTCGCGATCGTGACGCGCACGAAGTCGAAGGCCATCTCGACGACGCTCTGGAAGCGTCCGGGCACGATGCGCATCTTGCGCGTCCCGAGCCAGAAGAACAGCATCAGCGCGATGACCGCGATGAAGCGGACCATCATGACGCGGTTGATCTCGAAGGGGGTGTCCACGAAGAGGAAACCGGGCGGGAAGAACTCAGAGATCGACGGGGTGTGGAAGTCACTCTCACCGGTCGAGGCAGAGACCAACAGGGTCACAGCGTTAGCAAACAGCGCTAGCTCCTGGAATTCGGGGCGTGGCACGCGGCAACCGGATGATCTTCATCATTCGGACACAACGCTCTCGCGACGACGAAAGGTGGGGGTCTTTCCGCTCGGACGACGCTCGTACTCGACGACCGACATCAACGATGAGACGACCTGAGGACGGGCACACGTTCGCCTGCGGATTCGTCCCTACTGTAGCAACAGAACGGCCTGAGAGCCGAATCGTCTCGTTCTCAGACAGTGCACGGGTGGCGTTCACCTGGCGATGTCGCTCACGTTCGGCATCCGCGAACGCGACACCACGAGGACGTCGATCGCGAGTGAGCCGAGCACCGCGACGATGATCGTCACGAACATGGCCGTGCTGTTCAGCCACGGCTGGTCGCGGAGGACCAGGGCCGCGATGACGAACAGCACGAACTTCGCCAGCCACATGCCGAGCACGACGGCGAAGAAGCCGCCGATGTCGAGCCGGTTCGCGACCAGGATGCTCACCGCCGTGAGCGCGACCATCACTCCGCCGATGACCGCCCCGACGAGCGCGCCGATCGCGCCCTCTCCCCCGGCGACCAGGGCGCCGACGATCGCGCCGACCACGGCGAGAGCGGCGATGAACACGCCGCCCAGCACGAGGGTGCGGCGCAGGATGGGCACGGAGGCGGGCTGGGGACGGGTGGTGGCCGGGGTGTCTCCGGTCATGATGCTTCCTTCCGCGCCGCGGAGGGCGCTGCGGTGTCCAGGCCGATCGGCAGGCCGACCGGAGTGTCGACCGGGTCTGCTGCGGACGCGCGGTCGAGGGGATCGAGTACGGGGGACGCCTCCGCCGACTGGGCGGCGGCTTCGAGCTTCTTGCGGCGGCTCAGTGGAGCGAGCGTGACGACCGTGCAGGCGAGCAGCCCGACACCGAGGAACGCGAGCGGGATCCAGATCACGTCGACGACGAAGATCAGGAGGCAGCCGAAAGCGACGACCGCTGTCCAGGAGTAGAAGATCAGGACAGCGTGCAGGTGCGAGTGCCCCATGTCGAGGAGACGGTGGTGGAGGTGCTTGCGGTCGGCGCTGAACGGCGACTTCCCCGCGCGGAGCCTGCGGATCACGGCGAGGCCGAAGTCCATCAGCGGCACGATCAGCACCGCGAACGGCAGGATGATCGGGATGAACGCCGGCAGGAGCTCCTTCGCCTTCAACTGAGCGGGGTCGATCTGCCCGGTGACGGCGATCGCGGCCGTGGCCATCAGCATCCCGACGAGCAGCGCTCCCCCGTCGCCCATGAACATGCGCGCGGGCCGCCAGTTGATCGGGAGGAAGCCCGCGCACGCCCCGACCAGCACGACCGCGATCAGCGAGGCGAGGTTGAAGTAGTCGGTGGGCGACGTCCGCTGGACGAGCAGGTAGCTGTAGAGGAAGAACACGCCGTTGGCGATCAGTGCGACGCCGGCGACCAGACCGTCCAGGCCGTCGATGAAGTTCAGGGCGTTGGTCACGAGGACGATGGCGAGCACCGTGATGATCAGCGACATCCACGGCGATCCGACCGTGAGCCCGCCGATGGGCAGCGACACGATCTGCACGCCCTTCCAGGCGATCAGACCGGCCGCGATCAGCTGACCGGCGAGCTTCGTGGTCCAGTCGAGGTCCCAGATGTCGTCGGCGACCCCGATCAGGACGATGAGGAGGCTCGCCCCGAGGATCGCGAGGATCGGCTCGGGGTTCGCGAACACGAGCCGGAAGTACGGGACCTGCGAGGCGATACCGAACGACGCCACCATCCCGAGGAACATGGCGATCCCGCCGAGACGGGGCGTGGGCCGCGTGTGCACGTCGCGATTGCGGATCTTCGGATAGAGCCGGTAGCGCAGGGCCAGCCGCCAGATCGCGAAGGACAGAACGAACGTCACGACCGCGCAGGCGAGCGAGACGAGGACGAAGGCGATCACGGGCTACTCACCCGGGGCGGAGTCGGGGCGCGCGGTGCCGCTCGGCTCGTCCTGCAGGCGCGCTCCGGAGGCCCAGTCGGGTCGGGCGGAGGGAGCCGGCTCGTCCCGCGCCTCCGTCGAGACGGAGTCGTCCGTCGCCTCGGTGGTGTCGCCGGACGTCGGCACGTCGTCGGTCTCGCCGGGCAGCAGCGCACCGACCACCTCGCGGATCCGCTCGGCGGAGACAACGCCCTGGCGCAGGATGCGCAGGGTGCCGCCGTCGAAGCTGAGCGCCGTTGCGTCGACGATCGTCGACGACTCGCTCGCTCCTGCGGGACGTTCCCCGTAGCCGGTCCCCGCAGTCCCCGCGTCGAGGTACACGTCGACCGCGTCGCCGAGCTGCTCGAACGCCTCCTGGGCGGTGGTGGCGGAGGGACGGCCGGTCCGGTTCGCGGAGGACACGGCCAGAGGCCCCGTCTCGGCGAGTAGCTCGAGCGTCACAGGATTGTCGGGCATCCGCAGCGCCACGGTCCCCCGGGTCTCCCCCAGATCCCAGATGAGCGACGGCTGCGCGTGCAGCACGATCGTCAGACCGCCGGGCCAGAACGCCTTCGCGAGCTCGCGCACGGCGTCGGGGACGTTCTCGGCGAGAGCGTCGAGTGCCGCCACGTCTCCGATGAGCACGGGCGGAGGCGACTGCCTCGTACGTCCCTTCGCGTCGAGCAGGCGCTGCACGGCCGCGGCGTCGAAGGCGTTCGCGGCGACTCCGTAGACCGTGTCGGTCGGCAGGACGACCAGCTCACCCCGCCCGATCGCCGTCCGCGCGAGACGAGTGCCGGTGAGGAGGTCCGTGTCGACGGAGCAGTCGTAGATGCGTGCCATAACGCGGCAATGATACTCGGAGGATTTTCGCGAGCGTTGGAGGCGTCGCGTGCCATACGAAGGGGGGCCAGGCCTCGCCCTCGGAAAGCGCTCCCGGAGCGCGCCAGGCAACGGAGACGAAACACGCAGCGATTAGTGTCGAGCACCGTGCAGATCCATCAGCGCTCCTCCTCCTCGGCGATCGGGACCCCTCCCGCTTCCTCCGCGCCCGCCCTCGTCCCCGCGATCGGGGTGTCCTCGTGAAGGGCATCATCCTCGCGGGCGGTTCGGGCACGCGGCTCTGGCCGATCACCAAGGGCATCTCCAAGCAGCTGATGCCGATCTACGACAAGCCGATGGTGTACTACCCGCTGTCGACGCTGATGATGGCCGGGATCCGCGAGGTCCTCGTCATCACCACTCCCGAGTACAACGAGCAGTTCAAGTCGCTGCTGGGCGACGGCGCCTCGCTGGGAATGTCGCTCTCCTACGCCGTGCAGGAGTCGCCGGACGGGCTCGCGCAGGCGTTCCTGATCGGCGAGGAGTTCATCGGCGACGACTCGGTCGCACTCGTCCTGGGCGACAACATCTTCCACGGGACGGCGCTGGGCACCGCCCTCGCCGCCAACGCCGATGTCGAGGGCGCCGTGATCTTCGCCTACCAGGTCGCGGACCCGCGGGCGTACGGCGTGGTGGAGTTCGACGCGGACTTCCACGCCCTCTCGATCGAGGAGAAGCCGGCGAGGCCGAAGAGCAATTACGCGGTACCCGGACTGTACTTCTATGACAACGACGTGGTGGCGATCGCCAAGACGATCCGTCCGTCGGCCCGAGGCGAGCTCGAGATCTCG
The DNA here is from genome assembly GCF_001423055.1 of Rathayibacter sp. Leaf299. Lineage (NCBI taxonomy): Bacteria > Bacillati > Actinomycetota > Actinomycetes > Micrococcales > Microbacteriaceae > Rathayibacter > Rathayibacter sp. Leaf299. Next base: position 72,437 of record NZ_LMNT01000007.1, read on the forward strand.
ACGATCAACGAGCGATACCTCGAAGCCGACCGGCTGAACGTCCAGGTCCTGGACCGCGGCACCGCGTGGCTCGACACCGGCACGTTCGACTCGATGATCGAGGCGACCGAGTTCGTCAGGGTGATCGAGCAGCGCCAGGGCTTCAAGATCGGGTGCATCGAGGAGATCGCCTGGCGCAACGGCTGGATCGACGACTCCGCGCTCGCCGAGCTCGCCGCACCGCTGGTCAAGAGCGGCTACGGTGCCTACCTCCAGCGGCTCCTCGCGCTCGAGTCCTCGTCGTTCTGACGACGAGCCGCGCATCGCTCCTGCACTACCGTCGATGACGAGCGACACCGCCTCCGTTCCCTCAGTCCACCAGCCCACACCACCTGCAGGAGCACTCGTGCGAATCCTCGTCACCGGCGGCGCCGGCTTCATCGGCAGCAACTTCGTCCACCTCACGCTGAGCGAGCGCCCGGACAGCGAGATCACCGTGCTCGACAAGCTGACCTACGCCGGCAACCGCGACTCCCTCGCGCCCGTCGCCGACCGCATCACCCTGGTCGAGGGAGACATCGCCGATGCCGATCTCGTCGACCGGCTCGTCGCCGAGTCCGATCTGGTCGTCCACTTCGCCGCCGAGTCGCACAACGACAACTCGCTGAACGACCCGGCCCCGTTCCTCGAGACCAACATCATCGGCACTTACACCCTGCTGCAGGCCGTCCGGAAGCACGACGTCCGCTACCACCACATCTCGACCGACGAGGTCTACGGCGACCTCGAACTCGACGACCCGGCGAAGTTCACCGAGCAGACGCCGTACAACCCCTCGAGCCCTTACTCCTCGACCAAGGCCGGCAGCGACCTGCTTGTACGCGCCTGGGTCCGCTCGTTCGGCGTGAAGGCGACGATCTCGAACTGCTCCAACAACTACGGGCCCTACCAGCACGTCGAGAAGTTCATCCCCCGCCAGATCACGAACGTCATCGACGGCATCCGCCCGAAGCTCTACGGAGCCGGCGAGAACGTGCGCGACTGGATCCACGTCGACGACCACAACAGCGGTGTCTGGGCGATCATCGACCGCGGTGAGATCGGCGAGACCTACCTCATCGGCGCCGACGGCGAGAAGAACAACCTCGAGGTCGTCACGCTGATCCTCGACGAGTTCGGCCTCGCCGAGAACGCCTTCGACCACGTCACCGACCGCCCCGGTCACGATCTCCGCTACGCGATCGACTCGACCCGCCTGCGCTCCGAGCTCGGCTGGGAGCCCCGCTACACCGACTTCGAGTCCGGCCTCGCCGCGACCGTGAAGTGGTACCGCGAGAACGAGTCCTGGTGGCGTCCGCAGAAGGCTGCGACCGAGGCGAAGTACGCGGCTCAGACCGCGGCGCACTGACGACACCAGGTGGAATACGGAGCGAGTGGGCTGTTGACCGCGAGTAGTCGAGCATGGAGGAAGGCGGCATCGATCGCCGTCATCGAGGAGACCTCCAAGGTCACTCTCCTCGAGCTCGACCACGAGGAATCTCGTCCCCTCGTGCTCACGGGCTCGGCTCTCGCCGTCTGGAATGAGATCGACGGCGTCTCCTCTCAGGAGGACATCGCTCGCCACCTCGCCGGGGCTTTCAATAGAGGGCGGGCGGCGATCCTCGAGGACGTCTCCGCGTTCCTCGTACAGCTGGCGGACGCCCACATCATCGTCTCGGCGGCGGAAGCGTCCGTCGACGCCGCACGGAGGGCATCGTGAGTGACGCACGAGCGCTCGGCGTCGCGACGGCCGTCCAACTGGCCCATGCCCTCACCGCGCACGTCGCTGAGAGCATCGGCGTCCGGTCGCTCTGTGTGAAGGGTCCGGTGCTCTCCGAGCAGAAGCTGCGCTCTCCTCGCATGTCGAGCGACGCCGACGTGCTCGTCGACCCTGAGAAGATCGGGGATCTCGTCACCGCACTCCGACTCCGAGGGTGGCAGGAGAGGTTCGTCGCCGATGTGCCGAGGATTCTGGAGAATCACGCCGTCACTCTCTTCCACCCGGAATGGCCCTGCGACATCGACGTGCACCACGGCTTCCTCGGGTTCCTCGCTCCGGAGAAACACGTCTTCGAGACGATCTGGGCCCGGCGAGGGACCACTCGGATCGCCGAGACCGAGGTGGTCTGCGCTGACCCCGTCGCGAATTCCGCCATGCTCGCCCTCCACTGCCTGCGCGAGATGCACGTCGCACGCAACCGCTCCGAACTCGCCGAGCTCGTCGAGGAGTGGTCCGGCGGCCGGGCGGATCTGGATGCGGAGGTTCTCGTCGAATTCGCAACCAGGACGGGGTCCGTCGAGACCCTTCGACCGTTCCTGCAGCAGATCGGCCTCGAGACGCCCGAAGCCCCCTTCGACCCGCGCGCTCTCGCCGCATGGAATCTGCATGCCTCCTCCGTCGGTGCGGGCAGAGCCGCGGCGTGGCTCGCGGCGATCACGACCGCACCGTGGAGCGAGCGGCCGCGCCTGGTGTCGCGGGCGCTCCTTCCTCCGGAGCGCGAGTACCGACTCGAGCACCCCGAGATCGGGCCGAGCCGCAGGGACTTCGCGGTGGCGATCGCGCGACGCAGCCTCAACGGTGCACGGACACTGGCTCCCGCGGCCGCGCAGATCCTGCAGGCGCGACGGCTGTACAAGCCACCGCTGAACGACCGGACCGGGGCGGGCTCGCTCACGAGCGGGACGTCCGCGCCCAACACCCATCCATCCAGCACTTCATCGAGAGGCGGAGACGGAATGTCGAAGTCCGTTGCGATCATCGGGACCCGCGGGTACCCGAGCTACTACGGAGGCTTCGAGACCGCGGTCCGCAGACTCGCTCCGTACCTGGCTGAACGGGGCTGGGACGTGACGGTCTACGGCCGAGACGGCTCGACCAAGGACGACGACCCCGGCCGCGATCCGCGGGTGAGCACTCGGGTGACACGCGGTATCGAGTCCAAATCATTGAGCACCCTCACCTACGGCCTCACCGCATGTCTGGACGCCGTCCGCCGCAAGCCGGATGTCGCCCTGGTGATGAACGTCGCCAACGGCTTCTGGCTGCCGCTGCTCCGGGGGCGAGGCATCCCGACCGCGGTGAACGTCGACGGGATCGAATGGGATCGCGCCAAATGGGGCCGGCTTGCGAAGGGCGTCTTCCGCAGTGGCGCGAAGGCGACTGCGATGTTCGGCGACGAGCTGATCTACGACGCTGTCGAGATCTCACGGCGGTGGAAGAAGGACTTCAAGCGCGACGGCACGTTCATCCCTTACGGCGGCGACGACCCGGGGCCGCTTCCGGAAGTCGAGGGTTTTCCTCACCGCGGCTACGTGCTGATCGTCGCCCGCTTCGTTCCCGAGAACACCGTCCCCGAGTTCCTGGAAGCTGCCGCAACTATCGGCAAGACGTGGCCCGTCGTGATCGTCGGCTCCTCCGGCTACGGCGGCGAGCTCGACGAGATGGCCGAGAACCTGGCCGCCTCCGAGGAGAAGGTCACCTGGCTCGGTCACGTCAGCGACGACCGCAAACTCTTCGCTCTGTGGCAGCACGCGGGCGTCTATTTCCATGGGCACAGCGTCGGAGGGACGAATCCGGCTCTCGTGCAGGCGATGTCGTGCGGGGCGCCGACTGTGGCGCGTGACACGGTGTACAACCGCGAGGTCCTCGCGGACACGGCGGAATTCGCCGAACCGACGCCGACATCGATCGTGTCGGCGATCAGCTCCCTCATGCGCGATCAGTCCCGCCAGGAGCGCCTGAGCTCGGAGTCTTACGCTCGCGGCCGTTCCGTCTACTCGTGGGAAGCCGTCTGCGCCGGCTACGAGTCCGCTCTCGAGGCGATCCGCTTGCCCAAGAAGCGTCGACGCACTGGCATGCTGCGTTGACTGCTCCTGAACCGCACTCGATCCGTCTCGTTCCGGAGCTGCGAGCAGTCCATTTGGAGCGGTATCGAGAGATGACGCCCGCCAGGATGGTCTATTTCACTGAGAACTACGATCTCGATCGGGAGAACGTTCCTGACGAGATTCAGAAGATCTCGCTTCGCGACGTGTGGAGCCTCTTCTGGAGGTCCACAAGCACCGTCCTCGAGATGCCTGAACCACTCTGGATGAGGTTCCTGCCGAAAGGGGCTGTGATCGCAGCAGCCTTTCGACTCACCGGGCACCTCCGCCGCCGTCCTCGCACGATCGTGACCTATGCGATGGAGAACAATGATCTGCCGACCCTGATAGGCGGCGTCAGGCCGGTTCCCCGGTGGGTGGCGCGGCTGTTCGGGGGTGCCCTGGGTCTCTACATGACGGTCATGATCGATCGGATCGCCTTCGCCAGCGAGGGTTCGAGGTCGGTGTACCACTCGATCCCCCTGGTCGGATCCATCGAGAACGTGACGGTCCAAGAACTGCCTTCAGCGAGTGCCGCGATCGACACCACGGCCGAATCGGGTGCCGCCGTCTTCATCGGCGTTCTCGAGACCCGCAAGGGGATCGAGGTCCTTCTCGATGCCTGGGAGCTCGTGGAGAGTGCTTCGGATGGAGCGAGACTCACCATCATCGGTCCGGGTCCCCTGTCCTCGCGCGTCGGAGCATGGGCGGACGAATCGCCTTCGACAAGGCTGTACGAAGGACGTCTCCCGCGAACGGCCGTCCTCGACCGCCTGCGAGACGCTTCCGTGCTCGTCGCTCCCTCGCTCCCCCACGGGCGGTGGAGAGAGCAGATCGGCTTACCGATCAAGGAGGCGCTCGCGCAAGGTCTCACCATCGTCACCACCCGGCAGACCGGTCTCGCCGACTGGCTGGCGCAGCACGGTCATCACGTCGTCGAGGTCGAGGTCGATGAGTCGGCGCTGGTCACCGGGCTCGCCGCAAGCATCCTCGAGGCCCTCCGCACCCCGCTCAGCAGGAGCCAGGTCCGCAGCAGTCTGCCGGCACGCCAGGGACGTTACGTGGCGGACGAATGGCTTCACCGCGGACATCTGAGAGGGAACGACAAATGAACGCCCGGCGGGAGAATGAAATCGCCGTCGTGAATTCGCTGGGAGGCACTCTCCTGCATTACACGGAGGCCTTGCGGCACACACTCGAAGCCGCGGGCGGACGCGTGACGGTGACGACCGTCTTCGAACCTTCCGCATCGCAGAACGGCCGGATCGCGTGGATACGCGACTACATCGTCGCGGTCTGGCGCGAAGGACACCGTCTCAGACGCGACGGAGGCGGCACTCTCATCGTCACATGGCCGGTTCTCGGATACATCGACCTCGCACTGCTCCGAATGCTCGGGCTGGCAGGGGTGAGGGTAGGGGTCGTCCTCCACGACCCCAAGCCGCTCGTACGGGCTGTCGGCTACTCCCGCTTCTGGCGGATGCTTGCGCGCAGCCTCTTCAGCGGTCGCCCGGCCATCGTCCACAGCTCCGCCGCCTTCGCGGTCCTCGAGGAACAGGGGCTGGCGGATCTGGCCGAAGTTGTCCCGCATCCCGTCCTGCCTGTCCGTGCACGGCCGTCGGCGAAGACCTCGCCCAGAACAGCGGTGCGAGTCCTCGGCCAGTTCAAGGCCGACCGGGACCTGCAACTCCTCGCTGCACTGCCTCGCTCGACGAACGGTTTCGGCTTCGAGATCTGGGGCCGCGGGTGGCCCGCTGTCGAGGGGTGGGAGGTGCACGACGGCTATGTAAGCGAGGAGGAGCTCGACGCGCTCATCGACACCGCGGCAGTGGTGCTGATCCCTTACAAGCGCTTCTACCAGAGCGGTATCGCCATACGAGCACTCGAGAGTCGAACCCCGTTCGTAGGCCCGCGCCAGAGCAGCTTGAGGGACCTCTACCGCGAAGACTCGCCTCTCCTCGTCGACGACACGAGCGATGTCTACGCTTGGATACGTGCTGTCGATGCAGCCGCACTCGTCACCCCGGCGGAGATGGCGGATCAGCTCGACGCGGCAGCGGCGAAGAGCGGGCGGGCCTGGCTCAGCTGGTCGCGTCAGGGCGCCCAGTGAAGGGGCGTGCATCCGGCGGAGATCCGACCCGGTGAGCAGAGTCAAGAGCCTGGTCGGCTTCCTCCTGGTTCCCATGCTCAGCGCGGTCAGTCCACTCCTGGCACTGCCGGTGATCACCTCCCGCTTCGGCGATCCCGGGTGGCAGAGCGTCGCGATCGGCACCTCCATCGGCTCAGCGGCGGCCGTACTCGTCGAGCTCGGCTGGGGCTTGAACGGTCCGCAACGGGTCGCCCGCGCTTCTCTCCGGAACAGGAGACAGACACTCGCCCTGTCGTCCTCGACGAAAGCGCTGGTGTACGCACCCCTGGCGGTCGCGGCCGGATCCATCGCGTTCCTCCTCGCTGACTCGTTCCGAGTCGAAGGAGCCCTGGTCGCGGCAGGGACTGCAGGAGCCGGCCTGAGCCTGTCCTGGTTCTTCGTGGGTACGCGTGAGCCGGGGCGACTGGTCGTGACCGACGCGATCCCCCGAGTGATCGCCGTCGTCGTCGCCTCCCTCCTCATGTTGAGCGGACTCGGCCTGTGGGTGTACGGCGCGGTGGCTCTGATCCTGCCCGGTGTTGCGGCCCCCCTGCTCGGCCTCCAGCGGACCGGAGTCCGATTCGCGGACTTCCAGAGGCTCTCCGTTGGGAGGCTCGCACGCACGGTCCGCAGTCAACTCGCCGCCTTGAGCGGACGGGCACTGAGCGCGGTCTACATCGCACTCCCCGTAGCGCTCGTCTCGATCGTCGCTCCCGGAGCAGTCTCCGTGTTCGCCGCTGCGGAACGCCTGCAGCGGATGTATCTGACCGTTCTCATCGCCGTTCCCAATCTCATGCAGTCGTGGGTCGGCGGAGCATCGACGGCGGACGAGCGGCTGGCTCGCGCGCGCCGCGGGATTCTCCTCAATGCCGGATTCGGACTCGTAGCAGGTGGAATCTTCACAGCTATCGCACCCTTCGCCTCATCGCTGATCTTCTCCGGCGTCGCGACCATCCCCTGGCAGGTGGCGGCGCTGTGCGGAGCGATGATCTTCGTCGTCTGCACATCGCGCGCAACGGGCAACCTCGCCCTGGTGGCACTCCGTCGCATCGACGTCATCGCATACAGCGCGTTGGCAGGGACGATAGTCGGGGTGCCCTCGATCCTCGGGTTCTCCTCGCTTCTGGGACCTGCGGGCGCCGTGCTGGGCGAGCTGCTCGCTGAAGCAACGGTGCTCGCAGTCCAGCTGAGTGGAGTAGCGCGCGGCCATCGCCGTCGCTCCTGAAGGGCACGACTCGACTCGACTCGACGTCGAGATGACGTCTCCTCGGTCCGAGAGCGGACTCGGCGAGGAAATGCACCCCGGTCGTGAGAGTCGGCCGAGTTCTCATCGGCTCTCTCGCGCGATCGGGTCTCCGCTTCTCGAGCTCTTCCGCCGACCGCTCCGGAGGACGAGGATTATTCGCCCGCCTTGGCACTCGTTTGCCGGGCTCTGCTGAAAGGACGTGCGACCTAGCCTCAGAAAGGAGGATCGAGGACGCCCTTCGGCTCTCGACGTTCTTCGGAAGGATCTCGCCTCGACTCCTCCTCGTTTCGCGCAAGCGGAGAAGAGGAACGAATGTCACTCAGAGCAGTTCTGGCGCGTCCGAGAGGCCGAAGCCTCAGTACGAGAACTCCCCTCGCGCGGATGAGGGCGGTCAAGGTGATGAGTGCGATCGCTCTCGTGGGCGTGATCGCGGGAACAGTACTGGTTCCGCAGCATTCGGCGGAAGCCGCCGTGACCGAGGTCAAGAGCGTCTCCGTCTCGGCTGTCAAGACGTCGCATCCGAAACTCCTCGTCGACGCCTCCGGCTTCGCAGACATGCGGAGCCGGCTCTCGACGCAACCGACACTCGGCAGCTGGTACAGACAGCTGAAGAGGACTGCGGACGGAATGCTGACGGCGCCGACGGTGCGGTACGACAAGACCGGGGGACGTCTGCTCAGCGTCAGCCAGACGCTCGTCGATCGCGCTTACACCCTTGCCTTCGTCTACCAGATGACTGGCGAGAGCAGATATGCCGAGAGGTTGTGGTCCGACTTGGAAGCAGCGGGAACCTTCCCGGACTGGAACCCGTCGCACTTCCTGGACACGGCGGAGATGAGTCATGCTTTCGCGATCGGATACGACTGGCTGCAGCCGTACTGGTCGAACGAACGCAGAACGAAGCTGACGACGTCAGTGAAGAACTTGGGAATGAAGCCCGGAATAGAGCAGTACAACGCCGGGTCCTACTGGGTAGGCACGCAGACGAACTGGAACGTGATCAGCAACGGGGGGCTCACCCTCGCGGCCCTCTCCTTCTCGGCGGAACTTCCCGCAGAGTCGCAGACGATCCTGTCCAAGATGTCGACATCACTGCCCAATGGCCTCGCCGGCTACAACTCCGACGGTGGTTACGAAGAGGGGATCTCCTACTGGTCCTACGCGACGGGGTATCTGACTACGTTGGCGAGTGCGCTGGTCTCGGCGACAGGCTCCGACCAGGGGATCCTCTCGAACCCCGGCTTCGCGCGGACGGGCCAGTTCGCCGTCCGAATGACGGGCGCCAGCGGCCGTTCCTTCAACTTCGGAGACGCCTGGCCGGACTCCCCGATGACTCTGCAGCTCTTGGGGCTCGCGAAGCTCTACAAGGATGCAAGTCTCGTCGAGCGGGCCGTCAGTGGCTCGCGGGCGGAGGACAGGGACGAGATCTCCGCGCGCGCAATGCTGTGGTACCAGCCGCCGACCGAGACCACACGTGCAGCCCAGGACGCACTACCGCTCGACGCAGAGTACAAGGATGTCGGCGTCGCCACGCTGCGGTCGTCCTGGACGGATGAGCTCGCCTCGAGCGCCGCGATGAGGGCGTCGAGCAGCGCTCGGCGGTCTCACGGGAATCTCGACAACGGCGACTTCACCTTCGACGCTCTCGGGGTGAATTGGGCGACGGAGACCAATCCGGAGAATTACGATCTCGCAGGTTTCGAGGATTCGGCGGCGGGCGGTTCGCGCTGGGACTACTACGTGACTCGTCCGGAGGGCCAGAACACACTCGCGTTCGGTAATGGCGCCGCCCTGCCGACCCTGACCTCCGTGTCCGCAGTCGCCTTGAAGCGCTCGGATGCCGAGAGCGGATCCGCGATCGCCACTCTGAACGGTGAGCATCCAGGGCTCGTCTCGTCGTGGAAGCGAGGGCTGTCGCTCCTCGATTCGCGGCAGCGTCTCCTCGTTCAGGACGAGGTGACGCTCTCGAAAGCATCCGACGCATGGTGGTTCATGCACACGAACGCGGACGTCGCCGTCAGCGCTGATGGCCGCTCCGCCGTCCTCACGCAAGAGGGAAAACAGGTCATTGCGCGGATCGTCTCGGGAGACGGTCCGACATTCAGCTACATGGCAGCCACGCCCTTGCCGGCTTCGCCGTGGCCCACAGGCCAACCCGTCGTCCCGCGCGTCAAGAAACTGGCCATCCACCTGCCGAGCGCGTCGAACTTCACGCTCGCCGTGGAACTGGTGCCTGTCGTCGGCACCGAGATCCCGTCGCCGTCTTCCGTGACGCCTCTCAGCAGCTGGCCGGGAACTCTCACCCAGAGCGGTCTTCAGACCATCTCCGTCGGCGGCGAATCCGTGCAGGGTTTCAGGCCGTCGAGATCCTCGTACTCCGTTCCCGTCTCGGCCGGAGATGCCGTTCCCACGATCACTGCAGTGCCCTCGGTCAGCGGCGCTTCCGTCGAGATCAAGCAAGCCGGAGCGGTCCCGGGCGTCGCCACCGTCTCCGTGACCGAGGCAGGGAAGGCGCCGACGGTGTACAGCATCCGCCTTCATCCGGGTGCGATCCGTCCTCGCAGCGTGACGGCCACCGCTTCGCAGGCCACGACTGCGCTCCTCTCCGACGGCCGAGTCAATGGACCGTGGGCGGTGAGCGGGGACCAGTCCGTCACGTTCGACTACGGCCGTCCTGTGTCCGTCAAACACGTCGAGATCGTCTGGGACGTCGTTCCGCAGCTCGGGGCCAAGTACGAGATCCTCGCTTCTCAGGACAACTCGACGTGGCGGACGGCCTTCACAGGGACGAGCAAGGTCGCGAAGACCGCACAGTGGTCCTGGCTGTGGACCTCACCGACCCCCTATCGATACTTGAAGCTCTCGGTACACGGTGATGGAGCCGGCGACAGGACTGCGAAAGTCGACGAGTTCAGCGCCATCGGTCCCGATCTCGTCTCGGAATCACCTGCCCCTGTCACTCGCCACGCCTCGGCCGCCATGCGGACGACGTGGAGCTCGATCGAAGCGCGTCGTTCCGAGTCGATGCTCGCGTCCTTCGCGCGAGCAGACGGCGCCTCCGTCTCGCCTTCCGTGACGTGGTCGTCATCGAATCCCGCGGCGGCGACTGTCGACTCGCAGGGACGGGTCACGGGCATCGCTGCAGGAACGGCCCGCATCTCCGCAGCAGCCGATATCGACCGCGATCACGTGATCGCGAGTCAGACGATCATCGTCACGGACGCCTTGAAGGTGGTGTCGTCGGTGGTCGCGGACGGGTTCGTTCAGGGCGGCACGTCCACCGCGTCATCCAACTTCGGGAAGGCCACGAACCTGCAGATCCTGCAGAAAACGCCCTACCCCC
>NZ_LMNT01000008.1:0-128271 GCF_001423055.1 Rathayibacter sp. Leaf299
GACACCGCCGGACACCATTCACGATGGCCACCCAGAAATGGGTGGCCATCGCTGTTTAACCCACCACCCGCACCACCAGGCCCTGCACACGCAGAAGACGTGCGTCGTGGCTCTCGGACGACTCGACGAGGAGTCGCTCCGGGCTGGCCGGAGCGATCTAGGGTGGAATGCATGACGTCAGATGACACTGTTCGATACGGGGAGAACGAGGTCCCTGTCGGTGACTTCGTCGAGACGCTCGCAGTGATCGAAGAGCAGCCGCTCTCCGCTCGGGCATCGTCCTACATCGCGGTGCAGGATCGGCTGCGGGCGCGACTCGAGGGCGCGGACGAACGCCGATGAGTGGCTCCGTCTCGGACGCTCCTTCGGAGGACACGCGCCTCGATGCGGCACTCGCCGCGCGGGGTATCGCGCGCTCGCGCACTCACGCCGCTCGTCTCATCGCGGATGCTCTCGTCACGGTCGACGGAGCCCCTGCGCTGAAAGCGTCCCTCCGAGTGCGGCCCGATCAGGACGTCGCGGTCGCCGGACTCGATCACTACGTGAGTCGGGCGGCGCACAAGCTGCTCGGAGCGCTGGAGAGCTTTCCCACCGTCTCCGTGCAGGGTGCGAACGCGCTCGATGTCGGAGCCTCGACGGGCGGATTCACGCAGGTGCTCCTCGAGCGCGGGGCCGCCTCGGTGATCGCGCTCGACGTCGGACATGCTCAACTCGCGCCGCGCATCCGCTCGGATGACCGTGTGCACGTCGTGGAGGGCTTCAACGCCCGGGACATGACGCCGGCCTCGCTTGCGTCAGCTGCTCGAACGACGGTCGTGCCCGATCTGGTGGTCTCGGACGTCTCCTTCATCTCACTCACCATGGTGCTGCCCGCCGTCGCGGCGTCCGTCTCTCCGCTCGCCGATTTCGTCGTGCTGGTGAAGCCCCAGTTCGAGGTCGGTCGGACCGGTGTGAAGGAGGGCATCGTGCGCGATCCGGAGCTGCGCCGTGAAGCGCTGTCGGACGTGCTCTGGGCGGCCTGGGATCTCGGCCTCGGAGTGGTCGGACTCGCGTCCTCCCCATTACCCGGAAGCGCTGGGAATCACGAGTATCTGGCTCACCTCCACCGCGACCGCGGGACGATTCCGACAGAATGGAGGGACGCGGTCACCGCGCTCACCACCGGGTGAAGCGGGCGGTCGACCGACGTCGATCTACCTGGAGGACACCCTCTCGATGCAGTCCCCTCCGCAGGAGCGCAACATCCTCGTCGTCGCCCACACCGGCCGGACGGACTCCCTCGAAGCGGCGATCCTCGTGATCGAGCGGCTGCGCGGCTCCGGAGCCCGGCCCGTTCTGTGCGGTGACGACAAGGGCGACATCGTCGCTGCGTCCCCGTCCCTGTCGGACGTGGCCGTTCTCGGCACCGACGTCCTGCTCGCCGACGTGGAGCTCGTCTTCGTCCTCGGCGGCGACGGGACGATCCTCCGCGCCGCTGAGATTGCGCGCACCGGGACGGCTCCACTGCTGGGCGTCAATCTCGGGCACGTCGGCTTCCTGGCCGAGAGCGAGCGCGACGATCTCGACGACGCCGTCGCCCGTGCGCTCGACGGCGACTACGGCGTCGAGGAGCGGATGACGCTTCAGGTGCGGGTGAAGATCGATGAGCAGGTCGTCTACGAGACCTGGGCGCTCAACGAGGCCACCGTCGAGAAGGGCAGCCGCGAGCGGATGCTCGAGGTGATGGTCGGTGTCGACGGTCGGCCGCTGTCGAGCTTCGGTTGCGACGGGATCGTGGTGTCGACTCCGACCGGCTCGACCGCGTACGCGTTCTCGGGAGGAGGCCCGGTCGTGTGGCCGACCCTCGAGGCGATGCTGCTCGTGCCGCTCAGCGCGCACGCGCTGTTCGCGCGTCCGCTGGTCGTCGGGCCCGGGTCGAGCCTCGCGGTCGAGGTGAAGGAGCGCACCGACGGTGTCGGCGTGCTCTGGGCCGACGGCCGCCGGACGTACGAGCTGCCCCCCGGCGCTCGGGTCGTGTTCCGGCGCTCGCCCTATCCCGTGCGCCTGGCCCGCCTGCACGACGCCCCCTTCACCGACCGCCTGGTGCACAAGTTCGGCCTCCCCATCCGCGGATGGCGGGGGTCCACGGAGACGGAGTAGTCCCCCCGATGCTCGAAGAGCTGCAGATCCGCGACCTCGGCGTCATCGCCGAGGCGACCCTCCCGCTCGGCCCCGGCTTCACCGCCGTGACCGGAGAGACCGGTGCCGGCAAGACGATGGTGGTGACGGCGCTCGGGCTGGTGCTCGGTGCCCGGTCCGACGCCTCCGCCGTCCGCTCGGGCCGCCCGCAGGCGTGGGTGTCGGGCCGCTGGATCGTGCCGGAGGACGGAGCGGTGGCCGAGCGGGTCCGCGACGCCGGCGGCGACCTCGACGGCCCCGAGCTCCTGCTGGCCCGGTCGGTCTCGGCGGAGGGTCGCGGCCGCGCGGTCGTCGGCGGCAGGGGAGCGCCGGTCAGCGTGCTCTCGGAGCTCGCCGACCAGCTCGTCGTCGTTCACGGCCAGTCGGATCAGATCCGCCTGCGGTCGGCCGCAGCGCAGCGCGACGCTCTCGACCGCTTCGGCGGTGCCGAGCTCGCCGAGGCGCTGCGCGACTACGGGAGCGCGTTCGAGCGCTGGCGCGCGAACCGCGAGGAGCTCGACGAACTGACTGCGGCGCGTGAGGCGCGGGCGCGTGAGGCGGAACGACTCCGGAGCGCCCTGGCCGAGATCGAGGTGGTCGCGCCGCAGCGCGGCGAGGACGTGGAGCTCGCGGCGCAGTCGGAGCGGCTCGGCAGCATCGAGCAGCTGCGGCTCGCGGCCGGCGAGGCGCGCGAGGCCATCTCGTCCGAGGAGCTCGACGGCCGGGACGCCCTCGGTCTGCTCGACCTCGCGCGTCGGGTCCTCGAGCGGGCGGCCGAGCACGACGCCGTCCTTCAGCCGACGGTCCAGACGCTGAACGAGGCCTCCGTGCTGCTCGTCGACGTCGCGGGCAGCCTCTCCTCCTACCTCGCCGAGCTCGACCTCGACGGAGCGCACGACCTCGAGCTGATCGAGAACCGGCGGGCCGAGCTGTCGTTGCTCGCGCGCACCTACGGGCCCACGCTCGACGACGTCCTCGACCTCGTCGACTCCTCGGGTCTGCGGCTGCTCGAGCTCGACGGCGACGACGAGCGCATCGCCGCGCTCGAGTCGGACACCGCGGCCGATCAGGATCTGGTCGACCGTCTCGCGACGACGCTCAGCGCTCTGCGCACGGCCGCGGCGGCCGAGCTGGGGGAGCGGGTCAGCGACGAGCTGTCCGCCCTCGCCATGGGCGACGCCCGCCTGCACGTGCGCGTGACGAGCACCGGCGAGCCGACCGCGCACGGCCGGGACACGATCGAGATGCTGCTCGAGCCGCACACGGGCGCGACGCCGAGGCCGCTGGGCAAGGGCGCCTCCGGTGGTGAGCTCTCGCGGGTGATGCTCGCGATCGAGGTCGTCGTCGCGGCCAACGACCCGGTGCCGACCTTCGTCTTCGACGAGGTGGACGCCGGGGTGGGCGGAGCCGCGGCCATCGAGATCGGACGTCGGCTCGCCCGGCTCGCCGAGACCTCCCAGGTCATCGTCGTGACGCACCTCGCGCAGGTCGCCGCGTTCGCGAACAACCACCTGCGGGTCGAGAAGGGCTCGGACGGCAGCGTCACCTCCAGTGCGGTCACCCAGCTCGACGCCGACGAGCGCGTGTCCGAGATGGCGCGACTGCTCTCGGGGCTGACCGACTCGGCCAACGCGCTGGCGCACGCGCGGGAGCTCCTCGAGACGAGCCGGCGCGGCTGACCGATCCGGCCGACCTGGCCCCCCTCCCGGGAACTGCTGTTAGGGTGGAAGCCCGTGGTGGACATTTCGAACGCGGGCCCTTCAGACTCCTCTTCCGACTCCTCGACGGCCGGGCACTCCGCCCCCTCGAAGGTCACGAAGCACATCTTCGTCACGGGTGGCGTCGTCTCGTCGCTGGGCAAGGGCCTCACGGCCGCGAGCCTCGGCAACCTGCTGACCGCCCGCGGGCTGCGCGTCGTGATGCAGAAGCTCGACCCCTACCTGAACGTCGATCCGGGAACGATGAATCCGTTCCAGCACGGCGAGGTGTTCGTCACCGACGACGGCGCCGAGACCGATCTCGACATCGGGCACTACGAGCGCTTCCTCGACATCAACCTGAACCAGGCCGCGAACGTGACGACCGGGCAGATCTACTCGCGGGTCATCGCGCGCGAGCGGGCGGGGGAGTACCTCGGCGACACGGTGCAGGTCATCCCGCACATCACCGATGAGATCAAGCGCCGCATGCGGCTGCAGGCCGAGGACGACCCGCAGCCCGACGTGATCATCACCGAGATCGGCGGCACGGTCGGCGACATCGAGAGCCAGCCGTTCATCGAGTCCGCCCGTCAGGTGCGGCACGAGCTCGGGCGCCGGAACGTCTTCTTCGTGCACGTGTCCCTGGTGCCGTTCATGGGCGCCTCCGGCGAGCAGAAGACCAAGCCGACGCAGCACTCCGTCGCTGCGCTGCGCTCGATCGGCATCCAGCCCGACGCGCTCGTGCTGCGCAGCGACCGGCCCGTCTCGGAGTCGAACAAGCGCAAGATCGCGCTGATGTGCGACGTCGACGAGCAGGCCGTCGTGAACGCCAAGGACGTCGCCTCGATCTACGAGATCCCCGGCATGCTGAACGAGCAGGGGCTCGACTCCTACATCATCGACCAGCTCGGGCTCGACGCCGGAGAGGTCGTCTGGGACGGCTGGTCCAAGCTCCTCGAAGCGGTCCACGAGCCCAAGCACGAGGTCACCATCGGTCTGGTCGGGAAGTACATCGACCTGCCCGACGCGTACCTCTCGGTGACCGAGGCGCTGCGCGCCGGAGGCTTCGCCCAGCAGACCAAGGTGACCATCCGCTGGATCGCCTCGGACGGACTCGAGGACCCGGAGGCGGCGTCGAAGGCGCTCTCGGAGCTCGACGGCATCTGCGTGCCCGGCGGGTTCGGCATCCGCGGCATCGAGGGCAAGCTCGGTGCTCTGCGCTTCGCCCGCGAGAACGGGATCCCGACGCTGGGACTCTGCCTCGGCCTGCAGTGCATGGTGATCGAGTACGCGCGGAACGAGGCGGGGCTCGAGGGGGCGTCGTCGTCGGAGTTCGACCCGGGAACCGAGTTCCCCGTCATCGCGACGATGGCGGAGCAGGTCGAGATCCTCGCGTCCGGAGACATGGGCGGCACGATGCGCCTGGGCCTCTACACCGCGGAGCTCGCCGAGGGCTCCATCGTCTCCGAGGTCTACGGAGCGCCCGAGGCGGCCGAGCGGCACCGCCACCGCTACGAGGTCAACAACGCGTACCGCGACCGGATCGCCGAGGCCGGCCTGTGGTTCTCGGGCACCTCGCCCGACGGCCGCCTCGTCGAGTACGTCGAGCTGCCGCGCGACAAGCACCCCTACTACGTCGGCACCCAGGCCCACCCCGAGCTGCGCTCGCGTCCGAACGACGCGCACCCGCTGTTCCGCGGCCTGGTGACGGCGGCGCTGGAGCGCCAGGAGGCCTCGCGCCTCTTCCCGGCCTCGGAGGCCGGAGCCGATGAGTGACTCCGGCCTCTCGGACGAGCTCGTCGAGCCCGAGATCCTGACGAGCGAGAGCGTCTTCGACGGCATGGTCTGGGGCGTCCGCGCCGAGACCTTCCGCTACGGCGACGGCGAGCTGCGCCGCGAGTTCCTCGACCACACGGGCGCCGTCGCGGTGCTCGCCCTGGACGACGAGGACCGCGTCGCACTGATCAAGCAGTACCGCCACCCCGTCCGCACCCGCGAGTGGGAGATCCCCGCCGGGCTCCTGGACATCGAGGGCGAGGACGCGCTCGTCGCCGCCCAGCGCGAGCTCGCCGAGGAGACCGACCTGCAGGCCGGCCGGTGGGACCTGCTCGCGGAGTTCGCCACCTCGCCCGGAGGCAGCGACGAGGTCATTCGCATCTACCTCGCCCGCGATCTCTCGAGCACCGGCTCGGTGTTCGACCGGGAGGCGGAGGAGGCCGACATGGAGCTGCGCTGGGTCGCGCTCGACGAGCTCGTCGACGCCGTCCTCGCGCGCCGGGTGCAGAACCCGTCGCTCACGATCGCCGCGCTCGCGGCCCACGCCTTCCGCTCGCGCGGCTGGGCGGGCCTCGGCGACGCGTCGTCGCCGTGGACGCGGCACCCGAGGGTGCGGCACCCCCGGGGATGACCCCGAGGGCGAGCGTCGAGGCGTTCCTCCGGCAGGCGAGCGTCGAGCGCGGGCTGTCCGCGCACACGATCGCCGCCTACCGCCGCGACCTCGAGCTGTACCTGAGCCGCCTCGACGAGCTCGGCATCGGCGACCTGGCCGAGCTGCGCCGCTCGGACGTCGGCGACTTCGCCTCGTGGCTGGCCGCGCGGCCCGGGCGTCCGCTCGCCGCGTCCTCGCGCGCGCGCATCCTGTCGAGCGTGCGAGGTCTGCACCGCTTCGCGCTGGAGGAGGGACTCGTCGTCGACGACGTGGCGCACGACGTCGTGCCGCCGAAGCTCCCGACGACCCTCCCGAAGGCGATCACGGTGGAGCAGATGAGCGCGCTCCTCGAGGCGTCCCGCGGAGAGGAGCTGGCGCAGATGCGCGACCGGGCGCTGCTGGAGCTGCTCTACGCGACCGGCGCGCGGATCTCGGAGGCGGTCGATCTCACCGTCGACGACGTCCTCGACGCGGACGTGGTGCGCTTGACCGGCAAGGGCGCCAAGCAGCGGATGGTGCCGCTCGGGCGCTACGCGCGGGAGGCGGTCGACGACTACCTCGTGCGGGCGCGGCCGGAGCTGTCGCGGCGCGGGCGCGCGACTCCGGCGCTCTTCCTCGGCGTGCGCGGCGGACGGCTGTCGCGGCAGAGCGCCTGGCTCGTGATCCGCGCGGTCGCCGAGAAGGCGGGCCTGGACCGCGAGATCTCCCCCCACACCTTCCGGCACTCGTTCGCGACGCACCTGCTCGCGGGAGGAGCGGACGTCCGCGTGGTGCAGGAACTGCTCGGGCACGCTTCCGTCGCGACGACGCAGATCTACACGCTGGTGACGGCGGACACGCTGCGGGACGTGTACACGACGGCGCATCCGCGAGCGCGGCGCTGAGACGGGCGCACGCGGCGGGGCGCGGCTCCGGGGGCGGAGGGGGTCGGTAGACTCGAGGGCAGGCCGCGCGGGAGCGCACGCCCCGGGAAGCGAGGACGACGCAGGTGACAGGCAAGACGGACGACACGACGGAGCTCACCGGCCTCGAAGCTCCGACGCTCGGCCCGACCGGCCGCCCCCTGCGCGAGTTCCCCCTCCCGGTCGGGCTGACGGGCCACGGACCGGCGCGCATCATCTCGCTCTGCAACCAGAAGGGCGGCGTCGGCAAGACGACGACCACCATCAACCTGGGCGCCACCCTCGCCGAGTACGGCCGCCGCGTGCTGGCCATCGACTTCGACCCGCAGGGCGCCCTGTCCGCGGGCCTCGGTGTCGCCACCTACGACGCGATCACCATCTACGACCTCCTGCTCGGCACGGTCAAGGACCCCTCCGAGGCGATCCGCTCGACCAGGGTCCCCGGACTCGACGTCATCCCGGCGAACATCGACCTGTCGGCCGCCGAGGTCCACCTCGTCAACGAGGTCGCCCGCGAGCAGATCCTGGCGCGCGTGCTCCGCAAGGTGAGCGCCGACTACGACGTGATCCTGATCGACTGCCAGCCCTCGCTCGGGCTGCTGACCGTGAACGCGCTGACCGCGAGCCACGGCGTGCTCATCCCGCTCGAGTGCGAGTTCTTCGCCCTGCGCGGTGTGGCGCTGCTGATCGAGACGATCGACAAGGTGCGCGATCGCCTCAACCCGGCGATCGAGCTCGACGGGATCCTGCCGACGATGTACGACTCGCGCACCCTGCACTCCCGCGAGGTGCTCGACCGCGTCGTGGACGCGTTCGGGGACAGCGTCCTCGAGACGGTGATCGGCCGCACGGTGAAGTTCCCCGACGCCAGCGTGTCGGGTGTGCCCATCACGCAGTTCGCGCCGGAGCACAAGGCCGCGGCGGCGTACCGCCAGCTCGCCAGGGAGCTGATCTCGCGTGGCGCGGTCGCCTGAGTCGGTCCTCGTCCAGGAGCCGGTGGTCGAGGCCGCCGGCGGCTTCCGTGTCGCGCTGGCGAACTTCGAAGGACCCTTCGATCTGCTGCTGAGCCTCATCGCCAAGCAGCAGGTCGACATCACCGAGATCGCGCTGAGCGCGGTGACGGACGAGTTCCTGTCGTACCTGCACGGCATCGACACGCTCGAGGGGCTCGACCGCGCGTCGGAGTTCCTGGTCGTCGCAGCGACGCTCCTGGACCTCAAGATCGCCGGGCTGCTGCCGCAGGGCGAGCTCGTCGACGCCGAGGACGCCGCGCTGCTGGAGGCCCGCGACCTGCTGTTCGCGCGACTCCTGCAGTACCGCGCGTTCAAGCAGGTGTCGAGCTGGTTCGCCGAGCGGATCGAGATCGAGACGTCGCGCCACGTGCGCGACGTCCCGCTCGAGGAGGAGTACCGGGCGCGGAAGCCCGAGCTCGTCTGGACGCTGTCGGCGGAGGACTTCGGCGCGCTGGCCGCCTTCGCCCTCGCTCCCCGGGAGATCCCGACGGTCGGCCTCGATCACCTGCACGCGCCGCTGATCAGCATCCGGGAGCAGGCCGCCTACGTCGTCGCGGTGCTGAGGGAGCGGTCGACCGCCACCTTCCGCGAGCTGATCGCGACCGCCGAGGAGAAGGGCGTGATCGTCGCCCGCTTCATCGCCGTCCTCGAGCTCTACCGGCACGCCGCAGTCGCCTTCGAGCAGCCGGAGCCGCTCGGGGAGCTCACCCTGCAGTGGGTCGCTCCGTCGTGGTCCGATGCGAACCTGGCGCACCTGGGAGCCGACTATGACGGCTGAGACCCAGCAGGCTGCGCTCGGCACCGTGGCGTTCGAGATCGACCGGGCTATCGAGGCGATCCTGATGGTCGCCGACGAGCCGCAGTCGCTCGTCGCCCTCGCAACGGCGCTGTCCCGACCGATCGCGGTCGTGCGGCAGTCGATCGAGCGGCTCGTCGCCGACTTCGACGGCGTCACCGGCGGCGTCCGACGCGGCTTCGAGCTGCGCGAGGTCGGTGCGGGCTGGCGGATCTACGTCCGCCGCGAGTACGACCCCGTGGTGTCGGACTTCGTGCTGACGCAGAACCCGACGAAGCTCTCGCAGGCGGCGCTGGAGACCCTCGCCGTCATCGCCTACAAGCAGCCGATCTCGCGCGGACAGGTCGCGCAGATCCGCGCCGTCAACGTCGACTCGGTCGCCCGCACACTGCTGGGTCGCGGACTGATCGCGGAGGTCGGCAACGACCCCGAGACCGGCGCGATCCTCTACGGCACGACGGAGCAGCTGCTCGTGCATCTCGGCCTCGCCTCGCTCGACGAGCTGCCGAAGATCTCACCACTTCTGAGCGACGGACGGGACGGATTCGATGAGCACGCCTGACAGCGGGCCCGAGGGCGAACGACTGCAGAAGGTCCTCGCCGCGGCGGGGGTCGCCTCCCGCCGGGTCGTCGAGGAGATGATCGTCGCGAGGCGGATCCGGGTGAACGGCGAGGTGGCCGCGGAGCTCGGGCGCCGCATCGATCCGGCGACCGACTCGATCGAGGTCGACGGAGTGGCGGTGCAGCTGGACACCACGCGCCGCTACGTGATGCTGAACAAGCCGGTCGGAGTCGTGAGCTCGCTCGCCGACGAGAACGGCCGCGCCGATCTCAGCACCTACACCCAGAACTTCGAGGAGCGGCTGTTCAACGTCGGCCGGCTCGATGCCGAGACGTCGGGGCTGCTCGTGCTGACCAACGACGGGGAGCTGGCCCACGTGCTCGCGCATCCGTCGTTCGGAGTGACCAAGACGTACATCGCCAAGGTGCAGGGGCAGGTCCTGCCGCAGACCATCGCGGCGCTGACCGCCGGCGTGGAGCTCGACGACGGCCCCGTCGCGGCCGACAAGGCGCGGCTGCTGGGCCGTCCGGAGGGGAAGTCGAACGCCTCCCTGGTCGAGCTCACCCTGCACTCGGGGCGGAACCGCGTGGTGCGGCGCATGATGGCGGCCGTCGGGCACCCGGTGCTCGAACTCGTCCGGCGCCAGTTCGGACCGCTGCACCTGGGCACGCTGCGTTCCGGGGATCTGCGGGATCTGACCCGCGAGGAGCTGGGCGCCCTGCTGACGATCTCGCGCCAGGGCGGCGAGAAGGTGGCCGAGAAGCCCGAGCCGACGCGGAAGGCGAGCGCGGGAGCGCGGCGGCCCCGACCGGACGAGCGCCGGGAGGACCGGCGTCCCGCCGAAGGCCGCGAGGACCGGCTGCCCGCCGAGCGCCGGGAGGACCGGCGGCCGACCGGCGAGCGGCGCGACAGCGGGGACCGGCGGCCCTCCGACGACCGACGCTCCTCCCCGAGCGCGGATCGACGTCCCGCGGCCGGTCGGCGCTCCGGCCCGGACAAGCAGCGACGACCGGATCGGTAGGCTGTCGGGGTGAACGAGCTCCTGCACCCCGCCCCGCCCGCGATGCGGACGACGGGGACGGTGCGGGTGGTCGGCTCCGGACTGCTCGGTGCGAGCATCGGCCTCGGCCTCGCCTCGCGCGGGGTCGACGTCGTGCTCGACGACGCGTCGCCGGCCAGCCTCTCGCTCGCCATCGACTACGGGGCGGGTCGTGCCGCCTCCGCCGAGGACCGCCCCGCACTGGTCGTGGTCTGCGTGCCTCCGGACGTGGTGGCGGGGGTCGTCGAGCGGGAGCTCGCCGCGCACCCCGACGCCGTCGTGACGGACGTCGCGAGCGTCAAGACCGAGCCGTTGCGCGACCTCCGCGCGCGAGGCATCGACCTCACGCGCTACATCGGCTCGCACCCGATGGCCGGCCGCGAGCGCGGTGGCCCCGTCGCCGCGCGCGGCGACCTCTTCGTCGGACGACCGTGGGTGATCTGCCGCGACGGCGAGACGACCGCGGAGGCCTTGGCCCGCGTCGAGGCCCTCGCGCTCGATCTCGGTGCCGCGATCGTCGAGATGGGTCCGGAGGAGCACGACCTGTCGGTCGGCCTCGTCTCGCACGTGCCCCAGGTCGTGTCCTCGCTCCTCGGTGCGCGGCTGCTCGATGCACCGAACGCGTCGCTCCGCCTCGCCGGGCAGGGGGTGCGGGATGTCACCAGGCTCGCGTCGTCGGCTCCGGAGCTCTGGGTGCAGATCCTGGCGGCCAACCGCGGGAACGTGGTCGAGGTGCTCGACGCCTTCCGGGACGACGTCGCCGCGTTCGCCGACGCCCTGCGCGACCTGGACGCTCCCGGAGCGCGACGCCTGCTGGCCGAGCACTTCGCCGCCGGCAACGCGGGGGTCGCCCGCCTGCCCGGCAAGCACGGCCAGGACCAGCGCTTCGCGACCCTCATCGTCCTGATCGACGACGTGCCCGGAACCCTGGGCCGTCTCCTCGTCGAGATCGGCGAGGCCGGCGTCAACATGGAGGACGTGCGCCTCGAGCACGCGGAGGGGCGCCGCGTGGGCCTCGCCGAGATCTCGGTGGTGCCCGAGGCGGTCGGGCCGCTGACCGAGGAACTGACCGCACGCGGCTGGAGGATCGCCGGATGAGCACGGAGCAGAACAGGCAGGAGGGCGGCCTGAACAGGATGACGCCCGCCCGCAGGGCCCAGCAGAGCATGCCGGAGGAGGGCGGAGCCGCTCCGTCGTCGACCCGCGGTGCGCGCGCCGACGAGTCCGCCGACTTCGGCGACGCGGTCGTGGTCGCCGTCGACGGCCCCGCCGGGAGCGGCAAGTCGAGCGTCTCGCGCGAGGCGGCCCGCCGCCTCGGCTTCGAGTTCCTCGACACGGGCGCCGCTTACCGGGCCCTCGCCTGGCACGCGCTGGAGGTCGGGCTCGACTTCGACGACGAGGACGCGATCGTCGACGCGCTCGACGGCTTCGACTACTCCATCGGCACCGACCCGGAGTCCTACTCCGTCTGGGTCGGCCGGACCGAGGTGACCGCGGCGATCCGGGAGCCCCGCGTGACGGGCCGGGTGTCGGCCGTGGCGAAGGTGCCGGAGGTGCGTCGACGGGTCACTCTGCTCTTCCGGCGGATCATCGGCGAGACTCGCAAAGCGGGCATCATCGTCGAGGGACGGGACATCACCACCGTGGTCGCACCGACGGCGGCGGTCCGGATCCTGCTCACCGCGAGCGAAGAGGCTAGAATGGCGAGGCGTTCGCGCGAAGTCACCACGGAATCCGCGGAAGCGACGGGTCAGGCACTGCGGTCGAGGGACCGCGCCGACTCCCAGGTGGTCGATTTCCTCAACGCCGCAGAAGGAGTCACTCTTCTCGACTCCACTCATCTCGACTTCGAGCAGACCGTCGACGCGGTCATCGCCGAGGTCAATACCTCGAGAGCAAGGGCCGATCATGGCACAGGACACGCGCGTCGGTGACGACGAGCTGAACTTCGGAGACGACGACCTCGTCGAGCGCCTCGGCGACCTCGACGAGCAGCTCGTCTCCTCGCGCGCGAACGCGCTCCGGAGCGGACTCGAGGACTACGACCTCGACGACGAGGACCTCACCCTCCTCGAGTACTCGGGCGAGGACTCGGACGAGGTCCGCTACCTGCCGGCTCTGCCGGTGGTCGCGATCGTCGGCCGGCCGAACGTCGGCAAGTCGGCGCTCGTCAACCGGATCCTGGGGCGCCGCGAGGCAGTCGTGGAGGACACCCCCGGAGTGACCCGCGACCGCGTCTCCTACCGCGCCGAGTGGATCGATCGCGCCTTCACGATCGTCGACACCGGCGGCTGGGAGCCCGACGCCCGCGGCATCGACGCCTCCGTCGCCGCGCAGGCCGAGATCGCGATCGACCTCGCCGACGCCGTGATCTTCGTGGTCGACGCGAACGTGGGAGCGACCGCGACCGACGAGCACGTCGTGAAGCTGCTCCGCAAGACGAAGAAGCCGGTGTTCCTCGCGGCCAACAAGGTCGACGACGCGCGCCAGGAGCCCAACGCCACCACGCTGTGGTCGCTCGGCCTCGGCGAGCCGTACCCCGTCTCGGCCGTCCACGGCCGCGGCGTCGCGGACCTGCTCGACACGGTCCTGAAGACCCTGCCGCTCGAGTCCGCCGTCGCCAAGCGCGAGGTCGGCGGACCGCGCCGCGTCGCGATCCTCGGTCGGCCCAACGTCGGCAAGTCGAGCCTCCTGAACAAGGCCGCGGGGGAGGAGCGGGTCGTCGTCAACGAGCTCGCCGGCACCACCCGCGACCCGGTCGACGAGCAGGTCGAGATCGCCGGCAAGGTGTGGCGCTTCGTCGACACCGCCGGCATCCGCCGTCGCGTGCACCTCCAGCAGGGCGCCGACTTCTACGCGTCGCTGCGCACCTCGACCGCGCTCGAGAAGGCGGAGGTCGCGGTCGTCGTGATCGACGTCTCCGAGCCGATCTCGGAGCAGGACGTCCGCATCATCGACCTCGTGCTCGAATCCGGTCGCGCTCTGGTCCTCGCCTTCAACAAGTGGGACCTGCTCGACGACGAGCGCCGCCGCTACCTCGAGCGCGAGATCGAGAAGGACCTGGCGCACGTCGCCTGGGCTCCCCGCGTCAACATCTCGGCGCGCACCGGTCGCCACCTCGAGAAGCTGGTCCCCGCGCTGGAGCTGGCGCTCGAGTCGTGGGACACGCGCATCCCGACCGGCAAGTTCAACGCCTTCCTCGCCGAGCTCACCGCGGCGCATCCGCACCCCCTGCGTGGAGGCAAGCAGCCCCGCGTGCTGTTCGGCACCCAGGCGTCCTCGCGGCCGCCGACATTCGTGCTGTTCACGACCGGGTTCCTCGACCCCGGCTACCGCCGCTACATCCAGCGCCGACTGCGCGAGATCTACGGCTTCCAGGGGTCGCCGGTGAACGTCAACATGCGCGTGCGCGAGAAGCGGGCGCGCTGACCCCGGTTCTTCCCGCCTCCGGCCCGCCGGGATCCTCGGATCCCGCGGGCCGGAGGCGGTTCCGGCGTCGGGGCGGTGCAGACGTTCGTGCGGCTCAGGCGTTCGCGGTCTCGGGCGCGTCCGCCGTGAGCGGCCACCACGCCGGCAGGACCTGGGCGAAGGCGTCGAGATAGAGATCGGGGTCGCGAGGAGCGGGCAGTCGCAGCCACTCCTCCATCAGCGCGGCCGAGCCGGCCGAGATGTAGGACGCCGCGCCGCCGGGGAGGCGGCTCTCGTGCGGAACCGTCACCGCACCGCTCTCGACGGCCTCGCTGACGGATCGGCGGAATTGAGCGGCCAGCATGACGCGGATACCCGAGTCCCCTCCGACGTCGTCGAAGGCGCCGAGGTAGAGGTCGCGGTGGCGCTCGAGGTGGTCGAGGATGCGGAGCGTCGCCTCGCGGTTGGACGCGCCCGCCGGATCGCCGTCGCCGAGCCGCGTCACATAGGCGACGCGGATGCGCTCGAGATCGGTCAGGAGCGCCGCCGTCAGCAGCTCGGCGGCGGACGCCGCGTGCGCGTAGAAGGTCGACCGGTTCACTCCGGCGCGGTCGGTGATGTCCGAGACGGTCAGGCCCGACACGGCGCGCTCGGTGGCGAGCTCGATGATCGCCCTGTGCAGCGACTCCTGCGATCGCCTCTGCCGCGCGTCCATGCCGCCTCCCGTGCCGCCCGTCCGGCACCCGGTGGTTCCGGGGCGCAGGCGCTCAGCGATTCTACGCAGGCGCGGGCCCGGCTCGTTTTCACTTCCGGCGTCGCGACCCGCTAAGATAGTCGAGTTGCCCGGGCCACGTGCCCGGTCTGCCACGGGCTGTGGCGCAGCTTGGTAGCGCACTTGACTGGGGGTCAAGGGGTCGCAGGTTCAAATCCTGTCAGCCCGACAGCAAGCCCTGGTGAGAAGCCTCTTCCACCAGGGCTTCGTTGTGTCCGGGGGCGTTCCGCGTGCCGCCTCGGGCGGTGATCTGCCCGCGGGGCCGGCGGTACGCGCTCAGCGGCCATCCGCCGCATGAGCGGTGTCGGCCGGGAGCGGTGGCCGCCCGAGCGGGGCGGTCCGCGGCCGCTCCCGGCCGACGTGCTGCTCGCCGTCTATTCCGCGGAGACGCGGATCAGGATCTTGCCGGTGGTGCCGGCCTCGACGGCGTCGTGCGCGGCGGCGGTCTCCTCGAGGGGGAACCAGGTGAGGGGGAGGCCTGCGTCCTCGCCGACGGGGAGTGCTCCGTCGACCAGCGCCGCGGTGATGTCCTCGGCGGCGGCTCGGAGGGGCTCCGCGCCGACGGTGTAGAGGAGCAGGCCCTGCCAGCGGGCGTTCTTGGCGAAGCTCGGGACGATCGGGATCGTGAACTCGTCGCCGTTGTTGTTCGCGTAGTAGCCGATGCTGCCGTGGTTGGCGAGCACGTCGACGTCGAGGGCGGCGTTCTGCGCCGGAGCCACCTCGACGATCTGCTGGACGCCGTCGGGAGCGATCTCGCGGATGCGGTCGGCGAGGGCGTCGTCCGGGTACTGCAGGACGTGGTGAGCGCCGGCCGCGGTCGCGAGAGCGGCCTTGGCGTCGCTGCTCACGGTGGCGATGACGGTCGCTCCGGCCCACGCGGCGAGCTGGATCGCGGCGTGGCCGACGGCACCGGCTCCGCCCTGAACGAGGACGGTGCGGCCGGAGAGGGCGCCGGGGGAGAGCCGCGCCGGACCCTCCTCGTGCACCGTCAGGGCGCGGTGCGCGGTCATCGCCGGGACTCCGAGGCTCGCGGCGACGTCGAAGCCGATGCCCGCGGGGAGGCGGACGACGCGGTCGGCGGGAAGCACCGTGTACTCCTGCGCGCTGCCCGTGGGGCGCTGGTGCGCGGCGAGGAAGAACCAGACGCGGTCGCCCTCGGCGAGGTCGGCGACACCGGCACCGACGGCGTCCACCACTCCGGCGCCGTCCTGGTTCGGGACCACCTCGTCGAACGCGAGGTCGCCGTCGGCCCGCGCCTTCCAGTCGGTCGGGTTGACTCCCGAGGCGACGACGCGGACGCGCACCTGGCCGTCGCCGGGAGCGGCGGGCTCGCGGTCGACGAGGGACAGGACGGACGAGGGGCCGGTGGAGGTGTAGACGATCGCTCTCATACGGGGTGCAAGAGCCGGCGGCGACCCGGCATTCCCGCGCGGCTCCGGGAGTGCGCGCAGGCGCCCGGCCGGACTACCCTTCCGCCATGAGCAGGATCTTCCGCACGGCGGTCGCCGACGTCCATCCGCACTACGTGGCGAAGGTGGAGAAGAAGGGGCGGACCGTCGAGGAGCTCCACGAGGTCATCCGGTGGCTGACCGGCTTCGACGAGGCCGAACTGCAGAGGCACCTCGCCGAGCGGACGACGTTCGAGGACTTCTTCGCGGCGTCGGATCTGAACCCGAACGCCGTGCTGATCACCGGCGTGATCTGCGGGATCCGCGTCGAGGACGTCGAGGATCCGCTCATGCAGCGCATCCGGTACCTCGACAAGCTCGTCGACGAGCTCGCGCGGGGGAAGGCGATGGAGAAGGTGCTGCGGCCGACGCCGACCGCGGTGTCCTGACTCCCGGCTCCGTAGCGCCTACTTCCCGATCTTCGCGTGGCGACGGGAGTAGGCGAAGTAGATCGCGAAGCCGATGGCCAGCCAGATCAGGAACCGCAGCCAGGTCTCGATCGAGAGGTTGAGCATCAGGTAGGTGCAGATCAGCGCCGACAGTCCGGGGAGCCACGGGTTGAGCGGGACTCGGAAGCCGCGCTTCAGATCGGGGCGCGTGCGCCGCAGGACGATGACGCCGACCGAGACGAGCACGAACGCCGACAGCGTGCCGATGTTGACCATCTCCTCCAGGACGCCGATCGGGGTCAGACCCGCGAGCAGCGCGACGACGACGGTCACGGCGAGGGAGGTGACCCACGGGGTCCGCAGGCGCGGGTGCACGGTGGCGAGGCGCTGGGGGAGCAGGCCGTCGCGCGACATCGCGAAGATGATGCGCGTCGCTCCGATCAGCAGCGTGAGCACGACGGTGGTGAGGCCGGCTACGGCGCCGGCCGAGATGACCGTCGCCATCCAGGTCTGGCCGTGGTACGCGAAGGCGTTGGCCAGGGCCGCGGAGGGGTCGAGCTCGCGGTAGGGGACCATGCCGGTGACGACGAGGGCGACCGCGCAGTAGAGGACGGTGCAGATCGCGAGCGAGGCGATGATGCCGATGGGCATGTCGCGCTGCGGGTTCCGCGTCTCCTCGGCCGTCGTCGCGACGACGTCGAAGCCGATGTAGGCGAAGAAGACGAGGGAGGCGCCGGCGATGATGCCGCCGATGCCGAACGTGGCGGGCTCGATGCCCGAGAGGAACTGGAGGAGCGGCTGGGTGAGACCGGAGGCCGATTCCGTGGGCGCCGACGGCGGGACGAAGGGCGAGTAGTTCGCCGAGTCGATGAACTGGATCCCGGCGATGATGACGAACAGGACGATGAAGAGCTTGACCGCGACGAGCACGAGGTTCACGCGGAGGGACTCCTTGATCCCGAAGGTCATGAGGCCGCCGAGCACGAGCACCAGGAGGATCGCGGGCAGGTCGACGACTCCGCCGTAGGAGATCGCGGGGGGCAGCACGACGCCCAGCTGGCCGAGCAGCGAGCCCAGGTAGGCACTCCAGCCCTGGGCGACGACGCTCGCGCCGAGGAAGAGCTCGAGGATGAGGTCCCAGCCGATGATCCAGGCGAACAGCTCGCCGAGGGAGGCGTAGGAGAAGGTGTAGGCGGAGCCCGAGACGGGGACCGTGGAGGCGAACTCGGCGTAGCACATGGCCGCGAGGGCGCACGCGAAGGCGGCGACCACGAAGCTCAGGACGATGGCGGGTCCGGCGATGTCGTGCGCGGCGCGTCCGGTGAGAGTGAAGATGCCGGCCCCGATCACGACGCCGACGCCGAAGACCGTGAGGTCGAGGGCGGACAGCGACTTCTTGAGGCGGAACTCTGGCTCGTCGGTGTCGGCGATCGACTGCTCGACGGACTTGGTGCGGAGGAGGCTCACGGTGGTTCTCTCTGGTGGGACGACAGGCGCGGAGGCCACCCTGGAGACTAGTCGGAGTCGGGCGCGGGCGGTGCCCGTCGGCGACGGACGGCCAGCACGACCGCGGCGACGACGGCGGCGACGAGCAGCCAGGGGAGCAGGAACCCGATGCCGATCAGGGCGGCGTTCGCGGCCGCGACGAGGCCGTTCCAGCCGCTGAGGAGCCCGTCGAGGAAGCCGGCGGGGTCGGCCGGCGCGGCGGTCTCCTCCGGGAGCACCGTGACGCTCAGGGAGGCGAGCGACACGCGGCTCTCGAGTGCGGTGAGCTGCTGCCGGGTCGACTCGAGCTCGGCCTGGCGCTGCGTGAGTGCGGACTCGGCCGCCAGCAGATCGGCGAGATCTCCGGCCTGCGCCACGAGCTCCGTGAGGCGATCGACCGAGGCCTGCGTCGCGGCGGCGCGCGCCCGGAGGTCGACGGTCTGCAGAGTGACGTCCTGCCTCTCGACGGTCGACTCGGTGACGGTGCCGAGCTCGGTCAGGGACTCCCGCGCGTCGGAGAGTCGATCGGCGGGGACGCGGAGGGTGACGGAGCCTGCACCCGACGGGAGCGGTGCGGGGAAGGAGGGCTCGATCCGCTCGTCGACGGAATCGTCCGCCGTCGTGGATCCGCCGGTGTCGGACGTGCTCGAGCTCTCGACGTAGCCGCCGAGTTCCACGGCGCTCGCGGAGAGGGCCGCGATCGCGTCGGCGACGGACGGGACGCGGACGGTCGCGGCGGCGGTCGACGCGATCTCGCGAGTGCTCGACGCAGGGGAGCCCGCAGCGGGGAGGGTGCCGGCGATGCCCGCTCCCTCCGGCGCGGACCCCTCGGACGACTCCGCGCCGGCACCGGCGGCGGAGTCGGCGGCCGAGTCGGGTGCGATCGCAGCGGAGTCCGAGGAGCCGACCGACAGGCCGTTCACGCTCACGAGGGGACCGACCACGACGGCGAGCACGAGGAGGCCTGCGGCGGCACCCCCGATCGAGAGCGCCCTCCGACGGTGCGCCGCCCGCGCGGCGCGCGCAGCGGCGAGCGAGCGGAAGACGCGCGCCTCGATCGCGGAGACGCGGTGCTCGTCGAGAGGCGGGAGGAGATCGGGAGTCTCGGTCACGGCTGTTCTGCTCCTCGGAAGTCGTCGACCACCAGGCGCAGGCGCCGGCGGACGCGGGACAGGCGGTTGCGGACGGTGGCGTGCGAGACGCCGAGCTCGCGCGCGGCCTCCTCGTAGCCCCGCCCCTCGGTCGCGCACAGGCGGAACACGGCCCGATCGAGCTCGGAGAGCCCCTCGGTCGCCCGGAGGACGGCCTCGGCCAGGGCGGCGGTGACCACCTGCTGCTCGAGGTCGTGGGGGCAGGCGGGCTCCTCCTCCGTCGGCGCGGTGCGCTCGCGCTCGCGTCGCAGCGCGCGCACCCGGTTCGCCGCCTGGAAACGGCAGATCGTGACGAGCCAGGGGAGGAGGGAGTCGCCGATCAGGTCGAGACCGTCGAGTTTGCTCCAGGCCACGACGAAGGTCTCCTGCGTGACCTCCTCCGCCTCGGCGGGATCGTGGAGGACGCCGTGCGCGAGCCAGTAGACGGGGCGGACGTAGGCGCGGTAGAGCGTGCGGAAGGCCGCCTCGCTGCCCGCGGCGGCCCGCCGGACCAGCTCGGCGTCGGTGGTCGTCTCGGTGATCATCGGGCCTCCTCCGCCTGCTCTCACTGTGACAGTGTCGGCAGGAGCGGGATCGTCTCGATCGTGCGTCGGATCCGTTGACCCGCCAGCGATGCGCCAGCGAAGCGCCAGGGGACTACGTGTCCTTCAACTTTGTGCTAGCGGAGGAGCGCCGCTAGATTGTCCGCGAACGACGTCGAGTCACGGCTCCAGCCCCTTCCTCGGACACGGATGTCCTGAACGGGAACGAATCCGCCCCGGCGACCCGAACGCCGGACGCTGCGGCCAGTCCCGCCCCTCCGCCATTCGAAGGATCCTCCCGCCCATGCCGATCGCCCCTCCCTCGGACCGCGCGACGCCCGGCGGCCGGTCGGCCCCCGCGGTCTCAAAGAAGTCCGACTCCGCGGGCTACCGGCCCGAGATCGAGGGTCTGCGCGCCGTCGCCTCTCTTCTGGTCGCGTCGTTCCACATCTGGCTGGGCCGGGTCTCGGGAGGCGTCGACGTCTTCTTCGTCGTCGCCGGGTTCCTGACCACGGTGACGCTGATGGGGCAGGTTCGCCGCTACGGGCGCGTCCGCCCCGTCGTGTTCGTCTCGCGGCTCGCGTCGCGGCTCTTCCCCGCGGCGGCCGTGGTGCTCGTGGTGGTCGCGGCGGTGAGCCCGTTCCTCCTGCGCCCCTCCCAGTTGAAGCAGACCTTCACCGAGGTGCTCGGGTCGGCGCTCTACGTCGAGAACGTGGTCCTGGACCGGGCGGGGGTGGACTACCTCGCGCAGGACAACTTCCACTCGCCGGTGCAGAACTTCTGGGCGATGTCGGTGCAGGGGCAGTTCTACCTGGTCTGGCTGCTCCTCGCGTTCGCCGCGACGGCGGTCGTCGTCGTCCTGCGGCGTCGGGTGGAGCTGCTCCGGGTGCTGCTCGTCGTGGTCGCCGTCGTGAGCATCGTCTCCTTCGCCTACTCCGTGCTGCTGGTGCAGCGCGACCAGCCGTCGGCGTACTACAGCGTGCTGGCGCGGACGTGGGAGTTCGGGCTCGGATCGCTCAGCGCTCTCGTGCTGACCGGGCGGACGCTGCCGACGGCGATCCGGGTGATCGCGGGGTGGCTGGGCCTCGTCGGCGTGATCTCGTGCGGCATCGTCCTGCAGGTGTCGAGCGCGTTCCCGGGAGTGGCCGCCCTCTGGCCGACGCTCTCGGCGGTCCTCGTCCTGATCGCGGGGACAGGCCCCGCTCCGACGTTCGGCGTCGCGCGGCTGCTCGCTCTGCGGCCGCTGGTCTGGCTCGGCGGCGTCAGCTACGGGCTCTACCTGTGGCACTGGCCGCTGCTCGTGTTCTGGGAGGAGATCTCGGGGCAGGAGCCCGGGCTGCTCGCCGGACTCTCCATCGTGGCGGCGGCGGTGGTGCTGGCGACTCTGTCGAAGCACGTCCTCGAGGATCCGCTGCATCGGCGGGCACCGACCGGGTCGCGCTGGCGGGCGCTCGCTCCGACGGCGATGATGCTGGTCGCGGTCCTCGCCGGCGGAGGGGCGATCGCGGCCACGAGTGCAGCGATCAGCGCCGATCTCGCCCGCGCGAGCGCGATCCCCGCTTCCACCGACGGCTGCTTCGGTGCCGCGGCGATCGAGAACGCGTCGGCCTGCGAGCAGGCCCGCTCCTGGACGACGAGCGTGCCCGCCTTCGACGCGTCCGAGGACGGCTCCGAGATCAACACCAGGGAGTGCAGCACCAACAACGCGGGCGTCGAGCTGAAGGAGTGCCGGTTCGGCGATCCCGACGGCCGCCGGGTCCTGCTGATCGGGAACTCCCACGCCGCGTCGTTCTTCCCGGCGCTGCGGGGGGTCGCGGAGGAGCGCGGCTGGGATCTGCACACCTACTACAAGACGGGCTGCGTCTTCACGACCGCGTCGCGCCGCGACGACTCGTCCGTGTCCCGCTCGTCGTGCGCGACCTGGGTCGAGAAGCTGCAGGAGGAACTGGCGGCGCAGGAACCCTACGACCTGATGGTCACGGCGTACTCCGCGAAGAAGTCGGTGTTCATCGACTCGTCCGGCGAACCCGACGAGCAGGCGGGCATCGACGGGTTCCGCCAGTCGTGGGCTCCCCTGATCGCCCGGGGGACCGAGGTCGTCGCGATCCGCGACAACCCCGTCGTCGAGACGGTGCACGATCTGGCGTGCAGCGAGCGCCCGGGCACCGCCGACGTCTGCGGGGTCCCGACGAACGAGGCGTTCGCCGAGCGGGAGCTCATGGCCGCCGCGGCCGAGGGCTGGGAGGGGGCGAACGCGGTCGACCTCACCCGCTACTTCTGCGACGAGGAGATCTGCCCGTTCGTGATCGGCGGAGTGAAGGTGTACCGCGACATGGGGCACCTGACCGAGACCTACGCCCGGACGCTGGCGCCGTACCTCGGGCGGGAGCTCGACCGCATCGAGTTCTGAGCCGCCGCCGGGCCCGGTCCCTCGGCCGGGGATGACGATCTGCTGCAGAGCCCAGGTGTCGCCGTCGGGGTCGGCGAAGTGGACGAACTCGTCCCAGTGCCGGGAGCGCCGGGCGCCTCCTCCCCAGAGTGGGCATCGCGGCCGCTGTCCACGGATCATCCTCCTCAGCCTGCGTGACGGTGCGCTGGAGAGGACGGTGTGGCGCATGGCAGATCACGACCGCACCTCCGTTCCCCTCGACCCGCACCCCGGCCCCGAGCTCATCCGCGCCCCGGGCTTCGCCGACCTCCTGTCGGTGATCCCGTCCCTCGTCGGAGTGCACCCGAAGGACTCGCTCGTCATCGTGCCGTTCCTCGGACGACGCGCGGTCGGAGGCTTCCGGGTTGCGCTGCCGGGGCGGCTCGGGGAGTCCGAGACCGCCGCCCTCGCCGGGGCCTGCATCCAGGCCTTCACCGCGGTGCCCGAGGCCGACGCGGTGCTCGTCGTCGTCTACTCGGAGCGGAGCTACGCCGAGGAGCGCGGCATCCCGCTCGCGGCCCTGGGGCGAGCGGTGGTCCGACGGCTCGAGCGCACCCGGCACGGCATCGTCGGGGTCGCCTGCGTCGCCTCCGACGGCTGGGGCCGCTACACGATCGCGGCCGAACGGCGCTCGCCGCGTCGGCTCGACGAGATCCACGGCAGCGAATCGGGCCTGTTCTCGCGCGCGGTCGCGGACGAGCCGCTCGATGTGGCGGAGCAGGCCGTGCTGCCGGTGGTCGAGGAGGACGATCGCGCCGTGGTCGCGGCGGTCCTCGCGCACGGTCCGGTCGGGGGGATCGCGGGTCTCACTCCGGTCATCGAGCGGTGGCTGGCCGGTCCGTCGGTCGCCCGCCGGGAGGGGCGCATCGTGCAGTTCCTGCAGTCGCCTCCGCTACGCGACCAGCTGGCGCTCCAGATCGCCCTCGGGCCGATCGGTGCGGCTCCGGCCCTAGTCAGGATGATCCGCGAGCAGGCGGAGCAGGCGCTCACGGGCGAGACGATGGAGGCGCTCGTCGAGCGGCACGACGCCCTGCGACTCCCGGGCGACGACGACCTGGCGGAGGTGGAGCTCCTGATGGGAGTGGGCCCGGGGCCGGATCCCGCGCGGCTCGCGCTCGCGACGCGAGCACTCGCGCGGACGGCGGCCCTCGCGCCCGTGGAGGCCCGTGCGCCGGTGCTGACCGTGCTGGCGTGGTGCTGGTGGGCACGCGGAGCGGCCTCGCTCGCCGCGGCCCACCTGGCGGAGGCCAGGAGGCTCGACCCCGACTACTCGATGGCGCTGCTCTACGAGTCGCTGTTCTCGGCGCGCTCCGTACCGGACTGGGTTCTCGAGAGCACGTCGCGGAGGCTCGTGTCGGCCGCGGCCCTCCCGTGACCGATCCGGTGCAGGCGAGGAGGACGTGACCCTTCCCCCGGCGGGCCGACCGAGCTAATCTACAACCCTATGGTTGTAGATACGGGAAGCAGCACCGAGGTGGACCGCCTATTCCAGGCGCTCGCCGACAGCACCCGGCGCGACATCGTCGCGCGAGTGCTGCAGGGTGAGCAGTCCGTCACGGCGCTCGCCTCGCAGTACGAGATGTCGTTCGCCGCCGTCCAGAAGCACGTGGCCGTGCTCGAGCGCGCGTCGCTCGTGAGCAAGCGGCGGCGGGGCAGAGAGCAGCTCGTGCGGGGAGAGGTGGCGGGGCTGCGCACAGCGGCCCGTCTCCTCGACGCCTACGAGGAGCTGTGGCGCGGACGTGCCGACCGCATCGCCGATCTCCTCGCCGAGGAGGATCCGCAGCCGTCCGGAGAATCGAGAAGGAGCGCACCATGACCGTGCTGGAGTCCGTGAAGGACGTCGAGAACCTGACCCTGACCCTCACCGCGGAGTTCGACGCCGGCATCGACCGCGTCTGGCGGATCTGGTCCGACCCCCGCCAGCTCGAGCGCTGGTGGGGGCCGCCGACCTGGCCCGCGACGTTCGAGCGGCACGACGCCGTCGTCGGAAGCCGGAGCAGTTACGTGATGACCGGGCCCGATGGCGAGAAGGCACGCGGCTGGTGGCTCGTGACCGCGGTCGACGAGCCGGTGCGCTTCGAGTTCGACGACGGCTTCGCCGACGACGAGGGGAATCCGGACGACTCGTACGGGACGACCCATGCGGTCGTCACCCTCGAGGAGGCGGGCGGACGGACCCGGATGACGGTCCGCTCGTCGTTCGAGTCGATCGAGCAGCTCGAGCAGATGGTCCAGATGGGCATGGAGGAGGGCATGCGGCAGGCGATGGGCCAGATCGACGCCCTGCTCCAGGAGTGACGGATCGGGAAGGGTGACGGATCAGTCCGTCAGCGCCGCCGCGTACGCGGAGACCGAGCGGCGGTAGCGGGGCAGCGCCGGCACGAGCGCCTCGAGGGCGGTGCGGAGCGCCTCCTCGGGTCGGCCCGCGCTGTGCAGGGCGAGCGCGAGGAAAACCTCGCGGGCGGCTCCCACCGACGGGTGCGGCGCGGCCGCGCTCAGCAGGGCGACGGCCTCGTCGTGGCGGCCGAGGTTCCGCAGCGTCGAGGCGTACTGGATGCTCAGCTGCGCCTGCCGCTCCTCGTCGAGACCGAGGGTGAGCGCCTCCTCGTACTGGGCGGCGGCCTCCGCCTCGTGGCCGGCGCTGTCGAGGGCGCCGGCCAGCTCGAAGCGGCCGCGGCCGTCCGTCCCGGGATACCGGGCGGCGAGCACGCGCATCCGCTCGACGACGTCGTCGCCGTCGCAGTGCAGACGGTCGGCGGCGCGCTGCCAGGCGTCGACGTCGACCGAGCGGGACGGATGGGTGGCGGCGGGCGGCAGCGGATCGGTCACAGCTCCGACGCTATCGCCCGACGTCGACCCAGGTCGGGTCAGGCGGTGCCGTCGGCCGCCGAGGTGGGGGAGTCGGGAGTGGTGGACGAGTCGCTCGTCGCTCCGGGCTCCTCCGAGGTGCTGACAGCGCGGCGTCCCGCCTCGATGGCGGCGGTGGAGGCGGCGGCGCCCGCGACGAGCGCGAACAGCGCCCATCCGGCACCCCACTTCTTCTTCCCGACCAGCGCGTCGAAGGAGAGCGGGCCCGGACCGTCGGCGACGATCGCCGCCGTCGCCGCGACGAGCAGGCCGTTGAACTCCCACCCGCCGCCCGCGTTCCAGAGGCCGTTGCTCCAGTGCACCTTGCGGACGGCCGTGACCATGGTCGCGACGAGACCGGCCGCGGCGAGCGGCGTGGCCGCTCCGAGGGCGAGGGCGGCTCCGCCGGCCGTCTCGGTGACCGCGGCCGCGAGCGCGTTCCGGCGGGGCGGGTGCATCTCGAGGCTCTCCATCATCTGGGAGGTGCCCTCCAGACCCGGACCGCCGAACGAGCCGCGGAGCTTCTGCAGTCCGTGTCCGACGAACAGACCGCCGACGGCGAGACGGAGAACGAGCGAGCCGACCTTCATGGGGACCTCCTGGTGATGGGGAGCGAGCGTGCTAGTGAGAGTCGCGGGTCGCGGAGTCCCGGTCAAGGGGTCGCGGAGCGGCTCCGGAAGCAGCAGGGCGGCACGGGACGTCCGCGCCGGCTCCCGGAGCGTCAGCCGAGCAGCGTGTACGTCGACGCCTCGAGCATCACCGTGCCGTCGGTGCAGACCTCGATCTCCGCCGGCGCGGCGACCGCGGGATCCACGTCGTCCACCACCTCCGCGACGATCCGGCTCGACCGGGCGGAGGGGCAGCCGTAGGCGCCCGGCGCGTGCCAGAGCACGCGGACGTCGGCGCGGCCGCCCGGTTGCACCGTGAAGGGCTCGGCCGGGTTCGGCCCGTACGACGAGGCGACCGCTCCGATGCGCACGCCGTCGGCGTCGGTCGGGTACACGCCCGGGATGCCGGCCAGGGCGCAGGGAGCGGCGGAGACGTTGATGAACACGAGGTCGAAGGCGCTGCTGCCCGCGCCGGACGCCTCCGGGTCGGGGACGTACTCGAGTGCGAGGTCGCTCCCGTGGCAGCGCTCGACTGCAGCCGGTACCGGCGCAGGTGCCGGCTCGACGGGGACGGCCGTCGTCGGCGCCGGCTCCGAGGGGACCGCCTCCGGCACCGACTCGGTCGGCGCGGGGCTTGCAGTGGGAACCGCGGTCGCGCTGACGGCAGGAGTCGGAGTCGGCGACTCCGCGGTCGAGGAGCTCACCGGCGTCGGGAGCGGGGTCCGCGACGCCGCCACGTCGGCTCGCCCCGCGCATCCGGCGACCAGGAGCACGGAGGCCAGGAGCACGGGGAGCGCGAGCGCCGCGGCGCTCGGACGGCTGAGCAGGGACGACATGCGCCGAGTCTGCCACCGGCGCGGCGCCGCGGCATCCCCGCGACAGCGCACCCCGTCGGACGTCAGACCCGGACGACCATCTTCCCCGTGTTGCCGCCGCGCATCATCGAGAGGAACGCCCCGACGCTGTTCTCGATCCCGTCCACGACCGTCTCGTCGTAGGCGATCCGTCCCTCCTGGAACCAGCCGGACATCAGCCGGTCGAACTCGGGTGCGCGGTCGAGGTAGCCCGACAGGGTGAACCCGCGGAGGGTCAGCCCCCGGGTGATGATGTTCGCCATGTTGTCCGGCCCGGTCGGCTTCTCGGTGCTGTTGTAGCCCGCAATCGCTCCGCAGAGCGCGGCGCGGCCGCCGTCGCGGAAGGCGTCGAGAGCGGCTTCGAGGTGATCGCCGCCGACGTTGTCGAAGTAGACGTCGATGCCGTCGGGGGCGACCTCGGCGAGCTGCTCGCGCACGGGGCCGGCGTGGTAGTCGAAGGCGGCGTCGTAGCCGTACTTCCCGGTGAGGAGCGCGACCTTCTCGGCCGATCCGGCCGAGCCGACGACCCGGCCCGCTCCGAGGAGGCGGGCGATCTGCCCGGCGGCCGAGCCGACCGCTCCCGCGGCGCCCGAGACGAAGACGGTGTCGCCCTCCTTCATCCCGGCGATCGCGGTCAGTCCGACGAACGCGGTGAGGCCGGTCATGCCGAGGATCCCGAGCCGCAGTGAGAGAGGGGCGCCGGGCATCTCGGGGACGACGCGGAACGCGGAGGAGGGGGCCTGGACGACGTCGCGCCAGCCGAGCTGGTGGAGCACGACCGCGCCCACCGGGAACGCGGGGTCGGAGGAGACGCTGACCCGGCCGATAGCGCCTCCGGTCATGGTCTCGCCGAGGGCGTAGGGCGGCGTGTAGCTCTTCACGTCGTTCATCCGGCCGCGCATGTACGGGTCGACGGAGACGAAGGCGTTCTCGACGCGGATCTCGCCGGCGGCCGGCGCGTCGTACGACACCCGGACGGTGCGGAAGTCGTCGGCGACGGGCCAGCCCTCGGGACGGCGGACGAGCTGGATCTGGGTGCTGGTGGCGGTGGTCATGGAGCCTTCCGGAGGAGGTCGGGCGCGGGCGGCGGGGTCAGGCGGCGAGGCCGATCGCGAGCACGAGGATCGCGAGCAGTCCGGGTGCCATCTGGGTGAGCGCCGCGCGGCGCTTGGCGGGGGAGGAGAGGAGGAGGACGAGCGCCGCGGCGACCATCGAGCCCGTGCCGGTGAAGACGAGAGCGGCGCCGACGGCGGTCGCTCCGGACGCGAGGACGACCAGGCCGACGATCGTCGTGATCGCGAGGAACAGGTTGTAGAAGCCCTGGTTGAAGGCGAGCTCCTTCGTGGCGCGCGCCTCGTCCTCGGAGGTGCCGAAGGTGGAGCGGGCCCGCGGGGTCGTCCAGAGCAGCGACTCCAGCACGAAGATGTAGACGTGCAGCAGAGCGGCGAGGGCCGCGAGCACGAGTCCGATGACGATCACGACGAGACCTCCTGATTGTGGAACGTTCGATCCACTATAGGCCTGCGCGGTGCATAATGGAACGACCGATACAGAAAGAGGGCTTCCGTGGGACGCACGCAGGGGTTCGACACCGACGAGGTCGTGCGCGCCGCGCGATCGGTGTTCTGGGAGCGCGGCTTCGAGGAGGCGTCCGTCCCCGAGCTCGAGGCGGCGACCGGGCTGCGCCGCTCCAGCCTCTACCACGCGTTCGGCAGCAAGCGCGGGCTCTTCGATGCGGCCGTGCAGAGCTACCTCGACGAGGTGGTGCGACCGCGGCTCGCGCCGTTGCGGGCCGACGTCGTCGCTCCGGACGCGCTGGAGGCGTACTTCACGGGGCTCCGGGCCGCGCTGAGCGATGCGCGGACGATCTCCGCCCGCAGCGGCTGCCTCCTGCTCAACGCCGCGGGCGCGCCGATCGCGCGGGACGAGGCGGTGCGCGAGGTGATCGCGGACTACCGGGCGGAGCTGCTGCGGGCGATGCGCGCCGGCGCCGACGCGCGCTGGCCGCACGCCGCCTCCGCTCGACGCTCGGGCCAGGCCGACGTGCTCGTGTCGCTGCTGGTCGCCGCGCTGGTGCTCGCCCGGGTCGACTCCGCTCAGTCGGTGGCGACGGTGGACGCGGCGCTCGCCCTGGTGCGCGGCCCCGCCTCCTGACCAGGGACGGCTCGCGACGGCCCCGGAACGGAGCAACCCCCCGGCACGCTCCGGAGAGGCGCCAGGGGGTTCCCGTCGTGCGGTGTCGCGTCAGTCGGTGCCGGCGTCGAACGCCGCGCCCTCGGAGGCGAGGTCGGTCGCGCGGCCGAGGGCATCGGCCGCGGCCGAGCCGCCGCCCTCGGTGATGGCCTCGCCCTCGCCGATCTCGAGGTGGCCGACGAGCTCGGCGGTCGGGCCTCCCACGAGACCTGCGGCGGCGTACTGCTCGAGGCGCGAGCGCGAGTCGGCGATGTCGAGGTTGCGCATGGTCAGCTGACCGATGCGGTCCTCGGGGCCGAACGCGGCATCGCCGACGCGCTCCATCGAGAGCTTGTCGGGGTGGTAGCTCAGCGCGGGCCCGGCGGTGTCGAGGATCGTGTAGTCGTCGCCGCGGCGCAGGCGCACGGTGACCTCGCCGGTGACGGCGGAGCCGACCCAGCGCTGGATCGACTCGCGCAGCATGAGCGACTGCGGATCGAGCCAGCGCCCCTCGTACATCAGGCGGCCGAGGCGGCGGCCCTCGGAGTGGTACTGCGCGATCGTGTCCTCGTTGTGGATCGCGTTCAGCAGGCGCTCGTAGGCGAGGTGGAGGAGGGCCATGCCCGGGGCCTCGTAGATGCCGCGGCTCTTCGCCTCGATGATGCGGTTCTCGATCTGGTCCGAGCTGCCGAGCCCGTGGCGGCCGCCGATGGCGTTCGCCTCGAGCACGAGCGCCACCGGGTCCGAGAACTCGGTGCCGTTGATCGCGACGGGGCGGCCGGCCTCGAAGCGCACCGTGACGACCTCGGAGACGATCTCGACGTCCTCGCGCCAGGAGGCGACTCCCATGATGGGCTCGACGAGCTCGATGCCGGAGCTCAGCTCCTCGAGCCGCTTGGCCTCGTGGGTGGCACCCCAGATGTTCGCGTCGGTGCTGTAGGCCTTCTCGGTGGCGTCGCGGTACGGGAATCCGCGGGCGACGAGCCACTCCGACATCTCGGTGCGGCCGCCGAGCTCGTTGACGAACTGCACGTCGAGCCACGGCTTGTAGATGCGCAGGCGGGGGTTCGCGAGCAGGCCGTAGCGGTAGAACCGCTCGATGTCGTTGCCCTTGTAGGTGGAGCCGTCGCCCCAGATGTCGACGCCGTCCTCGCGCATCGCGCGCACCAGGAGGGTGCCGGTGACGGCGCGGCCCAGCGGGGTGGTGTTGAAGTAGGTCTTGCCGCCGGAGCGGATGTGGAACGCGCCGCACTGGAGCGCCACGAGGCCCTCCTCGACGAGGGCGCTCTTCGCGTCCACGAGACGCGAGATCTCGGCGCCGTACTGCGCGGCGCGCGACGGGACGCTGTCGATGTCGGGCTCGTCGTACTGGCCGATGTCGGCGGTGTAGGTGCAGGGCACCGCACCCTTCTCGCGCATCCAGGCGACAGCGACGGATGTGTCGAGGCCTCCCGAGAATGCGATTCCGACACGCTCGCCCACGGGCAGACTGCTCAACACTTTCGACATGGCTCCGATTTTAGGAGGGTCCGCGCCCCCTCTCGTGCCGCCGATGCCATACTGAGCCGTATGGCTCACCATGGCGACGTGCTCGACACGGCGTTCCGCGCGCTCGCGGATCCGACACGGAGGGCCGTCGTGAGCCGCCTCCGCCGAGGTCCGGCGACCGTCGGCGAGCTGGCGGAGCCCTTCCCGATGGCGCTCACCTCGTTCCTCAAGCACCTGCGCGTGCTCGAGCAGGGCGGCTGGATCCGCACCGCGAAGCAGGGGCGCGTGCGCACCTGCCGACTCGAGCCGGCGGCCTTCGCCGCGGTGGAGGACTGGCTCGGCGAGCAGCGCTCGGAGTGGGAGCAGCGCACCGACCGCCTCGAGCGGGTGGCCTCCGGGCAGGCCGACCCCGAGCGCCGCCGTCCGGCGACACCGCGACCGTCCGACGAGAGGACAGCATCATGACCGCCTTCGACCCCGATCTCGACCTCGAGATCTCGCGCGTGATCCGCGCCCCCCGCTCGTCGGTCTGGGCGGCGTGGACCACCCCCGAGCTGTTCGCGCAGTGGTGGATCCCGGCCCCGATGCGGTGCCGCGTCGACGCGATGGACGTGCGGCCGGGCGGCGGGCTGGAGACCTCGATGAGCGACGGCGGGGAGTTCGCGCCGCACCTCTCCGGCTGCTATCTCGCCGTCGATCCGGAGGAGCGGCTCGTGTTCACGACCGCCCTGCTCGAGGGCTGGCGCCCGTCCGCCACGCCGTTCATCACGGCGGTGGTGACGCTCGAGGACCACCCCGACGGCACGCTGTACCGGGCGCACGTGATGCACAAGGACCCGGCGACGCGCGACGAGCACGAGCGCCTCGGCTTCGCGGAGGGCTGGGGGACGGTCGCGGCCCAGCTCGCCGCCCTCGTGGAGTGACGCACCGGCGCTGAGCGTTTCCCCGCGGTCGAGTGGACGGGCTTCGCCTGCGCATGCCAGG
Source organism: Rathayibacter sp. Leaf299 (assembly GCF_001423055.1). Taxonomy (NCBI): domain Bacteria; kingdom Bacillati; phylum Actinomycetota; class Actinomycetes; order Micrococcales; family Microbacteriaceae; genus Rathayibacter; species Rathayibacter sp. Leaf299. Next base: position 31,153 of record NZ_LMNT01000008.1, read on the forward strand.
CTCCGCCCAGGACGGCTCGACGACGAGCCTCCGCTCCCTCCTCCGCCCGAAAGGCCCGCCAGTGCCCCAGCCGCACCACCCTCGCGTCACCGCGATCACCTTGTCCTGTCTCATCGCGATCGGAGGGATCGCCTCCCTGGCGCCCACCGCCTCGGCACTCCCCGCCGTCGTCGCACCCACCTCTGAGCCGACGGGCGAGCCCACCGAGGTGCCGGAGCCCACTGCGGAGCCGACCGCGACGGCCGAGCCGACCGTCGCTCCGACGGCGTCTCCCACTCCGACCGTCGCGCCGACGCGGACACCCGCGCCGGCTCCGGTTCCCACTCGACCTCCCGCCCCCACGCCCCCTCGACCGCCGGCGGTGCCCGGTGATCGACTCGTCGCCGACGGAGCCCTGGCCGCGGGGGAGTCGCTCGTCTCCGCCAACGGTGCCTTCCTCTTCGTGATGCAGACGGACGGCAACGCCGTCGTCTACGACGCTTCGAACCGTCCGGTCTGGTACACGGGCACCTCCGTCGCCGGGTCGCGGATCGTCCTGCAGGCGGACGGCAACCTCGTCGTCTACTCCTCCTCGAACTCCGCGGTCTGGAATTCGGGCACCGGCGGCAACCCGGGAGCCCGCCTGGTCATGCAGAGCGACGGCAACCTCGTGATCTACCGTGCCGACGGCTCGCCCGCCTGGGCGACGGGATACCAGGCGCCGCCGCCTGCCGTGGTCGGAGACACGCTCCAGGGCGGCGGCGAGCTGCGCTCGGACCAGCGGCTCACCTCCGGTGACGGGGGCTCCCAGGCGGTCATGCAGGCCGACGGCAACTTCGTCGTCTACGGGCGAGGCGGTGTGAACTGGAACTCGGGCATCTCGGGTCCCGGGAACCGCCTCGTGATGCAGAGGGACGGCAACGCCGTGGTCTACGCCGCGGCGGGAGGAGTCCGCTGGCAGTCGGGCACGAGCGGCAACGCCGGGGCCCGCCTGTTGATGCAGAACGACGGGAACCTGGTGATCTACTCCACCGCGGGTCGTCCGCTCTGGTCGACGTACGTGCCGCCCGCGCCTCCGGCGCCCCCCGCTCCTGTGATCGCCGACGTCCTCACCTCCGGCAGCGAGCTCGCGTCCGGCCGCGGTCTGCGCTCGGCGGACGGCGGCAGCGAGGCCGCGATGCAGGCGGACGGAAATCTCGTCGTCTACAGCCGCGGCGCGGTCCGCTGGTTCACCGGCACCTCCGCGGCGGGGAGCCGCCTCGTGATGCAGGCGGACGGCAACGCCGTCGTCTACAGCCCCGCGAACCGACCGGTCTGGCAGTCGGCCACGAGCGGGAACGCGGGCGCTCGCATGGTCATGCAGAACGACGGGAACCTCGTCGTCTACTCGTCGTCGGGCCGGCCGCTGTGGCAGAGCAACCGTCCGGCTCCGGCTCCGGCTCCGGCCCCGGCTCCGGGACCTGCACCTGCACCTGCACCTGCACCTGACGGGAGCCCCGGTGACATCGTCAACTGCGGGGATTTTGCCTCGCAACCCGCTGCTCAGGCGTGGTTCCTCCGTTACAGGGCGTACGGGGATCCGGGACGCCTGGACGGGGACAACGACGGCACGGCCTGCGAGTCGTACAACTACTGACCGGGATCGCCGTCGGTAGCGGCTCGCCTCCTCCAGGTGGCGGGCCGTTACCGGTCCTGCGTCGGATTACCCCGCATCGTCGTTCGCACCGCACTCCTGGGCGAAGTGGAACGGCTGGTCGCGGTCCTAGGTCCTCAGCCCCACGGCAGGCAGCACGATCCCGTCGATCAGCGACAGGAGGAACGCGCGGTCGACCGGGATGCGCAGCAGCAGCACGCGGTAGGCGACCATCGAGGGCGTGACGAGCGCGAGGGTCTCGACGTCGACGTCCGAGGGGATCTCGCCGCGGTCGATCGCCCGGCGCATCAGGATGCGGTTCGCCTCGGCCCGCGGTTCGATGATCGCGGCGCGGACGGCGTCCGAGAGCTCGGGCGACTTCGAGATCATGGCGACGACGCCGGCCATGATGCGGAGCTTGCGCTCGGCGTCCTCGATGGTCTGCGGCCGGATGAGGGCGACGAGGTCGCCGCGCAGGGTGCCGGTGTCGGGGAGGCGGTCCGGTGCGAGGTCGGCGCCCTTGAGGCAGGCGAGGGCGTCGACGACGAGCTCGGCCTTGGAGTCCCACCGGCGGTAGAGCGTCGCCTTGCCGGCGCGGGCGCGAGCGGCGACCATGTCGATCGTCATGCCGTCGTAGCCGGTCTCGGCGAGCACGTCGAGCGCGGCTGCGAGGATCTCGCCGTCGCGGCTCGGATCGCGGCGGCGACCGGGGCGGGCGGGCGCCTCGGAGTCGAGCGAGGGGGGAGGGGGCGGCGTCATCGCAGCGTCTCCTGTCTGGTGCCGGGGGAGCCGTTCGTTCGGCGGTCCACGGTGTCGAGGCTAGTCGAGCGCTCCTGGGATTCCGAGACCGCAGAGTTTCGAGACTTCTCAGTATCGGAACCGCCCGGTCTCGTATATGTTCTCCTTCATGACGCAGACCTCCTCCCTGCCGGTGCCCGCCGCCTCCGCGGCCAGGGCCCCCTCGAACCGCCGCTGGTGGACCCTCGTGGCCGTCGGCCTCGCCCAGCTGATGGTCGTCCTCGACTCGACCGTCGTGAACATCGCCCTCCCTGCCGCGCAGGCCGATCTCGGCTTCTCGGACGGCGACCGCCAGTGGGTCGTCACCGCCTACTCGCTCGCCTTCGGCAGCCTCCTCCTGCTAGGCGGCCGCCTCTCGGACCTGCTCGGGCGCAAGCGCACGTTCGTGATCGGCCTGATCGGCTTCGCGATCGCCTCCGCTCTCGGCGGGGCCGCCGGCACGTTCGAGCTGCTGATCGCGGCCCGCGCGCTGCAGGGCGTGTTCGGCGCGCTCCTCGCTCCCACCGCCCTCGCGGTGCTCACCACGACGTTCACCGTGCCGAAGGAGCGGGCGCGCGCGTTCGGCGTCTTCGGTGCGATCGCCGGCGCCGGCGGCGCGGTCGGACTCCTCCTGGGCGGCGTGCTCACCGAGAGCTTCGACTGGCGCTGGAACCTCTACATCAACGTCGTGATCGCGGTCGTCGCCGTCATCGGCGCGATCGTCTTCGTGCCGCCGATCGACCGCACCGGTCCGCGGCCCCGCCTCGACGTGCCCGGCACCCTGCTGGTCTCGGGTGCCCTGTTCGGCCTGGTCTTCGGCTTCGCGAACGCCGAGACCGACGGCTGGGACTCGCCGATGACGTGGGTGCCCCTCGCCGCGGCGGTGGTGCTGCTGGCCGCCTTCGTGCAGCGCCAGCGCACGACCGAGCACCCGCTCCTGCCGCTGCCGATCGTGATCGACCGCGACCGCGGCGCCGCCTACCTCTCGGTGCTGATCGCGGGCGCCGGGATGTTCGGCATCTTCCTCTTCGTCACCTACTACCTGCAGGTCTCGCTGGGCTACTCGCCGATCCGCACCGGGCTGTCGTTCCTCCCGATGATCGGCATGCTCGTCCTCGCGGCCCAGCTCTCGACCAACCTGCTGCTGCCGCGCTTCGGCCCGAAGATCATGGTGCCGTTCGGCATGGTGCTCGGAGTGGTCGGCATGCTCCTGCTCACCCGCCTGGACCTCGACAGCGCCTACGCGGCCGACGTGCTGCCGGCGCTCATGGTGCTCGGGTTCGCGATGGGCTCGATCATGCCCGGGTCGATGCAGACGGCGACGCGCGGAGTCGATCCGCGCTTCGCCGGCGTCGCCTCCGCGATGGTCAACACGAGCCAGCAGGTCGGCGGATCGATCGGCACCGCCCTGCTGAACACGCTCGCCGCCACCGCTGTCACCGACTACGTGGCCGCGAACTCGCCGGTCACCGCGGCGGTCGCCGCCGAGGCCGCGGTGCAGAGCTACGCCGTGGCGTACGGATGGGGCGCCGGCTTCTTCGCCCTCGGCGCCGTGCTGTCGGTGCTGCTCTTCCGCCGTCGCTCCGCGGTGGCGGCGGACCCGACCGGGGAGCCCGTGCTCGCGCACTGATCGACCCCGCACGCCCTCCTCCGCCCGGCTCCGGCCCCGCGGGGGAGGGCGTCGCCGTGTCGTCGTGTTGCGCTCCGGGTCGCTCCGCGGCGAACGCCTGTCTAGCCTCGCAGCATGCCGGAGACCCTCGACATCGTCCACCTGCGCACGCTCGTGGCGATCGCCGACTGCGGCGGCTTCGGCCGCGCGGCGGTCGCCCTGCACATCAGCCAGCCCACGGTGTCGCAGCACGTGCGCACCCTCGAGCGCCGCCTCGAGCGGACCTTCATCGAGAAGGCCGGGCGGAAGGCGCGCTTCACCCCGGCCGGCGAGCGCCTGCTCGTGCAGGCCCGGCGGATCCTCGCCGTCCACGACGACGCGCTCGAGACGCTCGACGCCGCGACCGAGAACCCGCTCGCGCTGGGGCTCACCGAGCCGGCCGCCGAGCAGCTGCTCCCGCGACTGCTCGGGACGCTGCGCCGCGCGTTCGACGACCGCCCGGTGAGCTTCACGCTCGACCGCTCGACCCAGCTGGCGGGGGCGGTGGCCCGCGGAGTCGTGGACCTCGCGCTGATCCTCGGAGTCGGCGGCGACCTCCCGGGCCGCCAGGTGGCCACGCTCCCGCTGGACTGGTACGCAGCGCCCGGATGGGAGGCCCCCGAGGGCGGCCCCCTGCCGCTCGTCGCCTACTCCGAACCCTGCGGGATGCGCCGGAGGGCCCTCCAGCAGCTCGGAGCGTTCGGGCACGAGGTGCACGTGGTCGCCGAGTCGGCCGGGCTCGAGGGCGTGATCGCCGCGGCCCGCGCCGGCATCGGAGTCGCCGCTCTGCCCACTGCCCACACGGGCACGCTCGCCGAGGGGCTCGAGGTGCGCCGCGATCTGCCCGCGCTCGGATCGGTCAACCTCCGGCTCGTCTCGCGCCGCGGCCTGGCCCCGGACATCGAGGAGACCGCGCTCGCGGCGCTCGCCGAGGTCTTCGGAGCGGTCCGCTCGAGACCGACGCCGGTGCCCGCCGAGGCCCGCAAGTGAGGGCTCCCACGCCGGGCGCACGCGAACAAGTCGGGAAGTTACCAACGATCGGGAGTGCCGATCGGAACGCATCCGGAATCATCGTTGGACGCCCCGACACGGCTCCCCGTAGCGTCGAGCCCATGACCTCCTCCCGTGCCCTCGCCCCGGCCGCGCCCCTCGGCGCCCGCCGTGCGACGCCCCGCGGAGTCGACGGAGCGATCCCCGCGCGAATGCGCCAGGACGGGAACACCTTCGCGCCGGTGCGCGGATGTTCCTGTCCGGCCTCCGTCTGACGCACCGCTGCTGACGCGCCCCTCCGGGCGTTCCGCTCCAGCCGCTCCGTCCGACGCGCGGCGCCTCGCGCGCTCGCTCCGTCGCACCTGTCGAGTCGCGACCTCCGGTCCGGCCCGAATCCCTCCGCGCCCCGCTCCCGGGCGCCTCCGGCCTCCGCAGCGAGGTCTCTCCGCCGTGCCCGCACGCACCCTCCGAAAGGACCCACCGTGGTCGTCGAGTTCATCTCCGCCATCAACGTCAACCGCTCGAACGAGGTCAACGGCCTCGCCGAGAGCGCGGTCGATGTCGCCCATCTGCGCCGCTACTCCCGGATCCTCGAGGAGGGCGGCTTCGACTACACCCTCGTCCCGTACGGCTCGGCCGGGCACGACCCGTTCACGATCGCCGCGGCGGTGACGCAGTACACCGAGCACCTGAAGCCGATCGTGGCCCTGCGCCCGAACACGGTGTACCCGACCGTCGCGGCCAAGGCGCTCGCCACCCTCGACCAGCTGTCGGGCGGCCGCGCCGTCGTGCATTTCATCGCCGGAGGGAGCGACCACGAGCAGGCCCGCGAGGGCGACCGCCTCGGCAAGGCGGAGCGCTACGCGCGGCAGGAGGAGTACATCCGGATCCTGCGCCGCGTCTGGTCGGCGACCGAGCCGTTCGACCACGACGGCCGCTACTACCGGTTCGAGGACTTCGTCTCCCGGGTGCGCCCGGTGCGCGGGGACATCCCGGTCTCGGTCGGCGGATCGAGCGACGAGGCCTACCGGCAGGGCGGGGCTCTCGCCGACATCTTCGGCCTGTGGGGCGAGCCCCTGGCCGACACGCAGCAGCAGATCGACCGGATCGCGGACGCGGCCCTCGCGGCCGGGCGTGCGGACGCGCCGCGCACGTGGGTCACGTTCCGCCCGATCATCGCGCCGACCGAGGAGCTCGCCTGGGAGAAGGCGCACCGCATCCTCGGGATCCTGCAGGGGCGCTCGGCGACGACCGGGACCCCGCGCAAGGGCGAGAAGGGGCTGTGGGTCCAGACGCCCGGCGCCTCGGGCCCGGCGAACGTGGGGTCCCAGCGCCTGCTCGACATCGCGAAGCGCAAGGATCTGCACGACCGCGCGCTCTGGACCCCGACCGCGACGGCCACCGGAGCGCAGGGCGCCTCGACGGCGCTCGTCGGCACGCCCGAGACGGTGGCGGCGGCGATCCTCGACTACGTCGACCTGGGCGCCGACCTGATCTCGATCCGCGGGTACGACAACCTCGACGACGCGATCGACTACGGCCGCTACCTCATCCCGCTCGTGCGGCAGGAGCTCGCGCACCGCGACGCCACCGGGCGCCGCGGTGAGGTCGTCGCGCAACCGCCGCTCGAGGCCGAGCGCGAGCTCGCGGAGGTGTCGGCGTGAGCCTCCTGACCGCGCCCCTGATCGACGCGCCGGACCTGTCGGACCGCGCCCTCGCCCGCGTCACCGCGCTCCTCGACGAGACGGCCGAGCACTACGACCGCACCGCCGAGTTCCCGTGGGAGGGGATCCGGGCCGTCCACGACGCAGGACTGCTGACCCTCGCCGTCGGCACCCGCTACGGCGGCACCCCCGCCTCGACCGTCGATCTGGTGCGCGTGTTCGGCGCACTGGGCGCCGGCGACCCGGCCGTCGCGCTCATCTCGGCGATGACCGCGCTGCAGCACGCGGCGCAGGACCGCTCCGGGATCTGGCCGGAGGAGCTCTACCGCTCGGTCCTCCAGGACTCGCGCGAGCGCCCCGTGCTGCTGAACGCGGTGCGGGCCGAGCCGGAGTGGGGCGCGCCGGCCCGCGGCGGACTGCCCGCCACCACGATCCGCCGCGACGGCGACCACTGGGTGCTGGAGGGGCGCAAGGGCTTCGCCACCGGCTCCGAGGGCCTGGCGTACCACCTCGTCTGGGCGGTCGACCCGCAGGGTCCGTCGGGGGAGCCGGAGCTCGGCCACGCGATCGTGCCCGGCGACGCCGCCGGCGTCAGGATCGAGCGGACCTGGGACCACCTCGGTCAGCGCGCCTCCAGCACCCACGACGTCGTCTACGACCGCGTGCGGATCCCGATCGAGCACTTCCGCGGCACCCCGCGCTCCCAGCTGCCTCCCGAGGCGGGTGCGGCCGGCGGCTTCGGCCTCGCGGTCGCCGCGCTCTACGTCGGGGTCGGCCGCGCCGCGCAGAGCTTCTTCGTGCGCTTCGCGAACGAGCGGGTGCCGACCTCCCTCGGGCGGCCCATCGCGACCACCGAGCGGATCCGCTCCGTCGCCGGCGAGATCGAGGCGCAGCTCGTGCAGGCGGAGGAGGTGCTCCTCTCGCTCGCCGCCCGCGTCGACGCGGGGGACCCGCAGGCCGCCGAGCGCGTCCTCGCCGGCAAGCTCCTCGCCACCAGGTCCGCGGTCGCGGCGGTCGAGACCGCCGTCGCCGCCCTCGGCAATCCCGGCCTCACCCGGCACCACCCGCTCGAGCGGCACCTGCGCGACGTGCTCGCCTCGCGCGTGCACCCTCCGCAGGACGACGCCGCCCTCGTGATCCTCGGCACCCGCAGCCTCGCGGCCGCCGTGCGCTGACCGCGCGCACCGGCCCTCCCTCCCGCACCACCCTTCTCTGGAGACACCGACATGACCGCACCCTTCCGACGATCCCGCGCGGCGTCCGCCGCAGCGCTGGCCCTCGCCTCCGCGCTCGCCCTCACCGCCTGCTCCGGCGCCTCCGACGCGGGCACCGGCTCGGGCGACTCCGCCCCGGTCGACGGGGGCCGCCTCCGGCTCGCGTTCTTCCCCGACAACGCGGCGTTCTCGTGCGTCGACCCCTTCCAGACCTACTGGATCGAGCACCGCACGGTGATCCGCAACGTCGCCGACTCCCTCACGGACCAGGACCCCGAGACCGGCGAGATCCGGCCCTGGCTCGCGACCGACTGGACGGTGAACGACTCCGGAACCGAGTACACCTTCGACCTGCGGAGCGACGTGACCTTCTCGGACGGCACCGCGTTCACCGCCGACAGCGTCAAGACCGCCTTCGACAGCGCGCAGGCGACGCTCGCCGAGCTGCCCTCCGCCTACGGAGGCGTCTACCTCGCGGGCTACGCCGGCACCGATGTCGTCGACGCCGACACCGTGACCGTGCGCTTCGCCGCTCCGAACGCCTCGTTCCTGCAGGGCACCTCGACCACGAACCTGGCGATCCTCGCGGCCTCCTCGTACGCCGCGACCCCCGAGGAGCGCTGCCTCGGGAACGTCGTCGGCTCGGGCCCCTTCACCCTCACCGACTACACCCCGGGCACGGGCATCACGCTCGACAAGCGCGACGGGTACGCCTGGGGCTCGGCGCTGCGCGAGAACACGGGGGAGGCGCACCTGGACGGGATCGACGTCACCTACGTCGCCGAGGACAGCGTCCGCGTCGGACAGCTCACCAGCGACGAGATCGACGTCGCCTGGCCGCGCAACCCGATCACCGAGAACGACCAGGCCGTGATCACGGGCGGCGGCGACACGGTCGAGAGCCGCGCACTGCCGGGGCCCGCGAGCAACTACTACCCCAACGTCGCCGAGGGGCGGATCCTCTCGGACGAGCGGGTGCGGCAGGCGGTGCAGAAGGCGATCGACCGCGAGACCTACGCGACGACGGTGTTCGGCGCCGACTACCCGGCGGTGACGAGCGTCTACAACACGACCACGCCCTACTGGGTCGACGAGTCGGACGCTCTGGCGTTCGACGCCGAGGGCGCGGGGGAGCTGCTCGACGAGGCCGGCTGGGAGCTCGGCGACGACGGGTACCGGTCGAAGGACGGCCGCAGGCTGACGCTGTCGGTCCCGATCGTCGCGCAGTTCGGCGCGGGCGATCAGCTGATCCAGGACCAGCTGAAGCAGGTCGGCATCGAACTCGAGCTGAACGTGATCACCAATGCCCAGCGCGCCGACGTGCTCGGCAGCGGGCAGTACGATCTGATCTCGACCTACTACACCCGGGCCGATCCCGGAGTGATCCAGTGGATCGTCGACTCGCGCGTCGCGGGGTCGAAGGCGCAGGCGGTCAACAACTTCGTTCCGGAGCAAGCCGCCGAGGTGCAGGCCCTGCTCGACGAGGGCGTGCAGACGGTCGACCCGACCGCCCGTGCCGCGGTCTACGCCGAGCTGCAGGACTACCTGATCGACGACGCGCTCGTGTTCCCGTTCGCCGAGCGGGTGCAGCTGGCGGGCGTCTCGTCCCGCGTGCACGGCTTCCGCTTCACCTCGGAGTCGTTCGGCGACTTCGCCGACGCCTGGATCCAGCCGTGACGACCCTCGAGGCCCCGCCCGCCGCGGTCGGCGGGAGGCCGGGCTCGCGCTCCGCCTCCTCCGGCCTCGGCCGGTACGTCCTCGGGAGGGTCGCTCAGGCGGTCCTCGTGCTCTGGGCCGCGTACACGGTGACCTTCGCCGTGCTGTGGCTGCTGCCGAGCGATCCGCTGGCGCTCCTCCTGTCGGCCAACAACGTCGAGCTCGACTCGCTCTCGCCGCAGCAGCTCGCCGAGGCGCAGGCGCGGTACGGCCTCGACCAGCCGGTCTGGCAGCAGTACGCGGGCATGCTCGGCAGCGCGTTGCGGGGCGACTTCGGCACGTCGATCACGAAGGGGATCCCGGTCACCGACCTGATCGCCGAGAAGCTGCCGGGCACGCTGCAGCTCAGCGCTCTGGCGATCGGCCTCGCCCTGGTCGGCGGCACGGCGCTCGCATACCTCGCGGCGCTCGTGCAGTGGCGGCCCCTCAAGACCGTGCTGGGGAGGCTCCCCTCGGCGGGAGTGGCGTTCCCGGGCTTCTGGATCGGGCTGCTGCTCATCCAGTTCTTCGCCTTCACGCTGCACCTGCTGCCGTCCACGGGCAGCGCGACGCCGGCGAGCCTGATCCTGCCGGCGGTCACGATGGCGATCCCGACCTCGGCGATGCTCGCCCAGGTGCTGATCCGCAGCTTCGCGGACGTGCAGGCGGAGTCGTACATCACGACCGCGCGGGCGAAGGGGCTCGGTCGGGCGGCGGTGCAGTGGCGGCACGCGTTCCGCAACGCCTCGCTCCCGACGCTGACGATCCTCGGCGTCCTCGCCGGCAACACCGTGACGGGGGCGATCGTGGCCGAGACGATCTTCGCCCGGCAGGGCATCGGCATTCTCGCCCAGGAGTCGGTGCTCACCCAGGACGTGCCGGTGGTCCAGGCGATCGTGGTGCTCGCCGCCGCGGTCTTCGTGGGCGCGAACCTCCTGGTCGACCTGCTCTACCCGCTCCTGGATCCGCGCATCACCTACACCCCGAAGGCGGCTCGACCGTGACGCTCGCACTCACCCGTCCCGACACCTCCGTCGAGGCCGCGCCGCCCGTCGTGACTCCCGTCGCGACCGCGCACGGGCGCGGGGCGCGGCGGCGGCGGACGCTCCGCCTGCTCCTGCGCCGACCGGGCTTCCTGATCGCCCTCGCCTTCGCCGTCTTCGTGCTGGTGTCGGCGATCGCTCCCGCGCTGTTCACCTCGTACGATCCGTACGCGACCGCTCCGATCGACAAGCTCCAGGCGCCGAGCGCCGCGCACCTCTTCGGCACCGACGAGCTCGGCCGCGACCTGTTCGCCCGCGTCCTGCACGGCGGAGCGCTCACGATCCAGGCGACCGTGATCGCCCTGGCCATCGCGCTGGTCGGCGGTCTGACACTCGGGGTCGTCTCCGGCTACGCAGGAGGAGTCGTGGACGCCGTGATCATGCGGATCGTCGACGTCCTGCTCGCCGTCCCGGGCCTGCTGCTCGCGCTGGCGATCGTCACGGCGATCGGATTCGGGACACTGCCCGTCGCCCTCGCGGTCGGGATCGGGATCCTGCCGGGATTCGCGCGGACGACGCGGGCGGAGGTGCTCCGCGTGAAGACGCTGCCCTACGTCGAGGCGGCGCGCACCGGCGGAGCCACGCGCCTGCGGGTGCTGGTGCGGCACGTGTTGCCCAACTCCTGGGGCCCGGTCGCCGTCCTCGCCGTCCTGGATCTCGGCACGGCGATCATCGCGGTCGCGGCGCTGAGCTTCCTCGGCTTCGGAGCCGCTCCGCCCGCGGCCGAGTGGGGCACGCTCATCTCGACCGGCCGCAACTACCTGGTGACGAGCCCGTGGCTGTCCCTGCTGCCCGGCCTCTTCGTCGGACTGCTGGTGTTCTCGCTCAACCACGTCGCCAAGACGATCGAGGAGGTGCAGCGATGAGCGCGCTGGTGCGGCTCGAGAGCCTCTCGGTCTCCTACGACGGCCGGCCCGTGGTGCACGACGTCTCGCTCGAGATCGCCCCGGGCGAGATCGTGGCGGTGGTCGGCGAGTCCGGCTCCGGCAAGTCCACGACCGCGAACGCCGTGCTGGGCCTGCTCCCGGCGAACGGCCGCGTGAGGGGCGGATCGATCACGATCGACGGTTCCGACGTGACCGCCGCGTCAGAGAAGGAGCTGCGCCGACTCCGCGGGCGGGTCGTCGCCCTCGTGCCGCAGGATCCGATGGTCGGGCTGAACCCGACGCTGCGCATCGGCGCGCAGGTCGCCGAGTCGGTGCGCCTGCGCGGAGTCGACCGCCGCTCCGTCGACGCGGAGGTGCTGGCGGCGCTCGCCGAGGCCGGCATCGACGACCCGGAGCTGCGCTCCCGGCAGTACCCGCACGAGCTCTCGGGTGGACTGCGCCAGCGGGCGCTCATCGCGATCGCGCTCGCGGGGAAGCCACGGCTGATCATCGCCGACGAGCCCACCTCGGCACTCGATGTCACGGTGCAGAAGCGGATCCTCGACCACCTGCAGTCGCTGGTCCGGGAGCAGGGCATCTCGCTCCTGATCATCACCCACGATCTCGCCGTCGCCGCCGACCGGGCCGACCGGGTGCTCGTGATGCGCTCGGGCCGCGTGGTCGAGGAGGGGGCACCCGCCCGGATCCTCGTCGCTCCCCGCGAGGAGTACACCCGGGCGCTGATCGCCGCCGCCCCGGGCCTCGGACACGGCGGCGCGATCGTGCCGCGCTTCACGCGGGTGGAGCCCGCTCCGGAGGTGCTCCGGATCGAGAACGTGGTGCACGAGTTCGCCCTGCCGGGCCGCCGTGCCGACCTCCGCGCGCTGGACGACGTGTCGTTCTCGATCCGCGCCGGGCAGACCCTCGCCCTGGTGGGGGAGTCCGGATCGGGCAAGACGACCGCCCTGCGGATCGCGCTCGGACTCGTCGCGCCGACGAGCGGACGCGTGCTCGTCGAGGGCGTCGACGTGACCCGGGCGCGCGAGCGGGAGTGGCGGCCGCTGCGCCGCCGGATCCAGCTCGTGCACCAGAACCCGTTCGCCGCGCTCGACCCCCGGTTCACGGTGCTCGAGTCGGTGATCGAACCGCTGGTCTCGTTCCGCATCGGGGACCGCTCCTCCCGGCTGCAGCGGGCCCGCGAGCTCCTCGAGCGCGTCGGGCTGCCGGAGTCGTCCCTCTCCCGGCTGCCGGTCGAGCTGTCCGGCGGCCAGCGCCAGCGCGTCGCCCTCGCCCGGGCTCTCACCCTCGGCCCGGACCTCGTGCTCCTCGACGAGCCGGTCTCGGCGCTCGACGTGTCGGTGCAGGCGCAGATCCTCGACCTGCTCGTCGAGCTGCAGCAGGACCTCGGAGTGGCGTACCTGTTCGTCTCGCACGATCTCGCGGTCGTCGCGGAGGTCTCGCACGAGGTCGTCGTGCTGAACCGAGGACGCGTCGAGGAGGCGGGGACGACCGGGCAGGTCTTCGGCTCGCCACAGGCGGAGTACACCCGGGCGCTCCTGGCCGCCGTGCCGGGCACCACCGTCGCGGGAGCCGTCGCATGACCGGCCGCTTCGTAGTGATCGGAGCGGGCGCCGTGGGCTCCGTCCTCGCCGCGCAGCTCCACCTCTCCGGACACCCCGTCGTCCTCGTGGCCCGCGGAGAGCAGCTCCGCGTGCTGCGCAGGAGCGGGCTCACCGTGCGCCGGCCGGCGGGCGACGAGACCGTCGCCGTGCCGGTGGCCGCGGGCCCAGAGGGCGTCGCGCCGACCCGCGGCGACGTGCTCGTGCTCGCGGTCAAGGCGCAGGACGCCGAGGCGGCGCTCGCCGAGTGGGCCTGGACACCGCTGGTCGACGGGGGAGCGGGCGCCGACCTGCCCGTCCTCACCCTGCAGAACGGGCTCGCGGCCGAGGACGCGGCGCTGCGCCGCTACCGCGACGTCTTCGGCGTCTCGATCGGCATCGCCGCGAGCTTCCTCGAGCCCGGCGAGGTCGTCTCGCCGTCCTTCCCGACCGTAGGGGTGCTCTGGATCGGCCGGTACCCGGACGCGGAGGACCCGCGCGCCGAGGAGTACGCCGCGATCCTCCGCCGAGCCGGATTCGCCGCCCGCGCCGTCGGCGACATCAGCGGCTGGAAGGCCCGGAAGCTCGTCGTCAACACGGCGAACGGCCTCGACCTCTTCGCCGGCACGGACGACGAGAGGGCGCAGGCGCGCACGGCGCTCGCAGCGGAGGCGCGGGCCGTGCTGCTCGCCGACGGCCGCGCGATCGCCGAGGACGACGGCACGCGCCTCGTCGTCGATCCGGTCCCCGGGCACGTCCCCGGGCGCCTCTCCACCTGGCAGAGCTTCGCCCGCGGCGCCGGGAGCGAGGTCGATCTGCTGAACGGCGAGATCGTGCTGCTCTCGCGGCGCACCGGCGTGCCCGCGCCCGTGAACGAGCGCCTCCAGTCCCTCCTCGGCCGACGCGGAGCGGAGGCGGCCCGCGCGCCGCTCGCGCTGGCCGAGCTCCTGCATCCCCACAACGTTCCCTCAGAGAGAGTTCCCGCATGACCGCCCCCTCCCTCGCACCCGCTCCCCTCGCCTTCGACGAGCCCGACGGGATCGCCCCGCGCGGCACGCTCGTCGTGCTCGCAGGCCGGGGCGAGACCCCGGCCGTCTACGAGCGCTTCGGCTCCCGCCTCGCACGGGATGCCTACCGGGTCCGCGTGCTCGGCGAGGCGACGGCCGACGGCGTCGCCGATGCCGCGCGGGCGCTCCTCGCCGATCCGTCCCTCGTCGCCCCCGTCGTGCTCGTCGGCTCCGACGCAGGCGCGGCGATCGCGCTCGAGATCGCGGCCACCACCGCGGTCGACGCCGTCGTGGTCGCGGGCCTCCCGGTCCGCCCCGAGGGAGCGGCCGTCGCCGATCGCACCGCCTGCCCGGCCCACGCCGGCGTCCTCGCCCGCGAGACCGGCTCCGTCGCCACCGCTGTCCTGCCGCCCGAGCTGCTCGCGGTGGCGGCGAGCGCCGTCGCGGTGCCGCTGCTCGCCCTGCACGGCGAAGCCGACCCGGTCAGCCCCGTGGAGGAGGCGGTCGCCGTGCACCGCACCGCCCCGCACGCCGAGATCCATCTGGTCGCGGGCGGCCGGCACGACGTCCTGAACGACGTCTCGCACCGCTCCGTCGCCGCGACCGTCGTGCTCTTCCTCGAGCGGGTCAGGGCCTCGGCGGGTGCCGCGCCGATCGTCGAGCGGCTCGACGCGTGAGCGCCCTCGCGCCCGATCTCCCCTCCCTCCGCGCCGACCGCTCGGGCTGGTCCCCGGGCGGAGTCCCGGCGGAGGTCGTCCGTGCCCGCTCGGTCGACGAGGTGCGCGCGACCCTCGCCCGGGCGTCCGCGGAGGGGATCCCCGTCGTGACGCGGGGAGCCGCCTCCGGGCTCGCGGGAGCCGCCAGCGCCGGGGAGGGCTCGCTGATCCTCGACGTCTCGGGACTGGACCGCATCCTCTCGATCGACCCCGTCGACCAGGTCGCGCGGGTCGAGCCCGGCGTGATCACGGCCGATCTCGACCGGGCCGCCGCCGAGCACGGCCTCCTCTACGCCCCGGACCCCGGCAGCGTGGAGATCTCGACCGTCGGCGGCAACATCGCGACGAACGCCGGCGGCCTCCGCGGAGCCAAGTACGGGGTCACCCGCGACGCGGTCCTCGCCCTCGACGTCGTGCTCGCCGACGGATCGCTCGTGCACCTCGGGCGCGACACCCTGAAGGGCGTCGTCGGTCTCGACCTCACGGCACTCGTCGTGGGCTCGGAGGGGAGTCTCGGCGTCGTCGTCGGCGCCACGCTGCGGCTCCTCCCGCGGCCCCGGTCCGTCGCCACCGCCGCGGCCTACTTCGCCGACGTCGCGACCGGAGCCGAGGCCGCCACCGCCCTCGCCCGTGCGGGCCTGCGCCCGAGCGTCCTCGAACTGGTCGACGACCGCACGCTGGGGGCGATCGACGCCCTCCGCGGCACCGCGCTGGCCCTCCGCGGCGGCGCGTTCCTCCTGGTGCAGACCGACGGCTTCGGCGCGGCCGACGAGATCGAGGCGGTCCGCACCGTCCTCGCCGAGACCGCCCTCAGCGTCGAGACGACGCTCGACCCCGCGGAGGGACTCGCGCTCGCCTCCGCTCGCCGCGACGCCCTCCCCGCGATCGAGGCGCGCGGCCGGGTCCTCATCGAGGACATCGCCGTGCCGCGGTCCCGGCTCGCCGAGGCGATCCGGCGGGTGCACGCGATCGCCGAGGACACCGGTGCCGACGTCTACGTCTTCGCCCACGCGGGCGACGGCAACCTGCACCCGATCATCCGCGTGCGCGACGACTCCGACACCGCCCGCCTGCAGGCCGACGCCGCCGCGGAGGCGGTCTTCGCCCTCGCTCTCGAGCTCGGCGGCACCGTCAGCGGCGAGCACGGCGTGGGCGCCCTCAAACGCGAGTGGGCCCGCCGCGAACTCGGACCCGAGGTCGTCGCCCTCCAGCGAGCGGTGCAGCGGGCCTTCGATCCGCAGGGCATCCTGAATCCCGGAACAGCGCTGTGAGCGCCCCCTCGAAAGGACCGTCATGACTGACACCCCCGCCCGGAGCGACGTCCTCGTCGCCCCCGACGAGCTCGAGGCGGCCCTCGCCTCGCCCGAGCCGCCCTTCGTCCTGGACGTGCGCTGGCGGCTGGACCGCCCCGACGGGCGCCCGGCGTACCTGGAGGGCCACCTGCCCGGCGCGGTCTACGTCGACCTCGACCACGAGCTGGCGGAGCACGGTGCACCGGAGCAGGGACGGCACCCTCTGCCCTCCGTCGAGCGGCTGCAGGAGGCGGCGCGCCGCTGGGGCCTGCGGCAGGGGCAGTCCGTCGTCGTCTACGACGACCTCAAGAACCTGTCGTCGGCCCGTGCCTGGTGGCTGCTGCGCTACGCCGGCGTGGCGGACGTGCGCCTGCTCGACGGCTCGCTCCGCGCGTGGACCGGCTCGGGCCGCCCGCTCGCGACCGGGCCGGTCGAGCATCCGGAGGGGGACGTGGAGCTGCGCTACGGCGCGCTGCCCGTACTCGACATCGACGCCGCCGCCGCCCTGCCCGGGCACGGCGTGCTGCTGGACGCCCGTGCACCCGAGCGGTTCCGCGGGGACGTCGAGCCGATCGACCCGCGGGCGGGGCACATCCCCGGCGCCCGCAACGCTCCGGCGACCGCGAACGTCGACGACTCCGGCCGCTTCCTGCCGGGCGACGAGCTCCGCGCCCGCTTCGAGTCCCTGGGCGTCACCGGCGACGCGCCCGTCGGCGTCTACTGCGGTTCCGGAGTGACGGCCGCAGCCGATGCGGTCGCCCTCACGCTCGCGGGCTTCGCCCCGCAGGTGTTCCCGGGCTCCTGGTCGCAGTGGTCCAACACGCCGGGCCGCCCTGTCGCCGTCGGCGACGCCTGAGCCGCGCAGAACGACGGAGCGGCCGCCCTCGGATCCCGAGGACGGCCGCTCCGTCGTTCGAGCAGGTCAGCCGAGCCGCGAGTGCTCGCCGAGGTGGTGCCAGGTGCGGTTGTGGTAGACCAGCGGCGCCGTGGCGTCCGAGTCCTCGGGAACGTGCGCCTCGAGGGCGTGCACGGCCACGATCGTGGACGAGCCCGCCTCCATCCGGTTGATGACGGTGCCGCGGATCCACGCCGCGGCGGCCGGGAAGTAGGGCTCGCCCGTCGGCAGCCGCGACCAGAGCGACGTGTCGGCGAAGCGGTCGATCCCGCTCGTCGAGCCCAGCCGCGCGAGGTCGAGCTGCTGCGCGCCGAGCAGGTGCACGACGAGCGTCTCGGAGGCGCGGATCGCGGGCGTGCTCGAGGAGGCCGCCGACAGCGAGAAGACGAAGAGCGGAGGCTCGGCGCTGACCGAGAACACCGAGGTCGCGGTCAGGGCGACCGGGCCGGTGCCCGGGTCGGCCGTGATCAGCGCGACGCCCGCGGCGTGGTTGCGGAACGCGAGCTTGAACTCCTCCGGGGACAGGCCGGCGAAGGCCGCGCGGTGGTGCGCGCCGGCGTCGGCGTCGGAGGTGGTGGCGAGGTTCTCACGGCTCATCGGAGACTCCTGATCGTTCGGGGTGCGGCGCGGCGACCGGGACGGCCCGCCTTCGTGCCGCAGCACGGTCCCTCCAGCCTGTCGTACAGACCCCGGGACCTCGGCCGCATTGCGGAGTATGACACCGGCGCCTGCAGGTCCCCTCGGCATCCCGCAACCGGTGGCAGAAGACCGGATGCCCGCGCAGACTCGGAGGATGGCCCACCGTGTCCGCGAGTCCTCCGCCCGCCCCGAGAGCAAGGTCTGCGCCTCCTGCGGCCGCGAGATCCAGTGGCGCGCGAAGTGGGCGCGCGACTGGGAGGACGTCAAGTACTGCTCCGACGCCTGCCGTCGCCGGGGAGTCGGCCCGGAGGAGGCGCGGTTGGAGGACGAGATCCGCACCGTCCTGCTCGCCCGGGCGGCGTCCTCGACCGCCTGCCCGTCGGAGGTCGCGCGGAAGGTCGGCGGCGAGGACTGGCGGCCCCTGATGGAGCCCGTGCGCCGCGCGGCGCGCCGGCTCGTCGACCGCGGCGAGATCGAGATAGTGCAGGGCGGGCAGGTCGTCGATCCGTCGCGCGCGAAGGGCCCGATCCGGCTCCGACGGCGCCGCGGAGGGCCCCTGTCGCCCGGAGGCACCGCGGGCTAGCGTGTGGGCATGCCCCGTGACGCCGTCGTCCTCACCGTCCCCGGACCTCACGGCGATCGCGAGGTGCGGCTCTCGAGCCCCGACCGGGTGCTCTACCCCGCGCCGGGGATCACCAAGCGCGAGGTCGCCGAGTACCTCATCGCCGTCGGCGACGCGTTCGTCGCGGCCAATGGCGACCGCCCGATCTCGCTGCAGCGCTTCTCCTCCGGGATCGACGGCGAGCAGTTCTTCTCCAAGAACCCGCCCAAGGGCGCACCGGAGTACGTCCGATCGGTGCCGGTGACCTACCCCAGCGGACGCGTGCATCCGCAGCTCGTGATCGACGAGCCCGCCGTCGCGGTCTGGGCCGCGCAGATGAACACGCTCGTCTTCCACCCGTGGGCCTCGCGGGCGGAGGACTCCGACCACCCCGACCAGCTGCGCATCGACCTCGACCCGCAGCCCGGCACCGGCGTCGCCGAGGCGGTGCGGGCCGCGCACGTCCTGCGCGAGGTGCTCCGCGAGGCGGGGCTGGAGGCGTTCGTGAAGACCTCCGGCAATCGCGGGCTCCACGTGTTCGCGCCGATCGTGCCCGAGCACGAGTTCCTCGTGGTGCGCCACGCGGTCATCGCCGCCGCCCGGGAGCTCGAGCGGCGGATGCCCGAGGACGTCACCACGGCATGGTGGAAGGAGGAGCGCGGCGAGCGCCTCTTCGTCGACTTCAACCAGGCGAACCGCGACCGCACCATCGCCGGCGCTTACAGTCCGCGTCCTCTGCCGCACGCGCCGGTGTCGTGCCCCGTGGAGTGGGAGGAGCTCGACGGCGTCGACCCCGCCGCCTTCACGATCCGCACGGTACCGGACCGCCTCCGCTCCACGGGCGACCCGTGGGCGCGGATGCACGAGACCGCGGGCACGCTCGAGACCCTGCTCGGCTGGTGGGAGCGGGACGTGTCGGAGGGGCTCGGCGAGCTGCCCTTCCCGCCCGACTTCCCGAAGATGCCGGGGGAGCCGCCGCGCGTGCAGCCGAGCCGCGCGAAGAAGCCGGTCGGCTGACCGCCCCTCAGCCCAGGACGTCCTGCAGGTCGTAGGCGACCGGCTGCTCCAGCTGCTCGAACGTGCACGAGCGCGCCTCGCGATCCGGGCGCCAGCGCTCGAACTGCACCGTGTGCCGGAACCGGTCGCCCTCGCGCTGGTCGTAGCGCACCTCGAGCACGCGGATCGGTCGCAGCCGGACGAAGGACGTGTCCTTGGCGCCCGAGAAACGGCTCCGCTCGCCGTCGCCGCGCACGGGGTCGCCCGACTCGTCGCGCTCCACGGCGTCCGCGAGCTCGTCGACGAGCTCGATCCGGCGCGCGTCCGAGAAGGCGGAGGCGCCGCCCACCTGCAGTAGCTGGCCGTCGTCGTCGTAGAGGCCCAGCAGCAGGGAGCCGACGCCGGGCTTCGAGGTGTGCTCGCGGTAGCCGATCGCGACGACGTCGGCCGTCCGGTGGTGCTTGATCTTGAGCACCGTGCGCTTGCCGGGGGAGTACGGGGCCGCGAGCGGCTTCGCGATCACTCCGTCCAGGCCCGCTCCCTCGAACCGCTCGAGCCAGTCGCGGGCGAGGGCCTCGTCGTCGGTGCTGCGCCCGAGGTGCAGCGGATGCGGCACGCCCTCGAACAGGTCGGCGAGCGCCGCGCGGCGGGCCGAGTACGCCTCCTCCAGCAGCGAGCGCCCGGCGACGGCGAGCAGATCGAAGGCGACGAGCATCGCCGGGGTCTCGGCGGCGAGCGTGGCGACCCGGCTCGCGGCCGGATGGATCCGCTGCGAGAGGAGGTCCCAGTCGAGCCGCTGCGCGCCGTCGGGCCCGGTCGCCAGCACGATCTCGCCGTCGACGACGCAGCCGTCGGGGAGGAGGCGTCCGAGCGCCTCGACGAGCTCGGGGAAGTAGCGGGTGAGCGGCTTGGAGCCGCGGCTGCCGATCTCGACGACGCCGTCGGAGACCGAGACGATCGCGCGGAAGCCGTCCCACTTGGGCTCGTAGGAGAAGCCGCCCGCGACGCTGTCCTGCGCGGGGACGGCGGCCACCGCCTTGGCGAGCATGGGGGCGATCGGGAGGGGGAACGGGAGGTCCATCCTGCGATCATCCCGGGCGCCCCGGCTCGGCGCACCCCCTTCGGGCGCGTCCGACACCGCCACCCGCGCGCCACTCGGCTTTCGTTCTGCGCCACTGCACCGCGAGACTGGGCGCATGCACACGTGGGCGCGCGCTTCCCGACCGCACGACGGACCGATCCGATCGGGCCGAGGGCTCCGAAGAGGAGTCATGACCATCAGACGCGCGAGCGTGCCCGGACGGAGCGTGCGCTGATGGCGCGCCCGACGTCCGCGGCCCGGCGACTGCTCTCGAAGGTCCAGTCCCTGACCGGCGGCCGCGAGGAGGCGGCGCCGCCGATCACCATGGTGCCGACGCGGAAGGTGATCCCCGCCGATCCGGAGCCGATCTTCGCGTCGGAGGAGCCCGTCGAGACGGAGGAGGTCGCCGACGAGACGGCCGCGTCGCCGCTCTCCGACGACACCCTGCCCAGGAGTGCCGTTCCGGTGCTGAGCCGCGCCCGCGAACTCGACCTCGCCGCCGCGCGGTCCGCTGCAGCCGGGACCGAGGCCCCACCCCGCGAGGTAGATACTGACGCCGCACCCGAGGAGCCCGATCTCGACCGCACCCTCGCTCGACGTCCCGGTGCGGAGTCGTTCGCACCCTTCGTGGTTCCCGACGCCGAGCCTGCTGTCGCCGCCGAGGAGCCGGACACCGATCCGGACACCGATCCGGACGCCGAGTCGGTCGTTCCGCCGGTCGTCGAGCCCCAGCGCGCGCCGGTCGTCGAGCCGGAGACGTCGCCCGACGTCGAGCCAGTCGAGGAGCCCACCCCTCCCGCGGAGCCTGAGCCCGCTCCTCCGATCGAACCGGAGCCGACTGCGCCGATCGAACCCCCGCCGGGACCGCTCACCGAGCCCGAGCCCGAGCCGGAGCCGCCCGTCATGGCGGTCCCGGTTCCGCCCTTCGGGGCGCTGACGCACCGGCCGGAGTCGCGATTCGCGCCGAAGCCGCCCGCCGCCTCTGCGCCCGCGGTCGCGTCGGTTCCCCAAGACGAGCCCGTGCACGAGCCCGTGTCGGAGGCGCCCTCCGACGCGCAGCCGATGTCTCCTGACCCGATCGTGGCCGAGCCGATCGACGCCGATCCGGTCGAGGCCGAGCCAGCCGAGGCCGAGCCGATCGACGCCGAACTGGTTGAGGCCGAGCTGGTTGAGGCCGAGCTGGTCGAAGACGAGCCGACCGAGGCCGAGCCGATCGAAGACGAGCCGACCGAGGCCGAGCCGATCGAAGACGAGCCGACCGAGGCCGAGCCGATCGACGACGAGCCGACCGAGGCCGAGCCGATCGAGGCCGAGCCGATCGACGACGAACTGGTCGACGACGAGCCGGCCGAGGTCGCGCCGGTCGAGACGTCTCCGGGTGACGACACGACGATCGGTATCGAGATCTTCGAGCCCGAGCCCGAGCCCGAGCCCGAGACCGAGCCCGCGACCCCCGTCGCACCCCCGCCCCCAGCACCTCCCATCCTGCCGATCGCGGCGCCTCCCGCTCCGCGCGCCGCGCCCGCGGCGCCTCCCGTCGATCGCGGCGACCGCTCCGCCCTCCCCGCTCCCGTGCCCGCCTCCGAGCACCGCTGGCACGGCAGGGAGCAGGACTCCGACGACGAAGGCACCGTCGTCCCCGTCCGCCCCCGCCGCCGCCGCCTCCTGATCGGCGCCGGCATCGCGGCAGGCGTCCTCGTGATCGGCGGCGCCCTCGTCGCCGTCCCGCTCCTCCTCCCCGACGACGGCGACGCCGTGGGCACCGCCGGGACGGCCGGCGACCCCGCCGCCACCGTGGAGGCGATCGCCTGGATCGCCTCCACGGTCGACCCCGACTCCGTGCTGCTCGTCGAGGACGACCTCGTGTCCGACGTCACCGCCGCCGGGTTCCCCGCCGACACGATCGTCGCGGAGTCGACACTCGCCGCCGCCGCGCCGGACTCCGCCTGGCGCGTGGTCGAGTACGTCCTCGCCACCCCCGCGCTGCTCGCGGATGCGTCCGGCGAGACCGCGACCGCGCTCGAGAACTCCGAGGCGGTCGTGAGCTTCGGCAGCGGAGACTCCGCGGTCGAGGTGCGCCAGGTGCTCGCCGACGGCGCGGATCAGGCCTCCGCCGACGACGCCGTCCTCACGGCGGCGCGCGCGTCGGCCGGCGGGCAGCTGGCGACGAACCCCGCCCTCGCCGCGACTCCGGCCGCCCGCGAGCTCCTCGAGGCGGGACGGGTCGACTCCCGTCTGCTCCTCCTGCTCGGTCAGCAGCTCGCCGCCTCGCCGCTGTCGGTCGCCGACTTCCCGGCCGCAGCCGGCGAGCCCGACGGGGTGCGCCACCAGATGCTGCTCTCGGGCTTCAACGGCGCCGATCTCCCCGGAGACGCCGCCGCCACCGCGTCCGCCAGGGCGTGGCTCGACAGCCAGACGGGCGACTTCGTCCCCACCTCCGTCGAGTCCACCGACGCCGGCCTGCTCGTGACCCTCGACCTCGACGAGCCGTCCGGGCTGCTCCCGGGCGCCCCCTGAACGTCCCCCTCCACCCGAAGGACCCGCCATGCTCCCGACCACCCGCTCCTCCCGTCCCCGCCGCGTCTCGCGCGCCGCGGTCGTCCTCGCCGCCGCGTCCGCGTTGGCCGCACTCGGCGCCGCGCCCGCCTCGGCGGCCGAGCAGGAGACGGGATGGGTGCGGGTCGCGCACCTCTCGCCCGACACGAAGGCGGTCGACGTGACCCTGACGTCGCTCTCGGGAGGCGGAGCCGCGTTCGAACTCGACGACGTCGCCTACGGGGCGGTCTCGCCGTACTGGACTCTCGACACCGGGACGTACGTCGTCTCGATGGTCCCCTCGGACGCTCCGGAGGGGACCGCGCCCGTGATCGAGCAGGCGGTCGACGTCACCGGCGGCACACCGCTCACGGTCGCGGCCCTCGGGCGCAACGCCGTCCTGAGCACGACCGTGTTCACCGACGACCTCACCCCGCCCGCCGACGGGCAGGCCCGCGTCCGCGTGATCCAGGCCTCGACCACCGCGTCCCGGGTCGACGTCTCCACCGCGGCAGGCATCCCGCTCGCGACCGGCGCGGCGCAGGGCACGGCCTCGTCCTACACGAGCGTGCCGGCGGGCCCGTCCGGCCTCGACGTCTCGGCCGGCTCCGTCTCCGCCACCTCCGATCTCGACCTCGCTCCCGGATCCGTCGCCTCGCTCTTCGTCCTCGACGACGCGAACGCAGGCCTCGTGCTCTCTCCCGTGCTCGACTCCGCCGCCGTGGGCGATCTGCCCACCGGAGGCATCCAGACCGGCGGAGGAGCGACCGCCGTGCACGTCGCGTCGACCGGTGCGGCTCCGATCGTCTCCGGGGCCCTCGGAGTGGTCTCCGTCCTGGCGGTGTACGGCCTCATCGCCGGAGCGGTCGCCCTGATCGCCCGGCGCTCGAGCGTCGGCGGACGCGCGAGCTGATGCGGCGCGGTCCCCGCGCGGCGATCGTCCTCGCGGCCCTGCTCGCGCTGGCCGGCTGCTCGGCGGCGGAGCCCGCCAATGAGGGCGGACCCGCCGCCTCCGCTCCGGCGACGGCTTCCACGACCGCGCGGTCGACCCCCGGCGCCGGCGCGGCGGCGGCCCTGCAGGACCCGGTCGCCGCCGCGGCTCCGGCCCGCTCGGCGGTCGTGCCCGAGCGCGTGGTCATCCCCGCGATCGGCGTCGACTCGTCGCTGGAGTCGCTGACGCGGGACGGGACCGGCTGGATCCAGCCGCCCGTCGCCGTCGACCGGGCGGGCTGGTACCGGGACGGAGTCGTCCCGGGTGACATCGGGCCCGCGGTCATCGCCGGCCACGTCGATTCGCGGATCGGCCCCGGAGTCTTCCTCGACCTCTCCGCGCTGGTCCCCGGCGACACGGTCGACGTCGTGCTCTCGGACGGCAGCACCCGCACCTTCGAGGTGACCGGCTCGGTGAGCGTGCCCAAGGAGGACTTCCCGACCGAGGACGTCTACGGCCCGACCCCCACCGCGCAGCTGCGGCTGATCACGTGTGGAGGGGTGTTCGACGACTCCTACGGGCACTACGTCGACAACGTCGTCGTCTCGGCTCAGCGCGTCTCCTGACCCCTCGGACGTCGCGCGACTCGCAGCCGGTTCGGTGGTTCGCCGCGTACCCTCCCGGGGTATGAGCACCACATGGAAGCGCTGGGCGCCCGCTGCGGCCGTCCCCCTGGTCGTCGTCGCGGCGGCCGTCGCCCTGCCCCTCTCCGCGAGCGCCGCAGGAGACCTGCCCGAGAAGACCGCCTCCGAGCTCCTGACCTTCGCCGCCGAGAACGAGGTCACCGCGTTCTCGGGTGAGATCGAGCAGTCCTCCGACCTCGGCCTGCCGGACCTCTCCGCCCTCGGCGGCTCCGCGCCGGGCTCGTCGGGCTCCGACGCCTCCCCGGCCGGCGCCCTGATGGAGCTCGCCACCGGCTCTCACGAGGCCCGCGTCTTCGTCGACGCCGAGCAGGGTGCCCGCCTGCAGGTCCTCGACCGGCTCGCCGAGCGCGACGTGGTCGCGACGAAGGGCGAGGGCGTCTGGGTCTACGACTCCGCCGAGAACACGGCCACCCACTTCCTGCCTCCGGAGTCCGGGGCGGCCGCACCGGACACCGTGCCGTCGGGCGAGGTCCCCACGCCCTCGAGCATCGCGGAGGATCTGCTCGCGAGCATCGATCCGACCACCGCGGTGGCCGTCGGCTCCGACGTCGAGGTCGCCGGCCGCGACGCGTACGAGCTCGTCCTCACTCCGCGCGAGGGCTCGACGCTCGTCGGCTCGGTCACCGTCTCGATCGACGGAGAGACCGGCCTCCCGCTCGGAGTCGCCGTGACCGCGCGCGGCGGCACCGCACCCGCGTTCAGCGTCGCCTACTCCAGCATCGACTTCGACGCCCCGGATGCCGCCATGTTCGCCTTCACCGCGCCCGAGGGAGCCGAGGTCGTCGAGAGGGCGGCCCCGGAGCACGACCTCTCGATCGAGCCCGGCGCGGAGTCGTCCGATGCAGAGTCCTTCGATGCAGAGTCCTCCTCTGCGCAGTCGTCCGATGTCGTGACCACCGGCACCGGCTGGGCCACAGTCGTTGAGCTGCCCGCGGGCGACTCCGAGGCACTCGCCTCCCTCGACGCCGTCACCACCCGCGTCGACGGCGGTCGCGCCCTCGAAGCCGCGCTGGTGTCGGTGCTCCTCACCGACGACGGCCGCGTCCTCGCCGGCTCCGTGCCGGTCGACGTCCTGGTCGACGCGGCCGGTCGGTGACCGCGACCGCCCTCGCGGTCGAGATGAGCGGCCTCACCAAGCGCTTCGGGCGCCAGGAGGCCGTCTCAGGGCTCGACCTCGCCGTCCCGCGCGGGGCGGTCTTCGGGTTCCTCGGACCCAACGGTTCGGGCAAGACGACGACCATCAGGATGCTGCTCGCCCTCGCCGCGCCCACGGAGGGCAGCATCACGGTGCTCGGTGAGAGCATGCCCCGCCGCTCGGCCGAGGTCCTTCCGCGCGTGGGCGCCCTCGTCGAGGGACCGGGCTTCTACCCGTTCCTCTCGGGGGCCGCGAACCTCCGCCGGTTCGACGCCGCCGAGGCCGGCACGTCCTCCCGCACCCGGCGGCTCCGCGTCGAGGAGGCGCTCGCCCGGGTCGGCCTCAGCGCCGCCGCTCGCAAGAAGGTCGGCTCCTACTCGCTCGGGATGAAGCAGCGACTGGGCATCGCCGTCGCCCTGCTCTCGCCGCGCGACCTGATCGTCCTCGACGAGCCCACGAACGGGCTCGATCCCCAGGGCACCCGCGAGGTCCGCTCGCTCGTGCGGAGTCTCAACGCCGACGGAACGACCGTGCTCGTCTCCAGTCACCTCCTCGCCGAGATCGAGCAGCTCTGCACCCACGCCGCCGTCATGCGCACGGGACGCCTGGTCGCGCAGGGCGGTCTGGACGAGCTCCGCGGCGACGCGGCCATCCTCGAGCTCGTCACCCCCGATCCGGAGCGCGCGCAGCGCAGCCTCGTCGAGCAGGGGCTCGCCCCCCGCGTCGCCCCCGCCGACCACCCGAGCGATCCGCCGCTCGTCGTCGCCGCGATGCCTCCCGGGGTCGCCGAGGAGTCGGTCGTCGCCGGACTGGTCCGAGCCGAGGTCCGCGTGCGCGGGTTCGCCGTGCGCCGGCCGTCACTCGAGGAGCGCTTCGTCGAGCTGACGGGGGAGGGCTTCGATGTCGAGCGCTGAGACGATCGCCGCGGAGGCGTCCCGCACCCGCGGGGGAGTGGGAGCCCTCCTGCTCTCGGAGCTCACGCTGCTCTTCCGCCGTCGCCGCACCTGGGCGCTGCTGGCCGCACTGGCCGCGATCCCCGTCCTGCTGGCCGTCGCCGTCCGCCTCTCCGGCGAGGGCGGCGGTCCGTCCTTCGTGGGCGCGATCGGCGGCAACGGCCTCTTCACCGGCTTCGCCGCGATCACGGTGGCGGTGCCGCTGTTCCTCCCCTTGACCATCGGAGTGGTCGCCGGAGACGCGATCGCGGGCGAGGCGTCGCTCGGCACCCTCCGCTACCTGCTCGTCACTCCCGTCGGCCGACTTCGGCTCCTCGCCGTGAAGTTCGCGGCCGCGCTCGCGTTCTGCCTCGCCGCGGCCCTCACGGTGATGGTGACGGGCATCCTCATCGGCTTCGCGCTCTTCCCGGTCGGACCGGTCACCCTGCTGTCGGGCAGCACCGTGCCGCTGGTCGATGCGATCGGCCGCGCCCTGGCGATCGCGGTCTACGTGGCACTCTCGCTCGTCGGGCTCGCCGCGATCGGACTCTTCATCTCGACGCTGACCGACGTCCCCGTCGGAGCGATGGCCGCGACCGTGGTCGTGTCGATCGCGGCGCAGATCGTCGGATCGCTCTCGCAGCTCGACGCGCTGCACCCGTTCCTGTTCACGGACCGCTGGTTCGACTTCGCGGATCTGCTGCGCGACCCCATCGCGTGGAGCTCCTTCGGCGAGAACGCGCTGCTGCAGCTCGCCTACGTCGCGGTGTTCGGCGCGCTGGCCGCCGGCCGGTTCACGACGCGCGACATCCTGTCCTGACACCGCCCGCCCGATCGGGCTCCGGATCTCGGACGTCCTGGCGTGACCGCCGTCGGAGCAGGTCAGCCCTGGGCGGCGAGCCCGAAGCTGACGGTGCCGCTCTCGTCGACCTGCGCGTCGAGCACCTTGTCGCCGAGGGCGACGGAGGCGGCGACGTCCAGGAACACGCGCGCCCCGTCCTGCTCGACGACGGCATCGGTCGTCTCGGGTGCCGGCGCGACGGCGACGGCGAAGTTCTGGGCGTCGAGGTCGGTCCCGCTGATGCGCAGGCCACCCTCGACGGGGGTCTCGGTCTGTCCCGTGATGGTCTTGACGACAGTGCTGGCGTTGTCGGTGAGCGTGAGCATCGGTCGTTCCTTTCCGTCCGTGGTCGATGAGACGGCCACGATTCCGAGATCCGCAGCCGGTCTCAAGTCGCGCGGGCGGACGTGGAGGGAATGCACACCTCCCGGCTCGGCGGACGCGCCACCTGCGACACTGTCCGGATGCACCCCGCCGACGCCTGCCCGTGCGGAAGCCGCCGCCACTACGCCGACTGCTGCCGCCCCGCCCATCTCGGCGAGACCCCGTCGCCCACCGCCGAGCGGTTGATGCGCAGCCGCTACAGCGCCAACGTGCTCGGGAGCGCCCCGTACCTGCTCGCCAGCTGGCACCCCTCGACGCGACCGCCGCGCGTCGATCTCGACGACGACGTCCGCTGGCGGCGCCTCCAGATCGTCGACACGGCCCGCGGAGGGGAGGACGACGTCGACGGACTCGTCGAGTTCCGCGCCTCGTACCGATCCTCGGAGGGCGTCGGCCTCGTGCACGAGCGCAGCCGCTTCGTCCGGGAGGACGGGCGTTGGTTCTACGTCGACGGTGATCTGCTCGGCGACGAGTCCTGACGCTCCGGTTCTCGGCATCCGTCCCGTGGCGCCCGCCTCCGTCCTACGCTGAAGGCATGGCCCAGGACTTCCGGCGCGCGGACGACGCGTCCCGCTACGAGCTGCATCAGGACGGCGCGCTGGTCGGCGTCCTCGACTACCGCGAGAACGACGAGGCGGTCTCGCTCGTGCGCTCCTTCACTTCTCCGCCGTTCCGCGGCCGCGGCCTCGCCGGCGAGCTGGTGGCGTTCGCGGTCGACGACATCGAGACCTCGAGCGCTCGGCGCATCGTGCCGCTCTGCTGGTACGTCGGCCAGTGGTTCGAGGAGCACCCCGAGAAGTCGCACCTCCTCACCCGCTGACGGAGCCGGAACCCGCTGCCCGCGCCGGCGTCACTCCCGGACGAGCGGTTCGACCCCGGCCAGGTCCGGCCCGAGCCCGATGTCCACGAGCCGGATCCGCCCCACGTACGCGTCGCCGGGCGGCAGGAGCAGCCCGGCCTTGATCGCCCCGAACGTGACGGTCACGTCCGCGTGCAGCACGGTCGGATCGGGGACGCTGCCGTCGTCGGGCCCGATGCCGCTGGGCAGGTCGACCGCGACGACCACCGGACGCTCCTCGCGGTCGGCCAGAGCGTCGATGACCGTCTCGACGATCGAGCGGGGCCGTCCTGAGAGGGCCGGATGCCGCGTGCCGATTCCGAGGATCCCGTCGACCACGACGTCCGCGCGCGCGATCGCGGCGAGCAGCGCCCGCACGTCGTCCGCCGGGACGCGGTCGCAGCCCTCGTCGAGCGCCACGGCCAGCCCCCGCTGGTGCCAGCGGTCGGCGGTCAGCACGAGCAGCACGTCGACACCGGAGGAGGCGACCTCGGCCGCCGCGTAGAGGGCGTCGCCGCCGTTGTTCCCCGGCCCGACCAGCACCAGCACGGTCCCCGGACCGCGGCGGTCTCGCCGCCCGGCCAGCAGCGCGCGAATCTCGCGGGCGAGTCCGTCCGCCGCCCTCTGCATGAGCGGTTCGCGCCGCGCCAGGTGCGGCGCTTCCGCGGCCCGCACCTGCGCGGAGGAGTAGCCCTCGACCATGCCTCCACTGTGCGCTCCGCCACGCTCCACGGCAACCCCGGAGGCGGCGTGCGGAACCAGCGCCGCCCGTCGGGCGCTCTCGTCGACTGCTCCTCCGTCATGCCGTGCATGTCGCCTTGACCAGCGGAGCCGGCCGGCGTCGCGGCGGGTCCGGGAGGAGGTCGCCCGGTCGTGTGGTGATGCGGCGCCCGGTGGGAGTCGTCCACTCGGTGGTGCCGTCGGGGTGGAGGACGTAGGTCCAGCGGTCGCCGTGGCGGACGTGGTGGTGGGCGGTGCAGAGGGAGGCGAGGTTCTCGAGGCTCGTCTCCCCGCCGTGCCGCCATTCGACGGAGTGATCCGCTTCGGCGCGGGATGCAGGGCGGGTGCAGCCGGGGAAGCGGCACGTCCGGTCGCGCAGCTGGAGCGCGAGCCGCATCCGCGGTGGGGGAAGACGGTGGGTGCGGCCCACCGAGACGACCGTGCCGGTGACGGGGTCGGTGAGGACGCGGGTGATCGTCGTGGCCGCTCCGGCGAGTTCGCGGGCGACGTGGGCGGGGATGAGGCCGTACTCGTCGAGGTCGGCGGGGGCGTCGTCGCGGCCGGTGGCGGTGCTCGCGGTGAGGGTCAACCGGACTTCGGCCCGTACGCCGGGCACGAACGTCGCAGGGGCGGCCGCTTTGTCGGACGCCTCGCCGTCGCGGGGCGGGGTCGTCCCGAACACGTCGCCGTCGCAGAGCAGATCCGCGAGCGCATCGGCGCGCAACTGCGCGAGCGTGCGCTGCTCGCCGCAGGCCTTGGTCGCTGCGCTCACCTCGTCCGTCGGGCCGATCCTCCCGTCGTCGTCCCTTCCGTCGTCGTCTGCGCTGTCGCGGAGGCAGCGGGCGATGCGGTCCAGCCGTGCGTAGGCTCCGATGGCGACCGGGGCGGGGAGTAGTGCGCACAGCAGCGCCATGCCGTCCGCGTTCGGGACCAGCCAGACCGCGCGATCCTCCCGAGCCCGCGCATGCCGGTCGGCGAGCGGCTCGACGTGCAGCTCGTCGCGGAGCCGTGCGACCCGGCGCCGCAGCTGCGTGGGCGTCAGCACGAGCGCCAGCTCGCACGCCCGCTCATCGAACACCGCCCGCGACTCCGGCGGCAGGCTGGCGGCGGTCGCGCAGATGATCCGGCCTGCCTCCCACCGCAGCCTTGCGCCCGCGAGCGCCTCCCGGGTGCGCGGGAGGTCCTCGATCAGCAGCCGCGCGTCCTCCAGATCGCGGGACACCACCCGCTCCGACACCCCGCACCCGACCGCGAGCTCCGCCCGGACCGAGCGCTCCACCAGATCCGCCGACCCGCCCCGCGGCAGACCCCGCGCGAACGCCTCCGGACACGACACCGCCGCTCGNGACCGCGAGCTCCGCCCGGACCGAGCGCTCCACCAGATCCGCCGACCCGCCCCGCGGCAGACCCCGCGCGAACGCCTCCGGACACGACACCGCCGCTCGGTAGGCCGCATGCAGCTCCACCGCCGCCGCCAGCAGCACCGGCGATGCCGACCGCGCCAACTCACCCGCCCGATCCCCGCGCTCCCGCACGACCTCGAGCACCTCCACCATGTCTGATCCCGTCACACGAGCACAGAACCAGCGACTACTGACATCCCCTCACGTTCGCCAACTGCGACGAGCGCTTCACGCCTGCGGATGCGCCAAGCGCCGGTTCCGCTCCAACGCCGGCGCGCGGGAACCCCTCAGGACTCCTGCACAGCCCTGTCCGACTCCTCCACGATCGAGCGCATCGCCGCCTCCGCCGCCGCTCCGTCCCCCTCCGTCACCGCCGCCGCGACCGCCCGGTGCAGCCGCAGCGCCTCGCTGTCGGCCTCCCGCGGCATCAGCGCGTTCCGCGTGCGCCCCGCCAGCACCTCCGCGACCAGGTCGGCGAGCTGTGCGAGCATCCGATTGCCCGACGCCGACAGCAGGGTGCGGTGGAACGTCGTGTCGGCCGCCAGGTACGCGCCCTGGTCGGCCGATCCCGAGTGCGCCGACATCACACGCACGGCGTCCGTCAGCGCCTCGCGCTGCACCTCCGTCGCGTTCGACGCGGCGAGCCGAGCGGCCAGCGGCTCGACGCCCAGGCGCAGCTCGCTGAGCTGGTGGAGCTGCCGCTGGCGGTCCGGCCCGTCCAGGCTCCACGCGACGACGCGCGGATCGAGGGCGTTCCACGACTCCGGCGGCTGCACCCGGGTCCCCGCCCGGCGGCGCGAGGTGACCAGGCCGAGCGACTCGAGGACCCGCACCGCCTCGCGCATCACCGAACGGGACACTCCGCGCCGCTCGGCCCGCTCGTCGGCGCTGAACGCGGTCCCCGGGGCGAGCTCCCCGCGCACGATCTGCGAGCCGAGCTCGTCGAGCACCGAGTGGTGCAGGGAGGGCGGCGGCGTCGCGGTCATGCGCCCATCCTCCCAAGCCGACGCTCGACTCCGCGCCATTCATCGGACATACTCGTCGAGAACACCGGTTATGTCGGACATATCGCGCCCCCCGCGAGGCATGTCCGCGAGCCGTCGGACCGATCAAGGATGCTCATGACACCGACCCTCCCCTCCCTTCTCCGCGCCGCGGGGGAGGAGGTCGCCACCACCGCCCCTCAGGGGCAGCTGATCCTCGCCGCGATCCTCGGCATCGCCGTGATCGTCGTCCTGATCACCTGGCTGAAGCTGCACCCCTTCGTCTCGCTGCTCATCGGCGCGCTGACCACCGGCCTCGTCGCCGCGATGGCGCCCGCGGACGCCGTCGCCAGCTTCGCGCTCGGCTTCGGCAACACGATGGGAGGCGTCGGAATCCTGATCGGACTCGGCGCCATGTACGGCAAGCTCCTCGCCGACTCCGGCGGAGCCGACCGCATCGTCGACACCCTCATCGCCCGCTCGAGCACCCGCGCGCTGCCCTGGATGATGGGCTTCGTAGGAGCGCTGAT
This sequence comes from Rathayibacter sp. Leaf299, assembly GCF_001423055.1. Taxonomy (NCBI): domain Bacteria; kingdom Bacillati; phylum Actinomycetota; class Actinomycetes; order Micrococcales; family Microbacteriaceae; genus Rathayibacter; species Rathayibacter sp. Leaf299. The sequence continues at coordinate 63,423 of NZ_LMNT01000008.1, forward strand.
CGGCCTGCCCATGTTCTTCGAGGTCGGCCTCGTCCTCCTCATCCCCGTCGTGATCCTGGTCGCGCGCCGGAGCGGACTGCCGCTCATGACGATCGCGATCCCCACCCTCGCGGGTCTCTCGGTCATGCACGGCCTGGTGCCGCCACACCCCGGTCCGCTGGTCGCGATCGACGCGCTCGGCGCGAACCTCGGAGTCACGCTCGCCTTCGGCGTGCTCGTCGCGATCCCGACCGTGGTCGTCGCCGGTCCTCTCTTCGGCCGCCTGGCCGCGAAGTGGGCGCCCGTCGAGACTCCGCCGCTCTTCGGCGAGGGCGCCGGCGACGCCCGCGAGCACCGCCCGGGCTTCGTCGCCGCGGTCGCGAGCATCCTGCTCCCCGTCGTGCTCATGCTCGGCAAGGCCGTCGCCGACATCGCCGCTCCCCAGTCCGAGGCGGCGTGGAAGGCGGTCCTCGACTTCCTCGGCACCCCGACCATCGCCCTCGGCATCGCCCTGCTCGCCGGTCTGGTGCTGCTGGGCCGCGGCGGCCGGATGAACCGCTCCGAGCTCCAGGACTCGCTCTCCAGCTCCCTCCCGCCCATCGCGGGCATCCTCCTGATCGTCGGCGCGGGCGGCGGATTCAAGCAGGTCCTCGTCGACACCGGCATCGGCAGCGTCGTGGCCCAGCTGGCGGAGGGCAGCGGAGCGTCCGCGCTCCTCCTCGCCTGGCTCGTCGCGGTGGTGATCCGCATCGCCACCGGCTCCGCGACCGTCGCGACGGTGACGGCCGCAGGAATCCTCCAGCCGCTGACCGAGACGATGGACGGACCGATGGTCGCCCTCATGGTGCTCGCGATCGGGGCAGGCTCGGTGTTCCTCTCGCATGTGAACGACGCCGGGTTCTGGCTCGTCAAGGAGTACCTCGGGCTCAGCATCGGCCAGACACTGAAGACGTGGACGGTGATGGAGTGCCTGGTCTCGGTGACGGGGCTCGCCGGCGTCCTCGTGATCGGCCTGTTCGTAGGAGGACTCTGATGCAGCACCCGACCACCGCCCCCGTCCGCGCGATCGTCGTCATGGGCGTCTCCGGCAGCGGGAAGTCGACCGTCGCCGCCCTGCTCGCCGGCTTCCTGCACTGGAGCTTCCTCGAGGGCGACGATCTCCACCCGCGCGCGAACGTCGAGAAGATGGCGGCGGGCATCCCGCTCGACGACTCCGACCGCGCTCCCTGGCTCGCCGAGATCGCCCGGGTGGTCGACGAGCGGATCACGAGCGGCCGCCCCGTCGTCGTCACCTGCTCGGCACTGCGCCGCGCCTACCGCGACATCCTGCGGCGCGACGACCTCGTCTTCGTGCACCTCGCCGGATCGAAGGAGGTCGTCGCCGGGCGCCTCGCCTCCCGGCTCGACCACTTCATGCCGACGACGCTGCTCGATTCGCAGTTCGGCCTGCTCGAGCCCCTCGGTGACGACGAGCGGCACATCACGGTCGACGTCGGGAACGCCCCGGAGGAGGAGATCGCCGAGATCGTGGAGCGCCTCGGCCTGAGCTGACGCCTTTCCCGGCACTCCCGGGCCCCCGATCAGGGCGGCGCTCCGGCCGCAGAGCGAGGCGGACTTGCACACAGGACCGCGACACGGAACTGTCGTCCCCGGGGAAGAGATCACGGGAGATCCATGGACGACGAGAACCTGCTCGCGGCGCTGCACCGCGGACGCCCGGCCACGATCGTCGAGGCGGCCGAGCTCACCCAGCTCGCCCCCGATCTCGTGCGCTCGGGTGTCCATCGGCTGCGCGAGCGCGGCCTGCTCGGGGGACAGGACGACCTCCTCGCGTACGTCCCTCCCGCGGAGTGGGCGGCCGCGAGCATCGCCCGGCACACCGACGCCGTCCGCCGCGCCACGGAGGAGTCGGTCGAGGGCATCGAGCGCGTCATGGCCGGACTGCCCGGGCTGATGGGCGCCTGGTCGGTCGGCGAGGCGTCGGCCGATCTCGTGCCCACCCTGCTCCGGCACGGACGGCACGCGTCCGAGGATCTCTGGTTCGACCTCGTCCGCCGCGACTCCGGAACGCTCATCGCCGTCCTGCCCGACGTCGAGCGCTTCCTCGATCCGCCCACCGAGCGCGCGATCCGCTTCGGGCAGGCCCTGGCGGCGAAGGACCGCGTCCGGGTCATCATGCCGGCCTCGTGCGTGAGCGACCCGCGCGTCCTCGCCCGCATCGAGGCCTACGAGAAGGCAGGAGTCGAGTACCGCCTGCTCGAGAACCCGCCCAGTTGGTTCTGGGTCGACGGCGAGCACCTGGCGGTGCCGTTCGAGTGGGGCGAGACGCGGCCGACCAGCGTCGTGGGCGTGCGGCACGCCGCCCTCGCGGGCCTGGTCAGCGCGTACTTCGAGGAGCTGTGGCGGCAGGCCGTCCCGGTCGCCGCCGTCGAGGAGTCGTGGACGTCGCTGCTGCGCCTCATGCGGACGGGGATCACCCTCGAGACCGCGTCCCACCGCCTGGGGATCAACCCCCGCACGGGGCGCCGACGCGTCGCGGCGGCGATGGAGCACCACGGAGTCTCGACCCTGTTCGCCCTGGGCACGGCGTGGACCGCGGACAGCGGTGCCGCACCCGCGAGCGAGTAGCCGTCACCGCCGGCCACTCGCGGAGCACTGCGCGAGTGACCGGCCTTCGCCGACCGGGGTGCCCCCAGTGTCGTGACCGTCCTGCGCCCCCCGCAAGAACCTCTAGAGGACACGTCCGGAAGAGGACACGACCGATCCGCGGCTCACCGGCGATCCGGTCGCAGCGCCAGGAGGAGCGCTGCGGCGCCGAGCCCGAGGCAGAGCAGCGTGAGCACCGCGACTGCCGGGTGGACGAGGTCGACCCCGTCCGTGCAGAGGATCGCCGTCGGCAGACGGCGCTGCTCCGCCAGTCCGCCGTGGCCGCCCACCGCGCACTCCTCGTCCGGATCCCAGACCATGCCCGCCGCGACGTTCGAGACCGTGCCGACGACGAGGAGGACGATGCCGAGCACGATCCACGCGGACCGGTCGCCGGGTCCGCCGGCCGCCCCGTGACGCGTCCTCGCGTCGGCGGGCCTCTCCTCGTCGCCGCCGCCGAGGAGAGGTGTCCCGTTCATGCGCGGATCACCGGCTCAGTGCGCACCGTCGTTGCCCATCGCGTGCACGACGGCGCCGTGGCAGCCCGCCCGTGTCCAGTCGTAGGGTCCGTCGGCGTCGTCGCCGTAGAGCGCGATCCACGCGGCACCGCCCGCCTCGGGCAGCCCGGAGCCGTGGCTCTCGGGCGATCGCTCCCACGGGAGCTGGAAGGTGTAGTCGTGTCCCGCCTCCGTCATGCACTCCGCAACGAGGAACTGCATGTCGACCCAGGAGTGCAGGTTCTCGAGCTCGTCGCCCGTGAGCGCCGCTGGGTACTCGATGACCGCGGCCGAGTCCGCATCGCCGTACAGGCGCACGCCCCACTGGTCGTAGCGTGCTCCGTCGGGCGCGGCGGTCGGAGTCGGCTGCTCCGCGGGCTCGCGCGGCTCGCGGGGGAGCGACTCGTCGGACCGGACGTCGCCGGGAACGGCCGCGAGTGCCTCGTACCGCTGCACCGACGCGCTCGCCCCGACGATCAGCGCGGTCCCGATCCCGACGGTCAGGAGCACCCCGGCCACGGTGAGAGCGACGGCCGCACGGAACCGGGTCCCGCCCTGCTGCCGGCTCACGCCGCCACCGCCCCTTCGGGGCGACGACGCTCGATCGACCAGCAGAGGACGGCGGCGAGAAGGATCAGCCCCTGCGCGTTGCCGAGCAGGAGCAGGCCGAGATCGAGCGCGGGGACGGTGGACACGAGCACCGGTACCGTCGCGCTGACGTACCAGAGCGCGTCGACCGCGACCGTGGGCAGCACGCTGACGCCCACCGCGCCCAGGAGCGCCCCCGCGATCCTCGTCCTCCTGCCTGCGAGCAGCAGGAGCCCGACCGCCGCGATCAGCGTCGCGACGGGAACGGGCAGCAGGGTCGGGAGCGGCACCGTGCTCTCGGTCGTCACCCGGATGCTCGCCCACCCGCCGACGAGGACGGACGCGAGCACGAGCAGCAGTGCGACCGCCTGCAGTCCCGCCGAGAGCGAGCCGACGCGCCCGTCGAACAGGGCCTCCGTACTGCCCTCGCGGAGCCGCGCACGCCGCCAGAGCAGATCGGCGCCCGCTCCCCGCAGGACCCGGGAGCGGATCGCACGAGCGGTCCGCGCGGGGCTCTCCCCACGCTCCTCCGCCCACAGGGCGTGCTCGTGCAGATCGGAGGCGATCTCGTCGGCACGATCCGACGCGGCCAGAGTGTCGAGTCCGCGGGTGTAGAAGCGGCACCACCGCAGAGCCGAGAGCGTCGAGCGGCGGACGGCCGCGGAACGGCGGGTCACGCCGTCCCTCCCGCGAGGAGGGGCGACGACGGCGCGACTCGGGACGCCGCCGCCGCGGCGTGCGCGACGGCCCGCCCCTCGCCGGTGACCTCGTAGCAGCGCCGGGGCGGCCGCCCCTGCGCGGTCGCCTCGGCCTTGTCCTCCCACGACGACGTCACCAGGCCGCGCTCCTGCATCCGCCCGAGCGCCTTGTACAGCGTGCCGTGGGCGGTCAGCGCCGCACCGTCCCGCTCGGCGATCGAGGCCGCGAGAGCGAAGCCGTGCACGGGCTCGGCGGCGGCGAGCAGCGCCTCGAGGAGGTCGAGCTCGAGGGGGAGGACCGTCCCCGGTCTGCGTCTGGGCATGCTCCGAAGAATAGGAAGGTAGGGGTCGAGCGTCAAGGTGCGCGGCTACGCTCGCTGCATGGGGGAACGGGCGATCTGCGTCGAGACGGTCATCGACGCCGATTCAGGGGTGCGCAACAGCGCGTTGGGCGTGCTCTTCGGCTACTTCGGGCGCTTCCGGTGCGAGTGGGTCCCCGCGACCGATGCGCCCGAGCAGCTGAAGCGCGTGCGGACCGAGGCGCGCACGTGAGCACACCTCGGTCAGGCCGAGCACAGGAGTACCTGCAGGAGCACCCGTGGGCGCTGGCGCTCGTCAGCGGCCTCTTCGTCGCGGGGATCGTCGTGCTGGCCTCCGATGCCGGATGGGATCTCACCGCCGAGATCGGCGGCAGCCGCCGGCACGCTCCGCTGTGGCTCGTGCTCCTGCTCGGCGTGCCGTTGTTCGGCACCGGAGTCGTCCTGGGCGTCGTCAAGCAGGTCCAGCTGCTCATCCGGCCACCGGCTCCGACCCCGCCGCCCGCCCCCGATCCGACCGGACCGGGGTGGCTGAGCCGGGGGAGCGGCGAGGACGATCCGCGTGCGTAGGGCGGTCCCCGCGACTCCGCCCGCCGTGGCCGTAGCCCGCCTGCTCGTGTCGGTGGTCGTGCTCGCGGTGCTCGGCTACGCCTACGGCCTGAGAGTGGCGGTGGGCGACGCGAGTCCCGTCGACTACTTCGGCTACTTCACGAACCAGACCAGCCTGATCCTGAGCGTCGTGCTGCTCGTCTCGGGGGCAGTGGCGCTGCTCGACCGCGCGCCCTCCGAGTCGTCGAGCCTCGTCCGGGGGATCGCCACCGCCTACCTCGTCGTCGTCGGAGTCGTCTACAACACCCTCGTGCCGGGCACGGGATCCGCACCGCCGTGGGTCAGCGCGCTGCTGCACGTCGTCCTGCCGGTGCTCGCCGTCCTCGACTGGGCCCTCGTCGCCGACCGGCCGCCTCTGCCGTGGCGCAGGCTCCCGCTGGTCCTGCCCTACCCGCTGGTCTGGCTGGTCGTGGTGCTCGTCCGCGGGCGGACCGACGGCTGGGTCCCCTACGGCTTCCTGCTGCCCGGGAACGGGCTGCCGTCCCTGATCGCGCACGTCCTCGGCCTGATCGCCGCGGTGCTCGCGGCGGGTGCGCTCATCTGGGTCCTCAGTCGGAGCTCCGGCCTCCGAGCAGGTCCTCGACCCGCGTGACCGGCAGGTCGAACGCCTCGGCGACGGCCGCGTTCACGACCCGCCCGTCGTGGGTGCTGAGTCCCCGCGCGAGGGCGGGGTCTCTCCGCAGCGCCGCCTCCCAGCCCTGGTCCGCGAGCGCGACGACGTAGGGCAGCGTGGCGTTGGTCAGCGCCCGCGTCGAGGTCTCGGGAACCGCGCCGGGCATGTTTGCGACGCAGTAGTAGACGCTGTCGTGCACGGCGAACACCGGGTCGTCGTGGGTGGTCGGCCGCGAGCCCTCGAAGCAGCCCCCTTGGTCGATGGCGATGTCCACGAGCACCGAGCCCGCCTTCATCGTCGCCACCATCTCGTCGGTGACGAGCTTCGGCGCCCGCGCGCCGGGGATCAGCACCGAGCCGACCACCAGGTCGGCGTCGGCGACCTGCGCCGCGATCTCGTACGTCGACGACGCCCGCGTCTGGATCGCTCCGCCGAAACGGTTCTCGAGCTCGCGCAGCCGGGGGAGCGAGAGGTCGACGATCGTCACGTCCGCCCCCATCCCAACTGCGTTCGCCGCCGCATGCTCGCCGGCGACTCCTCCGCCGATCACGACGACCTTCGCCTTCGGCGTGCCGGGAACGCCGCCCAGCAGGGTGCCGCGCCCGCCCGCCGCGCTCATCAGGTGGTACGCGCCGACGGTGATCGACAGGCGCCCCGCGACCTCGCTCATCGGCGAGAGCAGCGGCAGCTGACGGTTCGGCAGCTGCACCGTCTCGTAGGCGATCGCCGTGGTCCCGGAGGCGAGCAGCGCGTCGGTGCACGGGCGGGACGCGGCGAGGTGGAGGTAGGTGAAGAGCACCTGGCCCGCGCGCATCCGCGGGTACTCCGCCTCGATCGGCTCCTTCACCTTCAGGACGAGGTCGGCCTCGCCCCAGACCTCGTCGGCGTCCGCGGCGAGCCGTGCTCCGGCTGCGGCGAAGTCCTCGTCCGTGAGGCGGGAGCCCAGGCCCGCGCCCGACTGCACGAGCACGTCGTGCCCGCGCCGGACGAGCTCGTGGACGCCGGCGGGCGTCGCGGCGACGCGGCTCTCGTTGTTCTTGATCTCGCTGGGGATCCCGATGCGCATGGCGGCTCCTCGATTCGCGGGCGCCCGAGGTGCAGCGCCCGACGCTGGGCGGTGGACGCCGATCCTGCGCCGACGTCGCTCCTATCGTGCGAAGATCGTGTTTCCGACGGGTGACGTTCCGCAGGATCGTCGAAGAACGCCCGCAGTTCCGCACGATCGGCGGTCCGAGAAGGGCAGGCGGCGATGAGACCGAAGGATCTGCACGACCTCGGCGACCTCGATCCGGTCGACCGCGCACTGGTGCGGCTGCTGCGAGCGGATGCGCGGACGCCGAACAGCCGCCTCGCCGAGCAGGCGGGCATCGCGCCGTCCACCTGCGTCTCGCGCGTGCGCTCGCTGGTGGAGCGCGGCATCATCACCGGCTTCACCGCCGAGCTCGACCCGGCCGCTCTCGGACTCACGCTGCAGGCGCTGATCAGCGTGAGCATCCGGGTCGGTCAGCGCCAGGCGATCTCCCGGTTCGCCGACGAGATCCGGGCGCTGCCCGAGGTCGTGCAGCTCTTCTTCCTCGGCGGCTCGGAGGACTTCATCATCCACGTCGCCGTCCGCGACTCCAACGACGTGCGCGACTTCGTGGTCTCGAACCTGTCGGCTCACCCCGCGGTCGCGTCGACCCGCACCAGCATCGTGTTCGACCACCACCGCAAGGGCCCGGCGGTCCCGGAGTAGGTCAGTGCGCTCCGGGGTTCATCTCGCCGTTGCTGCGATCGGTCAGCCCGGGGATCCGCTTCGCGAGCCCGGGGATGCTCTCCTCCGACAGCTCGATACGGGTGTCGCGCAGGCGCTGGCGCAGCAGCGCCTCCGGGTCCTCGTCGGGCCGCAGCTGCAGATCGCCGGCGACCTGCAGCAGGATCCCCCGCAGCTTCTCGTCGAGCACCGCGTCGTCGCTGCCGTGCTGGATCGGGTGGTCCTGGGATGCGTTCGTCATGGCTCCATGCTTCCATCCGCGGGGGCCGCCGGCGACTACTTGCGGCGGGGCGTCCGGGGGAGGATGGAGTCGTGCCCTTCACCCGCGCCCAGCTCGCGTCCTTCCGCGACCGCACGGTCGAGGATCTGCTGGGCCCCGACGTCCGCCTGCTCTTCGTCGGCATCAACCCCGGCCTCTGGACGGCGGCGACGGGCGCGCACTTCGCGCACCCCGGCAACCGCTTCTACCCGGCCCTGCTCGCGGCGGGGATCCTCGAGCGGCCGATGCGCGTGTCGGAGGGGATGAGCGACGAGGACCGCCGCCTGCTGATCGATCGCGGGATCGGCATCACGAACCTCGCAGCGCGGGCCACCTCGCGCGCCGACGAGCTGAGCGGCGAGGAGCTGCGCGCCGGGGCGCGACGGCTGGTCGCCACCGTCGAGCGGGTGCGTCCCTCCGCCGTCGCGATGGTCGGCATCACCGCGTACCGCGCGGCGTTCGGTCGGCGCTCGGCGAAGCAGGGGCGTCAGGAGGAGGGGATCGCGGGCGTCCCGCTGTGGGTCCTGCCCAATCCGAGCGGTCTGAACGCGCACGACACCACGGAGTCCCTCGGCCGCGCCTATCGCGAGCCCGCCGTCGCGGCCGGGATCGTCCCGGATCCGCCGCAGGAATAGCCCACGACCTCGGGAGGTTGCAGAAGTCCATGAGTATGCATGAAGTGAAGTTCGGCGTCGACACGTTCGGCGACGTCACCCGCGGCGCCGACGGCGCCCTGCTCCCGCACGGCCAGGTCCTGCGCGACGTCGTCGAGGAGGGCGTGCTCGCCGACGCGGTCGGCATCGACTTCTTCGGAGTGGGCGAGCACCACCGCGCCGACTTCGCGGTGAGCGCTCCCGACGTGGTCCTGGCCGCGATCGCGGGCCGCACCGAGCGCATCCACCTCGGATCCGCCGTCACCGTCCTCTCCTCCGACGACCCCGTCCGCGTCTACCAGCGCTTCGCGACCCTCGACGGAGTCTCGAACGGGCGCGCGGAGGTCATCCTCGGCCGCGGCTCCTTCACCGAGTCCTTCCCCCTCTTCGGCCTCGACCTCTCGCAGTACGAGCTCCTCTTCGAGGAGAAGCTGGAGCTCTTCCACGCCCTCCTCGAGGGCGGACCGGTGACCTGGGAGGGCCGCACCCGCGCCGCGCTCACCGAGCAGAGCGTGTTCCCCTCCGTCGAGAACGGGCGCCTGCGCACCTGGATCGGCGTCGGCGGCAGTCCGGAGTCGGTCGTCCGCGCCGCCCGGTTCGGCTTCCCGCTGGTGCTGGCGATCATCGGCGGCTCGCCGGCCCGCTTCCGCCCCTACGTCGACCTCTTCGGCCGCGCCCTCGACCAGCTCGAGCAGCCGCGCCTCCCGGTTGCCGTGCACTCGCCCGGCTTCGTCGCCGACACCGACGAGGAGGCGCGCGAGCTCTACTTCCCGCACTACAAGGGCATGGCCGACGCCATCGGCCGCGAGCGCGGCTGGTCCCCGCTCACTCCCGAGCGCTTCGCGGAGGAGGCCGGCCCCGACGGCGCGCTGCACGTCGGCTCGCCCGAGACCGTGGCCCGAAAGATCGCGAACACCGTCGGCACCCTGGGCATCGACCGCTTCGACCTCAAGTACAGCGCCGGCACCCTGCCGCACGCGGCGATCATGCACAACCTCGAGCTGTACGGCACCCGCGTGATCCCGCTAGTGCGCGAGATGCTCGCCGAGGGCTGAGCCGTCCGGGAGCGCCTTCCCGGGCGCTCCCGACGCCGGCGGCTTCCGAGCGCATGCCCTGCGCGCTCCCATCGGCCGCCCGGCTGCCGCCGATATGCTCGAGGGCTCGCCCCGCTCCTCGACCCCTCCGGAAGACCATGCCCGACAGCCACGCCGCCCGCACGCCCTACGAGGTCCTCGGCGTCTCCGCCACCGCGTCCGACGACGAGCTGCGGAAGGCCTACCGCCGCCTGCTCCGCGAGACCCACCCCGACACCGGAGGCGACGCCGCCTCGTTCCACGCGGTCCAGCTCGCCTGGGAGCGGATCGGCAGCGCCTCGGCCCGCACCGACTACGATCGCGGCGCTCCGGCCCCGGGCGCGCAGTCCCCGCAGTCGCCCTACACCGGGTCGCCCCGGCCGCAGACCGCCTCCGCCGTCCGCGCCCGCTCGTACGGCCACCCGGGCGGAGCCGCCCGCGAGTACTACCTGCGCCTCGTGCGGGAGTGGCTCGGCCGCGGCGTCGACATCGACGACCCGTTCGATCCGGCGATCGTCCGCTCCGCGCCGCGCGAAGTGCGGCGCTGGCTCGCGAAGGCGCAGGCCGAGGAGGCCACCGCCTCGCTCGTCGCCTCGCTGGGCATCGCCTACACGATCTGGAACGACGTGGCCGTCGGCGACGGCGGGCTCAAGATCGACCACGTCGTCCTCGGCCCGTCCGGGCTGCTCGCCCTGACCTCGGCCGACTGGGGCGACCCCGTGCGCCTGCGCAAGGGCGAGGTCGAGGGCGCCGGAGTCGCCGACGACGAGAAGCCGATCGCGTCGCTCTCGAAGGCGGCGAGGCGCCTGGGCCGCGAGCTCGGCGTGCGCTTCTCGGCGAGCGTCGTCGTCGTGCCCGACGACGGCCTCGAGCAGCCCTACGAGCAGGTCGAGCGCGGCCGGCACCAGGGCGCGGTACTGATCCGGCGCTCGCTCCTCCCGCAGCTGCTGCGCTCGGGCACCGACGACCGCCTCGGCGGCTACGGCGAGTCCTTCGAGGTCCGCACCCGCGTGCAGAACCGCGTCCGCTTCGTCTGACCGCTCCCGCTAGCCGCCGCGGGTCGCCCGTGCAAGGGGTTAGCAGCCGCCCCGGTCGCCGCGCACCATGGGACCGTGCCCCGGGGCACGCGACGTCGAGCGGAACGAGGAGCGACCATGGTGCGATTCGGATACACCCTGATGACCGAGCAGAGCGGACCCAAGCAACTGGTCGGCTATGCCGTCGACGCTGAGAGGCACGGCTTCGAGTTCGCCGTCTCGAGCGATCACTACTCGCCCTGGCTGACCGAGCAGGGGCACGCCTCCTACGCCTGGACCCTCCTGGGCGCGGTCGCGCAGGCGACGTCCACGATCGACCTCACCACCTACGTCACGGCTCCGACGATCCGGTACCACCCGGCCGTCGTCGCCCAGAAGGCCGCGACTCTCGCGATCCTCTCGGACGACCGCTTCACCCTCGGTCTGGGATCGGGGGAGAACCTGAACGAGCACGTCGTCGGCGAGGGCTGGCCGGCCGTCTCGGTCCGCCAGGACATGCTCGAGGAGGCTGTGCACATCATCCGCGCGCTGCACACCGGCGAGCTGGTGACGTGGGAGGGCGAGTACTTCCGCGTCGACTCCGCGCGCATCTGGGACCTGCCGGACAAGCCCGTCGAGATCGGCCTCGCCGTCTCGGGCGAGAAGTCGATCGAGCGCTTCGCGCCGCTCGGCGACCACCTGATCACCACCGAGCCCGAGGCCGAGCTGATCTCGCAGTGGACGGCCGTCCGCGGTGCCGACGCCGCGCCGTCGCGCACGATCGGGCAGATCCCGATCTGCTGGGCCCCGGACAAGGAGCAGGGCATCGCCCTCGCGCACGAGCAGTTCCGCTGGTTCGCCGGCGGCTGGGCCGTGAACGCCGACCTGCCGACCCCGGCCGGCTTCTCCGGAGCGTCGAAGTTCGTGCGCCCCGAGGACGTGGCCGAGCAGATCGCCTGCGGACCCGACCTCGACGAGCTCGCCGAGAGCTTCCTGCCCTACATCGAGGCCGGGTTCACGGACATCGCGCTGGTCCAGGTCGGCGACGAGCTGCAGCAGCGCTTCCTCGACGAGGCGGCCGACGGCCTCCTCGAGCGCCTGCGCGCCCTCGCGCCGTGAGCGACCCCGTCGTGCTCAGAAGCCGCGCAGCCGCTCGATCTCGCGACGGTCGCGTTTGGTCGGCCGGCCGGCACCCCGGTCGCGCTCGATGATCGCGGGCGCCGATTCGCGCGGCGGGGGCGGCGGAGTGAGATCCTCCGCGCACTCCGCCGCGATAGGCGCGCCGACCCGCTTCACGATCAGCCCGCGCACGATCAGGCGCCGGTCGAATCCGGCGATGCGGGCGCGGACCTCGTCGCCGACCTTCACGGTCTGCGCCGCCTTCGCCCGCTCGCCGTTGACGCGGATGTGGCCCGCGCGGGCCGCTGAGGTCGCGGCCGATCGCGTCTTGTACACGCGGACCGCCCACAGCCAGGCGTCCACGCGCACGGCGCCGGTGACCGGGATCTGCATCCGTCCAGTCTACGAACCCGGGAGCCGGGTGGTCCCTCCGGGCCGCTCGGCGGACCCGCACACCCCGCGGTCCCCAGGACCGCCCGACAAGGAGGTCTCCTCATGAGCACCGACCACGGCAACACCGGCTCGAACCCCAACGGCAGCACCTACACCGGACAGGAGGACGCTTCTGTCGCCGAGGCGACCGCCACGAGCACGGCCGCCGGCACCCCGGGCGATGTCGGCATGAGCACGACGAGCGCGCGCTCCTCCGAGGGCGGCACCGGCGTCCCGACCCGCGGCGCGCCCCCGCACAGCGGACTGCCGTCGGAGCTGCGCGACACCGCGTTCGAGCACGCGGGCGCCGAGTACGCGCTCGTCCCGTCCGGCCACGAGGAGTGGCACGTCCGCCACCCCGACGGCCGCGCCGTCGGGAAGCTCGCCGTGATCTCGCACGCGGGCGATGCGGCGGAGGCCGTCTTCGTCTCGAGCCGCCTCGGCTCCGAGGACGCCGTCGCCGAGGGCACCGACTGGCGCGGACTGGTGTCGGCCGTCATCAACGACGAGGCCGCCGACCAGCGCGAGGGCGTCGACCTCGACCCCGCCGCCGTCCGCGTGCGGGGCGGGCTGATCAGCCGCGAGGCGACGGACGTGACCGACCTCTCCTAGTGCGAGGCGCTTCCGGGCGCCGCGTCAGCGCGCGAGCAGCGCCGCGTTGATCCGGGCCGAGAGCTCAGCGTCGACGCGGCGCTCGCTCCCGTCGACGGCGCGGATGGGAGCCGCGTTCCGCGCGCTCGAGACCAGCCAGGCGGCGTCCGCGGCGTCCAGGTCCTCGCGGCGCAGGGCCCGGTAGGCGGTCCGCAGACCGAGTCCGTCCGCCAGCGCGAACAGGTCGGCCTGCGTCGTCCCGGGCAGCAGGCCCAGGCTCGGCGGCGGAGTGAGCAGCGCGCCGCCCGTGAGCAGCACGAGGTTCGAGGTCGGCCCCTCCAGCAGGAACCCGTCGCTCGAGACGAAGAGCGCGTCGTCCGCCCCGCGCCGCACCGCCTCGCGCGACGCCGCGCGGTTGACCGCGTACGAGAGCGTCTTCGCCCCCGCGAGCAGCCAGGGCGAGGTCTCCCTCACGTCCGACCGCAGCCCCCGGTCCAGCAGCACGATCCGCACTCCGTCCCGCCGCGCGGGGCCGAAGTCCGGACTCGTCTGGACGAACACCACGCCCGTCGGCCGTCCGTCGCCCTCGAGCCCGCGCGTCAGGATCGTCTTCACCATCGCCTCCGGCACCCGCGGATGCGAGGCGACCGCCTCGTCGATCGCGTGCCGCCATGCGGCGCCGTCGGGCTCCGGCAGCTCCAGCATCCGGGCCGAGGCCGCGAAGCGGTCGAGGTGGGCGTCGAGCGCCTGCAGCCGCCCGTCGACGAGGTTGATCGTCTCGAACACGCCGTCGCCCCGGGTGAAGCCGAGATCGGTGACGTCGATCCCGCCGACGCCGGTCGGATCGACGACCGCCGCCGCGGCGAGGCCGTGGCCCGGTGACGCCTCGCACGGGCGGTCGAGCAGGACGAGGGTGTCAGCGGGCATGGGCGGTGCGGTCCTTCCGGAGGGAGCGGCGAGCGGAGGAGCGGAGCAGCGCGATCGTCAGCAGCGCGCCCAGGAGCGAGCCGAGTCCGTTCGAGACGAGGTCGCGGACGTCTGAGACGCGCGACGGCAGCCAGAGCAGCTGGATCGTCTCGACGAGCACCGAGACGCCGAGCCCGATCAGGGCGGCGAGCAGACGGCGGCGCGGAGGCAGCTGCGCGGCCAGCAGCGCCCCGAGCGGCACGAGCATGAGCACGTTCGCGGTGAACTCGGCGACGTCGTAGTCGAACCACGAGGTCAGCGGAGTCGAGCCGAGGAAGGCGATGATCGAGCGGACGAGCGTCGACGGCTCCCCGGCCGGGTACGGCGCAGGGGTCAGCGTGATCAGCGCGATGACCGCGAGCCAGAGCGCCGTCGCGAGACGGAGGACTCCTGAGCGGCGCATCGTCCGATTCTGCCAGCCGCGGGGAGTCGCACCGTCCGGTCGTCCCGGCGCGGTGTGTCAGGCTGGAGGGCATGACGGGCAGCGACAGCGGCGGCGACGCCGCCCTTCCGCGCCACCCCTTCGACGCGTCGCTCGGCGACGGCTGGGTCGAGGTCGGGGACGGGCGCCGGTTCTGGGGCCGTTTCGGCGCGGCCGGTCTGCTCCTCCGCGACCCCGACGGCCGGGTGCTGCTGCAGCACCGCGTCGCCTGGAGCCACTTCGGCGGCACCTGGGGGCTCCCCGGAGGAGCCCGCCACCCCGAGGAGACGGCCTTCGAGGCCGCCCTGCGCGAGTCGGTGGAGGAGGCGGGCGTCCCGCCCGAGCTCGTCGTCCCCGATGCCGCCAGTGTCGTCACCGTCGGACCCTGGAGCTACACCACCGTCCTCGCGCACGCGCTCGAGCACTTCGAGCCGCGCATCGCCGACGCCGAGAGCACCGAGCTGCGGTGGGTCGCCCCCGACGACGTCGAGGCGCTGCCGCTGCACCCCGGCTTCGGCGCCTCCTGGAGCGGGCTGCGTGCCCTCGACACGGCGCTCCCCGTGCTGGTCGTCGACGCCGCGAACGTCGTCGGCTCCCGGCCCGACGGCTGGTGGCGCGACCGCGCGGGAGCCGCGGAGCGACTCCTCGACGGCCTGGCCGCTCTGGCGGTCGCGGGTCTGCCCGGCGCGGTGCTCGGAGTCGCCGCCGATCGCGTCTGGCCGCGGATCGCCGTGGTCCTCGAGGGCGCGGCCCGCGACGCCGACACCACGGCCGCCCTCGCCGCCGTCCCGCCACGGCGCCTCCGGATCGAGTCGGCGGACGGCTCGGGCGACGACGCGATCGTCGCCCTGGTGCGCGCGCTCGACGCCCCCGCCGCCGTGGTCACCGCCGACCGCGAGCTGATCGCCCGAGTGAGCGCCCTCGGAGCCGCCGCCCTCGGCCCCCGCACCCTGCTCGACCTCCTCGCCGCCCAAGACCCGCGCGGGGAATAGCCGGGCGGCCACCGGGGTTGGAGTCGGCATGGCTACGACCACGATGACCCTCGACTCCCACGACCAGACCGTCTCCGACGGCATCGTCCTCATCGACTTCTGGGCGGCCTGGTGCGGCCCGTGCCGCCAGTTCGCCCCGGTCTTCGAGGCGTCGAGCGACAAGAACGCCGACATCACTTTCGCGAAGGTCGACACGGAGGACCAGCAGCAGCTCGCCGCGAGCTACGGCATCTCCTCCATCCCGACCCTCGTCGTCTACCGCGACGGCATCCCGCTGATGGCGCAGCCCGGCGCGCTGCCCGCCCCGGCGCTCGACAACCTCATCGAGCAGGTGCGCGGTCTCGACATGGTCGAGGTGCGCCGCCAGTACGACGAGGCGAAGGCCGCTCAGGAGGCCGCCGGCCCCGAGCAGTTCGCCGACGGCGCCCAGATCTGACGCTCGCACGACGGAACCCCCGCGACCACGTGGTCGCGGGGGTTCCGTCGTTCCGGGACGCGTCCGGATCAGCCCGTGTTCTGCAGGCCCGCGGCTACGCCGTTGACCGCGAGCAGCAGCAGGCGCTGGTTCTGCTCCGTCCCCGAGCCGCCCGGATCCGTGCGCAGCGCGCGGAGCGCCCGCAGCTGCAGCAGCGAGAGCGCGTTGACGTACGGAGTGCGCAGCCGCACCGCCCGGCCCAGCACGCGGTGTCCGGTGAGCAGGCTCTCCTCGCCCGTGATCGAGAGCACCCAGCGCCGGGTCGCCTCCATCTCGTCGAGGACGAGGCCTGCCAGGTCGTCGCGCGAGTCGAGCGCCAGGTAGCGGCGCGCGATGCCCTCGTCGGTCTTCGCCAGCGACATCTCGACGTTGTCGATCATCGTCGTGAACAGCGGCCACGAGGCGTACGCCGAGCGGAGCAGCTCGAGGTCGCCCACCGCCTCCAGTGCGCTGCCGAGCCCGAACCAGCCGGTCAGGTTGACGCGCGCCTGCGTCCAGGCGAACACCCACGGGATCGCCCGCAGGTCCTCCAACGACTCGACCGAGAGGCCGCGGCGCGCGGGACGCGAGCCGAGCGCGAGCAGGCCCACCTCCTCCTGCGGGGTGACCCGGGCGAACCAGGGCGCGAAGCCGTCGGCCTTCACCAGCTCGAAGAAGCGCTTGCGCGACTCGCGGTCCATCGTCTCGGCGACCTCGCGGAAGCGGTCGGCCGCCGCGGCGTTGCGCTCGCCGACCGAGGGGGAGGAGGCGAGGAGGGTCGCGCCGGCGACCTGCTCGATGTGCCGGGTCGCGATGTCCGGGTTGCCGTAGCGCGCGAAGATGACCTCGCCCTGCTCCGTCAGCTTGAAGCGGCCGTCGACCGATCCCGGCGGCTGCGCGAGCACCGCGCGGTTGGCGGGTCCGCCGCCGCGGCCCAGTGCGCCTCCGCGGCCGTGGAACAGCGTGAGGACGATGCCCTCGTCGGCCGCCCACTTCGCGATGCGCGCCTGGGCGTCGTAGAGCGCCAGCGTCGCCGAGACGGGTCCGACGTCCTTCGACGAGTCGGAGTAGCCCAGCATCACCTCGAGGCGGTTCCCGGTCTCGTCGAGCCGCTTGCGCACCTGGGGCAGTCGGATCATCTCGGCGAGGATGTCGGTCGACGCGTCGAGGTCGGCGAAGGTCTCGAAGAGCGGGATCGCGTCGATGACCGGCGGGTGCCCCTCCGTCGCCGCGTCCGCGAGCTCGAACACGGTCCGCAGGTCGTCCGAGGACTGGGTGAACGAGACGATGTAGCGGCGCGCGGCCGCGACTCCGAAGCGCTCCTGCACGGTCGCGATCGCGCGGAACACCGAGAGCACCTCCTCGCTGCGCTCGTCGAGTGCACCGCCGGCCCGGATCGCCGCGATCGTCTCGCGGTGCACCTTCGAGTGCTGGCGCACCTCGATCTCGGCCAGGTGGAAGCCGAACGTCTCGACCTGCCAGATCATGTTCTGCAGGTCGCCGTAGGCCGAGCGGGCGTCGCCGGCGGCCAGGAGCGACTCCTGAAGCGTCCGCAGGTCGCCCATCAGCTCGGCGGCGGAGGAGTACGCGAGTGCGCCGCCGGAGCGCGTCGCCGCCAGGCGCTCGGCCGCGAACAGCAGCACGCGGCGGTGCGTCTCGTTGGGGGAGCGGTCGGCGATGTCCTCGGCGAGCTCCGGCGCGCGGCCCGTGCACGCGTCCCAGAGCGCCAGCACCTCGTCCGACGGCGGAGTGGTCGACGCGTCGAGCGTCAGGGCGCGGCCGACGCGGCGCGCGACCCGCTCGAGCCCCATCAGCACGTGCTCGGAGGCGATCCCGACGGCCTCGAGGGTCGTCGCGGCGGTGACGAACGGGTTGCCGTCGCGGTCGCCGCCGATCCAGGTGCCCAGCCGCACGAAGGCGGGGGCGATCGGCGCGCGGGTGCCCGACGCCTCGCCCTGGAGGGCGTCGTCCAGACGGCGGTAGACGCGGGGGAGGACCGAGAACAGCGACTCGTCGAAGACGCTCATCGCGGTGCGCACCTCGTCGAGCGGCGACGGCTTCGACTCGCGCAGCGGCGCGGTGCGCCAGAGCGTGTCGACGTCGGCGAGCAGGCGCCGGCGGTTCTCGAGCAGCACCACGCCGCCCGTGCGCGGGTCGTCGCGCTGCTCGAGCAGCGCGCTGATGCGCCGGATGGTCGAGGCGACGGCCCGGCGGCGGGCCTCGGTGGGGTGCGCGGTGAGCACGGGGCGGAACTCGAGGCGCGAGAGGCGCTCGAACGCCTCCTCCTCGCCGAGCTCGGCGGTGAGCGTCGCCACCGACGCGGTGATCGAGTCCTCGGGCGACTGCGCGCCGGCATCGGCCTCGCGCCTGCGCAGCACGCGCACGCGGTGGAACTCCTCCGCCACGTTGACGAGGTGGAAGTAGCAGGTGAAGGCGCGCGCCACCTCCTCGGCGCGCTCGGCCGAGAGCGACGCGACGAACTCCTCCGCATCGGCGAGGTCCTCGGGTCGTCCGCCGTCGTACGCGCTGATCGTCAGCGCGCGCAGGCGCTCGACGTCGGTGTAGAGCGTCGGGTCCCCGGATTCGCGGAGGACCTGACCGAGGAGCTCGCCCAGGAGGTGGACGTCCGCACGGATGCGGTCGTCCAGGGGCGGCGCGACGGTGCCGTCGGCGGAGGTGGGGGCGGGTGCTGCGGTCGCGGCTGGCGCGTCGGAGATCGGAGGCACCTGACAGACATTAGCGGCGCCTCGTATCCGGGAGATGACGCCCGGGTCTCGTTTCGCAATGGAATGATCGGAGGTGTGACCGTGACACCCGCACCCTCCGCTCCCGCCGTCCAGACAGAGCAGGCCGCTCCTCACGTCGTCGTGCTCTTCGGGGCGGTCGGCGATCTCGCGCGGCGCAAGCTCATCCCCGGCATGGCGCATCTGGCGCTGTCCTCGCTCGCGCCCGACGTGCGCATCGTCGGGACCTCGCTCGAGGAGCACGACGACGAGTCGTTCCGCGCCTTCGCGAAGCTCGCGTACGACGAGTTCGGCAGCCGCTCGCTCACCCGCGCGCAGTGGGACGAGTTCGCGTCGAAGCTCTGCTACGTACCGCAGTCGGCGGGCCCCGCCGCCCTGGCCGAGGCCGTGAAGTCGGCCGAGAAGGAGCTGGGCCCGGACGTCAGCCGCCTCCACTACCTCAGCGTGCCGCCCAAGGCCGCGCTGTCGGTCGTGCGGATGCTCGCCGAGGCGGGCCTCGTCGAGCGCTCCCGCATCATCATGGAGAAGCCCTTCGGCGTCGACCTCGAGAGCGCCGTCGTCCTCAACGCCGAGCTGCACGAGACGTTCGACGAGGAGCAGATCTTCCGGATCGACCACTTCCTCGGCAAGGAGCCGGCGCAGAACATCCTCGCCTTCCGCTTCGCCAACGGCCTCTTCGAGCCGATCTGGAACCGCAACTTCATCGACCACGTCCAGATCGACATCCCCGAGAAGCTGACGCTCGACCGTCGCGCCGAGTTCTACGAGTCCACCGGCGCCTACAAGGACATGGTGGTCACGCACCTGTTCCAGGTCCTCGCGTTCATGGCGATGGAGCCGCCGACCGCACTCGAGCCGCAGGCGATCAGCGAGGAGAAGAACAAGGTCTTCCGTTCGATGCGCCCGCTGAACCCCGAGAACGTGGTGCGCGGCCAGTACATCGGCTACCGCGAGGAGCCCGGCGTCGCCCCCGACTCCGAGACCGACACCTTCGTCGCGCTCAAGTGCGAGATCGACAACTGGCGCTGGGCGGGCGTGCCGTTCTACCTCCGCACGGGCAAGCGCATGGCGGAGGGGCAGCGCATCATCTCGATCGCCTTCCGGGAGCCTCCGAAGAGCATGTTCCCGCAGGGGTCCGGAGTCGGCGCCCACGGCCCCGACCATCTCACCTTCGATCTCGCCGACGCCTCCAAGGTCTCGCTGTCCTTCTACGGCAAGCGGCCGGGGCCGGGCATGCGCCTGGACAAGCTCAGCATGCAGTTCGCGCTGCAGGAGACCGATCGCGCCGGCGACGCCCTCGAGGCGTACGAGCGGCTGATCCTCGACGCGATGCGCGGCGACCACACGCTCTTCACCACCGCCGAGGGCATCGAGCGCCTCTGGGAGGTCTCGGCGCCGCTGCTGCAGGCTCCGCCGCCCGTGCGCCTCTACGCCCCCGGCTCCTGGGGCCCGAACGCGATCCACCAGCTGATCGCGCCGCACGCCTGGCGTCTCCCGTTCGAGCGGGTCTGGCGCGACAAGCGCTGACCCGGCGCGCGGGGCCCGCCCGTAGGCTGAGCGCATGGCGCGCGCGGGGGAGGACCGGATCTGGACGGTCCCGAACGTCCTGAGCATGGTGCGCCTGGCGCTCGTCCCCGTGTTCCTCGTCCTCGTGATCGAGGGGGAGGACGCTCTGGCGCTGCTCACCCTGGTGGTCTCCAGCCTCACCGACTACCTCGACGGCTGGATCGCGCGCCGCTTCGACCAGATGACGCGCCTCGGGCGCATCCTCGATCCGGCCGCCGACCGGCTCTACATCTTCGCCACGGTGCTCGGCCTCGCGTTCCGCGAACTCGTGCCGTGGTGGCTGGTCGCCGTGCTGGTCGCGCGGGATCTCATGCTCGTCGTCCTGGCCGTGATCCTGGCGAACACCGGCTACGGGCCGCTCCCGGTGCACCACCTCGGCAAGTTCGCGACGTTCTGCCTCTTCTACGCCCTGCCGCTGATCATGCTCGGACAGGCGTTCCCGGCTCTCGCGCCGGCCTCGCTGCCCATCGCCTGGGCCTTCGCGCTCTGGGGCGCCTTCCTCTACTGGTGGGCCGGCATCGTCTACGCGGTGCAGACGGCCGGTCTCGTCCGGGGGGTCCGCTCGCAGAACTCCGGGTCCGGCGGGCCCCCGGATTCCGATACGCTGAACGGATAGGAGGTACGTCTTGGCCGAGCCCGTGCGTGGAGCATCATCCACCGAACCGCTGAAGTCCGAGCCCGTCGAGCCCTCGACGGACACGACGCTCACGTTCACCGACGACATCGGTGCGCAGCTCGCTGCGCTCGACAACCGCGCCTCCCGCGACGAGGCCGAGGCGGTCGGCGCGCTGCCGTCCGGATCCGCCCTGCTGGTCGTGCGCCGCGGTCCGAACACAGGAGCGCGCTTCCTCCTCGACACCGACTCGACGACGGTCGGCCGGCACCCCGACGCCGGGATCTTCCTCGACGACGTCACCGTCTCGCGCCGCCATGCGGAGTTCGTCCGCCGCGGCACGGGCTTCGAGGTCCGCGACCTCGGCTCGCTCAACGGCACCTACTTCGACGGCGTGCGCATCGAGTCCGCACTCCTGACCGACGGCTCCGAGGTGCAGGTCGGCAAGTTCCGGCTCACCTTCTACGCGTCCCGCGCCGACCTCGTCGCCGCACCGGACGCGTAGACCGTGGGGCGCTCCACCGCCCGGGCCCTCCCGTCCGGTCCGGCCGCTCTGCTGAGCATCGGACAGGTCCTGTCCCGCCTCACGACCGAGTTTCCCGACGTGACCCCGTCCAAGCTCCGCTTCCTCGAGGAGCAGGGGCTCGTGTCACCCGCTCGCACCGACTCCGGGTACCGCAAGTTCTCCGGAGCGGACGTCGAGCGGCTCCGCATGATCCTCGCGCTGCAACGCGATCACTACCTGCCGTTGAAGGTCATCCGCGGCTACCTCGACGACGTCGACGCCGGCCGCGAGCCGGTGCTCCCGAGCGGCGTGGGCGGGGCGCCCGCCTCCCTGCTCGCCCCGGCGTCCCGGCTCACCCGCGAGCAGCTCGCGCAGGAGTCCGGAGCGAGCGGCGCGCTCCTCCAGGAGGCGATCGGCGCGGGACTCGTCCGCGGTGGCGAGTTCTACGGCGAGGAGGCGGTGACGACCCTCAAGGCGCTCGTCGAGCTCTCGCGATCGGGCATCGAGCCGCGCCACCTCCGCCCGCTGCGGGTCGCGGTGGAGCGCGAGATGTCGCTCATCGAGAGCGTCGTCGCGTCGAGCGCCCGCCGGGGCGACGTGTCCGGCTCCGCGAGCGCGACCGAGAACGCCATCGGGCTCGCGGCGCAGCTCGGAACGATCCGGAGCGCCATGGTCCGCAGCGCCCTCACGCGGATCGCCCGCTCGTGATCCCGCGGCCGCGACGACACGCCGCGGCCGTCGAGCCGATGTCGTTTACTCGGCACCCCCGGGTGAGTACCGTAGGGAGCGCGTTCGGACGATCCGGCGTTCGGATCCGGAAGGCCACGGGATGAGAGAAGTCCGCCGCGACGTCAGCGGCCAGCGCGACCTCGTCCTGTTCACCGACGGACTCCCCGATCTCGACGCCAGCGCGGGCTACCGCGGAGCGGTCGCAGCCCGTGCTGCCGGCATCACTTACCGCCAGCTCGACTACTGGGCCCGCACCGAGCTCGTCGAGCCCACCGTGCGCGGCGCCTCGGGGTCCGGCACGCAGCGTCTCTACGGCTTCCGCGACATCCTCGTGCTCAAGCTCGTCAAGCGACTGCTCGACACCGGCATCTCCCTCCAGCAGATCCGCACCGCGGTCACGCAGCTGCGCGAGTCCGGGGTGGACGACCTCGCCCAGACGACGCTCATGAGCGACGGAGCGAGCGTCTACCTCTGCACCTCCAACGACGAGGTCATCGACCTCCTCAGCCGCGGTCAGGGCGTCTTCGGCATCGCCGTCGGCAAGGTCCTCCGCGAGGTCGAATCGAGCCTCGTCGACCTCGGCAGCCAGTCCGTCGACCCCCTGGACGAGCTCGCCCAGCGCCGCGCCTCCCGCAAGGTCGGCTGACCGCCGCTCCGGTCACCCGCCTGCCCCCGCTGATCCGTGGTTCCGCGGCCTCTGCTGATCGAGTAGCCCGCGCAGCGGGCGTATCGAGATCCGCCCACCGCCAGGAACCGCTGTCGCCGCGCCGACCACTCCGCCCGACGACGACGACGGCGCCGCAGCCCGAGCTGCGACGCCGTGGTCGAGAAGAGGTCGCGCCTACTTCCCCGCCGGCACCTGCTCGCCGATGCGGCCGGTGCGGATGACCCGGTCGAGCAGCAGGTCGAAGTTGTGCGCCATCTCCTGCGCGCTCTCGCCCGGCCAGACGTGGACGGGCTTCGCCGCGCCCTGCGCCTGCTGCAGCGAGGTGCGCTCCGGGAGCTGGGGGCTGAGCACCAGCGGGCCGAACATGTCCCGCAGCTCCTTGATCCGGAACTGGTGCTCGAGCGACTGGACGCGCGCGCGGTTCACGATGATGCCGAGGGGCTGCAGGCGCGGGCTGAGACCGCGCCGGATCTCCTCGATCGCGCGCAGGGCGCGGTCGGCCGCCGCGACGGAGAAGAGCCCGGGCTCGGTGACGACGGCGACGCGGTCGCTCGCCGCCCACGCGGTGCGGGTCAGCGCGTTCAGCGACGGGGCGCAGTCGATCAGCACGAGGTCGTAGTCGGCCTCGACGCTCGCGAGCGCCTCCTCGAGCTTCCAGATGTCGCGGATGCTCGGGTGCGGTCCGTCGAAGTTGATCGCCGACGGGCTGCCGATGAGCACGTCGATCGTGCCGTGGTGCTCCTTCGTCCAGCCGGAGGGGGCGATCGCCGAGCGGACGATCTTCTCCTTCGGCGACGTGAGCACGTCGGCGATGTTGAGGTGGCCGGCGACATTGATGTCCATGCCGGTGGAGACGTCGGACTGGGGGTCGAGGTCGACGACGAGCGTTCGCAGACCCTTCGAGAACGCTGCGGACGCGAGGCCGAGGGTCACCGTGGTCTTGCCGACGCCGCCCTTGAGGGAGCTCACGCTGAGTACATGCATGGCTGGTTACTTTACTTTCACTAGGGTGGGAGAACCTAACCGTTCCCTGCGCGCCACCCGGCCCGGGATGCGGATACGGGGGCGCGACGTCGCACTCCCGGCTCCCCGTCGCCCGCGGAGGACCGACCCGAAGGACTGCCGTGTTCTCGAAGATCCTTGTGGCCAATCGCGGAGAGATCGCGATCCGGGCGTTCCGTGCCGCGTACGAGCTCGGGGCGCGCACCGTCGCCGTGTTCCCGTACGAGGACCGGAACTCGATGCACCGGCTGAAGGCCGACGAGGCCTACCAGATCGGCGAGAAGGGGCATCCGGTCCGGGCCTACCTCGATGTGGCCGAGATCATCCGGGTCGCCCTCGAGTGCGGTGCCGACGCGATCTACCCCGGCTACGGGTTCCTCTCCGAGAACCCCGAGCTCGCCCGAGCGGCGGCCGACGCCGGCATCGCGTTCATCGGTCCTCCGGCCCGGGTCCTCGAGATGGCGGGCAACAAGGTCACGGCGAAGGAGCACGCGCGGGCCGCCGGCGTGCCGGTGCTGCGCTCCACCCCGGCGTCGCGCGATCTCGACGAGCTGCTCGCGGGCGCCGCGGAGATCGGCTTCCCGATCTTCGCCAAGGCGGTCGCGGGAGGAGGAGGTCGCGGCATGCGGCGCGTCGACGCTCCGGAGGACCTCCGCGCGGCCCTCGAGGCCGCCATGCGGGAGGCCGACAGCGCGTTCGGCGATCCGACGATGTTCCTCGAGCAGGCGGTCGTCCGGCCCCGGCACATCGAGGTGCAGATCCTCGCCGACGCCGACGGAGAGACGGTCCACCTGTTCGAGCGCGACTGCTCGGTGCAGCGCCGGCACCAGAAGGTCGTCGAGATCGCGCCCGCGCCGAACCTCGACGAGACGACCCGGCAGGCGATGCACCGCGACGCCATCGCCTTCGCCCGGTCGATCGGGTACGTCAACGCGGGCACGGTCGAGTTCCTCCTGGACACCGCGGGGGAGCGGGCGGGCGAGCACGTGTTCATCGAGATGAACCCGCGCATCCAGGTCGAGCACACGGTGACGGAGGAGGTGACCGACGTCGACCTCGTCGCCTCGCAGATGCGGATCGCCGCCGGGGCGACCCTCGCCGAGCTGGGGCTGACCCAGAGCGAGCTGCGACTGCACGGGGCGGCGCTGCAGTGCCGCATCACCACCGAGGACCCGGCGGCCGGCTTCCGTCCGGACACCGGCAAGATCACCACGTACCGCTCGCCGGGCGGCGGCGGGATCCGCCTCGACGGCGGCACGATCAACCCGGGTGCTCAGATCAGCCCGCACTTCGACTCGATGCTCGCGAAGCTCACCTGCCGCGGTCGCGACTTCCCGGCGGCGGTGGCCCGCGCCAAGCGCGCTCTCGCCGAGTTCCGGATCCGCGGCGTCTCGACGAACATCCCGTTCCTGCAGGCCGTGCTGGACGATGCGTCGTTCGCCGCGGGAGACCTCAGCACATCGTTCATCGACGAGAGGCCGGGGCTGCTCGCCGGCCGCGAGTCCCGCGACCGGGGCACGAAGCTGCTGACCTGGCTCGCCGAGGTCACGGTGAACCAGCCGCACGGCGCCCGACCGCCGGGACTGCGGCCCGTCGACAAGCTGCCGGCCGTCGACCTCGCGGCTCCTGCTCCCGCCGGGTCCAGGCAGCGCCTGCTGGAGCTCGGCCCGAAGGGGTTCGCCGACGCCCTGCGTGCGCAGACCGCCCTCGCGGTCACGGACACGACCTTCCGCGACGCGCACCAGTCGCTCCTCGCGACGCGGGTCCGCTCCCGCGACCTCGTGGCCGTCGCCCCCTCCGTCGCCCGGCTCACTCCGCAGCTGCTGTCGGTCGAGGCCTGGGGAGGCGCGACCTACGACGTCGCGCTCCGCTTCCTCGGCGAGGACCCGTGGGAGCGGCTCGCGGCCCTCCGCTCGGCCCTGCCGAACGTCGCGATCCAGATGCTGCTCCGGGGCCGCAACACCGTCGGCTACACGCCCTATCCGACGGAGGTGACCGACGCGTTCGTCCGCGAGGCCGCCGCCACCGGCGTCGACGTCTTCCGCATCTTCGACGCGCTCAACGACGTGTCGCAGATGCGGCCCGCCATCGACGCCGTGCTCGCGACGGGCACCACGGTCGCCGAGGTGGCCGTCTGCTACACCGGCGACCTGCTCGATCCGGCCGAGGACCTCTACACCCTCGACTACTACCTCCGGCTCGCCGAGCAGATCGTCGACGCGGGGGCCCACGTGCTCGCGATCAAGGACATGGCGGGGCTGCTGCGCCCGTACGCCGCCGCCCGCCTCGTCGAGGCGCTGCGCGGGAGGTTCGACCTGCCGGTGCACGTGCACACCCACGACACTCCCGGCGGTCAGCTCGCCACCCTGCTCGCCGCGGCGGAGGCGGGTGCCGACGCCGTCGACGCCGCGTCCGCGCCGATGGCGGGCACCACGAGCCAGCCCTCGCTCTCGGCCCTGGTCGCCGCCCTCGCGCACACGCCCCGCGACACCGGGCTCGACCTCGACGCCGTCTCGGATCTCGAGCCCTACTGGGAGGCGGTCCGCCGCCTCTACCGCCCGTTCGAGTCCGGCCTGCCCGGACCGACCGGGCGGGTGTACCGCCACGAGATCCCCGGCGGTCAGCTCTCGAACCTGCGGCAGCAGGCGATCGCGCTCGGCCTCGCCGACCGCTTCGAGGTCGTCGAGGACCTCTACGCCGCCGCGAACGGGATCCTCGGACGGGTCCCCAAGGTCACGCCGTCCTCCAAGGTCGTCGGCGACCTCGCCCTCCACCTCGCCGCGGTCGACGCCGACCCCGCCGACTTCGCCGAGAACCCGCAGGCCTACGACATCCCCGACTCCGTCGTCGGCTTCATGGCGGGCGAGCTCGGCGAGCTGCCCGGCGGCTGGCCCGAGCCGTTCCGCACCCGGGTGCTCGAGGGGCGCGACGTGCGCATCGGAGTGGCCGACCTCCCGCCCGAGGACCGCGCGGTGCTGCTCGGCGACGACTCGGACGCTCGGCGCGCCACCCTGAACCGGCTGCTGTTCCCCGGCCCCGCCCAGCAGTTCCTCGACGTGCGCGAGTCCTACGGCGACGTCTCGGCCCTCGACACGGCCGACTACCTCTACGGCCTGCGGCAGGGCGAGGAGCACGTGGTCGAGATCGCGCGCGGTGTCCGCCTCTACGTCGGGCTCGAGGCGATCGGCGACGTGGACGACAAGGGCATGCGAACGGTGATGACCACCCTGAACGGGCAGCTGCGGCCGGTGTTCGTCCGCGACACGACCGTCGCGGTCGACACGACGAGTGCCGAGAAGGCGGACCGGACCGTACCCGGTCAGGTCGCCGCTCCGTTCGCGGGGGTCGTGACGCTCAAGGTCGCCGTGGGCGACGTCGTGGCGGCGGGAGCCGCGATCGCGACGATCGAGGCGATGAAGATGGAGGCGGCCATCACGACTCCGGTCGCGGGCACCGTCCGACGGCTCGCCGTCCCGGTCACGCAGCAGGTCGACGCGGGCGATCTGCTGGTCGTCGTCGAGGCGTCCTAGCAGTCGGAGCCCGGGGGCTCCAAGGCC
This sequence comes from Rathayibacter sp. Leaf299, assembly GCF_001423055.1. NCBI lineage: Bacteria > Bacillati > Actinomycetota > Actinomycetes > Micrococcales > Microbacteriaceae > Rathayibacter > Rathayibacter sp. Leaf299. The sequence continues at coordinate 90,482 of NZ_LMNT01000008.1, forward strand.
CGGCGCCCCCGAACGGGCCGCCGGTACACTGACCGCAAGCGGAAGGAGGCTCGTTCGCATGGATGAGCGCAACGACGAACAGCCCGACACCGGCCCCGTGCCCCGCACCGCGCTCGACGCGGTGAGGGACTCGACGCAGTACGTGCCCCGCGAGAGCGACACTGCTCCGACCCGGATCCCCGACGGCGTGCGGGTCGACCCGCCGCTGCGGCGGCGGTCCACCGCGCCGGCGCCCGTCGAGGACGACTCCGTCGATGTCGGCACGCTCGGCATCCCCTCGGCCCGTCCGTCCCGCTCCTCGCACGTCGCGCCTCCGGAGCCGGACCCCGCCTCGGGCGTCGGACCCGTGTCCGCCGGGTCCGCCTCGCGCGACGAGGTCTCCGTGCTGCCCGAGGAGCCGGGCGAGCGTCCGCGCGGCCGGGGAGAGACTCCCGCCACGGACTCCGCCGAGTCCTCCGCGGCCGAGCAGACCCGCAGCGCCACTCGGCGCGACCGTCTCCGGGCCGAGTCCGAGGCGTCGTCCGGTTCGGGATCCTCATCCGGTTCCGTCTCCGGACCTGAATCGTCGTCGATGCTGACGGCCGACCGCCTCCTCGAGGTGAACCGGCGTACGCGTCCCGCGCCGACCTCCGGCTGGAACCGCTTCGTCTACGCCGTGACGTTCCACACCGTGAACCTCGGCGACTCCGCGAAGGAGCAGGCCTGGAAGGCGATGGGGGAGCGGATCAGCCGCCAGTTCGAGGGCGGCACCCGCTTCGTGCCGGTGATGACCCGCAAGGGCGGCGTCGGCAAGACGACCGTCACGACCCTCCTCGGCATGGCGTTGGCCGACGCCCGCGAGGATCGCATCATCGCGGTCGACGCCAATCCCGACCGGGGCACTCTCGCCGAGCGCGTCCCGAAGCAGACCCGGGCCACCGTCCGCGACGTCGTCAACCGGGCGTCCGGAGTCACCGGCTTCACCGACTTCTCGACGATGGTGTCGCGCGACGAGACCCGACTGGACGTCCTCGCCTCCGACACCGACCCGATGCTGTCCGAGGCGTTCGACGAGGACGACTACAACGTGGTCGCGGACCTCGTGGAGCGGTTCTACTCGATCATGCTCACCGACTGCGGAACCGGCATCGTCCACTCCGTGATGCGTCCGACGCTGCAGCGGGCCGACACGGTCGTCATCGTGTCGGGCGGGAGCATCGACGAGGCGCGCCTCGCCTCCGAGACCCTCACCTGGCTCGATGCGAACGGCCACGGCGCTCTCGTGAAGAACGCCGTCGTCGCCCTGAACACCGCCACGCAGGGGACGAGCCTCGTGAAGCTCGAGGAGATCGAGTCGCACTTCCGCTCGCGGGTGCGCGACATCGTCCGCATCCCGTACGACCCGGTGCTGGCCGCCGGCTCGGTCGTGAAGTGGGAGCACCTGCGTCCGGCCACGAAGGACGCAGCGCGACTGCTGGCCGCGCTCGTCGTCGAGGGCATGCCGGTCCGGCGTGCCTGAGGCGGCGGTCGACGCCGCCGAGCAGTTCGATCTGATCGTCATCGGGGCCGGATCCGGCAACTCGATCGTCGGTCCCGAGTACGACGACTCCCGCGTGGCGCTCCTCGACGACGGGGAGTGGTTCGGCGGCACCTGCCTCAACGCGGGCTGCATCCCGACCAAGATGTTCGTGCACGTGGCCGACGTGGTCACCGACGTCGACCAGGGAGCGCCGATCGGTGTGCGAGGAGCCGTCGCGCGGCCCGAGTGGGCGGCCGTCCGCGATCGCGTCTTCGGCCGGACCGACACGATCAGCCGGGCTGGACTCGAGTACCGGGACGGGCGATCCCCGAACGTCACCGTGCTGCGCGAGAGCTTCGGCTTCGAGTCGCTCGGCGACGGTTCCCGTCCTCACGTGCTGGTGAGCGCGAGCGGCACCCGGATCAGCGCGCCCCGCGTCGTCATCGCCGCCGGCTCCCGGCCCCGCCCTCTCCTGGCGGCGTACGCGCCCGATGCGCGCATCCACGACTCGTCCTCGATCATGCGCCTCGACGAGCTCCCCGAGCGGATGGTGATCCTGGGAGGCGGAGCCGTCGCCGTCGAGTTCGCCCACGTCTTCTCCGCCTTCGGCACCGCGGTCACCGTCGCCGTCCGGAGCGACCGCCTCCTCCGCTCGCTCGACGAGGACATCGCGCGGCGGTTCACCACGATCGCCCGCGAGCGCTGGGACGTCCGCACCGGCGTCACCGCCCAGCAGGTCGACGCGGGCGACGGCGGGCTCGTCGTCACCTTCAGCGACGGGTCGAGCGTCGAGACGGACGTCCTGCTGGTCGCCCTCGGACGCGACCCCAACAGCGACACCCTCGCCGCCGCCTCCGCAGGGATCGATCTGCATCCGGACGGACGGGTCGCGGTCGACCTCGAGCAGCGGGTCCTCTCGGGCGGTGCGCCCGTCCCCGGTCTCTACGCGCTCGGAGACGTCTCGTCGGAGTGGCAGCTCAAGCACGTCGCGAACCACGAGGCGCGGATCGTCGCCCACAACCTCCTGCACCCGGACGACCCTCAGCGGAACACGCTCTCGCCCGTGCCCGGAGCGATCTTCGCCCACCCCCAGATCGCCCACTTCGGCATGACGCTGGCCGACGCGGAGGACGCCGGCGTCGCCGCGATCTCGGTCAGCCAGGAGTACGGCTCCACCGCCTTCGGCTGGGCACTCGAGGACGATTCCAGCGTCTGCATCCTGGTCGTCGGGCTCGATGGAGCCCTGCTCGGCGCGCACCTGATGGGCCCGCAGGCGAGTATCCTCATTCAGCCGCTCGTCCAGGCCGCCAGCGTCGGACGCGGCATCCACGGACTCGCCCGCAGCCAGTACTGGCCGCACCCGGCAGCGAGCGAAGTCGTCGAGAACGCCCTCCTGAAAGCGGAGGAGGCCCTGAGGGAGCGCACCACATGACCGAACGCCAGATCCGGATCTTCGGAGATCCCGTCCTGAAGACCCCGTCGACTCCGATCGAGACGATCGACGACGGGATCCGCGGACTGGTCGAGGACCTCGTCGACAGCGTCCGTCCTCCGGGACGCGCAGGCGTCGCCGCGCCGCAGATCGGCGTGAACCTCCGCGCCTTCAGCTACAACGTGGACGGCGTCATCGGCTACATCCTGAACCCCGAGATCGTCGAGCTGAGCGGCGAGCCGCAACCGGTCGACGAGGGCTGCCTCTCGGTGCCCAACCTCTGGTACCCGGCGATCCGCTACCCGCACGCGAAGGTCCGCGGAACCGACCTCGACGGCAACGAGATCGTCCTCGAGGGGGACGGCCTGATGGCGCAGGCCCTGCAGCACGAGTGCGACCACCTCGACGGCCGCCTCTACCTCGATCGGCTCTCCAAGGAGCACCGCCGCGCCGCGATGAAGGACGTCCGCGAGTCGCCCTGGTTCTGAGCTGATTCGGAGCCGGTCCCAGCCCGGCTCCTCGCGGTCGGCTTGTGCAGGTGGTCGCGTTCTGCAGAGCGTCCTGCGTCCGCCGACGGGAAAGCGCTCGAACGCGCTTTCCCGGATACGGCTCGACCCTCTCAGGAGCCGGTCCCTGCCCGGCTCCTCGCGGTCGGCTGGTGCAGAGGGCCGCGTTCTGCAGACCGTCCAGCGTTCGCCGTTGGGAAAGCGCTGGGACGCGCTTTCCCGGATACGGCTCGACCTTCGGCGGAGCCCGCGGTGGCCGGTCGGGTCGAGCTTCTGCTGCTGATCGAGTAGCCCGCGGAGCGGGCGTATCGAGATCCACGTCACTGTGGTCGGTCTCTGACGAGCACAACCTCGGCCAGAAGTGCAGCTCCGCCATCGTCGCTGACCGCCACTCACACCTGCGGCTCTGCATCCGACCGCTCGTCGGACGCAGAACCGCGGCCGCCCGAGCACCGGGCGGCACCGCCGTTCAGCGGAGGCTGATGCCCTCCGTGGCCGGGGCGGCGGAGTAGAGCGCGGAGATCGTGTCGGCGTAGTCCGAGAGGATCACGGCGCGCTTGATGCTCATCTTCGGCGTCAGGTGGCCGCTCGCCTCCGTGAACTCGGTCGGCAGGATCACGAACTTGCGGATCGACTCCGCGCGCGAGACGGACCCGTTGGCGTGGTCGACGGCGCGCTGGATCTCGGCGAGGACCGCCGGGTTGACGGCCGCGTCGTCGAGGGAGAGCGTCGGATCCTGCCCGTTGTTGCCGAGCCACGTCGGCAGCATCTCGCTGTCGAGCGTGACGAGCGCAGCGATGAACGGCCGCTGGTCCCCGACCACCACGACCTGGCCGACCAGCGGATTCGCGCGGATCGGGTCCTCGAGCGCCGCCGGCGCGACGTTCTTGCCGCCGGCCGTGACGATGATCTCCTTCTTGCGGCCGGTGACGCGCAGGTACCCGTCCTCGTCGAGCGAGCCGAGGTCGCCCGTGCGGAACCACTCGCCGTCGAACGACTCCGCCGTCGCCTGCTCGTTGTTCCAGTACCCGCCGAAGACGCAGATGCCCCGCACCTGGATCTCGCCGTCCGCCGCGATCCGGATGGACGCCCCCGGCATCGCCGGTCCGACGGTGCCGATCTTGAACAGCTCGGTCCGGTTCACGCTCGCGGGGGCGGTCGTCTCGGTCAGGCCGTAGCCCTCGAGGATCTTGATTCCGAGGCTGTGGAAGAAGTGCCCGAGCCGGTCGCCGAGCGGTGCCGAGCCCGACACCGCGTACTTCACGTTGCCGCCCATCGCCGCCCGCAGCTTCGAGTAGACCAGGCGGTCGAACAGCAGGTACTGCAGCTTGAGCGCCAGGGGCACCGACCCGGCCTCTACGGCGATCGAGTGCGCGACGGCGACGTCGGCGGCCCGGCGGAAGATCTTGCCCTTCCCTCCGGCCTCGGCCTTCTGCTCCGCCGAGTTGTAGACCTTCTCGAACACGCGGGGCACCGCGAGCAGGAACGTCGGCTTGAACGAGGCGAGGGAGGGGAGGAGCTGCTTGGTGTCGGCCTGGTGGCCGACCTTCACGCCGCCGTGCACGCAGAGGACCGAGATGAAGCGGGCGAACACGTGCGCGGTGGTGATGAAGAGGAGCGTCGAGGCGCCCGGCTGGTGGATCAGCTCCGTGAGAGCGACGGCGGAGTTGCGGCTGAGCTCGACGAAGTTCGAGTGCCGGATGATGCAGCCCTTGGGCCGCCCGGTCGATCCCGAGGTGTAGATGATCGTGGCGATGTCGGAGCCGGTGGCGAGCGAGCGGCGGCGCTCGATCTCGGCGTCCGGCACGTCGACTCCGCGCGCGGCGAGCTTGTCGAGGTCGCCGAGCCCGATCTGCCAGGCGATGCGGACGTCCGGGACGTCGGCGCGGATCTCGTCGAGCCGCGCGAAGTGATCAGCCGTCTCGACGATCACGGCGTGGGCACCGGAGTCGGTCAGGTTCCACTGCACCTGGGCGGGCGAGGAGGTCTCGTAGACCGGGACGAGGATCGCGCCGGCGAACCAGACGGCGAAGTCGATCAGCGTCCACTCGTAGCGCGTCTTGCAGATCAGCCCGATCTTCTCGCCGGGCTCAATGCCCGCGGCGACGAGGCCCTTCGCGAGAGCCGTCACCTGGTCGAGGAACTCCTGCGCGGTGACGTCGCGCCAGCCTCCGCCCTCGGGCAGGGCGAACAGCACGCGGTCGGGGGTCTCGCGAACCCTGTCGAGCAGCAGATCGGCGGCGTTCGCCTGAGGATCGGCGGCCACCACGGCGGGTGAATCGAACTGTTCCACGGCAACTCCTTCGGCACCTGAACGAACGTCGAGCCCACTCTATCGGCGGGATCGAAACTGTGGATCCGTTCAGGGTAACGATCCGGCCGGTGGTCGCGATGCGGGCTCCTCCGGTGCCCGGCCCGCCTGAGCCTGCGCGCTGTCCGCGGTCACTACACTCGATCCAGTCGCCGGAGAAGGCGGCTCCACCGGCGCGGATGCGCCGACGGCGGAGGGAAGGCGGTTCGCGTGCACGCGATCGGGATCGACATCGGCGGCACGAAGATCGCAGGGGCGCTGGTCGACGAGTTCGGCGCGATCCTCCGCGAGGACCGCCAGCCGACTCCCGCCGGGCACCCCGAGCTGATCGTCGACGTCGTCGTCGAGATGGTTCAGCGCCTGCGCGAAGGCCTCGCGCCCGGCGATGTCGCCGCGGTCGGAGTGGCCGCCGCCGGCTTCATCGACGCCTCCCAGTCGATCGTCTACTACGCCCCCAACATCAACTGGCGCAACGAGCCCTTCCGCGAGAAGCTCTCGGCGCGGATCGATCTGCCGATCATCATCGAGAACGACGCGAACGCCGCGGGCTGGGCCGAGTTCCGCTACGGCTCCGGCCGCCTGGTCAGCGACATGGTCATGCTCACCATCGGCACGGGCGTCGGCGGAGCGATCGTCATCAACGACCGCCTGCTGCGCGGCGGCTTCGGCGCGGCCGCGGAGGTCGGGCACATGCGCGTCGTCCCCGGCGGGCTGCCGTGCGGCTGCGGCGCCCGCGGCTGCATCGAGCAGTACGGCTCCGGTCGCGCCCTGCAGCGCTTCGCGGGCGAGCTGGCCGACGCCGGCGGCATCGGACAGGGCATCGCGGACGCCCGCAGCCGGAACGGCGGCGAGCTCAACGGCCACATCATCTCCGACCTCATCGTCGCGGGCGACCTCGGCGCCCTCGCGGCGCTCCGCCAGCTCGGCCACTGGCTGGGCGAGGCCGCGGCCAGCCTGAGCGCGGTCCTCGACCCTCAGCTCTTCGTGATCGGCGGGGGAGTGGCGCAGGCCGGCGACCTGCTGCTCGACCCGATCCGTCAGGCGTACCTCGACAATCTGCCGGCGCGCGGCTACCACCCCGAGCCCGAGTTCCGCATCGCGGAGCTCGTCAACGACGCCGGAGTCGTCGGTGCGGCGGATCTCGCCCGCCTGCACGCGAACTCCCTCTGACCCCGCTCCACCCGCCCCACCCCCGACCCTGCACTCGCTGAGGAGCCGCACGATGTTCTACTGGTTCATGAAGCACATCGTGGCGGGACCGCTCCTGAAGACGATCTTCCGTCCGTGGGTCGTGAACGCCGACCGGGTGCCCCAGACCGGCGGAGTGATCCTCGCGAGCAACCACCTCTCGTTCATCGACTCGGTGTTCCTGCCGCTCGTGATCGACCGCAACATGGTCTTCCTCGCCAAGAGCGACTACTTCACCGGCAAGGGCCTGAAGGGCTGGGCGACGCGCCTGTTCTTCACCGCCACGGGGATGCTGCCCATCGACCGCTCCGGCGGGAAGGCCTCCGAGGCGTCCCTCAACACCGGGCTCCGGGTCCTCGCGCGCGGGGAGGCGCTCGGCATCTATCCGGAGGGCACCCGCAGCCCCGACGGCCGGATGTACCGCGGACGCACCGGCGTCGCGCGGATGGTCCTCGAGGCGCGCGTGCCCGTCGTGCCCGTCGCGATGGTCGACACGGCGCGGATCATGCCGATCGGCAGCCGCCTGCCCAAGCTCGGCCGGATCGGCATCGTCTTCGGCGAGCCGCTCGACTTCAGCCGCTTCGAGGGCATGGAGGGCGACCGCTTCATCCTCCGCTCGATCACCGACGAGATCATGTACGAGCTCCTCGCCCTGAGCGGCCAGGAGTACCTCGACGTCTACGCGACGTCGGTCAAGGAGAAGCGCGCCGCGCTCGTCCGCTGACCGCCGGCTGTGCGCGGAGGCCTCCTCCTCGGAGGCGTCCCGCGAGGCGATAAGCTCGTCAACCGCTGCCGTCCGACCGGGCGGTACCCGCTCGCGCGCCTCCCGGCGCCCGTCAGAACCAGGAACCCCCGTGGTCATCGATCCGAACGAACCGTACGTCCTCGCCGCCCCCTCCGTGGTCGCCGGCCTGGACTATTGGCGCGAGCTCGAGATCAAGCAGCAGCCGCAGTGGCCCGACGCCGAGGCGGTCCGCGCCGCGTCCGCCGAGATCGCCGCGCTGCCTCCGCTCGTCTTCGCGGGCGAGGTCGACCAGCTCCGCGAGCGCCTCGGCGCCGCGGCGCGCGGCGAGGCGTTCCTGCTCCAGGGCGGCGACTGCGCCGAGACCTTCGCCGGTGCCACGGCCGACCAGATCCGCAACCGCGTCAAGACCGTGCTGCAGATGGCCGTCGTCCTGACCTACGGTGCGAGCATGCCGGTCATCAAGATGGGCCGCATGGCCGGGCAGTTCGCGAAGCCCCGCTCGAGCGATCTCGAGACCCGCGGCGACGTCACGCTGCCCGCCTACCGCGGCGACATCGTGAACGGCTACGACTTCACTCCGGAGTCGCGCACCGCCGACCCGCGCAGGATCGTGCAGGGGTACCACACGGCCGCGTCGACCCTGAACCTGATCCGGGCCTTCACGCAGGGCGGCTTCGCCGATCTGCGGCTCGTGCACTACTGGAACAAGGGCTTCACCGAGAACCCGCAGAACCAGCGCTACGAGCAGCTCGCCCGCGAGATCGACCGTGCCGTGAAGTTCATGGTCGCGTGCGGAGCCGACTTCGAGGGCATGAAGCGCACCGAGTTCTACACGGGCCACGAGGGCCTGCTGATGGACTACGAGCGCCCGATGACGCGGATCGACTCGCGTACCGGCACCCCGTACAACACGTCCAGCCACTTCATCTGGATCGGCGAGCGCACCCGCGAGCTCGACGGCGCCCACGTCGACTTCCTGTCGCGCGTGCGCAATCCGATCGGCGTGAAGCTCGGCCCCTCGACGAGCCCCGAGACGATGCTCGAGCTGATCGACAAGCTCGACCCGGATCGCGAGCCCGGTCGCCTCACCTTCATCACGCGGATGGGAGCGGGCAAGATCCGCGACGCCCTGCCCCCGCTGCTGGAGGCGGTCAAGTCGAGCGACGCCCTGCCGCTCTGGGTCACCGACCCGATGCACGGCAACGGTCTGACGACGCCCACCGGCTACAAGACCCGTCGCTTCGACGACGTGGTCGACGAGGTCAAGGGCTTCTTCGGGGCGCACCGCGCCGCGGGCACCCACCCGGGCGGCATCCATGTGGAGCTCACCGGCGACGACGTCACCGAGTGCCTCGGCGGCTCGGAGCAGATCGACGAGGCCACCCTCGCGACCCGCTACGAGTCGGTCTGCGATCCCCGCCTCAACCACATGCAGTCCCTCGAGCTCGCCTTCCTCGTGGCGGAGGAACTCCGCGGCTCCGCCGTCTGAGCGCCACCTCGGCGAGGCGGTCCTCCTCCTGGAGGCCGTGGATCTCGATGCGCCCGCCGCGCGCGCTACTCGATCACCAGAAGCCCGCTGGTCGAGTAGCCGCGCAGCGGCGTATCGAAACCCACACTGTTGAAGGTCGTGGATCTCGATACGCCCTCTGTGAGGGCTACTCGATCAACGAGCGTCTGCCGCGCAGCGGCGAATCGAGACCCACACTGTTGGAGGTCGTGGATCTCGATGCGCCCTCTCCGACGGCTACTCGATCACCGGAAGCTTGCTGGTCGAGTAGCCGCGCAGGGGCGTATCGAGACCCGCGCTTCTGAAGGTCGTGGATCTCGATGCGCCCTCTCCGACGGCTACTCGATCACCGGGGGTCCGAGTCCGATGGACTCTCAGGCATCCGAATCGTCCCCCTCCTCGAGGCGAACGGGTGGATCGCGTGCGAGCGATCCGCGCTAGCCGCACGCGACCCGCTCTCCGGTTCGCGACCCGTCGTGAAGCCGACCGCGGCGATGGGGGCGAGGACCCCATCGCACAGTGATCACGTCGTGATGGTGATCGACAGCTGGATGGAGGTGCCGCGCTGCACGGCCTCGCCGGCGGGGTCCGACTGCGCGGTGACCCTCGTGATCTCGTTCGGGGCGGCGTCGATGAGCGCGCCGAGGGTCGAGAGGGAGTAGCTCCACGTCAGGTCGACGGCGTCGAGGGCCGCCTTGGCCTCGTCGCGGGTCAGACCGACGACGTTCGGTACGGCGACCGGCTCCGGGCCCTTGGAGACGACGACCGAGATCGTGCCGCCGGTGGTGGCCGGAGCCTCCGGGTTCGCCTGGATGAGGACGACGCCGGGGGGCACGGTGTCGCTCCAGTCCTCGCCGTTGCGGTCGAGGGCGAGGCCGGCGTCCTTCGCCGCCGCGGTCGCCTCCTCGACGGTCATCCCGACGACGTTCGGGATCGACCCGAGGCTGACGGTCAGGGCGATCGTCGACTGCTCGGCGAGGACGGGAGGGAGCGGCGAGCCGTCGGGGAGGGCGGCCGAGATGACCCGTCCCTCGTCGACGTCCCCGTCGAACACGCGGGTCGTGTCGCCCACGGCGAACGGGGCTGCGGTGATCGCCGCGGTCGCCTCCTCCTCCGTGAGACCGGTGAGAGCCGGGACCTCGAGCTGCCGGGGGCCGCTGGAGACGACGAGCGTCACGACGGAGTCCTTGTGGATCGCCTGGTCCGGCGCCGGGTTCGAGCTCATCACCGTGCCCGGAGGAACGGTCAGGTCGGGCGCCTGCTCCTGCTCCGCCCGCAGTCCGCTGGACTCGAGCAGTTCGACGGCGTCGTCCTGCGGGAGGCCGACCACGCTCGGGATGGTGCGCAGCGCGCCGGGGCCCTCGCCGAACCAGTAGGCGGTGCCGCCGCCGAGGAGGGCGAGGAGGATCACGGCGACGACCAGGAGCACGCCTCGTCGGCGCCGGACCTTCCGCTTCGCGGCGAGCCGGGCGACGGCGGTCTCGTCGTCGTCCTCGACGACCTCGGCCTCGCTCCCGGGTCCGTCGAGGACCGTCGTCTGGCCCGGAGTCGCCGCATCGAAGAGCGCGGTCGTCGCGGGCGGCGGGGCCGACTCGGGCAGAGGGGTGACGGCCTGGGTGTCGGCGACCCGGCGGTCCGTGGGCGTGATGCCCATCAGCCGCTCGGCCTCGAGCAGCTGCGCGAGCATCACCCCGGCGTCGCGCGGACGCATGTCCGGATCGCGCTCCGTCGCCCAGAGCACGAGCTCGTCGAGCGACGTCGGGACGGAGGCGACCTTCGCACTCGGGTAGGGCACCGAGTCGTTGGCGTGCTGGTAGGCGATCTGCATCGGCTGCTCGCCGGTGAAGGGCTGCTCGCCGGTGAGCATCTCGTAGATCATGATGCCGATGGCGTAGATGTCGCTGCGGGTGTCGGCGGTGCCGCGGGTGACGAGCTCGGGGGAGAGGTAGGCGATCGTGCCGAGCAGCGCCTGCCCCGACGCGGTGTTCGCCGACGCGGCCCTGGCGAGCCCGAAGTCGCCGATCTTGATCCGGCCGTCGTCGGCCAGCAGCACGTTCTCGGGCTTGAGGTCGCGGTGCAGGATGCCCGCACGGTGCGCCGCGGCGAGGCCCGACAGCACCGAGTGCATGATGTCGACGACCTGCTGGGCGGTGAGGCGCCCCCGCTCCTTGAGCAGATCCCGCAGGGTGATTCCCGGCAGGTACTCCATGACGAGGTACGCCATGTCCGAGTCCTGCCCCTGGTCGAAGACGCTCACGACGTTGGGGTGCGCCAGTCGAGCGGCCGAGCGGGCCTCCTGCACGAAGCGGTTCTTGAAGGTCGCGTCGTCGGAGAGGTGGCCGTGCATCACCTTGATCGCCACGCGACGCTCGAGGCGCTGATCGGTCGCGAGGTAGACCGTGGCCATGCCTCCGCGGGCGATCCTCGAGCGCACCTCGTAGCGGCCGTCGACGAGACGGCCGAGGAGGGGGTCGAGCTGGCTGGTGGTCACGCGACGAGTCTAGGCAAGACCGTTCGGCGAACCCGTGTGCAACGCGGGAGCGGCGCCCCGCGCGACCCGGACGGGCGTGCTCGGAGGCGCGGGGCGTGGCACTCTTGAGGGGTGACCGACTCGTCCGCCCCCGCCCCGTCCTCGACCGCCTCCGAGATCGAGTGGCTGACCGTTCCCGACCTCGTCGAGCGCACCGGCCTCGGCGTCAGCCGCATCCGCCGGATGCTCGAGGAGCGCCACCTGCTCGCCACGCGCCGCGACGGCAAGCTCGTCGTGCCGTCCCTGTTCCTCCGCGACGGGGAGCCGATGTCCGAGATCCGCGGGACCGCGATCCTGCTGTCCGACTCCGGGTTCTCCGACGACGAGGCCGTCGAGTGGCTGCTCGCCGACGAGGAGAGCCTGGGCACGAGCCCGGTCCTCGCCCTGCAGGCCGGCCGCAAGGCCGAGGTGCGCCGCGTGGCCCAGGCCCTGGCCTGATCCGCTCGGCGGCGCCGTGAGCGCCTCCCGGCTCAGGCGGTCCGGACGCTGACCCGGGCCGCGAGGTCCCGCAGCTCGTCGAGTCCCTCCTCGCGCAGCGGCGATCCGGGCAGCACCGCCAGCGCCGTTTCGACGTCGCGGCCGATCCGCTCCTCGAGCCGGTCCAGGGCTCCGCTCTCGGCGACGATCGTCTGCGCGCGGGCGATGTCCTCGACGCCGGCGTCACTGCGACCCACGACGGCGTCGAGAGCGTCGCGCGCCGAGGCGGAGGAGCCCGCGCGGGCGAGGCCGAGCAGCATCGTCCGCTTCCCCTCGCGCAGGTCGTCGCCCGCGGGCTTGCCGGTGAGGGCCGGGTCCCCGAAGACGCCGAGGACGTCGTCGCGCAGCTGGAACGCGATGCCCAGCGGGAGACCGAAACGCCGGAGGGCGTCGATCTGGGCGTCGTCGCCTCCACCGAGGGAGCCGCCGATCGCGAGCGGCGCCTCGATGCTGTACTTCGCGCTCTTGTAGACGACGACGCGCTCAGCCCGGGCGAGGTGCTCGTGCTCGTCGTGACCGGCCCACGCGCTCTCCTCGAGGATGTCGAGGTACTGGCCCAGCGTGACCTCGGTGCGCATCAGATTGAACTCGGTCCTCGCGCGCCCGGCGCTGGTGCGGTCCTCCAGGGCCCATTCCGCGTCGGCGAAGATCTCGTCCGACCACACCAGGAGCAGGTCTCCGAGCAGGATCGCGGAGGAGCGGCCGAACTCGTCGCCCGAGCCGGCCCAGCCGCCGGCCGAGTGCATCCCGGTGAAGCGGCGGTGCGCCGAGGGGGCGCCCCGGCGGGTGTCGGAGTTGTCGATCACGTCGTCGTGGACCAGGGCCGCGGCGTGGAACAGCTCGAGCCCGGCGCCCACGCTCGCGACGGGGTCGGAACCGCTCGGATGGGCCTCGCTGGGGACCGCCGAGACGGCCGTCCAGCCGGCCTCGCAGAAGCGCGCGCGGAACCGCTTCCCGCCGCTGAGAAAGTCCCGCGAAAGGTCGCCGAGGGCGGACACGTCCTCTCCGATCGAGCGCAGAATTGGCGTGCGCCCGGCGAGGAATCCATCGATTCGGAGCTGGACGCGATCGACCAGACGAGTGCTGTTGTTCACCCGACCAGCCTATGCATCGACGCCGCCTAGCGCCTGTGCCGGGCTCGGTCTACACTGAAGCGCCACCCGCCCCGTCGACCACACCGTGTCGCCAACCTGGTGTCGCTCCCGAGAGGATCGGCGCCGCACCCTCGAAGGGGTCAAGATGCCGCTTTCCGAGCACGAGCAACGGCTCCTCGACGAGATGGAGCGCAACCTCTATCAGAACGACGCCGATTTCGTGGCGGCGGTCAGCAAGGGGCGCGGCGGCACCAACTACCGGGCCCTCGTGCTCGGCATCCTCCTCTCGCTCCTCGGTCTCGCGATCCTCGTGACCGGCGTCATCGTCCAGGTCCCGCTCGTCGGCGTCGGCGGCTTCGCCGTCATGCTCGCCGGAGTCGTCGTGGCCATGCGCCCGGCCGCCGGGGGAGTCGAGGAGCCCGGACTGCCCGGCGCGGCCCGTCCCGCGAAGCCCCGGTCCACCGGAGCGCGTCCGAACTCCACCTTCATGGATCGTCTGAACGATCGATGGGACAACCGCGGCGACGGTCGCGGCTGACACCCACTCCGCACCACCCACAGGGTCGATCCTCACGGATCGGCCCTTTTTTCATGCCCGGACCCTCCCTCTGAGCGCTGAGTCCCTCCACTCCGCTCCACCCGTGCTCCGCCGCGCGATCCCGCGGATGACCGGGGAGAAACCGGTGCGTCGCCGCGCGCCGCGGGGTTGTGGGTGGGGGGAAGTGGAGTACTGTGGAGGACACACCATCCGGGCCGGAAGAAGTGGGGGGACGTCCGTGTTCCTCGGCACCTATTCCCCCAAGCTCGACGAGAAGGGCCGCGTGATCCTCCCCGCCAAGTTCCGCGACGAGCTCTCCTCCGGAGTCGTCGTCACGCGCGGTCAGGAGCGGTGCCTCTACGTCTTCAGCCAGAGCGAGTTCGAGACGATGCACGAGAAGATCCGCCAGGCGCCGGTCACCAGCAAGCAGGCCCGCGATTTCCTCCGCGTGTTCCTCTCGGGCGCGAGCGCCGAGACGCCCGACAAGCAGAACCGCGTCACGCTGCCGGCGCCGCTGCGCGCCTACGCGGGCCTGGACCGCGACCTCACCGTCATCGGCGCGGGCAACCGTGCCGAGATCTGGGCGCAGGACGCCTGGGACGCGTACCTGACCGAGCAGGAGTCCGTCTTCTCCGACACCCAGGAGGAGGTGATCCCCGGACTGTTCTAGCTCCTGCCGCGCGACTCCCAGCCACTCGGCGCCCGGACGCACCTTCCCCGGTGTCCGGTCGTGAGATGGATGGGGATCGGGCAGCAGGAACAGGACGGCGGGACCGCCATGGCAGACGACACCGAGAAGAAGCAGGTGCGCCCGACCGAGGAGCGCCACCTGCCCGTGCTCCTCGAGCGCTGCGTCGAGCTCCTCGCTCCGGCGATCGAGCGCGACGGCGCCGTGCTGGTGGATGCGACCCTGGGCATGGGCGGCCACTCGCTCGCGCTGCTCGAGCGCTTCCCCGGCCTCCACCTCGTCGGTCTCGACCGCGACCCCGAGGCGCTGGCGCTGGCGGGGGAGCGGCTCTCCGCGCACTCCTCGCGGATCGACCTCGTGCACGCCGTCTACGACGAGCTGCCCGACGTGCTCGACGAGCTGGGGATCGACGAGATCGACGGGGCGCTCTTCGACCTCGGCGTCTCCTCGCTGCAGCTCGACGAGACGGAGCGGGGCTTCTCCTACTCCAAGGACGCGCCGCTGGACATGCGGATGGACGCCACGGCGCCGCTCACGGCCGAGACGATCCTGGCCGAGTACGACGAGGGCGCGCTCCGCCGCATCTTCCACGAGTACGGCGAGGAGCGCCTCGCCCAGCGGTACGCCAAGCGCATCGTGGAGGCGCGTCGGGAGGCGCCGATCGTGCGCTCCGGCCGACTGGTCGAGATCATCCAGGCCGCGACGCCGGTAGCGATCCAGCGCAACGGCCACCCCGCCAAGCGCGTCTTCCAGGCGCTGCGCATCGAGGTCAACCAGGAGCTGTCGGTCCTCGAGCGCGCGATCCCCGCCGCACTCGACCGCGTCGCCGTCGGCGGCCGGATCGTCGTGGAGGCCTACCAGTCGCTCGAGGACCGCATCGTCAAGCGCGCACTCCAGGCCGCTTCGTCCTCGACGGCCCCCGCGGGGCTGCCGATGGAGCTGCCCGAGCACCGACCCGAGTTCCGACTCGTCCTCCGCGGCGCCGAACTGGCGTCCGACGAGGAGAAGGCCCGAAACCCCCGAGCAACACCCGTGCGTCTGCGCGCGGCCGAGAGGATCAGGAGGACCGCGTGAGCGCCACCGCCGTCATCGACCCCGCCGTCATCGAGCACACCCGCCCGGCCCGTCCGGGTGAACCGTCCGAGAGGCCCCGCATCGAGGCGGTCCCGGCCGCAGCGAGCGCACCGCGCCCCAAGCTCGTCTACGGGATCGTCGCCGTGGCGGGCCTGTTCGCGATCATCGTGGTGCAGCTCCTCGTCAGCGTGGGCCTGTCGCAGGGCGCGTACCAGATCGCGGCGCTGCAGACCGAGCAGAAGACGCTCACCCGCAGCAACGCCGAGAAGCAGGACGCGGTCGACACGCTGAGCTCGCCGCAGAACCTCGCGACCGCCGCGCAGGGTCTCGGCATGGTCGCGAACACCGCTCCCGTCTACCTCCGCCTGTCGGACGGCGCCGTGCTGGGCGACCCCGCCTCCGCCTCCGCCAGCGAGGTCGGCACCGCGGGCGCCGCTGCGCTCGTGCCGAACGCCCTGATCCTCCCCGCCGGCGCGGAGGCCGCTCCCGCCGCCGCGAGCGCGTCGTCCGCCGCCGGAGCGGCCTCGGCCGTACCGTTGCAGGGCGAGCTGCCCGCCCCGATCACGCACTGACCGGCCAGGCCTCCCGGCCGCTCCGACCAGCACACGACGAACGGCTCCACCCCGCCCGGACGCAGAAGGACACCGCCGCAGTGAGACAGAACCGCTCCAGCCGACGCCGCACCGCCGTCACGTTCCTCGTGATCGCCGCGGTCGTGGGCCTGTTCATCGGCAAGCTCGTCGACATCCAGATCGTCCGCGCGAACGAGCTGACCGACGCGGCCGCCGAGAGCCAGTCGAGCAGGAGCGTCACCTACGGCACCCGCGGCGCGATCGTCGATCGTGCGGGCGCGGTCCTCGCGGACACGACGACCCGCTACCGGCTGACCACGTCGCCGCGCAACGTCGCTGAGTTCCCCCGCGAGATGCCGGACGGTCGGGAGGTCGTGGTCAGCATCGAGCAGGCCGCCGCCGAGATCGGTGCGATCACCGGCCAGAGCGTGGAGCAGGTGACGGGCCTCGTCGACGCCGAGCTGGCCGAGAACGCGAAGGCCAACTACCTCGTGCTGGCCGAGGGCCTGGACCTCGAGGCCTACCAGAAGCTGGTCGCGCTCGACATCCCGTGGCTCTACTTCGAGACGCAGCAGGGGCGGACCTACCCCAACGGCGCGGTGGCCGGCAACCTGATCGGCTACGTCGGCGCCGACGGCGCGGCTCAGGAGGGCGTGGAGTACACCGAGAACTCCTGCCTCGCGGGCAAGAACGGCTCCGAGAGCTTCGAGCGCAGCGCCGACTACGTCCGGATCCCGGGCAGCACCGTCGCCGAGACGCCCGCCGTCGACGGCGGGCAGGTGCAGCTGACCATCGACTCCGATCTGCAGTACTACGCGCAGCAGGTGCTGTCGCAGCGGGTCGCCGAGGTCGGCGGCAGCTACGGGATCGTCGTCGTGCAGGAGGTCGAGACCGGCAAGCTGCTCACCGTCGCCGAGACCCCGACCGTCGACCCCAACGACGTCACGGCCAGCGCCGCGGCCGATCGCGGATCCCGCGCGTTCCAGAGCCCGTTCGAGCCCGGATCGACGTTCAAGCCCATGACGGCCGCGATGCTGATCGACCAGGGGCTCGCGACGCCGACGACCCACGTGGTGACGCCCGACACCTTCGAGAAGAACGGCGTCTCGTTCAGCGACGACTTCGCGCACACGCCGACGAACTACACGCTGACCGGGATCCTCAAGGACTCGTCGAACGTGGGCATCGCGACGATCGGCTCGAAGCTGTCGGCTCAGCAGCGCTACGACTACATGCTGAAGTTCGGGCTCGACGCTCCGACCGCGGTCGGGTTCCCCGGCGAGTCCGGCGGCCTGCTCAGCGACTACCAGGACTGGGACGGCCAGACCAACTACACGACCATGTTCGGCCAGGGCGTCTCCGCCACGGCGATCCAGGTCGCGGGCATCTACCAGACCCTCGGGAACGACGGAGTGCGCCTCCCGGCGCAGCTGGTGGCCGGCTGCACCACGGCCGACGGGACCGTCGTCGACGTCCCGGACGCGACGGGCACGCAGGTCGTCTCGGCCGGAGCCGCGCACGACGTCGTCGACATGCTGCAGACCCACTACACCGACGGCTGGCTCGCCGACTACATCCACGTCGACGGCTACAACATCGCGACGAAGACCGGAACGGCTCAGCAGCCGGACGGCGATGGCGGCTACTCCTCGAGCTACACGGTCTCCCTCGCGGGGCTCGCTCCCGCAGAGGACCCGAAGTACGTCGTGACGGTCACCATCGCCGATCCGGTTAAGATGAACACGTCCCAGGCGACCGCCCCGGTCTTCCAGCAGGTCATGACCCAGGTGCTGAAGACCAACCGGGTGGAGCCGTCGACGGTCCCCGCCGTGAGCTACCCCACGACGTGGTGATCGCACCACCACGAGAGAAAGAGCGGGCATTGCACGTCACTCGCCCGCAGTCCTCCCTCCGACCCGAGCATCCGGTCCCGAGGTCGCTCTCGCAGCTGGTGTCCGAGTTCTCGCTCCGCGCCGTTCCGGGCACGGAGGGCGTCGAGGTGAGCGGAGTGACGCTCGACTCGCGTCAGGTCGAGTCCGGCGACCTCTACGTCGGCGTCGCCGGCCGGAGTGTGCACGGCGCCGCGTTCGCCTCCGACGCCGCCGCCTCGGGCGCCGTGGCCGTGCTGACCGACCAGGAGGGCGCGGCCCTCGCCGCGGCGAGCGGACTGCCCGTCCTCGTCACCCCCGATCCGCGCGCCGCCCTCGGCGACGTCGCCTCCTGGATCCACCGCACCCGCGAGGACGTGCCCACCCTGTTCGGCGTCACCGGCACGAACGGCAAGACGAGCGTCGTCTACCTGCTCGACGCCCTCCTGCGCCGTCTCGGAGTCGTGTCCGGTCTCAGCTCGACGGCCGAGCGCCGCATCGGCGACGTCGCCGTGCCGAGCTCCCTGACCACCCCCGAGGCCAGTGAGCTGCACGCGCTCCTGGCTCGGATGCGCGAGTCGGCCGTCCGCGCCGTGTCGATCGAGGTGTCCGCTCAGGCGCTGACCCGGCACCGCATCGACGGCGTCGTCTTCGACGTCGTCGGCTTCACGAACCTGAGCCACGACCACCTCGACGACTACTCCGACATGGCCCACTACTTCGAGGCCAAGGCGGATCTCTTCCAACCCGACCGTGCACGTCGCGGCGTGGTGACCGTCGACAGCACCTGGGGCCGGGAGCTGGCCGAGCGCTCGCGCATCCCCGTCGCGACCCTCGCGAGCTCCCCGGCGGTCGGAGTCGCCCCCGACGTCCCCGCGGACTGGACGATGACCGTCGTCGCGGGGACGACCGAGCAGACGACCTTCCGGCTCGACGGGCCCGAGCACCGCTCGGTCGAGGTGACCGTGCCGCTCATCGGCTGGTACATGGCTGCCAACGCCGCCCTCGCGATCGTGATGCTGGTCGAGTCCGGCTTCGACCTCGGAGCCATCGCCCACGCCCTCGAGGAGGGCGTCCTCGACGTCTACATCCCGGGTCGCGCCGAGCGGGTCTCGGGCGAGCGCGGTCCGCGCGTCTACGTCGACTACGGCCACACTCCCGATGCGTTCCAGAACGCTCTCGAGGCGTTGCGGGCACTGACGCCCGGTCGCCTGATCATGGTGTTCGGGGCCGACGGCGACCGCGATCCGACCAAGCGCGCCGACATGGGCGCGATCGCCGCCAGGCTGTCGGACGTCGTCGTCGTCACCGACTTCCACCCCCGCTGGGAGGACCCCGCCGCGATCCGCGACGTCCTCCTCCGTGCGGCGAGGGAGGCGTCACCCGACCGGGAGATCCACGAGATCCCCGACCCGCGCGCCGCCGTGCGCGCCGCCGTCGCGCTCGCGCGCGAGGGGGATTCGATCCTCTACGCCGGACCCGGCCACGAGGACTACCAGGAGGTTGCAGGAGTGCACATGCCGTATTCGGCCAGGGACGACGTCCGTCTGGCTCTGCGTGAGGCGGGCTGGCTCTAGATGATCGCCATGACCCTCACCGAGGTCGCCGAGGCCGTCTCCGGACGCCTGCACCTCGCCGGCCCCTCCTCGACGGCGTCGACGCTCGTCGACGGCGCCACCGAGACCGACTCCCGCGAGATCCGCCCCGGCGGGATCTTCGTCGCCAAGCGCGGGGAGCACACCGACGGGCACCTCTTCGCGCCGGCCGCCGTGCAGAACGGCGCCGCTCTCCTGATCGTGGAGCGCCCGCTCGATCTCGACGTGCCGCAGGTGCTCGTCGACGACTCCGTGCAGGCGCTCGGCGCCCTCGCGACGGAGGTCGTCCGGCGCGTCCGTGCGCTCGGCGGGCTGACCGTCGTCGGCGTGACCGGGTCCAACGGCAAGACGACGACGAAGAACCTCCTCCGCACGATCCTCCACCGCGTCGGCGAGACCGTCGCCCCGCGCGGCTCGTTCAACAACGAGGTCGGTGCGCCGATCACGATGCTGCAGGTGTCGGAGTCGACGCGGTTCCTGGTCGCCGAGATGGGCGCCAGCGCCGTCGGCGAGATCCGGCGCCTGGTCCGCATGGCGAAGCCGGACGTCGGGGTCGTCCTCGCGGTGGGCCTCGCGCACGCCGGCGAGTTCGGCGGCATCGAGCGCACCCTCGAGGCGAAGACCGAGATGGTCGCCGATCTCACCGCCGACGACGTCGCGGTCCTCAACTCCGACGACGGGCGTGTGGCCACGATGGCCGATCGCACGGCCGCCCGCGTGCTCTGGTTCGGCCGCGGCGAGCGGGCCGACGTTCGCGCCGTCGACGTCGAGCCCTCCGCGGAGGGCACCCGGTTCACGATCGTCGTGCGCGAGGGCGAGGGCCGCGAGGCCGGCCGCGTCGAGCTGCTGCTGCGCGTGCTGGGCGAGCACCACGTCATGAACGCCCTCGCCGCGACGGCCGCCGCGCTCTCGGTCGGCGTCCCGCTGCCGGCGATCGTCGAGGCGCTCTCGACCGTTACGCTCGCCGAGCGCTGGCGGATGCAGGTGCTCGGCGGGTCGGACGTCGTGGTCGTCAACGACGCCTACAACGCGAGCCCGGACTCCACCGCGGCAGCGCTGCGCACGCTGGCGCAGATCGCGAAGCCCGGAGGCCGCACGGTCGCGGTCCTCGGCGAGATGAGCGAGCTGGGGGAGTGGGCCGACGAGGAGCACGACCGCATCGGTCTGCACGCCGTCCGCCTGAACCTCTCGCAGATCGTGGTCGTGGGCGCCGGAGCGCGGCGCATCCACATCGCGGCCGAGCGCGAGGGGTCGTGGAGCGGCGAGTCCGTCTTCGTCGACACGGCCGACGACGCGTACGCGTACCTCGAGGACTACCTGCAGAGCGGCGACACCGTCCTGGTGAAGTCCTCGAACTCGGCCGGGCTGCGATTCCTCGGCGACCGACTGGGAGAGCGACACCGATGAGAGCACTCCTTCTGGCCGGCGCCTTCTCCGGCGCGTTCACCCTCCTCCTGACGCCGCTGTTCATCCGGCTCTTCCACCGGCTGCAGTGGGGCCAGTTCATCCGCGAGGACGGACCGAAGTCGCACCACGTGAAGCACGGCACCGCCACGATGGGCGGGATCGTCATCATCATCGCGACCGTGGCGGGGTACTTCCTCGGCATGCTGTTCGGGAACCGCGCCGTGGCGCCCTCGGCGCTGCTCGTGCTGTTCATGATGGTCGGCCTCGGCCTCGTCGGCTTCCTCGACGACTTCCTCAAGACCCGCAACCAGCGGAGCCTGGGTCTCGGCGGCTGGGCGAAGATCGCGGGCCAGGTGATCGTCGCCGCGGGCTTCGCGGTGATCGCGATCATGGTGCGCGACCAGAACGGGCTGACTCCCGCGTCGACGTCGATCTCGTTCATCCGGGACCTGCCGTTCGACTTCGCCTCGCTCGGCTGGATCGGCATCGGTCTGTTCGTGCTGTGGATCTGCGTCATCGTCACGAGCACGTCGAACGGCGTGAACGTCGCCGACGGTCTCGACGGACTTGCGACGGGATCCTCGATCCTCGCCATCGGCTCCTACGTCATCATCGGCTTCTGGCAGTCCAACCAGTGGTGCTTCGACGCGCAGCTCAATCCCGAGGTCGCCGACAAGTGCTACACGGTGAGCGATCCGTTCGACCTCGCGATCATCGCCGCGGCCATCTCGGGGGCGCTCGTCGGGTTCCTCTGGTGGAACACCTCGCCGGCGCAGATCTTCATGGGTGACACCGGCTCGCTGGGCCTCGGCGGCGCCCTCGCCGCGCTGGCGATCCTGACCCGCACCGAGCTGCTCGTCATCCTCATCGGCGGGCTCTTCGTCATCGTCACCGGATCGGTGATCGTGCAGCGGATCTACTTCAAGCTGACCCGGGGCAAGCGCATCTTCCTGATGAGCCCGCTCCACCACCACTTCGAGCTCAAGGGGTGGGCCGAGATCACCGTCGTGGTCCGCTTCTGGATCATCGCCGGCATCCTCGTGGCCGCCGGTGTCGGGCTCTTCTACCTCGAATGGCTCTCCCTGGCATGACCGACTCCGCACGCGCCGACCGTCTCGACTCCCTCCGCAGCTGGCACTCCGACTGGCGCGGGCTCCGCGTCGCGGTCCTGGGGCTCGGAGTCACGGGCTTCTCCGTCGCCGACACCCTGACCGAGCTCGGGGCGGAGGTCCTGGTCCTCGCCGACCGCGCGGACGAGGAGCGCGAGCGACTGCTCGAGGTGATCGGCGCCCGCCTCCACCGCGCCGAGAGCCTCGACACCGTGCCAGACGAGCTCGTCGCGTTCGACCCGGAGCTCGTGATCGTCTCGCCCGGCTTCCGGCCGACGCATCCGATCCTCGAGTGGACCGCCTCGAGAGGCACCGCGGTGTGGGGCGACGTCGAGCTCGCCTGGCGCGTGCGCGACAAGGTCGTGCGCGCCGACGGCACCCCGGCCGACTGGGTGCTCGTCACCGGTACGAACGGCAAGACCACCACGGTCCAGCTGACCGCGACGATGCTCGTCGCCGGAGGGCTGCGAGCCGCGCCCTGCGGGAACATCGGCGTCCCGGTCCTCGACGCGGTGCGCGATCCGCAGGGCTTCGACGTGCTCGTCGTCGAGCTCTCGAGCTACCAGCTGCACTACCTCGGCGCGATCGAGCCGATCGCGTCCACCTGCCTCAACATCGCCGAGGACCACCTCGACTGGCACGGCTCGTTCGAGGCGTACCGCGACGCGAAGGCCAAGGTCTACGCGAACACGCGGGTGGCCTGCGTGTACAACCGCGCCGACTCCGCCACCGAGCAGATGGTGCTCGACGCCGAGGTGATCGAGGGCGCTCGGGCGATCGGCTTCGGACTCGGCGTGCCCGGGCCGAGCGACTTCGGCATCGTCGACGGGATCCTCTGCGACCGCGCGTTCCTGGAGGACCGGCACAGCAGCGCGATCGAGATCGCGACGGTCGACGAACTGGCCGCCCGCCACCTCGCCGCCCCGCACATCGTGCAGAACGTCCTCGCCGCCGCCGCCCTGTCGCGGGCCTGCGGCATCGAGCCGGGGGCGATCCGCCGCGCCCTGGCGGTCTTCGAGCTCGACGCGCACCGCATCCAGGTCGTCGCCGAGCGCTCCGGAGTGACGTGGATCGACGACTCGAAGGCCACCAACCCGCACGCCGCCGACGCGTCGCTCCGCGCCTACCCGTCGGTCGTCTGGCTGGTCGGCGGCCTGCTCAAGGGCGTCGACGTCGACGCCCTCGTCGCCGCCCATGTCGATCGACTCCGGGGCGCCGTGGTGATCGGAGTCGACCGCGTCGCGGTCCTCGAGGCATTCCGGCGACACGCGCCCGAACTCCCCGTCACCGAGGTGGTCCCGGATGACACTGGGGCGGTGATGCAGACGGCCGTCGAGGCCGCCGCGGTGCTCGCCCTGGAGGGCGACGTCGTCCTGCTCGCACCCGCCGCAGCATCCATGGACCAGTTCCGCGACTACGCGGCGCGGGGCCGCTCGTTCGCTGCGGCCGTCGAGACGTATCTGGGAGGAGGGGCCGATGACCGCTCCGACGACGGGCCGCTCCCGCACTGACGCCGGCAGGGGTCCGCAGGGCGCGAAGCCCGAGAGCGGCCGGTCCGCGAAGGAGCGTGGAGGGGTGCGCACCGCGCGCGTCGTCCTCGCGAAGGTCTTCGCCTCGGAGTCGCCGAACTTCTACCTCCTGTTCGGCACCACGCTGTTCCTGGTGCTGTTCGGGCTGACCATGGTCCTCTCCTCCTCCTCGGTGACCTCGTTCCGGTCGAGCGCCGACTCGTTCGGAGGGTTCCTCCGCCAGGGCGTGTTCGCGCTGGCCGGGATCCCGTTGATGCTCCTCGTCTCGCGCGTCCCGCTCACCCTGCTCAAGCGGTCGACGCCGTGGCTGCTCGGCGCGGGCTGCGTCCTGCAGCTGCTCGTCCTAGTCTCCCCGCTCGGAGTGGGTACAGGCGGCAACAAGAACTGGCTGAAGCTGGGCGCCTTCACGCTGCAGCCCTCCGAGATCCTCAAGCTCGGCCTCGCCCTCTGGCTCGGTCTGCTGCTCGCTCGGCGCTTCCGAGCGGTGACGGAGTGGAAGAGCGCGCTCGTCCCGGTCCTGCTCGTCGCCGGATCCGCGATCATGCTGGTGCTCGCGGGAGGGGACCTCGGAACCGTCGTGATCATGGCGGGCATCGTGCTCGCCGCGCTGTTCTACGCCGGGATGCCGATGCGGGTGCTCACGCCGATCGTGCTCATCGGCGCGGCCGGAGCCGTCCTCTTCGCGATCTCGACCGAGAACCGCCGCACCCGCATCTTCTCCTTCCTCGGCGACTGCTCGGGGCCCGGGCAGTACGAGACGTCCTGCTGGCAGCCCCTGCACGGCACCTGGGCGATGGCCTCCGGCGGCGTCTTCGGCGTCGGGCTCGGGAACTCGAAGGCCAAGTGGTCGTGGCTGCCGGCTGCCGACAACGACTACATCTTCGCGATCATCGGCGAGGAGCTCGGCCTGATCGGCGCGATCGTCGTGCTGGCGCTGTTCGTGGTGCTGTCCGTCGCCTTCTTCCGCATCATCCACGCCGCCACCGACCCCTTCGTGCGCGTGACCACGGCGGCCGTCATGGTCTGGTTGATCGGCCAGGCGTTCGTGAACATCGGAGTGGTGCTCGGGGTCCTCCCGGTTCTGGGTGTCCCGCTCCCGCTCATCTCCTCCGGAGGAACCGCCCTGCTCAGCTCACTGCTCGCCATCGGGGTCGTGCTCTCGTTCTCCCGCAACCAGACGACCGGACTGCCGCACCTCGGTGCGCCCCGCCGCTCGCGGAAGGCCGCTGCGAAGTGACCCGCTACCTGCTCGCCGGCGGAGGCACCGCCGGCCACGTGAATCCGCTGCTCGCGACCGCCGACGAGATCCGCGCGCGCGACGCGGACGCCGAGGTCCTGGTGCTCGGCACCGCGGAGGGACTCGAGGCCCGCCTCGTCCCGCTCCGCGGCTACGAGCTGTCGGTGATCCCCCGGCTGCCCTTCCCGCGGCGGCCGGACGCCGCGGTCCTGCGCTTCCCCGGCGCGCTCAAGGCCGCGATCGACGGCGTCGTGCGCACGATCCGCGACCGACGGATCGACGTCGTGGTCGGCTACGGCGGCTACGCGGCGGCTCCCGCCTACCTCGCCGCCCGCCGCGCCCGCGTGCCGTACGTCGTGCACGAGGCGAACGCCCGCCCGGGCCTCGCGAACCGGCTCGGCGCCCGCGGCACCCGCTTCGTCGGTGTCGCGTTCGAGGGCACTCCGCTGCCGCACGCGACCGTGGTCGGCATGCCGCTGCGCCGCGAGATCGCGGACCTCGACCGCTCCGCCCGGCGCGACGAGGCGATCGCGGCGTTCGGGCTGGACGCCGCGCGCCCCACTCTGCTCGTGACGGGCGGCTCGCTCGGCGCCCGGCGGATCAACGCCACGGTGCACGCGTCGGCGGCGGTGATCCTCGCCACCGGCGTCCAGATCCTGCACATCACCGGCGACCGCGCCGAGATCTCCGATCCGGGTCTCCCCGGCTACCACCTCCTCCCGTACTGCGACCGGATGGACCTCGCCCTCTCGGCCGCCGACGTGGCCGTCTCTCGAGCAGGAGCGGCGACCGTCAGCGAGCTGAGCGCGCTCGGCCTGCCCGCGGTCTACGTCCCCTACCCCGTCGGCAACGGCGAGCAGCGCTTCAACGCCCGGGGCGTCGTCGAGGCCGGGGGAGCGCTCCTGGTCGAGGACGCCGCCTTCCTCCCCGGCTGGGTGCAGGGCGGGCTCGTCCCGCTGCTGCAGGACCCCGCCCGGCTCGAGACCATGGGCCGCCGTGCCGCCACGGTCGGCGTCCGCGACGGTTCGGAGCGGCTCGTCGACCTCGTCGACTCGGCCCTCGCGGCACGCCGATGACACCCCTCCGCGCGGCTCCCCGAACGCTTCCGCAGCACCGTCTACACTGATCCGGCGCCACGCCCCGGCCCCCTCGCCGCAGCGACTCCCGGCCGCCGAAGACCCGAAAGCGAGACCTCCGTGATCAAGCCCGACCTCGGCATCACCGTCCCCGACGAACTCGGATCGGTGCACTTCATCGGCATCGGCGGATCGGGCATGAGCGGTATCGCGCGCCTCTTCCACCACGCCGGGCACCGGGTCACCGGATCGGACGTGCGCGAGTCGCACCCGATCGAGCAGCTCCGCGAGCTCGGCATCCCGGTCGCCATCGGTCACGACGCGCAGAACCTGGGCGACGCGGAGGCCGTCGTCGTCACCTCCGCCCTCTGGCCGGACAACCCGGAGTACGTGCTCGCGAAGGAGCGGGGCCTGCCCGTCCTGCACCGCTCGCAGGCGCTCGCCTGGCTCGTCCGCGGGCACCGCCTCGTCGCGGTGGCCGGCGCGCACGGCAAGACCACTTCGACCGGCATGATCGTGACCGGTCTGCTGGGTCTCGACGCCGATCCGAGCTTCGTGAACGGCGGCATCATCGAGAGCCTGGGCACCTCCTCGGCGGCCGGGTCGAGCGACCTCTTCGTCGTCGAGGCGGACGAGTCGGACGGCAGCTTCCTGCTCTACGACACCGCGGTGACGCTGATCACCAACGTCGATCCCGACCACCTCGACCACTACGGCTCGCTGCAGGCGTTCGAGGACGCGTTCGTCACCTTCGCGTCGAACGCGGGCGAACTCGTCGTCATCTCCTCCGACGACCCCGGCGCGGTGAAGGTCTCCGAGAAGCTCGAGGGCAAGAGGGTCCTCACCTTCGGCGAGGCGGAGGGCGCCGATGTGCGGGTCGTCGACCTGGAGCTGGTGGGCCCGGTGGGCTTCACCGTCGAGTTCGAGGGCCGCCGCTACTCCGCCCGCCTGCGCATCCCGGGCCGTCACAACGCCGTCAACGCGGCCGGCGCGTTCGCCGTGCTGGTGGGCCTCGGCTTCGATCCCGCCGCCTCGCTCGAGGCGGTGTCGGCCTTCGGAGGGACCGAGCGCCGGTTCGAGCTGCACGGTGCGGTCCGCGGCGTCAGCGTCTACGACGACTACGCCCACCACCCCACCGAGGTCGCGGCCGCACTGTCGGCCGCGCGGACCGTCGTGGGGGAGGGGCGCATCATCGCGGTGCACCAGCCGCACCTGTACAGCCGGACCCGACTCTTCGCGAAGGAGTTCGCCGAGACGCTCGAGCGCTACGCCGACGAGACGATCGTGCTGGACGTCTACGGCGCTCGCGAGGACCCGGAGCCCGGCGTCACCGGCGCGCTCGTCAGCGGCAAGTTCGCCGACCCGTCGCACGTGTCCTTCCTCGCCGACTGGCAGGAGGCCGCGGAGCAGACCGCACGCCTCGCGCGCGAGGGCGACTTCGTCATCACGCTGGGCTGCGGCGACGTCTACCGGATCATCCCGCAGCTGCTCGAGTCGCTCGGAGCGAGCGAGGACGCCGCGGTCGGTCGATGACCCGAGCGGATCGACCGGGGCGACGGGCGTGAAGCGGCCCGAGGGGCGCCGCCCGGCGCCGCCCGTGCACCCGGAGCCGCGCGAGCGGGAGTCCATGCCGGAGTCCAGCGGAGAGCCGACCGAGCCGATCCGCATCGTCCCGGCTACTCGTTCCGCCTCGTCGACGCCGGCTGAGGAACGACCGACGGAACGAGCGTCATCCGGTTCCGGCGCGTCCTCCGCTCCCGCCTCTGCGCGGCGCACCGCCTCCCGGGCTGCGGCCTCCGCGCGCTCGGCCGTCGCCGGGCTCCGGATGCCCGGCGCCGAGCAGCGCGCCGTCGCGCGAGCCGCACGCACCCGGCGCCGGTTCGAGCGCGGCGAGGTGCGCCGCTTCACCCGGCGCGCCCGCCGCCGCCGCCTGACCGCGCTGGTCGTCGCCGGATCCCTGGTGCTCCTCGCGATCGTCGTCGCGGTCGCGGCGTACTCCCCGCTGATGGCGGTCAGGACCATCGAGATCACCGGCACCGCGCGCATCGACGCGGTCGCGCTCGAGGACTCGCTGTCGGATCAGATCGGGGTCCCACTGACCCTCGTCGACCGCGACGCCGTCGGCGACGTGATCGGCGGCTACCCGCTCATCCAGAGCTACTCCCTCCAGACCCGCCCGCCGAGCACACTGGTCGTGTCCGTCGTCGAGCGGACTCCGGTCGGCGTCCTGCAGAACGGGGACCGCTTCGACCTGGTCGATTCGGCGGGGGTCGTCATCGAGACCTCCGACACGGCCCCGGCCGGTTACCCGACCCTCACCACGCCGTCGGGCGGAGCGACGGGGACGGCGTTCCACTCGCTGGCCCGGGTGCTGCTCACGCTCCCGGCGTCCCTCGACGGGCGGGTCGCCGCGGTGACCGCCACCACGGGCGACGACGTCACGCTCACCCTGAGCGACGGAGCGGTCGTGATGTGGGGCGGGCCCGACCGCTCGGCGCAGAAGGCGATCGTCCTCGAGAAGCTCATGGCGGCCACGGACCCGGCGGAGGTGTCGTCGTACGACGTGTCCTCGCCCGCCGCTGCCGTCGTCGGCCGACGCTGAGCCCCGGCTCGGACGGATCCGCTCGGCTCTTTGCCGAATGCGGGCGTGTCTGTCGCGAGCGGGAGCGGACTCCGCCTACCGTCGATCCCACACCCCAAATGCATACTCAGCATAACTTTAAGCCTCAACTACAGGTTTAAGGTTCAGCCCGGAGGCCGGACACGTGACTTCACACCAGAACTACCTCGCCGTGATCAAGGTCGTCGGCATCGGCGGCGGCGGCGTCAACGCCGTCAACCGCATGATCGAGCTCGGCCTTCGCGGCGTCGAGTTCATCGCCATCAACACCGATGCACAGGCGCTCCTCCTCAGCGACGCCGACGTCAAGCTCGACGTCGGACGCGAGCTCACCCGTGGACTCGGCGCGGGCGCCGACCCCGAGGTCGGCCGCCGCGCCGCCGAGGACCACGCCGAGGAGATCGAGGAGGTGCTCGCGGGCGCCGACATGGTCTTCGTGACCGCCGGAGAGGGCGGCGGCACCGGCACCGGCGGCGCACCCGTCGTCGCGCGCATCGCCAAGTCGATCGGCGCCCTGACGATCGGCGTCGTGACCAAGCCCTTCGGGTTCGAGGGACGTCGTCGCCAGACCCAGGCCGAGGCGGGTGTCGCGACGCTCAAGAACGAGGTCGACACCCTCATCGTCGTCCCGAACGACCGCCTGCTCGAGATCAGCGACCGCGGCATCTCGATGCTCGAGGCGTTCGCCACCGCCGACCAGGTCCTCCTCGCCGGTGTGCAGGGCATCACCGACCTCATCACCACTCCGGGCCTGATCAACCTCGACTTCGCCGACGTCAAGTCGGTCATGCAGGGCGCCGGATCCGCGCTCATGGGCATCGGATCCTCGCGCGGGGCGGACCGCGCGATCAAGGCCGCCGAACTCGCGGTCGCGTCCCCGCTGCTCGAGGCGAGCATCGACGGCGCGCACGGCGTGCTGCTCTCGATCCAGGGCGGATCGAACCTCGGCATCTTCGAGATCAACGACGCCGCCCGACTGGTCCAGGAGGCGGTGCACGCCGAGGCGAACATCATCTTCGGTGCCGTCATCGACGACACCCTCGGCGACGAGGTGCGCGTCACGGTCATCGCGGCCGGCTTCGACGGCGGAGAGCCGGGCGGGCAGGCTCCCGCGGCCCTCGCTCAGCCCCGCACGCAGCAGAGCGCGGCGTCGGAGTCGTCCGAGCCGGTCCCCGTGGCCGCGGCCGCCCCCGCCGCCGGATCGATCTGGTCGAGCGCGCCCGTCGCGGCTCCGGCGCCGGTCGCCGACCCGTCGTTCGACGACGACGACAGCGACCTCGACATCCCCGACTTCCTCAAGTAGTCGGCCGTGACCGATCCCGAGCTGGCCGCGCGCTGGTCCTCGGTCTCCGAGCGGGTCGCCGATGCGGCCCGCTCGGCCGGTCGCGATCCCGGTGCCATCACCACCATCGTCGTGACCAAGTTCCATCCCGTCGCGCTGATCCGCGATCTGCTCGAGCTGGGCGTCGTCGACTTCGGCGAGAACCGGCACCAGGAGGCGCAGGAGAAGGCGGCCGAGCTCGCCGGCACCCCCGCGCGCTGGCATTTCATCGGGCAGCTGCAGAGCAAGAAGGCCCGGCAGGCGCGTCGGTACGCGTCGGCGGTCCACTCCGTCGACCGCCTCGCCCTGGTTCCGCTCCTGGACGCGGGCGAGGACGCTCTCGACGTCTTCCTGCAGATCAACCTCACCGACGATCCGGACCGCGGAGGCGCGGCACCCGACGACGTCGAGCACCTCGCCGAGGCCCTCGCGAGCGCCGCACACCTGCGCTTCCGGGGCGTCATGGCGGTCGCTCCGCTCGGCGAGGACCCCCGACCCGCGTTCGCGCGACTCCGCGTGCTCTCGGAGCGCGTGCGCGCCATCGTTCCGTCGGCCTCCGCGGTCTCGGCCGGCATGTCGCACGACTTCGCCGAGGCGATCGCGGAGGGCGCGACACACCTGCGAATCGGGTCGGCAATCACCGGCAATCGACCCGCCCGCCCTTAACCTCGACCTGACCCACTAGTGGGAGCAGACACGACACGGAGGACACAGATGGCCAACCCGCTGAAGAAGACGATGGTCTACCTCGGACTCGCCGATGAAGAGGTCGAGTACGAGCGCGCCGACACCGTCGAGGCGGCTCCGACCACGGCCCACCGCGCCCCGGTCTCGCCCGTCCAGCCCGTCCCGCCGGTCGAGCAGACCGCTCCGCAGCAGCCCCGCGCGACGGTCACCCCGCTCCGCAAGCCCACCCCCCAGACTCCGAAGGCGACGGCCCACGCCGAGATGAACGAGATCCTCACCGTCCACCCCAAGCAGTACCGTGACGCGCAGGTCATCGCGGAGAACTTCCGCGACGGCATCCCCGTGATCATCAACCTCTCGCAGATGAGCGATGCGGACGCCCGTCGTCTCATCGACTTCGCGAGCGGCCTCTCGCAGGGCCTGTACGGCCGGATCGAGCGCGTGACGAGCAAGGTCTTCCTGCTCTCGCCGTCGCACATCACGGTCGCCGGCGACTCGGCCTCCGCCGAGAGCGACGCCGACGCGTCGTTCTTCGCGAAGTCCTGACCCCGGGGAGCCCTGGCCAGCGGTGACCTCCGTCGTCTCGCTCCTCGGGAGCGTCCTCTACTTCGTCCTGCTCCTGTACTTCTTCGCCATGTGGGCGAGGTTCGTGCTCGATCTTGTGCGGGTCATCCGCCGGGACTGGCGTCCGCGCGGCGCCGGTCTCGTCGCCGCCGAGACCGTCTACACGGTCACGGACCCGCCCATCTCCTTCTTCCGGCGGCTCATCAAGCCCGTGTCGATCGGTCCGATCGCCCTCGACTTCGGCTGGAGCCTCACCATGCTCTGCGTGATCGTGGGCATGTACATCGCGACCTGGCTCCGCGCCGCCTGATCCGACTCCGGCCGCTCCCGGTGATCCCTCAGCCGAGGGACGCACCGGTCGGTGCCGGGATCACTTCCGCTCCCTGTATCGTGGGGGCGTCCTGACGTTCTCCGCGGTGCTCGCACTGCGCCGCGTTCACGAAGTTGCTAGCTTTAGTCGAACGTCGATAAACGTGTACCTACTTGAAATCGAAGGTGGAAAGCCATGGCGCTCACTCCCGAAGATGTTGTCAATAAGCGGTTCCAGCCGACGAAGTTCCGCGAGGGCTACGACCAGGACGAGGTCGACGACTTCCTCGACGAGGTCGTCGTGGAGCTCCGCCGCCTGAACCAGGAGAACGAGGAGCTGCGCCAGAGCCTCGCCTCCGGCGGCTCCGACGCACCGCGCGACGCCGCGCCGGTGACGTCCCCCGCTCCCGTCGTCGACGAGACCCCGGCTCCCGAGCCGGAGCCCGAGCCCGAGCCCACTCCGGCGCCCGCGCCCGTCGCCGCTCCCAGCGCGTCGCAGTCGGTTCCGGTCGACGAGGCCGAGTCCTCCAGCGGACTTCTGCAGCTCGCCCGCCGTCTCCACGAGGAGCACGTCCGCGAGGGCGCCGAGAAGCGCGATGCTCTCGTCGCCGAGGGTCGGGCGACCGCCGCCCGTCTCGTCGCCGAGGCCGAGGCGAAGCAGCGCCAGCAGCTCGCGAAGCTCGACGAGGAGCGCGCGACCGTGGAGCACCGCATCGACGAGCTCCGCACCTTCGAGCGCGAGTACCGCCAGAAGCTGAAGAGCTACATCGAGGGTCAGCTCCGCGAGCTCGACGTCCAGCCGGTTCCGGCGGAGTCGTCCTCGTTCCCCGGCTTTGGGGCGTAGCACCACCGCAGCGAACGTCAGGCCGAGGGTGCTCGTCACCCTCGGCCTCGTTGCGCTCGCGGTGTTCGCGATCGACCAGATCGCGAAGCACCTGGTCACGACGACCCTCACGCTCGGCGAGGACGTCCACGTCCTGGGCGACGTCCTGATCCTCCACTACGTGAAGAACCCGGGGGCGGCGTTCTCGCTCGCGAGCGGCTCGACCTGGATCTTCTCGATCATCGCCGCGTGCGTGGTCGTCGCGGTGATCTGGTTCGCCCGGCGCATCCGCTCGGCCGCCTGGGCGCTGTTCTTCGGGCTGCTGCTCGGCGGCACGCTCGGCAACCTGTTCGACCGTCTCTTCCGCGAGCCGTCCTTCGGCCTCGGACACGTCGTCGACTTCCTCTACACGCCGTGGCTGCTCCCGGCGATCTACAACATCGCCGACATCGCCATCTGCTCGGCGATGGCGATCTTCGTGATCCTGAGTCTGCGTGGCGTGAACCTCGACGGCACGCGCACGACGAAGGCGAGTGAGGCCGCCGCGGCCGAGGAGTCGTCCGACGCCGCGCGATCGGCCGACGACGCCGACGCGCCGCACGGCGAGCCGAGGACCGGCGCCTGATGGTGCAGTCCCGCTCCTTGCCCGTCCCCGACGGGCTCGACGGCCTGCGCACCGACGCCGCCGTCGCCAAACTCCTGGGCTTCTCGCGCACCTTCGCCGCCGACGTCGCGGAGGCCGGGGGAGTGACGGCCGACGGCCGCGTCCTCGACAAGAGCGACCGGGTCGTCGCCGGCTCCTGGCTGACGGTCGAGTGGTCACCCCGCGAGGAGCCGCGAATCGTCCCGATCGCCGTGCCCGATCTCGGCATCGTGCACGACGACGACGACATCGTCGTCATCGACAAGCCGGTCGGAGTCGCGGCGCATCCCGCGGTCGGCTGGGAGGGCCCCACGGTCCTCGGCGCTCTCGCGGCAGCCGGTTTCACGGTGTCCACGTCGGGAGCGGCCGAGCGTGCGGGCATCGTCCACCGCCTCGACGCCGGCACCAGCGGCCTCATGGTCGTCGCGAAGTCGGAGCGGGCCTACACCCACCTCAAGCGCGCGTTCCACGACCGCACGGTCGAGAAGGTGTACCACGCGGTGGTCCAGGGTCACCCGGACCCGCTCGCCGGCACGATCGACGCTCCGCTCGGACGCCACCCCTCCTCGGACTGGAAGTTCGCGGTGCGGGCCGACGGCAAGCCGTCCGTGACCCACTACGAGACCATCGAGGCCTTCCCGTTCGCCTCGCTGCTCGAGATCCACCTCGAGACCGGCCGCACCCACCAGATCCGGGTGCACATGGCCGCCCAGCGCCATCCGTGCGTCGGCGACGCGATGTACGGGGCCGATCCCACTCTGTCGGCCCGGCTCGGACTCACCCGGCAGTGGCTCGACGCGGTGCGCCTGGGCTTCGCACACCCGGGTTCGGGGGAGTGGGTCGAGTTCCAGGCGTCCTATCCCGACGACCTCGCGCACGCGCTCTCGGTGCTGCGCGGGGAGTGATCCGCGGCACCCGCCGTCGGGCCGCCTCCGCGCGGTTAGACTTTTCCACCGCGGTCGTTCACGACCCTCCCCGGGTCCCCGGTCCCCTCGCTCGCAGTCCGTCGGAGGCGCATCCTTGCCGAGTAACGATTCCTTCGTCCACCTCCACGTGCACAGCGAGTACTCGATGCTCGACGGTGCCGCGCGGGTGAAGCCGCTCATCGACGCGGCGGTCGAGGAGGGCATGCCCGCGATCGCCGTGACCGACCACGGCAACGTGTTCGGCGCCTTCGACTTCTGGCGCACGGCGACGGCAGCGGGCATCAAGCCGATCATCGGCACCGAGGCGTACCTCACCCCCGGCACGCACCGCTCGGACAAGACGCGGATCCGCTGGGGCGACGGCGGCGGCGACGACGTGTCCGGCTCCGGCGCCTACACCCACATGACGCTGCTGAGCTCGACGACGACGGGGATGCACAACCTCTTCCGGCTGTCCTCGCGGGCGTCGATCGAGGGCTACTACTTCAAGCCCCGCATGGACCGCGAGATCCTCTCGCAGTACTCCGAGGGCCTCATCGGCACGACCGGCTGCCCGAGCGGCGAGGTGCAGACGCGCCTGCGGCTGGGGCAGTACAAGGAGGCCCGGCAGGCGGCGGCGGACTACCGCGACATCTTCGGCAAGGAGAACTTCTTCGCCGAGATCATGGACCACGGCCTCGACATCGAGCGCCGGGTCATCGGCGACGTGATCCGGCTCGCCAAGGACCTCGACCTGCCGCTCGTCGCCACGAACGACCTCCACTACACGCACGCGCACGACGCGACCTCGCACGCGGCGCTGCTCTGCGTGCAGTCGGGCACCACCCTCGACGACCCCAAGCGCTTCAAGTTCGACGCCGACGAGTTCTACCTCAAATCGCCCCGCGAGATGCGGCAGGTCTTCCGCGACCACCCGGAGGCGTGCGACAACACGCTCCTCATCGCGGAGCGCTGCGATGTGCAGTTCGACACGAGCGCGAACTACATGCCGCGCTTCCCGGTGCCGGAGGGGGAGACCGAGGACACCTGGTTCGTCAAGGAGGTCGAGGCGGGACTGCGCGAGCGCTACCCCGACGGCATCTCCGACGAGGTCCGCGCCCGGGCCGACTACGAGACGCAGGTCATCCTGCAGATGGGCTTCCCCGGCTACTTCCTCGTCGTCGCCGACTTCATCAACTGGTCCAAGCGCAACGGGATCCGCGTGGGTCCCGGCCGAGGATCCGGCGCCGGCTCGATGGCCGCGTACGCGATGAAGATCACCGACCTCGACCCGCTGCGTCACGGCCTGATCTTCGAGCGGTTCCTGAACCCCGATCGCGTCTCCATGCCCGACTTCGACGTCGACTTCGACGACCGTCGCCGCGGCGAGGTCATCCGGTACGTGACCGACAAGTACGGCGACGAGCGCGTCGCGCAGATCGTCACCTACGGCACCATCAAGGCGAAGCAGGCGCTCAAGGACGCCTCGCGCGTGCTGGGCTTCCCGTTCGGCATGGGGGAGAAGCTGACCAAGGCGATGCCCCCCGCGATCATGGGCAAGGACATCCCCCTCAGTGGCATCAACGACCCCGCGCACGCCCGCTACAAGGAAGCGGTCGACGTCCGGAACGTGATCGCCGAGGACCCCCAGGCCAAGCTCGTCTTCGACACCGCGCTCGGACTCGAGAACCTGAAGCGGCAGTGGGGCGTGCACGCCGCGGGCGTCATCATGTCGAGCGATCCGCTGCTCGACATCATCCCGATCATGAAGCGGGAGCAGGACGGCCAGATCGTCACGCAGTTCGACTACCCCGCGTGCGAGTCCCTCGGCCTGATCAAGATGGACTTCCTGGGGCTGCGCAACCTCACGATCATCGACGACGCGCTCGATAACATCCGGGCCAACCGCGGGCAGGACCTCGTGCTCGAGGACCTCGAGCTCGACGACCCCGCGGCCTACGAGCTCCTCGCCCGCGGCGACACCCTCGGCGTGTTCCAGCTCGACGGCGGCCCCATGCGCGGGCTCCTGCGGCTGATGAAGCCCGACAACTTCGAGGACATCTCGGCCGTGCTGGCGCTCTACCGTCCTGGTCCGATGGGCGCCGACTCCCACACGAACTACGCGCTGCGCAAGAACGGCGTCCAGCCGATCACTCCGATCCACCCCGAGCTCGAGGAACCGCTCGCGGAGGTGCTCGGCGGCACCTACGGACTGATCGTGTACCAGGAGCAGGTCATGTCGATCGCGCAGAAGCTCGCGGGCTTCACGCTCGCGCAGGCCGACCTGCTGCGGCGCGCGATGGGCAAGAAGAAGAAGTCCGAGCTGGACAAGCAGTTCGAGGGCTTCTCGGGCGGCATGATCGCCAACGGGTACTCCATGGAGGCCGTCAAGACGCTCTGGGACATCCTGCTGCCGTTCTCGGACTACGCCTTCAACAAGGCGCACTCGGCCGCCTACGGCGTCGTCTCGTACTGGACGGCCTACCTCAAGGCGCACTACCCCGCGGAGTACATGGCGGCGCTGCTGACGAGCGTCGGCGACTCCAAGGACAAGATGGCGGCGTACCTCAACGAGTGCCGCCGGATGGGCATCAAGGTGCTGCCGCCGGACGTCAACGAGTCCATCGGCTTCTTCACCGCGGTCGGGACCGACATCCGCTTCGGCCTGGGCGCCGTCCGCAACGTCGGCACGAACGTCGTCGAGGGCATCCGCGCGGCACGGGAGGAGAAGGGGCGCTTCGAGACGTTCCACGACTTCCTCCGCAAGGTGCCGATGCAGGCGACCAACAAGCGCACCATCGAGTCGCTGATCAAGGCCGGCGCGTTCGACTCGCTCGGATCCACGCGCCGTGCCCTCGTCGAGATCCACGAGGACGCCGTCGAGGCGGCCGTCGGAGAGAAGCGGAACGAGGCCAACGGACAGGTCGGCTTCGACTTCGACAGCCTCTGGGACGAACCGCAGGCGGCGGTCCAGGTGCCCGAGCGGCCCGAGTGGGCCAAGCGCGACAAGCTCGCCTTCGAGCGGGACATGCTCGGCCTCTACGTGTCGGACCACCCGCTCGCGGGCCTCGAGACGGAACTGGCCAAGCACTACAGCACGACCATCGCCGATCTCCTCGTGTCGGAGACCATCGGCGACGGCGAGACGGTCGTCGTCGCCGGGCTCGTGACGAGCGTCCAGCACCGCATGGCGAAGACCTCGGGCAACCAGTACGGGATGATCCAGGTCGAGGACTTCGGCGGCGAGATCACCTGCATGTTCATGGGCAAGGCGTACCAGGAGTTCGCTCCCGCGCTCACCAACGACTCCATCGTGGTCGTTCGCGGCCGCGTCAGCATGCGCGACGACGGCATGAACCTGCACGCCTTCAGCCTCTTCGCCCCCGAGATGAACCAGGACGGCGACTCCGGGCCGCTGACCGTCTCCCTGCCCGAGTCCCGCGCGACGACCGACACCGTCTCGCAGCTCAGCGACGTGCTCATCCGCCACTCCGGCTCGACCGAGGTGCGGCTGAAGCTCATCAAGGGCGACACGGCCCGCGTCTTCGAAGTGCCGTTCCCTGTCCGGATCACCCCCGACCTGTTCGGAGAGCTGAAGTCCCTGCTGGGGCCCAACTGCCTGTATTGAAGTCGACGCCGGTCCCTGCCCGGCGTCGCGCGGTCGGCTTCGCGACGGGATGCGTCGGGTGGAGCGGGGTGCGTCCGGCTAAGGCGATCCGCTGGGACGCGGATCACCGGTTCGCCTCGGGGGTGCTGCGAGGTGGGGAGGCGCGCCCGCGGCGGCGCGCTCCTTGCAGCTCCCCACACGGACGGCTCGCCGCCGCCCCCGCTGGTCGAGTAGCCGCGCAGCGGCGTATCGGTGATTGCCTTGGTGGTGTCGCGGGGTTCTGACTCGATCGCGTATCTGACGCCTAGCCGGGCTGTCTTGGTCTCGAAC